>JAXLVE010000001.1:0-246212 GCA_046329175.1 Flavobacteriaceae bacterium
CGAACCGGGTTATTTTGGTTGGGTGCAAAGCGCCGATTTTCCGCTGTATACCAAAAAAGTGCTCACCGGAATCAAACTCAGAAAGCTCAACAACAAATTATTCTAGAACACGCAGAGCCCTAGCCCTGATTGAAGCGGATATCCTTTTGCGCAGCGCAGCGTAGCAAAAGATAGGAGCGAAAAGCAGGTTCCCGGCTTCTAAAAATCTCAGTAACTTTTAGCATGAAACTTATTTGTATAGGCCGCAATTACGCCAACCACATTCAAGAACTCAACAACGAACGACCTGATGACCCCGTGGTTTTTCTCAAACCCGACACGGCCGTTTTGTCGCGTCCGCAACCGTTTATTATTCCAGATTTTTCGCAGGATATTCACCACGAAATTGAATTAGTTGTAAAAATTAATAAGATGGGCAAATACATAGAGCCCGAATTTGCGTATAAGTATTATGACGAAATTACCGTCGGGATTGATTTTACAGCGCGCGATGTGCAGCAAAAGCTCAAAGAGAAAGGCTTGCCGTGGGAAAAGGCCAAAGCTTTTGACGGTTCAGCGATTATTGGCGACTTTATATCGAAAAAAGTTTTCAGTTCTCTGGAAAGTATTAATTTTGAACTCACAAACAACGGAATTACCGTGCAAAAAGGCAATTCCAGCCTGATGTTGTGGAAGATTGATGAACTTATATCCTATGTTTCTCAGTATTTTACACTCAGAACCGGCGATGTAATTTTTACCGGTACGCCCGAGGGTGTGGCAGCAGTCAAACCCGGAGATGTGCTCGAAGGTTATCTCGAAAAACAAAAATTATTCAGATTAAATATCAAATAAAATGGCCCTAAATTACAACCTATCTAAAGTTTACGCCTTGTCAGACAATGACCCCGAGTTCGTAAACCAAATCATTACCTTATTTGTCACCGAGGTACCGCAAGACTTGATTCAGGTAAAGCTCGGCATCCAGACCAAAGACCACAAAATGGCGTATAGCTATGCGCACAAAATTAAGCCTACTCTTGATTTGTTGGGAATGGATCAAGCTTTTCACGAGATTCTTCAAATTGAAGCTTGGGGCAAAGCCGAGGGCAAACGCAAAGAAATCAAAGCTACTTTTGACAGCGTTGAATCACAAATTGAAAAAGCGGTCAAAGAAATCACCAAAGATTTTGATTTGTAAAAACCGCCACTGCGTAAAGAATTCATTTTAAAAATTTATAGGCAGCTATTCCTGCTGTTCGCGTCAAGACCGAACCTATAAAACAGGCATCGAAAAACGCATCTAAGGCGCTTCCGCTGGTCGCGCTTCTCTGCGGCGCTACCAAGTTTTATAGGTTCGGTGCTTTTGCTGCCATCAGGGCTAAAAATCCGCGGACGTTTTTATCATCTTCTGAGCATAAAAATGTTGCTATTCGCCTGATGAATTTTGCTTTTTGAGCCGTAACTTTGCCTGGCTTCTGTGCGCTGAGTTTTTATTTTTTGCCGAGTTTATTTCCTCAGCAGCTCAGCAGCTCAGTATCTCAGCAACTCAAAGAAAATGAAAGCAACCATAGTCACCATCGGCGATGAAATTCTCATCGGGCAAATTACCGACACCAATTCGGGTTATATTGCCAAAGCGCTCGATAAAGTCGGTGTACAAACGCATGAAATGATTTCGATTTCAGATGATCGAGAGCATATTTTAGAGACGCTTGCTCGGCTGCAAAACCAAATCGATTTGGTCATCATTACCGGTGGTTTAGGCCCCACCAAAGACGATATTACCAAACACACTTTTTGCGAATACTTTCAAGATACTTTGGTGCGCAACCTTGAAGTCGAACAACACATTGTTGACTTATTTCAAAAAATACTTACCGTTACTGTTACTCAAGTCAATAAAGACCAGGCTTTGGTTCCGTCGCGCGCAACGATTTTGCATAACGCCTACGGAACCGCTCCGGGCATGTGGATGCAAAAAGAACAAACGGTTTTTGTTTCGTTACCCGGTGTTCCGTTTGAGATGAAAGGCATTGTCGATCAATACCTGATTCCTAAAATTGTCCGCGAATACAAACGACCCTATATTGTACACAAAACTATAATGACTTATGGAATGGGCGAGAGCATGGTGGCCGCGCGCATTGAAGATTGGGAGAACAACTTGCCCGATTTTATCAAGCTCGCGTATTTGCCTGCTCCGGGCAGAGTTCGTTTGCGCCTCACGGCTCGCGGAACCGATCAAAGTGTTCTTGAAAAAACCATCGCTGAAAAAGTAACCACACTCACAGAACTCATCGGTGATATTATTGTAGGCTATGATGAAGGCGAAACCATTGAAGTCATGCTCGGCAAATTACTTGCCCAAAAAGGAATAACTTTGGCCACAGCTGAGAGTTGTACCGGTGGCAAAATTGCTCAATTGATTACTTCAGTGTCTGGGGCTTCGGCTTATTTTAAAGGAAGTGTCGTTTCATACGCAACGCAAACCAAAGTAGATGTTTTGGGTTTATCTCCAAAACTGATTCAAGAACATTCGGTAGTGAGCGCGCCAGTGGCAACAGCGATGGCTCAATCGGTACAAAAGCTCATGCAAACCGATTACGCAATTGCAACCACCGGGAATGCAGGTCCGTCTAAAGGTGATTCACCTGCTGATTTAGGAACGGTTTTCATCGGTTTGGCTACTCCAGAAGGCGTTAAGACTTTTGAATTCAATTTCGGACAACCGCGTGAAAAGGTCATCGATAGAACCGTCAACAAAGCATTGGAATTGCTGCAAAAAGAAATTTTAAAAACAATATAACAGCTAATTCTGGCATCGGTTTTAGCTGTTAAATCCAGCCTTGAAAGCAACATTAAAAAGCAAATAAAAAAAATGAAAAAAATCTGCATTAATTATTTTGCACAATGGTTTATTTTTATTTTCTTTGCACCCTCGATTTGAATAACGATTAAAGATAAAGATAATGTCAAGAGTTTGTGACCTTACGGGTAAAAGAGCGATGGTAGGGAACAATGTTTCTCACGCGATGAACAAAACCAAAAGAAAATTTTCGGTTAACTTGGTAAAAAAACGTTTCTACCTTGCTGAAGAAGATCGTTGGATTACATTGAGAGTAGCTGCTTCTACCATAAAAACAATTAACAAAAACGGAATCGCTGCTGTTTTGAAAAAAGCACAGACCGAAGGATTTATTAAATAATCCATTCCTAAAAAATAAATAGCAAGATGGCAAAGAAAGGTAACAGAATTCAAGTTATTTTAGAGTGTACTGAGCACAAAACTTCTGGTGTTCCAGGAACGTCTCGTTACATCACTACCAAGAACAAAAAAAATACTCCGGATAGATTAGAAATCAAAAAATTCAATCCTATCCTCAAAAGAGTAACCGTTCACAAAGAAATTAAGTAATTCGGAGTTTTTCACTATAAGAATTCCTAAACAATATAAGTCATGGCAAAGAAAACCGTTGCAACCTTACAAACCGCTTCTAAGAGATTGTCAAAAGCCATCAAAATGGTAAAATCTCCAAAAACAGGTGCTTATACCTTCGTTGAAGCTATTATGGCTCCTGAAGAAGTTGACGAATTCTTGAAAAAGAAATAATTCGCACAACCCTATACAGACAAGCTACTTTCGTCAGAAAGTAGCTTTTTTGTTTTATATTTGTTCCGTCCAACGTAGGTTTGGGCAGCAATTCCGGCTCTTGGCCACAGTCCTCGTTTTTCGCGCGGTGACTTGCACAAAACCTTCCGGCTTCCGTGGGTCGCCGTCTTTTTTTGGCAGTCACTTTCGCTCAAAACTGCGGGCTGTTTACCGCGATCCGGGCTGCATGAGTACTAAAATCAAACAATATGTCATTTTTTAAACGCATATTCTCTTCAGAAAAAAGAGAAACCACCTTTACCGAAGAAGCCAAAGAAACCCTCGACAAAGGTTTAGAAAAAACAAAAACATCCTTTTTTACCAAGCTTACCAAAGCCATTGCGGGTAAATCAAAAGTGGATGATGAAGTTCTTGACAACCTCGAAGAAATTCTCGTTACTTCAGATGTAGGGGTTGAAACCACACTCAAAATCATCCAACGCATCGAAAAACGCGTCTCTGAAGACAAATACCTTGGAACCGATGAGCTCAATCTCATTTTGCGTCAAGAGATTTCAGGTTTGCTCTCTGAGACCAATTCCGGCGAAGCAACGGAGTTCAGTATTCCGCAAGACAAACATCCGTATGTAATTATGATTGTCGGGGTCAACGGAGTAGGTAAAACCACCACCATCGGAAAACTCGCGCATCAATTCAAAAGCCAAGGCTACAAAGTGGTCTTGGGTGCTGCCGATACCTTCCGTGCTGCCGCGATTGATCAGTTGCAAATTTGGGCTGATCGCGTAGGTGTTCCGCTGGTAAAACAACAAATGGGCAGTGATCCAGCTTCGGTAGCTTTTGATACATTGCAAAGTGCGGTGGCACAAAACGCCGATATCGTGATTATCGATACCGCAGGTCGTTTGCACAACAAAACGCATCTCATGGGCGAATTGTCAAAAGTAAAACGCGTGATGCAAAAAATTCAAGAAGATGCTCCGCATGAAGTTTTACTCGTGCTCGATGGTTCAACGGGTCAAAACGCTTTTGAACAAGCCAAACAATTTACTGCCGCCACCGAAGTTACTTCGCTAGCCGTTACCAAACTCGACGGAACAGCCAAAGGTGGAGTGGTGATTGGTATTTCTGATCAGTTTCAGATTCCGGTTAAATACATCGGAGTAGGCGAAGGCATCAATGATTTGCAAGTGTTCAACAAATACGAATTCGTCGATTCATTCTTCAAATAATAGCGTCAAAATAGTATCAACAAAGGACATCTTTTTTACGGTAAGATGTCCTTTTTTGGTTTAAATTAGTAGCTCGATTCAGATGCATCATCACCATGAAAAAAGCTTTGTATTTACTATTTGTTTTGGTTGTTTTATGTTCGTGCCAACCCAGCGCAAAACTAGCTGACTTACCTAAAATTAATGGATATTGGGAGATTACTTCGGTTGAATTTCCCGATGGAAACCACAAAGAATACAGTATCAATGAATCGTTTGATTATTTTGATATCAAGAACCAAAAAGGCTACCGCAAAAAGGTAATGCCGCAACTCGACGGAACCTTTCTAACCAACGATTTGTCTGAGTCTATTTCTGCTCAAGAAAAAGACGGAAAGCTCATTTTGATCTGTCTGACGCCTTATGCCCAATGGAAAGAAACGGTGCTTATTTTGACCGATCAAGAACTCGTTATTGAAAACGATTCGCATAAAAAATATCACTACAAAAAGGCACAACCCATTAATTTGATTCCCCATGAGCAAAAGACTAAGCAATGAAAATTCGGTAGGCGAGGTGCTCAAACAAATTATTTCGAGCAACAAACTTGAATCAGGCATGAATCAAGTCGCGGTAGCTGATGCCTGGAAGTCGCTTATGGGTAACGGCGTGAATACTTATACCAAACAAGTTACCCTTAAAGGCAGCGTTTTGTATGTTGATTTAACTTCAGCGGTCTTGCGCGAAGAACTCAGTTACGGTAAGGATAAAATCATTAAAATGATTAATGAGGAACTCGGGCAAGAAGTAGTCAAACAAGTGGTTTTGCGATAAACATTATTAGGGCTTTAAGATTTATTCTTGTTGGTTGCCCCAAAATAGATGTGTATACTGAACTCGATTTTAAAATTGCGTTCTCCAAACCAATCCATCTAATTTTTCTGTTTTTTGATTTATACGATCTAAAGTCGCTTACTTTTTTTGTGTCAATTTTTTCAAAAATTTTTTTTTTGACACAAAAGTTGTGTCATTTTTTATTTTTTTTGAAAAAATGACACAATTAAACAAATCAAGATTTTACATCATTTAATGGCTAATCTTTAAAATCAAAACAATTTATGGATATAAAAAATCCCGATCTGTTGTGAACGGGATTTTACATTTAAAGACAATTAAGTTCTTCTTAGAATTGCTCTCTTCCTGCAAAGTGGAAAGCACCTTCGATAGCTGCATTTTCGTCAGAGTCTGAACCGTGAACGGCATTTTCTCCGATGGATGTTGCATATTTTTTACGGATGGTTCCTTCAGCAGCATCTGCTGGGTTGGTCGCTCCGATTAAAGTTCTGAAATCTTCCACAGCATTGTCTTTCTCTAAGATAGCCGCCACAATCGGACCACGTGTCATGAATTCTACCAATTCGCCAAAGAAAGGTCTTGCAGCATGCACCGCGTAGAATTTTTGAGCATCCGCTACGGTTAATTGCGTTAATTTCATAGATACGATTCTGAAACCACCTTCAGTAATCATATTCAAAATGCCACCGATGTGTCCTTTTTCAACCGCATCGGGTTTAATCATTGTAAAAGTTCTGTTACCAGCCATTTTTATAGTATTTAATTTTATTTCTTTATTGGGCTATGTTGCCTTAAATCGGGGGCAAAAATAGTATTAATAATTGATTTTTAAATACTATTAAAACAAAAAAATCCCCGAACAAGTCGGGGATTTTAAGATATGAAAAAAACTCAAAAATTAGTTTTTCATCAACTTAACAGATTCAGTTCCGTTAGCAGTTGAAATTTTAGCGATGTACAAACCATTCGCTAAGTTTGAAGCATCAACTGAAGCTGAAATAGCTTTTGGAGCTACAGTAGCAACTGTTTTTCCTAATACATCAACAATTTGAATTGAAACGATTTCTTTGTTTGTTGAAGCAAAGTTCCATACGCCAGAAGTTGGGTTTGGAGTAACTACAAAGTTTGATTTGTTGAAAGCTGTAGTAGCAAAAGGAACATCAAACATATAAGCACCAGTAACTCTGTCAAAAGTCACACTGTAATCACCAGCAACAGTTGCAATGTTTGCTCCACCTTGCGTAGCTGTTCCTGCAGGGAAATCAGCAGCACCCCAGTTAAAAGCCCAGTCATTGTTTTGACGGAATTTAGCCCCACCATTAACCAAAGTAATACTAGCAAGAGTGTAAACTTTACCATCTGTAGTTGTTAATTGTGCAGGATCAATTTCACCAGGAGTACCTGTTGGCCATCCGCCCGGAGTACCATCACCTACTAAAGCGATAGTTGGGAAGAAGAAATTATACTCACCAGTTGTCAAGTTGAAAGTCACAGAATAAGTTCCAGAAGCAGCTACCGGAATATTACCACCTGTTGTAGTAGCAATACCTGATGGCCAGTCAGTTCCACCGTAGTTAGGTTGTCCCCAATCGTGCGCTGTTCTGAATTTCAATTCATTGCTACCAGCAGTTCCATCGAGCGTAACTGTTGCGGTGTAGAGAACACCATCATTGGTAGCCATATCCACTTCATGAGCTGCATCCCATCCACCTAAAGCGCTACCAATAATACTAATCACCGGATAAATCGGAGCAGGTACAAATGTATATTCACCACTTCCGATATTTACTGAAATTGAGCTATAAACACCCGCAACCACAGGAATGTTGTGAGTCGCATCTATCAAAGTCCCGGATAACAAAGTGTCTCCACCATACAATACATCGTCAATGCTGAATTGGGCAGTACCGTCAAGTAAAGTTACATTGGTAGCTGTAAAGTTTGATAAGTCAGCAGTAGTGAAAGGTACACCATTTACATCTGGTACAGCAGAACCCAATAATTTTACAACCGGAATCGGAGCCCCTCCTGAAAAACTATATTCACCAGTAGTTTCATTGAAAGTAATGTCATAAGTACCGGGAATTGCAGTAATATTAGGTCCATCTTGTACACCCGTACCTGTTGGGAAAGCAGCGGCTCCCCAGTTAACAGTCCACGCGTGGTCTTTTCTGAATTTGAATTCACCACCAGGCATTGTGAAACCTGACAATGTCCAAATTCCACCACCGTTGTTAATCATATCAATATCAAATCCGTCGCCCCAGCCACCGGCAGCACCCGGACCTGTCATTGAAACTTGCGCTTGTGAGGTCCATCCGAAGACGACAAGTAATAATAAAAGTAATTTTGTTTTCATAATTTTTGAGTTAAAAAATTTTTACAACGCTAATTTAAGCTAAAAAAAACTCTGATAGTTCAGAACAAACCTTAAAAAAACACACGAAAACGTTTTCGTGTTGAAAAGATTCTTAAATAACTGACAAATTGGAATTTATCAAAGTCATCAAATAGATATGATTTGTAGTTTTACATTGAAACATTAAAGTTTTACCACAGTAAAATTATCTTCCAACGGGCGCAATTTTTCGATCAAATCTAACATCAAGCGTTCACCAAATGCAACATAAAACTCCGAAAAATTGGCTTGTCTTTCTTGCAAACCTTTGCCCGGGAAAAGCTCATTTTGCAAAGCGATGATTCGCCCGAGTTGGTCTTCGTGTTTTCGTTTTTGGGCTTTGAGCAATCTTTTTTCAAGTTGTTCCAAACCTTTGATTTGTTTGGCTTCTTGCGCTTTTACGGCACCCGAAAATGAAGTATCTGTTTTTTCGGCCAATTTGTGCAGATAATGAAATTGTGCTTTCAGATGATCTTTTTGAATGCTTAAATCAATCGGGAATTCTGATATTTCTTTGGTTTTAGCATTGATTAATTCCTGTTGTTTTTTGAATAAATCAGCCCAATTCAGTTGCAAAGCATCGGCTTTTTTGGCTTGTTTTTCAGTGGCTAACAATACCGAATTGCGCAATAACAAAATCGGGAAGGCTACTTCAAAAGATTCAAAATTAGATTTGAGTTGCAACCAATAAGCCAACTCACCGCCACCGCCTATGTAGCATAAATTGGGCAGAATAACTTCTTCATACAAAGGTCTGAGCAATACATTCGGGCTAAATTTTTCAGGATGATTTTCAACTTCCAAAAGAATTTCACTGGCTGTAAAAGTTAGTTCTGTATCGTTGACTTTGTATAATCCATCTTCAAAAATAATGCGCTCGCGTAAATGATTTTCAATGTAAAACAAGTTAATTTCACGCGGATTTACCTGAATCAAATAATCTTTAAGCTTTTGATTGGTCTGTGAAACTTGCTTGAAAGTGATTTGCTCCAGAAGCTCTTTTTTTATGTAGGGAACAAACAACCTTTTGAGCGATGCTCGGTCGGCATCCAAAATAACCAAACCGTGTTTTCCAAAAAGTTCATGCGCCAAATAACGCGTGGCATCGGCTAATTTTTCGTGCTTTAAATAGGCTTCTTCAAACCATTTTTTGATTTGCTCTGCATTTTGATTGTGACCGATTTCTTGCGCAAAAACTTCGTACACTTTTTCTAAACCTTGAGTAGAAAGCCTACCAACAGGACCCGAAGTTTCTTTGCTCCAACGGATTTTTTTGCCTTGATAGTTAAAGAAATTAATCTCTTCAAAATCGTGGTCTTCGGTGGCCATCCAATATATAGGTACAAAATTTTGCTCCGGAAATTGCTCTTTCAATTCTTTGCACAAATTGATAGCCGTGATGATTTTATACAAAAAATACAACGGGCCGGTAAACAAATTGAGTTGATGACCGGTGGTAATGGTGAACGTATTTTTGTCAGCAAGTAATTCTATGTTTTTGAGGCTCTCCGACGCATTCAAATGACTGTATTGCTTTTTGAGTTCTTCGACCAAAACAGTTCGGTTTTCAATCGGATAACTTTTTTGCTTTTGCGCAATTTGTGAGCGAAAACCTTCAAAATTTGGGAAGTTGTTATAAAGCGGTTGAACTGTGGCTGATTGATTAAGATAATCCACCATAAGCGGTGTAAAATAACCTGATTCTTGATAGCTGATACAGTCGCTGGGCATAATTTAATTTTTGGTAAAAGTAAATAATCTTGACTAAAGTTGATTTGGTTTAACAACTAGTTGTGATGGCAAAATAAACGGTCGTTTTGTTTACATTTGCAACAAATCAGTAGCTTTTTGATCCCAAAAATTTTCATCGTAACTCCGCCGTTTACCCAGCTCAATACGCCTTATCCGGCCACGGCTTATCTCAAAGGTTTTCTCAAAACGCTTGAGATTGAGGCTACACAAGCTGATTTGGGCAATGAAGTCATACTCGAATTATTTTCATCCAAAGGATTGCAAAACTTATTTGAGCATTGCGGATTACCTTCTGAAGATTGGTCTCAAAACGCCCGAAGAATATTCGCTTTGCGGTCTGATTACATACAAACTATTGACTCAGTTATTGGTTTTTTACAAGGGAAAAATCCAACTTTAGCCTTGCAGATTTGTCAGCATTATTTTTTGCCCGAAGCGTCAAGATTTGCTGATTTGCAAGAACTCGATTGGGCTTTTGGCAGTATGGGCACGCAAGACAAAGCCAAGCATTTGGCCACTTTGTATCTCGAAGATTTGGCTGATTTTGTGGTCGAAACGGTCGATGCGCATTTTGGCTTCAGTCGTTACGCTGAACAACTAGGTCGCAGCGCACAATCGTTTGATGAATTATACGATGCATTGCAATCCAACCCGACTTATATTGATGATTTGCTTTTTGAATTATTAGATAAAAAAGCCAAGCAATTTCAGCCGGATTTGGTATTGGTTTCGGTACCATTCCCCGGGAATTTATATGCCGCTTTTAGATTGGCTCAATGGTTCAAGAAGAACTATCCAAAAACCAAAATCGCTTTGGGCGGAGGCTTTGCCAATACTGAATTGCGCTCGCTTTCAGAAGTGAGAGTTTTTGAATTTTTTGATTATGTAACGCTCGATGACGGTGAACTACCGGTTGAATTGCTCATACAGAATTTAAACTCTGAAAAACCAATCTACAAACGCACATTTTTACTTGAAAACGGGCAAGTAGTGTATAAAAATGATGCGCCACAAGCCGACTATAAAATGAGTCAAGTGGGCACGCCGGATTATTCAGACTTGCTTTTAGACCAATATATATCAGTAATTGAAGTGGCCAATCCGATGCACAAAATGTGGAGCGACGGACGTTGGAACAAACTCACCATGGCGCACGGTTGTTATTGGGGCAAATGCACTTTCTGCGATATTTCACTCGATTATATTAAGGTGTACGAACCTATTGCAGCGCGACTGATTGTAGATCGAATCGAAGAACTCATCGCGCAAACCGGCGAAACCGGGTTTCACTTTGTAGACGAAGCCGCACCACCGGCCTTGATGCGCGAAGTAGCATTTGAAATTTTACACCGTGGCCTCACCATTACTTGGTGGACGAACATTCGTTTTGAGAAGAGTTTCACAGCCGATTTGTGTTGGTTGCTCAAAGCTTCGGGTTGTATTGCCGTTTCTGGCGGATTAGAAGTTGCATCTGACAGACTTCTGGCACTTATTGACAAAGGCGTAACGGTCGAGCAAGTGGCTCAAGTTACTCGAAATTTCACCCAAGCGGGAATAATGGTACACGCCTATTTGATGTATGGTTATCCGACACAAACCGTTCAAGAAACGGTGGATAGTTTAGAAATGGTGCGCCAACTTTTTGAAGCCGGAATCGTACAATCTGGATTTTGGCATCGATTCGCCATGACCGCGCACAGTCCGGTCGGATTGTATCCGGAACAATTTGGTGTGGCTCGAACCACGCATCCTGACGGTACTTTTGCCAACAATGATTTGCTTTTTGAAGATGCAACGCAGATCGATCACGATCAATTTAGTTTCGGACTCAGAAAATCACTATACAACTATATGCACGGAATCTGTTTTAACGAACCATTGCAAAATTGGTTTGAAGTGAAAATTCCGCGAACCACCATCGCAGCTGATTTCATCCAAAAAGCGCTAAATCAAAACATTGAATTCAAAATCAAACCACAGGCAAAACTCATTTGGTTAGGAGCCGAACCATCGCTGCAAATAAAAACCAAAACCAAAAAAGGCCATAGTTGGGAAGTAGCCGAACTGACTATCCACAATCGCTTCAATCATTTAGAAATTGCGCTCGAAAAAGAACAAGGCGTTTGGTTGGCTGCGTTTCTCTTAGAATTGATTCCTCAAGCATCGCCAAGACTTACCTTACAAAATATGCAAACCAGTTTTGAAGCCCAATTTGATCATTTTGAATTGTTCTGGTTTTCAAAACCGATGCTTCAGCTCAGAGCCAATGGCTTGTTGGCAGTTTAACAACACCCAAAAATCTACCGAGTAAAATCTTCTATATTAAATTAGCAATTTTGTTGATTTTTATCAGATAATATCCGTTTGCTTTTCTCTAAATTTACTTCCGACTTAAAAAACGATACTATACGTTACCTATAAAAAATAAACTTGAAACATATGAAACAAACTTATAAGCTTTCAGTGGGCAAACTCAAAACCCTTGAATGCTCAGAAAGCGATGCACAACAACTCGATGCGGCCCAAATAGCTCCGGGCAAGTATCATGTTCTGCGCGATGGAGATTCTTATCAAGTAGAAATCCTCAAAGCAGATTTTCTTCAAAAAAATTACACTGTTTCGGTCAACAACAATCCGTACACTGTTAAAATATCGGATTCATTAGATCAGCTCATCCAACAAATGGGCTTTGAATCGGGCAGTTCCAAACACGTCAATGCGGTCAAAGCGCCGATGCCCGGACTTATTATTGAAATCAACGTTTCGCCCGGGCAAGCGGTTCAGGAAAACGATCCACTGCTCATTTTGAGCGCCATGAAAATGGAGAACAGTTTGCTTTCGCCGCGTGAAGGTGTAATCAAATCAGTGGCCGTGGCCGTAGGTGCCGCCGTGGATAAAGGTCAATTGTTAATCGAATTCGAATAAACATGAAAAAAATATTAGTAGCTAACCGCGGTGAAATCGCCATTCGTGTGATGAAAACCGCCAAGAAAATGGGCATCAAAACCGTTGCGGTATATTCAACCGCCGACCGCAATGCTCCGCACGTAAAATTTGCCGACCAAGCTGTTTGCATTGGTGAAGCGCCTTCAAGCGAATCGTATTTGCGCGGTGATAAAATTATTCAAGTTGCCAAAGAACTTGGCGTAGATGCCATCCATCCCGGTTATGGATTTTTGAGTGAAAATGCTGATTTTGCTGAAGAAGTTGAAAAAAACAACCTCATTTTTATCGGGCCAAAATCAAAAGCCATCCGCGTCATGGGCAGCAAACTGGCGGCCAAAGAAGCGGTGATGCATTATGATATTCCGATGGTTCCCGGTGTGGATCACGCGATCATCGATATTGAAGAAGCCAAGAAAACGGCTACGGCTGTTGGTTTCCCGATACTCATCAAAGCTTCGGCCGGTGGTGGCGGAAAAGGCATGCGCGTGGTTGAAAAAGAAGCCGATTTTGAAGCGCAAATGAATCGCGCCATCAGTGAAGCAGTAGCTGCTTTTGGCGATGGATCGGTTTTTATTGAAAAATATGTTACCTCTCCGCGTCACATTGAAATTCAAGTGATGGCCGATGCACACGGCAACATTTTATACTTTTTTGAACGCGAGTGCAGCATTCAACGCCGCCACCAAAAAGTGGTCGAAGAAGCTCCGTCCTCAGTGTTAACCCCTGAATTGCGCAAACAAATGGGCGAAGCGGCGGTCAAAGTGGCCAAAGCTTGTGATTATTTGGGTGCAGGCACTGTAGAGTTCTTATTGGACGATCAGCACAATTTTTACTTTCTCGAAATGAATACGCGTCTGCAAGTTGAACATCCGGTGTCTGAACTCATTGCCGGTGTTGACTTGGTTGAACTGCAAATTAAAGTAGCGCGTGGAGAAGCCTTGCCGATGAAACAGGAAGATTTGCGCATTCACGGACATGCCTTAGAACTCAGGGTTTATGCCGAAGATCCGCTCAACGATTTCTTGCCGAGCGTCGGACATTTAGATGTTTATCAATTGCCGGTGGGCGAGGGTATACGTGTAGACAATGGCTTTGAGCAAGGTATGGATATCCCGATTTATTACGATCCGATGCTTTCAAAACTCATCACCTACGGAGCCACGCGCGAAGAAGCCATTGAGCTTATGATTCAAGCCATTGCCCATTATAAAGTTGAAGGCGTGCAAACCACTTTGCCGTTTGGAACTTTCGTTTGTCAGCATGAAGCGTTTCGTTCAGGACATTTCGATACTAATTTCGTCAAGAAATACTACGATGCTGAAATTCTTAAAAAACAACAAGAAACTGAGGCCGAAGTGGCGATGCTTGTTGCTTTGAAACAATATTTAACCGATCAAAAAATCGTTCGTTTACCAAACGCATAAAACTATGGAATCCAAAATAAATCTCTTAAACGAAAAAATAGCACTGGCCAAACTCGGCGGTGGTGAAAAACGCATTGCCAAGCAGCACGAGAAGAAAAAACTCACTGCTCGTGAGCGTGTTCAGTATCTGATGGACGAAGGTTCATTTGAAGAAATCGGAATGCTTGTCACGCATCGAACCACTGATTTCGGCATGGAAAATGAAATCTATTACGGCGATGGGGTGATTACCGGTTACGGAACCATCAATGGGCGATTGGTGTATGTCTTTGCCCAAGATTTTACGGTATTTGGCGGCGCTTTATCTGAAACACATGCCGAAAAAATCTGCAAAGTCATGGACATGGCACTCAAAGTAGGCGCTCCGATGATTGGGCTCAACGATTCCGGTGGTGCACGTATTCAAGAAGGCGTTCGCTCATTGGGCGGTTATGCCGATATTTTTTTTAGAAACGTACAATCTTCGGGGGTGATTCCGCAAATTTCTGCGATTCTCGGGCCTTGTGCCGGCGGGGCGGTTTATTCTCCGGCCATGACAGACTTTACGATGATGGTCGAAGGCAACAGTTATATGTTTGTGACCGGCCCGAATGTGGTTAAAACCGTGACCAATGAAGAAGTTTCATCTGAGGAACTCGGCGGCGCGATGACCCATGCAACCAAATCCGGTGTGGCACACATCACTTCGCCTAACGGGGTATCATGCTTGGACGATATTAAAAAACTGTTGAGCTATATTCCGCAAAACAACCGTGAAACCACGCCTAAATTGCCTTATGAATTGGGCGATGAAATCAGACCGCAACTCAACACCATTGTGCCTGATAATGCCAACAAGCCTTATGATATGCACGAGGTTATTACCGGTGTTATTGACGAAGATTCATTTTTTGAAATCCACAAAGAATACGCTGAGAACATCATTGTAGGTTTTGCCAGAATGGCCGGAAGAAGCGTGGGTATTGTAGCCAATAATCCGATGTTTTTGGCCGGTTGCTTGGATGTGAAAAGCTCAATTAAAGCCGCTCGTTTTACGCGTTTTTGTGATGCATTCAACATTCCGTTGTTGGTTTTGGTGGATGTTCCGGGCTTCTTACCGGGCACCGATCAAGAATGGAACGGCATCATCGTACACGGAGCTAAATTGCTTTATGCGCTCAGTGAAGCCACAGTTCCACGCGTCACTGTCATTACCCGAAAAGCTTATGGTGGCGCATACGACGTAATGAACTCAAAACACATCGGCGCTGATATGAACTTTGCTTGGCCATCGGCTGAAATTGCCGTAATGGGCGCCAAAGGAGCGAGTGAAATTATCTTCAAAAAAGAAATCAGCGAAGCGCAAAACCCAGAAGCCAAATTACTCGAAAAAGAAGCCGAATACGCTGATTTATTTGCCAATCCTTATACGGCAGCGCAACGCGGTTTTGTTGATGAGGTAATTTTGCCTGAAGATACGCGCAGAAAACTCATCAAAGCATTCAGCATGCTTGAAAACAAAGTAGTCGAAAGACCACAGCGCAAACACGGAAATATTCCTTTGTAATCAATTCAATTAATAAAAAAACGCCGGTCAGCAATGAACCGGCGTTTTTGCATTAACTACTTAACGACTAACTTATTCTTTAATGAGTTTTTGAACAGCGCTTCCTTTTTGGGTATTGATTTTTACCAAATAAACACCTCGAACATAGCTAGATAAATCGATGTTTTTGGTTTTATTGTTATCAATAATGGTCTGCAACAATCGCCCTTGTGCATCGTAAATTTCAATGGATTTAAGCGCATACAAAGCTGAAACGGTGATTTTATCTTTTGCCGGATTTGGTAGCAAAGAAATGCTTTCATCTTTGACAAAAATCGGTTGGCTCAAGTTGGCATACGCCGAACGCGCTTCGTTGGTTTCAATCGGATGATTGTAATCAAAAAAGATGTTGGCCGTATTGGCAATTTCGTCGCCGACTTGTAGTGTTGGCAGTGTTTTGATTTTAAACAGCACATTGCCATGGCCACCAATCGGACCACCGTTGGATGGAGGCAAGTGAATTCCTCTAAAAATAAACTCAACGACGCTGTCTCTGATTTTGATTTCAACCGGATGCGAGGCATAAAGCAATTGAAGGCTGTTCATGTCAAACATTTGTGTATTGATTGTGTCTTTGACTACAATATTAATGGCCTCGCTAGTGCCGATGTTTTCAAAGTTGATGTTGTAATGAACGTATTTGCCGATTTCTGTCGCCGCAATGGTGTTACCTTCAAGACATGATTTGGTGTTGGGGTCATAACTGTTGACAACTAATTGATTGAGTTCAAAAGCATTGTCATAAGGCGTGCTTTCGCCTTCCGAAAAATTGCTTTGCGCTACAAAATGCAATGAGTTGCCGGCATTCAAAGGAGGGTTTTCAGTAGGCGAATTCAAATTGAAAACCAGTGTAATAATTCTGGTTTCAAAAGGGCCTAAATTGCTAAATGTCCAGTAAAGGTTATTAATCGATTGACTGTCTACATTCGGGCTGGCCGATACAAAATCAATGTGTGCATCGTCAAAGTTCAAGTTGATTTGACCTGATAAGTTGACGTTTCCTTTGTTTTTGAAAATGATTTGATAATAAGCATCAAACCCCGGACGAGCTCCGCTCAATGGCGATAAAATCACTTCTAAATCCGGATGAGTTTCATTTGGAACAATACAAAAATTCTGAACACTGCTGAGGTTTTCTTGCGTTGGAAAATTCACTGTAATTGACGCCGGTGTTGCGGTAAAATACTCAGGATGTTCCAAATGAGGTGTGATGGTATAATCTCCAGAGGATGTATAATATCTATAATCTCCGTTTTGATTTGTAAAAGTTGCCCCGTTGAGATTATTTCCGGTTATTTTAACCAAGATGTTATTGGTTGATGCAGCATCATTTTCATCGCAACCATTGTGGTCTAGATCTATGGTAATTTTGCCGCTAATGGTATTAAAATCTCCGCCCGGCGTAAACGAGCAATATGAATTTACTACTGTATCAGGGTTGGCACTGTTGTGCACTACGGTTTGAATTTGGTTGATTTGGCTATCATCGACACAAATAAAAGCGAGATTATTGGCATTGTACAATTCGAGTGTTTCACCTATTCCGTTTTTTAAATTCACTGAAGTTAATTCTGGCGAACCACAAGTCAGTAAATTCAGTTGGTTGTTGGCTGAAACGTCGAGTTCTGTAATGGGGTTTCTTTCGCAGACAATCCTGGTTAATGCCGGACAGTTAAGTGTGTTTAATGAGGTTAATTGATTATCACTACAATATAATTCTTGAAGTTGATGCTGATTAGATAGATCGAGTTGCGTTAGTTGATGGCCAATGCAATATAAAAATGTCAAATTCGGAACTACTGATAGATTTAAATTGCTGATTTGACTTGAACCTCCGTTAAAACTCGCTAAATCAAGAACACTTAAGTTGGGTAGGTTGTTCAAATTGATCGAATTTAAAGGAGCATGAATAGCTAGTTCCCAAAGATTATCCAAACCACTTAAATCAATAGAAGTAAATGGACCACTGCAGACTAAAGACCTTAGATTGGTACAATTGGCAATGTTTAAACTTGTCAAATTAGAACCATTTACCATCAATCCCGTTGTAAATAGATTGTCGCTTAAATCAACATTGACTAAATTATGTGCATTATTCAGGTAAGAACTATTGATGTAACCATCTGCTAATTGACAACCATGTAAGTTCAAGTCTTGAACATTAAAACTGTTTTCCAGATATAATAAAATACCCACTCGATCACTGGCATTAACACTAATGAGTTGCGGACAATCACTGGCCCAAACATCAACTATACTGGGATTTGTAGTAAAATCTAATGCGGTAATATTCGTAAATGAACATCCAATAAAATTAAGTTGTTGCAATCCGTTTATGTTGAAGGTTGCTGTGGGATTATATGAAAAGTCCAGCCATACTAATGAGCTCAAACTACTCACATTAACATTTGCTATCTGATTGTGTGCACATCTTAATGTTTGCAAGTTGCTAAAAGATTCAATTCCCGCCAAGTCCATAATGTTTGCGTTTTCGATAATCAAACCGGCTACTGCTTCTGCTTCAGAAACTTGTATTTCGCCATCATTGTTTATATCCACTGGAGTATCTCCAACCAAATCAGCATCAGTATCATTACAATTTCCTGTAACCAATTTATTTTTAAAATTCGCATCCGGAATATTCACAATCTGCCCATATACGCAGGCATTAAAAAATAAAAAAAGGAGCACTGTTTTTTTCATGGCTTTGATGGTTTTAGTTATTCTTTAATGAGTTTTAGAACAGCGCTTCCTTTTTGGGTAGTAGCTTTGATGAAGTAAATACCGTTGGCTCTTTTTGAAATATCTAAAGTCGAAGATATATTTTGGCTTGGGTGTGTTTCGAGCAATCTTCCTTGAATATCATACAACTGAATCGACAGCAACACATCATCAGCACTGATTTTTACCAAATCTTTTGCTGGATTTGGCCATACGCTAATGCTGTTGTCTTGTTCAAAAATGCTGTTTGACAACAAGGCAAAAGTGGTGGTAGCGTCATTGGTGTTGATCGGCGCATTGTAGTCAAAATAAATTGACGCTCTGTTCATGACTGAATCGCCCGTTTGTAAATTGTTTTTTGATTTCAATTTGAAGAGCACATTGCCGTGTCCACCAATCAGAATCGGATCGATTATATTTTCTGAGATTGAAAGATTAATATTTTCAAAAATAAACTCTACCACATTGCCCTGAATTCGGGTATAAACCGGATGTGAGGCACTTAAAACTTGTAAGCTGTTTAAATCGTATTGCGTCGGATCAATAACATCTTTCACCACCACATTCACTGCACTAGCGGTTCCGGTGTTTTCAAACAAAACGTTGTAATGCAAGTAATTTCCAATTTCAGCCGGAGCAACCACATCGCCTTCAAGACATTCAATGAGGTTCGGATCTTGTGAGTTTACCGCTGTTTGTTGCAATGCAAAAATATTGTCCTGAGGCGTATCATCAGAATCAATAGGATAAATACTTGCGTTGAGCGTTAATATATCACCAGCATTGACAGGATGGATGAGTTCAGTAGGTGACCATATATGCATCTTTACCCATATTGATCTTGATTCAAAAGGCAATAGGTTTTCATAAATAAAGGCCATGTGCCCGCTATCTAATGAAACTCCTGATTCAGAAGTTTCTATTATTTCCATTTGGTCAGGATTATAATAAAATGTTACGGTTTGGAACGGAATTGACATCGTCTGGTTGCCCTTGTTGCGAAAGACAATTTTGTACAAGCAATCAAATCCCGGACGCGGCATACTCAGCGGTTCAATCACCACTTCTAAATCATTGTGAACACCATTAGGAGCAATGCAAAAATCTCGGGTTGAGGTAATGTTGTTCGCGGTGGGCGTTGATACGGTGGCCGAGGCAGGCGAAATCGTAAAGTAAGCCGGATGTTCTAATTCAGGCGTAATAGTATAGTTGCCCTCAGGCGTGTAAAAATGATATTGCCCGCTCGCATCAGTCATTGTATAAGCTTCTTCTGTTCCGTTAGAAATTTTCACTTTCATGTAGGGCTGAACTTCGTCGCTCAAATCGCAACCATTGTTGTCTTGATCATAGCGCAAGGTTCCGGTAATGGTATTGAATATGCCTCCCGGTGTAAAAGTGCAATACACACTCGCGTGCCCATTGGGATTGTTGTTGTTTTCGGGCGCAAATTGTTGATTGGCTTGATCTACTTCAACCGGGTCGGTACAGACATAAAGTAAATTGGGACAGTTTTGTAGGTTAATCACAGATTCAAAATTGACTCCGTTTTTTACATTCAAGTATGAAATATTCGGATCATTGCGCAAACGCACGTCATACAACATCGGAAAAGCTGATAAATCCAGACTATTGACTGTGCTATCGTCACAAGCAAAGGTCCAAAGCATCGGCATCGGCGGAATGCTCAAATTGGGAATGTTGCTTCCGTAAATAATCATGTAATGCAGTACCGGATGCGTACCGAAAGTAATTGAATTAAGGGCCGAGCTTCCGAAATAAAAGATATTTAGGTTACTCAAACCAGTAACGTCTATGCTGGCGATTGGATTTCCGTCGCAATATAAAGTACTCATTTGTGTAGAATTGGTCAAACTTAAAGTACTGATTTGGTTAGCAGTACAGTTTAAAATGTCCAAATTGAGATTCGAGATATCCAAAACCGAAATTTGATTGTGCTCACAAGACAAATATTTTAAAGCGGTCAATGGCGCGACATCAAGCACTGAAATATTGTTGTAACTACAACTCAAGTTAACCAAATTAACCAAAGAACTTACGTCTAAGTTGGCAATTGAATTGTAAGAGCATTCCAACAAAGTGAGTTGGGTTAATCCTGAAACATTCAAAACACTGATGTTGTTGGTCGAACAATACAATTTGGTCAAATTGGTAAAGGCCTCGACTCCGGTGGCATCAGTAATGCTTGAAAATCGTATATCCAATTCAGTTATGGCCAAAGCTTCCGAGGTTTGAATTTCACCATCTGAATTGCTATCTACACCCAATGAAATAAGTCTGCTTTTAAAATTCGCATCCGGAATATTCACAATTTGCGCATTGATTACGCCCGTAATGAATAATGCTAAGAAGTATATTTTTTTCATAATCTAATAATGTTTTGTTTGTTAAAGGCTGGTATTTTATATGGATTTAAGTAAATCTTGTAAGCGTTCTCTTTTGCGCTGTGCAATCGGAATCCGCGTGTCGTCGGCCATGAGTATATAACCGCCATCGGCTTTGATGTATGATTTCAGATAAGCCAAGTTGATCAAATGCGATTGATGTACGCGTTCAAAACCGTGTTGCGCCAAGAGTTCTTCGTATTCTTTGAGCGTTTTTGAAATCAGCATCGGCTTGTGGTTTTTGATGAAAAACTTGGTGTAGTTGTCCATCGATTCGCAGCGGATGATATCGCTAATTTCAAACAAGTGAATTCCCTCGGCTGTTGATAAGGCAATGCGTTTAAAGTGATCCGCTTTTTTGCGGATGTTTTCAATAAGCAAATCAATGTGTTCAAAGCTGCTGTTTTTCTCAAGCGCTTCTTTGACTTTACTCATGGCCTGTTGCAAATCTTCCGGATCGACGGGTTTGAGCAAAAAATCAAGCGCGCTGAATTTAAAAGCCTTGAGTGCATATTGCTCGTGCGCGGTGATAAAAACAATGTGCGAACTCAGTTTGCTTTGCGACGCTTTGAGTTTTTCTAAAATGTCAAAACCGGTTCCGTCAGCCAAATGAATATCCAAAAAAATCACATCGGGTTGCCAGTGTTCAATGGCTTTTTTTCCGGTCGAAACGCTTTCGGCTTCCCCCACAATTTTTATATCGGGCGCATACATTTTGAGCATGCTTTTCATGCCTGCGCGCAAATGTTGGTCGTCGTCTATCAGTACAGCGGTAATCATGCTTTGTCGTTTTGTTTGGTGATGTATTGAATGGGTAAATACAGCGTTACCCGCGTTCCGGTTGCGCCCTGACTTGGGTTGATTTCTTCAATCACTACGCGTGCTTTTTGTTGGGTAGTAGATTCCATCATTTCTAAGCGTTTTTTGGTAATTTCCAGCGCCATAGATTCATGGGCGGTCACGGAATTTTCTTTGATGTTTCTCGATTTTGATAAGCCAATGCCATCATCGGTAATCGTGCAAACCAGTTGTTCTTGTTCTACTTTAAAAGCAACTTTGATATTTCCGTTGCTTTCTTTGGGCACTATGCCGTGCAGAATAGCATTTTCAACAAACGGCTGAATGAGCAACGGCGCCAAAGCCATATCGTCTTCAACACTCGCATCGGCTTGTATGGTAAACTCAAATTTTCGGTTAAAGCGCAGTTGTTCGAGTTCAAGATAATGCTGTAAACTCTCGATTTCTTTGTGTACCGGAATCAGCGAAGCCTTTGAATATTCAAGGGTCAAACGCATGAGTTTTGAAAATTTAGCCAAATATTTAATCGCTGAATCGGTTCCGTTTTGCACAATAAAACTCGAAATCGAACTCAAACAGTTAAACACAAAATGCGGATTCATCTGTAAATGCAAGGCTTTTTGTTCGTATTCAGCCACTTCTTTTTGCAGCGTCAACCTGCGCTTAATTTGCAGTCGGTTATAGGTGACAAACACGAGTCCGATCAGCAACAATCCTCCGACCACGACAAACCAAAACAGCTGATTTTGGCGTTTGTTTTTTTCATGGATGAGCGCTTCTTTTTTCTGATACTCAAAGTTCATTTCGGCCCGAAGAAATTTTTTGTTGTTTTCCCAGTTGTTGATAGAATCGCGAGCGGCTATGTATTTTTTGTAATGAATTAACGCAGGTTCAGATTGTTTGAGTGCCGAATAAATTTCGCTGATGCGTTTTTCATCTTCAATAATTTGATCTTGCGTACCAATAGATTGTGCGAGCTGCAAAGATTTTTGTGCCCAAGTCAAAGCTTCCGAAAATTGACCAAGTTCCAATTGCAAACCACTCATTTTATAAAAAACCAACGCAGTTCCAAAGTCATTTTGCATTGACTGATATGCGACCAAAGCTTTTTGATAATAGATTTCTGCTTTTGCGAATTCTTTTTTTCGCAGAAATAAATCGCCCCAATAAGTCAGCAAAAGTGCATTGTTTCTCGATGTTCCTATTTTTTCAAAAGCTTTTTCGGCTTTTTTGTAGTATTGCTCGGCTAGCGCATCGTTGTGTTGTTCAAAAGCAATCGCGCCCATATTGGTCAAAGTGGTGGGCATAGAGGCATCGCCGGTCTCTTTTTGAAGGATCAGTGCCTTTTGCAAATATTCAAGCGCTTGCGGATATCTTTTTTGTGATTGATACACGATGCCAATATTGTTGTAGACTTTGGAGCAATAGTTTTTCTGGCCGGTTTCGAGGTAAATTTTGAGCGCCTTGGTATAAAAATGAAGCGCCATCGAGTAATTGTTAACTTCCGAATGTACAACAGCCATACTAGCATAAGCCCGCGCCAATCCGGTTTTGAAGACTTTTGAAGAAGAATCCTGAATGAGTTCACTAAAAATTTGTTGCGCTTTTGAAAACTCTTTGAAAGCTTCTTTGTATTGACTCAGAATGATGTATGCATTTCCGGAATTCATGGCCGCTTGCGCCAATCCCGGTTTGAAGTTGATTTTCTGCGCCAAGGCCACCGCTTGTTTGCTGTAATACAAAGTCGAATCCGGGTGGATTTCTTTGAGTGCATCGGCTTTTAAATTGAGCGTGTTGACTTGTGTGGTGTCAATGGGTGAAGTTCGGTCAGTTGCGCTCCAAACAAAAGTTGAACCCAAAACGTTCCAGTAACCTAACAGTACAAAAGTAAAAACGGCGAGTATTTTTTTTGAGTTCATCTCATGTTCAGATTAACGATACACAAATATAGCGCAACCCTTTAGTTCAATGAGGTTCAATCTAGAATTCGTTCTGCCGAAATGAGAATTCGATGAATTAAGTTGGTTTTACGGTAAATCTGAACCCGATTCCGTGTAAGTTTTCAATACAAATGGATGGGTCAACCGACAAGATTTTTCTGAGTCGCGAGATGAAAACATCCAAGCTTCGGCCCATAAAATAATCGTCGTCGCCCCAAATAGATTTGAGAATGACTTCGCGTTTGAGCGCGGTATTTTGATGCTCGATAAAAAACTGTAACAACTCTGATTCACGTTGGGTCAGCTTGGTTTTTTCGCCATGGTGCACCAATGAATAATTCTGCGGATCAAACTCAAATACTCCGATGCTGAATTGTTTGGCTTCGGGCAGTATATTTTTTTGAGATCGCTTCAAAAAGATGTCAATCTTGAGCATCAATTCTTCGATGCTAAACGGTTTGACCAAATAATCATCAGCGCCCAAACGCAAACCTTTGATGCGATCTTCTTTAAGCGTTTTGGCCGAGAGAAAAATCAGCGGAATCTCTACATTGCGTTTTCTGATTTCGGTGGCGAGTTCAAAACCGTCCATTTTGGGCAACATTATATCAAGTATGCCCAAATCAAAAGATTGAGATTTGAAAGCTTCTAAAGCCGACAAACCATCCGTAAAATGAACCACTTCATAACCGTTTTGCTCTAAATTGTCTTGGGTTAAAAAGGCGAGGGTTTGATCGTCTTCGGCGTAGAGAATTTTACATTTGGCCATGATGAGCGGGAATTAAAAGGGTTATGGTGGTTCCGCTGGCTTGGCTTTGGGCGGTAATCTTCCAGTGGTGCAGCGTGCAGATTTTTTTGACATAATACAAACCCAGGCCAAAACCGTTGACCTCGTTGCTTTTAATACTCGGAATTCGGTAAAATTTATCAAAGATAAACGGAAGATTTTTACCCGAAATACCAATGCCGTTGTCAATGAATTCGAGCTTTGTTTGATTTGAATCGACATGAATTTTAATGGTAATTTCTGGGGTTTTCTCGCAATATTTAATGGCATTATCGAGCAAATTGTAGCATATATTGGTCAGGTGAAAGGCGTCGGCTTCAACCACTATTTCGGGTGCATTCGTTTCAATTTTAATTTGACTCTGCGGATATTTCAGTTGAATATTTTCCAGTACATCTTGCATCAACGGAACCAATGAAACAGCAGTTTTGTTCAATACCAAAGGCCCGTTGTCGGATTTGGCACTGTTGAGAATCGTTTCGATGTGCGCATTGAGTTTTTTGCTTTGCGCGATGATGATTTCGGTGTATTTCTCGAGTTTTTCGTCGGCTTGAATCACGTTTTGTTGTTTGAGAAAATTCGAGGCAATCAAAATCGATGACAACGGCGTTTTAAATTCATGCGTCATATTGTTGATAAAATCGCGCTGTAATTCAGAGTATTTTTTTTGCTGTATAATCGTAAAAATCGAGAACACATACACGAGCAAAATCACGATGAGCGCGCCCGATAACGCCAGCCAAAATTTAAGCGAGCTAAACAAATAACTGGTTTCATTCGGAAAACGCACCGCAAAATAATACACCAAATTTTTGTGCTTCGGGAAATATACCGAGTGATTTTTGTCGGCAGTTTTGGAGAGAGAAACGTAATTTCCGTAGACCATTTCATCGCTTTGACAATTGTACATGGCGTATTCGTAATCGGTTCCGATGTTGACTTTTTCAAATTCATTTTTGAGATAAAAATCCAGAATCTGTGGTTCAAAGTCGTTGTCAATGTTGACAATGTAATAATCGTTGGAAATTTTCTGCACCGGATTTTCGGCCGGAAGTTCGCGATTGGTGCCTTCGTAGAGTTTTTTGGCCACTTCAAGCAAAGCGATATGCACCTTTTGACTGAACTTTTTTTCTTCGAGGTTAAAAGCTTGTTTGGTCCACAAAAGTTGGGCAATCAGTATCCCAATAATGGCCACCAATCCGAGTACAATAATGCTGTTGAGTTTGTTGAATTTCAAGGTAGACAAAACTTTTTGACGATGTAATATTAGACAAAAAATCTGAGCCAAGCTTCGGTTAACAACTCATTAACAAACGTTAGAAACCGCTTAACAGCTTTTGATTGAATGGCTTTCTACTTTTGACTCGAACAAAAAATAAATCAACCTTTTAAAAACGAATATTATGAAAACAATTAAAATTTCTGTTTTGGCATTTACCCTCGGATTGATGTCATTTAGTGTGGTGCCTGAAGTTAAATCACCGATTGTAAAAACTGCTGATGTAACTGCTGTAGTTTGGAAAAGCGAATCGATTGAATTAGGTGAGATTCCGCAAAATCAGCCCAAAAAAATCACGTTTGAGTTTAAAAATACCGGTAAAACAGCTGTCTTGATTACCGATGTTAAAGCTTCTTGCGGATGTACGGCTACCGATTATACCAAAACGCCGGTTCAACCGAATCAAACCGCAACCGTAATTGCTACTTATAACGCTGCCAATAAAGGTGCATTTTCAAAAACAGTTACAGTAACCACCAATGCCGATGCTGCCCCCAAAGTACTTACCTTTAAAGGTACGGTTATTTAAATATTGAGTTAGTTATTGCGAAGGCTCGGATTTTTCCGGGCTTTTTGTTTTTTTGTATTATTCGTAAAATAATGTTAAAAACATTCTTAATTACTTTTTTCAATCGGGTTAATCGTACGATTTAATAGTTTATTTTCGGTGAACATTAAAAGCCGAATGAAACTTAAAAACACATATCCCAAAATTCTTCTGCTCATATTCTCATCGAGTATCTTCTTTATATTGTTGTATTTTTCGTTGTATTATTATACCAAACAGGTTGAAAAACAGGTATACACCAGTACTGAATTGCAATATAATAATGAGGTAAATATGCTCTTGCAAATGGATAATAAACCCATTCAAGTTGCCTTAAACAATGATACCAATTGGGATGAATTTGTGAACTTTACCAAAACTGCTGATGCGCATTGGTATAATGAAACCATCGGGAATGAGCTTAATATTTACAAAGCTGATTATCTGGGAACCTACGATATCAATAAAAAATTCATGATCAGAACGGCCTCGTCCAGAATGAAATCAACGGATATCATTCCCAAACACGCCATGGATCAATTGGATGAAGTAGGGAACGTCAAGTTTTATTTGCAAATTCCGGAAGGTTTGGTTGAGGTGACCGGCGCCTCCATTCATCCATCGAACGATCCGCTTAAAACGAAAACCAAACCATTCGGTTATTTTTTTGTAGCTCGTCTGATTGATCAGAAATTTATTGATGAGTTTGAAAAAATTTCTAAATCTGAAATCCGTTTTCTAAAATCAAATAGCCTTCAAAACAGAGGAACACATACCATTTATGCAGTTGTTAATCTGCAAGATTGTTCCGGAGAAACGATTGGTAAGTTGCAGTTCGAGCGCAAGTTTGAAGTGTATTTTGAAAATATGCTCAACATACTTTACCTGATTTTTGTAGTTTTTGTGATCAATATTCTGGTGAATTTATTCTACACCCGAAAATTGGTCTACTTGCCTTTAGAATTAATTACCCGCGTTCTTGAAACCGGGAATAAAAAGGCCATCAAAGAGCTCAAATCTACCCACGGAGAATTCAGAAACATCGGACTTTTGTTTGAAGAAAATACCAATCAAAAGCAAGAACTGGTCAAAGCCAAACTGAAAGCCGAAGAAAGTGACCGACTTAAATCATCTTTTTTGGCCAACTTATCGCATGAGATTAGAACGCCGATGAATGCCATCAGTGGTTTTACCGATTTGATGCTCAATACAAAACTCAGTCATGAAGAACAAATAGAATACCTTAAAGTAGTTGATAAAAGCGGTCGAAATCTGGTTTCGATTATTGATGATTTGATCGAGATGTCTAAAATTGATTCCAACCAAATTGCGCCAAATTATTCACAAGTTGATTTAGAAGCTTGCATCAGTGAGTTGTATGAAACCATCCGGATCACAATTCCGAAAAGCAAACCTGTTGAACTTTTTGTGATTCCAGCTCCTGAAACCATTGCTTATCCCATTGTAGCTGACGAAACCAAACTCAAACAAGTTCTTGTCAATTTTGTTACTAATGGTATTAAATATACCGACAAAGGCAAAGTTACTTTTGGTTATGTGATTGACCCTAAAAAAAATGAAATTGTCTTTTCTATTCGCGATACCGGGCCCGGGATTGATGCCAAAAATCAAGAGTTTATTTTCGATCGTTTTAAACGAATTGAAAACGACGCTTCAATTAAAGCCGGTGGTTTAGGCTTAGGTTTGGCTATTACCAAAGCTTATGTTGAAATGATGGGCGGAAGTATTTCACTTTCATCCGAAGTCGGTAAAGGTTCGGTTTTTTCATTTACAATTCCTTTGAAATATGCTGAAGTTCAGAAAATATCAGTCAAGCAAGTCAAAGCCAGAAAGTCGGCCGAGCATGAAGCCTTTACGATTTTGATTGCCGAGGACGACAACATCAACTATTTGTTGTTTCAAAAAATCATACAATCGCGAAACTACAATATCATCCGCGCTGTAAATGGCCTTGAAGCGGTTGAAATTTCCTTGAATAATCCTGATCTTGATTTGGTGCTCATGGATATAAAAATGCCCATTATGAACGGATTTGAAGCGCTCGAAAAAGTAAAAGCCATTCGTCCTGAACTTTTGGTGGTTGCCCAAACGGCTTACGCTTCAAGCGAAGACGAGAATCGGATTAAAAAAGCAGGTTTCTTCGGATATTTAACCAAACCCATCAATCGAGAAAAATTATTTGAAATGATTGATGAAGTACTCAAAAACAATAAGGCCGATGGGCGCTCAACGTAGATTCTACATACTTGTATCTGTGTTTTGTGTAGTTTCTGTTTTCAGTCAAACTTCCGAGCTGGACACGATAAGTTCTAAACCCAAGAGCAAGTTTGAATATAATTTAGATTTGGCCAGTCGATATATTTGGCGAGGACAATCGTGGGGGGGTGATTATCCCGTGGTTCAGCCAACGATTGATTATCATTGGGCAGATAAATTTTCCGTTGGATTTTGGGCTACCACCAATTTTGAATCGCGTTATTTTTACAGCGATGAAATAACCGGACCGCGAGGCTATCAAGAAATTGACTTCAATATTAAATATGAATTTACGCCTTGGCTTTCGGCTGAACTTTGGGATTATTACTGGCCGACGGTTTCAAAGGTTGAAGGCGTTGACAATAGTTTTTTTAATTACGGCCCCGACAGCGTCAAAACGGTGGATGCCACTTTAGTTTTTGATTTAAATCATTTTAAGGTTCCGCTAGAATTGACTTTGAGTACACTGGTGGCCGGATGTGATTATCGATATAATGCTCAAGGCGAAAATCCGAAACAAAATTTCACGACTTATGTTGAGGCCTTGTATTCTCGGGATTTTTGGTCCGAATACCTCAATGTTGAAGCAGCTATTGGTGCTGTCTTAAACAATCAAGCTGAATATTACACCGCTGGGGATTACAACAAAGTTTCCTTAGTAAATTTAAGTTTAAAAGCCACCCACGAATGGAGTTTGAGCGAGCGATTCACCATTCCGCTTTGGCTCAATTACATTCACAATGCAGCCGATGCCAATACAGAAGCTTTTGGAAGAAACTTCTTAATTGCCGGAATTTCCTTTAATTATCAATAAGCTTAAACAGGTTCACCGTAGAGGTCAAACTCAGTGGCGTCGATAATTTTAATCTGTGCGAAATCACCCGTTTTTAAGTAGAATTTACTCGCGTCAATCAAAACTTCGTTGTCTACATCCGGACTGTCAAACTCGGTTCTTCCTACAAAATGAGCGCCTTCTTTTCGGTCAATAATGCATTTAAAAGTTTGTCCGATTTTTTCTTGATTCAAATCCCACGAAATTTGCGATTGCAGATCCATGATTTCTTCTGCACGCGCTTTTTTAACTTCTTCCGGAACATCATCTTCTAAGGCAAAAGCGTGGGTGTTTTCTTCGTGTGAATAAGTAAAGCAGCCCAAACGATCAAAGCGCATTTCTTGAACAAAATCTTTGAGCGCCTCAAAATCAGCTTCGGTTTCACCCGGATAACCTACAATTAAAGTGGTTCTGATGGCCATGCCCGGAACGGCGGCTCTAAAATCTTTGAGTAATTGGGTGGTTTTGGCTTGGGTGGTTCCGCGGCGCATCGATTTGAGAATCGGGTCAGAGATGTGTTGCAGCGGAATATCAATGTAATTACAGATTTTTGGCTCGCGTTTCATGAGCTCTAAAACATCCATCGGAAACCCGGTCGGAAAGGCATAATGCAATCGAATCCATTCAATGCCTTCAACAGCAGCCAACTGTTCGAGCAATTCGGCGAGGTTTCTTTTTTTGTATAAATCAAGGCCGTAATAGGTAAGGTCTTGGGCAATGAGAATAAGTTCTTTAACGCCATCGCGCGCCAAACCTTGTGCTTCTTTGACGAGTTTTTCAATCGGTTGTGAAACGTGTTTTCCGCGCATGAGTGGAATGGCGCAAAAACTACACGGACGGTCACAACCTTCGGCAATTTTGAGATAGGCGTAATTTTTTGGGGTAGTGGTGAGGCGTTCTCCTAATAATTCGTGTTTGTAATCAGCGCCCAAAGCTTTGAGTAATTGCGGTAATTCAGTCGTTCCGAAAAACTGATCAACATTGGGGATTTCTTTTTCTAAATCAGGTTTGTAGCGCTCAGACAAACATCCGGTCACAAAAACTTTATCAATCAAACCGCGTTCTTTTTTGTCGGCATACTCTAAAATCATATTCACTGACTCGGCTTTGGCGTTGTCAATAAAACCGCAAGTATTGATGACAATGATGTTGCCTTCGTTTTCAGGAGCGGCTTCGTGCTCGACTTCTTTACCGCTGGCGCGCAATTGCCCCATAAGGACTTCGCTGTCATAAACATTTTTAGAGCATCCTAAAGTAATGACGTTAATTTTGTTTTTTTTGAGTGATTTGGTTCTCATTTGTTGTGATTTACCTCTGAATTATTGGAGCGCAAAAGTACGTTTTATTGTTTGATTTTTTGAATCTTCAAATGAATTCATAAAAAAAGCCACTATCATTGATAATGGCTCTTGTTTTTAATAGATTACAATTTTACAGTTCAAAAAGTAAAGTTGCCGAGATGTTGTTAAACTGAGTTTTTAAATTTTGTGGAGCCGTAAAACCTTGTGAAAAAACGGCTTCTTGCGATTTTCTTTGGGCATAACTGTAGGACAAATCGAGTTTTGTGTTTCCGAAGTTATAGCCAAATCCGGTTGAGAAACCAGTTAAATCGCCCATGATTTTTTTGTTTTCATAAGGACTTTGTTCATAGCGATAACCGCCTCTGAAGCTCCAAAGTTTATATCGGTATTCGCCGCCGATTCGCAACTCGCCGGATGTTTTTAAAAATTGATTAGCAGCATCATTCAATGGTCTGAAATAACTGTCATTGGGTTTAAACTGAATGTTGCTGTAATCTTTCAAACTGTAATCAATGCTAATGAGCCCATTTTTCCCAAATATGTATGCTAAACTTCCGGTCCATTTACTTGGTGTTTGAAGTTTGTAGGTTGGGTATATAATCAAAATGTCCGAATCTACATAAGCATCAGTAAGGCCTGACACGGGTGGATTTCCATAATTAAAACCCGAAGTAAAAAGGTATTGTTTTTTTTCATCGTTGAGTCGGTACCAAGTTGGAGATTCATAAGCCAATCCGGCTCTGAACTGTTTGTTTAATTTGGCAATAGCACCCAATTGAAAGGAGTATCCGTTTCCGTAGGTATGGGTGTAGTTTTTAAAAGCTAGTTCTCTTAAACCGTCAGTTGCATTGTTTTCATTGTACTCATAAAATAAACTTGTGCGTTCAATGTCGGTAAAATGGGTGTTGAAATTAAGCCCAAAATAAAATTTGTCAGTGTATTGCGCTGATATGTTGAAAGCAACTTTACCGTTATAACCGCTTGTGTCAACATAATTTTCCTGATAAAAACTGCCCGGGCTAACATTGGCTACATAAGTGTTGTTGTTCGGGTTGCTTGGATCAGGATTGATAACATAGCCTTGATAACCCAGATAAGCTTGTTGACCACGAATATCTAAATCTTCATAATAATTAGATGTCAGTGTAGTGAGGGGAATGTATGAACCATACAAACCGGGATTGGCATAACTTAAGAAATAATCAGCCACCGATTGATTTGGATTTGTTCCCATGCTGATAATTGAGTTATCAAAATTCCGCATGTTTTCGTAATCAACAGAAAGAGCAATTTTTTTCCATTTGCTCTTTTCTTGGTAATTGTTAAAAACTAATGCACCACCGGCTTGATTGATATCAAATGAATTTTGATTTGAATTAATTTTACTGCCAAAATAGTTTGATTGATTTTTAGTATTCAAACTGCTAAGCGTGATTGCAACTTGATTATTGCTAAAAACCGCACTGCCGGCTGGATTGACATGTATAGATGAAAAATCGCCTCCGAGCGCACCAAAGGCACCGCTCATAGCACTGAATCGCGCAGTTCCGATAATGTTGTCATCGGCATAAAGCAAAGCATCGGATAAGGTTTGTGCTTTAGAGGATAAACTTATAAGAGAAACTAAAAGGGCAAAATAGTATTTCATAATTTTTTTACATTAAAAAGCCTACATCAGATGCAAATGACATAGGCTCTTGGTTATTTATCTTCTTCCGCCACCTGAGCGACCACCACCTCCATAGCCTCCGCCTGAGTACCCTCCGCTAGAATATCCTCCTCCGGATGAGCGTGTTGGCGTATAATTACTGTTGTTGTTATATCTTGGAGCGTTGTAATTTCTTGAAGGGTTTGGGGTTCGGCCAGAATTGTAATCAGGTCTAGGATTGTTACTTTGGTTGTATGTTGGATTTTCGGTTCGGATGCTATATGATCGAGGACTTTGAGCATTATTTTGTCTCACATTCCCAGTAGTGTAACCAGACGCATTTCGAACACCGGTTTCAGTTCTTCGGCCATTACTGTTAAAAGTGTGATTGTTTCTAATTCCATTGTAGCTATAGTTGGGTTGAGCGTAAGTACCTCTAGAATAGCTGCGTGTTCCATAGTGTGCAGGTTGGTAATAACCACCATATCCATAGTTCGGATACCATGAATTGTATCCCCAACCATAATAATTGTATGGATTGTACCAAGAATTCCATCCCCAACCGAAATAAGGGTCATACCAAGAACCCCAGCCTAAGCCAATGTTCCAATTCCAAGCAGAATTCCATCCCCAATAGTTGTTCCATCCTAAACCCCAATTACTTCCATAGTAATTAATGTTTGTCTGTGTAGTATTTGAACCCCAGTCAGGATAACTTGTTTTGTAAACTAACGTAGAATCGTTTTCAGTATAATTTTCACTTCTGTATTGTTCAACATCGCTAAATATTTCGCCATTTGGAGCGTTGTTTTGTAGAGAATTAAAGTAGTCTTTGTATTGATTGCTCGAAGAACTTTGAGTTGAAGAGACTGATTCGTTTTTGTTTTGATTGAAATCAGAATAGATACCATCTCGGTCGTAATAAGAAACGTTTTGATAAGTATCACATGAGAAAAGCCACAGAGAGAAAATTCCAGAAACGAAGAAAAAGAATTTTCCTTTAAAGGCAGATTTATTAGGTTTCATAACAACATATTTTATTGTCCAGCTACACAAAATTAGTTAGTTTTGCCGAACGTTTTAGTTAAAAAAAGTTAAACAATATTTATGCCATTAAGTAAATGAGCAAGAACCTTACAACAAGAGCTGAAGATTATTCAAAATGGTACAACGAACTAGTTGTCAAAGCTGACTTAGCTGAGAATTCCGGAGTGCGCGGATGCATGGTTATCAAGCCATACGGATATGCAATCTGGGAAAAAATGCAAGCTGAACTTGACAGAATGTTCAAAGAAACCGGTCATAGCAACGCCTATTTTCCGCTGTTTGTACCCAAAAGTATGTTTGAGGCCGAAGAGAAAAATGCCGAAGGATTTGCCAAAGAATGCGCTATTGTCACGCATTATCGTTTGAAGAACGATCCTGACAAAGCCGGAAAACTCATGGTTGATCCAAACGCTAAACTTGAAGAAGAGCTCATTGTGCGTCCGACCAGCGAGGCCATCATTTGGTCAACTTACAAAAGTTGGGTTCAATCGTACCGCGATTTACCCTTGCTGATTAATCAATGGGCGAATGTGGTTCGTTGGGAAATGCGTACGCGTTTGTTTTTGCGTACAGCAGAATTCTTGTGGCAAGAAGGTCATACGGCGCATGCTACCAAGGCCGAAGCCATTGAAGAGTCTGAAAAAATGATGAATGTTTATGCAAATTTCGTTGAAAACTTCATGGCGATTCCGGTGATTAAAGGCCTTAAAACCGAAAGCGAACGTTTTGCCGGAGCTGAAGAAACCTATTGCATTGAAGCTTTAATGCAAGACGGAAAAGCACTTCAAGCTGGGACTTCACACTTTTTAGGGCAGAATTTTGCCAAAGCTTTTGATGTTAAATTTGCCAATGTTGAAGGTAAACTCGAACACGTTTGGGGAACTTCCTGGGGTGTTTCAACTCGTTTGATGGGCGCTTTGGTAATGACGCATTCTGATGATCAAGGATTGGTATTGCCGCCGAATTTGGCTCCGATACAAGTAGTAATTGTTCCGATTCACAGAACGGACGAGCAATTGTTTGAGATTTCTGAAAATGTCAATGGTTTGGTATCAGAACTCAGAAAAAAAGGTATTTCGGTTAAGTTTGATGATAGAGTTACGCATAAACCAGGTTTCAAATTCAATGAATATGAGCTTAAAGGCGTTCCGGTTCGTGTGGCGATTGGTCCAAATGATTTGGCCAACGGAACCTATGAAGTGGCCCGAAGAGATAACCTTACAAAAGAAGTTGTCGGAAAAGATGCCATTGTAGATTACATTTCAGATTTGCTTGAACAAATTCAAAATAATCTATTCGATCGAGCCATCAATTATCGAAATACCCATATCACCGAAGTTGAAAACTTTGACCAATTCAAAGAAGTACTCGAAGGCAAAGGCGGGTTCATTTCAGCACATTGGGATGGCACAACCGAGACCGAAGAAAAAATCAAAGAATTGACCAAAGCGACCATTCGTTGTATTCCGCTGGACCAAAAAAAGGAAGACGGCATTTGTGTTTTTTCAGGGGCAAAATCCTCAGGCAGAGTACTGTTTGCTAAGGCTTACTAAAAAAAATAAAAAAAAATTAGTTTAGCTCTTGCGCGGATAGAAAATAGATGTATCTTTGCAACCGCAATGAGAAAGATGGCCCGTTCGTCTATCGGTTAGGACGCCAGGTTTTCATCCTGGTAAGAGGGGTTCGATTCCCCTACGGGCTACAAAAATTAAACTTTAAGTTAAAAGAATAATGGCAAATCACAAGTCAGCTTTAAAAAGAATCAGAAGTAACGAAAAAAGAAGAGTGTTGAACCGATATCAGCACAAAACCACTCGTAATGCAATTAAAGCATTGCGTATGGCTACTGATAAATCAGAGGCTTCAGCTAAACTTTCGGCAGTTATCTCAATGATTGATAAATTGGCTAAGAAAAATGTTATCCACGATAACAAAGCTTCTAATCTTAAATCAAAATTGACTAAGCACGTTTCTAAATTGTAACGAGTTTTTTAAATATACAAAAGCCTTCCGTTTGGGAGGCTTTTTTTTTGAATATAGGTTAGTTGTTTAAAGTATTTTTTTTAAATCCTCAAGCATTTCTTTAGATATTGGCTTAGACATAAAGTCGAGCACCATCGGATAGGTTTTGGCTTTGTTAATGTCATCCGGGTCAATAGTTGACGACAATACAATTACTTTACAGTTTTTAAAAAGTTCTCGGTATTCAGTCTGAGCAAAATGATCGAGAAACTCCCAGCCGCCCATCACGGGCATATTCAAATCTAAGAAAATAAGTTGTGGGTATTTGGTTATTTCTCCGCCTAAATTGTTGAGTTTTAAATCGTCAAAATAATTCAGCGCATCTTCGCCATTTTCAGCAGTAATCAGTTCTTTGGTTATCTCAGATTTATTGATGACCATTTTGCATAGCATCAGCGTAATCGGATCGTCATCTACACACAATACTAAATCTAACATAAGACTACTTTTTAAAGGTTATGGTAAAAGTGGTTCCTTTATCAACTTCACTTTCAACACTAATGGTACCGCCCATTGATTCTACCTGAGATCTCACCAAATAAAGCCCTAAGCCTTTGCTGTCAGAATGATTGTGAAAACGTTGGTACAGCCCAAAAATCTTATCGCGATTTCGTTCCATATCAATGCCGATTCCGTTGTCTTTAAAAGTCAAAACAACTTGGTTGGCCGAGTCTTTACCCGAGACTAAAATACGCAAAGTTCTTTTTGGTGAACGGTATTTAATGGCATTGGTAAATAAATTCAGTAAAATACTCTCCAGATAAGCCTTGTTGGTGTTCAAAACCGTGGTTCTTTCAAGTTCTACTTTTAGGATAGGTTGATGTTGGCTGATTAGGTAAGAGAGTTGATTGAAGACATTTTCAAAAACATCTTTAACCACAACCTCTTCTTTTTGTATCGACGGATTGTCTTTGATGATAATGACCTTAACCAAGTCATTGATGGTTTCATTGAGCAAGTTTGTTGACGTTGAAAAACCATTGAGAATTTCTCTGAGCTCAGGGTTTTCTACCGGAATTTCTTTGATTAAATTCAAAAGTCCGGTCAAGTTCGATAGTGGAGCGCGGAGATTGTGCGAAGTAATATAAGAAAACTGTTTCAAATCGCTGTTGTTTTGTGTTAGTTCGCGAATGAGTTGTTCTTTTTCTTTTTCCTGACGTTTTTCTTCAGTAATATTGCGCTGGATCGACACCCAATGTGAATGTTCACCTTCTTTATTGGTAATAGGAATCATAGAGAAGTTTACCCAATATTCTTCACCTTTTTTGGTGTGGTTCAGTGTTTCGAACTTAAATTCCTGACGATTTTTAAGTGCTTTTTTTAATGAGGCAATTTCAGATTTGATCGAAGGTCGGCCCATAAAAACTTTGGGTGTTTTACCAATTACCTCAGTCGCTTTATAACCTGTCATTTCTGTAAAAGCTGGATTAACAAACACAATTTTCGGAATGGTAGAATTCGATTTTTCCGACTCAGTAATAATCACGGCGTCTTTGGTTTCGGTAATCACTGTTTCTAAAAGTTTGAGTCGTTGCTCTTCTTCTTTCTGACGTGTGATGTCCTGAATGGCTCCAATCATACGTACCGCATTTCCGTCTTCATCTTTGACCAAGAAACCTCTATCAAAAACATATTTATAAGTTCCGTCGGCACACATAAAACGGTATTCGTCTTGCCATTTTTCAGTTTTTTGTTCAATGAACGAATACAATTTAATCGACATTTTAATACTGTCTTCCGGGTGAATTCGATCAAACCACCATTTAGACGAATCGCCAATATCTTCTTTTTTATATCCAAAAACACCCTGAATTCCTTTGTTCCAAGTAAAATGATCGTCTTGAATTTTCCAATCCCAAATCGTATCGCTTGTGGCTTTGGCTACAATGTCGTATCGCTCGTTTGAAGAGATGAGTTCTTCATTTGTTTGATTCATCTGCTCAAAAATCTTTCGGTTCTGAAAGTCATTTTTGGTCAGAATGATTTTAAAGATAACGGCTGACACCAGAATGAAAATAACGTCTTTTAAACCAACCACATAAAGCAGTTCAGTGGACGATTCATAGGTGAAGTGATTCAAAACAAAAAAGCCAACAATAGCCAAACATGTTGAAAACAATAGGTACAACAGGGTTATCTTGGTGGCTTTATTTTTCATTGTTTCAAATATAATTAATTTATTCAATGCAAATCATCTCAAATTTGAAACTTCCACAGAGTTTTTAACAGCTTTATTGATAATTTCTGATAGTCAACAATCCGCTTCATTTTGAATTTTTTATCTCGAAATAAAGTGTACCTTTGCGGCCATTAAAAAACACAGATGGAATCAATCAGAAACATAGCGATTATTGCGCACGTTGACCACGGTAAAACTACCTTGGTAGATAAAATCATGTACCATTGCCAGCTTTTTCGCGAGAACGAAAACACCGGCGATCTCATTCTCGACAACAACGATTTAGAGCGTGAACGCGGTATTACCATTACTTCCAAAAACGTTTCAGTCGTATATAAAGGAACCAAAATCAATATCATTGATACTCCAGGGCACGCTGATTTTGGAGGTGAAGTTGAGCGCGTACTCAATATGGCTGACGGTGTTTGTTTGCTCGTTGACGCTTTTGAAGGCCCGATGCCGCAAACGCGTTTTGTATTGCAAAAAGCGATTGATTTAGGTTTGAAACCTTGTGTGGTGATTAATAAGGTAGACAAAGAAAATTGTACGCCTGAAGAAGTTCACGAAAAGGTTTTTGATTTGATGTTTGAACTCGGTGCCGAAGAATGGCAACTAGATTTCCCGACCGTATATGGTTCAGCCAAAAATAACTGGATGTCCGACGATTGGAAAAACCAAACCGACAATATTGAACCATTGTTAGATATGGTCATCAATAATGTTCCTGCGCCCGAAGTGAGTCAAGGAACACCACAAATGCTCATTACTTCACTTGATTTCTCTTCGTTTACCGGACGGATTGCGATTGGTCGTTTGGAGCGCGGTGTATTAAAAGAAGGGATGCCGATTTCACTCGTTAAGCGCGACGGAAAAATTATTAAATCACGCATCAAAGAACTGCATACTTTTGAAGGTTTGGGCCGTAAAAAAGTAACCGAAGTCATCGCCGGTGATATCTGTGCGATTGTTGGGGTAGAAGGTTTCGAGATTGGCGACACCATTGCCGATTTTGAAAACCCTGAAGCTTTACAAACCATCGCCATCGATGAGCCAACCATGAGCATGCTCTTTACCATCAACGATTCTCCGTTTTTTGGCAAAGAAGGAAAATTCGTGACCTCGCGCCACATCAAAGATCGTTTGGCTAAAGAACTCGAGAAAAACTTAGCATTGCGCGTGGCTGATACCGATTCAGCAGATAAATTTATGGTGTTCGGGCGCGGTGTATTGCACTTGTCGGTTTTGATTGAAACCATGCGTCGCGAAGGCTACGAATTGCAAATCGGACAGCCGCAAGTTATCATCAAAGAAATCGACGGCGTGAAATGCGAGCCGATTGAAGAATTGACTATTGATTTGCCGGAAAATCTTTCTGGTCGTGCCGTAGAATTCGTTTCGGTGCGCAAAGGCGAAATGCTATCTATGGAAGCCAAAGGTGAGCGTATGATTGTCAAATTCAACATTCCATCGCGCGGTATTATTGGTCTGAGAAATCAACTTTTAACCGCAACGGCGGGCGAGGCCATCATGGCACACCGCTTCATTGGTTACGAACCATTCAAAGGCGAAATTGCCGGTCGTATCAACGGTTCTTTGATCTCGATGGAAAACGGAAAAGCCATTCCATATTCGATTAATAAACTCCAAGATCGCGGAAGTTTCTTTGTTGATCCCAACGAAGATGTTTACGAAGGTCAAGTGGTCGGCGAGAATTCTCGTAGCGATGATATGGTCATCAACATTACTAAAACCAAACAGCTTACGAATTTCCGTTCAGCGGGTGCCGATGACAAAACGCGCATCACACCGGCCATCAAATTCTCGCTCGAAGAAGCTTTAGAATACATTCAAAAAGACGAGTATGTCGAGGTAACGCCCAAATCGCTCCGATTGCGCAAAATTTATCTCAACGAAAACGATCGCAAACGATACAAAATCGATTAATATTCAAAACCATCCGCACATCCGGGTGGTTTTTTTTTTGAAGCTGATCCGGCTGTTCGCTGTTATCTTTTGCGCTGAACCCCAGCACAAAAGGATAGTCGCTGTCATCCGGGCTAGGACATTAGAGTTGTCTTAAAAATATTGATTTCAACGAAGCAATTATTTTCTAAAAAGCTACACTTATACATTCATTTCTAGCGAATACCGCTTTTTTTCAAAAACCAAAAGGCTTCATTTTATTTTTGTTCATTCGGAAAAAAATTATTCATATGAATCAGAAGTACTTTTTTAGTTCGCAATTCAAGCGCAGTTTATTCACTTTTTGTTGTTTGATATTGATGGCGTTGCCCAAGAATTTGCAAGCACAATGCAATCGCCCCACCAACATTCAAAAAACGTCTTTAACACCTGATAGCGTCTCGTTTTCATGGGTTGCGCCAACTACGGGCACCTCTGCACCCAATTTTGATTACTATGTAACCAATGATTTGATTAATTTTCCGCCTATCGGTGCCGAAACCAATTATCAATCTACGAGTTTGACATCGGCCACTTGGACGGGCTTGACACCCAACTTTACCTATAAGATTTTCGTGCGCAGCCGCTGTATTGACAATTCAACAAGTACATGGCAAACCGGCGGAACATTCACAACTTTAGCCGCTAATTCAGGCTGTGCCAACGGGCCATACGGTCAAAATCCCGCTGCCACGTTTGTACCTTCATGCACCGGTAACTCCGAAGTCATCAATACCGATGCTTGGGCCGGTGAATATGCCGACATTCAAGTGGTTCCCAACCGACAATATATTTTTGACAGTTCCCGCAATACCGATTATGTCACGCTCACCAATCAAGGTGTTGATGGCGTAATGAGCCACGGATCTGTTCCCCACGTATGGAATTCGGGAACATTCGACGGTGTTGTTCGTTATTTTTTAAACAGCAACAGTAATTGTGGTACGCAAGAAGTTCAGAGAACACGTTTAATAACCTGTCAAGTTGTGCCTTCAACTTGTGTTCCGCCGATTAGTCCGATTGTATATTCTATTGCAACAACTGGTGCTGTTTTGAGCTGGTCGTTTAGCGGTTCGTTTACTGCTACTGAATATTATATCAGCACCAGCAGTGCAACGCCAACCATCAACACGACACCCAGCGGTATTGAACAAACTGTAAACTATAAAACAATTACGGGTCTTAATTCTAATACAACCTATTACTTTTGGTTGCGCTCTTCTTGTGGAACGGATCTTTCCAATTGGATTCCCGGCGGAAGTTTCACCACCACTTCTTCAGACCCAACAGGTTGTATTACCAGTATCTACGGGCAAAATCCACCCGCTACTTTTACTCCTGCTTGTTCAGGCGTAGCCGAGATCATCGCCACCAATTCATGGGCAGGAGAATTCAGCAAAGTCAATGTAATTCCCAACAAAACCTACACTTTCACCAGCTCGGTCACCACAGATTATATTACCATTAAAGACGATACCACTTCATATACATACGCCAGCGGCCCAACGCCTTTGGTTTGGTCGTCAGGTGCCAATACAACCACGGTTCGTTTTATGTTGCATACCAATTCAACTTGTGGCTTTCAAAATACCAACAGAACCACCACTATTACTTGTACCAATGCGGTTCCGAGTTGTGCAACACCTTCCGGTTTAGTGATTTCAACCGTTACGGCCAACAATGTCACTGCTACCTGGAATCAGGCCAGCCCAGTACCGACCAATGGTTATCAATACTATATCGCCACAAATCAGAATACGCCCAATGCCTCCACAACACCAACTGGAACTGCTACTACCAACAGTGTTACTGCGAGTGGTTTAACGGCCAACAACACCTATTATTTTTGGGTCAGATCGAACTGCGCCAACGGAGTAAGTCAATGGGTTTTTGGAACATCTTTCACTACTTTAGGCAATTCGACCGGATGTACAACAGCCATTTACGGACAATATCCAACGACTATTTATTCACCAACTTGTTTGAGTAGCGGGGTAGAAGAGCTAATTGTATCTGACGCTTATGCTGGAGAATTCAACTGGGTTTCTGTTAATTCAAACAGGCAATATACCTTTAGAAGTTCGGTCAGTAGTGATTATATCACCATTACCAACCAAGATGCTTCGGTATTTTACATAGCCGGAAATTCGCCGCTCGTGTGGAATACGGGTACCAATACCGGAAATATTCGATATTATATTCATACCGATGCTGCCTGTGGTTCACAAAATTCTAATCGCTCCCGATATATTACCTGTCAACCAATAACTTCTTCTTGTGGCGCACCGGTGGCTGTCACAGTAAGCGGTACAACGCAAACCACTGCAACCGTTAGCTGGACAGCTCCGGTTCCCGGTCCGGCTTCTGGCTATCAAATATATGTGAGCACTTCGAGTACTGCACCCACCGCGGCATCAACCCCAACCGGTTCAACTACCACTACCAGCTCTGCACTTTCAGGTCTTTTATCGCAAACGACTTATTATGTTTGGGTGCGATCGGATTGTGGTGGAGGCCAAAGTACTTGGATTTCTGGCGGTAGTTTTTCTACTTTATCTGCTCCGTGTAACGCGCCAACCAATTTGAACAGTGGTAGCATTACTAGTAACTCAGCTGCTATTTCGTGGTCTGCGGCAGCCCCAACACCAACACAATACAATGTTTATTTCAGCACCTCAAGCACTGCACCCAATGCTGTGACAACTCCGAGCGGCAGCGTTACAGCGCTTAGTGCCAGCTTAATCAATTTGACCGCTGGAACCACTTATTATTTCTGGGTTCGTTCTGATTGCGGTGCCAGCCAAAGCAGTTGGGCTTCGGGTGGAAGTTTCACCACACCATCACAGGGAGATTGTACCACGGCTATTTACGGATTATACCCAACAGCAGCTTTCACACCGGCTTGTTCGGGAACCGGAGAAGTTATAGTGACTGATGCTTATGCTGGTGAATACGCGTTGATTAACATCCAAATCAATAAGCAATATACTTTTACCAGTTCTGTCGCCACCGATTACATTACCATTACTAATGCAGACGCAACCATTGTATATACCAGTGGTACCACACCGCTTGCATGGCAGTCTGGACTAAACACGGGAACAATTCGTTATTATATTCATACCAATGCGGCTTGCGGCTCGCAAAACACCAACCGAACCCGATCAATCACTTGTACTTCAGTTTGTGCTGCACCGACTTCGGTTACTATAAGTGGTATAACGACTACCCAAGCTACGGTTCAATGGACCAGCGCTACCACACCACAAGCGTATCAGCATTACATCAGTACGAGCAGTACCGCCCCGACGAATTTGACCGCAGCCAGCGGAAGTTCAACCAGCACAACCCGTGTACTTACCGGTTTGACTCCGGGTACTGTTTACTACATTTGGGGTCGTTGTTTTTGCGGACCTGATGCCAGTGCGTGGGTAAGCGGCGGAAGTTTTACTACTTTGGCTTTGGCCGGATGTACTACAGCAGTTCACGGATTGTTTCCGGCTACTACGTACACGCCAACTTGCTCAGGAACCAACGAGCAAATCACCAACACCGCTTGGGCCGGAGAATACTCAAATGTAAACATCAGCACCAATAAAGAATATACATTTAGCAGTTCGGTAACTACTGATTACATTACCATTACCAACGCTAATGCATCGATTATATATGCTTTTGGAACCTCGCCATTGGTTTGGCAATCAGGCAGTAATTCAGGTGTGATTCGTTATTTCATCCACACTGACTCAAATTGTACCGACCAAGATGTTAACCGCAGCAGATTTATAAAATGTACCAATGCTTTGAGTAACATTCAAAACCAAATGAAGCATTTAGCGCTATATCCGAACCCAACTTCAGGAATTTTGTATGTGTCTAACGATGAGTTGATTGAGCAAATCTGTGTTTACAACACGCTGGGTCAATTGGTGCAACAGCAAATGTTGCATGCCAAAGAAGCAGCTATTTCGATGGCTCAACTCATGGCCGGAACTTATTTTGTCAAAGTAATCGCAGGCGGACAAACACAAACGCAGAAAGTCATCAAGCAATAGTAAATTCAAAATTTAAAATCAGAAACCATCCGCATTTCCAGGTGGTTTTTTTTAGAAGCTGATCCGGCTGTTCGCTGTTATCTTTTGCGCTGAACGCCATCGCAAAAGGATAGCCGCTTCCATCCGGGCTAGGGGATTAGAGTATATAGAATCATTTATCTAAAATGAAGATTTTTGAAGATACCTGAAGTCCACTGGACTTCCTCCTCTTAATATCAAATATCCGGGCTAGGGAATTAGAGTAAACAGAAACTGTTTTAACTAAACAATATTAGAGCGGTATGAAAGTAAATTACTGCTTAGCGTTTCCCAATAAAAAAGTCAACGGAATATCCAACCTTTTTTTCCAAGCTTCTTCTGAATGGTTTTCACCGGGAAAGAATTGTGACATGGCATTTTTAGGTGTAAAACCTTTGGCTTTGAGAAACTCATTTACCTTTTTTTGCCAAGGAGCATAAAGGCTATCCAGAGTTTGATCGCCATAATCAAAATAGATTTTTCGACCGGCTTCGGGTTGTAAATGGGTTTGCAGATAATTTCTCATTGCCTCCGGAACCGGATTGTTTTCATTGCGGTAAATACCCGTCCAATGGGTTGACATACAAGCTGCGCCGCCAAAAACTTTCGGATATTCACAATATGCATACATCGAGATGAGTCCGCCCATACTTGAACCGATAATAAACGTGTGGCTCTGGTCTGTAAAAACACTAAAGTGACTGTCGATATAAGGTTTTAATTCGGTAACGATAAACTTCAAATAAGCATCAGACACTGGTTTGAAAGGTTCCGATATTTTTTTCAAATTGAGGTATTCATCCGAAACTAATTTCTGCTGCTCAACAGTCATGCTTTCAAACACTTTTTGCGGAAAGTATTCTTGATGTCTCATGCCCGGATTGTTCCAGATGCCCACCACGATAAAAGGCTTTACTTGCCCTGATTTAATGAGCGCATGGGCGATATCATCCACTTCCCAAGCTTGTTTGTTCCAGGTGCTTTCGGGGTCAAAAAGCATTTGCCCGTCGTGCATGTACAGCACATCGTATTTTTGGCTTTCAGTGTAGCCATCGGGCAACCAAACATCCACATTTCTGGGTGTAATTAATTTTGAAGCAAAATCTGAAATTCGAACGACGCGTCCGGCTTTGAGTTCAACAGGTTGTGCTTGCATGAGCGAATAGAAAAAGAGAACTAAAAAACTATATTTCATCATCTAACCAAACTAAAATGTCCTTTAAAAATGCGACCGTCTTCCATTTCAATAACAAACCAATAATCGTCTGAAGGCATTGGGTTTCCGTTGTAGTTTCCGTCCCAACCCAAATCAGACGCGCCAAAACCGGTCAATAATTTTCCGTGGCGATCAAAAACATACAACCACGATTTATTCTGATGATTTTCGCCGGTTCCGCGCAAATTCCAATAGTCGTTGACTTTGTCGCCATTGGGCGAAAAGAACTTCGGAATGCCAATTACATATACTTCAATCGGGCCAATGTTGCCACATCCGTTGAGGTCATTGACATAAATTTGATGTACACCCATTGGCACATCGTAAAAAATATTTGAAGATTGATAGATTGTCGGATCATCGAGACTGTACACCAAATCGCCACCGCCGCTGGCCAAAATTTCAATCGAGTTGAAATCGGTCAAATCCGTCACATTAATAGCATCGATATGGGCCACATCTGAATTTACTACCTCAATGGTTCGGGTTTTCAAACAGCCGTGAACCGTTGTTACATCTACGGTATAAATGCCCGGAATATTAACATCCAAAGTATAATGGGTTCCGGTCGGAATCAAAACGCCGTCTTTATACCACTGAAAAGTATAGTTTGATAGCGTACTTGAATCGACAATATCAGCATCAATACGTTTGTAGAAATTTGGGCTGTCTGAACAAATAAGTTCGCGTCCTTGCAATCTAATTTTAGGCGTTGGCCAAACTTTAAATGGCAAAACCACACTGGCCGGGCAGGTTAGATTTAGTGGGTTTTCAATGACTACCGTAACGTTTTGCGAAGTGGTATAAAAAGGATTCGGCAACGGACTTGGCAACGGCTGTAAATTTCCACCGTAGTATTTTACGACCATGCCGGTTTGGCCATTGAGCACCGAACTTTCAATTGTGGCAGTATCAAAACCATAAATGCCATCTTGGTTGAGCGGATCGGCTTCGTCATCGCAAACCGACAACAAACTCGGATTCACCGGATAAGCCTCGGGCAATTGATCAACGATAAAAGTCAGGGTTTCTTCATCATAACAAGGTCCATCAGATGCATAAGTGATTGCATTGACTACGCGCGCTGTCACCGTAGTTGTGCCATTGACCATAAACGGATTGGGTAAATTTCCGGGCATCAAATTTCCGGAGGCGTCATAATACTGAATATTGACATCGGTTTGGCCTTGCAAAATAACCGAATTGAACAGTGAAGTATTAAAACCGTAAATACCATCGCGGTTGTCATCGCAATGTCTGATGGTGTTGTTGTCGTTGTACGAATGGGCTACCGGTAAGGCCTCGACCTCTAATTTTACATACGGACCGAGTCCAAAACACGAGTTGTCAAAAGTGCTTTCAACGCGTACCCAAATATTTTGTTGATATGGATAAATTCGGTTTCGGTAATTATAAATGTTTTCAGAAGCCAATGGATTTTGTGAAATTTCTAGCGATGCACCACTCGCATCGACTTCCATAGAAGCATCTTCAAAATTCTTGTAATATTTTACATTGTAACTTCCGGTGGGCGGAAGCAAAAGCAAAATATCGGCTGTGGCACTGCTAAAATCAAAACTGGTAATGCCGTCGTGGTCATTGTTGTTGCTGTTGTTGTTTCCAAAACCGTCCAGAAAATCATCGCATTTGTAATATTTCTTGACAAAACTAAACGGAATCTGAGTAGAAGTAACAGTTACATTTAATTGTCCAACACTGTGACAACCGTGAGTTAAATCTACTACGCGCACCCAAACTGTCGCGCTGTTGGTGTAAAAATTGAGCGGATTGGCAATATAAGCCGAGCTGGTTTGATCGCCCAATTCGGCAGCCACTTGGGTTTTGTAATAAGTAAAAACCCGATTACTAACCACAGCCATGGAACTTTCTTTTTGCTTTAAGTTGACGGTGGTGTATCCGTCATTGTCATCATCGCATTGAACCAATGAAACCGGAGATATGATGTTGGGCACATCATACAAATTGAGCGTTACATCATCCGAAGTAACCGAACAACTGTTGCCATTTTTGCGCAAAACAACGCGGTATTTTCTTCCGTCAAATGAAAAAGGCGGCGCAATGATTTGCAGATTTTGACTGTGTGTATTGATGTGGTTGGTGTCGTCGTTTAAGTCGGTCCAAACCCCGCTGATTAGAACTTGCCACTGATAGCCGTCTACCGGTGTTGTGCTAAGGCTCATACTTGCATTGTCATAGGCACAAAACGGAGCAATACTTGGTTGGGTGGTAATGGTAATAGGTGCCGAAATAATATAATTATTGTTGGGTAAAGCGGTATAACCTGAGCCGGAAGTGACCATACCGCTTGCATTTACGGTAGCTGTTCCTGAACCTAGAATACCGTTTCCGTCTGCATCGATATAACCGGCTTCAATAACATCGTTGCAACCGTCATAATCGCTGTCTAGCGACAAGTAATTTCGAATGGCATTGGCATCCGTATCGACAAGGGTGTAATTGATATTGCCTGATTCAACCGAAGTTTCTAGCGCATTATACAATCCGTTGCTGCCAAAAGTTATGGGCAATCCGTCAATTCTACCGTCAAGATTTGCATCTGCTACGTGATGACCCGCTTCGATAACATCAAAAATTCCGTCGTTGTCACTGTCTAGATCAATATTATTGGCTACTCCGTCAGCGTCGTTGTCATTAGGATTAATGCCGTTGCCAAAAGCATCATCTATACCGTCTTTGTTGTTGTCGGTATTGGCCGGAGTGATGAGGGTGTTACCCATCGCTTCAATTCGGTCTGGAATACCATCGTTATCGCTGTCCAAATCAAAACTGTCATTAATCCCATCGGCATCGGTATCGCGCGGAACACAAGTGTAAATGAGTTTAAACGTAGCGTTGTTGTCGGCTGCATCTGATAAATTGATGTGTTTTAAACTAATCGAAGAAGCTCCGTTGCAACGAAATTGAAAAGTTCCGGTGCCGGGCGTAAGCGGAAATGCATCTTTTAAACGGAATCTGATTTCATACGACGAATAGCTGGTTACTCCGCTTTCATAGATGTTGTCGTAATTGGTGTCAATCAGCAACTGATCAGACGGATTGATCACCGTAATGGTTTTGGTGGTGTTGCAACTGATGATATAGTCACCTGAAGAGTTGATGTAATCAGACGTATTTCCGTTCTGAACATATTCTAGAGCAATATTGACAGGTTGCGCAAAAGTTTTCTGTATTTTGACAAAATTGCCTTTGCCAATAGGAGTTCTGGTTACAAAATCTCCGGTGGTTGTACCACTAAACGGAACCGCTACTGGAGCATCATTGCCGCCGGTGGTTACGGTTAAATTTCCTTCACCAATTAAATCAATAGGTTGGTTGCCCAATGATTCTGCACAGTTATTAATCCCGTCATTATCAAAATCAGCATCGATGTTGTCATTTACGGTGTCGTTGTCAGAATCGGTTGGACAGGCGCTTACAGGGATTTCATTTGAATAAATATCACTAACCACATTGCAATTTGTAATCGTCGCTTTGACGTAATAAGCACCCGGTTGCGGCGGTGAATAATGATTGAGCGTTGCACCTGGAATCGGATTTCCGTTGTAATACCATTGATAATTGTCAAAAGGACTCAAAGTGGTGACTCTGAGGTCAATATTGGGAACTATACAATTGGTTTGGGTTACGGCAAGTAAGTTGAATGAAATCTCAGGTTTGAAGGTAAAACCCGAATAAAATCCACCAAAAGTTGCTGCGCCGTCAGTTCCGTAGGCCGCTAAATACAATTGTGTGGTTGATAAAACAGTAATGTTTCCGGTAAGACCTGTAATCGTGTAAGTATCAAAATTTTGATTTTGTGTTGGTACTATCACCGGGCCATTGACTGATACCCCCGGTAAGGCACTTAAAGCTGCGAGGGTGTAATTGGTTCCGTTTACTTCAAATTGAAGCGTAGAACCGGTTTCGGTAAGAACAGTAACCCTGCCTTGAAAAGTTCGACTCCCAATTTTTTCTATTAAGGGAATATTGTCAATAATATGCGGGGTATCACATCCTAAGGGCGGAACAAAAAATAGCTCTTGATTAGCAAAATCCGTACGCGTGTCATCGCCAACGGTTTGATAAGCAAATACATTTTCAGTGGTTCGCACATATAAACTTCCTGACACAAATTGATTTCCGTCAAGCACCAAATACTGTCCAGCATTTAGAATAAAATTGGGCAGTCCGGCATTGTTGTTCAAATATACTTCGGTATTGTTGGTGTTGGCAATGAGTAATACTTTTTCAACATCAGCCTGACCAGTACTTTTAATGAAAACATATTCTTTTCCGGTACGCTCTACCGATACAATCTGATCAAAGCCCAAATCGAGATTGGTAGTTGCATTTGATCCGGTAAACGATCCGCAATTCACTACAATCGGTTTATCAGAACTAACAAGTGAACCAATGAGCGCATCGCGATTGGCATCGGTTGGACCTTGAACTGCCATGACAAAACTCTCTCCGCTGTTTAGACTCACGGGAGCAGGAGTGTTGCCTGCTGCAGCATTGTTGATGAGTACCGCGCCGGGTTTGATATCACTAAATGTTACCAACGTGTTGTTTTCGGTTGCCATTACTGAAACAAAAGTGTAGTGATTGTCTGTGTATGGATTAGCGGTGACGTTGAGCAATGAACCAATTCTGAATTGTGTTCCCAAAGCCGCCATCCCTTTTGAAACCACAGCACCTGCCTGATTGTTGTTACCCGCTATAACACGAGCGGCCACGTAGACCAAATCTTCGGCTTCAATGATAAAGCCTTTATCAGATCGAACCGAATTCACTTGGCTTTTGGCTGTCATGAGTTGTGTATTGGTTCCGTTTCCGATGGTATACACATACGGAGTGCCCTTAGAAACAGTTCCCGTTACATTGGTCGACCCTAATTGCTTGATTGTAAAATTAACAGGTGTTATGCTGGGAGTTGAAATGTATAAATACTGATCTTCTGCACTTGAGGATGCATTATCTGATCCTGAAAGTGGCGGGATATAATGGGTCTTACTGAATTGGGCAGTAGACACCAAAGATATGAAGAGCAAAATCAGTAGGTATAGCTTTTTCATTCGATAAAAGTAATAATAATATTGCTTTGGTTATCGCTTGAGCGAAAAATGGCCTTTGATGGTTTTTCCGGTTGCTCGTGTGAGTACAAACCAATAATCGTCGGCGGGTAATTTTTTCCCTTCATAAGTGCCGTCCCAACCTTTTTGATGCGCATTGAATTCATAAAGATTCTTACCATAACGATCAAAAATCTCAATTTGAGCATCGGCGATGGTATTCAAGTTTTCTATGTTCCAAACATCGTTATAGCCGTCTTCATTAGGAGTAAAAAAACGCGGATAATCGAGCACTAAAAACGAATAAGTATCTAAACCGCAACCGTTGATATCATTGGCCACAGCGGTGTAATTTCCGGGTTGAAGTCCGTAAAAAACAGAACTGCTTTGAAAAGTATTTCCGTCGATGGAATATTCAAACTTTCCATTTCCGGTGGCAATGATGCGAATGCTGTTTTGATTTCCCTGAAAGTCATCCACTAAAACATCCACAATGGTTGGAGCTTCTGAGCCATCGGCAATAAAAGTTTTGGTCGCCTCACAAGTGTTGCTGTCGGTAACCGTTACGGTATATGTTCCCGGAGCACTGATTTGCGTTGCATTTCCGGTGGCGCCGTTGCTCCACAAATACGAGGCAAAAGTGTTGGCTACCGAAATCGTAATCGGTTGTCCGTAACACAAAAACACCGGCTCATCTTCAAAGTTGTCAGGCTCATTTTTGTTGATAAAGAGCTTTACCGGAACAATTCCATAACAATCACTGCCATTGATAATTTTGGCAAAAATGGTTTGTTGATATCGAATGTTGTTCGTAAAAACAGCTGGCAACGCATTGGTTTGCAACAGCGCATCTTGATAAGTCGGATAATATTGTACAATCAATCCCGAAGGCAATCCATTCAATACATCCGAATCAATTTGGTTCAAAGTAATTCCGTAATAACCGTCTTTATCATTGTCTAAATCGCAAGTTTCATAGTCAAATTCCGGAGGCAAACTGTTGTTCGAGATTTGTAAAGTCAGTTGGGTTACACCAGCGCATCCGGCAGCACTGAGCGCACTGGCATAAATAGTCTTCGGAGCACTAGAATAGGCCTCTGGCGATTGTATTGCTTGTGCTGTATTTTGATTTTGTGCATCAATCAGGTTTTCGTAATAAGTAACGTTACCCGGATTTCCGTTGAGAATTTGCGCATTGGCCAAATTGAGGTTAAACAAAGCACTTCCGTCTTGATTTTCGTCGCATTGAACCAAAGTTGACGGATTTAAACTCGGTCCCGGAATATATTCAACCGTTACTTCTCCGCTAGAGATACAAGTAGTAGTTCCGAGTGAAACTTCAACGCTGTAGATTCCGCTATCGGTAACGTTAAAGGTTGGAGCCGTAAAACCGATTTGCTCGATGCCGTTTTTGAACCATTTGTAGCTATTGGTTCCGGCTTCAGTAGCGTCAAGCTGATAAGTTTGCCCTTGACAAATCGGATTGTTGGTCGCAATTAATCGATCTGGGCCGAGGTCAGTTCCGACTTTAAAACTTCCACCACCCAAAAATATTGCTGAATCATACCGAATGTTTTCGTGATCGGCAATGACGAGTTTGATATGATAAGTGACGCCCGGCGTTACCGTTGATTCGGCGGTAAGCACAGCCGTTTGACCGTTGAAATTGATGGCGTCGCTGCTGCCATTGTATTGCCCGAAATATTGTTCGTTAACCGCCGGACAGTTCGAAGTTGCCATGTGAACACTGGTTACCAAAACCGGTGTATTGGTATTGGGGATCAACGCTAAATTGCGATAAGCTTCGGATGAATTGGCCTTTTTGAGCAAGAAGGCAAATCCATCTGAATATCTACATGGCGCGGTGCCTTGGTATTCTTCAGAGGCAAAAATGTAGTCAAAACTAACGTAGCTCGTAAGCGGCGTAAAATCAAATTCAATCACCGTTGCGTTAAAGGTGTTGCTGATGCCCAAAGCTTGTTCTAAATCAGGGTCGCCTTGCCATCCGGTTTCGCCTTCGTCAATCAAGCTGGTGTTGGGGCCTTCGGATCTTTTGGCACGTGCCGTTGAAAGCACCACACCATTCAGAAAAGGAAAACCACTTCCGTTGGCATCAAAATAACCATAACTCAGTTCTGAAGTATTAAAAGGATTTCCCGTAGCCTGAACATTGGCAATATTGGCACACGGACTGTTGACCAAAACATTTTGAATGAGTTGTTGAGCCGAATAAGTATCATCTACCCGAACAAATTGACCTTGAATTGTAACTGAATATAAAAGCAAGTAAAAAAAGCCGAGAAGGGAACTTTTTTGAACTCCAAATAGCTTTGTTTTTACGATAATTTTCGATGACATACAGGCCGTTTTCTGTGCAATCAAATTTGCCTGCCAAAGATACTATAAATCTCTTTTGACCAGTAATTTGTACGATGAGATGACAAAAATAATCGTCCAAGCTACCACGATGATTATCGCTAGCGGATGCACACTGTAATCTTTGATGTTGTTGACCCCAATTTGATTTCCAATCGATTTAATGACCGATAATCTTGAGAAGGGCTCGATAATCAAATTCGACATGGCTTCAAGCGGTAATAATTGCGTGAAATAGTCGGCATAATTGCTGTCGGGGAAAACTTTAAAATGCAGCAAACCACTGATGATGCCTTCGATGATGTTCCAAATGAGTAAAAAGCCCAAAGCAAAGGCTGAGCGTTTGATTAAGATGCCTAAAAACAAACAGAACGAGAAAAAACCGACGAGTTTGACAAAATAAGCTAGCAAATATTCCAAATCAGAGAAGATAATTCCCAGTTCGTTGTACGATGAAAAAATTAACCCCAAAATCAGTGAAATCACAAATACAAAAACCGTTGAAATGGCTGCAAAAGTAACCACCATCAAGAATTTTGAAGTAATGAATTCGCGCTTGCTCAAGCCGTCAATAAGGTTTTGTTTGAGCGTTCCGTAGCTGTATTCGTTGGCCATCATCGACACAATAACCACCGCCAAAAAGAACTTTAAAATAGCCGCTACATAGGTATTGAAATGCCAAATAAACGGAAAGTTGAAAATGCCCATTTCGGCCAAATGAAACTGTATCGGACCCACATTAAACTTGATCGAGGCAAAAAGCGCAATAAAGGTCAGCAATATAAAATAGGCCAGTGTCAAGGTTCGGCTGGCGCGGTTTCTCCAGATTTTTATAAACTCAATGGTCAGTAATCGTTTCATGATTTGGGTTGATTTTTATTAGTGAGTTCTAAAAATTGCTCTTCAAGAGTGAGTTGTCGTTTGACTAAATGACTCAAAACAATTTGTCGTTCAAACAAAAAGCGATTCAAATCTTCGGCGGCCACGGTTTGTTTAAAATGAACGATGAGTTTGCCTCTTTCTTCGTCCATTTTGTCTAGTTGCGGATGCAATTGTAAAGCAGATTTGAGCAATGGCAGATCATAACTTTCCAGTTCAAAAAAGCCGGTTTGCGCGCTCATCGCATCGACCCGACCCGAATAGAGCATTTGCCCTTTGCGTAAAATTAAAACGTGCGAACAAACTTTTTCAACTTCATCAAGTAGGTGAGAAGCCAGCAAAATCGTGGTTCCTTGCGCGGCAATTTTTTTGATGATGTCGCGAATTTGATGAATTCCCTGCGGATCGAGTCCGTTGGTGGGTTCGTCTAAAATGAGAATCTCCGGATCGTTAAGCAAAGCCGAAGCAATGGCCAAACGCTGTTTCATTCCGAGTGAAAACGTACTGAATTTACTATGGGCGCGTTCCATGAGCCCAACCAATTCGAGCTTTTCGGTGATTTTGTTGTCAGAAACGCCTTTGATGTGGCAGACCAATTCGAGGTTTTCACGCGCGGTCATGTACGGATAAAAATTCGGACGCTCAATGATGGCGCCTACTTTTTTGAGCGCTTCATGCGTCGGAACTGAGCCATCAAACCAAAAGTAATCGCCAGAAGTTTTGTTGACCACATTGAGCACCATGCCCAAAGTAGTTGATTTTCCGGAGCCGTTCGGGCCTAAAATCCCGTATACATGGCCTTTCTCGATACTGAGTGAAACTTGGTTGACCGCCAGTATCGGTCCGTATCGTTTGCTGAGGTTTTTAAGAGTGAGGATGGTTTCCAAGACAAAAATATTTGGCGGTTGGACGGACAAATTCAGAAAATGTTACCGAATTTTTGCTTTAGTTTTTGGCTAAAAAAAATCCCCGAACATGGCCGGGGAATATAGCTTTAACCTTTTTGTTCTTTGTTAAAATACACCAAGTAATAATACATTTGGCGTTCTTCGTCCCAGCCTTTTTCAACGAATTTTTCGGCACTTTCAGGGTTGATGAAATCCAATTTAATTTGAATATTCGTATCCAAACTAATCACATTTTTAATCGATTTGCGCACATCCGAAACCGCTGCGTTAGCAATCGGGAAAGTCGTCACATCTTCAATACTGAATTTCTCGCCTTTGTCGGCTTTGTAGCTTTTAAATTCCGGAATCAAATCAGGATTGTCGAGCACTTCGTTCAAAAACTGCGATTCTTCAAACTGATCGTTTTTGGCAAAATAATTTACCGAACGATTCATGAACATCACTTCTTCTTTCTTGTCTTCGGCCGGAAAAACCACATCTTTGGCAAATCCTTGACAGAACTTGAGGTATTTTTTGGTCATGAAATTCTCGTCTTCAAATGCATCGACCGACAAGAAATGTTCGAGCCAATAACGCGCGTCATAACGGTTGCTGTCGACGGTGAGAATTTTATAACCTTCGTCTTTTTTGTGGTTAAAAATCAAACAACCTTTATCAAGTTTGTTCAGATTGATGCCTTGTTGCAGAATCATCTCGAGCGTGCTGTCTTTTTCTTCAAATTGTAAAAAGTCGGTTTGGATTTCGCTTTTAAAAACGCCCACCGCATCGACCATTTGGTTGTCAATGTTCAAGTGCGTTAAATAAGCTACATACACCTCGCCGTTTTTGATGTGCGGATGCCCGGATTGTTCGTATAAATGGCGCGTGATTTTTTTAGAAACTTCATGTACTGAGCCCGGATTGTTGAAAATCTCAGTCACCAAGTTGTACATATCGTTGTATTCCAAATCAACTTCGTGGGCAAATTGATAGTAGTTTTCTTCTTTCTCGCGAAACGGTTTCAAGAAAAACTCTTTGAGCAACGGAACAATTTCGTCGTTGAGACCGTAAGGTTTTTCAGAAAGAAACACCGATTCGTTTCGGCTTTTATTGCCCACTCGGTGAATCGAGAGGCTTTCTATATGGGTGTTGAATAGGTTAATCATTTTCTAGATGGTGAACAGTTTATCAGCTAAAAAGATCAAAACTGTGATTAAAATTTATACTCTATGAATCAGAACTCAGGCGCTTAGATACTTAATTCCAATTCTCCTCAAAACCATAATCTTCATAATGGTCGTCGCCTTCAAACATATCGAGGTCGTCTTCGTCTAAATCGTCTTCGAATTCGCCGTAGATGTCATCGCGCATATCATCAGATTCAAAGCTTTTTTCGGTGGCCTCGGCAGGCATTTCGCCGTGTGCAAAAAGCATCGCCGGATAAGTTTCGCCTGCTTCAACTTCTTCAATGGCTGCGAGTTCTACCAAAAATGTCCACATATTCAAAAAGTCGTACACATAGATAATTTTGGTTTGGTTTTTATCTAAAATCGAAGTCAACGGATAATCGGCCATGGTTTTCATTTCGCCGGGATTGTCTCCGGTATCAAACAGCGGAATTTCCTCGTCTTGGTTCCACTGTTGATCGCAGGTGTAAAACGAAGCGAGCTCCATACCGTCAAACCCAAAAGCATTGACAATGGCGTTGTGTAAATCTTCTAAATTGTCGTCTTCTAAAATGGCGATGTCTCTAAAAATATCTTCTTCAGTGTCGAGAATCACTCTGAATTTATAAACCATAATGTGTTTTTATTTGAGCGTCAAAGGTAAAATTTAAATTGAGTTGGGATGCAAAAAGTAATTAACAAAATCCAACAAAAAACCCAACCGAAGTTGGGCTTGAAATTATTTTTTCTCTGAGCACAAACCGACGATTTCGTGAAAGGTATCGTGCAGTTCTGCGAGCGCTTTGGTGATGTCCGCATCTGATGCTTTGGCCTGAATCATTTTGTGTAAGGCTTTGCTTTTGATTTGCAATTTTTCAGCCGAAGCCAAAATGCCGGGTGTTTTGAATTCAGCCGGAATGTCTGATTTCAACAAATCAGCGGCGCGGTTCATCAATTCTTCAGAACGGGTTTTGATGGGTTCTAAATTTCCTTCTTCTGACGGGTGGAAGGTTTGCGACATCACCGCGTGAAACGCTTTAATGGCCGGCCATTTGTCAAAAGTTGATTGCGCTTGAACCGAGTTAAGGCCCAAAACAAAAAGTACGATGGCGAGTGTTTTGAATTTCATAATTTAATGAGTTATAGTTTTACAAATATATCTTTTTTGAACTAGCGCAAAACCGCTCCGAGCTCAGCGGCCAAGTTTTTCTGCAATTTGCCCATTACTTTGTCAATTTGTTCGTCGGTCAAGGTTTTGGTATCGTCTTGCAATTTAAAACTCACGGCGTATGATTTTTTCCCTTCCGGAAGATTGGCTCCGGTATAAACGTCAAACAATTGAATTTCTTTGAGCAATGATTTTTCTGACTGACGCGCAATTTGATAAATCGAATCAAACGAAACTTGTTCATCCACCAACAAAGCCAAATCGCGACGAACTTCCGGATAACGCGGAATATCAGCAAATTTGATTTTGTTCGAAATGAGTTTCAAAACGGCATCCCAATTAAAATCAGCAAAAAATACTTCTTGCTTGATGTCAAAATGCTTGAGAATGTTTTTACGCACGGTTCCTAAATGCACCAAAACTTCGGCACCCACTTGATAGCTCATTCCTTCGGCAAATAAATCTGAATTGACCGGTACCGATTTTATTTTGTCAATGCCCAATCGCGTAATCACTGAATCTACATAACCTTTAAACATAAAAAAGTCCGTTGATTTTTGCGCTGCATTCCAAATTTCTTCTTGGCGATTTCCGCTCAAAAGCAAAGTCAAATGTTTGTTTTCTTGATGACCCGAAGGCAATTTGTGGTAGCTTTTTCCGAATTCAAACAGCTTTAAATCTTGGTTTTTACGATTGATGTTGTACGCAGCCGCTTCTAAAGCCGAGAACAACAATGATTGTCGCATCGTAGCCAAATCACTGCTCAGCGGATTGAGCATAGTTACATTTTGCTCGGCGCTCAAAGTTTCGGTTAAGGCCACGTATTCACCGGTTGTCAGTGAATTGGCCATCATTTCGTGAAAGCCCAACGAGTTGAGTTGCGCGGCAATGATGTTTTGTACTTTATAATCTTCGGTGCGCGATGAATTGGCCACCGTTGCATTGAGTTTTTTGGTAAAGTTGATGTTGTTGTAACCGTACACACGCAAAATGTCTTCGATTACATCAATCTCGCGTTGCACATCCACGCGATAAGCCGGAATAGTAAGTCCCAAACCGCCATCGGTAGCGCTGTTCACTTTAATATCCAACGAAGCCAAGATTTTCTTGATGGTTTCTTTAGGCAATTCTTGACCGATGAGTTTAGTCGTTTTGGCAAAATTCAAAAACACGGTCGCGTCTTCAATCTTTTTCGGATAAATATCAATCACATCCGAAGTAATCTCGCCGCCCGCCATTTCTTGAATCAGCAAAGCCGCCCGTTTGAGCGCATATTCGGTAATGGTTGGGTCAATTCCGCGCTCGAATCTAAACGACGCATCGGTATTCAAACCATGTCTTTTGGCTGTTTTGCGCACACTCACCGGATTGAAATAAGCGCTTTCTAAGAAAATGTTGGTGGTACTTTCGCTTACACCAGAATTTTTTCCGCCAAAAACACCGGCAATACACATCGGGCCTTTTTCGTCGCAAATCATCAAATCTTCTTCGTGCAAAGTGCGTTCAATATCGTCTAAAGTCACAAATTTGGTTCCGGCTTCTACGGTTTTTACAATCACTTTTCCGTTGATTTTGGCCGCATCAAAAGCGTGCAAAGGTTGACCGAGTTCGTGCATCACATAATTGGTCACATCGACAATGTTGTTTTTGGGAGTAAGCCCAATTGATTTCAGACGATTCTGCATCCATTCCGGCGAAGGTTTTACCGTCACCCCCGAAATGGTCACGCCGCAATAACGCGGAGCCAGTTTTGAATTATCGACTTTTACATCGATTTTGAGTGTTCTTTTGTCAATTCTAAAATTGCTTACCGATGGTGTAATGAGCTCAACGTGATTTCCTTTTTGAATCATCCCGGCTCTAAGATCCCGCGCAACGCCCAAATGACTCATGGCATCAGCGCGGTTGGGTGTGAGGCCAATTTCAAAAATTTCATCGTTTTCAACTTTGAATACTTTGGCGACCGAAGTTCCGGGTTTGAGTTTATCGTCCAAAACCATGATGCCGTCGTGGCTTGTGCCCAAACCAATTTCGTCTTCGGCGCAAATCATTCCAAAGCTTTCTACATCGCGAATCTTTCCTTTTTTAATCACAAACGAATTTCCATCGGCATCATACAAAGTCGAACCGATGGTTGCCACCGGAACTTTTTGTCCCGCCGCTACATTGGCCGCACCGCAAACAATTTGTACCGGAGCTCCGTCACCCAAATCCACCATCGTTACTTTGAGACGGTCGGCATTGGGGTGTTTTTCGCAGCTCAAAACATGACCGACGACAATGCCTTCTAAGCCACCTTTGACGGATTGGTATTTTTCAACGACTTCAACTTCAAGCCCTAAATCAGTGAGTAAAGCTGCAGTTTCTTCAGATTTCCAATCAATTTTAATGAATTGTTTTAACCAGTTGTATGAGATTTTCATGGATGCGAATTAAGGCTGCAAATATACTCATTGCGCGCTTATTTTAAAATATATTTTTAGAGTCGATGTAGGCCAAAAACCAATATTTCTGATTGTCAAATTCGTTTTTTATTAGCATATAAAATGGATGATTTTTAAAAATGATTTCTCAAAAATTTCAGATTGACAAATTTGTGCTGTAAAATGTAAAAAATGTGCTATTCGATAGCCGTTCCTTGAAACTACTTTTGGATACAACCAAAAAATTAAAATTATGAGTAATGCAATGCAAAGACCCACATTTAAGTCGAAGTACGACAATTTCATAGGCGGAAAATTCACCCCGCCGGTCAAAGGTGAATATTTTGACAACATTTCTCCGGTTGACGGAAAAGTGTTTACCCAAGCCGCTCGATCCACCAAAGAAGACATTGATTTGGCCCTGGATGCTGCCCATGAAGCCTTCAAAACTTGGAGTAAAACCTCGGTCACCACGCGCAGCAATATGTTGCTCAAAATTGCCGACATCATGGAAGCCAACCTCGAATATCTCGCCACGGTAGAAACCATTGACAACGGAAAAGCCATCCGCGAAACCATGGCTGCAGATCTGCCTTTGTGTATTGATCACTTTAGATATTTTGCAGGCGTAATTCGTTCCGAAGAAGGCGCCATTGCCGAGCACGATGAGCACACCGTAAGTATTTGCTTGCATGAACCGTTAGGTGTGGTCGGACAAATCATTCCTTGGAACTTTCCCTTACTCATGGCTTCTTGGAAAATCGCACCTGCACTCGCTGCCGGAAACTGCGTAGTCGTGAAACCGGCAGAGCAAACCCCAACATCGATTATGGTACTTATGGAGCTTCTTCAAGAAGTGATTCCTGCAGGTGTCCTCAACATTGTCACCGGTTTTGGTGTCGAAGCCGGAAAACCACTGGCTACTTCACCGCGCGTGCATAAAGTTGCCTTTACCGGTGAAACCACCACAGGTCGTCTGATCATGCAATACGCCTCTGAAAACTTGGTTCCGGTAACCATGGAACTCGGCGGAAAATCACCGAATATTTTCTTCCCATCTGTAGCGGCAGCTGATGATGAGTTCTTTGACAAAGCAGTCGAAGGCGCTGTATTATTCGCCCTAAATCAAGGCGAAGTTTGTACCTGTCCGTCGCGTATTTTGGTACATGAGAGCATTTATGACCAATTCATGGAACGCGTCATTGCCCGAACCCAAGCCATTATTTGCGGCAATCCGCTCGATCCGTCCACGATGATGGGCGCGCAAGCTTCCAACGATCAATACGAGAAAATTCAATCGTACCTCAAAATCGGAAAAGAAGAAGGCGCAGAACTGCTTACCGGAGGCGATGTCAACAAATTAGACGGAGATTTAGCCGGCGGTTATTACATCCAACCAACCATTTTTAAAGGCCACAACAAAATGCGCGTGTTTCAAGAAGAAATCTTCGGACCGGTCGTGTGTGTGACTACTTTTAAAACCACCGAAGAAGCCATCGAAATTGCCAACGACACACTTTACGGTTTAGGAGCCGGCGTTTGGACGCGTGATGCCCACGAGTTATACCAAGTGCCGCGTGCCATTCAAGCCGGACGCGTCTGGGTCAACAGTTATCACGCATATCCTGCGCACGCTCCGTTTGGCGGATACAAAAAATCGGGCTTCGGACGCGAAACGCACAAAATGATGTTGGCACACTACCGTCAAACCAAAAACATGCTCATTTCATACAACAAAAACAAACTCGGATTCTTTTAGAATCGTTTAATTGGTTGGTCCATCCGGGGTCTCGGCTTCGGGTGGATTTTTTATTTTTGTGAGCTCATTCCCGCTTTTCGCTATAGCTTTTCCGCCAAACCCCGGCGCAAAAGGCTGCTGCTGCAATCGGGGCTAGGGCAGTAGTGTATCAACCCTCAAAAAGTTCAACTGAATCTTCAATCTTTCAAAATCACTCTATGAAAACTCCTCGTGTAACAGTGACACCGGCGGCGGCTGAAGTCATTCAAAAATTGCAGAATCAATACGGCGCGCTCATGTTTCACCAAAGCGGTGGTTGCTGCGAGGGTTCGCAACCCATGTGTTTTGAACAAAGCGATTTCAAATTGGGATATTCAGACGTTTGTTTGGGCGAAATTGAAAATTGCCCTTTCTGGATGAGCCGCGATCAGTTTGAATACTGGAAACACACCCAACTCACCATTGATGTGGTGCCGGGCAGAGGCTCGAGTTTTTCGTTGGAGATTCCTTTAGGTTTGCGCTTCATTACCCAATCGCGCTTGTTTTCAGAAGCCGAAGCACAAAACTTATCCGATTTAAAATTTATGGATTAAAGTTCATCAGTTGGTACTGTTTGGGTGTAACGCCTTCGTATTTTTTAAACAGTCTGATGAAATAATTGCAATCTTCAAAGCCCGTGGCATACGACACTTCATTGACGTGTAGGTTCGGGTTGCTCAAGAGTTTTTTGGCGTATTTGATTTTCTCGTTTAAGATAAATTCAATCGGACTCATGCCCATTTCTCGTTTAAAATAACGATAAAACGAAGTCGTGCTCATACACGCTTTATCGCTCAAATCTTTGAGGTTGATGCTCTCGCGTATGTTCTTGCGAATAAACTCAACACAAGGTGTAATCGGGCTGCTGATGTCGAGGTATTTTTCGTTCTCAAATCGGCGTGCGGTTTGGGTTTGTATGATGCGAATGATGAGTTCTTGCAAGGTCAAATCAGCAATGGCGTCTTTGGTAATCGAATCACCCATGCATTCTTTGATGAGTTTGTTGATGGTTACGGCCAGCTCGACGTTGTTGTAAAAAAAGTAGTTTTCGTGGTCGAGTTTCCAAAGGTTGTTGCGGCCTTCTTTAGGGTATTTTTCGTTTAAGAAATGCAGCGTTTCACTGATGATGTCATGATCAATGGCCAGCGCTATGCATTGCGTCGGATTGGCTGTGCTGGCTTCCGGAAAATCGATTTTCATCTCTACGTTCGACGGTACAATCACCGTTTCACCGGGCAAATAATCAAACGACGGCTCGTCAAACAAATGCATGATTTTTTTGCCGCGCAACATACTGGTCACCACCAAATCATTGAACTTGAGCGGTACCAATGCTGACTTTTCGTAGGTTTCAAAAATGTTGAGTTCGCAATGCTCTAAAGAAAAAATAGTGCGGTTTTCCACCAAAGTTTTGAGTGACTTTTCGTGGCTGAGTGCGGGTTTATTGAGCAATACTTTTGACGGCATAATTCATCGCAAATGAACGCCTAAGATACATTTTTTCTTAATGCAAACTACAATATTTCACCCACGTGTTTTTGGATGTTTTCAGCAATCTTTTTGGTCGGTAAATCGTTGGTGTCACCGCCAAACGGATCTTCGATTTCTTCGGCGATTAGCTCTAAACTGGCCAATACATAAAAGATAAAAACCACTACTGGCGCTACATAATAGCCCAAACTAAAGGCATAACCCCAAGGCAAAGTCATCACGTAAAAAAAGATGAATTTTTTAATAAACGCGCTGTATGAATAAGGAATCGGTGTGTTCTTGATGCGTTCACAAGCGCCGCAAATATCCGTAAATGATTGCACCTCTGCATTGAGTACAATCAGTTGATCACCGGTAATTTTTTTGGATTGATACAAATCATTGACTTTGGCAAACATCATTTGCGCCACTTGATTCGGACGGTGTTTGTGGTGATCGAGGTCAATAGCTACATCGTCAAACAAAACTTTTCCGGTTTGTTCGTTGCCCAAATGTTTGTGTAAAACCAGCGCATAACCCGGAATCATTTTTCTAAAGTAGGCGCGGTCGTGTTCCTCACCGAGCATCGCCGAGAGTTTTATGGCAAAATTTCGGCTGTTGTTGACCAGTGCGCCCCACATTTTGCGGCCTTCCCACCATCGATCATAAGCCGTATTGGTTCTAAAAACCAGTAAAAGCGAAATCACAAAACCCAGCATTCCGTGCATGAGTGTGATATTTTTGATGTAATGGGTCTCAGAAAGTTGCCAATATTCCACTTCAAGCCAGCCTACCACGCCGGCATAAATACCAATGGCGAGCATAATCGGCAACAAAGTTCTAAAGGTATCGGCTTTGTGAAATTTAAAAATAAAAGTAAACCAGTCTTTGGTGTTGTAGGAAATCATGTTGTTTGAATTGTAGACACAAATCTAATTAAAAAGTCAAATTTCCGGCCAATTCACGCAAACCAATTTCGGCCAATTTTGCCTGATATAGCGTATTTGAGTATCTGGTTTTGGCCTCAACAAAATTGAGTTGTGCTGTTCTGAATTCAAAAGTGGTGATGGTTCCGATTCTGAATTTATCGAGTGTAATGTTGAGATTTTGTTGTGCGATTTGGACATTTTTTTCTTCAAGTTCACTCAGTTGCAATTGCGTTTGATACGTCTGATAAGCCAAAGCCAATTGCGTTTGTAAAGCTTGTTGCTGTTCTTCAAGAGCAAGTTTTGAATTTTCAACGGTTAATTTCGCGATTTTTTCGTTGCGATTTTGGCTGTTTCCGTCAAACAAATTCAGTGTGGCGCTCAGGCCGTAATTGAGCCCGCGGGCGCTGCTTTGCGTGGTAAAACCCAGCTCTGATTTGGCTTCGCTAAAATTGTATCCCGTGTTGACTTTCACTGTCGGATAACGATTGGCTTTGGTTTGTTTGAGCTGCAATTCGGCTACTTTTTTACTGATCAACAGCGATTCGAGCTGCGGATTTTGCTTCTGTGCCAAGGCGGTCAATTCTGCCAAATCAAGTTTTGGATCAACTTGAATATCCTGAATAACTTTGAAATCAGTTGTGATATCTCGAGCAAGCAACTGATTCAACTGTGTTTTGGTTTGTGCAAAAAGTTCTTTTTGTTTGAGCAATGCTGAGGTGTCCGCATTCAAATCGACTTGAGCATTGAGCACTTCAAGTTTAGAGGCTTTGCCAATGCTGTAGCGGTTTTGCGCCAAAGTGAGTCGTTGTTTTGAAATCACCAAAGCCGTATCAAGCGCCGACAATTGCAGTTGCTGTTGTACCAAGTCAAAATACATAGTGTTGACCGCACCAATTCGGTCCAGAATTTTCAGTTTCATTTGGCTTTCGCCGAGTTGCTGTAAAGCTTTGAGTTGGTCGTATCGGGCAAACATTTTAAAGCCGTCAAACACAGTCCAATCGAGGTTCGCGCCATAACTAATGTTGCTGCTTTTGGCATTGTCTACCGAATTTACCGTACCGTCGGCGCGGGTTTGTGACAAATGCTGAATACCATTGCTGTCGGTAAACGAGGCGGTTACTTTGGGCAACATCCCTGCATTGCCAATCGCCACATTGGTTTGGCTTACTTGAGCATCGTTGCGCGCCATACGAATGGCATAATTGTTCTCTAGAGCTATTTTGACGGCGTCTTCTAGGGTCAGCAAAGATTGCGCATGCACAGAGCCAGCCAACATCAAAATCAGCAGAAGAAATCTGTTTTTTTTGATAGGAATTATTCTATTTTTCATAAGCATCAAGACGATCAAATTCGGCGCGGTGTTTTCGGGCTCGCGACCACAATAAATACAAAGTCGGAATCACAAACAGCGTCAAAATCAAAGAGAAAATTGTTCCGCCCACAATCACCACGCCCATACCAATTCTACTGGTAGAAGCGGCTCCGAGCGATAAAGCAATTGGCAGTGCGCCCAAAGCAATCGCCAAACTCGTCATCAAAATCGGACGCAAACGCGATTCAGCGGCATGCAAAATTGCCTCGGTTTTTTCCATGCCTTGTTCGCGCAATTGATTGGCAAATTCTACAATCAAAATTCCGTTTTTGGTCACTAAACCAATGAGCATAATGGTGCCGATTTGACTAAAAATATTCCAGGTTTGACCAAATAACCACAGCGAAAACAACGCACCGGCCACGGCCATAGGAACCGTCAAAATAATAATCAGCGGATCGATGAAACTTTCAAATTGTGCCGACAAAATCAAGAAAATAAGCAGCAAAGCCAAGCCAAAAGCAAATGAAGTATTCGAGTTACTCTCTACAAAATCGCGGGATTCTCCGCCTAAATCAGTTGTAAAACTGTCGTCAAGCACTTTTTCGCGAATGCGATTCATGGCTTCAATTCCGTCGCTGATGCTTTTTCCGGGCGCCAACCCGGCCATCACGGTCGCCGACATATTGCGATTGTTGTGATACAGTTGCGGCGGATTGCTTTTTTCATCAATATGCACCACATTGTCGAGCTGAATGAGTTGACCTTGGGCATTGCGCACAAACATCGAGGTTAAATCCAGCGGTTTTGAGCGGTCTTTTTGGTCAAATTGCCCGATGACTTGGTATTGTTTTCCGTTCATCAAGAAATAGCCAAAACGTTGTCCGCTGAGCGAAAGTTGGAGTGTTTGCGCAATATCCAACACCGAAACGCCTAGACTTTCTGCTTTTTCACGGTCAATGGTCACGTTGATTTCAGGCTTGTTGAATTTGAGGTTCACGTCGGTCATGGCAAACGTCGGATCTTTGGCTGCTTCTTCCATAAACTGCGGAATTTTCTCTTGCAACTTCTCAAAGTTTGGCGCTTGAATGATGTATTGAATCGGAAGTCCGCCGCGTTTGTTCACGGCAATGGTTGGCTGTTCGGTCACTGAAGTTTTGGCATCCGGATACGCTTTGGTCCATTTAGTGAGTTTTTCGGCTAGTTCTTTTTGCGAACGTTCGCGTTTTTCAGGATCGACCAAGGCAATACGCACGCGACCGCTGTTGGTGGCCGAAGCGTTGAATCCGGGTGCGGTAATGACCAAACTCACTTTTTTCTCCGGAATCGAATCATCAATCAAACGCGACAATTCTTGCATGAAGCGATTGGTATAATCGTAGGAAGAACCTTCGGCAGTTGTAGTGACCATAACCAGTGAACTCCGGTCGTCATAAGGCGCAGTTTCTTTCGGAAGAATATTAAAAAAAAGATAAATAAGCCCAAAACAAAAAGTCAAAATCGCAAAACTGATCCATTTGTAACCGATGAATTTCTTGAGCGAAACTGCATATGACTGATTAATATTTTCAAAAATAGGTTCCGTTAATTCGTAGAATTTTGATTTTTTCTGATGTCCGCTTTTCATCAAATAAGCGTTGAGCATCGGGGTCAAAGTCAATGAGACAAAGGCAGAAATAAGTACGGCGGCACCAATCACAACCCCAAACTCGCGGAACAATCGACCCACAAATCCGTCCAAGAAAATCACGGGTAAAAACACGGCAGCGAGCGTAATCGAAATTGAAATCACCGCAAAGAAAATCTCATTCGAGCCTTTAATCGCGGCTTCAATTGGGCTCATGCCTTCTTCGACTTTTTTGAAGATGTTTTCGGTGACAACGATTCCGTCATCAACCACCAAACCGGTTGCTAGCACAATGGCCAATAGCGTCAATACGTTGATCGAAAAACCAAACAACCACATGATGAAAAAGGTCGCAATGAGCGAAACCGGAATGTCAATCAGCGGACGAAACGCAATGGCCCAATCGCGGAAAAACAAATAAATAATCAAGATCACCAACAGGATTGAAACGCCCAGAGTTTCGGCTACTTCGAGTACTGATTTTTTGACAAAAACCGTGTTGTCAATAGCGATGTTCAGGTGAATATCTTTGGGCAAATCTTTTTTGAGTACTTCAAATTTTTTGTAGAATTCTTTCGAGATATCCAGATAATTCGCACCCGGAAGCGGAACAATTGCTACGGCCACGAGCGGCATGCCCGATTGCGACATTTGGGTTTCGAGGTTTTCAGGCCCGAGGGTTGCTGAACCGACATCGCTCAAGCGTACAATTTTATCGCCTTCAGTTTTGATGATGAGGTTGTTGAATTCTTCAGGTTTGCTGAGGTTTCCGACCGTTTTTACCGTGAGTTCGGTGCTGTTTCCGGTGAGTTTGCCCGAGGGAAGCTCGACGTTTTGCTGTCCGAGGGCATTCTTAACATCCGAAACGGTACAACCATACGCCGCCAATTTAATCGGATCAATCCACAAACGCATGGCGTATTTTTTCTGTCCCCAAATCTGAATGCCACTCACACCCGGAATCGTTTCGAGACGCGGGCCAATAATGTTTTCGGCATAATCGCTTAGTTCTAGCGGACTGCGCGTATCGCTTTGAATCGTCATTGAAATAATCGCATCGGCATTGGCATCGGCTTTTGAAACCACCGGCGGTCCGTCAATATCTTTGGGTAAACTTTTGGCTGCGATGGCTACTTTGTCACGCACATCGTTGGCCGCAGTTTCTAAATCTTTGTCAAGGTTAAATTCAACGGTAATATTGCTGGTTCCTTGAACGCTTGATGAAGTAATATTTTTAATGCCGTCAATAGAGTTGATGGCTTTTTCAATGGGTTCGGTAATTTGCGATTCGATGATGTCGGCATTGGCTCCGGCATAATCGGTTCTGATGGAAATTTGTGCCGGATCAATCGACGGAAACTCACGCACACCCAAAAATTTATAACCAATCAGTCCGAACAAAATCAGCGTTAAGTTCAGCACAATGGTCAGGACGGGTCGTTTGATGCTTAGGGTTGATAAACTCATGCTTTACGATTTGAGTTTCACTTGTACGGGCGCTTCGTTTTTGAGCGTCATTACACCGCTGGTAATCAGGGTATCGCCGGGGCTCAGGCCGGTTAAAATCAAGATGGACGCATCGGTTCTGGTGGCAGTCGTGACCATCTTTTCGGTCGCTTTTCCGCCGTGAACGACGTATACTTTTTTGCCGTTTTGCACCGGAACAATGGCTTCGCTGGGCACCACCACCGCGTCTTTGATTTCATCCAGTGGCAAATCAATATTGGCAAATGTGCCCGGTATGAGTTGGTTGTTGGCGTTTTCGGTAGCGGCGCGCACTTGTAAAGTTCTCGTGGCGGCTTCAATGCCCGGTTCAAGTGCATAAATTTTGGCTTTGAACACTTGTTCAGAATTCGAGACTTTAAAGTTCAAAACCGTGTTGTTTTTGATTTGCCCGGCATACTTCTCGGGAATCGAAAAAGTAATTTTGAGTTGTCCGGTGTTGACCAGTTTAGCAATGAGTAAAGTTGGTGTAAGATAAGTTCCGGGCGAAATTGATCGCAATCCGATTTTTCCGGTAAAAGGCGCGCGAATGCTGGTTTTATCGAGTTGTGCACTGATCAGTTGACTTTGTGCTTGTGCCGATTTGTAGTCGGCTAAAGTGATGTCGTATTCTTCTTGACTGATGGCTTCTTTGGCGAGCAATAATTTGGCGCGACGTTCATTTTCGGCGGCGAGTGATTCTTTGGTTTTGGCTTGTCGGAGTTGTGCGCGCAATTCGCTGTCGTTGACTTTGACTAACAATTGGCCTTTTTGTACTTGACTTCCTTCTTGAAAATGAATGCTTTGTACGACGCCTGATACTTCGCTTCGGATTTCAACTTGTTCGTTGGCTTCGAGCGCTCCGGTAAGCGATAATTGGTTGTCAAAACTCTGTGGTTGGATGATGATGCCGCTTACTTTGATGGGTTTTTTCGGGCCTTTATCTTTGCCGGATTCGTCTTGGCTTTTGTTGTGGTCAATTCGGTAGGCAATCAAACTGCCCAAACCAACGATCAATAGGGCATAAGCGATGTATTTTACTTTCATAGGCTGAAATTCCTTGAGAAAAAGGAGGATTGAATGTCAGCCAAATTTAGGTTTTCCAATTCGGAAAATTCGAACTGTTAAACTTTATTTAACACCCGTTTTTTAGCTGATGTGGTTCCAGAGATTTTTCTTTTTGGTGAGCTCTATGTAAGTTTTGCGCAAAACGGTGTGCTGCGGCAACTGCATCGATGCATCGATTTTTAGAATCTGAATTGCGCGATGACGAGCCAACTGAAGAATATCTCGATCTTTGACCAAATCGGCTATTTGCAAATTCAAGATACCGCTTTGTTGCGTGCCCATCAAATCGCCCGGCCCGCGCAGTTTGAGGTCAACTTCGGCAATTTCAAATCCGTCGTTGGTGCGACACATGGTCTCTAATCGGATTTTACTATCAGCCGTGAGTTTGTGTGAGGTCATCAAAATACAGTAACTCTGATCGGCACCACGCCCCACACGTCCGCGCAACTGATGCAATTGTGACAAACCAAAACGCTCGGCATTTTCAATAATCATCACGCTCGCATTGGGCACATTGACACCAACTTCAATCACGGTAGTGGCAACCATGATGTTGGTTTTTCCTTGGGCAAAGCGCTTCATTTCGGCATCTTTTTCGGCGGGTTTCATTTTGCCATGCACGATCGAAATCGCGTATTGCGGCAACGGAAAATCACGCGAAATACTCTGGTAACCATCCATTAAATCTTTGAGATCCATTTTTTCAGATTCCTGAATGAGCGGATACACGATGTAAATCTGACGTCCGAGCGCTATTTCATCACGGATGAATTTCCATACCTTGAGTCGGTTGCTGTCAAAGCGATGCACGGTTTGAATTGGTTTTCGGCCCGGAGGTAATTCGTCAATCACCGACAAATCCAAATCGCCGTATAAACTCATCGCCAAAGTTCTCGGAATCGGTGTGGCAGTCATGACCAAAACATGCGGCGGAATGCTGTTCTTCTTCCAAAGTTTTGAGCGTTGCTCTACGCCAAACCGATGCTGTTCGTCAATAATAGCTAAACCTAAGTTGTAAAACTGAACCTTGTCTTCAAGCAAAGCATGTGTGCCGATTAGGATTTTGAGCTGACCGCTCTGCAGCATTTCATGAATGATTTTTCGCTCGGCCGTTTTGGTGGATCCGGTCAATATTTTGATGCTGATGCCCATTTTATCAGCTAATTCACTCAGCCCGATGTAGTGCTGATTGGCCAAGATTTCAGTCGGCGCCATCAAACATGCTTGAAAACCGTTGTCAATCGCCAAAAGCATGCTCATAAAAGCCACGATGGTTTTGCCCGAGCCCACATCGCCTTGCAAAAGACGGTTCATTTGCGCGGGTTGCCCCATGTCGTTGCGGATTTCTTTGAGCACGCGTTTTTGCGCTCCGGTGAGTTCAAACGGCAAGTGATTTTGGTAAAATTCATTGAAAAAAGTGCCGACTTGCGTAAAAGCGTGGCCTTTGATTTTGTGTTTTCGGATGAGATTTTTACTGATGAGCTGCAGTTGTATGTAGAACAATTCTTCAAATTTGAGTCTGAATTGCGCCTTGGCTAATGCATCGTTGTTTTTCGGAAAATGGATGTTAAGCATCGCTTCTTTTTTGGGCATCAGTTGCCATTCAGAAAGCAAATGCTCGGGCAAAGTTTCGCCAATCAAATCGCGGGTTTCGAGCAATAACTGTTGCTGCAGTTTGCTAAAAGTCCGATGCGTAAAACCTTTGTTAGAAAGCGCTTCGGTTGAGCGATACACCGCTTGTAAAGCGCTGCGTAAATTCTGCTGGTGTTCGGTCAAAAGCTCAATTTCGGGATGCGGCATCGAGAACTGATGATTAAACATTTGACAACGACCAAAAATCACCATCGGCACATTGAGCGGCAGATTCTCGCGAATCCATTTGTGGCCTTGAAACCAAACGAGTTCCATTTGTCCGGTTTCATCAATGAAGTTAGCGACCAGTCTTTTGCCGCGCTTTTGTTCTACCGTTTTGAGGTGGATGATTTTGCCGATTAGTTGAACTTCTGAGGGTTGTTCGCGCAACTCGTTTATTTTGTAATAGCGCGTGCGATCGATGTATCTGTGCGGATAAAATTGCAGTAAATCGGCATAGGTGTGAATGCCCAATTCTTTTCTGAGCAATTGTCCACGACTCGGGCCAACACCTTTGAGGTATTCAATCGGGGTTTGCAACAACTCAGACATGTCGATTTTGATTTTAAAAAAAGGCTTTGATGCCCACGAAGATAAGTATAATTTGAAAATTAAGAAATCATAAACCTTTCTCAAGACGGCTTCTGTGTATATTTGCCTTGACATTTATTTACGCATGAAAAAAATCGTCTTTTTATGGATGTTTACCGCAACTTTGTGGGCACAAAGCCCTCGCTCAGTTGACTTTAAAACCATCCATGCTGCGCTGAGTATCAATCCGGTGAAGCGAAATGTCATCGGACAAGCAGAATATTCATTCGAACTTTTTAAAGGTGTTGATACTTTGCGCATCGATGCCCAGAAAATGATTTTTACCAACTTGAAGCTCAACGGTGAAAGCGTTAAATTCAAAGACAACAAAAAACAGCTTTTGCTCTTTGAAGGTTTGCGGGTCGGTAACAATGTTTTAAACTTTGAATACGAGGCTTTTCCGACGCAAACCATGTATTTTGTCAACTGGGATTTTACCCAAAAAATCGACACACCCGAAGAAGTTCAAGGGCAAATTTGGACACAAGGTCAAGGCAAAAATACCAGTCATTGGTTGCCGTGTATAGACGATGTAAATGACAAAGCATTGTTTAGTTTAGACATTGCTTTTCACAAGAGTTTTGAGGTGATTTCTAACGGAGTTTTGCTCGAAAAAGAAGCCCGTGGCGACGATTTCATTTGGAAATACCGCATGAACGAACCCATGAGCAGTTACCTGGTGATGTTGGCCATCGGACATTTTCAGAAAAAGACCGAACAATCAGCCTCAGGCATTCCGCTGGAAATGTACTACGAAGCTACAGATGCCGACAAATTTGAACCGACTTATCGCTACAGCAAAAAAATATTCGACTATCTTGAAAAAACCGTTGGCGTGGCTTATCCGTGGAAAGTTTACCGCCAAATTCCGGTGCGCGATTTCTTGTATGCCGGCATGGAAAACACTTCGGCCACTTTGTTTTCAAGAGATTTTGTGGTAGACAGCATTGCCTACAACGACCGAAATTATCTCAATGTCAACGCGCATGAATTAGCACATCAGTGGTTTGGCGATATGGTGACGGCGCAATCAGGAAAAGATCATTGGCTGCAAGAAGGATTTGCGACCTATTACGCACTTTTGGCCGAACGCGCGGTTTTTGGCGAAGATTATTTTTACAACAAACTTTACAAAACCTCACGGCAACTAATAGAAGCCGCAAAAACCGATACCATTCCCGTTTTGAATCCCAAAGCAAGTTCGTTGTCGTTTTACCAAAAAGGCGCTTGGGCTTTGCATGCTTTGCGCGAACAAATCGGTGCCAAAAAGTTTGATTTGGCCGTGAAAAATTACCTCAAAAAATACGCTTTTCAAAATGTAACCACTGATGATTTCTTGGCTGAAGTTAAAAAAGTTGTTCCGTTTGATGTCGTTTCATTTAAGAAATTGTGGTTGGAATCTGCGCAGTTTCCGGTGGCTCAGGTCGATGCTTTGTTGCTCAAAAACAGTTTTGTCAAACAATATTACGATTTGCGCGATCATCGATTAGATTTGGTCAAAGATCGTGAGCAGATTTTGAATATTTTCAAGTCAAAAGCGTATTATCCCGTCAAAGAATTACTGGTTTATCAAGCAACCGAAAAGCCTTTTGCCGATAAAGAATTTTTACTCAAAGCCGCACTGAAAACTGGCGAAATCAAAGTGCGTCAGGCGGTGGCCAATTCGCTCGAAGAAATTCCGGAGTTGTTTCGCGTTGATTATGAAACTTTGCTTGATGATTTGTCTTATGAAACCCGCGAAACGGCTTTGTATTTCTTGTGGAAAAATTTTCCGGAACAACGCGCTCGATACATTGAAAAATCAAAAAAATGGATGGGTTTTCAAGATTTTAATTTGCGCTTGATGCATTTGTATTTGGCCTATTTAACCACCGATAAAGCTGAAGAAAAATCTAAAATTTACTTTGAGTTGTTACAATTTACCGGAACCAATTACGATTCAGGCGTACAAGAATTAGCCTTGCTCAAGCTCATCAGTTTGGAACTTTTTACTGAGGATGTGCTCAAAAGTTTGGCCTTTGGAACCGGAAACCACCGTTGGCAGTTTGTGAATTTTTGCAAAGAAAACATCCGTAAGTTGCTTAAAGAAGATAATTATCGAAAGATGTTTACCGAGATTGCACCGCAACTACCTATTCGAGAGAAAACCCAATTGCAGCGTTTGCTCAAAGAAAAAGAAATCAAATGAGAGCTTTGGTGATTTCAGGCGGTGGCAGTAAGGGCGCGTTTGCCGGAGGCGTGGCGGAATACTTGATTCACGAGCAAAAGTGTCAGTATGATTTATTGCTCGGAACGTCAACCGGCAGTTTGCTGATTCCGCATTTGGCTTTGGGTAAAGTTGATAAAATCAAGAAGATTTACACCGAGGTTTCGATGCAAAGCATTTTTGATATCAATCCGTTTGTGGTGAAACACAAAGATGGTTTAGACACTGTGAGCATTCATCATTTCAATGTACTTCGGCAGTTTTTTAGCGGTAAGCGAACTTTTGGTGAAAGTCATAGATTGCGAAAATACATAGCAGATAATTTCTCAAAAGAAGAGTTTGAAACGCTCAAAAGATCAGTGGCCAATATCGTGGTAACAGTCACCAATCTCTCGCGCAATGAAGTCGAGTATAAATGCATTCGCGATTTTGAATATGAAGATTTTTGCGACTGGATTTGGATTTCGTGCAATTATATTCCGTTTATGAGTTTGGCGCACAAAGATGGCTGCGATTATGGCGATGGCGGTTTTTCAAGTTTGGTGCCCATTCGCGAAGCCATTAATCGCGGAGCTACTGAAATTGATGTCATCGTATTGGAAACCGAGGTGTTAACATCGCCCAGAAAAATCGGAAAAAATCCGTTTTCACTCATGGTTGATTTGTTTCAGACTTTGCTCGATCAAGTTGAAAAACACGACATAACCATTGGCAAACTCGCCGCCAAAAACAAAAATGTACAACTTAATTTTTATTATACACCGGTTCAACTTACTACGAATGCTTTGATTTTTAACAAAGAAAAAATGAGGCTTTGGTGGCAACAAGGATTTGATTATGCTCAAAGGAAGAATAATCAGTCGCTAAACAATGAGATATAAAAAAAGCCCCCGCTAAAACTCACTTGCGAGGGCTTTTCCCAAAAACAAACTAACTAAAATTAGAACGTAGGAAGCAATACTTTACTAAGAACGTGAATTACTCCGTTTGAGCACTGAACATCGGTTGCAACTATGTCACAATTTCTGTTGCTTGCATCTTTTAATTTAGGTCCGCCTGCCAACAAAACTTGGAAAGTTTGTGCAGGAGTCAAAATGGGTGTAATTATTTGTCCTTCTGTAAGTTGAGTGGACAACACATTAGCTCCGCTAACTACATGATATTGTAATACTTTAGTAATGTTGTCGGCCGAAACTGATGCAATTCCTCCGGGTGCAAGTTCAGCATCGAGCGAGGTGAAAGCATCATTGGTCGGAGCAAAAACGGTGTAAGTGCCCGGGTTTGATAGTACATTTTCAAAGTTGGGTTGTCCCGGACGATTCAACAAACTAACTAAGGTTGAAAAATTGTTGTTGGCTCTAGCATGAGTCGCAATCGTTGGTAGCCCAATGACCGCGTCAACAATATGTACAACGCCATTACTCGCATCGATGTCAGCAGTTGTTACATTAGATACACCATTGATTTTCACGCCGCTGGCTGTGTTGATGAACATACTCAGTGTGTTCGTTGACGATGCGCTGCCTTTACCGAGCGTTTTTACATAACCTGTGGATAGGGAAGAAGAAGTTTTTTCACCGCTGACAACATGGTTCAGTAGGATTTCTTTGAGCGTTGCCTCAGGCACTGCATCAAGATTGGCATAACCATTTGCAGTTAAAAAGCTGTTGAATGCATCATTGGTCGGAGCAAATACTGTAAATGGTCCACTGCCTTGAAGTGTAGTGGCTAGACCAGCTTTCTGAAGTGCTGTTACCAGAGTTGAAAGATTTGATGTTCTACTGGCAATCCCTGTAATGGTGTTATCGGGAGTGCTTGATGATGAATCACTATCACTGCTGCATGATGTGAACGTTGATAAAGTGATTCCTAAAATAATCACTAGGCTGTTTTTGAGTACTTTTTTCATAATGAATTTGTTTAATTGTTTTGCGAATCTATTAAACAAAAAAAATATAAATGTTTAAAAAAATCTTAAAAAAGTTAAACAAAACAAATTTTTATCAGTTGTTTAATGGTTGTTTATTTGTCAGAAAATCAACTAATTAGATTTGATAGTGCTTTCAAAAAACTCAATTGATCTTCGATTGGGATTTATAATTCAACAATTCAAAAAAATATTGAACTACTTTTGGCGTTTACTATTTTTGTTTTAGAAATTTCAAAAAATATGTTCAAACTTTTTAACTGTTTTGTCTGCTTTTTATTCATCACCTTTTCTGCTATTGCGCAAACAGAAACCAATAAACTTGACGAAAAAGGACAGCGCCACGGAGCTTGGTACGGATTATACCCCGAAAGCAAACGCGTTCGTTACGAAGGAACTTTTGACCACGGAAAAGAAACCGGAACCTTTAAGTTTTATGAAGATTCTCCAGAACATGGGGTAGTGGCCACACGCGAATTTGCTGCGGATGGCTCTGCTTATACTATTTTCTTCGATCAGAAAAATAACAAAATCAGCGAAGGCAAAGAAGTCAACCGCAAATATGAAGGCCCGTGGAAGTATTATCAAAAAGCTTCTACCGAAATATTCACTTTAGAAAACTACAAAAACGGCAAGCTTGAAGGCAAGCGCACGGTTTATTATATCGGAGGAAAGCCGGCTGAAGAAATCATATACAAAAACGGCATCAAAGATGGGCCGTACCGAAAATATACCGAAAGCGGCATCGTGCTCGAAGAAACCAACTACAAAAAAGGAGAATACGACGGCAAAGCTATTTTTAGAGATGCGCTGGGCAAAATCGCTTCAGAAGGCAATTACAACAATGGCAAAAAACGCGGTATTTGGAAGTTCTACAAAGACGGTAAACTTGATCGCGAAGAAAACATGAGCAAAGCCAAAACCAATAAATTGGCCGAATTGCGCGCCAAAAAAGCCGCTGAATCTAAGGCTGCTTCCGGAGCAAAATAAGCTTTGTTAACACAGGCGGTTATGCCAATTTATTCTTAATTTTGCGCGGTAATTATCAAGAGTATGAAAAGAGTAGTGGTAGGCCTTTCGGGTGGCGTAGATTCAAGTGTTGCGGCGTATTTGTTGCAGCAGCAAGGCTATGAAGTCATTGGGCTTTTCATGAAGAATTGGCATGACGATTCTGTAACTATTTCTAACGAATGCCCTTGGCTCGAAGACAGCAACGACGCATTGTTGGTGGCTCAAAAACTCGGAATTCCTTTTCAAACCGTTGATCTAAGCGAACAATACAAAGAGCGCATCGTTGACTATATGTTCAACGAATACGAAAACGGTCGCACACCCAATCCGGATGTTTTGTGCAACCGCGAAATCAAGTTTGATGTATTCATGAAAATCGCTCTGAGTCTGGGCGCTGATTATGTAGCTACTGGGCATTATTGTCGCAAAGGAACCATTGAAAAAGACGGACAAACCGTTTATCAGCTACTCGCGGGTGTTGACGGGAATAAAGATCAATCGTATTTTTTGTGTCAACTCTCACAAGAACAACTCTCTAAAGCTTTATTTCCGATTGGCGAATTGACCAAACCCGAAGTTCGCGCTATTGCAGCCGAAATGGATTTGGTTACGGCAGATAAAAAAGACTCGCAAGGTTTGTGTTTTATTGGCAAAGTCCGATTGCCTGAATTCTTACAACAAAAACTACAACCCAAAGACGGACTTATTTTTGAAGTAGACGCGCAGCATCCGATTTATCACCAGCCAAAACAAAACACAGATTCACTTGAAGAAAGTTTGGCTTTCGAGGCAACTCCGATTGCTTATTCACCCGAAACCGGAAAAGTAGTGGGCAAACATCAAGGCGCGCATTATTTTACCAATGGACAACGCCGCGGACTCAACGTAGGCGGAACTCCGGAAGCTTTGTTTGTGATTGCCACCGATGTAGTTAACAATACCATTTACACCGGACAAGGTCAAAACCATCCGGGTTTATTCCGAAAAGCACTCTACGTAAAAGGTCATGAAGTGCATTGGATACGCGAGGATTTGCGCCTTGAAAACGGACAATCACTCCGAGTAAAAGCCCGAATCAGATATCGCCAACCGTTGCAGGAAGCTACTTTGCATCAGTTTGAAAATGGTATGTATGTCGCTTTTGATCAGCCGCAATCAGCCATAACGCCCGGTCAGTTTGTGGCTTGGTATCATGACGATGAATTGTTGGGTTCCGGGGTAATTTCGTAAGTTTGAAATCAATTAACCACTACGCTATAACTATGAAAAAGATTACTTTATTAATGATGCTTCTGCTGACTACTTTAGGTTGGTCGCAAGAAGATGCTTGGGTCTATTTTAACGATAAGCCCGGAGCGACTGCTTTTTTCAACAATCCGCTCACGGAACTTTCACAGCGTTCGTTAGATAGAAGAACAGCCCAAAACATTGCTTTAGATATTAAAGATGCTCCGATTAGCCAAAACTATATCAATCAAATATCGGCAGCCTCAGGCATCATCGTGATGGCCAAATCAAAATGGCTTAACTGTGTGCATGTGCGCGGCGAAGCGACAGATATTGCTGCTTTGTCATCTTTGTCATTTGTCCATCATATATTTTATGCTAACACTTCACTCAACAACAGAGCAGTTGCTGTTCCGACCAGACAAAAACCAGTCAACAAACAATTAGAGACTTTGGTCAATTTCAACTACGGAAATTCGTTCAACCAAATTCATATGCTCAACGGCGATTTGTTGCATCAGCAAAACTATACCGGAGCCGGAAAAATCATCGCTGTACTCGATGCCGGTTTTCCCGGAGTTGATTCAGCTACACCGTTTGATCGACTCAGAAATAACAACCAGATTTTGGGCGGATATGATTATGTAGGTAGAACCGATAATTTTTATACCAGCAACAGCCACGGAACAATGGTTTTGTCAACCATGGGCGGATATGTCGATGGTGAATTGGTGGGTACTGCGCCGGATGCAAAGTATTACTTATATATCACCGAAGATGTAAGTTCAGAAAACCCGGTCGAGGAGAGCAACTGGGTTGAAGCCGCTGAACAAGCCGATCGAGTAGGAGCAGATGTTATTACTTCATCCTTGGGTTATTTTGCATTTGACAATCCGGCTTATGGCCATACTTATGAAGATATGACCGGAAATTCAGCCTTTGCTTCTCAAGGCGCCAATATTGCCTTCACCCGCGGAATGGTGGTAGTAGCCAGCGCCGGCAATGAGGGGAATAATGATGAACCACACGTTGGGGTTCCGGCCGAAGCCAACAATGTTTTGGCCATCGGAGCCGTTCGTTCAAACCGCAGTCGAGCTAGCTTTAGTTCGATTGGCCCTTCGTTTGACGGACGTATCAAACCAGATGTCATGGCACAAGGTCAGGCTTCAGTCTTGTCTGATACTGCCGGAAATATTGTCACGGCCAACGGAACATCTTTTTCAGGACCCATTACCGCCGGAATGATTGCTACGTTTTGGAGCGCGGTTCCCTCGCTAACCCAACAACAAGTGGTTAATTTTGTCAAGCAATCAGCCGATCGTTTTACTAATCCTGATAATGAATATGGGTATGGAATACCAGATTTTAGTCTGGCATTGTCAGAAGCACAGCAGTTTTTAGGCATTCAGACAAATGAGCAAGAAATGGTTTCGGTATTTCCGAATCCTGCGGCTACTGAGTTAAATGTTGCGCTTCCATCAGATGTGAATCAGGCCCAAATTAATTTATACAATCAAATCGGACAATTGGTTCTATCGCAAGAAGTCAATCAATCGTCGTCAAAAATATCGCTCAACACAATTGAATCAGGTTTGTATCTATACCGAATTGAGTCAGCAAGTTTTGTGTCTACCGGAAAAATTACCAAAAAATAATGAATAAAATCACCGAACTTTTTAAAATTCAATACCCGATTATTCAAGGCGGAATGATTTGGAACAGCGGTTACAAACTCGCCAGCGCCGTTAGTAATGCCGGAGGTTTGGGTTTGATTGGGGCGGGTTCAATGTATCCGGATGTTTTGCGCGAGCACATTCAAAAATGTAAAAGTGCAACCGACAAACCTTTTGGGGTCAATGTGCCGATGTTGTATCCGAACATTGAAGAAATCATCCAAATCATTATTGAAGAAAAAGTTCCTATTGTGTTTACCTCGGCCGGAAACCCTAAAACCTGGACTTCTTTGCTCAAATCGCACGGAATTACCGTAGTGCATGTAGTAAGTAGTTCTAAGTTTGCGCTCAAAGCACAAGAAGCCGGCGTTGATGCGGTGGTAGCCGAAGGTTTTGAAGCCGGCGGGCACAATGGACGCGAAGAAACTACGACGCTTACTTTGATTCCGATGGTGCGCAGAAATATCTCGATTCCGCTGATAGCTGCCGGAGGAATTGCCACCGGACGCGGGATGTTTGCAGCCATGGCGCTCGGTGCCGATGGAGTTCAGATGGGCAGTCGGTTTGCGGCTTCGGTTGAATCATCTTCGCATAATGATTTTAAAAAGACCATTGTGCAAACCCAAGAAGGAGACACTTTATTGACTTTAAAAGAACTAGCTCCGGTTCGCTTGATTAAGAATAAGTTTTTTGACGATTTACAAAATTTATACGCCCAATGCCCAACGGTTGAACAGCTCAAAGAATTGCTCGGTAGGGCTCGTGCTAAGCGCGGAATGTTTGAAGGGGATTTGATTGAAGGCGAGTTAGAAATCGGACAAATTGCTGGGTTAATAGACGATATTTTGCCGGTTAAAGATATTATGAACCATGTGATTTCTGAATATCAGTTGGTTCAGAAAGAAATGCAAACCATTCAATTTTAAAGTTATGCGTTCACTGAAGATTTTCCTTTTTTTATGCTTCGTTGCAGTTTTTTCATCAACTGCTCAAGCTCAGGTGTATAAGTTTTTGACCACTGGTTTTAGTGTCATGGAACGCAACGATCGAGGAGATTGGGGCAAATGGTCAGATCTAAAAGAAGCCTCCATCGTAATTACTTTAGATACCAACAAAAATAGAATCGTTGTTTACTCGCAAGAAATACAATTGTATAATATTGTCAAGTATCAACCCGAAGAAGAAAACGATACGGATATTATCAATGCTTTTAGCTGTTCTGACGATGACGGACAACCGTTTACCGTATCGATCATCACCCGCAAAAATCAAGGAAATCGAAAGCAGCTATACGTCAATCAAAAAGATTTTATCATCGTGTATAACATCGTGAATCACGTCGATAAAAATCATCAATAACACTACAATAAAGGCCAAATTTCTTCGGTCTTTTTTTTGCTTTGAGTAGATTTTAAGAAGATAGTTATTAACAATATGAGTTTGTTAAAAACTTTTTCAACCCAATATTTAGTGCTTACTGTTGACTTTTAAATTGATTGGTTTTATTTTTAACGTATTGATTTTTAATATTTTTAATTTATGTAACCCTTTCTTTTCGTTATCAACAGCATGTTAATCATTTTGTTGATAACATTAAAAAATATCAAACATTAACACGCGTAAATGCGCTAATATAGTGTTCGTATTCTGGTGTCTTATATCCGGTTTACAAAGAACATAAATCAGGCGTGAACTTTGGGTGTGAGAAAATCTATTTCATTCGATAGGTATGCTTGGTTTTGTCTGTAGAATTTGGCCAATATCCTATGCTTATGAGAATTATTACTCGTGCTAAAAAAATACTGAAAATCAATCTTGTTCTGGCTTGTATGACTTTTGCTGCAAATTCAAATGCGCAGTGTCCTACGGTTGCCAATCTTACACAAACTTTTTGCGACGTTGAATCGCCAACAATAGCCAGTTTGCAAGCTACCGATACAGGTGGTGGAATAGCTTGGTTTGCCACGGCGTCTTCAACAACACCGCTAACTTCTTTTACCGGACTTGTTAATGGTGAAGATTATTTTGCTGATAATGCTGCGGGGAATTGTGGTGCAAGAACCCGTGTTGTGGTTACTATATATTCTGCGCCAACCGGTTTGAGCTTTCAAGGTGTTTGCGTGAGTACTGCTAATAATGCTACGTTGGCTAATTTGGTGGTCGTTGGTAATAATATTCAATGGTATGATCAGCCAACCGGAGGAACGGCTTTGCCTCTTACAACTGTTTTGGCTGACGGGACTATATATTATGCCAGTCAAACCAATCCGAATACAAGTTGTGAAACCTCACGACTTTCAGTATTTGTCAATGTAGGTATTGTGCCGGTCCCTACGGGTAATCCAACGCAAATTTTTTGTAATACCCCTGGTAATCCGCCTACTGTAGCCAATTTACAGCCCAATGGTACCAATATTCGCTGGTATGCAACCATATCATCAGCTACGCCGCTTACCTCGTCAACTCCTTTGGTGAATGGGCAAAGTTATTTTGCAACCAGTGTAGATCCACCTTGTGAAAGTACTAGTCGTTTTCAAACTGATGTAACGATTCTTCAACCTAATAATGCAGGAACTGACGATTCTAGATTTATATGTATTTCTGATATTCCGACCTATCCGTCATTTAATCTTTTTGATGATTTGAATGGTACTCCAGATACAACCGGAACTTGGTCAGGGCCTTTGGCAACTTCAAACGGACATTTGGGAACGGTTAATATCAATACCTTGACCGTTGCAGGGAGTCCGTATGTTTTTACTTATTCTGTCTCATCGGTTGCCTGTCCTACAGTAACATCAACAGTAACCATTAATGTTTTACCGTTGCCAACAGCATCGGTGTCGGTTTCAAATCCAAATATTTGTTCAGGATCTTCAACAACCATTAACTTTAGTGGGACGCCAAACGCAACTGTTACCTATACTATAGGTAGTGGTTCAAATCAAAATATTACCCTCAATGCATCAGGAACAGCTACCTTGACAGCTAATTACACTTCAACCTCAGTGGTTAATTTAGTGAGTGTGTCTTCACAAGGGCCGCCGGTATGTTCTACAAGTTTAACGGGTGCATCAACTACAATCAATGTAATTCCTCTGCCAACGGTAACCTTGACCAGTCCGCCGGTTTGTGCTGGGCAAAGCGCTACGGTAACAGCAACGCCGGGTGCAGCAGGAACCTATTCTTATGCATGGACAGTTCCTTCAGGGGCTACCAATCCGGGGAATGTCGCGACATTTACAACAACAGTGGCCGGAGTTTATGGTGTTCGCATGACCGATACAGCAACTACATGTATTAGTGATTTAGTTACGACTACAGTGGTAATCAATCCATTACCGACAGTCACAGTAAATAGTTCAACTATTTGCCCGGGACAAAATGCAACCGTAACTGCTACGCCTGGTGCAGCAGGAACTTATTCTTATGCATGGACGGTTCCGGGTGGGGTGACCAATCCGGGAAATGTTGCTACTTTTACGACAACTACAGCCGGAAACTACAGTGTAGTCATTACCAATACAGTGACCAATTGTGTCAGTTTAAGCGCTTCGGGAACGGTAACCATCAATCCGAAACCAGTAGTAACTGTCAATAGTCCGTCGGTTTGTGTCGGACAAAATGCAACGGTAACCGCTACGCCAAATCCGGCGGGGAACAATTACTCATATGCTTGGACTGTTCCGTCCGGAGCAACGAATCCGGGTAATGTAGCTTCTTTCAGTACTTCGGTAGCCGGAACCTATAGTGTAGTTGTTACCAATACTACCACAACTTGTGCTAGTGATAGTGCTTCGGGTATAGTAACCATCAATTTAAGACCAATTGTTACGGTCAATAGCCCTTCGGTTTGTGCAGGGCAAAGTGCCACAGTAACTGCAACGCCAAATCCTGCCGGAAACAACTATTCATATGCTTGGACAGTTCCTTCTGGTTTTACAAATCCTGGAAACGTAGCTTCATTTTCAACCACCGTTGCCGGAAATTATAGTGTGGTTATTACCAATACTACTACTACCTGTACGAGTCTTAGTGTTACCGGAATTGTAACCATTAATCCGTTGCCGACAGTAACCGTAAATAGCGCTAGTATTTGCCCTGGTGATTCAACCACGATTACTGCAACGCCAAACCCAGCCGGAACCTATTCTTATGTATGGACGGTACCAGCAGGAGCTACCAATCCCGGAAATGTAGCCAGTTTTAGTGCTACTGTAGCCGGAACTTATTCAGTGATTGCAACCAATACCACCACCACTTGTCCGAGTCTTCCGAGCAGCGGAACTTTAACCATAAATCCTTTGCCAACCGTTACGGTCAATAATCCTGTGGTTTGTGCCGGACAACCAGCAACGGTAACAGCTACTCCAAGCCCGGCAGGCAATTATTCATACGTTTGGACAGTGCCTTCTGGTGCTACAGATCCCGGAAATGTCGCTTCGTTTGCAACAGCAATCGCAGGAACTTACTCAGTGGTAGTTACCAATACCACCACCAATTGTCAGAGTTCAAGTGCTTCAGGTACGGTAACACTTAATCCATTGCCTACCGTTTCAGTGAATAGCGATGAAATTTGTCAAGGCGAAACAGCTACGCTAACTGCCACACCGGGTTCAGCCGGAAATTACTCTTACTCATGGACAGTTCCCGCAGGGGCAACCAGCCCAGGGAATGTTGCTTCGTTTGACGCGAGTGTTGCCGGAACCTATTCGGTCGTCATAACCGATACGACTACCACTTGTGCGAGCTTACCGGCTTCAGGAACTTTAGTGGTTCATCCGTTGCCAACAGTTTCGGTTTCGAGTACACTTTTATGTGCTCAAGGCGTATCTACTATTACGGCTACTCCGGGAACACCGGGCAATTATACCTTCACTTGGACAGTGCCGAATGGGGTTACCGATCCAGGAAATGTAAATACTTTCACCACCACTACAGCGGGTACGTACAGCGTTGTTATTACCGATTTGACAACTAATTGTTCTAGCGATTTAGGGGCTTCTGCTACGGTTACCATCAGTGCTTTGCCTACAGTTACGGTGAATAGTCCTTCTATATGCCCGGGCTTAGATGCAACGGTAACCGCCACACCAGGAACACCGGGCAATTACAGTTATGCGTGGACGGTTCCGGTCGGGGCAACCAATCCGGGTAGTGTCGCTACTTTTACAACAAGTGTGGTCGGAACTTACAGTGTTATTATTACTGACCTTACAACCAATTGCGTCAGCGAAAGTGCTTCGGGTGATGTGAGTAATAATCCACAACCTACAGTAACAGTGAATAATGCATCAGTATGTGCCGGTCAAACAGCTACTTTAACCGCTACGCCGGGCACAGGAACATCGACCGATTATTCTTATGTATGGACGGTTCCAACAGGCGCTACCAATCCGGGCAATGTAGCTTCATTTGATGCCAGTGTAGCTGGAACATATAGTGTTGTCATTACCAATACCGTTAGTGGTTGTGCGAGTTTAAGTGCCTCGGGTGAATTAACTGTTAACCCGCAACCAACTGTTGCCGTTAATAGTCCTTCGGTATGTTTGGGCGATTTAGCAACTATTACCGCAACTCCGGGTTCAGGTGTTCCGGCTGATTATTCTTATGCTTGGACGGTTCCAGCTGGAGCAACAGATCCGGGCAATGTCAATTCATTTAATACAACCGTGGCAGGTACTTATACTGTGGTTATCACGAACACAACTACAACTTGTCAGAGCAACCCAGCTTCGAGTACTGTAACGGTCAATCCGTTGCCAACGGCAACTATTTCATCGAGTGGAACTGTTTGCTCAGGAACCTCTGCTGCTATTTTATTTACGGGTACACCAAATTCTACTGTTACCTACAGCAACGGATCTGCGAATGCAACCATCGTTATTGGTGCTTCAGGAACATTTACACTCAATACACCTCTTACGGTGACCACCACTTTTACCTTGGTTAGTATCGTGATGAACAATCCTCCGGCTTGTAGTCAAAATTTAACCGGTTCAACTACTTTACAGGTCACCCAACCACCGGTAGCCGGAAGCAATGCGGCTTATACCACTTGTACCAACGGACCCACTCAGGATTTGTTTATTTTACTTGGTCCGAATGCGCAACCGGGTGGAACATGGTCTCCGGCATTGCACAGTGGAACCAGTATTTTTGACCCTCAGTTTGATACAGCTGCGAGTTATCAGTATTTAGTAGCCGGAACACCTCCATGTGTGAATGATACAGCCGTGGTATTTATCACGTATACTCAAGCACCGAATGCCGGTTCTGATAGCACAGCCAATTTGTGTTCAAACATTAATCCGGTTGATTTGACAACTTATCTAGGAGGCACTCCTCAAGCGGGTGGAACCTGGCAACCGGCTTTAGCATCTGGAACTAATTTCTTTAATCCTGCTGTTGATGCAGCCGGAACATACACCTACACAGTCAACGGAACTTCCCCTTGTACCAGTGCTTCGGCCAACGTAGTAGTGACCATCACTCAAGGCCCTGAAGCTGGGGAGAATGCTTCGGTAACGGTTTGTGTTAACAATCCAACCTTTAACTTATTCCCGCTTTTAGGCGCAACGGCTCAATCAGGCGGAACGTGGTCGCCAGCATTGGCCAGTGGTACAGATTTGTTTAACCCTGCCGTTGATGTTAGCTCGGTTTACACCTACACTTTGAGCGGAAATAACCCATGCGACAATGATACAGCAACTGTTACTGTCGTGGTGAATCCGGTGCCAGATGCAGGTCAGGACAATAGCGTGAATATTTGTTCTAATGCTACTCCGGTTGATTTATTGACACAGTTAGCAGGAACGCCACAAACAGGCGGAACTTGGTCACCGGCATTGGCCAGCGGAACCAATATGTTTGACCCTTCGGTTGATTTGGCCGGAAGCTATGTATACACTGTAGGTGCGCCATTCTGTAATCCGGCGCAAGCTACTTTAACCATTACCATTGTTCCCGGACCAGAAGCAGGGGTTAGCGCATCAACTACCTTTTGTATTACCGATGCAGCTTCTGATTTGTTTACGCTTTTAGGACCAACCGCTCAAACCGGCGGAACTTGGTCGCCAACAATGGCCAGCGGAACCGGTGTCTTTGACCCAGCAGTTGATGCGGCTACCATTTATACCTATACTTTGAGTGGTAACGCCCCTTGTGACAACGATACGGCAACCGTAACCGTTACGGTCAATCCAGTTCCGAATGCGGGTACTGCCATCGCCAATCAAAATGTTTGTAATTCGCAAATTACTATTGATTTGAATACGTTGCTCAGCGGTGCACAAACCGGTGGAACTTGGACCGACAGTGCCTCAGCTACAGTAAATAACATTGTTGATGTATCTACTTTAGCGGTGGGTACCTACAATTATACTTATACCATTACCAATACTTGCGGTAGTGATAATGAACCGGTACAGTTTACCGTTTTGCCAAACCCTGTGCTAACAGGTGCCAACATTCAGGTATCTTCACCTAATTGTAAAGGCGATAATGTAACGGTAACGTTTAACAATATGGTTGACGGATCGTATACATTGAATTACAATCTTTCGATTAGTAATGTATTGGCTGCACAATCTTCGCAAGTGGTTATTTCAAGCGGAACCGGAATCATGACCCTCAATGCCAATGATATACCGAATACCGGAAATACACGCATCACCTTTACCAACATCACAAATTCGGTCACTACTTGTAGCGTGCCGATTAATCCGAGTGTGAGCGCCGATTTTATTATTCGCCCAACTTCAGATTTGGTTGATGCTAACTTAAGCGTAGCGGATGTTTGCTCCGGAAACGGAGTAACCGTTTTGATTTCTGGAGCGACCGGTTTAACCGACGGAAATTATCAATTTGTTTATGATTTGCCACAAGCGACTCCAACAACAGCTACTACAGGAGTTGTTGCTATTGCAGGAGGATCAGGGCAGTTTGACATTCCGGCATCGGTACTAAATCAATCAACCACTTACAACTTGACCATAAACTCCATTGTGAGTTTATCGGGCGGATGTAATAATACCACCGAAAACGCCACCACTAATTTTACAGTGTACGCGCTGCCTGATTTAAATGGTGCTGTTTTGACGGCTGCAGATATTTGTTTGGGCGATGACAACACAATAAGCATCAATACGGCCCTGAATTTAGCCGACGGGAACTATACCATTACCTACCAACTGGCAGGTGCATCTACCGCAACAAATACCGCTTTGGTGGCTATAGCTTCTGGTCAAGGTACTTTCTTGATTCCGACTACAGAAATCAGCACTTCAGGAAACGTTGCCGTCAGTATTACACAAATTGTATCACAGCAAGGCTCATGCTCTAGTACAGGAGCAGGTTCAACCCCGGTTGATTTTGATATTGCTCCTTTGGTTGGAACGCCAACTTTGGTTGAGGGCGGAAATAAATTCTGTGCACCAACCAATCCAACCATTGCCAATTTAACATCCAATATTACCGGAACTGACACCGTACTTTGGTACGATGCGCCGACGGGTGGAAATTTATATGTGTCAACTACCTCACTCATTGATGGCGGAACCTATTATGCCGCTTATCAATCTACTGCGGGTTGCGAAAGCGGATCGCGTTTGGCGGTGACGGTTACCCTTGATCCGTGTGACGACATTTTGATTCCTGACGGATTCTCTCCAAACAATGATCAAATCAACGACACTTTTGAAATTAAAAATTTAGCCACCAAGTATCCAAAGTTCAAACTTGAGATATACAACCGCTACGGAAATGTTCTGTACAAAGGTGACATCAATACCCCTAATTGGGATGGAACCAACCACGAAGGCGGAGTTAAATTGGGTAGCAATACTTTGCCAACCGGAGTGTATTTCTATGTGTTAGAATTCAACGACGGGACAACTAGTGACAAACAAGGACGACTTTATTTAAGTAGATAAATGAAATACAAGATGAAAAAGACTCCATTATATTATATAGTTTTTATCGGCATTTTATTGATGTCTACTCTGGCTTCGGCACAGCAGGATCCTCAGTTTACCCATTATATGTACAACATGAGTTCGGTGAATCCGGCTTATGCAACTGACAATCCGGGCGTTATCAACATCGGAGGAATGTATAGAACACAATGGGTGGGCGCCGTGGGCGGACCTAAAACTGTCAATGCTTTTGTGCATTCACCGGTTGCCAAAAGGGTTGAGGCTGGTTTGTCTATTGTGAGTGATGTGATTGGCGATGTGGTTCATGAAAACAACATTTATGCAGATGTTGCTTATGTAATTCCGGTTTCAGAAAACAACAAATTGTCTTTTGGTATCAAAGCCGGAGTCACTTTGTTTGATGTTAATTTCAACGGATTTCAATATACCGACCCTACACCGGATCCGGCTTTCTCTGAAAACATCAGCAAAACCTTTCCCAACATAGGATCTGGAGTTTTTTATTTTAGCGATCATTATTACTTGGGCTTTTCAGCGCCAAACTTGCTCAATAGCAAACATCTCGAAAGCAAAGACGGTATCAAAGCAACTGGTGTAGAAGCTACACACTTTTTCATGACCGGTGGTTATGTATTCAATTTGAATCCTAATTTAAAATTCAAGCCGGCTTTTATGGCCAAGGGCGTTTCGGGCGCACCCTTATCACTTGATGTAACGGCCAACTTGCTGTTTTTTGATCAATTCGAAATTGGTGCTGGTTATCGCGTTGGTGATTCAGCCAGTGGTTTGGTTGCATTGAATATCACACCCAATTTAAAAGTGGGATATGCTTATGATTACACTTTGTCAAATTTGGGTAAATACAACTCAGGTTCACATGAGATTTTCTTATTATTTGATTTAGATACATCCAATTTGGCATCTAAAGGCTACGAAAAATCACCGAGGTTCTTCTAATTCAAGACAAGCATGAAAAAATACAGTTATATATTTCTGATTCTCTGTTTACACGCTGCGGTTCATGCGCAGAAAGGTCGTGAAAAAAAGGCCGACGCTTTGTTCAACAAACGTTCTTATGTAAAGGCCGCCGAATTATACGAACAAATTGAACCCAATCAACACGTGCTTCAGAATTTAGGTGATTGTTACTACAACAATTCTCAAGTGAAAGACGCAGCACGCGTTTACGGAAAATTAATGCTCGAGGCAAAAGACAGTATCGACCCTGAATATTACTTCAGATTTGCCCATGTTTTGATGGGTTCAGGTGATTATGAAAAAGGCGATGCCATCATGGCCAAATACCTCAAATACAATGTGAGCACGCCCAAGTTTATAGCCAATCTCAAAACCAACGTACCGTTTAATTACGAGGTGCAAACCATGTCTAAGAATACTTCAAATGGCGATTTCGGAATGGTGTTTTACGGTGATAAAGTAGCCTTTGCTTCACTGCGTGCCGGTGAAGGAAAATCATACGGTTGGAACGAACGTGCCTATCTCGACCTATTCAGTGCCGATGTCAACGCCAAAGGTTTGCTCACCAATATTGAGCCTTTTCCGAAAGAAATCAATACCAAAACCCATGAGAGTAATCCAACTTTCAACCAAGATGGGCACATCATGTATTTTAACCGTACCAATGACAAAATGGTTAAAATCGGTAAAGAAAAAATAGCCAACATCAAGATTTATAAAGCTGAATTTGTTGACGGAAAGTGGACCAACATTACCGCGCTTCCGTTTTGTAACGATCAATACTCTTGCGAGCATCCGGTGCTGACCAAAGACGGAAAACGATTGTATTTTTCAAGCGATATGCCGGGTTCCATCGGCTCGTTTGATTTGTATTATGTCGATGTCAACGAAGACGGAACCTTTGGCGAACCGGTTAATTTAGGCAATGCAGTCAATACCATTCACCGCGAGCAATTCCCTGAAATATCTAACGATGGCAGTATCTTATATTTTGCTTCAGATGGTCATCAAGGCATGGGTGGATTGGATATTTTTATGAGTAAATCATTTCGAGGCGGACCTTTTGCCAAACCGATTAATTTAGGCGAAACGCTCAATAGTTCTATGGATGACTTTAGTTATGTGGTAGATGAAAAACGCAACTTAGGCTATTTTTCATCCAACCGAAAAGGCGGAGATAATCTATACAGTTTTACCCGAACCGAGAACCAAGAGCGCTATGTAGTGGAGGGCGATGTGCGCGACAAAAATACCCAAAATCTATTGCCGGGAACTATGGTTTCGTTGTATGACGAAAACAATATTCTGATTGGTCAGATGGTAGTGGGCGCTGATGCTGATTATGTTTTTGCTACTGAGCCCAACAAAAAATACCGCATTGAAGCAACGCGTGATTTCTATATTCCGCACAGCGAAGAGTTCATGACCAACGAAGACGGAAAACTCCGTTACACCATTGAATTGTTTATGGAATGTTATGACGATGCCGAAGAAATCATCACCAAACGACAAGACGGAAGAGTCGAGATTGTTTTAGAGAACATCTATTTTGATCTCAACAAATGGGACATCAAACCCGATGCGGCCAGAATCTTAGATGTATTGGTTGATTTGCTCAAAAAATATCCAGAAATGGAAATAGAATTGGGCGCACATACCGATTCGCGTGCATCTACAACCTATAACATTATGTTGTCAAACCGACGTGCGGCTTCAACGTTGGAGTATTTGGTTGACAACGGAATCAAACGCAGAAGATTGCGTTCAAAAGGTTACGGAGAGTCGAGACCTCTTGTGAATTGCGGTGACAAATGTACCGAACAAGAACACTCCATCAACCGCCGATGTGAATTTATTATTTTGAAATAATACTTATTGTAATTAATAATTTGGGTTAAAAGTGTCGCTAGGGATAGCGGCACTTTTTGTTTGCCCTTAACTGAGGTTGCGCTCATTAAGAATGTTATCTTTGCCATTCAATAACACAACTAGAATCATGAAAAAGTATTTTTGGTCCGTTCTTCTAATCGCTACAATATTGCAAGCGCAACAAAAACCAAAACTCGTTGTTGGCATCGTCGTCGATCAAATGAAAGCCGAATATCTGAACCGCTTTGCTGCTGATTTTTCAGCCAATGGTTTTAAAAAGCTCATGAGTCAAGGCTATGTTTTTAGCAATACGCATTACAATTATTTACCCACTTATACCGCGCCCGGACACGCGTCTATTTATACCGGAACCACACCCGCACAGCACGGAATTGTCGGCAATGAATGGTTTAGCCGCAGTTTAGGCAAAGAGCGTTATTGTACCGATGATGAATCTGTGCAAATGTTGGGCGAAGGCAAAACCGACGAAGGCAAGATGTCCCCCAAAAATCTACTAGCCACCACCATTACTGACGAACTCAGATTGGCCACCAATTTCAACGGAAAAGTCATCGGGATGAGCATCAAAGACCGCGGTGCTATTCTACCGGCTGGGCATTTTGCCAATTGGGCTTTTTGGTACAGCAAAACCGGTAATTTTATCTCGAGTACGTTTTACGGAAACGCGTTGCCGGAATGGGTCAATAAGTTCAATGCCGAGAAAAACTATATGGATTTCTTGAGCCAACCGTGGACGCTACTCAAACCGCTCGAAACCTACAATGAAAGTTTACCTGATGACAATCCGTATGAAGGCAAATTATACAAAGTAGACAAACCTACCTTTCCGTATGACCTCAAGGCCATGTATGATAAAAACGATGCGGGCGTGATTCGCAGTACGCCTTTTGGCAATGATTTGCTCGCTATGTTTGCCAAACGCGCTATTGACGCAGAACAACTCGGTCAAGACGAGGTTACTGATTTTCTTACAGTCAGCTTTTCATCTACTGATTATGTGGGGCACATCCTCGGGCCGCGTTCGATGGAGTTACAAGACACCTATCTCAGACTTGATTTGACTTTGGCCGATTTGATGAGTTATCTCGATCAAAAAGTAGGTAAAGGAAATTACCTGATGTTCCTAACCGCGGATCATGCCGGGGCTGAAAATGCTCAGTTTTTGTCCGATCATAAATACAACGTTGCACCTATTGATCCAAAAGACATTGCCAAAGGCTTGCGTCAATTTTCAAATGATACCTTTGGGGTTGATTTAATTCAAGAATATTCGAGTTTTAATGTGTTTTTTGACCGTGAAAAACTCAAATCCAAAGCCTTGAATTTAACAGAGGTCAAACAAGCTTTTAAAGCTTATCTGATGACGCAACCGCAGGTAAAACGCGTTTATTCAGAAGAAGAAATCCTCGCGCAGTCAGGCGCAGATTACCATTTAGATTGTATTGCCAAAGGATATGATATTACCCAAAACGGCGACTTGGTCATTTTAGACAAACCCGGCTACATTGAATACGGAAAAACCGGAACTTCGCACGGAACCACGTATAGCTACGACACGCATGTGCCGCTAATTTTTTACGGTTGGAACATCAAACCCGGACAAACTTCTGACCGAAAAGTAATCACCGAAATAGCCCCGACTATTGCTCAGAAATTGGGCATTACTTTTCCGAATGCCACCCAAGGTCAGGTGCTTACCGAAATTATCGATCACAAATAAGACAGATATGCGATTGTATTTTATGTTGATTTTATGGATGGTTGTCTTTAAAGCTCAAGCGCAAGAAGCTTGGCCGGCTTCTTCGTGGAATGCCGCAAGCAATTTAACTTCAGTCATGGATGCCGCCGGAATTGACGAGCTCAGCGGTTTGCATTGGAACCCCGTCAACAATCGCTTATATGCCGTGCAAAACAATGGTCGTGTGCGTGTTTTGCAATACAATCCTACGACCAATACATTTGCGCAAATCGGCAGCAAAACGCTTTCGGGCGGTCCGGAAGGCATTACCCAAGCCAATTTGTCGGCCAACGAATTTTATGTCATTGACGAAAATAACTACGAAATTCAAAAATATACCCACAACAGTTCTTTTTCAACGGTCAATCAATCGCGTCACTGGAATTTACTCAATGCGCCTTCACCCATGCAAGACACCGGAAACACTGGCCCCGAAGGTATTTGTTTTGTGCCTGACAGTTATTTGACCGCAGCGGGTTTTACCAGCTCTGAAACCGGACAATTGTATACATCGACCAAAGGCGCGGGCGGTTTGTTTTTTGTGGCGCACCAAGACGGCGGCTATATTTGGGTGTTTGACCTCAATCCGAATGTCAACAACGATTTTGCCTTTGTCGGAAAATACCAAACCAATCGTCAAGAAAGCTGTGACTTAGCTTTTGATCGTTCTACGGGTTTGCTCTATATTTTGCACAACATAGACGACAATTATCTCGAGGTAACCGATATGACTTTGGCCGCAGCTCCAGGCTCAGCAGCCGTTTTCCATTCGGTAGCCGAATATTTTATTCCCACCGCCGGCGATGGCAACGAGAACTTTGAAGGATTTGCCTTGATGCCCAAATGCAACAGTACGGTTACCGGTAGCGCTTGGTTGTGTCGCGATGTATCTAACAACGAAGATGCTGCTGTTTTAACTTCTTCGCTCAAGCGATTTACCAATTTTACCGCTGCGGGCAATTGTACGCCTCTGCCGCAAAACACTTTTGATACGGTTCCCATCGGCATTTACCCGAACCCGTTTGAAACCGAAATCACACTCAGCGGTGTTGAGCTCAAAAATGCCCAATTAAAATTATACAATGGGCTAGGCCAGTTGATGTTTGAACAAACCCACATCCATCAAAACAAACTCAGTTTACCCGCTCATTTAGCCTGCGGTTGGTATGTATTACAAGTCATTCAAGACGGGCAAAACATCACCCAAAAAATCTACAAACAGTAATTATTCTGGCAACAGAATTTGGTTGCGCAACAAATCATCAAACTGCTCGCGCGCGCGAATGAGATAACCCCGGCCGTTTTTGTACAAAACCTCGGCAGGTTTGTAGCGTGCGTTGTAATTTGACGACATCGAGAAGCAGTAAGCGCCCGCGTTTCTAAAACACAAAACATCGCCTTCTTTGATTTCGGCAATGCGACGGTTGTTGGCAAATGTATCAGTCTCGCAGATATAACCCACCACGGTATAAAATCGCTCTTTGCCTTTGGGGTTCGAAATGTTCTCTATATAATGTTGTGAACCATACAACATCGGGCGAATCAAATGGTTGAATCCGCTGTCGACCCCGGCAAAAACCGTTGAAGTGGTTTGTTTGACCACATTGACTTTGGTTAAAAAATAACCGGCTTCACTCACCAAAAACTTACCCGGTTCAAAAGCCAACGTCAGCGGTGCGCCGTATTCTTTTTCAAAGGCCAAAAAGCGTTTGCTGAGTTTGCGTCCGAGTTCTTCAATATCGGTTTCAATATCGCCTTTTTTGTACGGCACTTTGAACCCAGAGCCAAAATCAAGAAACTCAAGGTTTTTAAAATGAACGGCGGTTTCAAACAAAATCTCGGCGGCATACAAAAACACTTCAATATCCAAAATATCTGAGCCAGTATGCATGTGGATGCCGTTGATGCGCATACCCGTGTTTTCAACGATGCGCAACATATGCGGCAACTGATGAATCGAAATACCAAACTTACTGTCAATATGCCCTACCGAAATATTGGTGTTTCCGCCCGCCATCACATGCGGATTGATGCGAATACACACCGGAATCTGCGGATGCTTGGCACCAAAATGCTCGAGTACTGATAAGTTGTCAATGTTGATTTGTACGCCGAGCGCTGCGGCGGCTTCAATTTCTTCAAACGAAACCCCGTTGGGTGTAAAGATGATTTGTTCCGGCTTGAAACCCGCATGCAAACCCAACTGCACTTCTTGTATAGAAACCGTATCGAGGCCGGCACCCATTTGCTCAAACAATTGCAACACTGAAATATTAGACAGTGCTTTCATGGCGTAGTTGATGCGTAACCGCGGTACCTTGGCAAAGGCCTGCGTCAAACGCTGGTATTGCGCTTGTATTTTATGAGCATCGTATACGTAAAGCGGACAGCCAAATTCTTCGGCCAGAGCGGTCAGTTCTTGTGCTTGCATGGTTTGGTTTTTAAGCAAATCTAAACTGCTTGGTTGGCTTGTGCAAATAATCGGGCCAAGAAATCTTGCGGTAACGTTGTAGTGGTCGTTTTGCACCACTGAGCCCTGATGGAAGCAGCACCTTTTTTTGTCTGAAACGGTCTTTTTATTTCGGGTACAAAAGATGTATTGCACAGCAGCAAAGAGCTTCTAAAAAATCTTAAAATTATCTGCATTTAGGCATCAAAACTTAGAATGCTTTTTATTATTTTTGTGGCACTCTAATAAAAGCATAACGCACAATCAATATGGATATACACGAATATCAAGGTAAAGAAATTTTAGCCAGTTTTGGTGTAAAAGTACAACGCGGACACGTTGCCAACAATCCGCAAGAAGCGGTGGCGATGGCCAAACAATTAACGGCCGAAACCGGAACCGGATGGCACGTAATTAAAGCGCAAGTGCACGCAGGTGGACGCGGAAAAGGCGGCGGTGTAAAATTGGCCAAAAACCTACAACAAGTAGAAGAGTTGTCAGAGCAAATCATCGGCATGCAACTCATTACGCCACAAACGCCTCCTGCCGGTAAAAAAGTACACAAAGTATTGATTGCAGAAGACGTGTATTATCCGGGCGAAAGCGAAACTTCAGAATTTTATATGTCGGTATTGCTCAACCGCGCCACCGGAAGAAACATGATTATGTATTCAACCGAAGGCGGAATGGACATCGAAGAAGTAGCCGAAAAAACACCTCATTTGATTTTTACCGAAGAGATTGATCCTTCAGTTGGATTACAAGGTTTTCAAGCGCGCAGAATTGCCTTTAATTTGGGCTTGAGCGGAACGGCCTTCAAAGAAATGACGCAGTTTGTACAAGCTTTGTACAACGCTTATGTAGGTTGCGATGCGACGATGTTTGAAATCAACCCGGTGTTGAAAACTTCAGACAACAAAATCATTGCGGTGGATGCCAAAGTAAACTTAGACGACAATGCTTTGTATCGTCACCCGAAATATGCCGAAATGCGTGATGTGCGTGAAGAAAACCCGATTGAAGTCGAAGCCAAAGCAGCCGGTTTGAACTATGTTGATTTGGACGGAACCGTGGGTTGTATGGTCAACGGTGCTGGATTGGCGATGGCCACCATGGACTTGATTAAATATGCCGGTTTTGAACCAGCCAACTTCTTAGACGTCGGAGGAACTGCCGACGCCAAACGCGTTGAGTTGGCTTTTAGAATCATCTTGAAAGACCCGAACGTAAAAGCCATCCTGATCAACATTTTTGGTGGAATTGTTCGTTGTGACCGCGTGGCGCAAGGAGTAATCGACGCCTACAAGAACATGGGCGACAGCATCAAAGTGCCAATCATTGTTCGTTTGCAAGGAACCAACGCTGAACTCGCCAAAGAAATGATTGACAATTCAGGGATGCCGATTTTGTCAGCCGTTCAGTTTCAAGAAGCGGCCGATCAGGTCAAAAAAGCTTTGAACTAGTTTTTTTAAATTTAATAGAAAAAAATCCTGAGTATCTCGATGCTCAGGATTTTTTGTTTTTACCGTTTTTGAACTGCACTTTGCCCATTACTTCACCCATACCGGGCTTTTTGTTTTTGTTGGGTTTACTGCCTTTGGCTTGTGGCGTTTTAGCTTGGGCCTTAGTCGGTTTTATGGTGTGCGCCTTTGTATCGGTTTTAGGTCGTGGAGCGGCAGACGTAGCCTTGTTTTGTGCTATCACGGTCATGGGGTCTTGAGGGTTTTCTTTGGTGCCGCGCAAATAAATTACTAGCCCGTTCAGAAAGTTGCGCAAAACCTGATCGCCACAAGCTACATATTTGGGGTGGTCTTCGTTTCTGAAGAAATTCCCGATTTCGCCTTTTGACATTCTAAAGTCGACGAGTTCTAAAATTTCGACGATTTGGTCATCGCGCAGCATGAGCGCTACCCGGAGTTTTTTAAAGATATCGTTGTTGGTCATTGTACATTAGTTAAGTTTAAGCAAAGGAGCAGTCGCCGTCACCAAAATTTACTCTGACATCGGTAAAATCGGTTTTGCCAAAAGCTTTTGATATAATTGATTGTTTGTGTTTTTTAGTTTTGTATAAAAATAAGCTCGATTTTTTTAAATGCGTCACAATCGCTTCATCATAACAAATCATTTCACGCGTGTCTTGCTCAATGCATTGCAATTTTAAAATATCGGCTATAACCGATGAATTTTGATTGTCGAAGTAGGTAAATAAAACTTTAGCGACATAGTTTCTTTTCTGTAAAACTACAAAACCAATGCATTGATTCTCTTGCAGGATTTTGATCAAATAGAATTCAAAAGTTTTGTCGTATATCGAAAACTCGTATTTGTTTTTATTTGTTAAATCAATGAGTGGAGCGCTTTCTACCCAATGATATGCTTTAAGCCATTCAAAAAAGGCTTTGTCTTTTATTGATATATCTTGCTGGTTAAATTGGTTTATGAGTTGCTGCGTTTCATAATCAATAGTCGAGAGATATTCGACACTAATACCTTTGATCCTGCTTTTAAGAGCTACCTTTTGGATATAGAGTTTCAAGTTTACCAATATATTCAACACAGAGTCTACAGCGGCCAATACAGGAGTTATCTTTTTTGCATTCGAAAATAAAGTGGGTATAACAAAGCAAAGGTTACTTCTTAGCACCGCTTTGATTCCTGGGCTTTCTTTGAGAGTTACAAAGTAACCAGACTTGTCATAAACTCTTTTCGCGCTAGGTGTAAACTGTGAGATTCCAATGTACCCAGAAAGCGCTTCATACATAGTATTCAATATTTCACGACCAATACCACTGCCTTTGGTTTTTGGATGTACCCACCAAGTTGAGAGCCAACCAATTTTTTGTTGCGTATTGTTGATATTGATTTTGTCAGTAAAAACACCCATATATCCCAACAGCTCGCCATTAATGTATGAGAGCAGCAGTACAACATCATCGTCTTCAAGATTGGGATTTTTATAGTGGGAATACAATCGATGTTTACTGACCGACAAAAAGGAATGATTCCAAAAAAATGGGTTAGAAAGCAGATCTGGGATATCTTTTTTTAATATTTTTTTTATAACAATCATTTTCTCTTGATATGGTATTTACCAATACTTTTATTAAACAGCATATAAAGATTTTCAGTGACGATTTGCTTGGCGGTTTGCTTTTTAGGGTGTTCTAATGAGAAGCGCTGAATGATTCGCGGGTCGATGTCTTTCTTCAGGCCTGAATTGCCAAAAAGCATGATTTTATGATCATATTCAAATAGTTCATTTAATAATTTTCTAGAAATTGATTGGTCTGAAAACGGAAAGGCAAACATAGAATACCCGATGTTAAAATTGTTTTTCAACCAATCTATTGAGTTAATGATTTCGGCCTTTTGTTGCTCGTGCGTTAGTTGGTTCAATGGCGGATGTGACATGGTATGTCCACCAAAATATTGTCCGTCATCAATCATTTCTTGAATTTGTTCTTTGGTTATGTAGGGTTGATGTTCTTTGAGGTATTCTTTGATGTTGATGCCGCAAATGTCAAGGGCTTGGTTTAATTTGTCTCGATGGGCATATTTGATATTGATAAACTTCTTTTTAAAATCATCAACTGATTCATAGGAGAAAGAAAATATATGGCTGATGGTGTCTAACTTATTTTTGTCAAAGCCACTGTTTTTGAGGTGTGAAATAACAATACTTATGTAATGTTTGTATAAGCCTTCGTCGTTATCAACAAAATTCGGATTGATGAAAAATACGGCTTTGATATTGTGTTTTTTTAAAATCGGAAAAATGACCGAATATACCTCAGACAAACCATCGTCGAATGTAATCAAGAAATGGTTTTTCTTCCAATTGTTCTCTAAAATATCTTGAGGCAAATAGGATTGGTAATTTTTTTTTAAAAGTTCAATGTCGCTCTTAAACTGTCCGATATTTTTAAACGGATACAAATGCTCAATATGAGCCACTTGATCGTCTCGGACAATGTGATAATAAGGAAAAACAGATTGACTCTTAAAAATACCCAAGAGTTGCTGGTTCGAAATAGTGTATAAAATATTTTTGATTAACCCCATTATTTATCGTTTTAATGTAAAATGTGATTGGTATTCTTTTTTTTGACCATAACAATCAATATAGTTGATTTTAAACCAATAATCTGATGAAAAAACATTATTCGTATCCGTTTTTCCATCCCATGAATCAGTTGGGCTGGTCAATGTTTTTAACAACTTTCCATATCGGTCAAAGATAGGAACTTCGGAAAATTCTAACGGGTTTGTCCATTTTATATCCCAAAAATCATTATAACCATCATTGTTGGGCGTAAAAAAATTAGAAAATGAAATATGCGGTTTGCAATTCAGGCAGGGTTCTATACGAGCAAGATATAAGCTACCTTTTTTAATGTGAACATTTGGCCTTAATACAATTACCTTTCCTGCTTTCATCCGAATTTCATCATTGCTTGCCGAAGTACTATAATAATTGTTTGCTAAAATGGATTGTGATGCATGGTAGGTATAAAGATTATTCATTTCGACATTCGAAAGTAGAAAATCTTTTTCGCAATCTGAGTTGATGCCAGAAACAATTCGATTAACGGGATTGCTACAGTTTTGGTTACTGCTGTTTTGTGGAAAAACAAAATTTTGGCAACAACAAAAAATAAGCGTCAATATAAAACTTATTCTTTTCATTTAGTTTTTTTTATTTCGGCCTCAAGTGCTTGTATTTTTTTTTCCATACTGATCAAATGGAGCGTCAGTTCTTCAACTTTGAGTAATAAAATTTTATTCATTTCACCAAGTTCAATCCCTTCTTTTTTTACATGCTCTGCATCAGGTACATCCTTTAAGTGTTTGTTTTTCTGAATATATTTTTCAACACTGCTCAAAGGCTCAAGTTGATAATCTTCATCAAATACATAATCTGCCCAATCCGAACTCAAAGCTACTCTAACCTCTTCAGTCAGGATGCCCCCTTTGACGAAGAGACTATATGAGCTGACATCTACATCACCTACCTGAGACGGAAAGATGTTGGTGTTGACACCCACTTTTCCATTGGTATAAATGTTGTCATCTATTGAGGTTGCCAGAGTGCCGTCTGGCCTTAACCAGTCATAATCTTGATGGCTACCGATAAGATCTGTAGGATTATATTCGAACACATTTCCGCTGATGTCAGTTCCTAAAATTTTTGTTGGATTGTTCTTGTCATCTATGTTTTCAAAGCGGAGACTTCCATTGGTATGAAATATGGCCGTTGGGCTAGTAGTTCCGATTCCGACGCCAGTGCCATTATCAAAAATATTTGAACAACTTATGTCAGTTGTACCATTTTTCAATACAAAATTTGTGTTGCCACAACTATTTGTAATACCACTGCCTGAGAAAGATGAAGATAGTTGGCTACTTACATTTCCATCGACGTCGGTGGTTAAGATATATCTATTAGAAGTGATTGTTGGAAGGTTTTCAAATCGAACCGATCCTTTAGTATGAAACAAAGCCGTCGGATTTGTTGTGTTGATGCCTACAAAGCCATTTGACATAATCCGCATGAGCTGCGTATTTCCGTTTTCCCATCCAAAAAGGGGGCGTGACGATACATTAATCGGAAGTGTGCCCCAAGGGAATGAACCACCTGTAGGTGCCTGCGGGTTTAAGTTGTTGCGTATTTCTGCTCTGAATATCATCATGGGTATTGAACCATAATCATTTGTAGAGTTTGTGGTTGCAAATAGCCTCAATACGAAACGATTGTCTGATTGTTGATGCGCCCAGATAGAGGGAATAAAAGAGTTGTCAAATTGTGTTGAATTGGTAATTTCCAAAAAGTCTGTATTGGTATCTATCACACCAAAACTCGCAACTCTTTCGGCATTGAATGTTGAAGTTGATATATGGGTAAAAGGTACCTGGCTGTAAATCTGATGAATACAAAAAATTGCCAGTAATAGATAGTTGTTTTTTTTCATAATTAAAAACAATTAACCTGTTTGATGATCAAATCAATATAAATTATTTCAGCCAAAGATACGCTTTTACAAACGTATCACGCCACAATTTCTCGTTGTGTTGCCCGCCTTTGACAATGACTTTCTTATTGAGCATTTTGCACGCACAACGCTGGGTATTGACCCAATGTTCCACCGTATTCAAATCGCGAATCATATCTTCGTCGCCTTCGTGGTCGCCACACAAAAAATAAACCTTGGCTTTGAAGTTTTGGGTTTGTTGCATCAAATCGAGCAGCGGCTGGCGGTTGATCCAAAAAGCAGGCGAGAAGACCGCTGCCTTACCAAATACTTCAGGATATTTGAGCAGCGCGTAAAACGACATCAAGCCACCGAGGGAGCTGCCCATGATGAGGGTGTTTTTGGCTTGAGGCTTGGTGCGGTATTGCGCGTCTATTTTAGGTTTGAGCGTGTGTACAATAAAGTCTAAATACGCATCGCCTTGGCCGCCTCCGTATTTTTCGTGCGGATAAGGGGTAAGCTCACTGAGGCGTTTATCTCCGCCATTTTCAATGCCCACGACAATCACTTGGGCTTTGAGGCTGTCCAGTTTTTCATCCAAATTCCATTCACCGGCAAACGAGGTTTTGCTGTCAAATAAGTTTTGCGCATCGTGGGCATAAATCACCGGATATCTTTTGTGGGAGGTTTGATAATCTTTGGGCAGATACAGCCAGATTTTGCGTTGGGTTTGCAGTTGTGGCACGTCGACGGTAAAAGTCGAAACTTGTGCCGTGGCGGTAGATGTTTGTGCGCTGAGGGTTTGCGGAATAAGTACCGCAATCAAAACGAAGCAACAGATGATTTTGAAGGCTAATTTCATAAGCGCTAAGTTAATCAATTCAACCGTAAATTTTAGCGTGGCTATTTCGCGGTAATCAATCTGATATTAAGTCAGTTAACGGTTTGTTAAAACGGTCAAAATTTCATTTAATGAGCGCAAATCAGTGAAAAAATGACATAAAAAAAGCACTGGTACACCGTTTGCCCATAGGCGGTCAAACAAATAAGTTGAACCTTAAAAACATAACATCATGAACTTAGTAAAAAGAAACTTAGACTATTTTCCATCTATTTTGGATGAATTTTTAAAACCGGATTGGTTTGGCGGATCGCAAAATGTAATGGCTTCAGTACCGGCGGTCAACATCAAAGAAACCGATACTGAATTTACCCTTGAGTTGGCGGTTCCAGGCAAGAAAAAAGAAGACTTCTCGATTGAAATTGATCGCAATGTCTTGACCATTGCCTCTGAGACCAAAACCGAAAACGAACAAAAAGACCAAAACGGAAGATACACCCGCCGCGAATACAGCTATCATTCGTTTAGCAGATCGTTTACCTTGCCACAAACGATTAATGCCGAAAACATCAACGCCAGTTACCAAGACGGCGTGTTGCACGTAACACTTCCGAAAAAAGAAGAAGCGCTGCCAAAACCTAAAAGACTCATCGAAATTGCTTGATTTTCATAACGTTGGTTGTTAAAAGTGACCCGCATTTAAGTTGATTGAATGCGGGTTTTTTTATTTCGATTTGTTCTGATGCTTTGAAAATTTTACATTAGCTGCATGAACAAACACGAAGAACGACTTAACTTAATTTCGGATATGATTGCCTTTGCGGTGGTAGACGGCAAGTTGCACCCCCGAGAGTATCAGTTTATTGAACTCGTGGCCACCGAACTGCAAATTGACCAAGACCAGCTCAAGCAGTTGTTTCATCAAGAAAATTACCCTGAAGTCATCAAGTATGAGTTTGAGCGCATTCAACAGTTTTACAGACTGGCGTTGCTCATGCACTGTGATGGCATTTTGCATCAAAGCGAACAAAATAAAATCAGAGAAATCGGCATCGCTATGGGGCTCAACCCCACAGGCATCAAACGCGTGCTGCAAGCCATGGAAGTGTCGCCTACCGGTATGGTCTCGCCGGAGTTTTTACTCGACGCGTTTCAGGAGCAGTACAATTAACCCAAAGCAATTCTGAGTGTTACCTTGGTGCCGCATACTTTTTGATCGGTATCTAATAGGTCTTCATACAGCATAGAACTCTTTTGCCCTTCTAATAGTCCAAGTCTTTGCTCGGTAGCCTGTGTAGCAAACGATTGATGCGTTTGGGCATTCTTTTGTTGGATGGCCGCTGCTTTTTCTCGACCAATGCCATTGTCTTCAACCGTGCAAACAATGCTGTTGTCGGTTTGGTCATAATCAAAATGAACACGTACAGTTTTGACGCCTTGCTGATGCAACAAACCGTGTTTGATGCTGTTTTCGACCAAAGGTTGTAGGAGCATCGGCGGAATCTGATGGTAATCTTCGTCTACCGAATCACTACAGCTAATTTCATAACTAAAATCATCCTGAAAGCGCATTTTTTCTAGCTCTAGATATTTGGTCAACAAATCAACTTCAGTGGCAATCGGGATGCTTTTCTTGCGCGAAACATTCAGAATTTGTCGGGTCAAAGTGGTAAAGTTGCCCATCTGTTCGTTGGCTTTTACTTTGTCACCAAACATAAACTGCTCTTGAATCGAGTTGAGCGCATTGAAGATAAAGTGTGGATTCATCTGGCTTCTGAGCGCTTTGAGCTCGCTTTCAACTGCGTTTTGCCTAGCTTGATAGGTTTTTTGAGCTTCTTCAAGCTGTACCTTGAGTAAGCGATTTTGTTGTTGGGTTTTGTAGCGATTGAAAAAAAAGTAAGCGCTTATCAACAAAGAAATCAAGGTAATCGTGAGCAACAAAACAATGTTCCTTTGTTTTTGCGATTCTAAGAGTGCAATTTTTTTGTCTTGCGATAATGCTTTGATTCTGGCTTCTTTGAGGCTTGAATGATATTTGTACTCAGCTTTTAAAGTGATGTTTTTGTTTTCGTCATAGTAAATGCTATCACTGATTTTATAAGCAATGGTTTTAAAATCTAAAGCAGATTTGTATTTTTTTTGTTGTGTATAAATCTGTGACAAAAGCTCGCAAATAGCCCGTGTTTCTGAAGGATAATTGTTCTTGACACATAAGTTGTAACCTTCAAGCGCATATTGTTCTGCTCTGGAGATATTATGCTCTTTGAGATAGGTTTGTGCCAGTTTGTAGCGAGTTTTTGAATAGAATAAATCATTTGAGTCTACCTTAAAAATGGCACTGGCTTTTAGATAATTCATTTTGGCTGCTTCGAAGCGATGGGTTTCAAAAGCAATGTCGCCAATCAAGTTATAACATACACCCGATATGGACAGGTAGTTATTTTTGACGCATAATTTTAAACTCTTATCCAACAATTTTTTTGAAGCTTCATATTTTTTTTGAATAAAATAAATGTTGGCAATACTATTTAGGTTGAGACATTGTCGCTGTTGGTTGCCTAATTTTTCTGAAATCAGTAAAGCACTTTTATAGTATTTTAAGCTTTTTTCATATTCTTTCAGATTGTCAAAAATACGCCCTATAGAAAAACTTGTCCGTTCTAAACCTTCATAATCTTTGAGTTTGTTAAAAAGTTTAAATGCTTTGAGATTGTAATTTATGGCTTGCTCGTTATTACCTAAATTATTGTAGATATAGCCCAAATCAGTTAAGACATAAGCTATTGTGGTTTCACTCTTAGAAAGTTTGGCAAAGTGCAGCGCTTTTTTAAAATACACCAAGCTACTGTCAATTTTTCCTAAATAATCAAATGAAGTTCCGATGTTTTGTAAACTCGACGCACAGCCATCAAAATAGTCAATGCTTTTGGCTAGAGCAAATGAACGTTTATAATTTTCGATGGATGTTTTGTATTGACCGCTCAGGGTATTAAAAGCGCCTTGGTTGAGCAAGACAATGCTATAAAATTTCTGGAATTGCTTTTTTTGCGCAGCAGTCAGTTTTGGGTTTTTAAGATAAAAAAGAACAAGCTCTTTTAGTTTTTTATTGTCATGATTCCAGATGTTTTCGTTTTGTTCTTCTTCAATTTTTTTATTGAGCAGTTCACACACCGATAACGCTTTTTGAACTGATAAACTTTGAGCAAAAAGTGATGTTGAAAACAACCAAAGACTAATAAATATAAATTGCAGTAATCTAGACACTGATGTTGCCAATATATTCATCAAATTCGTTTTTCTTCTCGCGTGCCACCGGAATGACTTTGTTGTTTTCAACTACCAAAGTAGCCCCATCTCTTTTACTGTATTTGGATATTTTTAAAACGTTTACCAAATACGAGCGATGTACACGGTAGAATCGGTGGTCGTCTTGTAACAAATCTGCAAATTCTTTGATCTTTTTACTGACCAAGTAACGGTCTTTAACTGTAATTACGTGGGTATAAGAACCATCGGCTTCAAAATAGAGCAGATCGTCAATTTTGATGAATAGCAATCCGTCCGAGAGCGGTAAACCAATTTTTTGCAATTCTTTGACCGATAGATTTTCTCTAAGTGCAGAAACTTGCTCAATGATTTTGTTTTGCCCGCGCATTTTGATGGCCTTTTCAATAGCCGCCTGAATTTTACTGATGCTGACGGGTTTTAATATGTAATCAATAGCTGAAACCTCAAAAGCCCGCAAAGCATATTCAGAATAGGCGGTACAAAAAATAGTCTCAAACGGCGGAACATTAAAGTAATCAAACAAGGCAAAGCCATTTTCATGGGGCATCTCAATATCCAAAAAAACAATTTCAGGCTTTTGTTTGTTGATGATTTTGACCGCTTCATTTACGCTGGCCGCATCGTCAATTTGTTCTATACCGGGACAGTATTCAAGTAGGATGTTTTTTAAAATAGAACGCGCTTTAGGTTCATCATCAACAATTAGGACTTTCATAAGTTGGGCTTGTGCAACCAAAAGTAATTATAATTTGACAAACCAGCATAGTCCAAAATAACGGTTTGTGAAGTCATAACAACCATTCATGAACTTACCAACTCAGTGTAAAATAGTTGAATCTAGTTTTGGCACACAAATCTTAAAACTTAAACAATGAGAAAAACTCTACACTTATTATGGATGTTCATGATTGCGCTTGGATTGCATGCACAAACGCCCGTTTATGAATTTAATTTCGACGGAAACATGAACAATTCAGGCGCGGGCAGTTTTGGAGGATGGACTGTAGCCAGCGGAACAGCAGCCACTTACGTAAACAACCGCGCAGGACAAGCCGGTTCGGCAATTAATTTACCCGGAAACCTTCTTTTTAACGGAGCTATTGCAGGTAATCTTCCTCAAGGAAATAACCCAAGAACTTTGGCATTTTGGGTCAAGTTTATCAACGATGATGACGGTCGTAATTTTCCGGTTGCAGGCTGGGGAAATAATGCAGCTACTCAAGCTTTTGGTTTTTGGAGGAATGGTGTGCAAAACTCATATTACACTTGGGGTGTAGGAAATGATTACAGTGTTCCGCAAACCAATGCGCAGAATCAAGCCAATAGCAACAATGGCTGGGTTCATATTGCTATGACACACAACGGCTCCACAATGACAATTTACTTCAATGGAGTTGATGCCGGAAATTATTCACGCACACTCAATACCAATGGTACAATGTTGTATTTAAATCGTTTGGTGAATTCTTCAATTGGAAACGGATCGGCGATACAGTTAGATGATTTAAAAATCTACAATACTGCACTTTCGGGTTCAGAAATACTTACTTTGTTCAATCCGACAGCTACCGCGAATATTCCTGTGATTTCTAATGTCAGTCAATCCTCAACCACCAGCAACAGTGCTACGGTACATTTTGATATGAATCCAGGTGGCGCAAACAGTAGTACTTATATTTCTGTTACCGAAATCGGGGCAGGAATAGGAAGCGTATATGATGGACCTATGGCCAATGGAACCAACACCCAATCATTGACCTACACCATTACCGGTCTGACCCCCGGAAAATGTTACACCTTCAACGTCATGGGATATAACAGCAGTGGCTCATCACCTGTTTCGGCAGACAAAGGGTTCTGTACTTATGATGCTAATGCAAACAAAACGCCTATTTATCATTTTGAGTTCAACGGTAATACCACAGAAAAGAATGATCCTACACTGGCTTTTGGAAATCCAAACTCTGGCTATACCGATAACAATACCGCCATCAGACTTAACAACAATGTACAATCCATCAGCCTACCGCTCATAGCCCAAGGAAGCGAAAGAAGAACTGTAGCCATCAGAGTGTTTTTTGAATCAGGAGCATTATCGCAAGAAAACAATGTTTTTAGTTATGGTACCGCTACCAACAATCAATCATTCGGTTATAACCAAGATTCACAAATGGGTACTCATTATTATTGGGCCAATGATATATCATTTGGAAATCCTATGAATTTTGGTACTTGGTATGATATGGTTTTTACCTATGACGGTATGGACATCAAAGTTTATAAAAATGGAACAGAAGTGGGTTCAGGTTCATTTACGCCCAACACCATCGGTACTATGTTTAGTTTGGGCAGAACTTCTACAGGTTTGGGTGGTTATTTTAATGGCCGAATTGACGATTTGAGAATCTACAACGAATCGTTTAATTCTAGCGATGCCAGTAGCTTGCACAGCACCTTGTCAAACGAAATTTTTAATCCAGAAGATTCAGTATTCGGACTATATCCTAATCCTACCGATGGCATCTTGAACATCAGCTCGTCAGAAGCATTGCAATTGGTAGAAATATATAATTTGCAAGGCCAAAAAATATTGCAATCAAGTCAATCCAAAATAGATGTGTCGCAGGTGTCATCAGGTATTTATTTAATCAAAGTTCAAACAACGACTGGGCAAACCGCCACACGTAAGTTTACCGTCAAGTAATTTTAGTAATTTTTTATTTTTTTTGAATTAGAATCCGAATACAGCGTTTGTTGTGTTCGGATTTTTATTGATAGCCAATACCTTCATCCAATAGCAACTGACTTTTCATAAAGTTTCCGCTACCGCGCGCCACTTCACGGCCTTTGGCGTCATACAAAACCGCATCGGCCACCCACAAATTCTTTGAAGAGAACTTCAATTCACCCACCGCCTTGATTTTGCCGGCTTTGACCGGGCGCAAGATTTGAATGTTGAACGAAACGGTATACACAAAACAGTCCTTGATCACCGAGTTTACCGCAAAATAAGCTGCATCGTCAAGCATCTTGAAATAAACCGAACCGTGCATGGATTGCCCGGCATGAAAGTACTCGGGTTTGACCTCAAGACTAATTTCAGCCCATCCTTCAGAAATATCCATCACCACATCAGGATACGTAGCCTGATTGATTGGGCCTAAATAATACATGTTTTGGAGTTTTTGGTAGTGGCTCATAGGCAATAGTTTATAGGGGTAAAGCTAGTGTTTTTTTAAGATGCTGTGGTGCCCAGAACGAGGAGTTTTATGAATTAACTTAATGTATTGGGATGTATAATAGGCGCTAACGACTGACAATGATAACCAGTGCAGGGGTATGAAAATCAACTAAATTTTAAAAAAAAACATAGTCGCTAAACGTGACTAAAAACACTGCCTGCGCAACACAATTTGTTAAAGTTGCCGAGCTTATCAACTACAAAAAGACAGCAAACCGCAGCTTTTTTGGGTAAATGAGTTGGGTGGTTTTGCTATAAAAAAACGAGTATTGACGAGCGTTTCCGACTTTTTATGCCCGATGATTGGGCAGTGGGTAAGCGCCTTTAAAAATTTTGTTAAGGCTTGTAACCCAGTGAGGCCAAAAGGGGGCTATTTTGCGTTTTTGCTGGTCAGAAAGTTCACGCAGTTTTGTTCGAGAGTTGTTCGAGAAAACCCCGTTTTTCTCGAATAAATTCGTTGTTGTGTGCTACAAAGGTGCCTTCACTGTGCCTTAAAGTCCTTTTAAAAATGCTTTTTTTATGCAAGATTCCTTACAAAAATGACCTTTAAAGCAATTTTAAGACTTTTTTATGAGCCACTCAGGCTTTTGGGACTTGTTTTTGGCCTGGTTGTTGAAATACCCAAAGCAGCATGCCCAAGGCCCAAACGGAAGATGACAGAACGACCCCAAGGCATGCGGAGCCCAGTATAGGCGGGTATGGAGCGCAGCGGGTCACGGCCATCAGCCTGCGAACGTTACCGCACTTCGGCGGGGTGTAGTGCCCCGAAAACGGACGTGAAATCGTGTGGTTTGGTGCGGGGTTTTGTGGGGTTTGATATTGTTTGTGCTGTTTATGTGTTGAGGGTTTATGAAAGATCGGTTACTTCTAGAAACATTATTGTCTTAAATTGAATTGATTGAAGCAATTGCTTAACCGACAATCTATAACTTTTTATGAGTGTTTTTACTTTTTTTCCGTAGCCAAAAAAAGTAACAAAAAAGTCACACGGCTACTCAAAAAAAGCTATAAAAAGGGCTTTCAAACCTAAACCAGCCGAACTCCCTCCGCTGCGCTGCGCTCAAACACACCTGGTTCTTAACGGTTTCAAAAGCCTCTTTTTATGTACGCTTTTTTTAAGACGCCGGCGGCTGACGCTCACCGAATGAAACGTTTATTTGTTGATAATACGTTTAGCGGAAAGTTTGTACTGAAACCATAGTGCAAATGCACAACCAGCTATTTTTTGATGGAAGCAATAAAAGCAGCGATATTTTTCTTTTGCTTTTTTGGGTTTTCGTCTTCAAATGCGTACCTCTGCGCGTTTTCAATATACTTGTCAAATAATCGGGGCGCTACCAAATGTTGTAACCGCTGCATATATTCGGCGGCAAAGAATAAGCCGAAATCATCTAATTTGCTCAGTGATTCAATCAGTTTTTGGTCAATGTAGGGCTCGTTACCGGGGTATACCAGATCAATGATGCCAAAATCTCCGTAATCAAATACTGCTTTCTTTTTTAGAATATTCATCAATCGTTCTTTTTGAGGAACCGACAGAAACGCCCCATAATCGGTTTGCTTTTCTTGGGTATAAAACGACATGAAATCGCTGTGGGGGCTTAGTTCAAAGACTCCTTCCCATTGGGTGGCCGGATGCTCAGCGCACGTAATCAACCAATCAAGCGTTTGTTTGTATTGTTCTAACGCATCTTGAACCCTTAGGATGTTTTGCATCTCTAGAACGCGCTCTTTGTATACTTGAAGCTCATCAGGGGTTAAGGTTTTGGAACCATACGATAAAGCATGGGTGTCAAATTTGCCCTGCTCAAAATCAAGAAAAGCCATGACCCAAGTGTTGGGTTCATAGTTGGCGGGTTGCGGACAAATCATGTTAAGGTCAAACGGAACTTCAATATAGGGTTGCTGAAGATTACCCTTAAAAACTTCGATGATTTTAATTCTGGCCAAAGCCTGAGCACCATTTTGTTGTGGGTCAGCAGGCAATTCCGTCACCGAAACAACCTTGCCCGAAATGATGTACTGACTTTCTATAATCAACTGCCGCAAAGGCCGTGGCGTAATCGGATAGGCCCAACACATACCCATACTAAGCAGCAAAAAAACGATCAAAGCAAATTTTTTCATCACCTTACCCTTTAGTACTAGGCTAACGGTGGTGGGGTAGGTTATATTGTTTGGTGGGTGTTGGAAGCTGGCGTAATAATCACACAATATTTTCAGAAGCAATTTTACCGTCAAACAGCGCGCGCGGATTTACCTCGTTAGTTTGGCTAGCATCTCGCGTTTGCAAAATGACTTAAAAGCAATTTTGTTTGATTTGTTTGAGCACTTTACTTTAGTAGGGATAGCAAATCCGCGCTATGTGGTGGGTTTTAAAACCGCTGCGCTTAGGGCCGCGGCTAGCACCTTGAGATTTTAACAGATAGCGCGGATTTGCAATCCGTGCCCCCAATGGCAAGGATCTCTCTCGACAGATATAGCGCGAATTTACTTTGTCAGTTTGGCTAGTGCCTCGGATGCTATCCGTGCTCCGTTTATATTGTACTGATTATAGCACGGATTGTAAATCCGCGCTATCTGGTTGTATAGATAATTTATTTATCTTCGATTAGAAATCAAATTCAATTAACTAACCAATAAAAGATTATTATGAAAAAAATCTATTTTTTTATTATCATAGCAACCCAACTTGTAAGAGCACAAATTGCCCCTCTAGATACAAGTTTTGAAATAGGAACTGGTCTCGGTCTTGTTGGTGCGGTGAGAGTTACCAAAATTCAACCCGACGGAAAAATTTTAATTGGAGGCAATTTTACACAATTTAATGGATTATTAAAAAGAGGAATCGTCAGACTAAACGCAGACGGGAGTTTAGATGAAACATTTAATCCGGTGATACTTTACAATAATCCCAATTTTACGCAAGCAGGTGTATATTCTATCGCGATTGCTAATGAAGGTAAAATTTTGATAAGTGGAGGACTGAATTCCGTCGATGGTAGCGCGGTTAGTGGCTTGGCACGTTTAAATATTGATGGCACTCTAGATACAACATTTAGCCCTTTAAACGGCTTCGACCCTTACTACGGAGATAGAAATAGAATATATGTTCAGCATGACGGTAAAATCATATTATCAGGCGCTTTTTCGAATCCTGTCCCTGGCGGGCTAATACGCCTAAATACTGATGGAAGTGTAGATAATTCATTTAATGTTATGACACCATTTAATGTCGATTCCGCTACAGGAACATATTTCAAAGTGGTTAGCTTCTCCTTTCAGCAAATCAAGTTTCAACCAGATAATAAAATTGTGTTAGGAGGTCTATTAAACATAGGTAAGTTTTCAAGCAATGGAACTCAGTTGGGGGGATACCAGTTTTATGCCTCTAGACTTAACTCTGACGGTAGTATTGATGCAGACTTTTTTCCAACTAATTCTTTGTCTTTATCATCGTATTCTCAGTTGTCTGGCGGAGGAAGCTATGTGAAATGCCTAGAATTACAATCTGATAGTAAAATTATACTTGGAGGTAGTTTTACATCGTTTAATGGAACTGCGCAAAATAGTGTTTGTCGCCTAAATAGCGATGGTTCGATTGATAATGGATTTTTGGTTGGTTTAGGTCCAAGTATGGGTATTTCTAATCAAATAATGGATGTTATTTCATTGTCAAATAATAAATTGCTTGTTGGTGGAGATTTTGCCAATTTTAATGGTGTAACAACCTCTTGTATTGCCCGTCTGAATAGTGATGGTAACGTGGATACCAGTTACATATCCAATAACTTATACATTGGTTCACCTCAAAATGGTCAAACTGGATATGTAGAAACCATTTCTAAACAATCTGATGATAAACTCATTTTAGGAGGTAATTTTAATTCCTATAATGGTCTTAATGTGCGAAAAGGTATAATCAGATTAAACAGCGAAAGTTCTCTGGCGATGAATAATTCTGAAGCCAATATTTTAACCTTATATCCGAATCCTAGCAATAATGTACTAAACATCATATTGCAAAATAATCAGACAGTTAATAAAGTCATTATTTCAGACTTGGTTGGCAAAAAGATTATGGAAATGCCTTTGACTAATTCGCAAATAAGCATTGAGAGTTTGAGAGACGGTGTATATGTCATTGAGATTATTTGTGATGCAAAATCCCATAAAACAAAATTTGTAAAAATCTAATGCGCTATTCAGTTAATTAAGGCGTCTGGTAACAGTACCTACTCGCAATGACTTCATTTTCTTAAATTAACGCAAGGTTTTTACTTAGAAATTCTATCTTAGCGGAGCATAGGCTGCTCGCTTTTTAGCCACTGTCGGGTAGCTGCAAAACGTTTTGGAGCGCAAAGTAGCTCAAAGTCAAAACGAAGTTTAAGAAGTTTAAAAAGTTTAGGAAGTATTGTTGCAACATGCTGTTGCACGGACCATCGATAATGAAACGCTTCATTCAGTATGCGTCAGCCCCCGGCGTCTTAAAAAAAGCGTACATAAAAAGAGGCTTTTGAAACCGTTAAGAACCAGGTGTGTTTGAGCGCAGCGCAGCGCAGGGAAACCTTTAGGTTCACGAATACCTTAGGCAAAAATATTAAGGGATGAGTAATTCGGCTGGTTTAGGTTTGAAAGCCCTTTTTATAGCTTTTTTTGAGTGGCCGTGTGACTTTTTTGTTACTTTTTTGGTCAAGCAAAAAAGTAAGGAGATAAATCAATTAAAGCGTTGATTATCGTTAACACGTTTGCTTCAAAAAAAACATTCCGCAAAACGCATCATCATTACTAAAACGGTTCACTCTGTGAGCATCAGCTAATCAGACACTCAGGTACTCAATTACCCGACTGAGCTAAAAAAACAGACGTTCTGTTGGCAGTTATAATCAAGTGCCAAAATTCCAATTGATAATGGGGAATTTTCTTTTTTGATTTACATTCCACAGCCCCATCTGAATTCCGTTGAGTTTGCGGGTGTTGTTGATTAACCCAATTTGAATTCCATTGAATTTTTCTGAAGAGTTGGCAAGCCCAAGCTGTAATCCGGACATGGCGTAGGTTTCATTAAAAAGGGACATTTGTATTCCGTTGAATTTTTGTGATATATTGCCGAAAAGGGCAGCTGAAATGCCATTAACACTTCGGGTTGCGTGCCCGATGACCCCTAGATTAATTCCGTTGATGGCGCAATCACAGGCGGTGCCTGCTGCTGATAAACTGATTCCGTTGATGCGCTCGTTTAAAGGCTCATGAAGCATTTTATCATATAAACTATCATTGCTTACGATGGGGCTGTTTGGAATCAGCGGAAGAATTATGCCGGCGCCAATCAACTCGACTTTTATTCCGTTTGTGTGGGTATTGGTGATCTTATCGCTGTAATTAAATGAACCGATGCCCAATGCCAGTCCGTTTACGTTTATGTTTCTTTGGTGATAGGTCCAAATCGGGAAATAATTTTTTCTTTTGATTTCTTGTCCCAACATCTTGAGGGACAAAATCAAAAAGAGCAAGGTCTTGAGGTAAAGTGAAGGTTGTTTCATCCTATGCTGATTTTAAAGCTATAACGCGCCTTAAAACAACACATTGTATATGGGTTATGAAAATCAAACGATTGTGTAGGTAAATGCTTGTACGTAGGTCTCAAGGCAACTTGATCAACGGATTGTGATTAGGAGTTTGCAGCGCACTCATCAGAGGTTTGTCAAAATTCTGTTACAGCTAAAGCTTTTCGGTAAAATTGGATATTTTGGTCAGTGTGCCGGAGCCGCTCACAAGGTACAGATCATCTCCGCTGATGTATATCTTGTTTAAAGCTGACCAATCTATGGTAGTTAACTCATCATTGTTGGTTGTTTTGATTTTTTCAATGCCGCTTTTATAAACGTGTGAAGTTCCACCGGATAATTTGTACAGGCCTTTATTTTGAACCAACGCATAGAGGTCACCATTGGCCGCAATCGCAAAATCGATTACTACATCTTGGTATAAATCATAAATTGTAGACACTTGATAATCGCTGGTATTACAATCAATTTTGCGAATATAACGCTGCGTATCTAAAGCGTATATCGCATTGTTTTGGGTATTGATTCGGCTGATGGACATAAAACTAGCTTGTGGGCCCATTCCGTCGGTTACCGCGTAGGTATCTGAGCCGGCAATAATAAAATCGGTGTTGAGGTTCTGAGCATAAAGCTTGAACTTTCTGAGATTGCTGTCATAAATAGCAAAGTTGCCTTGGTTGAGGTGGCTCAACTCATTCATGCGCACATTCATTTGTTCTGCGCCTTGCAGGGTATAAGCCGTAAAGGGCACATAGTTGCTGTAGAACGAGTAGATTGCGCCATCGAGATTGTCAGCAGTCCAGTATAGTTTTCCCAAGTGGTCGTGGGTAATTTTGGGATGGTTCAAAAAATAGGCGTCGTGCTTGTAAAGACTCGTTGCGTTGCCCTGGGGTGTTATGCTTTTGAGTTCGAGTTCTTCGCTATTTAAAGCGGGGATGACGGCTAAGGTGTACGCATTTCCGTCGGTGTTGATGGTTAAATCTTTGAAGAATCCCAAATCAACTCGATAATCTGCCTTAAGGTAAGAATCGTTTTGGTGCTCGTCAGGAGAGCAGGATAAGAGCAATAGGCCGAATACGACTGTGATAATAGAATGTTTTTGGATCATGACTAAAGTTAATACGCCCGAAATGAGCGTAATTTCGGTAGGCTAAAAGTTTATATTTTATCTTGTAGGGTTTTGATTTCATCGCGCAACCTCGCTGCTTGCATAAAATCCAACTCCTTGGCGGCTTTCTCCATGGCTTTGCGTTTTTCGCGGATGCGTTTTTCTGCTTCGGCTTTAGAGAGGTATTCTTGCGCCGGCTCGTCGGCTTTGGGCAGTTCAAGGGCTAATTCGGCCTCAATCAGTGGTGTTTTACTGAATACGGTGCCGATTTTTTTGTTGAGTGCTTGGGGCACGATGTTGTTGGCTGCATTAAAGTTCATTTGCTTGGTTCTGCGGTATTGGGTTTCGTCGATGGTCTTTTGCATGCTGTCGGTGATTTTGTCGGCATACATGATGGCTTTTCCGTTCAGGTTACGCGCCGCGCGGCCAATGGTTTGGGTCAGCGAACGATGGCTTCTGAGAAAGCCTTCTTTATCGGCATCGAGGATAGCCACGAGCGATACTTCGGGTAAATCGAGACCTTCGCGCAATAGGTTGACGCCAATGAGCACATCAAAGAGGCCTTTGCGCAAATCTTGCATGATTTCGATGCGTTCGAGCGTATCCACTTCAGAATGCACATAACGGCAACGGATGCTTACTTTGGTGAGGTATTTGGCGAGTTCTTCGGCCATGCGCTTGGTGAGGGTAGTCACCAGCACGCGCTCATCGATTTCGGCTCTTTCTTGTATTTCGTCAATCAGATCGTCGATTTGGTTCAAGCTCGGGCGAATTTCAATAATCGGGTCGAGTAGGCCGGTCGGGCGAATGACTTGTTCAACATACACCCCGCCGGTGAGCTGTAGTTCGTAGTCTGCCGGCGTGGCCGAAACATAAATGACCTGATTTTGCATGGCTTCAAACTCTTCAAACTTGAGCGGTCGGTTGTCCATGGCGGCCGGTAGACGAAATCCGTACTCCACGAGGTTTTCTTTACGGCTGCGGTCGCCTCCGTACATAGCGTGCACTTGTGAAATCGTCACGTGGCTTTCGTCAACCACCATCAAATAATCTTTCGGAAAATAGTCGAGCAAACAGAACGGTCGGGTGCCCGGATCGCGTCCGTCTAAGTAGCGAGAATAGTTCTCAATACCCGAACAATAGCCCAATTCTCGAATCATTTCTAAATCAAAATTGGTTCTCTCTTCCAGTCTTTTAGCCTCTAAGTGTTTACCTATTGATTTAAAATAATCAACTTGCTTCACGAGGTCTTGTTGGATTTGCCAAATGGCGGCTTGTAGCACGTCGGGCGAAGTCACAAACATATTGGCCGGATAGATGTTGAGTTGGTTGTAGCGCTCAATAACCAGCGAGGTTTTGACGTCAAAACTTTCAATCATTTCAATTTCATCACCAAAGAAATGTACTCTAAAACCGTCGTCGGCATAGCTGGGGTAAATTTCTACTACATCGCCTTTGATCCTGAAATTGCCAGGGTTGAAGTCAGCTTCGGTGCGCGAATACAAGCTTTGCACGAGTTGATGTAATAGTTTGGTTCGTGAGAGGGTTTGGTCTTTTTCGAGCGAGATGACGTTTTTCTGAAATTCGGTAGGATTGCCAATGCCGTACAAACACGAAACCGAGGCAACGACTAGCACATCTCGTCTGCCAGAAAGCAAAGCTGAGGTAGCGCTCAAACGCATTTTTTCGAGCTCGTCGTTGATGGATAAATCTTTTTCAATGAATACTCCCGTTACCGGCATGTAAGCCTCTGGTTGATAGTAGTCATAGTAGGATACAAAATACTCTACTGCGTTGTTCGGAAAGAACTGTTTGAACTCGGCATAGAGCTGTGCGGCCAGTGTTTTGTTGTGGGCCAAAACCAAGGTCGGGCGTTGTACTTTTTCGATGACATTGGCTACGGTAAACGTTTTGCCCGAACCGGTCACCCCGAGTAAGGTTTGGTATTTTTCGCCGTCTAAAATTCCCTGGGCGAGTTTGTCAATCGCTTCGGGTTGGTCGCCTTTGGGTTGGTATTCAGAGATAACTTGGAATTGCATTTTGAAGGTTGGTTTGTTGTTGTTAGCTGTTGATTGTCGGTTTTGGTAATGGCTTAATTGCGTTTTTTGACAATGTTTAACTATTTGGTTTTATAGTGTAGATAAAATAGTTTAAAAATATGATTTTAAGTTATTAAACTAAATTATTTATTTTGGCATATTGCAACAGCATAATGGTTTTTGCGTCTTTGATTTCACCGGTGGCAATCATGTGATAGGCGGTTTCAAAATCAAATTCAAGTACTTCGATGTTTTCTTGTTCAGAGGCCACGCCACCGCCTTCGTTGATTTTCATTTCAGAGGCATATTCGCCTACAAAAAAAGTAACGGTTTCGGTCACCGAGCCCGGCGACATATACACTTCAAACAACTTGCGCACATCTTTTATTTTGTAACCTGTTTCTTCTTCGGTTTCGCGCTTGATGCAATCTTCGGCGTTGTCGCGGTCTAATAAGCCTGCACAAGCCTCAATCATCATTCCGGTGGTATTCCCGTTCACATAGGTTGGAAGTCTGAACTGACGCGTTAAAATGACGGTTTTCTGTGACGGATTGTACAACAAGATACAAGCTCCGTTGCCGCGGTCATAGGCTTCGCGGTGTTGCGTCTCCCAAGTGCCGTCTTTTTTGCGGTATTCATAGGTAAATTTATGAAGTTTATACCAGTTGTCTGAGAGTAGTTTTACCTCGGTAATTTTGATTTCTGGCTCGTACATACAAAAAAATTAAAGTGTTGCTAAAGTACGGATTCAATGGCTGTTTTATTGCCTTTAATTGATAAAAAAATGATAAAATACCACTGGCTCTCATCAAAAGCAGTAATTTTAACCCGCTTTTAAAGTGTATTAAAAATGAAAGTTATGCACGGATTTATCGGATTGTTTTTGTGTTTGCTTTGGGGTTTTCAAGCGAGCGCGCAATCTGAGTTTTCAAGCTTAGGCAGCACATTGCCTCCGGCCGGAAGCGGACTCAACACGCCTAAAGTGATTAAGCCGACGATGTTTCCGCCAAAAGCAGAGCAGAAGACTAATTCGAGTTCTTTGCTTGAAGATCCAAAGCTTCAGTTTGCCAAGAACAACAATTTCGGGAATCCGGGCGATGCCTACAAAGAAAAGCTCAATAATTCAGTGCCCAATGAAGGTGGCTTTGATTCGAAGATGTTTCGGAAAAATCAATACTTTGGCGATCATACTACCCAAGGTGAATACGTAAAAATCAGTTGTCGCGATTTTGGCGAGGTTGATGGGGATGAAATTCGCGTTTGGGTCAATGACCGAATTGTGGTGGAAAGTATCTTTTTAGATGGTGATTTCAGAGGCATTCAACTCGGTCTCACCAAAGGCTTTAATAAGATTGATTTTGAAGCGCTCAATCAAGGTTCTTCAGGGCCCAATACTGCTCAGTTTTTGATTTACGACGACAAAGGAAATCAAATTGCCAACAACCAGTGGAATTTGGGAACCGGTTTTAAAGCGACCATCATTGTTGTAAAGGAATAATCAATCCACACACTCCATGAGCAGTAAATCACCGCGCTCATGCTCGATACAAACCAAGCCGTCTTGCAGTACAGCATTGCTGTTTCCGTTGCGATAACCCAGTTGTAAGGAATCGTTGTTGAGCGGGTATTGAAGATTTTGTGTGGTAATTCCTTCTGCTAAACCCAAAGGAATTAATGAGAGTTTGGTTCCGGCCGGATACCATTTTTTAAAAGAACGAGGCAACAAATGAACTTTTGAATGATCGTCGTGAATGACTACTTTAAGTAGGTCGCGATAGGTTGCTAATGTGGTTAGGTTAATCATGGTATGATCAGCGCGTTTGCCGGTGGCCCAAACTACATTGACCGCCGGAAATCCTTTTTCGATGAGATAATCAAATGCTTTTTCAAGGTCGGTTTTGTTTTGATCCGGAGCGTGAACAATTTCAAGTGGGAATTGACTGTCTAAATACACACTCGGGTCAAAGTCGCGGTCAAAATCACCCAGTAAAACATCGACTTTAATGTTGTATTGCAACACGCGTTCAATGGCCGAATCTAAAACCACGACCCACGGAGACCATTCCAGCAATTGCCCGAGCAGTTCCGGATGACATTCGGCGCCATTGGCAATAATTAAAGCAGGTTCTTGGTCGTCGCGAACAATGTGGTGAGAGGACATGGGAAAAGTTTAAGTGTTTAAAAAGTTTAAGAAGGTTAGAGGGTTTAGTCTGAACGCTCTGCTGTATGCGCCATTTCTTTCATGTTTTTTTATGAGCTAATTCCTGCTCTTCATGTCAATCTTTTGCGGCGAACTCCGCCACAAAAGGATTTCTATTTCGATCAGGGCTAGGGCTGAGCAGTTTTGGTCTGGCTATCTGCCCAATGAATAACTTTTTCTACAATTTTAAAAAACCATATTCATAAACCTTTGGCGTAATTTTTTCGGCCAATGCATTTAGGTTGCTCCTTAATTCGCCAATGAGTTCGGTATATTTTTCATCATTGCTTTTGGCGTTCATACGGCCTTTGTCGTTGCGACCCTGAAAATACTCGCGAATGTCATACAAACTCGCATTCACCTCAATGTCTTTTTGCGCATGGTAGTATTTCCAAAGTTCGCGGCCTGCGTTAAAAACCGCTGTTGCTTCGTCTGAAAATTCAAGTGGCTTGAAGTCATAAACACCAAGCTGCTGCTCGTTTTGAAAGAGCATTTGTGCTTGGTTTTCATCGGGTTTTAACTTGCCTTGCATAAAACGAGTCATAAAATTACTGGCAAACTTTTCTTGGGCATTTACTTCTTGTTCAGTAAATGGTATCCATTGATTGACACCCCATTTGCTTGAAATGTTGTTGCTGAAAAGCGTATAAGTCAAGCAATCGTTTTGGAATTCTTTATCGGTTTTCCAAGCGTCATTTGGGTAAAGAAATTGGTCGCGGTCGTTAAGCCAGTTGGCATCTATGATATGTCTTACGGTATAATAGATAGATGTTTCAATTAAATTCTCTCTAGTAGTTTGCCAATTATGATTCGATGCAGGAACTTTCATATAAGGCTCACCGAAGCGAACTAATCTTTGATTCTGAAAATCACTACCGACTCCAATTATAGTTGATATTGATTCGGATTTTGTGTTTCGATATGTCTTTACCCAGTCATTGATAAACTTGAGATTATCATACGCCCATATGTTTTTATAACCAGAGAAATTTCCATTCTTATCATAAATATCAGCTTTAATTGATGAAAAAGTCTCTTTCTGGTTTGTATCCCAGATAAAAAAACCAATCGGGAATTGACCTTTTACATTGTCAAATGTATCAGCCGGGGTTAAAAAAATTTTTTCGAGCTTCGCTCGAAAGAACTTTCGGAAATCTGAAAACATCGGTGCTTGCAAATTTTTCAAAGTTGAAAAATTTGCAAGCACCGATTGAGGTATTTCACAATAAATTCGCGTCATGAATTGAATGTACATTTCACGCTTTGTATAACCCATCAAGGCTGAGTATTTTCTATGTATTTCTGTAATAGCAACACCAGTTCTTCCATCACCTTTTCTGTTGTCTGCTTCCGCATACGGCGGATTGATATAAATAATCAGTTTTTTGCGTTTTTGTTCATCGTTGATGATGTCTTGCAAGCTTTGTGGTAGTTTGCTAAAATCGTCGTTTAAAAAATCAAACTGAAACACGTGGTTTTGCAGCAAGTTGGCACCGTGTTCAATGCGTTCGTGCATTACGTTTACATCGGCTTGGTCAAGCGTGCTGGCATAAATATGGTATTTGTTGGTAAGCCCGGCCAATAAGTTTCCGGTTCCGGCCGCGCAATCCCAAACATAATATTCTTCTTGCCAGTCTTCGCCTAAATAATCCGAGATGTATTTTTGAGAAAGTTCCACCCATTTTTGTGGTGTAAAAAAAGCGCCTTTGCGTTCGCGAATATCTTGCGGTACCAAAAGATCGCGTCGTTCAATGATAAAATTCTGAAATTCTTTGATGGGCGGGCGTTTGTAGCGTTTCCAGAATTGTTGGTAAAGACTTGTGTTTTTGATGTTGATGGTTGCATCAAACATTTGCTTGATGTTTTCTTTGGCAATTCTGTAGCCTTGATTCTGAAAAACCACAAACAAATTGTCGCGTACCGTGGTGTCGTCGTCAATTTTTTGAGTGTCTTTGTCGTCAACAAAAAGGTCGGCCAAATAAAAATCGCTGTCAAGAATATTGGCCTTTTTTAAATCGTCCCAATTAACGTCAATATTGGGTTTAATTGTTTCAAGCCAGCGCAGATAAATAGGAATAAAGTTGTTTTTGTCAATTTTTATTTTACTGACTTCGGTGGCTTTGGCTACGTTGTTCTTGATGAATATTTTGAGTTCTTTTTCGTCTTTTTCATAGTCATAGATATCTGAGTCTTTTTCAAGTGTTTTTTCGATGCGCTCTTTGATGAGCTTGAATTCTTTGGTTTCGTGGTTGCTGGGTGTTACGTTCCAGTTAAAGTCATTCTGATAGAAAAAATCTTGAATGCTGATATACGGTACAAAGGCGATTTTTTTAAAATCAAAAACACCTAAAAAGGCTGGCGGAAGCATTTTGTCAAAAGTTCTGGCTTTGCCAATGGTCAGAACCAATTGCACAAACATGGTCGAAATATCAAAGTTGCCGGTTTTAGCTTCTGCCCAAAGCAGTGGCGTTCTGCCAAAAATAGTATCTTGTTTCGGAAAAACCGTAAAGTCAATATTGCCAATGATTTCGGTGGTGTCAAAATCCTTGAACCAATCAACGCCTACTTTGTTTTTTAATTCTTCTTCGCGTATGTTTTTGTATTTCATTCTAACTGGATGGATTAAATAATAAGCTTATAAAGATAAATTAGTTTAAAAAGTTTAGTCGAAACGCGTGTGTAACGCAGAATGCAACAACGACTGTAAATATAATTATAATGCGCAATTCAATCATTTTTGCCATATAAATTTAGCTAGTAAACAATGATTTTTAATTCTGGACGTTGGTGTAAAAAACAAACAAATATGAAAATGAATTCCTTTGTATGGATGCTTTTGCTGGCTACAGTTTTGCTGCTAACGCCTGCGGTTGCCATGTTGTTTACCGATGAAGTTCGTTGGACATGGGGCGATTTTTTGGTGGCTGCCCTTTTGCTTTATGGCAGTGTCTTTTTGGCCGATTGGATTTGGCACAAATTGACCTCGATGCGTGATCGATTGTTGGTGTGTGGTGCAATTTTAATCTTGTTGCTCGCGCTTTGGCTTGAATTGGCGGTAGGGATTTTCGGATCGCCCTTGGCCGGAAGTTAAGCCTGATTTCTTGCAGCCCCGATGGCACTAAAAAGCCCCGCCGCGCAAACCTTCTGCGTCTGTGGTTTTGGGGTGGCGACTGGAAGAAGCCAACCCAAAGCCTACAAAAGCTTGGTTTGCGCGGCGGGCTTGGCAGGAACAGCGGGAATAGCTGCCCTGATTATTCTAAAGTATAAGCAACGTGGTCGGTTTCGGACAATGAAAAATAACCTAAAGCAAAACGAGCTGCATTGGTTTGGTTGACGATGTTTCCGCGCACGGTGGCCGGTGGTGTTGAGAACGGACCGTTACTGCCTTGCGCAATGAGGATCAATTTGCTCATATATTCAAAATAACGCTTTGAAATACCCGACATCGTAATGTCAATCACATCGCCGCTCTTGAGATCTTCGTTGCTGTAATAGCCAAAGAATTGATTGCCTTGTACAAATTCATCGTCAAAAACATCAAACTCGGGAATATTATGGATGCTGGCTTTGTATTTGAACAAATAGTAGTTATCTACACCATCCGTGTCATTTGAATAGGCTTTGATTTCAATCTCGTCGCTGCCAAATCCGCCTTCGTTGTTTTGTTCGACCGAAGTAATCGGATTCACCCCTAAAAGCGTTTCAGTAGCGGTATACGTTTGACTATTCAACACCACCGTGAGCTGATAGGTTTGATTGATTTCGGGAATAAAATCATGACATAAATAAACGCCGGTGTTGGCTTCTTCTTCGATAAAATCAAAAGATTGATTGGCTGCATTGGTCACGCGAACCACTGCACCGGACACGGTCGGAATGTTGGTGTCGTAAAAACCTGTCGTGGTGCTGAGTTTTATTTTTTGCTCATGGCCGTCGGTGCCTTTTTGCCATTGAATAGAAGCATCGATGACCAGTTTGGGCGCTGCGGTGTTTAAGTCAACATCGACGACTTCTTCGCAAGAGCTCAACATTAAAAGGTTGAATAAAATAATCGGAAGGATATATATCTTTTTCATGTTGCTTAGAATTTAAAGTTATAACTGATGCCCGGAACCATTCCGAAGATAGACAAGCGCACGGCTTCATTAGCGCCTGTGGTTTGGTTTTGTCTGAACGAAATAGAGGCTGCATTTTTGCGGTTATACACATTGTATAAGCTAAACACCCATTCGCTCTGCCAACGCCTTTTTTTATCGGGTTTCGGAACATAAGTAGCCGATAAATCTAAGTGGTGATAGGCCGGAAGTCGGTTGTCGTTGCGAGCTCCGTAGGTTGGAATGGTAATGCCTTGGTATTGGTATTGACCGTTCGGGAAAGTAACGGGTTGTCCGGTTTGAAAGACAAAGTTGCCGCCAAAACTCCATTTTTTATTCAAGGCATAATTAGAGGTGAGCGATATGTTGTGGGTTTTGTCATAACCGTTGCTGTACCAGTTTCCGTTGTTGATGCCGGTTTCTGAAGCGTTTCGGCCCGGGGTGCGTTGCTCTGATTTGGATAAGGTATAAGCGAGCCAACCGGTGAGTTTTCCGGTGTTTTTTCGAACCAACAACTCAAGGCCATAAGAGCGCATTTCACCATTGAGCACAACTTGCTCGATGGCTTCGTTGGCAATTAAATCGGCGCCGTCAATATAGTCCATTCTATTTTTGACTTTTCGATAAAAAACTTCAGATTCAATAGAATAAGCATCGTCATTTAGATTTCTGAAATAACCCACGGCTACTTGATCTAAGATTTGTGGTTTTAAATAGCGATCGCTCGGTGTCCAAACATCAAGTGGTGTAGGTGAGGCGGTATTCGAAATCAATTGCAGATATTGCACCATGCGGTTGTAACTCGCTTTGACTGATTGGTCGTCGTTGAGTTGATAAGCAATGGCCAAGCGCGGCTCTAGATTGTTGAAACTTTCCATGACTTTGTTCTGACCGTAATAGCGCGTGCCAATGGGTTTGGCTTTTTCGTAAATCTGTAAATCTTGATTGAAAACCACCGGTTGATTGTTTTCATACAAATTTAAAGTTGATCCGCCCAAGCGATAAAACATACTGTAGCGCAATCCGTAAGACACGGATATTTTTTTAGAAAGTGTTTGTTCGGCATCAAAATAAAGGGCCGGTTCAAAAGCGTATTTCTTTTCGAGTTGTTTGTAGTTGATGCCTGAGCTGGCGTCTGAGGGTTTGATTTCGCCCGGATTAAAATCGTAGTAAATACCGTTAACACCGTAACTGAGTTTGACTTTGTCGGTTAAATAATGTTTGAAATCATATTTGAGATTGTAGTTGCGGATGCCTGAATTCCATTTGAAGCCAAATAAATTTAAATCAAGTCCGTAGTAATAATCGCTGTAAATGGCCGAAAGGTTAGAGAATAACTTGTCGTTGAACAAATGATTCCAACGCACGTTGAGCGTCGAATTTCCGTAGGTGTTGACAAACCTTCCGTTCAGATCAAATACATCTCGACCAAAATAACCCGACAAATACAAACTGTTTTTATCGCTGAGTTTATAGTTGAGTTTGGTGTTCAAATCATAAAAATAAGCCGAGTTTTTGTTGTTGGCTGCTTTCAGAAACAAATGCGCATACGAGCCGCGACCGGCAATTAAGAACGAGCCTTTGTCTTTCACAATCGGTCCTTCGGCTAGAAGTCGGCTGGTAATGAGTCCGATACCGCCGCTCATCGAAAATTTATTGCTGTTTCCGTCTTTTTGATACATGTCGAGTACCGAGGATACGCGTCCGCCAAAGCGTGCAGGAATTCCGCCTTTGTAGAGTTTTAGATCTTTAATCGCATCGGGATTAAATACCGAGAAAAAGCCAAATACGTGTGAGGAATTGTAAATCGTGGCTTCGTCAAGCAAAATTAAGTTTTGGTCGGCACCGCCCCCGCGCACATTAAATCCCGATTGGCCTTCGCCGGCATTGGTCACGCCCGGCAAGGTAAGCAGTGCTCTGAGTACATCAACTTCGCCCAAGACTACCGGAATCTTTTTGATGGTAGCTGTCGAGAGTTTACTCACGCTCATTTCGGCTTTGCGAATGTTGGTTTTTTGGCGTTGATCGGTGATGACCACCTCGTCGAGTTGTTGTTCTTGGCTGCTCAGTTTAAAGTTCTTTTTGAGGTTTTGGTCTAGAACGATGTTTTCAGAAACCGTTTCATAGCTGAGATAGCTGATTTGCAAGGTGTAATTTCCGGCCGGAAGCGTAATCGAGTAGAAGCCATACGCATTGGTGTTGGTTCCGGTTTTAAGCTCCGGAATGTAGATGTTTACACCGATGAGCGTTTCGTTGCTTTGTGTGTCTGAGATGGTTCCGCTCAGGGTGAATTTTTCTTTGATGGATGGTTTTTCGGTTGGATTTTGGGCTGATAACGAGTTGGCGAACATCAGTATGAAGCCCAACCAACTAAAGAGTTTTGTTGTCATGTAGGTGTAAATTGATTTTGATGATTACTCTTAAGACCTTGAGACGGTTGGTTTGTTACAACGCAAACGTTAAATAATTGTTGCTAAAAGCATTATTTTAGAACTGTGTTTTAATGATAATGAATTTATTTTTTTATTATATTAAATAATCTTTAAAAAATTAAGAACACGTATAAAAAAAGGCAACTCATTTAAGTTGCCTTTTCAATTTATTTAAAATTTAGATTATCCTAGTTTTTTCTCTAAATTGTCTTTAATAGCTTCTAAGAAAGCTTCGGTAGTCAGGTAATCATCAGCTGTCAAGCCTTCCGGTTTTACGAGCATGGCCAAATCTTTGGTCATTTTGCCGCTTTCGACGGTGTCAATACACACTTGCTCTAGAGCGTGACAGAAGTCAATAAGTTCTTGATTTCCGTCTAATTTTCCGCGGTGTTCCAAACCTCTGGTCCAAGCAAAAATAGAAGCAATCGGGTTGGTCGAAGTCGCGCGTCCTTTTTGGTGTTCGCGGTAGTGACGCGTTACGGTTCCGTGAGCAGCTTCGGCCTCAACTGTTTTTCCGTCCGGCGTAACCAATACTGAAGTCATGAGTCCGAGTGAACCAAAACCTTGCGCTACGGTATCAGATTGTACGTCGCCGTCGTAGTTTTTACATGCCCACACAAATCCGCCGTTCCATTTCATCGCTGAGGCAACCATATCGTCAATCAAACGGTGCTCATACACAATACCGATGGCATCAAATTGCGCTTTGTAGTGCTCTTGATAAACTTCTTCGAAAATATCTTTAAAACGCCCGTCATAGGCTTTTAGGATGGTGTTTTTGGTCGAAAGATACAACGGCCATTTTTTGGTGAGTGCCATCTGGAATGATGAATGCGCAAATCCGTATATGCTTTCGTCGGTATTGTACATCGACATCGCCACGCCGTCGCCTTTAAAATTATATACTTCCCAAGAGGTAGTTTCACCGGCTTCGTTGGTGAATGACATGGTCAAAGTTCCCTTGCCTTTGATGACTTTATCGGTGGCTTTGTACTGATCGCCAAAAGCGTGACGGCCAATGACAATCGGTTGCGTCCAGCCTTGAACGTATCTTGGAACATTACTCATAATAATCGGCTCTCTAAAAACCGTTCCGCCCACAATGTTGCGGATGGTTCCGTTGGGCGATTTCCACATTTCAGAAAGGTTGAATTCTTGAACGCGGGCTTCATCAGGCGTGATGGTGGCGCATTTAATTCCTACGTTGTATTTTTTGATAGCTTCGGCTGAATCAATCGTGACTTGATCTTTGGTGGCCTCGCGGTGTTCGATGCCTAAATCGTAATATTTGATATCGAGATCTAAATACGGAAGAATGAGTTTTTCTTTGATAAAAGCCCAAATGATTCTTGTCATTTCATCGCCATCCAATTCAACTACTGGATTGGCTACTTTAATTTTTGCCATGCTATGTTATTTTTGTGTTATTATATTTTTTTGCGGTAACAAATATAGTAAAATGCATAGCACGACAGCTTGTTACACCTACGAAAACGATTGATTTACGAATTTGGCAATATGCTTTTTAAAAAATATAAATGACGTAAAATTAACTGTGCTTTTTTGTCAAAAAAAAAGTCCCAAGCAATGCTCGGGACTCTTTGGGTATGTTTTGCAAACAATTAGATACGTCTGTCTTTGATTTTTGCTTTTTTACCAGTAAGTTCTCTGAAGTAGAAAATACGAGCTCTGCGAACGTGACCTTTCTTGTTGATTTCAATTTTTTGCAAGGCTGGCAAGTTGATTGGGAAGATACGCTCAACACCTACTGCACCAGACATTTTACGGATGGTAAAAGTTTCAGTAGCTCCTGAACCTCTTCTTTGAATTACCACTCCTTTAAAGAACTGAGTTCTTGTTTTTTCACCCTCTTTAATTTCGTAGTATACAGTGATGGTGTCACCGGCTCCGAATTCAGGGAATTCTTTCTTAGCTATCAATTCGTTTTGTACGAATGTCATTAAATCTGCCATGATAATGTAAATTAATTATGGTTTAAAATCAGAGCAACGTTCACGGATATCGCCAGAGGTTGGTCTAAGTGGGCGCAAATGTATAAATTTATTTTAAATGTTGAATGATAAATTTTGAATTATTTTCTGTCAGATAGAACTCTGCTCAATTTAATTCTTAAGATTTGTAACTATTTATTTGTCAAGCAAATCCGGTCTTCTGTTCTTAGTGTGTTCATACGCCATATCCTCGCGCCATTTATCAATATTGGCTGCATGTCCGCTAAGCAAAACCTCCGGAACCTTCCAACCTTTGTAATCGGCTGGCCTTGTATATATAGGTGGCGAGAGCAAATTGTCCTGAAAACTATCTGTCAACGCCGAAGTCTCATCGCTTAAAACCCCGGGAATCAATCTGATAATCGCATCCGAAAGCACCAGTGCGCCCAATTCACCGCCCGAAAGCACATAATCGCCAATCGAAATTTCTTTAGTAATAAAATGATCGCGCACGCGCTGGTCTACACCTTTGTAATGTCCACACAAAATAATCAAGTTTTCATACAACGACATTGCATTGGCCATCGGCTGATTGAGCGTTTCGCCATCGGGCGTCATATAAATAATCTCGTCGTAGTCGCGCTCGCTTTTGAGTTGGGTAATGCATTTGTCAATCGGTTCAATGAGCATCACCATACCTGCGCCGCCGCCGTACGGATAATCATCCACACTTTTATATTTGCCAATCGTGTAGTCGCGCAAGTTGTGAAAATGCACTTCAACCAAACCTTTGTCTAGGGCGCGTTTCATGATTGAGCCTTCAAACGGGCTGCGCAATAATTCGGGTAAAACCGTGATGATGTCAATTCTCATTTTGTTGTTTCTGAGCCAGTGGGCTGCAAAGATAGCAAGTTTTTTCAGAAGCCGGGAACCTGCTGTGCGCTACAATCTTTGCTTTTATCAAGAAAAAAAGCAAAGGATTTCCGCTGCCATCAGGGCTAGGGCATCGGAGTGCTCAGAAAGTTAAACGCCAAACTGCTTTAAATGGTGATCAAGGTGCTTCCACATGAGCATATCCCATTCTTCGGTATTGAGCGGTCCCCAAAACGGATGATTTTTGAGTTTGATGCAGCTCGGGCCTTCTTGCGCAAACTTCTGTAAAGCTTCAATAAGTTGCTTTTTGCTCTGTTCAAAATCAGGTTGGTCTTTAATCACAAATTCTTTGGCCGTCGGGCTGTTCTTGTCGAGATTTCCGTTGACAATGACTTTGTTTTTGAGCAATCTGCCCAATAATTTAAAAATGAACAGCACCTTTAATTCCATCTTTCCAAAGGCTACTTCAATGGCTTTGGTACAATGCACCAACATTTGATTCACGCTCATTTTGCCCCACAAACCTTGGGTTTCAGGTGTGAGTTTTTCGATTCGGTCAATCATGAGTTGATTGTCGGCGGGGTTGAATATCGATGGCATAAGAAGTTGTTTTAGTGTTTCAAATGTAGCATAATAAAGTTACCTTTGCCGCTCAAATTTTTAAAATTCAAAAAATGGAAAACGGAATATATGCCAAATTCAACACCGCAAAAGGTGCTATTTTGGTAAAACTCACGCATGATTTAACGCCGGGCACAGTAGGTAATTTTGTGGCTTTGGCCGAAGGAAATCTTGAAAACAACGCCCGCCCGCAAGGCAAGCCTTATTACGACGGACTTAAATTTCACCGCGTGATTCCAGATTTTATGATCCAAGGCGGTTGCCCGCAAGGCATCGGAACCGGTGGGCCGGGCTACAACTTTGACGATGAGTTCCACCCAGAATTGCGTCACGACGGGCCGGGTGTATTGTCTATGGCCAATTCAGGTCCGGGCAGCAATGGTTCGCAATTTTTCATCACGCATGTGGCTACCCCATGGCTCGATCAAAAACATACCGTTTTTGGAAATGTAGTTGAAGGTCAAGATGTGGTCGATACCATTGCGCAAGGCGATGTCATGGATAGCATTGAAATCATCCGCGTGGGCAACGAAGCCCAAAAATGGAATGCTGTTGAAGCCTTCAGAACGTTTGAAGGTGCTCGTGCCAAACGCGAAGCTGCCGAGCGTGAAGCCGCCGAAGCCGCCATGGAGAAACTCGCTGCCGGATTTGATAAAACCGAAAGTGGTTTGCGCTACAAAATGATTCAAAGGGGTTCGGGTAAAAAAGCCGAGAAAGGCAGAACAGTTTCGGTGCATTATTCGGGTTCGCTCGAAAACGGTCGTGTCTTCGATTCATCGTATGCGCGCAAAAAACCTATTGAATTTCCACTTGGTATGGGCCACGTAATCGAAGGTTGGGACGAAGGCATTGCTCTGTTGCAGGTAGGCGATAAGGCGCGTTTTGTGATTCCGTCGCATTTGGGTTACGGCGCGCGCGGAGCCGGAGGCGTGATTCCACCGAATGCTACTCTGATTTTTGACGTTGAATTGATGGATGTTAAATAATCCAAGGCTCGATTAAAAAAATTGAATCCCGATGTTTTTATCTATCGGGATTTTTTATTTTTACCCAAAACAAAGACAAACTATGAAAAAGAATTTCTTACTATTGACTGCCGTTATTGTTGTACTCGCTTCGTGTGGTTCGAAATCGTCTGCCGTAACTGCTACCAAAGCAGAACCAGTTGAGTCAAAAACGCCAGCAGTAGCGGCAAGTAAAGCAGTAGCGACCGATGCCGGAAAAGTGGCTTATGAAAACCACTGTACCAAATGTCACGGCTTATTCAAACCAACAGATTTTAATAAAGAACAATGGGCGCCCATTTTGGTGAGTATGCAAAAGAAAGCGCATTTATCTGATGCCGAAATGGCACCGATTACGGCCTATATTTATGCTCAGTTATAAGATAAATTAGATTTTAAAATAAAAAAAGCAGCTTTCATCGAGCTGCTTTTTTGTTTTATTGAACTGTGAATCCATCGGGCAGGACGGCTCCTTTTTTAACGACGATGATGCCGTCTTTAATCGTGTATAAATCGGTGTTGGTGTCGGCTAAATGTTTGCCGCCATTGAGTCGTACATCGCTGCCAATGCGACAATTTTTGTCGACGATGGTATTGTGGATAAAACAGCGCTCGCCAATACCCACATTGATGATGTTTTGCTGTTGATTGGTGCGAATTTCTTCGATGTTTTGATAGTAATCATTCCCCATCAAATACGAGTTAATAATCGTTGAGCCATAACCGATGCGGCTTCGGATGCCAATCACAGAATGTTCGATGGTTACTGAATTCATAATACAGCCTTCGGCAATCACCGAGCGGTCAATGGTGGAGGAACCGGTGATTTTTGACGGTGGCAAAACACGTGCACGGGTGTATACTTTGCTCGCATTGTCAAACAAATTGAACTTGGGTATATCGTCGGTTAAACCTAAATTGGCTTCAAAAAATGAATCGATGTTTCCGATATCCGTCCAATAGCCTTCGTATTGATAGCTCAAAACTTTGTGTTTGCCGATGGCTTGCGGAATGATTTCTTTGCCAAAATCTTTGGTGTCCGGATTTTTCATGAGTGAAACCAACAAGTCGCGATTGAAGATGTAAATTCCCATCGAAGCCAAGTAGTGTCGGCCTTCAGCTTTCATTTCGTCGCTGACTTCAGAGGTCCATTCGGGCAATAAACCGGCGTTGGGTTTTTCAATGAACGAACTGATAAAACTCTGGTCATCGGTTTTTAAAATGCCAAACTCCGGAGCTTCTTTGGCACTGACCGGCAGCGTAGCAATCGATATTTCAGCACCCGAAGCATGGTGTGCTTTGAGCATTTCATTGAAGTCCATTTGATATAATTGATCTCCCGATAAAATGAGCGCGTACTCAAATTCATGATTCAAAAAATGCTGCATACATTGGCGCACCGCATCGGCTGTTCCTTGAAACCAAGTCGGATTATCGGGCGTTTGCTCAGCCGCCAAAATATCAACAAAAGCCGAACTAAACGTACTAAAATGATAGGTGTTTTTGATGTGTTGATTGAGCGAAGCCGAATTGAACTGCGTCAACACAAACATGCGTTGAATTTGCGAGTTGATACAATTCGAAATTGGAATATCTACCAATCGATATTTTCCGGCAATCGGAACCGCCGGTTTTGATCGGCTTTCAGTGAGTGGAGCCAAACGCGAACCTTGTCCGCCGCCCAGGATGATGGCTAATGTTTTTTTGTTCATGAGTGTTGTTTTGAGATCGATTGATAAACGGATATATACGTTTCGGCCACTGAATTCCAGGAGTGGTCAATTTGTTGAATTTCTTTTCGGACGGCATCAAATTTTTTGGTATCGGCAAATAATTGAATGGCTCGCCCAATCGAATGAACTACATCTGAAACACTGGTTTGGTCATGGCACAAACCAAAACCGCCGTCGCCAATGTCAATTACCGTGTCGCGCAATCCGCCGGTTCTGCGCACAATCGGAATGGTTCCGTAGCGCAAAGCATACATTTGGTTGAGTCCACAAGGTTCTACGCGCGAAGGCATGAGTAAAAAATCAGCACCAGCATAAATTTTATGCGCCAAGGCTTCGTTATAACCAATGTAAGCGCTGTAGTTTCCGGAATAAAAATGCGTTAATCCGGCGAGTTGTTGCTCGACTTCAGGGTCGCCCGAACCAAGTATCAGGAGGTTGATTTCACCGCTGAATTCGTTGAGCGCAATGCTGGCCATGTGTGGCAATAAATCCGCGCCTTTTTCACCGACGAGTCGTCCGATAAAGGTAAATAAAGGCTTTTCAGGGTCTAAATGAAATTGTTCGCACAACCATTTTTTGTTGGCCGCTTTTCCCTTTTTAAAAGTGCGCACATCGTAATGATGTTCGAGTAAAGCATCGGTTTTGGGATTCCACAATTCGGTGTCAATGCCATTGAGAATACCCAGCGATTTTGGGCGTTCCCAGCGCAATAAATTTTCCAGTCCGTTGGCTTTGTTGCTGATTTCATCCAAATAACTCGGCGAAACCGTCGTGACTTTCCAAGCGCATTTAATAGCAGATGCCAACGGATTGATGGTTCCGTTCCATTCGAGATAACCAATTCGGGACAAATCAAAAGCGGGCAGATAATGCAATTTATCATAACCAAACCAACCTTGGTATTGACCGTTGTGAATGGTTACGATGGTGGGTGTGTAACGCAAATTTTCGTAGTTATAGCAATGCTGCACCATAAACGGAATCAATCCGGTATGATGGTCATGGCAATGCAAAACATTCGGTTGTTGGTTAGTTTCAATCAGCCAATTCAAAAAAGCAATTTGAAAAGCCAAAAAACGTTCGGTATCATCTTCATACGAATATACATTAGGCCGGTCAAATAATTCAGTAATCGCAATTTGATACAACTCAAAACCCAACTGATTCGACGGTTCATACAATACACTATATGTAAATACAAAATGCCCCAAGCGCAGTTTGCCTTGATGCACCGTCTGATATTCAGTCTTCTGAAAAAAAGCATTATTATAAGCCGGAACCACTACACGTGCAGTCACTCCGGCAGCGTTGAGGTATTTGGGTAAAGCGCCTACCACATCCCCCAAACCGCCCACTTTGGCTACGGGATAACATTCGGCACTGAGGTGATATACCAACATTGAATTTATATTTTCCATTTGATGTTGCAACCAATGCTCGGCTTTTGAAGGCCTGCTATGGGTTGGTTTAAAATTAAACAATCTAAGGCAGCGCGCAAATCTTTTCCGGTGACCGGAAGTCCATTTTGCGGGCGGGAATCATCGAGTTGTCCGCGATACACCAATTGATTTTGTGCATCGAACAGATAAAAATCGGGTGTACAAGCGGCATCATAAGCGCGGGCGATTTGCTGGGTTTCATCGTATAAGTATGCAAAATTCATCTGATGTTCAACAGCAAACTGACGCATCAGCTCAGGACGGTCTTGCGGATATTTTTCGACATCGTTGCTGGAGATAGCGACGGTGTTGATTCCTTGATTTTGGTATTGATGGGCAATGCGAACCACTTCATCAATAACATGCACCACAAAAGGGCAGTGGTTACACATAAAAATAATAAGTGTTCCTGCCGACCCCTTGAGCTCATCCAAAGAAAGCATTTGCCCAGAAACGGTGTCGGGCAATACAAAGTGTGGGGTTTGGGTGCCCAGCGCTAACATATTCGAAGGAGTTTGTGCCATCGAGCTTGGATGAAGATTACAAAATCGAAATTTAAACAAAAAATCCGAACTTTGAACGTTCATCCAAACTACAAAATATGATGACTGATTTAAGCTGGACCGAATTTGAACGCGTTGAAATGCGGGTAGGAACCATTATCGAAGCCAAAGATTTTCCGCAAGCCAAAAAACCGGCCTATCAACTGACGATTGATTTTGGCAATGCCATCGGTTTGAAAAAAACTTCAGCGCAAATTACCCAAAGATATAGCCCTGAAACCTTAATCGGCCGACAAGTAGTAGCGGTGGTTAATTTTCCAAAAAAGCAAATCGGACCTTTTATGAGTGAATGTTTGGTGTTGGGCAGCGTAGGTGAGGGCAACGATATTGTTTTGCTCGCACCTGATTTTGTGGTCGAAAATGGATTGCGAATAGGTTAAATCACATTGACTTCGGCCTCGATGCTGATGCCGAATTTTTCGCGCACGGTATTTTGAATGTTTTGCGACAAAGCCAGAATTTCGGCTCCGGTGGCGTTTCCGTAATTAACCAAAACCAGCGCTTGGTTTTTGTGTACACCGGCATCGCCCACACGCATTCCTTTAAAACCCGCTTGTTCGATGAGCCAACCCGCAGGTACTTTCACCTCAGTTTCAGAAACCGGAAAGAATTTTACTTCCGGGAATTTTTTTTGAACTTCGTCAAATTCGACTTTTGAAATCACCGGATTTTTAAAGAAACTTCCGCTGTTGCCCAATTCTTTCGGATCGGGTAATTTGCTCTGACGAATGGCAATCACCGCGCGACTGACATCTTGAATAGTGGGCTGGGTAATTCCTTGTTTGGCTAATTCGGCCTGAATATCTCCGTAACCGGTTTTGATGTTGTGGTTGCGTTTGGTGAGTTTAAAAGTAACCGAAGTAATAATGTACTGGTCTTTGGCTTCTTGCTTAAAAATGCTTTCTCGGTATCCGAAGTGACAATCAGCATTGCTAAAAGTGCGCAAACTTCCGTCGGCAATTTTCATCGCTTCGCATTGGGTCATCGTGTCTTTGATTTCACTGCCGTAAGCGCCAATATTCTGAACCGGTGTGGTGCCTACATTGCCCGGGATGAGCGACATATTTTCAAGTCCGCCGAAGTTTTGTTCTAATGTCCACAAAACGAATTCGTGCCAATTTTCGCCGGCTTGGCATTCAATCCAAACAAAATCATCATTTTCTTGAACGATTTTTTTACCTTTTAAATTGACGTGAATCACTAGCGCATCGATGTCTTTTGTGAGCAACATATTGCTGCCGCCGCCTAGTATGAATTTCTTTTCAGTGGCTTGTTCTTGAAGAATTTGACGCAATTCATCAACCGAATTCACCGCGACAAAAGCCCGCGCTCTGGCATCGATTCCGAAGGTATTATATGATTTTAAAGAAAATTGACGCTGAATTTGCATGAAGTTTTTTTTCAAAGGTAAATGAACCAATTAAACGATTTCAGCCAAAGCCGAAAAATTTTCTACATAATATTTTACCCAAACATGCAGCATAAACAGCGGAACTATATATGAAACCATGCGTTTGTCGCCCGCGCGCAATTGAGCAATCATGCGATCGATGTTGATGTTTTCGAAATACGACCATTTAAAAATTTCGCTGTTTGAAAAAGAAGTCATTTCATCGGCAAAAGCTTGATTTTTAGTCAAATATTCGCCCCAAGGCGTGCTCAAACCAACTTTCCTGAATTTTAAAATGTCCTCTGGCAAGCGCTCTTGCATACTGGTTTTGAGGATGTATTTTCCTTTTTTTCCGGTAAAGAGCCACTTGTCGTCCAACGAACCCAAACCAGCCAGCAAACGCTGATCTAAAAACGGTTCACGGCATTCAATCGATGCGCCCATGGTGCAGCGGTCATTGCGATCAAGCAAAGAGCACAAATAAGTGTGTTGGTCAAAATACAAGGCTTGGCGTCTGAGGTTGTTTGGATACAATTCTTGCGCTTGACGATAAATTTCCTGACGGTACTGATTCTCTGGAGCTTTGTTGATGCCAAAGTATTGCGCAATATCTTTCGGAAATATGTTCGAGCCATTGTACAAAACCAAATCGCGCGGATTGTCAATGCTGGCATAGCGAGCGAGTTTGTCGTAACGCATCTTTTTGCTAAAAACATCTAACTTATTGAGCACTGCTGCCGCTTGTAACAAAGACGGAAATTCCAAAGGTTTGTAGCGAACATAACCGCCCATGAGTTCATCGCCACCTTCTCCCGAGAGCAAAACTTTTACATTGGGTTGCGCGAGTTTTGACAGTGCCAATAAATGTGGCTCGCTGAGGTGCATCAGCGGTTCGTCTTGAAAATAAGTCGCCGATAAAAGTTGCTGATATACCTGCTCGTCGCGCAATTCTAATTTATTGAACTGATAATTGAAATTTTTGGTGAGCATTTCTGCCAAATGCGCTTCGTTGTGTTCGGCTTGTTCAAAACCAATGGTGTAGGTTTGAATATCGGCGTATTTTTGCTGATGCATCGAAGCCAATATCGACGATGAATCAAGTCCAGCGCTGAGCAAAACGCCCACCGGAACATCGCTAACCATGCGCAGTCTGATTGAGCTGTCAAAGGTTTCTCTGAACCATTCTACTGGCTCAGATATCGTAGTTTGTTGTTGGATTTCACGTTTGAGATTCCACCATTGTTCGGTTTTGATTTGACCATTTTCTGCAATCACCATGGAATGCCCTGGAAGCAACTTTTGTACATTTTCAAAAAGGGTATGTTCTCCGGCCACGAATCGATTGAAAATATATTCTTCAATTCCGGGCTGTGAAATTCTCAGCGGAACTCCGGCTGCAAACAAGGCTTTTTGTTCTGAGGCAAAATAAAAGCTGCCTTCGTGCCAACAGTAATACAATGGTTTTACGCCCATGCGATCTCGCACAACGGTTAGGGTTCGCTCGATTTTATCCCAAATAGCAAAAGCAAACATACCGTTGAGTTTGCTGAGCATTTTGAGTCCGTGCAATTGGTAAAGTTTGAGTAAAACTTCGGTATCGCTATGGGTTTTGATTGAAAAACCGTTGCTTTTTAGCTCGGGATAAAAATCAGTAAAGTTGTAAATTTCACCATTAAAAACCAGAATATATCTCTGGTCTTCAGAGGCAAAAGGTTGATGTCCTGCGCTGCTGACATCTAAAATGGACAAACGTCTGTGCCCCAATCCGAGATTGCGATCGGTAAATAAGCCGCTGTCATCAGGGCCGCGATGTTCGAGCACATCACGCATTTTTACCAGCGTGTGCGTGTCGACTTCTTTTGGAGTTCGTATGTGAAAAATACCGTTAATTCCGCACACGATTATTGATTTTGGTGGTGGTTAATCATTTGATGGTATCGCTCTGCGATGAGTTTCATGTTTGTTGCATAGTTTGCTTTTTCTTCGACAAACTTGCGGTTTTTATGAATTGCTTGGTTTCTGAATTGCTCATTGTTGAAAGCCCAAATAAGTTCTTGCGCCAAAGTTTCTTTTTGATCTATAGCAACCAGCTGGCCGTTTTCACGATGAGTAATCCAACTTTGATTGCCGGGAACATCACTTACAATTGGATAACACCCAACAGCCATCGCTTCAAATAAAGACGACGAAACTCCTTCGGTTACCGGCATACTGATGTAAAAATTTGCCTTTTCGAGAAATTTAGGCAAATCATCATTGTTGATTCTACCGGCAAAACGTACATTTTGGCTGATGTTGAGATCTTGGGCTAAATGCTGTAATTTTTCTTTCATTGGTCCATCGCCTACAATGGTTAACTCAAACGGAATATCTCGCTCGTGCAGCAATCCAAAAGCTTTAATAATTGTTGTGTGGCGATATTCTGGGAGCAACGAACGAGTTACTACAGCGTTGATTTTTGGTTGACTTTGATTTTCAACGAAAGTGAATTTCGTCAGGTCAATACCCTTGGGAAGCACCATCACTTTGTGCATATCGACACCGTTTTTTTTCATCGAGACTGTCATAGCCGGACCCCAAGCATGAATCAAACTTACTTTGTTAAAGGCATAGGATTGAATTACTTTTTTGAGGGGATACAAAAGTGAATTCTCGGGCCATAAATCGGTAATGCCTTGTTGCGCGATGGCTGAAGGTTTGATTCCGGATAATGCGGCCAGAAAACCATAGCTGGTAGTTCGTTCAGCAATGATCATGTCGGGCCTTTCTTGACGAACTATTTTTCGGATTTTGAGTAAAGCAGTAGCATATTCAAGTATTCTAGAAAAGCGATTCAACAAACCGTTACTCGGGGTTTTGAGTTCCCAAGTAATAATCTCAAACGGGCCAAATTCCCTGAGACCTTTCATCCAAGTGATGGCATCGGCACGATAAGTTTCACCTAGAAACAGAATCTTTCTTTGTCCCATAAATTTATTCCTCTGAACTCAATGCTCGGTTGAGGTAATCGTTGAGTGGTTTAAGCAAAATGAGTTTTTGGCTGATTTGCGATACAAAATCTTTTTGGGTTGCCAATTTTGTATCGAAATGATTTACCGCAGTAAAGCTTTTGAGCTTCAGAAAATCAATACCCGGATGATTTTTTTCAAAACCGCGCGGCGGATTCTTCAAGGTAGTGTTTTCATCGCGGGTGAGGGAACCAAAAGTTTCGGTAAACTTGGGAGCGTTTACTATTTCTTGAAGATCGTCATAAAAAAAGTTGATCTCTCTTCTGATTTTTTGCAATTGATCGGGCATCGGACAATATAAACCGCCACCGATAAATGATTTTCCCGGGTCAATTTGAATGTAATAACCCGGCGCTTCATTGCTCATTGAACCCGATTTGAGCCAGATGCCCATGTGTGTTTTATACGGTGATTTGTCTTTTGAAAAACGAATATCGCGGTTGATGCGAAACGTACAATGTTTCACTTCGAGCATGGCCAATGAATCATCCAGCGGCTTCATGGCTTCGAGGAGTTTTTCAATAAGTTGATGATAATCGGCTTTGTATGCTTCGTATCTTTTTTTCTGAGCCAGAAACCAATCTCGGTTGTTGTTTTCTTTTAGATCGGCCAGAAACTGAAGGCTTTCTTTCGACAACATTTTATTCCAATCCTTTTTTCAGTTCTGCTTCACTCATAAAACCTTGATGTTTCCATTTGAGCGTGCCATTTTCATAATAAAGTAATACCGGAAGACCGTCAATTTTTAAATCGGAAATCATCGTTTTGTGTTCGTCAGCATTGAGACGCACAATATTCACCTTTCCTTTTAAATCGCTTTGCATTTTGAGCAAGTAAGGCTCCATTTGTTTGCAAGGCGCGCACCACGGAGCATAAAAGTCAACCAAAACCTTGGCGTCGGCTTTGATCATATCGCCGTATTCTTGCGGGCACATACCTACAATTTTGTCGCTGGGTTTGGCCATACCGGCAGCGTTCCATTTCATCATGCCGCCTTCTAGGTCGTATACTTTGCTAAAACCCATTTCAACGAGTTTGTCAGATGCTTTTTTGCTGCGACCGCCTACCATGCAATACACAAAAACCGGTTCGGCTTTGTTGAGTTTGGCTGCTTGCGCCTCAAAATCATCACCGTTCCAATTGATGTTTTTGGCGTTGTCAATGTGTTGACTGCCATATTCTGACGGTGTGCGCACGTCAATGATTTGAGCGTTGGGCGTGGCTTTGATTTTATCGGCAAAAACTTGAGCCGTTATGTTTTCATAATGTGCGTTTTGCCCTTGACAGGCACTGATGATAAGCGCTGAAGCAAGCAATAAAAAATGACGCAATTTCATAGCCTGAAATTTTGAAAATGATGAGCAAAAGTAGGTAAAAATTGAATTGACAAAACGAAATCTTCAGTTATTTTACAAGTGGAAGATTTTATAGCTCTGATGCGTCTGTTTTACGACGTTTTCGGTGCGCTCCGGATGCGTGTCAGAAATAAATAATTGCCCGAATTCATCGTTGTTGACCATGGCGATAATTTGCGCCACGCGATGTTCGTCAAGTTTGTCAAAAATATCATCAAACAACAGAATCGGTTTTTTGCCGCATTGCTTTTTGATGAATTCAAATTGCGCCAACTTTAAAGCAATCAAAAAAGACTTTTGCTGTCCTTGTGAACCAAACTTTTTAATCGGATGATTTTCTATTTCAAACAATAAATCGTCTTTGTGAATGCCGCAACTCGTATATTGAAGCATGCGGTCTTTTGCGATGTTTTCGCTGAGTAATTGCAAGAGATTGTGCGCGTTGAGCTGCGATTCATAGCTGAGTTGAACACTTTCAGCATCTGCGCTGATGATTTGGTAATATTGATTAAAAATAGGCGTAAAATCATTCATAAAGTTTTGTCTTTTATCATGAATTTGATGCCCTAAATGATTGAGTTGCTCGTTGTAAATGTCAAGCGTGTCGGTTTCAAAAACCTGATTGAGCGCGAAGTATTTTAAAAGTGCGTTTCGTTGCTGTAGTACTTTTTGGTATTGAATGAGTTGTTGTAAATACACCTGATCTGATTGTGAAATTACACTGTCCAGGAAGCTTCGGCGGATTTCACTGCCTTCTACAATCAAATCGCGGTCTGAAGGCGAGATAATCACCAGCGGAATCAGACCAATATGATCTGAGAATTTCTCATAAATTCTACCGTTGCGTTTGAGTATTTTTTTCTGATTTTTTTTCAGGCTGCAAACAATTTGCTCGGGGCGATTGTCTATTTCAAACTGCCCGTCAATCACAAAAAACTCCTCGCCATGTTTGATGTTTTGCACCGCCATCGGATTAAAATAACTTTTTCCGTAGGCCAAATGATAAATCGCGTCAAGCACATTGGTTTTGCCCACGCCATTGCGCCCGACCATACAGTTGATTTTAGGGTCAAACTCAAGAACGGCGTCTGAGAAATTTTTGTAATGAATCAGCGAAACAGACTTTAAATACATAAGTTAATGCCCAACAATTTTTAGCGAGCGCAAATTATTGAAATTATTGCGAATGCCCGAGAATTATTTTCGGTTCAAAAGCGTAAAAATTAACAGAAAACTATTTTTTTTTGTGCGCGTTTGAATAAAAATTTTATTTTTGCGGCTCATTAAATGAATATAAATGGCTACTTATAACAAAAGAGGTTACAAAGCTCCCAAAGAAAAAGAAACAGTTGTAGATAACAACTTCATTGAAGAAGATATCAAAATTGATGAAAAAGACAGCACCACAGCGGGTGTTTTCAACTCATTAGACAGTACAGCTTCAAAAGCAGAAGAGTGGGTTGAGCGCAATCAGAAATACATCTTTGGTATTGTAGGTGCGGTTGCTTTAGTAACCATTGGTTATTTAATGTATCAAAAATTTATTGTTGAGCCTAAAGAAGACGAAGCAGCTGCTGAAATGTTCACAGCACAACAAAACTTCCAAAAAGCAGTCGATGCTACCAAAGGCGCTGATTCATTGTTCAATTTGGCTTTGAACGGAGCTGAAGGTAAATTTGGTTTCAAAGATATCGCAGAGAAATTCTCTGGAACTGCTGCTGGTAACTTGGCAAACTATTACTCCGGAATTGCTTACCTAAACACAGGTAAATACGACCAAGCGATTGTTTCACTTGAAAAATTTAAATCTGATGATCAAATTTTGAGCGTATTGGCTGTGGGTGCTGTAGGTGATGCTTATGCTCAGAAAAAACAACTCAAACAAGCTGTTGAATACTACGTGAAAGCTTCTGAAATGCACAAAAATGATATGACCACGCCGCGTTTCTTACTCAAAGCAGGTCAGACCAATTTAGAGTTGGGTCAAAAAGCAGAAGCCTTGAAATATTTCACACAAATCAAAGAACAATACGAAACTACTCCAGAAGGTGGAATGGTTGACGGATTGATCGGTTTGGCGCAGTAATCAAAGCCCAAAACAACGCCAATTATGGCTACTGAAAATAAAAATTTATCCAATTACGATAAAAACACAATCCCAAGCGCGAAAGATTTTCGGTTTGGGATTGTTGTTTCTGAGTGGAACGACAAAATCACCAACGGGCTATATTTGGGGGCTGAAGCCGCTTTGCTCGATTGTGGTGCTTTACCGCAAAACATTATTCGCTGGGATGTTCCGGGCAGTTTCGAACTCGTCTATGGCAGCAAACGTATGATTGATACCCAAAAGCCCGACGTGGTTATTGCGATTGGTTGTGTGATCAAAGGCGAGACGATGCATTTTGAATTTGTCTGCGAAGGCGTTACCCAAGGAATTAAAGACCTCAATATCCAAACCGATGTTCCGGTGATTTTTTGTTTACTGACTGATAACAACGAGCAACAATCTATAGACCGAAGCGGCGGCAAACACGGCAATAAAGGTGTTGAAGCTGCCATTGCAGCGATTAAAATGGCTGATTTGCGACAAAAATCAGCTTTGTAATCAAGATCTTATTTTTCGTTTTTATTCGAGCAAAATCCTACTTTTTATGCTCGTGTTAACGATATTTCATAAAGGAATTTAGTTAAATTTGTACGCGTCGCTCAAATGCGGCCGTCAATCACACATTCATGTCAGGCATCATTCAGTTACTTCCCGATCATGTCGCCAATCAAATAGCTGCCGGCGAGGTAGTTCAGCGTCCGGCTTCAGTAGTCAAAGAATTACTTGAGAATGCGGTTGATGCTGGAGCTTCTGATATTAAACTCATCATCAAAGATGCCGGAAAAACGCTGATTCAAGTAGTTGACAACGGCAAAGGTATGAACGCTACCGATGCGCATTTGTGTTTTGAGCGCCACGCGACATCTAAAATCCGTCAAGCCGAAGATTTATTTGCGCTGCACACCAAAGGTTTTCGCGGTGAAGCTTTGGCCTCGATTGCTGCGGTAGCCCATGTTGAACTCAAAACGCGTCAATCGCAAGATGAACTCGGTTTGCAAGTGTTGATTGAAGGCGGAAAGTTTCTGCAAGAAGATGCTGCCGCTTTGCCCGAAGGCAGTTCGTTTTCGGTGAAGAATTTGTTTTTCAATATACCGGCACGTCGCAATTTTTTAAAGTCAGATGCGATTGAATTCCGTCATATTATTGATGAGTTTCAAAGGGTAGCTTTGGTGCATCCGGAAATTTATTTTTCGTTTTATCACAACGGAGCCGAAGTACACATTTTGCCGCCGGGGAATTTTCGTCAACGTATTGTGGGCATTTTTGCCGGGAAAACCAATGAGAAACTCGTTCCGGTCAATGAAGAAACCGATATTTTGCGCATCAGCGGATTTGTGAGCAAACCCGAATTTTCAAAAAAGAACAAAGGCGAACAATTTTTCTTTGTCAACGGAAGGTTTATCAAAAGCGGATATCTGCACCATGCGATCATGAACGCTTATGAAGGCTTGCTCAAAGACGGCATGCAACCGAGTTACTATTTAATGCTCGAAGTTCCGACACAAAGCATTGATATCAATATTCACCCAACCAAAACTGAAGTCAAATTTGACGATGAACAAGCTTTGTATGCCATCTTGCGTTCATCGGTCAAACACAGTTTAGGGCAATTTAACGTAGCGCCGATTCTTGATTTTGAGCGCGACGCCAATTTAGATACGCCATATCATTACAAGGATAAAGATGCTGATTCGGTTTATCCGACCATTCAAGTAGATGCCGGATTCAATCCGTTTGCTGACGAAAAACCTGCCAAATCTTCTTCATCGACTAACAAACAGAAATACAAAATACCGGAAACGGCTTCTTGGGAAAGTTTATACGTGGGGCTTCAATCAGATACCGACAGTGTTTGGGAGCCCGAGCAAGCGGCTTTTGAAAGCGAGCCGATGCAATCCGCTTTGTTCAGTGAATCAGAAACTCAAGAAACTCCGTCGGTTCGATGTTATCAATTGCAGCGAAAATATATTGTCAATCCCATCAAATCAGGTTTGCTGGTCATTGATCAACAACGCGCACACCAACGCATTTTGTACGAACAGTTTCTGACCAATATGACTGTTGAACAGGCTGCGAGTCAGCAATTGTTGTTTCCGTTGGAATTGGCTTTTTCAACGCATGAAATTAGTGCACTTCAAGAACTTGAGGCTTCACTTGAGGCGACAGGTTTTAGTTTTGATGCCATCGTTCAAGATCGCATAGTGCTTTCGGGCATTCCGCCGCAAATTGCACCGGAACAAATTACAGAAGTTTTACACGAATTGTTGCACGATTTACAAGAAGGGATTCCCGGTAACAGTTTCAGTCAAAACGACATCATCGCGCAATCGATGGCCAAAAGCATGAGTATTAAAAACGGAATGTATTTGTCTGAAAAAGAACAAGAAAACTTAATCAATGGCTTGTTTGCTTGTAAAGCGCCGGACATTTCGCCATTTCAAAAACCCACTTTTATCACTTTGCGGGTAGAAGATTTAGATAAAAAATTTGCCCTATGATGCAGATTACCCCAACAGTCAAACAGTTGTTGATTATTAATGTTTTGTTTTTTCTGGGTACCTTATGGCTCGGAGACCAAGCCTATGCATGGCTCTCATTATTTTATTTTGAGAATCCACAGTATCATCCGTGGCAATTTTTGACGCATGTGTTTATGCATGGCAATTTGATGCATATTTTCTTCAATATGTTTGCCTTGTATTCATTTGGCTCGGCGCTTGAGTATTTCTGGGGCGGGCGCAAGTTTTTGTTCTTTTATATTTCTTGCGGATTGGGCGCAGCTCTGTTGCATTCGGGTGTGAATTATTTATTGTTTCACCACGGATTGAACCAGCTTACCCAAGCGGGTTTTAGAGTAGAAGATATCATGAGTTTGCTGAGTCAAGAACAAATGGATACGCGTTGGACAGAGGTATTGGGGCAATCGGGCTTGCAGAATTTTATCGGAGCCTTTGCCAGCCCGGCGGTCGGCGCTTCAGGAGCTATTTATGGTCTGCTCGCAGCTTTTGCCTTTATGATGCCCAATGCTGAGCTCGCTTTGATGTTTATTCCGGTGCCGATTAAAGCTAAATATTTTGTTCCGGGCTTGATTACCATTGATTTGGTTTTGGGTCTGTACGGAAATTCTATCTTTGGAGGTTCAAGCGGTATTGCCCATTTTGCCCATGTGGGCGGGGCACTCGTCGGTTTTTTGATGATGTGGTATTGGCGCGGGAATCAATTCAACAAAAACCGTTGGAATTAATTTATGAACTTGTTTGACGATTTAAAATGGCAGTACAAAAGCGGCGGTTATGAGCAAAAACTCATTTACTGGAATTGCGGTGTTTATCTGCTTTCTATTTTGTTCTTCTACCAGTTTCAATGGGGCGTTTTTAATTTTCCGTCTTGGTTGGCTTTGTCGTCAGATATCTCTGAAGTAGTTGTCAAACCTTGGACTTTACTGACCTATTTCTTTTTCCACGCCAGTTTTTTTCATTTGCTCTTCAACATGATTGTACTCAATTATGCCGGGCGCATGTTTTTGACTTTTTTCAATCAGAAGCAACTTTTAGGTTTGTATTTGCTCAGCGGAATTTTCTCAGGCATTGACTTTACGTTGCTCTATCAGTTTTTTACACCCGGAAGTCATTCGCTGATTGTGGGCGCTTCAGGTGCGATTATGGCTATTCTGGTGGCGACAGCTACTTATGCTCCGTTTATGAATATTCGGTTATTATTGATCGGAAACGTTAAGCTTTGGCAATTTACCGCGGTGATTTTATTTTTGGATTTGATTCAGATTTTTGCCGAAAATACCGGCGGTCACATAGCGCATTTATCAGGTGCTTTGTTCGGTTTTTTGTATGTGAAACTCTTGCAAAGCGGCACCGATTTGAGCCGACCGGTTAGCTTCATAATGGATACCCTAACTTTGCGCTCGAGAAAAAAGGGAACGCCTTTTAAAAAAGTGCATCGCAATGCTCCGACACCTTCAGCGCAACGCGCAACCATGCGTGTGGTAACAAAAGACAAAACGCAGCAACAAATCGACGAAATTTTAGACAAAATAAGTCAATCGGGTTATGATAGCCTGACCCAAGACGAAAAGGAGTTTTTATTCAAAGCCGGAAAACAGTGAAAAAGCTTTCATGGTTCAATAAAGGAATGTTTGTACTGAACAGCGCACTCGCGGTGTTGACCTTTTTGGCTTATGTTTTACCGTTTTTAGCTCCGAAGTTATTTCCGCTATTATCAGTACTCACTTTGATTCTGCCGCTTTTTCTCATTCTTAATGCGCTGTTTTTTACTTATTGGCTCATTCAATTTAAAAAGCAAATCATCCTCTCGGGTTTAGTGTTGCTTTTGGGCATTACTTTTATCAATAAATTCTATAAATTTTCGGAGGTCAATCAGCCGGTAACCGAAAATGATTTTGTGGTGATGAGCTACAATGTGCGTTTGTTCAATTTGTTCAATTGGCTGCCTGATACCGACGTGGTATCCTATATTCGCACCTTTGTCAATGATAAAAATCCGGATATTCTTTGCATTCAGGAATATTCAGAATCCGCTAAGATTGACCTCAAGGTTTATCCGTATAAATATGTTTATATGCAGGGAAAGAAAATCAAAACCGGCATGGCGATTTTCTCAAAATTCCCGATCATTGACGAAGGAAATTTGGTGTTTCCCGAATCAAACAATTGTACCATTTTTGCAGATATTAAGAAAGGAAAAGACATCATTCGGGTCTACAATATGCAGTTGCAATCCATCAAGATTTCACCCGATGTCAACGAAATTTCTGAGAACATTGACGGTATCAATCAACAGAAATCACAAATGGTTTTTAACCGCATCAGTCGCGCTTTTAGAAAGCAACAACAACAAGCCGAAATTTTAATGAACCACCGAAACGAGTGCGATTATCCGGTCATTATTTGCGGCGACATGAACAACAGCGCGTATTCATATGTGTATCGAAGTGTCAAAGGCAGTCTCAACGATGCTTTTGAAGAGGCCGGCAGTGGTTTCGGAAACACCTATCACTTCAAGTATTATCCGGCGCGGATTGATTACATTTTTGCCGATCCGGCCATGAAAGTGAAGTATTTTGAATGCTTTCAGGATTTTGTCAATTCAGATCATTATCCCATTATGGCGCGTCTTAGCTTTGACTAGAGATTTTGCTTTTTTAGGTAATCTAAGGCATAACGACCTTCGTTAAACAACAAATCTAAAATGCTCAAATTGTTGATGTAGCCGTGTTTGCTGCCAAAAACCTGAGTGTATTCTTCAAAAACTGATGGGTCTTTTTTGCCGTTGGCCAAACTGCGCATATCGGTATAATTCTCAACCGCGTGAAAGTATTCTTCGGTTTTTTGGTAAGCCAATGGCATTCCCAAACATTTCGCGACCAACTCGATACACTGCACATTCAAATCTAGAAGAAATTCGTGCTTTCGGGTAAAAATCGGAACAAAAGCATCTTCATAGAACTCAAAAAAAGGTGAGGAGCGATAGGCCGCTTCCAATGATTTAAAATGTTGTTTTTGCCAATCAAAGGCGTTTTCAATGCGCACGTCACGTGTTTTTTGATGCGCCGCTTTGCTGTGTTTAATAGGAATATTAAGCAACTGAACACCGTTCGGGCTGTAAATCAGCATTCGATTGCGGCTGGTTTGTTTTTGATAGTTATCGTCTACTTCAAAAGTAACCGAATCGGCTTGTGCCATCGCTACAAAATGGCTTACAGACGGAAAATACGTTGGATGTATTAAAAGATTCATGAGCGAATTAAGCTTCTTTTTTCTTTTTCATGTAGAACGAAATCCCGAAATAGGCAGCGAGCGCTATCAAGAAAAACTTGAAGTACGAATACGGCTGACCCGATCCGCCCACGGTGGTAAACAATCGCTCCCAACGCACTTTGCCCAAACCACTGCCATGCGGATCCATACTCATCCAAATGAAAACGGGTTTTCCGACGATGTGATCTTCTGGAACAAAGCCCCAATAACGGCTATCCTCAGAGTTATGACGGTTGTCACCCATCATCCAATAGTAGTTTTGTTTGAAGGTATAGTTGTTGGCTACTTGTCCGTTAATTCTAATTTCAGAGCCGCTCACCTTTAAATCATTGCCTTCATAAACAGAAATGATACGTTTGTATAGCGGAAGATTTTCTGCGGTAAGTTGTATCGTTTTTCCTTCTTGCGGAATCACAATCGGTCCAAAATTGTCGCGGTTCCAACCATTGTTGTTCTGCGGAAAAATACCGGGCTCGGCCTCGTGCGAAATATTTTTGGTCACTCCGGTGATGATTGGGTTTGATTTGAGTCTGGCTGCTTCATCATCCGGGAGCGAAGAGAACAAATAGGTGTTCGGTGCCGTTTGATAGACTGCGTCGGTTACTTTTAAATCATGGATCACATAATCCGGATTGAGCGGAGTTCCGTTGGTGGTTACCGTATATGAATACTGTGGTCTGGCGCGCTCAGGCAAAACCAGTTTCTGGTCGTTAATATAGACAACTCCATCTTTGATTTGTAATTTATCATCCGGAGTGGCCACACATCTTTTGACGTAGTTTGATTTTTTGTCAATCGGTTTATCGGCTTTTCGGGTAGAACGGTCAAAGAATTTATACACTGTATCCACGGGCCAGTTAAAGACGACAATGTCATTTTTTTCAATCTTCTCAAAGCCGGGAAATCTCATATAAGGCAACTGCGGTTTGTTCAGATATGATTTGGTATTGATGATCGGAATGGTATCGTGTACCATCGGCGCAGCCACCGTAGTCATCGGCACGCGCGCTCCGTAGTGAAACTTACTCACAAATAAATAATCACCTACCAGCAAAGTTTTTTCAAGCGATGAAGTCGGAATCTGGAAAGGCTGCATCACATACGTATGCACTATGGTCGCGACCACGATGGCAAAAAGCAACGAACTAATCGTATCAGCGCCTTTGCTGTTGGATTCCAAACTGCGGTTCGGAATGTGATTGAGCGGTTGGGTGTAATTTACATACAGCACATACAAACCAAAAGTGGCTATTCCTAAAACGGTATCCAGCGTGGTGTTTTTGCCAAAACTTCTGAGCGTTTCAACCCAAACCACCGGGAACATAATCAAATTGACAATCGGAATAAACAACAAAATTGTCCACCAAGTTGGGCGGTTGATGATTTTCATCAAAACAATCGCGTTGTAAATCGGAACGGCTGCTTCCCATCGTTTGCGGTTGGCCGCTTCATATATTTTCCAAGTTCCAATAAAGTGAACTACTTGTACAATCAAGAAAAAAATAAACCATTGAGATAGTGTCATAAATAATCAATTTGGTTGTGTATTTTATTTTATCGCTGAATTTTAAAGATTCAAAACATCTTTCATCGTGTAAACGCCTTTTTTGCCTACGAGCCATTCGGCAGCCACCACAGCGCCTAAAGCAAAACCTTTACGGTTGTGCGCGGTGTGTTTAATTTCAATGGCGTCAATATCTGAATCATAGCAAATTGTGTGCGTTCCGGGAACATTTTCAATGCGCAAAGCGTTGATTTGAATGGTGTGTTCGTCTTTTTTCTGTTCGCTTTTCAAAGCCCAATGTTTGTAATTAGATTCTTTGATGATCCCTTGCGCTAAGCTAATGGCCGTTCCGCTGGGCGCATCTAATTTTTGTGTGTGATGAATTTCTTCCATCGAAACTTTGTACTGATCAAACTGTGCCATTACTCGGGCCAGATGAGCGTTGAGTTCAAAAAAGATATTCACGCCCAAACTAAAATTCGAACCATAAATAAACGCGCCGTTTTGCTTTTGACACAAATCAACCATTGCTTGATATTCATCGAGCCAACCGGTGGTGCCCGAAACAATCGGTACGTTGGTATGCAAGCATTCAGAAATGTTACGAACCGCAGCGCTCGGAACGCTAAAATCAATGGCAACATCTGCTTTTTCTAATCCTTCAAAACTGCTTTGACTGGTTTTTTGCAAGACAATTTCATGTCCGCGCGAAAGGGCAATTTCTTCAATGATTTGGCCCATTTTTCCGTATCCGAGTAAAGCTATTTTCATTAGAATTGATAATTAAAAGCCACGCCAAAACTAGGTCGAATATATTGTTCATCCGGCTTGATTTCGGGTCTGAGCGATAAATTGCTGTTGACGTTGAATTGTCCTAAATGCGCATCAACATTGGCGTCAATGATGTTTAAAGCATAAAAAGCTACCGTAAGCAGTAACGACAAATCGCGGTTGCGCTGATAAAATCGCTGCGCCTGAATTAGTCGATTGTCATCTAAATACGCGTATTTCGGATCCGGATTCCCGGCCAGACGGTCTTTGTAGGCGTCGCGGAATTCGTGATACTTTTTGTTGTTGGATTGATAAAAATACAAAGTGGTTCCGATGGCTCCGTACACCAGTGGAATCTTCCAGTATTTTTTGTTGTAGGCTTGTCCCAAACCGGGTAAAACGGCCGAATAAAAAGCAGCTTTGGCCGGCGAAAGCGGATTGATTTCTTGTGATTTGGTCGAATCTTTAATCATCACAAAAGGGTCTGACTTTCTTTGTCCGAAAACCGAAAAGTTTCCGAAAGTCAATAGCCCGAGTATGATGAATACAGCTTTACGCACTAACCTTTGATGAGTTTGACAATTCGGTGGAAATCTTCTTCAGAGTGAAACGGAATAGCAATTTTTCCTTTGCCGTTGGAGGCCATCTTGATTTCGATTTTAGCCCCAAAATATTCTGAAATGGCTTTTTTCTCGTTGTCGGCAATGTCAAACGAAGTCCCTTTTTTGGCTGATTTGGCCACAGGTTTCAGACTTTCTTGATATTTTTTGACCAATGCTTCGGTTTCACGAACCGACAAATTTTGGCTGACAATTTTTTGATAAATATCGGTCTGCACGTCCTGATCTTCAATGTTGATGATCGCGCGTCCGTGGCCCATACTGATAAATCCGTCGCGGATTCCGGTTTGGATGATCGGATCAAGTTTGAGCAATCGCAAATAGTTGGCAATCGTCGAACGTTTTTTGCCCACGCGCTCGCTCATTTGCTCTTGGGTGAGTTGAATTTCATCCATCAAACGTTGGTAAGACAAGGCAATCTCAATCGGATCTAAATCGTGTCTTTGGATGTTTTCGACCAAAGCCATTTCTAAAGATTCCTGATCGTTGGCAATGCGAATATAGGCCGGAATGGTTTTAAAACCGTTGATTTTGGAGGCGCGCAAACGTCTTTCACCCGAAATCAATTGGTATTTATTGAAGTCGAGTTTGCGCACGGTAATGGGTTGAATCACACCCAATTCGCGAATTGAAATAGCCAATTCTTGCAAAGCTTCTTCATTGAAGTTGCTGCGCGGCTGAAACGGATTGATTTCAATAGCATCAACTTCAAGCTCAATGATGTTGCCCACAACTTTATCGGCGTTTTTATCGGTAACCGATTGAATATTGTTGTCCGGATCTTTGAGCAAAGCTGATAAGCCTCTTCCCAATGCTTGTTTTTTGACTACTTGCGACATATTTTTTACAAAGTATTTTTTCTGATAATTTCTTGAGCCAAGTGCAGATAGTTGGTAGCGCCTTTGCTCGTTGCGTCATAATTGATGATGCTCTCTCCAAAACTTGGTGCTTCGCTGAGCTTGACATTGCGCTGAATAATGGTTTCAAAAACCATATCGTTGAAGTGTTTCTGAACTTCTTCAACCACTTGGTTCGACAAACGCAAACGCGAATCGTACATCGTGAGCAACAAACCTTCAATATCGAGCGATGGATTGTGAATTTTTTGAACGCTTTTAATCGTGTTGAGCAATTTACCCAAACCTTCAAGTGCATAATATTCGCACTGAATCGGAATAATCACCGAATCAGCGGCTGTGAGCGCATTAAGCGTCAGCAAACCCAGCGATGGCGCGCAGTCAATCAAAATATAATCAAACTGATCTTTGATTTTTTCTAAAGCCTGCTTGAGCATATACTCGCGGTTTTCTTTGTCAACAAGCTCAATTTCAATGGCCACCAAGTCAATGTGCGCGGCAATAATCGAAACATTCGGCGTGCTGCAGGCAATGATGGCTTCTTCGGGTAAATGGCTGTGTTCGAGGATTTGATAAGTGCCTATCGAGATACTTTCAATATCCAAACCCAAACCCGAACTCGCATTGGCTTGCGGATCGGCATCAATGAGCAGAACTTTTTTCTCGAGAACACCTAAAGCAGCCGCCAGATTCACCGAAGTGGTGGTTTTTCCGACGCCGCCTTTCTGATTGGCTATAGCAATGATTTTACCCATGTAAAATTTAAAAAAATTGAGCGGTAAAAATACAACTATTTATGGGTTTTTCAAGGCTAATTTGTTAACAAAAGTTAATAGTTTGAGGCTCACGGAAATTGGTTGTGAGTTGTCTATTTTCTGTGGCTAGTTAGTTCCTTAAAATCAAAAATCTTCATTCTTCAATTGTTTTTCATATGGGCGTGCCACCGGCTTCGCTGCACTGCGCCGCTGTCGGGCTTTGCGCACTCGCTTTTTTGCGCCGAACGCCGGCTCAAAAAGAGCTCAAACATAGCTACAATCCCTCACGCGCTTGATGTTCACGAGAGATTTTGTCATCAGTCCAAGTGAAATGTAAATTTAAACCTCAATCAAATGTTTCCGACAGAAGCCCGCGTGAGCGGTTGGAGCTAAGTGCCGTGCACTGCGAAAAACGCGACCCGCAGGGGCACGCCCAAAAAACCTGTTTAGTTGTCAGTCAATGGAAAATTTTGTAAAAAAGAGTCGTGTTAGCCGTTCTTTTTGGCTTTGATCATCATCTCAAGCATGTCCCACATTTCTTCGGGAATTTGTTCGAGCAAGTTGAATTGTCCGGCGCCTTTGAGCCATTCTCCGCCGTCAATGACCACTACTTCTCCGTTGATATAAGCCGAAAAATCAGATACCAAATAAGCGGCTAAATTGGCCAATTCTTGGTGGTCGCCCACGCGTTTGAGTGGTACTTTTTTGGCCATATCAAATTTCTCGGCCAAGTCGCCTGGCAAAAGTCGATCCCAAGCGCCTTTGGTCGGGAAAGGCCCAGGCGCAATGGCATTGGTTCGGATGCCGTATTTGGCCCATTCTACCGCGAGGCTGCGCGTCATGGCTAGTACACCTGCTTTGGCGGTGGCACTCGGCACTACATAAGCCGATCCGGTAAAAGCATAAGTGGTGACTATGTTGAGTATGGTAGCGTTTTCTTGTTGGGTGTCAATCCAGTGTTTGCCAAATGCAAGCGTGCAGTTTTTGGTCCCTTTGAGCACAATGTCAATCACGGTATCAAAGGCATTGGCCGAGAGCCTTTCGGTAGGCGAAATGAAATTACCCGCGGCATTGTTGAGCAAAACATCTACTTTTCCGTAGGTTTTGAGTACTTCGGCGAGCATATTTTCGACTTGGTCGTAATGACGGACATCGCAAGCCAGCGCGAGGCATTTTCCGCCGGTAGATTGTTCGAGTTCGGCTGCGGTGGATTGCAGTTTTTCAAGATTTCTTGAAGTGATGGCGACTTGAGCGCCCAGTTCCATGAAATAGCGGGTCATAGCTTTGCCGAGTCCGCTGCCGCCGCCAGTAATGACGATTACTTTTCCGGACAAAGCGTTGTCACGGAGCATTTTTTGAGAAAAATCCATCGGTTTCAATTTGGGTAAAGATAAAAACCTTTTTTGATTCCGATGGATTGAGCGAGCGGTTGTTTTACTGATGGATGATTTTTTGGGTAAAAGTTTGTTTGTCCGTTTGCATTTTCAGTAAATAAACACCCGCAGGTATATTTTTGATATTGAGTACAAAATGTTGGTTGTTCTGAAAGCTTTCATGTAATACGATTCGGCCTTGCATATCAATCATTTGAGCAATCATTTGACTTTGGTTTTCTTTAAAATGGATGTTGATTTCATCCTGCGCCGGATTCGGAAAAATACGCCACGAATCTTCGGTAAAAGTTGAATTGGCCAACGCGCAAGAACTCGGATTCGGGTATTTTGCCAAAAAAACACCTGCAATAGAACTAAACGGATCTATAGATGAATGCAATTCAAGCGTGTTGTCAGTCGGGTCAAAATCAAGTGTGTTTCTGAAGGTTCCTCCGGCAATGAGGTTTTGATCTGCATCTACAGCAATGGGTAAATATCCATTGAATTCAACAAAGTCGGGTTGCCCTAAACCTTTAATCGGAAAAGCTGAAAGATAATTTCCGTCCTGTGCATAACTCGCGATAAACACTGCGCGCGTGTTGGTGAGTGACTGTAATTCATGCGTATTGGCAGATGGGTCAAAATCGCAAGTGCCCGTAAATTCGCCTGAGACATAAATATTGTCGCAGCCATCGATGGCCATATTGGCTCCGCTTGCAGAATCCAAGAAGCCGTCATCCTGAGCGATTTTTTTGGCCCAAAGCAAAATTCCGTTGCTGTTGGCTTTAGATAAAAATGTATTGTAATTGGTGGTTGAGGATACTGTAGTTGTTGTTGAAAATGAGGTGCTTCCTTTAAAGTCGCTGAGGACAATTACATTGTCTTGACTATCGGTTTTAACCAAAGTCGTTAAAAAATCTGTAGTAGCGGTTCCGCGGTAGTGTTTGCTCCAAATCAAGTCACCGGAGCTTGAATATTTTGCGGCAAAAATCGAACTAAACGCGCTAAAAGTAGTTGATTGTGAAGTGAATATTGATTGGACATTCGGATCCGGATTCAAATCAACCGAACCTACAAAAACACCTGAAGTAATGATTTCACCTTGCGAAGTAGTGTCGAGTCCGGTAAGAAATACAGCGCCATTGGTCTCAAATTGTTTTACCCATGCAAAATTCCCGTTGGCATCTAACGACACCAAAAAAGCATCGTTGTTGAATGCGGTCAAAGAATTTACTGAAGTAGGCGAAGGGTCAAAATCTAAAGTTCCGGTAAAAAATCCATTGACTACCACACCGCCCAAAATTGGTTTGATGCCAAAGGTTAAAGCATTGTTCTCGGGCGCATCATCAAAATAGCGCGTCCAAATTTCGTCTCCGTTGGTTGACCATTTACTGATAAAAAAACCGCGCGTTCCGGTAAATCCGCATAAGTATAAATTATTTTGGTTATCCAAAGCAATGGCCGTCGGGCGCTCTTCGTTCATGCCGTCAAAAGTTGGTTCAAACAAGCTTTTGGCCCAAATGAGATTTCCATCGGCGTCGTATTTACTGATAAAAACATCTGATTCTCCATCGACATCGCCGGGTGTTCCGCCCAAGTAGGTAAGGTTTTGTTGGTTTTCGGACGGGTCAAAGTCACAAGTTCCGTGAAAAAGACCGGTCAAATAGACATTGTTTTGCGCATCAGTCGTCATAGCACGGGCCCAAACGCCTTGATCGTGTGTACTTTGAAATGCATGAGCATACACAGGAGCGTTTTGCGCTGAAGCCGAGCGTTGTAAAAGCAGCATCCAAGCTGATAATAGGACGAAGGTAAATTTCTTTTTCATAAGCTTTAATTTTGAAGTTCAGATGATTACTGAATGCAGATTCAAAATTAGAAGCTTCACCTTTTAAAGCCTAAAAAAAAAGGTAGACATCAGGTTGACAAACCCTTGTTTTTCAGTAGATGAACAGTAGACAAGTTATCTTTTTAAAGCAAAATGACCATTGTGTACACGCCCGTCTTGTCGGTTGACTACAAACCAATAATCGGTAGATACAGCTTGGTTGCCATTGTATTGACCGTCCCATTTTGGGTGCGTTTTGTCGAGCCCGGTGATGAGTTTTCCGTAGCGATCAAAAATATAAACCGTCATATTGGGTTCAAGTGCGCCGTTTTCGATAAACCAAGTGTCATTGTAACCATCGTCATTAGGCGTGAAAAAGTTCGGATAATACAAAAGCCAGATGCTTTCGGTGTCAATTCCGCAGCCGAGTTTATCGCGAACATAAACAGTATAAACTCCGGGTTCTAATCCGGTAAATACACTGGAATCTTGATAGTTTGTTCCGTCAATTGAATATTCAAATTGCCCTGAGTTTTGCGTGTACACCGAAATGCTGTTTTCGTTTTGTGTCCAATCCGAAGTTTCTAAATGATCAATAACCGGCGTTTCAGAAATTCGAACTTCAATATCCTTGGTATTACTACAAATCTGTCCGTTTCCGTAATCATTGGTCGCTGTTATGGTTAAGTTGGTAATGCCCGATTGGGTAACGGTTATTGTTGGTTGCGTCGTTCCGTCAGACCAATTGTAAGTTGTTGAGGATAAATTTCCGCCGGAAGCATCTAAACTTACCGGATTTGAAAAACAACTTTGATAAAGATTATTGAGGCCAATTGTGGGCGTTTGACCGGCAATCAAATCAAACGAAACTGTTTCATAACAATTCGGAACTGCATTGTAAATCATGCGCGCATAGATTGTCGCCGGATTTGTGCTCGGATTGTATGTTGTGAGGTTGTTGATTCGATTGGTATTATTTTGAGCATCTGCCAACGACGGATGAAAGCTTAAAGTATAATCTGAAGCCGATTGATTGTTCATGATGATACTGGTTTGCTGGGTCAAATCAAAAGTTTCATTACCGGTAATCACGGAATAACATTGAAGCATATTTGTCGGATTTCCGATTTGGACCAATGACAACAAACTACTGACATCAAAAATTTGTGGTTGCCTTGAACCGCACGGATCTTCTACTAAAAAAGTATATAAACCGGGTGCTAAATTGTAGAATATGTTTGAATTTAAATTATCGACAAAGAACGGCTGACCATCTTTTTCAACAATCGTGTAATGAATCGGGTTTTTGCCGTTGGCTTCTATAATGACGTCGAGATTTCCGTTGCTGCTACAAGGCATTCGGTAGGCATCGGTGATTTGTAAAACCTGATTAAACGATAAAGTCGGACTCAGAATTTCAAGGCAATTTTTGTCTGGGCTAATATTGTTGTTGCGGATATCCATTCCGTTGTTAAAACTAAAAAAACTGCGCACGATTCTGAATACACCATTAAAGCTTAAATTGTAATTGGTAGCATGATTGGTTATTTGAAAACTGTTATTTGCGTCCGGAATTGTTCCTTCGGTGTAGGGTTGTAAAGTATCCGGATGGCCCCATTGGTTTGGTGCGATTTCTTTCTGCAGCCAATATGTTTCTCCTGCGGTGGCGTTACTGGTAAAATCAAATGGAATGTCAAAAGAACCACAATTTTCTTGTAGTGAAAAAACATTATTGGTAACGGTATATCCGACAATATTGACCGTAATTTGATTGGTAAAATTACATTGATCTACACCTTCAAAAGTATAATTGCCCGGAGGCAAATCATTTAAATAGGCAACTCCATCAGGCGCAATGTAAGACGAAATATCAAAAGGGAAAGTCTGGCCAAAAGCCACCGGCCCCGCATTAATTTTTAAACTGGTCAGTCCGATATTATTGCTCCAGATTTTGATGCTTTCCCGTCCCAAGGCGCAACCCGGACGCTTTTCAGAACTCATTCCTTGATTCGTATAGATTGGAACCGTAATTTGAAACGCAGCCATCGTATCGCCACAATTATTGGTTACCTCAATTGAATAATCACCTACAGGAATTGTACTCAGTGTTAGGATGCCGGTTGTTGGGTCAACATTCTGAGATACATCGTGCGGTGTTATGAATGGATAAGTTGGTGGAGCAGACATAACTTTTGCGACCACTATTCTGTAACCAACAATATTCATGTAGATATTTCCGCTGTTTGTTGAACAACCGTTGTTGATAGCCGTTGCTGTTGGTACAGAAGGCAAGTTGATAATATTGAATGATAAGAGTTTACTTCGTCCGCAAGCATCGGTAATGGTAACTTCATAGTTGCCTACGGGTGTATGCAGATTGACATCACCAAACTGAACAATATCCGTGTTGTATGGCCCAGGATAATTGGCTGTAAATGTGGTCGGGTCAAAGCCAGCAGGAAACGCGCTGAAATTTAAGTTGTAAGGCGGCGTGAAATTGGTTGCTTTTAATTCGAAATAATACGTATTGCAATCTAAATCATAGATGGTTGGCAGCAGATTGATGTTGTTGGTTACCAAAAAGTTCTGCGTAAAAGTTGAACCGCATGCATCGAGTATGTTGACATCATAATCATAATTCTGATTCGGGAAAGCAGGTATAGTCTCAGAAATTTGCTCTGATGACAAATTGCCATTATTCAAAACACTGTTGAAGGTTTGATCCGGAGTACCACCGGGCGGATGAACGACAAATTCAATTTGCAAAGGATAACCAATCACAGTGCCGTTGGCTGGAGTAATCGTGTGTTCGACAACTGTAAAATTGCAAGATGGAGGAGTAGTGTTGGTAAAAGTTGGTTGAGCGATGTTAAGTCCGGTAACGTTTAAGGTAACTGTAAAAGTTGAAACAACGCCGGTTCCGCAAGCATCAAAAACCCGAATTCGATAAACACCAACAGGCAAATTGTCGAAAGTATTCGAAGTTTGTAGCGGAAAGGTCACTGGGCCAGAGAAAATTTCGTAATTCACCGGAGTGCCAGAAACGGTGTTTACCACAATATTGCTGTTGGCTGAACAAGCTTGGTTTATGCTGTCCACATCAATCACCAAAGGCTGGATGGTGTTGTTAATGGTTGTTTGCAACTCTTGTGAAGTGGTTACTCCATTAACCGTCTCTTTGGCAATAATTTTATAAGTTCCGGCTGAGAGCCCGCCCAAATTATTACCAGTCACTGTGGCTAGTGGAACCGATAGATTCGGAAGTTTATATACTTCATAGACGATGGTTCCATTCGGATCGGTGTTAGTAGCCGAAAAGGTCAAAGCTCCGTTGCCCGAACAACTTTCATTGGTTGCGGCCACCGTAAATGAAAATGCATTTCCGGCAAAAGGCATCAGCCAAAGCAAATACATTACAATAAACCATTTTTTCATAAGCAATCACAGCTTTTTTGGGGTATAAATCTCTGATTCATAAACGCTTTTATTGAGCAAAAATTTTACAAGGTTTTATAATTTATGTAATATTTCAGCGGCTTGTTCTAAGGTTTCATTTTTCTTGGCAAAACAAAATCGAATGTGTTTTTGATCGCGCTCATCTTGACGAAACGGACGCACTGGAATCACGGCAATTCTGTGTTCTTGAACCAATTTTAGGGTAAAATCGATTTCGTTTGTATCGCTGATGTGTCCATACGAAGCCAACTGAAAATAAGAACCTTCACAAGGCAATAAATCAAATCGAGAACCTGAAAGTAAACTTCTGAAATAATCTCGTTTGGTTTGATAAAAAGCACTCACTTGAGCCGTTACATCTTCTGATAAATAAGCATCGATGGCTTGTTGCGCCAATCCGTTTACACAAAAAACCAAATATTGATGTACTTTTTTAATTTGGTTCATCAAGGATTCAGGTGCGATTAAATAGCCGATTTTCCAGCCCGTAATATGTAATGATTTGCCAAATGATGAGACTACAATACTCCTTTCTTGAAGCTTTGAACGCTGATGGACTGAAATATGTTTTTGTTCAAAAGTTACATATTCGTAGACTTCATCTGATAAAACCAAAATCTGAGGATGATTCTCTAAAATAGATTCTAAAGCTTCAAAATCGCTGTCGTTCCAAATTCTACCCGAAGGATTGTGTGGATTGTTGATGATGATCATCCGAGTTTTATCCGTTATGGCCATTGAAATTGCTTCCCAATCAGGTGTATAATCATCATGGAGCGGAATACGAATCGGATGCGCATTTCTCAGTAGAACAGGCGTGACATAGCAATCATAAGACGGATCCAAAATAACTACTTCATCATCGGCTTGAACCAAAGCTTGGATTGCCGTGTAAATTCCTTGAGTAGCGCCGGACGTGATGAGAATTTCTGAATTCGGATGGACTGTTCGGTGGTAATTTGTTTGGGTCAACCCAGCAATCTTTTCACGCAATCCCAAATGCCCCATCATGGGTTGATATTGGTGTTGCCCTTCATAAGCTAGTTTTGCGGTAATTTCTTTGAGTTTTGGATCGATGTCAAAATCAGGGAAACCCTGCGCAAGGTTGATGGCGCTATATTGTTGCGCCAATTGGGACATGACGGTAAAGATGGTGGTTTCAGCCGAAATCATTTAGGGTTCAATAGCAATTATAAGGCTAATGTACTGATTTATAATCGACCGTTTTGATTCTTAAAAAAAATATTTTAACAGCCAATTGTTATTATTCAGCTGTTTTTTTAGAACGACTGTTTTGATTCAGTTTGAACTCATAGTTAAACATTTTGAGTTTGCTGCGACGCTCGGCTGAACGCAATTTGAGTTTGAGTTCAAAATTCATATCCGCTGATTTTAGTTGACGCAAAGCTTCGTTGAATTCAGACTTTGAATCATCATTTACATATGCTGCTGTTTCTTTCTTTTTCTGAGTTACGCCATTTGAGATAATTTCATCGGTGGTTTGAATGACCTCTTTTTGAGGCGAAGGAAAATCAAAAGACAAAATAATTTCTTCAGATTTTGGATGCATTTTCATCACAAACGGATCAACGATAAAATGATCAGAGAAGATTCTGTTTTTGAGCAACATAGCTTCATCTAAAATTGCATTGATGTTGTATAACTGACTGTGATCGTTGAGATAATGAATTACTTCGTCAATGGCAGAAGGCGCATCATTGTAATGAATATATCTGTCTTTGCCTACAAAAACCAATGCGCCTTTCTGGTTGAAGCTAAACTTTTTTGAAAGGTATAATTTGCAAAAATCTTTATCGGTTTCGGTTTCTTCAAATCTGACAACATTGTGTCGGTCATCAGTGATGTGGATATGAGTTTTCCCTTTGCTGTTTGCATAAACAGGCATCTGAAAAGCATTTTCTTTGTGATTGTTGATGTATCCTACAAGTTTCATCGGCTTAAATTTTAGAATGCGGACAAACTGTAAGTTAAAGCAAATTAGGAAATTGGGACTTTGAACTTGACTAAAGTAATGATTTATTTCATTCAAAAAACCAAAGGCCTAAAAAAAGCCCGACTCATGGAATCGGGCTGATGTTTTGTTGATTTATTTCTTGGCGAATTTGGTAGTGTAACCATTGGCTGAAATCAAATAAATGCCTTTGGGTAGAGCGCTCACATCTATTTTAGCAGCATTTTGACCGATGAGTTCAGCGTTAATTTGTTGTATCGTTCTGCCTTCTAAATTTGTGATGGTAAACTGATATGTCCCACTTGCAGATTGATTTCCGCGAACCACGTTGATTTCAGAATCGGCTAAAGTTGGGTATACACCAAAGTGCGAGGTTTCAAATTGCGCTTGTGACAAAGCTGCAAAATTCACAAATACATCGTCAATGATTAAACTAGTTCCTGAACTCGGGCTTGAGTTTGTTTCATCCATTGAAAAACTAATCAGCATTTGTGATGGAGTGCCAGATTTGGTAAATTGTACCGGCGCATAAAGATATTCAAACTGAGAAGTTGCCTGCATAATATTGGCTGTAGCTCGCCCCATTTCATCACCGTTTTGATCCAAGATAATCAATTTGCCTACGGCTTGTTCATTGACGTCCATCGGATAAAACTTATAGTAAAAACCAAGCATGGTTACCTGATTAGTTGCATCAATCGGAACTCCGAAATTCCAACCTGGAAAATCTTGCGTTTCATCATTAAAAATATCCGCTTTCGCTACAATTACTTGATTTTGCGTTAAATTGTAGCCATTGCTGATTTGCATTGCATAGTTTCCGCTGTGCGCTTCAGTGGTTCCAAATACAAAAGCAGGCATACAAGTTCCGTACAAAATAACATCGCTCGTGTTTTGTCCAGTTTCTACGTCAATTGAAATCGGAGTGACAAAGTTCATTCCCCAATTGCTCACCAAGTTATTGGGTTTGATGATTTCAAAATTCCCATTGGCAACTTGTCCTTGGGCCACACCGACGCTTAATAGCAAAACGGTGGTTGCGGTTAATAAGTAATTTCTTTTCATAATTTTTAATTGTTTGTTCGTTGAAAGATGATTCCGATCATTTACACTTCAAAAGTAATAATCGTTTTTACATCAGCTTAAATCTGTAGGTAGACAATAGGTAGACAAACTTTAAAAATATTGATTTTCAACACTTTAAATAGAAATAATAAATTCTGTCAAGTTGTCTTCGGTGGATAGTTGCAATTTTTTTCTCAATCTATAGCGCGCGGTTTTCACGCTGTCGGGCGAGATATTTAAAATCGAAGCCATTTCTTTGATCGATAAATTGAGTTTTATCAGCGCACAAATTTTCATATCGTTGGCACTGATGTCTGGATATTTCAGTTTGAGTTTGGTATAAAAGTTTTTATTGACACTTTCAAAATATTTATCAAAGTCTCCCCAATTGTTGTCTTGTGTGAAGTGGCGATTGATCATTTGAATCAATTGCTTTTCAGGAACCATTTCATTGCTGTTGACAATGGTTTTGATTTCTTCAAGCAACTCATTTTTCTGAACCATCTGCAAGGTAATCGCACTCAACTGACTCTCGCGGTATTCTATATCATATTCAAGTTGCTGTTCTTTCATGCGTTTTTGCTCTTCAAGCGCCACAAACAAATCTTCTTTCGCCTTCAATAACTCTTTGTCGCGTTTGTTGATGCGTTTAAATGATAAATACAATACACTAAAAACAATAATCAGCAATAAAACCAAGCAAACCAGTAAAAAATTAGTCAATCGGGAAACCTCTTTTTCTTTTGAAATCAGTTCAAGTTTTCGGTCTTTTTCGGCCACTTCAAACTGAACTTCAAGGTTTTTGGCGATTTGTTCGCGTTCAATCGAATAATAACGGTCTTTAATTTTTAGCACCTGATCTTGCAAAGAACTCGCGGTTTTGTAATCGGCTTGTTGGGTTTTAAGTTCAATAAGTGCTTCCAAAACGCGAATCTCAAAAACCTTGTCGGTGAGCGATTGAGCTATTTTTTTTGCTTTTTCAAATTGCGCTTCCGCAGATTTTGTGTCGTGGTCAAATTGAATTTCCCAACGCCCTAAAGCCAGCAGGCAACTTACTTGAGCTTGCTTGTTTTCAGTATTAATGGCTATTTTATTGGCTTTTTCAAACCATTGATGGCTGGCTTCTTTCTGATTGTTTTTTTGAGATAAGCCACCCATTTTCACATAAGCGTTCGGCAAATAAGCCATGTTTTTGGCGCGTTCGAATTCAGCAATTGCTCGACGATAAAAATATACCGCCGAATCATTTTTTTTCTGAATTTCATAATACGCCCCTAAACTGTTGTAGGCCAAGCCCAGGGTTCCTTCTTGATCGTCAGTGCCTTCTAAATCGTTTACCACATTTCTGCTCAGTGCAATGGCTTGTGCAAACTTTTTCTGCCGACTGTAAATGGTGCTGATGAGTTGTAAACAACGCGCTCGGCCTTTTTGTGCCAACAAAGCGTTTTGGGAAGTTAATTTTTTGTATTCACTGAGTGATTGAGTCGCGTATTGAAGACCTTTTTCGGCGCTTGAACCGTATGAGCAAATGCCTAAATACAAGAGCGATTCTGCTTTATCTCGGGTGTTGTTTTCTTTTTTGGCTTTTTCAAATGCCTGCCAAAAATAACTGTAAGCTTCGTTTTCTTGATCTTTTACAAGAGCATTCCAACCTTTTTCGAGCAAAGGATTTTGCATTGATTGCCCGAGCAATATTGGGCTCAAGAAGATTAAAACCAAGCAAATACATTTCTTTATCATACAATTTTGTATAGTCAATTAGCAGATACGTAGCCTATGTATTTTGTTGGTTACAAAACACTCAATGGCTTTTCAGAAAATGTAAATGGTCGGAGCCTCAAAGATAGCACAATGCTACCGATATACAAGTTTTTATTGTTCGTCGAGTAAAATATTCAAAATACTGATGGCTGCCTCACTGATTTTGGTGCCAGGTCCAAACACGGCTACCGCACCCGCGTCAAATAAATACTGGTAATCTTGTGCCGGAATCACACCGCCCACAATCACCATAATATCTTCGCGGCCGTATTTCTTGAGTTCTTCGATTACCTGCGGAACCAAGGTTTTATGCCCAGCGGCTAAAGATGAAACACCCAAAATGTGCACATCATTTTCAACAGCTTGTTTAGCCGCTTCGGCCGGTGTTTGAAAGAGTGGGCCTATATCAACATCAAAACCCACATCGGCATAACCCGTAGCGACTACTTTGGCTCCGCGATCGTGTCCGTCTTGGCCCATTTTGGCAATCATAATTCGTGGACGACGACCTTCTTTTTGAGCAAAGGCATCGGCCAGCTGACGCGCTTTTTCAAAATGCTCGTCGTTTTTAATTTCTTTACTATACACGCCGCTGAATGATTTGATTTGCGCTTTGTATCGGCCGAATTCTACTTCTAAAGCATCGCTGATTTCGCCCAGCGTAGCTCTGTTTCGCGCAGCGATTACCGCCAATTCAAGTAAATTTCCTTGACCGGTTTTGGCGCAAAAGGTGAGTTGTTCGAGTGATTTTTGTACTTCTTGAGCGTTGCGCGTTGTTTTGATTTGCTGCAAACGCTCTATTTGCTGCTGACGTACGAGTTGGTTATCGACATCCAAAATATGCAACGGATCTTCTTTCTCTAATCGGTATTTGTTGACACCCACAATAATATCTTGTCCGCTGTCAATGCGCGCTTGTTTTTTGGCCGCAGCTTCTTCAATGCGCAATTTCGGAATACCGGCTTCAATGGCTTTGGTCATCCCGCCGAGTTCTTCAACTTCTTGAATGAGCGCCCATGCTTTGTGGGCAATTTCTTCGGTGAGTTTCTCAACATAATAACTGCCCGCCCACGGGTCGACCGTTTTGCAAATTTTGGTTTCTTCTTGTAAATAAATCTGGGTATTTCGGGCAATGCGCGCCGAGAAATCCGTTGGCAAAGCAATGGCTTCATCAAGCGCATTGGTGTGCAACGATTGCGTTCCGCCAAAAGCTGCCGCGGCCGCTTCAATAGCCGTGCGTGCCACGTTGTTAAACGGATCTTGTTCGGTTAAACTCCAACCGGATGTCTGACAATGCGTGCGCAAAGCCAGCGATTTATCGTCTTTCGGGTTGAATGGTTTTAAAAGTTTGGCCCATAACATTCGCGCAGCGCGCATTTTGGCAATTTCCATAAAATGGTTCATGCCAATAGCCCAGAAAAATGACAAGCGCGGAGCAAAATCATCGATTTGCATCCCGGCCGCCAATCCTGTGCGAATGTATTCTAAACCATCGGCCAACGTATAAGCCAGCTCAATGTCTGCGGTGGCTCCAGCTTCTTGCATATGATAACCCGAAATAGAAATCGAGTTAAATTTGGGCATTTTTTTACTGGTAAATTCAAATATATCCGCAATGATTTTCATCGAGGGTGTCGGCGGATAAATATAGGTGTTGCGCACCATGAATTCTTTGAGAATGTCATTTTGAATGGTTCCGGAAAGCAACTCAGGCGCTACGCCTTGCTCTTCAGCCGCCACAATATAAAAAGCCATGATTGGCAAAACGGCGCCATTCATGGTCATCGATACCGACATTTCACTGAGTGGAATTTGATCAAAAAGAATCTTCATATCTTCTACCGAATCAATGGCCACACCGGCTTTTCCGACATCGCCCACTACGCGCTCGTGGTCAGAATCATATCCGCGATGCGTAGCCAAATCAAAAGCCACCGACAATCCTTTTTGACCGGCAGCTAAGTTGCGTCGGTAAAAGGCGTTGCTTTCTTCGGCGGTTGAAAATCCGGCATACTGACGAATCGTCCACGGGCGCCGAACATACATAGTTGCATAAGGCCCGCGCAAGTTCGGCGCAAAGCCCGCTCCGAAACCAAGATGTTCCGAATCTTGAGTATCAGAAGCAGTATACGTTGATTGTACATTGATGCCTTCAGCGGTGTGAAAGTTGTCGGTTGACGGTTGATGCTTGTCGGTTACCGTTTTATTGAGCGTAATATGTTGGAGGTCTTTTCTTTTCATCTTAGGCTTCGCTGGCTAATCGTTCTTGTTCCGTTTTTTCTGCCAATCGTCTTTCAATGATTGGGCTGATCAAGGTTTTACGCGGTTTGATTTTGACAAACGGATACAACTCTAAATCGTCTTTCATTCGATCGGCTTTGTTGGGATATTTGTTGGTTCCGAGCAAAACTTCTTTGCCTTGATCAAAAGCGAGTTGTTCTTCTTGGGCACTTTCTTGAATTTTGCGCTGAATCGTTCCGTCAGTAAGTTGTTTGATAAATCCCCCGGTAGCTTCGATTTCTTTGAATAAAACCAATGCTTTTTCGGCCAGTTGCGCGGTTAAGCTTTCGATATAGTAACTGCCATCGGCCGGATTGTTGACTTTATCAAAATAACTTTCGTGTTTGAGAATCAATAATTGATTGCGCGAAATACGACTGCCAAATTCGTTGTCTTTGTGGTATAAAGCGTCATAGGCAAGATTGGTTACCGTATCGGCACCGCCCAAAACCGCGCTCATGCATTCGGTGGTGGTGCGCAGCATATTGACATTGTAGTCGTACAAAGTTTTGTTGCGCTTTGAAGGCGTGGCCATAATGTGGCAACCGGCGGTATGCCCATATTCTTGTGCTAAAGTTTCAAATAATAAACGCAAGGCGCGCAGTTTGGCAATTTCGAAAAAGTAATTTGAACCCACCGCAACCTGAATGATTATCGGTTGATTTTGTGCACCTAATTGATTAAAATATTCATTCGCATGAGCCAAAGAGTAGGCGAGTTGCTGCACCATTTCGGCACCGGCATTTTGATACAAGGCGGCATTGATGCCCAGAATCGATATGTTTTGTGCGGAGGTGATGATTTTTCTGAGCGCTTCAAAGTTGTCTTTTTCTGATGATTCCATCCAGTTGCCGTCTTGAGCTAAATGACCAATCGGATCTAAGCTAACAAACACTTTTTCGGGATGATTTTGTGCCGCCGAATGGATTTTTTGTACAAAACCTTCGGATAAAAAGGACAATTGAATATGCACGCTGATTTGATCCAGTGGCAAACTTTGTAACAAGCGTGCAACATCAGTTTGTGCATCGGTAATGGTAAAACACAAACTTTCGGCACCGCGCGCGATGTTGTCTAGCGAACGCGTGATGGTTTTGTCTACATCCTGTACAAAAATGGCTTGCCCGATTCTGAATTGGCTGGCCTTTGTTTGTACCGAAGCATTTTCGATGGGTTCGTCCGCATGGTAAAAGGGTTTTACGTGGATGCCTTCGGGCGATTTCCAAACCAAAGTTTCGTTGTAATCGGCACCTTTGAGTTCAAACTGAATTTGTTGCTTCCATTGTTTAGAAGAAACAGGCGCGAATTCGGTGAATAGTTTTTCAGACATAAAAAGTGTGTTGTTGCGCGCAGAATTAAGGTTCTTTTTTAAGTGTGTCACCTTCGTATTCAACAATGTATACGTCTTCGCTGTCGCGTTTCATATAGTATTTTTCACGGGCATAACGCTCGACCTCGTTGGGGTTTTTGAGCTGTTTTATTTTTTGCTCGTCTTTTTTGATTTCGTCTTGGTAGTATTTTTTGTTGGCCTCGAGTTCTTCAATTTCTTGATTCAGAACGCGGTGGTCAAAATAGGAATAGTTGTCCAAAAACAACATCCAAACGCCAAAAAAAAGCAACACCCAAACATAGCGATTGCGCACAAACTTATACCAAGCTTTGTCTTTATAAGAAGTTTCGGGTTGTGGATTTTCTTGAGGTGTTTCCATGGTTGCGCAACTAGCCCCGATTGTAGCGGATATCCTTTTGTGCCGACAGGCCAAAAGATATGAGCGAAAAGCGGGAAAAAGCTCCTAAAACTACAAAAAAATTATGATATACGCTGATTAATTACCGCACGAACTACATCGATGGCTACCGTATTGTATTTGTCGTTCGGGATGATGATATCGGCGAAGGCTTTGGTAGGCTCAATGAACTGTTGATGCATCGGTTTGAGCGTGGTTTGATAGCGGTTCAGGACTTCGTCCATATCGCGTCCGCGCTCGGCAATATCGCGGCGTAAACGGCGAATGAGGCGCTCGTCAGAATCGGCGTGCACAAAGATTTTTACGTCAAATAAATTGCGCAATTCCGGATGGGTGAGGATCAAAATACCTTCGACAATCATTACTTTTCGCGGGTGCGTGATGATGGTGTCTTCGGTGCGGTTGTGTGTTACAAATGAATAAACCGGTTGCTCTATGTTGTTGCCCGCTTTGAGTTCTTGCAGATGATGCACCAAAAGTTCAAAATCAATGGCGCGCGGATGATCAAAATTGATGAGAGCGCGTTCTTCAAAACTCAAGTTGGAATTGTCACGGTAATAAGAATCTTGCGAGATAATGCCCACTTCGGTTTGGGGCAATTCGTTCATAATTTGGTGCACTACGGTGGTTTTTCCGCTTCCGGTTCCGCCGGCAATACCGATAATAAGCATAGAGATTTAGTTATGGTTTTCATCGCAAAAATAGGAATTTAATTCAAAGACTATTTCTTTTTTAGTGAAATCGAAAGTGAATTAAATTCCTAAATATAGTGCGGATTTATCTTAGCGAACCAAAGAGAAATGGCTCTTGAATTCTTTACGCTTACCTTTGTCGGTGTATTCAACTCTAAACCAGTAATCTGTAGACGGAAGCGGTTGCCCGTTCATGGTTCCGTCCCAACCATCGGTGGTTGAACTGATTTGTTTGATGAATTTTCCGTGGCGGTCAAAAATGTAGATTTCTGTATCAGGATGTTGTTCAAGACCAACTACGTTCCAAGTATCGTTGAAGCCATCTCCGTTCGGAGTAAAGAAGTTTGGATAGCCTAAAACCAGTACTTCGTCTGATAAATCGGTACAACCTGCCGCATCGGTTACTCTGATATGATGTATGCCTGGCGTTACTGAATAGTAAATATTTGATTCTTGCAACGGACCGTGATCCATCTGATACAAGAACGGACCGGTTCCTGAATTGACTGTAACTATTACTGAAGTTTGATTGCTGAATTGGTTACTTACCTCAGTATCAAAACTCAAGCCCGGCGAAGATGAAGTGACTTGCGCTGTAACCAAAGCCGAGCTACAACCATTGATGTGGGTGGCAATTACACCATAAAGCCCCGGTTGTGTCACTTGAATGGCATTTCCTGTATCAGTTGTAACCGCACCGTTAAAGTACCATACAAAACTGTGGGTTGCTAAGTTGAGTTGTGTGTCTAAGATGTACGTTTTAAACGGAACGCCGGTTATTTCATCGACACAAATCACACCGTCGTACAATACTGGTAATGGTGTTACCGGTTGTGGGTTGATATTGATGACCGCAGCTGCTGATTCACAACCAAAACTATTTTGGGCTACAATAGTGTGCGTTGAAGCCGATGGTAAATTTTGGTAACTTAAAGTGGCAGTCGTAAACGGTCCGCCATCAAAACTGTATAACTCACCCGGTATCGGAATAATATCAATCGAACCAAAATTATCAGTACAATTAGGCGGATTCATAGTATATGCCGGAGTGCTTGGAGTTGGCGGTTGTGGGTCTAATGTAAATGTACTGGATGTTGAGATACATCCCGCAGCATTTTGTGCGCGAACATTATGCGTAGATCCGGCCGCTAAATTCGGATAAGTGAGATTGCTGGTAAACGGACCTCCATCAATGCTATAGGTTTCTCCTATATTGCCAGCAACGCTGATGCTTCCGGTTGATATAGCACAACTAGGTTGGGTAGCAGTCAAAACAGGTGCTGACGGAGTCGTTGGTTGTACATCAAGCAATACTGTTGTAATGGATGAAACACAACCGGCCGCATTTTTAGCTCGGATGGTATGTGTTGAGCCATCAAACAAATTCGGATAATTTAGGGTCAAAATGTATGGACCGTTGTCAAAACTATAGGTTTCTCCGATGACTGGTATGATGTCAATGGTTCCGGTAGCAACGGTACAACTTGGTTGGGTTACATTAACTACTGGAGCATTTGGGGTAGCAGGCTGTTGCTGAATGATAATGTTTGTTATTGATGAAGTACAGTTTGAAATGTTCTGAGCCACCAAAGTATGCGTTGAATTATCCGGTATCAAATCATAAAAAGTAGTACTGGTAAACGGACCTCCGTCAAAACTGTAGGTAACGCCCGGAGCCACAGGGAATACCGTAAATGAGCCAGTGCTTGTAGTACAATCAGGTTGGGTAATGATGACCGTTGGTGCTGATGGTTTAGCATTTAAAGTTAAAGTCACAGCAGTTCTGGTCAATGAAGGACACAACCCATTGTTTGATTCAGCATAATAAGTAATGGCTCCAAAGGTGTTCAATTGTGGCGTGAACACCAAGTTTCCACCAGTTGGGGCATCATACCATGTAATTGTATCCCCAATGTTGGCTGGCGTTGCAGTAGCAGTTAGTGTCTGAATAGGGTTGTTGGCGCATTGGGTAATATCTCCACCAGTTATAGGAGGAGCCGGAGATGGATTTATGGTAAGAGTCACTGAGGTTCTTGTAAATGATTTACAACTTCCTTGACTGGCCTCAGCATAGTAAGTTACGGTGCCTACAGCATTCAAAGTTGGGCTTGTAATAGCAATACCACCGGTAGCAGAAGCAAACCAAGTAACCGTTTGCCCCGAAGGTACGGTTGCTGTTGCAGTGAGCGTTTGTAGCGGAGCTTGAGCACATTCTGTAATATTACCTCCTGAAACCGGAGCGATAGGAGCTGGATCAATGGTTAAACTAACAGCGGTTCTGGTCAGTGAATTACAAGTTCCGTCAGTTGCTTCGGCATAATAAGTAACAGTTCCTGGAGTGTTGAGTGTAGGGTTAGCAACAATGCTTCCTCCGGTTTGTGCATTATACCAGAGGATATTTTGCCCAACAGGAACTGTTGCTGTTGCCGTTAGAGTTTGAATTGGCAATTGCTCACACTGTCTAATGTCACCACCCGAAACCGGAGCTGCTGGCGAAGGGTTAATGGTTAATACAACCGGAAGCCTTGTGGTTGAACTACAATTTCCGTCATAGGTTTCTCCGTAATAAGTGATAGTTCCAATACTGTGTAAAATAGGGTTTGAAACTAAATTTCCACCAGTAGGGGCATCATACCAACGAACAATTTGCCCAGGTGGTACTACTGCCATTGCAGTCAGTGTTTGTAATGGCGATTGAGCACATTCTGTAGTATCATTACCAAAAATAGGTGCTCCAGGAGCTGGAATAATGGTCAAGGTGACAGCAGTTCTTGAGTAAGATGGGCATGTTCCATTGGTTGATTCTCCGTAATAAGTAATGCTTCCTAGTGTATTCCAGTTTGGTGTAACAACATTACCTCCGGTTGGCGCATCATACCATACCACGGTTTGACCACTCACCGGTGTAATTGCATTGCTCGCATTAAGAGTTTGTATCGGCAATTGCTCACACTGGGTAATATTTCCGGTTGAAATTGGCGCAGCCGGCGCCGGATTGATGGTGAGCGTTACCGCAGTTCTTGAATACGAAGGACAAGTTCCGTCATTAGCCTCGGCGAAATAAGTCAGGGTTCCAACAACGTTAAGAGTAGGCGTTGCTACTACAGTTCCACCTGTTGGTAAGTTATACCATGTAACCGTAATCCCTGATACAGGAACAATCGCATTATTGGCATCTAAAGTCTGTATAGGAGATAATTCACACTGCGTAATATTTCCGGTTGAAGTTGGAGCCGCCGGAGCCGGATTGATGGTTAAAGTAACGGCTGTTCTGGTGAGTGAATTACAAGTTCCGTCATTAGCCTGTGCGTAATAAGTCACGGTTCCAACGGTGTTTAAAGTCGGAGTAGGAACCACGAGTCCAGCGGTTGCGGCATCATACCAAGTTACGGTAATTCCTGTCGCAGGTGTGATGGCATTATTGGCATCTAGAGTTTGTATTGGTGATTGCTCGCACTGCGTGATATTTCCGGTTGAAGTTGGAGCCGCCGGCGCCGGATTGATGGTAAGCGTTACCGCAGTTCTTGAATACGAAGGACAAGTTCCGTCATTAGCTTCGGCGTAATAAGTCACGGTTCCAACAACGTTAAGAGTAGGTGTTGCTACTACAGTTCCACCTGTTGGTAAGTTATACCATGTAACCGTAATCCCTGATACAGGAACAATCGCATTATTGGCATCTAAAGTCTGTATCGGAGATAATTCACACTGCGTAATATTTCCGGTTGAAATTGGAGCCGCCGGGGCCGGATTGATGGTTAAAGTAACGGCTGTTCTGGTGAGTGAATTACAAGTTCCGTCATTAGCCTCGGCGTAATAAGTCACGGTTCCAACGGTGTTTAAAGTCGGAGTAGGAACTACCAGTCCAGCGGTTGCCGCATCATACCAAGTGATTGTAATTCCGGTTGCTGGTGTGATGGCATTATTGGCATCTAGAGTTTGTATTGGTGATTGCTCGCACTGCGTATTTCCGGTTGAAGTTGGAGCCGCCGGGCATGGATTGATGGTAAGCGTTACCGCAGTTCTTGAATACGAAGAATGATTCCGTCATTAGCTTCGGCGTAATAAGTCACGGTTCCAACAACGTTAAGAGTAGGTGTTGCTACTACAGTTCCACCTGTTGGTAAGTTATACCATGTAACCGTAATCCCTGATACAGGAACAATCGCATTATTGGTATCTAAAGTCTGTATCGGAGATAATTCACACTGCGTAATATTTCCGGTTGAAGTCGGAGCTGCCGGCGCCGGATTGATGGTCAAAGTAACGGCTGTTCTGGTGAGTGAATTACAAGTTCCGTCATTAGCTTGGGCATAATAAGTTACGGTTCCAACGGTGTTTAAAGTCGGAGTCGGAACCACTAGTCCAGCGGTTGGGGCATCGTACCAAGTTACGGTAATTCCTGTCGCTGGTGTGATAGCATTGTTGGCATCTAAAGTTTGTATCGGCGATTGCTCGCACTGCGTGATATTTCCGGTTGAAGTTGGAGCCGCCGGGGCCGGATTGATGGTTAAAGTAACGGCTGTTCTGGTGAGTGAATTACAAGTTCCGTCATTAGCCTCGGCGTAATAAGTCACGGTTCCAACGGTGTTTAAAGTCGGAGTTGTAACCACCAGTCCAGCGGTTGCCGCATCATACCAAGTGATTGTAATTCCGGTTGCTGGTGTGATGGCGTTGTTGGCATCTAGAGTTTGTATCGGCAATTGCTCACACTGGGTAATATTTCCGGTTGAAATTGGCGCCGCCGGGGCCGGATTGATGGTTAGTGTTACCGCAATTCTTGAATACGAAGGACAAGTTCCATCATTGGCTTCGGCGTAATAAGTCACAGTTCCAACGGTGTTTAAAGTCGGGGTCGGAACCACCAGTCCACCGATTGGTGCATCATACCATACTACGGTTTGACCACTCACAGGTGTGATGGCATTGTTGGCATCGAGGGTTTGAATCGGCGATTGCTCACACTGGGTAATATTTCCGGTTGAAGTCGGAGCCGCCGGCTGCTTTCGGATTGATGGTCAAAGTAACGGCTGTTCTAGTCAGTGAACTACAAGTTCCGTCATTCGCTTCAGCATAATAAATTACTGTTCCAACGGCTTAAAGTTGGAGTTCGGAACCACTAGCCCGCCGGTTGGAGCATCATACCAAGTGATTGTAATTCCGGTTGCTGGTGTGATGGCGTTGTTGGCATCTAGGAGTTTGAATCGGTGATTGCTCACATTGGGTAATATTGCCTGTTGAAATTGGCACAGCCGGCGCCGGATTGATGGTAAGCGTTACCGCAGTTCTTGAATATGATGAGGACAAGTTCCATCATTAGCTCGGCGTAATAGGTCACGGTTCCAACAACGTTAAGAGTAGGCGTTGCTACTACAGATTCCACCTGTTGGTAAGTTATACCATGTAACGTAATCCCTGATACGGGAACAACGTCACAGTATTGGCATCTAAAGTCTGTATAGGAGATAATTCACACTGCGTAATATTTCCGGTTGAAATTGGAGCCGCTGGAGCCGGATTGATGGTTAGTAACGGCTGTTCTGGTGAGTGAATTACAAGTTCCGTCATTAGCTCCGGCGTAATAAGTCACGGTTCCAACGGTGCTTAAAGTCGGAGTTGTAACCACGAGTCCAGCGGTTGCGGCATCATACCAAGTTACGGTAATTCCTGTCGCAGGTGTGATGGCATTATTGGCATCTAGAGTTTGTATTGGTGATTATAACACTGCGTGATATTTCCGGTTAAGAGTGGAGCCGATGGAGTTGGTGGCTGTGCATTGATAGTTGTTGATGTTTAGGCCGCCGAAGTACACCCAACCGAATTGGTTACGGTATAACTATAGTTACCAGCGATTAATCCTGAAATTGTATAATTGGCTCCAGAACCTGCAATAGCTCCCGGATTAATGGTCCAAGTTCCCGCCGGAAGTCCGGTAAGTTCAATACTTCCGGTAGCTGTTGAACAAGTTGGTTGTGTAATCGTTCCAGATTTGGCGCAGAAGGTGTTAATTGGCTGTGCGTTGATGGTCGTTGAAGCTGAGGCCGCAGAGGACAACCAACCGAATTGGTTACGGTAAAACTATAGTTGCCGGCAGTTAATCCTGAAATTGTATAAATGGCTCCTGATCCGCGTAGCTCCTGGAGGTTAATGGTCCACGTTCCGGCCGGAAGTCCGGTAAGTTCAATACTTCCGGTGGCTGAAGCACAAGTGGTTTGTGTGACAGTGCCGATGGTGTACAGAAGGTGTTGGTGGCTGCGCGTTATGGTTGTTGAAGCTGAAGCGGCTGAAGGAGCAACCAACCGAATTAGTCACTGTAAAAGTATAACTTGCTGCAGCGGCAAGTCCGCTAACAGTATAAGTCGCACCAGAACCTGCAATGGCTCCCGGATTAATGGTCCAAGTTCCCGCCGGAAGTCCGGTAAGTTCAATACTTCAGTAGCCGTTGAACATGTTGGTTGTGTAACTGTTCCGATGGTTGGCGCCGATGGTGTAGGAGGTTGTGCATTGATAGTTGCTGAAGCAGATGCGACTGAAGTACATCCTGAGGCATTGGTTACAGTAAAAGTATAACTTGCTGCAGCGGCAAGTCCGCTAACGGTATAAGTCGCTCCTGACCCTGCCGTAAGCTCCTGGGTTAATGGTCAGAGTTCCCACTGGAAGTCCGGTAAGCCTTTACTACCGGTAGCCGTTGAACAAGTTGGTTGTGTTATGGTTCCGATGGTAGGAGCCGATGGCGTTGGTGGCTGCGCGTTTATGGTTGTTGAAGCTGAAGCTGCTGAAGTACACCCAACCGAATTGGTTACGGTATAACTATAACTTCCGCTGTTAATCCAGTGCTGTATAAATGGCTCTGATCAACCATGTTAGCTCCTGGGGTTAATGGTCCACGTTCCGGCCCCACGTCCGGTAAGTTCAATACTTCCGGTGGCTGGAAGCACAAGTGGTTTAATGACAGTGCCGATAGTTGGCGCAGAAGGTGTTGGTAGCTGCGCGTTTGCTGGTTGTTGAAGCTGAGGCCGCAGAAGGGCAACCAACCGGGTGGTTACAGTATAACTATAGCTGCCTGCTGTTAATCCCGAAATTGTATAAGTTGCACCAGAACCTGCAATGGCTCCGGATTAATGGTCAAGTTCCCGCCGGAAGTCCGGTAAGTTCAATACTTCCAGTAGCCGTTGAACATGTTGGTTGTGTAACTGTTCGATGTGGTAGGCGCCGAGGGAATTTGGTGGTTGTGCATTGATAGTTGCTGAGGCAGATGCGACTGAAGTACAGCCTGAACGGTAGTTTACAATAAAGTATAACTTGCTGCAGCGGCAAGTCCGCTAACAGTATAATCGCTCCCGGCCACCACAATAGCTCCCGGATATTAATGGTCCAAGTTCCCGCCGGAAGTCAGTAAGTTCAATACTTCCGGTAGCTGTTGAACAAGTTGGTTGTGTAATCGTTCAATGGTTGGCGCAGGAATGTTAGTGGCTGTGCGTTGATGGTCGTTGAAGCTGAGGCCGCAGAAGGACAACCAACCGAATTGGTTACGGTAAAACTATAGTTGCCGGCAGTTAATCCTGAAATTGTATAAATGGCTCCTGATCCAGCAATAGCTCCTGGGTTAATGGTCCACGTTCCGGCCGGAAGTCCGGTAAGTTCAATACTTCCGGTGGCTGAAGCACAAGTGGTTTGTGTGACAGTGCCGATAGTTGGCGCAGAAGGTGTTGGTGGCTGCGCGTTTATGGTTGTTGAAGCTGAAGCGGCTGAAGGGCAACCAACCGAATTAGTCACTGTAAAAGTATAACTTGCTGCAGCGGCAAGTCCGCTAACAGTATAAGTCGCACCAGAACCTGCAATGGCTCCCGGATTAATGGTCCAAGTTCCCGCCGGAAGTCCGGTAAGTTCAATACTTCCGGTAGCCGTTGAACATGTTGGTTGTGTAACTGTTCCGATGGTTGGCGCCGATGGTGTAGGAGGTTGTGCATTGATAGTTGCTGAAGCAGATGCGACTGAAGTACATCCTGAGGCATTGGTTACAGTAAAAGTATAACTTGCTGCAGCGGCAAGTCCGCTAACAGTATAAGTCGCTCCTGACCCTGCAATAGCTCCTGGGTTAATGGTCCAAGTTCCCACTGGAAGTCCAGTAAGCTGTACACTACCGGTAGCCGTTGAACAAGTTGGTTGTGTTATGGTTCCGATGGTAGGAGCCGATGGCGTTGGTGGCTGCGCGTTTATGGTTGTTGAAGCTGAAGCTGCTGAAGTACACCCAACCGAATTGGTTACGGTATAACTATAACTTCCCGCTGTTAATCCCGAAATTGTATAAATGGCTCCTGATCCAGCAATAGCTCCTGGGTTAATGGTCCAAGTTCCCGCCGGAAGTCCGGTAAGTTCAATACTTCCGATGGCTGAAGCACAAGTAGTTTGTGTAACTGTCCCGATGGTTGGCGCTGATGGTGTAGGAGGTTGCATTGATAGTTGCTGAGGCAGATGCGACTGAAGGGCAGCCAACCGAATTGGTTACAGTAAAGTATAACTTGCTGCAGCAGCAGGTCATAACAGTATGAAGTCGCTCCTGACCCTGCAATAGCTCCCGGATTAATGGTCCAAGTTCCCGCCGGAAGTCGGTAAGCTGTACACACTACCGGTAACTGTTGAACAATTTGGTTGGGTTATGGTGCCGATGGTCGGAGCCGATGGCGTTGGTGGTTGCGCATTGATAGTTGCTGAGGCAGATGCGACCGAAGTACAGCCAAAAGAATTTTTACCGTAAATGTATAACTACCTGTAGCAAGACCAGATACGGTATAGGTTGCACCAAGGCCAGTAATGGCTCCCGGATTAATGGTCCAAGTTCCCGCTGGAAGTCCAGTAAGTTGTACACTACCGGTAGGCGTTGAGCAAGTTGGTTGGGTTATGGTGCCAATATTGGTGCTGTTGGTGTGCTGGTTGCATCGCAACTCAGGAAAGCGACAGGTCCTGAAGAAACTCCTGTAAAACAATTTCCAGAAGCTGATGGAGTAATAAAAACAGTAACACTGTCTCGGGATTAATCCCGTTTTTTTGTCAAGTTAGAATATTTCCTGAAGTACCAAAACATATCCACCACTGTTGATAGAATAAACAACTGTGTAGGTTGAAGCATTGGTCACAGCAGGCCATGTAAAGGTAACAGAGTTATAGTAGGTACCACAGCTAATAGTGGGTGATAATAAAGGGAAGCGATTGTTACCGTATTGATGCCGTACAACCACCGAGATTCATGTAGGTAATATTTACAGTTCCCGCAGCAACACCGGTAACCAAACCGGAAGTGTCAACTGTAGCAGTGAAGTGTCAGCCAAAGTCCATGGAGTTGAAGCATTGGGGAACAAAAGAACCAGTCAGTTGTACAGTCCCACCGGCACATGCTTCAGTCGGAGAAAGGGCCAGTAACTGTTGGGTATGCACTTACGAATACATTTACAAAAGTTGATTCAGCGTTATCTGAATAGCCAATACTAGTAGAACGAAATCCACAGCAGTTACTAGTCGGTATTGTCAACAGTCGCTACCGGTGTATTTGATGAAAGTCAAGGAGTGGTTGGATGCGGAACACCTGATCTCCCGACCCGGTAAGTTGAGTTGTTGATGGCCCCGGCAAGCAAATGCTGAAATTTCCGGTAATTTGAATGGGGCCTAATAATCGATTGTTTTTGGGGTGTAGTTTGCGTTTTGAGGTGTTCATTTTGAGCAAATGAAAATTCAACACGAATAGTAAGAATAATCAATGCGAGAAATAAGTTTTTTAAAACGGATTTGAGGTTTAATTTTCATATTTTTTGAGGGGCTTCCCGATTTAATTTTCAAATCGGGATTTATTTTTGTTTCTGTAAATCATCGTCTAACAAGTTGTTTATGCATCTTTTATGTATGAGAAAAGGCACAAAAAACCAAGCTTCAAAATTATATTTTTTGGTAGAAATATGGCTCAAAACCATAAAATTTAAAGAAATGTTAATTTTTAGTTTTTAACATTTTCAAAGGCGAAAGTTTATATCATTTTTCAAAGCATAAAAAAACCCCGAAAAGTGCGGCCTTTCGAGGTTAGCGGTTTTTATGGTTAGATTTTGTTAAATATCGTCAAAATCTACATCGGTGAAATTCTTGTTTTTTGAGCATCATCCAAACTGCGTTCTGCATATTCTCTTTTAAAGTCTTTTTGATGTCTTTCTGAGATAACTTCTTCGCCTTTTTGATTGAGCACATATGAAGTCATATCGTTTAAGATTTCGGCAAAAGCGGCAAAGTCTCTTCTTTGTATAAGTAAATTTTGTGCTTCTTAAAGTGAAAAGATCCGTCGTCTTCAGTAAATTTTTTACTCTGGTAATCGTGATGTAGTAATCTTCAGCTTTGGTTGCGCACATCAAAAAAATACGTTCTTCTTCCGGCTCTGGTATTTTGAAAAAATTTCTTCTTTCTCTAGCATATCATTTTCTCTCATATCCTACGGTCTGTTAATTTGGTTAATGTTCGTCAAAAATGATAAAAATTGTATTACAAAACAACTATTCAGACATTTCTTTTCTGAAAGTTGTTTTGATATAATTCAGCATAATAACCTTCTTGGTTTATGAGTTGATTGTGGTACCTTCATTGAATAATCTTCCCTTGATCGAGCACGATAATTTTGTCAGCATTTTTGGCTGACGATACGCGATGACTCACAATCACATTGGTTTTGTCTTTGCAAAAATCCATCAAATGCATCAAATAATTTCTTCTGTTTCGGTGTCTACAGCTGATAAACAGTCGTCTAACAACAAAATAGGCGCGTCTTTAATCAATGCACGAGCAATCGAAATGCGTTGTTTTATCCGCCCGAAAGCGTAATACCACGCTCGCCCAAAACGGTTTCATATGCATTGTTAAATTGCATAATGTTGTCGTGTACTACTGCTTTTTTTGCAGCCAAAATCACCTTGGTCATCCGAGGCGTTTTCGTTGCCGAATTTGATGTTGTTTTAATGAATACATCTGAGAACAAAAGCATCTTGCGGAACGGTTCCGATGCTGTTTCTTAAATCGTATAAATTGACTTGGCTAATTGGTTTTCCATCAATCAAAATCTCGCCGTTTGAACTGTCATACAATCTGCAAATCAACGATAAAACAGAAGATTTTCCGGCGCCTGTTTTGCCCAAAATCGCCAAGGTTTCGCCTTTTTGACCAGCTGTTGATGGCCTCGATGTTTGTGTCGTCATAAGTTAGGCTTACGTTTTTGAACTCTATATTTCCTTCAATAACGGTTGGTTGTGGATGTAGGTTTAGAATATCGGATTTGAATTTTCAAAAATTCATTGATGCGTTTCTGCGAGGCTTCGGCTTCTTTTCATTGATGAAACCCAACCAAACGAAGCAACCGGCCAAGTAAGCATGTTGATATATAGAATGAACTCGGCAATAGTTCCAATGCTCTGAATGCTGCCGTTAATGTACATCCATTCCGCCAAAGTAAATAACTACCAAGTTACTCGTGCCTATCAATGCGAGCATGAGCGGCCCAAATGGTAAATTCGCTTTGGCCGGAAATGCAGAGCTTTTGGTTTGCTTTCTTCAGACAAATCACCCAATTGATCTTGGTATTGATTTTCGAGCGAATAAGCCTTAATCCATAGATCCCGAAAAAACTTCTTGGGTAAAACTCGATATTTTTGAAGAGTATTGCTGAAAAATAGTGCTGCGCTTATTGATTTCAGAGCTAAGTTTAAAAATGGCGTAGGAAAGCAGCGGCAGTGGCAATAATGAATATAAGGTGAGTCTAGGCGACACGTGATACATATAAACAATCACAATGGCAAAGCGAATAATGGTGTTGATAGTATACATCACTGCCGGCCCAACATGCGTACTTTGCTGACATCTTCGCTGATGCGGTTCATTAAATCACCAGTTCGATTTTGTTTGTAGAAATTTTGCGATTTTCGTATTGTTTGAAAACTTCATTTTGAGGTCAAATTCAATGTGGCGAGACATCACAATCAAGGTTTGTCGCATCAAAAAAAGTCAAAAATCCAGCAACAATCGTTGTTGAAATAATCAACAAAATATTGTGGATGAGTTCTTGCCTAATCATTGAAACCGGAGCGTGAGATGATGAGAGAAATCTTCAATCGCCTTAAAAGAACTACTGATGAGTTTGGGCGTATACGGTGAGAAGATTTGCGCCACAATCGTGGTAATAATTCCGTTAAAAAGTGGTATTTATATTTGACGAAATATTTATTTAAATACTGTGAATCTTTTCATTTTATTATGACAATCAATTAATGATGATTGGTTTTTAGTTAAATCAGTAGCAATTTTTTGGTGATTGAAACGAGTCGCGTGAAATTTTTAATAATATGACAATTAAAGCTAAATATATTGTGATGAATTCTGATTTTAATAATAATTTTGCGGCATTTTTAAAGATACCCCCAATTTAAATTTCAAATTATGACTACAGAAATCGTTACTCAAAGAGCTTCACAAAGTTGATCCGGTTTCGGGCAAGTATCATTTGACAATCACGAGCAGATCGTTTTTTGCAACGACAAAGATACTGGATTAAAAGCAATATGTGGGTATCCATAACACAGTTTTAGGGGCGGCTTTGGGCGGAACGCGTATGTGGAAATATACCGAACGAGTGGGAAGCCTTAAACGATGTTTTGCGATTGTCGCGTGGAATGACTTATAAATCAGCTGTTTCAGGTTTGAATTTGGGGGCGGAAAAGCGGGTGATTGCCGATGCAAAAACCGAAAAAACACCTGAAATGATCATCAAATTTGGTCAGTTTATCGATTCGCTTAGCGGAAAATACATCATCCGAAGATGTTGGAACCACCACCGCTGATATGGATTTGATCCGAGACTATACTTCATATGACTCGGAATTTCAGAATCGCGCGGTGGTTCAGGAAATCCATCTCCGGTGACAGCATGTAAGCGTCATAGGAATGGCTTAACTGACCCAATTCCAATTCGGTTCGAAACAACTTGAGCGGTAAAAGTTTTGGTGCAAGGCATTGGTCACGTGGGTGAAACCTTGGTAGATTATTTAACCAAAGAAGGCGCTTTGGTGCAAATTACCGACATCAACGAAGGCAGATTGCATGAAATTGAAAGTAAATATGGCGCTACTATATATAGAGGTGCTGATTTGTACAGTGCTGATGTAGATATCTATGCGCCTTGTGCTAGGTGCGACCATCAACGACGAAACCATTCACCGAATCAAGCGTGATAGCCGGAGCTGCCAACAACCAATTAGCCAACGAAGTCGTACACGGACAATTGCTCAAAGATATGGGCATTGCTTATGCACCTGACTTCTTAATCAACGCGGGTGGCATCATCAGTATTGTATGGAGAAATTGTAGGTTACGGAAAAGACGAAGCCATGCGCAGAACTGAAAATATCTATAATACTACACTCGAAATCTTCAGCTTTGCACAAACCCAAGGTGTAACCACGCATCAAGCGGCTCTGTCTATTGCTGAAAAACGCATCGAAGACCGAAAGCGAGAAAAATAAAATCTGGGTCTCAGAATCAATAATATTCTTATTTTTGCGGAGCGATTCCCACAGGTCGCTCCGTTTAATTTTTAAAGTTCTTTATCGGTGCTCAACAGGCGACATATCCGTGCCAAAAGTGATGCAGTCTATTTATGCGATGCATCAAACAGGTTCAGGCAATTAGAAAAGGAAGAAAAATTCCTGCTGTACAGCGTTGAGAATATGCTCGATTTGTACCTGCTCATGCTTTCAGCTGTGATTGAAATTCGCCAGAAAGAACAAGAGTATCAAGAAAAAGCGCGCACCAAACATTTGGCCACCGCCGAAAAAATCAACCAAAATTCATCCACAACGCTGTCTTCAATATGTTGGCCGAGAATCAATCGCTTTGCAAGCTATTGACTACCGCAAAATCAACAATTGGAAACTCAATGACGACTATATTTTGTTGTTGCTCGGCCACGTAAGCAATCAAATTTGTATGCGGCCTACATGAAAAACCGCATCAATAAGTTTGAAGAAGACCGCGATTTTGCTTTGAATTTGTTTACTGACGGATTTGATTGCGAGTAACGAAAAACTCTACGATTATCTGAAGATTTCAAACTTACGTGGGCTGATGATATGTTCCATTAGTCCCTTTACAAATCATCAAACAACTCTCCAACAATTAAAGTCAGATAAAGACGCAACTTTTCAGGTTCGAAGTTGTACAAAGACGAAGATGACCGCGCTTTTGCCATCGATTTGTTCCGAAAAACCGTGCTCAACGAAAAAGACTTTGTCAAATTCTACGAAAACAAAACGCCCAATTGGGACACCGAGAGCGCATTGCCGAAATCGATACAATCATCCTCAAAATGGCCATTGCTGAATTCTTGAAATTTCCGTCAATTCCGGTCAAAGTAACCATCAACGAATACCTTGAAATTGCTAAGGAATATTCAACGCCTAAGGCAGTATTTTTATCAGCGAGATTACTCGATAATTTGGTTAAAGATTTCAAACCGATGGCAAACTCAACAAAACCGGTCGCGGTTTAATGTAAATCTAAAAATCAAAATTTAAAACTGATAACATGGCACAAATCCAACAATTTTTACCGTTCATTTTGATGTTTGTGGTGATTTATTTCTTTATGATTCGCCCACAACAAAAACGAATGAAACTTGAAAAACAATTCGAAGCCGATTTGAAAGTAGGTGACAAAATCGTAACCAAAAGCGGGTTTACACGGTAAAATTGCCGAGCTTGCTAAAACGACCATCATCATTGAGACCATGTCGGGCAAACTCAAAAATGGAGCGATCGGCTGTTTCAATGGAAATGAGCGCAGCGCTCAACAAGAAAGCATAACTTAACTTCAACAAAAAAGCCTCCGTTTTTCAGGAGGCTTTTTTTATTGTATTGGTCGTTCAATCCTTTTCCGGCCAGAATCATGGGTTTGATTTTTTCCATGCGCGTGATTTTTTGGTTTCCTCGCGATTTAGCAGTATCAATGTATTCCATGTATTCCCGCTGTTTATAAGGTGTGAGTTGTTCAAAATGCTCTTTCAAAGTTCGTCTTCGGCGAGTTGATGATGTAAAAACCCACTGATGATGGTGGCTTTTTCTCGGGTTTATGCGCAATCCTTTTCTTCGTTGGATATAGCCTCGGCGATATAAGCCAAAATCATTGATTCGTTGATTTCGGATTTATCATAAAACCTCCATTGACGCAAGGCTTTGGTGACGCCTTCTTGTGCATTGACCAAAACTTTGCTTCATCTTTCAGAAATACACCATTAAAAAACCAAGTGTACAATAGTTTTTAAAACACCAATACCGATTATATTTTTTGCCGTTGTGCGTGTAGACTTCGCCACCCCATTTTTCAGGTTTCAACCAGCGAGGTTTAGGCGATGATGCTTTGAAGGCAAATCCTAGTTCTTCTGCCCAAGAGTTGACTTTATCCCAAGTATGTTTGGCCTCGTCTTTCAATTATTTTGATTTTTTAGTTTTTCTTTGAAGTCGGTTGTGGCGGTTAATTCGGCAATGCGCACAATCACATCGACAGCTTTTTGTATGCTCTCCAACCGGCACGTATTCATATTTTCCGTGGAAGTTGTGACCACCGGCAAAATATTCGGGCAAGGCAATCCCATGTACGACAATCTGCAACCATCAGTTCCGCCGCGAATCGGTTTAATGAGCGGTTTTGATACCAAATCTTTCATGGCTTTTTCGGCCAAATCTACTATACGTACCGGTGTGACTTTCTCTTTCATATTGTAGTATTGATCTTTGATTTCGGCTACCGCGATATCTTCGCCGAATTGTTTGGCAAATTTTCGGTTGATTTTTTTAACCACATCGGCCACATGTTTTTTGCGCTTTGAACTTTTGCATGTCGTGGTCGCGAATAATCAGTTCTACTTTTGATTCTTCAATGCGCGAAAGTCCTGTTACGTGGTAAAAACCTTCGTAGCCTTTGGTTTCTTGCGGCGTTTCATTTTTGGGTAATTCATTGATGAAAATCATTGGCAATCAGCATCGAATTGATCATCTTGCCCTTGGCATAACCTGGATGCACGCTTTTGCCTTTGGGAATAATTTTACAGCTCCGGCGGCATTGAAGTTTTCATATTCGAGTTCGCCCACTTGGCTTCCGTCCATAGTGTAGGCCAATCGGCACAAATTTTTTGACATCAAACAAATCAGCTCCGCGGCCAATTTCTTCATCAGGCGTAAAACCCACGCGAATTTTTTCCGTGTTTGATGTGCGGATTTTTTGAATTAGATATTCATCGCCGGAAACAATTTCAGTCAATCCAGCTGTCATCGGCACCGAGCAAAGTCAATCCGTCGGTCACAATAGGCGTTTGTCCTTTATATAAGAAGTAAATCTTTAAAATAACTCGGCGACAGAACAATGTTTTCTTTTTTATTCAAAACAATATCGCCGCCATCATGAATTTCACCACGCGCGGATTTACGTTTGCTCCGGTAAAATCAGGCGAAGTATCGTAATGCGAAACAAACCCAATGGTCGGAACTTTGTGGTTTACATTCGATGGCAAAAGTGCCCATCACATAACCGTTCTGGTCGATGGTTACTTCGGTCATACCGATGCTCTTAGGTTCTTCGTGGATTTGTTGGCCGAGCAGTTGTTTGGCGGTGCTGGGCGTTGTGGGTAGGTCGCGTCTGATTCGGTGTCGTGGTCACGTAGCTGATGAAGCGGTCAATAAGGTGTTGCATTTTTTTATTTTTCTGTTTTAGATACAAATCTGAATTATTTCTGAGTTTTTTTCTGCAATTGATTTCCTTTCTGGTACCATCACAACAAAGCCATTTGCAGATTATAGTCTTTTTGAGTGGAGTAGAAGGTGTTGTATTTTCTTGCATCGTATTTAAATCAATGGATTCTACCGCTGCATCTTTTTAGGCATGTAAAACATTTGGTTTGCGTACCATTTTTGTTAAAAACTGATGCTCAAATCTTTGCGTGGCGCATACAACGAGTGCCAAAACTGCCAAGTATTCAAAACCTTTGGGCGCGACCATTTCAATCAAAGTAGGCATAATGTCAGTAAGCCGAACCGGCGGTTTTGGGTTGTGCTTTTGGAATGTTTTTGCCGAACATCACCAATCCACTGAACTGCGTTCGTATAAATTCGGATGACTGTTGATAAAGCGACGCCCAGTGATCTCCGGTAAACAAAAACACAGCATCAGGATATTTCTTTTGGGCTTTTCGATGAATTTGCCAATGGCGTAATCTCCATACAAATGCCCGATTTCTTCTAGGGTCATGCTGCCGTCAAAATATTTTTGAACCGAAGCCGGAAAGTCTTTCTGATTGGTACGGAAATCCTTTTTGAGCAGCATCTACCGTATATGGCGCGTGATAACTCGAAGTCAAAATCACATTGAGTGACTCTTTTTGCGCGTCGGTTTTGCTCAAAACCAAATCAAATAATTTTCATCCTCGACACCCAAGTACCCGATTCGCTGTCACCACCGGCATCGGTTCGGAGAAAAATCGCTGAACGCCTTGGTATTTTGAGAATTCCTCGATGTTTTGCCAACTTGAAAATCCGCCGTAAAACAGATTGGTTTGATAATTCAGTTTGTTAAATTGACTAAATAAAGAGGTCGCAAACGGATCATTCACTTGCCCAATTTTACTAATGTTCACGCCACAATACGGCACGTTGGTTACGATGGCTCCGAACGAATCAAAAGTATGGCATCGGCCGCCGGCAGAAAATGGCTGAATGCGTTCCGTTGTTTTTGATTTTACTGGTGTGTAGAGAACAAAAATGGTTGATACTTTTCCATGAGCGGCCACGAATCATAGCTTTTCCGCTTGATGACTAAAAAGATTTGTTTGGGCTTTTCAGATGATATGCCAGAAGCCGTTTTCTTGGGGTAATCGATTCCAACGGTTGATTGAAATAGGCTTTAAATGAAGCTTCATCCATATACGGATTGGTGTCAAAAGCAAATTGATTTAAATCAAAATCTTCCATTGCATAAATGAGCGAACGATAGGGGTTGATGACCGTTTGTTCAAAAGCATCTTTAGAAACGCCTGCCCATTTGCGCAATGCCGGCACCGAAGTAACCGATCCCCGCGCAAGCTAAAAACCATCAAAATCAAACTGACCATTACCACGACAACGCGATGATTTTAAATCGAAGTTTTGCCCGTCGGTAGATAAAATCTTTGTGTTCAAAATACCGCAAAATCCATATGCGATGATGGTGAGTAGCATTCCAATCAGGTTCGCCACGGATGAAAATCTTCCATTATAGTCTTCATCCTGCTTTTGATCGTCGTATAATCCCAAAAACAAAAAGTTGTTGAACTGGTTGTGGTATTCTCCAAAATAATTGATGGTAACAAAACAAATCACCGTTGATAAAAGCACGAATATATATTGGCAAATGATGCGCGCGATTCTGGCTGGATCGGTTTACCCCATCTGCTCAAAACGCGAGCAATAATATATAAGGAATAATGACAAAATACGAAACGGCTGTACAATCAAACCGAAAGCCCATGAGCAGAACTTTGAATGCTTCACCAGCAGTTGCCGCTGAAAGTTGTTTGCTGAAGATGACAAGCAGTCTAAAAACCGAAAAAGCAAACGCTAAAAAACCAAAAATAGTTGGCGAGTTCTTTTTGTGAATTTTCCATTTTGATTGCATTGACAAGTTTGTTATGGGTTCAAATGTAGCAAAAAATGCAGTTGGTTTCTCGGCGTATTTGGCGCGGCGAACGCCTCGATTTTCTCGAGCGATTTGATGTAGCGACGCCCAGTTTGCTCATCGTCTTGCGCCAATAATAAAATGCGCTGCGGTAATTCTTTGAGTGATTTATGATTGATTTCTGTGACAAAGTAAAAACCGTTTCCGCTGGGATTGTTGTAAATTTCATTCCGCTGAAAAAACTACTTATAACCGTCTAGACGGTAAAAACAAAATAAAATTCGTTGATTCACGCGGTTTTTCGTAGTTGTAAATTACTTTTTCAAGTACGGTTTTTAAGGCTACGCCGCGCAAATGAAATGGCGTGTCTTTGGCTTCACCTTTATGATTGTATATGATTCGGTCTTTGAGGTTCGTTTTCGGAAAACTATCGAGTTGTTATTGCAGAAACCTGTATCGTTTTTGAAGCGGCCATGATGGAAAAATGTTCGGTCGGGGTTAATTTTTCTCTGCCCCGAAACATTCATGGCGATTGATAAAAGATGAGAAATAAGTAACGCATGATGTAAAAATTGAACTAAAGATAATTTATTTACAATTGAATTAATGATGATTTTGGTAAACTTAAGGCTTCGCAGTTTTTACCAATCAATTGGATTTCAGTTGTTGACAATTTAACACAGAGGCAAATTTGGATGGAAACTATTTTTTTAATACATTTGGTTGTCTGGCTGGAACAGAATTATGAAAAAAATTGCTATCTATTTGTTTTCTTGCCAATTCTTTTCGTATTTATCATTCTTTCATGTTCAAAAACTGAAGATGATGCATATGTGTCTATTCCTGCCGTAAAAGTAGATTTGACCCAGGTGCCTTACCCAAATTGTCGATTATAAGTTTTTTTGTTGGTGAACTCAAAAAACTTGAATCCGTCAGATAATTCTGGCATATCAACCTGCCAGTTCTTTGTTTTTCTGATTAGCACACAAAAAGCGTTTTGTGTGGATGCCCGAAGGCTCAAAAGCGAATTTTGCTGTGATAACAAAATTCTTGAACTTCCAGTGGGTGAGGTGCTCATCAAAACTTTCTATTATGACAATGTACAAATGTAACGCCGGTTGGAACTACCCGAATTGTTGAAACGCGGTTATTGATTCACAAAGCGGATGGTTGGATTTATGCCGATTACGTTGGAATGCCGAACAAACCGAAGCTTATTACGATATCAACAGCAGCTTTACCGACGTTACTTGGAAAGACGAACGTGGTTAAATCTGCCCATTACAGAATACCATCGCTTTCGCAGTGTATTTGTCATAAAGAAAAAGTAAATCCTGATACGCCGCAGAAACCATGAAGTATTCCGATTGGTATCAAACCACAGAATCTCAGTGGAATTACAATTATGGCAACGTGACCAAACCAATTGCAAGCATGGATTGACAAGGTTTTCTCAATGCCAATTTTACTTTCCCGACCACAGAGCATTCAACGGTGGATTACAATGACGCTTCGCAAACACTTTTAAACAGAACCCGTTCAGCGTAGTGATTGCCAATTGTTCGCATTGCCATATGACCAACCACGCCATTGTGATTATCGTCCGATGCGTTTTTGCGTTTTTCTGAAACGAGTTCCTTTAGTGGTTTGCGCAATATGGGCGTCTGTGTTGATACCAAGATATGCAAGGATTTGACCCGAATCTGAACAAGATTATCAATCCGCAGCATCCCGAGAAGCAATCGATGTTGTTTTCACCGAATCAATACGGTTGATGAAACCATCAGAATACCATTGCACGGACGAACGATCATTCACGAAGAAGGCATCAATTTATTGAGAGAGATTGGATCAATTCTCTTGACCGATGTGAATAACTAAACAAATAATAATTAGCAAAACCAAACATTAAAAAAAGCAAAAATGAAATTGAAAATTACTACTCAAAAAATGCTGTCAAAGAGCATTTTAAAAAAAGCTTTGCTATTGGCCTTGTCCGGTTTTTCGGCTTCAGCGCAAGACAATTGTGCTACGGCTTTGCCTATTACAGCCGGAACGACTACGGTAGCCGCTATCAATGGCTCAAAATGTTCAGACCACGCTAACAACTGCTATGGCCGAATGGTATGTACACCGACCAGCAATTACGGTGTGACGGTAACTTCAGACTTACCAATCAACATTTGTAAAGACACGCATTTTATGGTGTATACCGGAAATTGCAGTGCACTCACTTGTTACACCAATGATGATGACTCGGAATTATTGCGTGTAACAGGTGCTGCTACTTCTTATCTTTCGGTAAAAACTTTTGAAGTTACTGCCGGAGTTAATTACTATATAGTTTGGGATAACAAATGGAGTGCGCTCGGATTTGATTTTCAGTTATCAGAAGCTCCAATTGTTCCCAGCCCTTGTTCTACAGCAACTCCGGTTACCGCTGGCGTAACAACTATTGCGGCTGTAGACGGTAACAATCAGGATACGAGTTGTTCTACTGCTACAAAAGCCAAATGGTATGCCTATACACCGACGCAAAATGTTCGGCGTAACCGTTTCGTCTGATTTACTAGAATTTATGTAAAGATACTTTTGTAAGTGTTTATTCGAGTTCATGTTCAACTTCACTCACTTGTGTGGCCAGCGATGATAATTCAGGTGTTTAGAATGTCCTGGAACTACCCCGGCAACATCAAATTTATCAAGAGAACTTTTGATGCGCCAATGCAGGAACTACCTATTATATAGCTTGGGACAACCGGTGGAGCGAAGAAGGATTCGATTTTGGAAATCTCAGAAACCGTAATCGTTATTCCGTTGACGTTTGCTTCTGAAACCATTTCAACCATTGGATCGAGTTACACCGAATGTGTTGTGGATATGAACGGTGACTTCAAAGACGACATCGTAACGGTAAACAGTGCGAATCTTCACCTGAATTTGCAAGGTGATGCCGGGGCATTTACAGTAGCTGATTATACTATTGCCAACCCTGGTTTTGCTCCTTCATGGAGTATTGCTGCCGGTGATTACAACCGCGATGGATACAACGATTTGCTTTTGGGCAGCGGAAGTGGATTAACTTTTGGCAATCTCAAGCAGGAAGCGGTTACACTTCTGTAACTCCGGGTCAGTATATTTTCTGCCAAAGAACCAACTTTGTTGACATCAACAACGATAGTAACCTCCACGATACTTTTTCTTGTCATGATGTGAACAGAAACGTATATTATTTGTTAGACAACAATAATGCTTTTACCTATTATAATCGAGTGTGACTCGGTGCATATAATTTAGGATTGACTCAAAGTGGCGGAAACTATACTTCGCTGGATAAAGTCCGCCAGCAAGCGATGGCGATGTAGATATGTTTATTTCAAAATGTTCTGGCGCTCCGTGTGAATTGCACAGAAATGACGGGAACGGAGTATTTGCGGATGTATCGGCTCGAAGCCGGAATCAATTTTACACCGGTTCAGTCTTGGTCGTCAGCCATTGCCGATTTTGACAACGATGGCGATATGGATATCATCGTAGGATCAAACGGTTCGGTGGCTACGAGATATTTTAGAAACAACCTGAACACCACCAACAATGTTGAAGAAGCATTTACCAATATTACTGCCGGTTCAGGATGGGAGTTGAATACTGCCACCAATCGCGATTACATTGCTTATGATTTTGACAACGATGGTTGGGTGGATGTGATAGAGTACAAGTGGAAGAATCATGTTCAATACCGGTGACGGAAATTTCAGTATGGTCAATTATTCGCGGAATCAGTGTAGGCGCAGTGGGTGATTTGAATGGTGACGGTTTCTTGGATGTTTTAAACAACAATGTAGTTCGTTATGCCAATCAGATAAGAATCACTGGTTTAGTGTAAGTTTGAAGAAATTCAAAGCAACATCAACGGTATCGGTGCGCGTGTTGAAATCCTGGAGCATTCGGAAAACAAATTCGCGACATCCGCAGTGGTGAAGATTTTGCTTATATGATACTTTGAACGCTCATTTTTGGTTTAGGCGCTAATACCAATGTTAATAAATTGGTCATCAAATGGCCATCTGGTGCCGAAGATACCATCATGAATCCGGGTATTGATAAAACCGTTCACGTAACTGAAGGAGAATCTTTGTTGGCCAGCAGTCAGTTTGATGCACAAAGTTTTGTGATCGCTCCAAACCCGGCTTCTGATTTGATTTCCAGTTCAATTAGGAAGCGCTTTGGCTAAAGTGAAATCGGCTGAGTATTTGACATCAGCGGAAGAATGGTAATCCAATACTTCATTGAATACCGATGCAATTTCAGTGAAGAATTGGCTTCAGGAACTTATATCTTGACATTAAAAACCATCGATGGAAGAAGTTTTACTCAGAAATTCATCAAGAAATAATTTGAATATTTTTCAAAGAAAAAGCTACTCGTGATAAACGAGGCTTTTTTCTTCTTCTTTTTACTAGCTTTGGCCATCGGATTATAATCCAAACAAAGCTGTAACCAATCATGTAAGTTTTTTATAGCTGACAAACCGCTTTCGGTGACATAGATATAACCTTTTAGCGGTTTTCGGTAAATTCCATCGGAATCACATGTTCTTTTTGTAAAGCAGTTTGGTAGGCATCTTCACCATTGAAGCGCATCAAATAGTCTTCACCGGTTTTTTTGTCCAAATGCGAGCCGCAACGCATTTCCGTCTACCATAAAGCAAATTCCATTGAACATATTTTGTTCATAAAAATCAACTTCTTTTTCTCGGAAAAAGCGTGAATGCGATCAACAGTTTGCTCGTTATAAGCCATGATTTATTCTATTCGCGTTCTTCATGTTCGCCGCCTGCCTCTGCTTGCGGGGTAAAACCAGCGCGGATTTCTGTATGACGAACTTCACCGCCGGTAGTTCCGGTAATACGCGCCATATAAATAGCAACGAATGATAAGACTAAAACCAAATAAGTAATCCATTTGCTCCAAGCAGGTTTTCTTGCTTTCGACCCAAATACCAACAATTGACACCACACCCAATACGTACATCAAAACCGCCAAAACCTTCGGCGGCTTCTTCGTGCTCGTGAATTATAGCATGCCCAACCCCGGGCATATCTTCAACCATTTCTTCGGCACCTTCACCAGTTGACATTGACATAGCGGCTGAAATTGCTGCACAATAAATAAAATATAAGCTGTTTTTCTAACCGCATCGATTTAAAATCAAACTGCAAAATCAAAACAATCAAACCGGCAATCGGTAAGATAATAGGTAAGTGGTTTACGGCTAAATGCCAATGAGCTTCATTCATAATATGGTAGTTTAATAGTTATACATTTACGCCAAAAGTAATGAAACCAGCGGTCATGCCCATGGCAATGGTGCCCCAAAAAGTAATTCTCAATACCGGCTTTGGTAACGTCAGAGCCTCCGGTTTTAGCTGCCATAGCGCCCAAAATCACCAAAGAAAAATCGCCGATGCGTACAAGTAATATTCTAAATGATGTCGGTAAAAACAAGGTAACAAGCACCGGTAAAAAACCACCGGCCGAAAATGCAGCACCCGAAGCCAAGCTGCCTGAATTGGATTGGCTTGTGACATTTCAGTAATGCCCAATTCATCTCGAACATGCGCACCCAAAGCATCGTGTTCGGTCAGTTCTTGAGCGACTAACAGAGCCGTTTCTTTTTTAGTCCGCGTTTTTCATATATGGCTGCCAAAAGCTGTAATTCAACTTCGGGCATTTCTTCGGTTCTTTTTCTCGCGTTCAATATCAGATTTTTCGATATCGGTTTGCGAACTCACCGAAACATATTCGCCGGCGGCCATCGATAAAGCTCCGGCAACTAGTCCGGCCACAGCCGCCAAAATAATCGGTTCACGGTGGGCTCCCTGAAGATGCCACACCAATGGCAATACTATTGTTGATAAGAATACCATCTGCGTTGGCACCTAAAACGCGGCTGCTCTAAGCCAATTGTTTCACAGTGGATGTAATGATTGTCCAGATAAGATTCGAGTGGTTCGTGTGATTCCATCGCATTGAAATTTTGTGCAAAGCATCGTAAAGATACTAATTTAATAGGCCAATCATTTAATATTTTCAGAATAAAATTGCGGGTGTCTTCTGACTTCATGGTGATTCTTTGTAGGATTGTGTCTGTTTTTTAACTTAAAATAAGCTTTGAGCAGAGCCATTTGCCTCGTATTCGTTCCACTTGATCCAAGGTTCCAAACTCATCATCTTGACCTTGAATAATTAACGCCGGACACTGAATTTGTGGTAAACAATGTCTTCAATATTCCAATCGCCGAAACATCTCAGAAGTCCAAAGTGAGTGTCAAGCGTCAAACAATGCTTGGGTGTTTTTACCGTGGTATTTTCAAGGCGTGATTTTAAATCAGTGGTTTGATATTGATGCATGGCTGCTCGGATGCCTTTGAGTGTAACTTCTTCTACCTGAAACATGCGCACCTTCGATCACAATTCCGGCTATGTTTTTAGGATGAAGCGCTGCGGTTAAAAGCGCAATCGAGCCTCCGTCGCTGTGGCCAAACAAAATGGCTTGTTTGATTTGTTGTTTTTCAATCAGCTCTGCCAGTAAGTCGGCTTCGTGTTCCAGATAATTCAATGTGCGTTTTTCATCGCCAAAGCCGCATGATTTTCCGTAACCTTGTCGGTCGTACACCAAGTAATTGCAGTTGCAAGCTTGAGCCAATTTTTCCGGAAAATCGCGCCAAAGTTCTATACAACCCAACGAATCATGCAAAAAGATGAGCGTTGGTTTTTCAGTAAAATGTGCTACGTGTAGTATGGCAAGTGCCTCGATGATTGAATCGGACATGGTTGGGTGTTTTAAATAAAAAACCGGAAGTGAATCCGGTTACAATGTTATGAATTTAAATCTGATTTGGGTGTTAAGAAGCATTAACAGCAGCGCTTGAAATAGACTTAATATGATAATTAGCGCAGAGAACCATGGCAAAAAGGATAATATCTTTTGATTCGAGTTGTTCGAATTCATCCGAGGTTTCAATGCTTAAATCATAATGGGTGCGATTCCACTTAACATCAGGAATCAGCGTGCAAAGTTCCTGACGATTTTGGTTGAGTAACCTATACGAAGTCTTCCAAAAACCTTTGAGTTGAAAGTAAAAAACATAGGTTTGTTCGGGTTTAAAAATCTGAATTTCCATTGACCCATTCCAGCACATTTTGAATTCTGCCAAGATTCCGTGCGCATCAAAGATTTCGGTTGCATTACCCCAAAAACTCTTGGGTTTTACTTGCCAAACGCGTCCATCGCTGAGTTTGATTTCTGATTGGCGCTCGTGCCACTTAGGATAAATCCAATGACCAATGATTTGATCTTCTTGACACACTTGATACTGTCCGGGTACAAGTGCTGTGATTTTGTATGGTTTCATAGCGTTTTTTTTGGTTAAGCGTTGGTCGCTCAACAATTATAAATGATACAGTTATTCATTAATTAGTGTTTTATTTTTCCAAATTAAATAAAAAACGACCCAAAAAGGAAGCACCGACAAAATGATTTTAATTTTCAAACTCGCCAAACCAATCAACAAAAGCAACAACATAAAAAAGCCGAGTAAGAAGGCGCCGGTCATCGTGAGTTTTCGATGGGCATTTTTTTGAAATAGCGTGAGTACAAGTAAGCATTCACCCAAAAATGGCAAAACGGTAAACGGATGCACCACACTCATGAAGTTGCTAAAAGCTTTGGTGATGATTTCAAATTGCGCTTGAAATACAAATTGGTGTTGGTTGGTTCCCCATTCTAAATAACCAAGCTGAAAGCTCAGCAAGAGTAATGCATTGTATATTTTAGATTTCATAAACTTTATTTTTTGCAAGTGGAATCATTCAGAAAGCTCATTCCGCCCGACAAGTTTAAAACGCGCTGAAAACCGTGTTGGTTCAGGATATAACTCGCTTGCGGACTGCGATGACTGTGAGAACAATACACCAAAATTTCACTTTTTTTGAAATGATTAAGTTCGGTGATGCGTTGTTCTAAACCTTGGGTCGGAATGTTGATGGCGTTTTTGAGCGAACCAAAATTAGGCTCGGCTTTTCCGTTGAATTCTTCGGCAGTGCGCACATCGAGCAGAATCGTTTTAGGGTGAGCGGCTATATAGGCACAAACTTTTTCGGGCGCAATATTTTTAAATTTAATCGTTGACGCTTTGACCAATTCCATCTGGCAAGTCTTGCATGTTCCGGGGTTGATATATCGTTGACGGTCGCAATCCAAACCGCACGGAAGACATTGATACATCGGTTTGCTTTTTTTCTGACTGTGCATTGCATTGCTTGAAAACAACGTCAAACTCCAGAATAAGTAAATCAAATATTTCATTCCGGCTTGTTGTTTTTGCGCATTGACACCAATTCAACGGTAAAATAAAGCAACGAGGCAATCAAAAACAGCACCGTAACATTATAAGCAAAAGGCGGAGCGCCCGATGGCCAAAGTTGTCCTAAAAGAACCAGAGCATTAAGTAAAATCAGCGGATAAAGTAAAAACCGTTTCATCTTTTGTTATTTGAGTTGTTCTTTCAAATGTAAAAAATAAAACGGTTGTTTTCTTTAAAATTAGAGGCTTAGTTCTCTTCGGTATATTTTTTAAAATGATTCAAGATGGCTTGCCAACCGAATTGTTGCATCTCAAGCGGGTGCTCGTTTTCAGGATCAAAGATTACTGTGATTTGCGTTTGGTTGCCTTGGCTTTCGAGTTGCACATGAGCGGTTCTTCCGCCAAATTCATAAGTAAATTCGCTGCCCAGCGTGATTTGCGTGTAGACAGCTTCAAAGTCAAAACCAAAACTTCCGTCTTTGGCTTCCATACGCGCTTTGTAGGTTCCGCCCACGCGCATATCATTTTCGGCACTCGGACAATGCCATGATGCATCGGCAAAATTCCAATGAACAATATGCTCGGGTTGGGTATAATAATTCCAAACTTTATCTGACGGAGCGTTGATGCTTGCTTTGACCGTTATTTTTGAATTCATAAAAACTGTGATTTAAATAGTCGAATTAAGATTGCGTTTTGGCTTGTTGCAATTTGTGATGATATACATATGAAACCATCAACACAGCCAAGACGATGAACGGAAAAAAGGTATCGCCGTTGATGCCGTCTACCACACCGTGACTGATGGCGGCAAAAATAAAGTCAAAGGTAAATCCGGCATAGGCCCATTCTTTAAGTCGGTTGGGAATTTGCGGAATTATCAGCGCCAATACGCCCAATACTTTAAAAATCACCAAGGCATTCCCGAAGTATTCCGGATAACCCAAATGACGGATGCCTTCTTTGGCCATTTCAGTTTGCGAAGTCAGTGCCGGCAGAAGCCCTTCAAACAAAGCGATGAGTGTAGTGGCCGACCAGAAAATAATTTTGTCTTTTTTCATAAGTTCGTTTTTTAGTTAGTGGTTTACTTTATTGATAAAGTTAGCATTTTGAAAATTAATCATCCAATTGATGCCAAATTTATCTGAGAATTCTCCGTAATAAGCGCCCCAAAACAGGTCTTGCAGTGGCATGGTTACATTTCCATCGGCCGACAAAGCATCAAAAAGACGTTGGGCTTCATCGCGTGATTCGGGCTCAATACAAATATGCATATTGTTGCCTTTGGATAAATTAAAACCCATTTCTTTTGGTGCGTCGGTGCCCATCAAAACATGGTTTCCGGTAATGGGTAGTTCTACGTGTAGAACCATATTTTTGACTGATTCGGCCACTGGTGGATGGTTTTCATCGGCCGGAAGTTGTCCGAAGCGTTGAATGCCTTTGCCGATAAAATCTGTTTTAAACACCGATTGATAGAACAAAAAGGCTTCTTCGGTTTTTCCGTCAAAATTCAAATAAGTACAAACGCGGGCAGTGTTCTGAGTTTTGTTTTCTCGGCGCAATTTGAATTGGCTTTCAATATATTGATCGAGGTTTTCCATGGCCATGGTGAATCCTTCTTTGAATCCCATCGAAATGATTTTTTCTAAATCTTCGAGCTTTTCGTATTGAACCGTGATGTTGACGAGTGTTTTTTCGCCGGCATCAATAAATCGATTGTTCCATAACGAGCGCGGAAAATCGGTGTTGATGTTGCCATTTTCATCGCAAAAAGCATCTAATCCAGAAAAGTTTTGTAAAGGCTCAATCGATTGGTAATCGGCACGACACCAATGTGCTACATTCTCTGGGCTAATCATGGCATACAACCAATGTCCGCCGACTCTGAAATCCATGGTTTTGGTTTGGGTGCGATACGGTTTTGGCGCCCACCATTGGTCCAGAATTTCTGGCGTGGTCCAGGCAGCCCAGACCAAATCGCGAGGCGCGTCAAATTCGCGCTCTACATGCACGGCGTTTTTTTCTTTGTCTACCGTAAAATTAAATTTTAAAATGCTGTTCATTTTGTTTGTTTATTGGGTTAGTTATTTTCTAAAAAGCCTTTGAGTGCGGTATGAATAATGTGGTTCCATCCGGCTTCAAAATTGTGCAACGCAAAATCAGGAACACTCGGAAAGGTTTCAAATCCGGTGTGGGTGAGCTTTAAGCGTGTTTTTTCGTTTTCTGCAAACAACTCAAAAGTTACATAAGTAATCCCTTCATAACCCTCGTAACGCCAGCTATAGGTAAGTTTTTCTTCAGGAATCACTTCGGTAATTTGACACAGATGCTTGTATTGAACTCCGTCTTCGGGCCCACCCATAAATTCAAAGGCAAAGCCTACTTCGGTTTTAAACTCAGCCAAGTCAAAATACCATTGCTTCATGAGTTCTTTTTGGGTGATGGCGCTCCAAACCAATTTTTTGTCAGCGTCAAAAACGCGTTCTATAACCACACTTTGCGTACTCATATTTTTTTGTTTTTTAAGTTGAATAATACTTTGTCTAATTCGTCAAATCGGGCTTCCCAGATTTTTCGGAATTGCTCAAGCCAGTGATCAATTTCTTTCATTTTATCGATTTGCAGTTGATAGTAAATTTCTCGACCTTGTTGGTTGGATTGTATGAGTTCACATTCGGTTAAAATGCGCAAATGTTTAGAAACTGCTTGCCGTGTCGTATCAAAATGTTCTGCCAATGCATTGGGTGTCATAGCTTGTGTAGCAATCAAGGTGATGATGGCTCTTCGAGTTGGGTCGGCAATAGCCTGGAAAATATCTCGTCTCATGATGGTTGAAAATTATAATATGAAACTATTTGGTTGCAAATATATACGCAACTTTTTGGTTTCGCAAATTTATATTCAAAAAAATTACAGATTAATCGATTGATTGGTTGGATTTTGGCTTTTTCAGACAGAACAAATAGGGCGCTAAGCAAAGCCAAATTGGAATCAGCAGCCAAATTCGTCCGTTTTGAATTTGATAATCAAATAAAAGAGCAGTTGTTGATTTTCCGGATAAATATCCCGCTGAAAACTCAAAAAATAGAGTAAGAGCTGCCCAATAGAAACCTAAAAATAGGGCTTGCTTTGAAGTGACAGACATTTTTTGTCGCATCAACCATCGGATATAAAGTCCCAAAATGTAGATTAAACTCAGCGTTGAAAGTTGATGCGCTGCGAGTTTTCCTAAATATTTTGTATAGCCTATATCGCTCAATGTTCCGTTGGCAATAGCCATGAAAAGCATCGGCAGCCAAGCCCACAAGCCTTTTTTAAGAATTTCTCGATGCATGATTTTTGAGCATTAATTCGGCGCAGCGCCATAAAAGTGCCGAGATTAGCAACATCAGCGCGTGAAGCCAGTTAAAATCTTGAACTAATATAATTTGAATCAAAATCCATCCGGATAAAAGTGAACTTTGCAGCATGATCCAATACGGATGGTTATCGGCTTTTTTCCATACACAAGCAGTGGTAAACATCGATAAGCCGCCAATGACGAAAAAGAGAATCAAACCAGGAATCAGATAAGTTTCAAAAGGTGCGTTTTGCAAGTAACTGAGTTCAATGCCCATTTTGTGTCCGGTTGGGTCAATTATAAACAAATAGCCCGCCACCAAAGCGTTGATGCCTATCAACAGCAACATTAAAATTGCTCCGTTGTACAACAATTTGTTTTTGAGCCTATCAGATTTCATTCTAATTTATATTAAAAAAAGCCGTTGCATACACAACGGCTTCCCAATACTAACCACTAAAAAAACATTAAAATTTCATTCCGACACCAAAACCAATCAGCCATGGATTCAAATCAACATCTGCCGGGATAGACAAACCTGCAGCCAGATTAGAAGCATCAACTTTTACTTTGGTATTGAGAATGAGTTTTTTACAATCAAGGTTGATAAAATATTTGTCGGTTACCATCAAATCAAAACCACCTTGGAATGCATAACCAAAAGCATTGTCATATTTAATTCCTTTAACTACTTTTCCGGCATCGGCATTATAAAAAATAGTGTAGTTTACACCGGCGCCAATATACGGACGGAACACATCGGCAATAATAAAATGATATTGCGCGGTTAAGGTTGGTGGCAATAAATACACACTTCCTAAGTCAACATCATAACTAGTGGGTCCGCCAACAGCCGAAATATCTGAAGCTACTGTATGAACATCGTGTTTGGTGGTTCCTAAAATAAGTTCAGCCGACAAGTTTTTGGTAAAGAAATAAGTAAAATCAAGTTCCGGGATAAATGAAGTTGATACGTTCACATCACCTCCGATGATATCAATTTTAGCGCTTTCATCAGGAACAACCCCAACACCACGCAAACGAACTTGCCATTTTTTAAAGTCAGATGATTTTTGTGTTTCTTGAGCGTTTACAGAACTGATGCTGAACAAACCTAAGGCCATCACAGCGAGAAATATTCTTTTCATTGGTTTATGAGTTTTTAAATTATACCCCAAAATTAATGGGTACTTTTAGCTCAAAACCTGATGTAAATCATATTTTAAAAATTATTTTCTGCTGTTATATTTAGTTTGGTTTTCGTGAACTCGAAATTGAATGATATCCGCTATAAGTTGTAGTGGTAGCGGTTCATGATGCGGAAATTGAACCGAACCTTTCCCATGTTTATATATTGACAAAGCTTCTTTGAATTGTTGGTGTCCGGACGGCGTTGCATACAAACCCAGATGATGTTCGTAAGCCGAAAAATAAATCAGCGGTTTGCCAAAGGTTTTATAAGCGGGCATTCCGTAAGAAATACTCTCTGATGCTTCGGGCGCATGTTCTATAATAAGTGCGCGTAATTGTAGCATTCTTTCTTGAATTTGGGCCGGAAAAGTGCTGATGTATTCCTGAACGGTTTGTGGTTTCATCAATAAGCGTTATTTAATCTTTTTAAGTGCAGCTTGATAGATTTTCTTAATCGAATTTTTCTCTTCACGCTCTATAATATTCTCTACCGTCGGAATCAGTTCTTGATTAATGGGCAATTTGAGTTTGATGATTTCGCCCAAAGCAAAGGCCGCAGCCCAACGAACTACAGTGCTAGAATCTTCAGTATTCACAAGTAATTGACTGATGGCCGGCTCTAAATCATTCCGGAAAAACTGGGCAATGTTACCAATCACTTTGGCCGATTCCCATCTGACCCGCGGTGCTTTGTGTGATAAATGTGCCGTGGCAAAATCCAAACAAGCGCGCGAAGCAAATTCCGGCTTGTGTCGGGTGGCGTATTCAAAAGCTTCTACACAAGTGCCTTTGTCGGCATCTTTGGTGTTTTGTGCAAACGCAATCAAGGTTTCGGTGTCAATCGTTCCGTCCAAAAGCAAAGCGCTAAGTTTTTCAGTTTTGCCTTTGGCGTTCAAAGTTTTGTCTTGAAATAATTCGGTCAGAGTCATATAAAAAAATTAAGAAGCCCAAAGCCAACTATACAGAACCACCCAAATAACTATAAAAAAAAGGCCGGTATATAAGTCATTCTTATTGGCTTTTAAATCTTTCTGAATGATGAGTCTATACACCAACCAACCCAAAAACAAGAGCGCAAACACAAAAGGCATAAATATTCTCATGAGATTTTTTTTTAAGAATTTAAAGGTCTGAAAAAAAATCGATTGAATATAAAAAACAGCCTAAAACTACCGAACGACCGCTTATATTATTTTTGAATTCAAATAAAAAATCAGAATATTGTAAACAGATATTTAGTTTCTACAACCACTTCAAGCTGCAACCATTGGATACTTTAAAAAGGCAAATACATTTTTTATCCTCGATAAAAACAAAAGTATGGGTTGGGCTAATTTTGAGTATCTATTTGAATTTCATTGTCATAGTGCTTCAGCCCTTTGATACGAGTCAATTTCAGGCCGAATATAAAACATTGTTGCTTTCGGGTTATGGTATTTTGGTTGGACTTTTATTTCCGATATACGGGTGCTTCGAAAACATTTGGTACTTCAGAAAACGAAAGATTTGGCTAGTCAAATACGAAATTGCCTCGGCCTTGCTCTTCTGTTTTTTGGCGGGCTCAGTGCTGTATCTGTACAATATATATGTGGTCAACATAGGTTTGAGCGTTTCTTTCGGAAGCTACAAACGTTTTCTGTTTGTTACAACCGCCGGCATGATGCCCGTTTTTGTGCCGCCGATGGTATACCTTAGACAAAGGCTTGGCGAACGAATTCTTCCACCGATTAAAAACTCGTTTATTCTTGTGGGCGAAAACAAGCATGAGCAACTTCAACTTCAAAAACAAGACCTACTGTTTGTCAAAGCCGTCGAAAACTATGTTGAGATTTGTTTTGTGGATGCCACTCAAAAAGTCATTTCAAAAACCTTCCGGCAAACACTATCAAACGTTGGTCAGCAGTTGCCTTTTCTCGAAAAATGCCATCGTTCTTATTTGGTCAATTTAAGCGAAGTGAGCGAAGTTATCGGGAATTCACAAGTGGCCAAAATCATATTTAAGACAGGCGATAAAGAAATTCCACTATCAAAAACCTATTACAAACGCATCAAAGATTTTGGTTTTTAAGGCTTGTTTCAAAACAGCTTAGTCATAGCCTTATCTATTGGTCAAAAAAACTATCGCTTCATCACTTTTCTTGCACGGGCAAAGGATTTCGCACTTACTTTGGGATTCAATTAATTCTAAATTTTATGCTGAGCGTTCCGAAAATCAAATCCGTTTTATTCAATTTATTTCTACTTTTTGCTGCAAATCAATTGTGGTCGCAAACTCAATCCAGGCATTTTAAAAGCGAGCTTGATTTTGGCAACGGCATCGTCATCTCAACTTTTTTAGACATCAAAACAGCCGACGAACAATTCAAGATAACTTCACCCAAAAATGCCGACTTGCGTATGATGGGCGGCAAAGCGAGGTTGGGCAGAATCATGGGCAAATCTCCCAAAAAAGGCATCATTGTTACCATCAAAGGAAGCTCGAAAAACGACAGTTTGTTTGGGGATACCAAAATTCCGATGGTCGGCAAATTAAAGTTCAAAGGAATCGTTCGCCAAGAAACGTTAAGCGGCGAATTCATCAACACCGACGGAAGCTCGATGGGCACCTTAAACGGTCAGTCGTCAACCGAAGATAAAATTGATTACCGTTGGCTTTACCCGAAAATGCTCAAAACCATCCAAGACAATATTTATTCAAAAAGTGTTTTGCAAACCAAAGCTTGGAAAAAATTCGAAAAAGATATAGAGCAGCTCTGCCAAGATGCGCATGACGACATAGAAATGTATATTGGTTTTAATATGCTGGCACAGAAACTTCCGTTTAGTCATTTGACTTTGGCCATTACCGAAGAAAAAACAGACGATGCTTCGGCCAACCATCAAGCGGATGATGCCCAACCGTCAGTTGCTGTGCAAAACAAGTCAGTGGTTTTTGAAGAAAAAAACGCCACGACTGCTTATTTAAAAATCAAAAACTTCAGTACTTCGGCACCTGAACTCGAAGCTGTTTTACCTCAAATTGTAGCCCATCCGGCCTATAAAAATCTGATTATTGATTTAAGAGAAAACGGTGGCGGCGGTATTCTGGCAGCATTCGCCTTGGCCAAATACATCGTGACCGAAGATTTAGAAGTAGGATATTTTCCGACCAATAAATTGGCTTACAACGGCTATGAGCCAGAACTTTTCAAAACGCTTGCCGAGTTGCAACCCAAAGACACCGAAGAGTTTGGCAATGAACTCAAGAAATCCCCTGGGGTAAAACTCATCTTTAAAAAACCAACCAACCCAGTATTTACCGGAAACCTCTACGTCTTGACCAACGGGCATACCGCGAGCACTTGTGAACCCATTGTGTATGCGCTCAAAAACCACAAAAAAGCTACGATTATTGGGCAAAATACCTATGGCGGAATGTTGGCTGCATCACCGTTTGTGGTATCCGGAAAATATATGCTTTTGTTGCCCATTGCCGATTTTTATACGTATGATGGTGTTCGATTAGATCGCGTGGGCGTAACTCCTGATGTAGAGGTAAATTTTGAAGAAGCTTTGAATAAAGCGATGGAAATGATAAGTAATTGATTGGATATAGCTGAGTTGGGTAAGGGTTTAGAAAGTTTAAGAAGTTTAAAAAGTTCAGTAGAATCCCCTTGATGTGACGTTGGGGAGGGTAGCTGCGCTCAGCTCCTGAACTCCGCTGCTGCAAATGCCATTGGGTGGGTTTTGTGAAGGCAGACGGCTATAAACGAAAAAGTTTATTGAAGAGAATTAGTCGGGGAGGGTAGCTGCGCTCAGCTCCTGAACTCCACTGCTGTAAATGCCACTGGGTGGGGTTTGTGAAGGCAGGCGGCTATAAACGAAAAAGTTTATTGAAGAGAATTAGTCGAGGAGGGTAGCTGCGCTCGTCTCCTGAACTCCGCTGCTGCAAATGCCATTTGCTGTCTTTTGCAAAGACAGACGTCTATAAACGAAAAAATCCATTCAAGTGAACTTGATGGATTTTTTCTTTTTATAGCCGCCAACAAATGGCGCTTGATGTGGAGTCGGGGAGAGTCGAACTCCCGTCCAAACAAGCAATAAAAGAGCTTTCTACACGCTTATTCCCTGTTTGGGTTTTCGACCTTGAGCTAGGACAGGAACAACCACCCAAGGCTTAGCTTCTTAAGTTTCAGAAAGCCGCCGAAGCTTCAACTTTCCTAGGTTTATTTTTACGATTCACCTAAACCGACCGCCACAAACCAAGGCTTTCGAGGTGAATCCTGCTTTCCTACCTGGTAGGACGAGGCTCATCTTACTATAATTCAGATTAAGCAGCAAGAGCGTAGTTTCCTTCGCCGTTTAAAAGTTCGAGACTAAGATTTACGAGATTTGTCTCCGTGCTCGACGTGCTTACTGTTCCATTGACCTTGCTGTCAAAACCAGTCGACCCCAGTTTTTAATTATCAATTACGAATGATTAATTGATAATTGAAGCGCAAATATAGCGCATAAATTCAGTTTGGGTTGTTAATGCGGTTTTAATTTTTTGGGCGTGTGTAACACACTTTGATGATTTATCAAATCTTAAACTTGACTTACAAAATTTGAATGATGGGATTTATTTAGTTGCGTTTCAAACCACCAACGGAAGCTTCATAAAAAAGGTGGTGATCCAGAAATAAATGCATTGCTATAACGTATTCGTTTAATGAAACACAATATACTTAAAAAAATATAGTAGATTTACCGCCTAACGTTTTAACTAAATTGCTCAAAAAATGAAAAAGATAATTTGTATTGTTCTTGTAAGCTTCTTTTATTCATGCAGTAGTAGTAGTTCTTCTGATGATAATACTCCAGAAGATAGTGAGGTTCCTCATCCGAGATCTTATGCGACTTATATTTCTCAGAATTCGGTGACCCTAAATGGAGTTATTGATAACAGCAGTAACTATTATCAAGGACCCGGAACTTATCAAGTTGGATTTATTTTCAGAACCGGAAGTGCCGATAACACTGAGAATCAACAAACGATTATTGTAAATGAAAGCCTTGAGTATTCACCTGTTATAGCGTATTTCAAGACTACCATTAATTCATTATCTCCTAATACTAAATATTTTTATACCTGCTATACCAAAAATGGGGTTTATGAAGAATATGATTGGAAAGAAATTACCACCTCTGCCATTCCTTGTACACAAACGCAGAATAATTATGTCAATATTTTGGGAACATGGGATAGTGTAACCCCCACAATTAATAGTCCTGTATGTTGTGATGAAGGTAATTTTGGAATTAGATTTGGAACATGGCCTCATATTTATGAAATAAATTTTAACGAACTAGAGAATGGTTTGCCTCATACCGGACAATATTTTGGGGTTGATTATAGGTTTGAAGGTACTTCTATTACTGGACAAATCGTAAAGTCTTCAAATCAAGTGTTAATCGGAGACTTATCTACACCAGATACTACATTATTTGTTACCAACAACGGAACCACATTAACCATAACTTTTTGTAATACAACTTTAAGAGATGGAAGCATTTTGAACGGAAAGGTTTCTGTCGCAATTCCATAAAAAAGCTTTGAATCATTCGCTGCGCAAAGTCTCCTGACTTTGCGCTCAGCTAACTTGGACCAACGCACAAGCTCGTTCGATTTTATACACGTCATCATTGTTACCGCCTAAAAATGCTATCTTAGTCCTTCTACAATAAGTTAGCAGTAATCTTACAACGCTATATACTACAAATGAATGAAATTGCCTACTTTCCAAAAAGCACAAATTCAAGACTAAGTTATTTGAAGGTTTATAGTTTTGTAGTTATCATAACCCTGTTATTTATTTTTTTCAGTTATGAAAAACACCATGATGCGTCAAGATCTACAATTTATCTGATATTTGGATTCATGGCCATGATCTGCATAAGCTTTGAAAGCGTTACAACCAAAGTTCTATTCAATTTTGAAAAAAAGCAATTAGAAGTTTTTTACTTGACTTTATACCGAAATTATAAGCTAGAAATACCTTTTGACAAACTAAGCATCGAGTTCAAAAAAAGACGCCGCAGTTTATCTAGTTATGATATAGCTTCGCATATTTATGAAGATCAAAAAATAAAATACAAGATTAAAGATGGATGGTTAGACAATTTTTCTGAAGAAACTTTGCAACTAATTTCATCTCAAACTTTCTTGAAATAAACACTGCCGCCAGCCAAACATCAGCGCCACCACCCAATTTCATTCATCTTATCCATGCTGAACACCCAAAAAACTCTATCTTAGCAGGGCATACACCCCTGGCTGTTTCGCAACGTTGCTCATGCACAGAACATTATAGGCTATTTACCAACCTGAGCTTCAAAATGAAAGCAATTGTCATTTTAAATTTACTATTTAGCTTTTTAAACGCATTCTCACAAAACGCTCCGTTTGTTGTCAAGAGAATTAATCAACCGTTGATTAATAAAATCCAAAATATAAATGACCAAGGTTTAATTGTTTGGGAAGACGAAGAATTCATTGTATCTAATAACTGTCTTGGAGAGTTTGGCGGAGCAATCATCTTTAGAGAAAAAAAAACAAATGATGAATATGTCTGCAAAGCACAATGCGCAAAAATGATTAATAAGCTTAATGGAAAATATTACGTAACTGTTACCAATTACCATGGAAATCTGTTTTCTGAAATTATCGAGATCGAAAACCCAAAATCCTTAGAAAAAAAATCAAGTCAAAAATCAATACAAGATTATTCATCTCAAGGCTCAAAAATTTTATTGAATATTAATGATTTTGATATTCTATTATCTTTCAAATACAATGATGAACTCTTTCATATTATTACCAATGATTACAAAGCTTTTCTCATCAAAATAGAAAACAACCAATATGAAATTTTGAATGTTCTTTCAGATCAAAACGGACTTTACATGATGAGCCCAAAAATTCAAACTATTGCAGAAAATCACTTCATCATATTTGACGATGATGAAAAAGATGCCGGATTTACAGAAGTTTTTGAAAACCAAATAACAATCAATACTTATAAAGTTAAATAGCCGATAACCGACATAACCCGCTGCGCAAAGCTTCTAGACATTGTGCTCAGCTAAGTGTGGAGTTTTGTTTTCCATGATGAGATAAGTTTAAACGATAAAACTTGAAATAGGATTTATCTCCTTACTTTTTTTCCGTGACCCGTGCAACAGCATGTTGCAACTAAACTTCTTAAACTTTTTAAACCTTCTCAACTTCGTTTTGACTTTGAGCTACTTTGCGCTCCCAAACTTCCCAAACTTTTTAAACTTTCTCAACTTCGTGCTGACTTTGAGCTACTTTGCGCTCCCAAACTTCCTAAACTTTTTAAACCTTCTCAACTTCGTGCTGACTTTGAGCTCCTTTGTGCTCCAAAACTACGCAATGTGCGCTCAGGCACTCAGCAACTTTTTTTGTCTCTGTAAGAAAAATTGCTACATTTACCCCACACCACGTATCGCACACCATCAAACCTGCTTGAGGAGCTTTGGCTCTTTGGGTGGGATTTTTTATATCTGAAGGGATGGGAGGGGTGGATTGTGGAATGAGGTATATAAATAAGTTAGTGGCTATACTAGAGAAAATTTTAACAATTTAATATTAAATAAAAATATGTATCGAGGTTTTAATTTAAAAATCCCAAGCGAAATAGATAAATCAGCAATCGCAATTGGGAGAGAAATTTTAAAAATAAATAACAGCAACGTAAAAAAATCTTTAGATAGCTTTTTATTAGATAATGGTTCGTTAGATGGAACTAAAATCATGGAAGAATGGTTTCCTGAAATTAAATCACATATATTTCTTTCACATTCTCATAAAGATGAAGAAAAAGCTTTAGCTATTGCAGGAATGTTATACAAAGAATTTAAAATATGGACTTTTATTGATTCAACTGTTTGGGGATATTCAAATGAATTATTGAGAAAAATTGATGATAAATATTGTATGCAATCAAACGGACAAATGTATGATTATGATAAAAGAAACTATTCTACAGCTCATGTACATTTAATGCTTTCAACTGCATTAAATAAAATGATTGATTTGAATGAATGCTTGTTTTTTCTTAATTCACCTAATTCAATTTCAACTTCAACAGAAATTATTCAAAAAACTAATTCTCCGTGGATTTTCTCTGAAATTGCGACTACAAAAATTATTAGAAAGCAAACACCACAAAGACTGAAACGAGAAACAAGACTTTTCTCGACCGAAGATGTAAAATTGATGAACGAAAGTGCTTTAATAAAGTTAAACGTTGAATATGATGTAGAATTATCGCATTTAACAACATTGAACGCATCAGATCTAGTAAAATGGTATACAACTTCTGCGAATTCGCCGGAAGATGCTCTTGATAATTTATATAAACAGCATCCTATAAATCAAAAATTCTTAATATAATGTCAGATAACAAATTAAAACATTTAGAGTTTATTCATAATACAATAAACAGAATGAGTACTAACTCATTTATAGTTAAAGGTTGGGCTATAACTCTTATTTCTGCTCTTTTTGTACTTGCACAGAAAGATTCAAATACAACTTATGCAATCCTTATATATTTTGCTATCCCAATATTTTGGTATTTAAATGCTTTTTTTCTTTTACAAGAAAGACGATATAGAAGTTTATACGATGACGTTAGAATCAAAGATGAAAACTCAATCGACTTTTCAATGGATGCGAAAAGCTATAATACAGGAAAAAACACAATAAAAGAATGTTTAAAATCCAAAACAATATGGCCAATCTACTGTCTTATGTTACTAATTCCAATTGTTATATATTTATGTGAGAATTTAAATAGGTAGATTTGTTAACCCCACCGACGCGATCATCGCTAGTTTTTCCTATTTTCACCTTTGGTTTTCAAGAAAAAATTCTATCATTAGCTGAGAAAACTCGGTTCGATAATTTCGCGCAGTCGCATAGCTAGCAACCGTTGGTAGCAATATTTCAACTCATGTCTACAATTCTACATTCTAAGAATGGAAGTAATGCATTATGAATTCTAAATCTTTTTGAGTTTAACTTACTTGCTAAAGATTTTATCTTCTTGAAATTTTCAACGTCATATTCAAATTCAAATAAATTTTCCTTTACTTCTCTTCCCAAAATAGTCAAGTCAACTAACTGATCAATAAACCGCTCGACATCTTCGTCCGTGACAATAGGAATATTCGAATTCTTCATGAATTGAATTATTTGTCCCTCAGTTATTATCTGATTGCCTCCAACAAGTTCATATAGAAAATCTTCCATTTGTTTACTCGATACATTATTTTCAACCAATAGCGACTTGAAAATCCAGCTTGAATAGTCTTTATATGCTTGTAAAATATCATCTTCTAAAATTCTATCATGCCCTCTAGCAACAGCAGTATCTTTCGCACTTTTACAAATAAAAATTAAATCCCTTGGACGAGGAAAAATAGAGCTCATTATAAATTCTTTAGTTGGCACATTCCCAATTTTTTCAACAAAAAACTTTGAGTATAATTCTTTAACGTCGTATTTGCCATTACTTAATTCAACAAATCGCTCTTCTATTATCCTAAACAGGATTTCAGGATCATCCCATTTTAGCCTCGAAACTTCAATTTTGTCTGGTTCACGTGCAAATAGTTGTATGTGTTTAAAAATATCGCTTCTGAGAAAGATTGTTAGGTGGAAATCGATATTGGTTTGAGTTGATTTTATGTATGATAAATCCCTAAAAATTCTTCCTGAAACACCCAACAAGCCAAGAATATATTTACTCAAAATATTCAATCGCGCATCTTTTTTCCAGGACTTGTCTAAATTGTCAATTAAAACTACAAGTTTGTGTTTTTTAGGAATTAATTTTCCAAAAAAATCTTTCATTTCATTGATTATACCAAAATGTAGTATTTCTGAAACCTTAAGTCTGAAATCATTATTGTGACCAGAGCCAATTTCAGAAATTCCTCCTTCTCTTAGTTTCTTAATTTGCTCTTCCATACGCGTGGAAAAATCAGTCAGAAATATACTTTTATGCTTCTCAACAAACACAACATAATTTTCTTCGTCTAGTGTTAATGAGTAAGACGGCTTGTCCTTAATTTTATCATATATTGATTTGGCTACTTGTGTGTAAATTAAAAACTTCCATACAGTTTCTATCAAAAAACCTTTTTCAAATTCATTGCTTGCTTCCTCCATTAACGCAACTAATCCATCAACTTCAAAATTTATAGGTTTGATTAAAACAACTATATTTCGTTTATCTCTAACTAAATCTTCATACAAATAATATAAAGTTGCAGTCTTTCCCGATCCTTTTCGACCTACAACAATATTATTTTCATTTTTTATTAAGTTCTTAGTGTGTGCAGTATCAACATAATAGCGATATATTTTATTACTCTCATGTTCGGCAATTGCTTCTCCAAAATCAATACTTTGTAATTCGCTAATTTTCTTCTTTACTTCTTGTCTTTCATTTTCTTTAATAAGCAACGCTGCAATATCTTTTTGTAACGAACTTAAAAACTCCTTCACATAGTTAGAACACTCATTTCGGTTACTAAATTTTTTCAACAAATCTCTGTAATCAAGTGGAGTTTCGTCATAAGGTTTTTCTGCAATCAATTGTACTCTAAGTCCTAATCCAATTGCCATTCCAGCAACTAATGCACATTTTGAATTATGTAATTCATATCCAAATCTTGTTCTTGAGGAAAACTGTACCAATAAAGATGGTACACAGTGAAGTTTCTGAATATACCAATGCAAAGGAAGATTTACATTTTCACTGGAATCATCAACAATTTTTGGTAATTTAAAATAGTCTACTTGATTTATGATTTCAGAATTATAATTAGTATCTGTTTGGCTATTCAAAACTAAAATTGCTTTTGAGTCCTTTTCAAGAACTAAAGATTTAGTCAAATCAGTCCAAAGATTGCCTATAGGATCGTGAGGTGCTTGTTTGTAAAATCCAGTAACTATATCATTAGTGTTTGTGTAGCGAGTGTAACCAACTGTTGAAAGTAAATTAACTTCTTTAAATTTCCTAACCGAATCTTCATAGGAAGTATCGTTAATTATGTAGATTGGTTTTTTCTTAGCTAATGCGTAACCAAGTTCAAATAAAACATTGTCATTTAACCCAGTAATATCACAGCAAAAAAAATCACAATTCTCTATCGTCCCAAGAATTTCAGAAACTATAAGTCGTCCCGACACTTGTAAATCTTTCCAAGAAATAATTTTAGCTTCACCACCATCATTAATTTGTTGAATAGCTTCTTCTATGCACTCACCACAAGATGGGTATTGTGATCCATAAGCAAAAAAACCTGTTTCAGCCATATTAAAAAATTTGTATGTCAATGTAATATTTTTTTTTGCATCTGTAAATTCATAAAAAAAAAATTATAAACAATACTGCCGTCAACCTCAGAGCCACTGTCATTACGACGCCTCGCAAACACCCCCGATAGCACAGATTTACTTCATCAGTTCGGCTAGCGCCTCGGGTGTAATCCGTGCAACAGCATGTTGCAACTAAACTTTTTAAACTTCGTATCTACTTTGAGACACTTTGTGCTCCAAAACTACCACCTAACTTTCACGCATCCAACACCCCAACATCACCCCAACATCACCCCACCCAAATACTGGCTATTGGCGCATTTCTGACCGCTGCGGTTGGTGATGCTCACCCAAGCATACAGTGTGTCGCCCACCCAGTTGGCGGGCAAGTTCAAGACAAAGCTAGCATCTGCACGCGTGGCGGCCGGGTGGTGGTGTACAAACACATCGCGCGCAGGGTTGTATACCACCACCAACACTTCATCGGTGGGTTGGGCCTGCCCAATTCCGCTGTTGTCTTGCCAACGCACGCTGAGCGCAGCACCGGCCAAAGTTTGTAGTTGCGGTTGGTCAAGGCCCAAGAGTTCGCCTTTGGTGATGATCACTTTGGGGTAATCAATTTGATAGTGGGGGTAGGTTCCGCTCAGGGCTTCGAGCCGGTGGTAGGTAAACGCCTGATTAAAGCGCGAGCTCTGGCCCACAGGTTGCCCAAAATAAGCCGCCAATACGTTTTTAAGGGGCGCCAAAAAGTGCGATATAACCGCAAATCGGGCGCGTACCTCGAGTTGTGCGGCCGTGGCCGGGCGGTTGGATTTTTTGGGGCGGCTGCGCATCACGTCCAAGCCGCGCCAATTGGCCCCCACGACGGGCCCGATGGTGCCTGAGAATCCTCCGAAGATTCCGCTGTTGAATGTTCCCATGATTTCTGAATTTTAAAAATGAATACTCTTTGGCTAGGGGCTACAGCGCAAGGGTATCCCCAAGGTGCCGCAGCGGGTCAATACCTGCAAGTCTCGTGCCGTAAATAACTGAAAGCGAACGGAATGACCAAAAATGACCGTAAAAGGGCACAAAAGGGCACTTTTGGGCGTATGCTCGGGCTGATTTCTTTGTATCTGCTTCGGGTTTTGTTTGAGTGTTGTTTGAATAATACCCTCATTTTACAAGCAAAACTCAAGCATGACTCAAACAAGACTCAAACAAAGGTATCGGTAGACGCTATTTTTAGTTCCTTTTTTGGGCGTGCCGGCGAATGAATCATCCCACGCACAATAGGCAGGCGGGTCGCCGTCGGGCTGTTCGCAGTGCACGGCACTTAGCTGCCATCCCTCACGCAGGTAAGTAAATGAAGTTCAAGAAGTTTAAAAGGTTTAGTTCAAGTATCAACACAAAACCATACAACAGCTGTCAAGCAACAGCATGAATCTAATGCGGTAGTCGTTTCTCAAAGCGCAGCGGTCTTAAAATCGTTCCCGCTCAATGGCTCAGCTGCTCAGGCACTCAGTAGCTCCAAGACTATTCCTCATCCGCAAAGTCAAACGGATAATCCCCGAAGATAGGCGCTAGTTTTTTGGCGGTGTACACATTTTTGTTGTACTTGTTTGAAAGCGCAATAATGGTCACGTTTTCTTTGAGCAAACTGATGTATGATGAGGTGTTTCCGTGCCACCAACCGTTGTGGAAAAAGAATTTCTGTCCGCCTTCCCACTCAATCATACGCGTGCCCAAACCGTAGTTTTTGGTGCCTTTGGTTTCGTAGCTATAGCCTTTAAAAATTTGGCTGCGCAGCTTCTCGTTCAAAAAGCTTGGTGCATTGCGCGCTAGGTCAAACTTGAGCAAATCGCGCGGGGTAGAGTAAATGTTTTTGTCGCCATACACCGCATCTAAGTAGTCATAGGCCAAGCGAATGTTGTTGCCTTTATAGGATGGAATCGCGGTTTCGCGGTCTTTGTCGTAATCAAAAACATAGGTATGGGTCATACCCAGCGGCTTGAAGATCATTTCTTGCATAGCCTGCGGATACGAAACGCCCGAAACCTTCTCAATGATCAGCGCGAGCAAGGCATAGTTGGTGTTGCAATACGCAAAACGCTTGTTGGTCGGAAACTCCAATTGAATGTTTTTCTCGCTCAGCAAATTGGCCATATCCTGATTGGTCAAGGTTTTTTTGCGGTCCCAAACGCCTTTGTCTTCGGTAAAATAGGCATAGTTGCGCAAGCCGCTTCGGTGGTTGAGCAAGGTGCGCACGGTAATTTCAGGATACGGAAAGTTTTCTATAATTGTATTGACTTTTTGGTCTAAATCGAGTTTGCCGTAATCAACCAAAAGCATGATGGCGGTGGCGGTCAGCACCTTACTCACCGAGGCCAAATGCAAGGGCGTTTCTTCGGTAATAGCGATGTCTTTTTCGCGATAGCCCATGCCTTGGTAACGCTCATAAATAATCTGTCCGTCTTTGGCCACCAAAAAACTCAGGTTGTTGTTTTGGTTGCTCCAAAATTTATTGCAGTATTGCTCAATGCAGTTTTTCTTGCTTTGAACGTAGTGTTCGTCCAAATTTTCATAGCGCACGGCACAAGCGCGCATCATTGGCAAGCCGCTCTGGCTAAGCTCTGGAGTATTTGAATCTGATCGGTCCTGGCGCGAGCACGTCATAAAAAGAGCGCCGACAAAAAAGAGTTTTATATAGAGGAATACAAGTTTCACAGGGTGGTCTTAAGTGGTTTTGACAAATATAGACAAACAAAAGTACGGGTTTGAAGGGCTATAAAAATGGGTTATAAACATTTTATTAACGATGTTTGGTCTGAAATAATTCTTGCTTTTTCAGGCCTGCGTTTTTTAGTAAAATATTTTTGAAAACGTTGTAGTAAAGGTTTACATTTGGCGCTGAAAAATTTTGCCCACAATGAAATTCGGAATCATCAAAGAAAGAAAAACACCGCCTGATAGACGCGTGGTTTTTACCCCAGAAGAAGCTGCCCGCCTACAGCAAGAACACCCAGAAGCACAAATTAAAGTAGAAAGCTCAGACATCAGGTTTTTTACCGACCAACAATATCAAGAGGCCGGTTTGTTGGTAACCGAGGATATGTCTGATTGCGATGTGCTTTTTGGCGTCAAAGAAGTGCCGGTAGATGCCTTGATTCCGAACAAAAAATACTTTTTCTTTTCGCATACCATCAAAAAGCAAGCGCACAACCGCAAGTTGTTGCAAGCTATTTTAGATAAAAAAATTGACTTATATGACCACGAAACCATCGTAGATGCGCGTGAGAAGCGTTTGATTGGTTTTGGTCGTTATGCCGGCATCGTAGGCGCCTACAACGGATTGCGCGCTTTCGGGGTCAAGTTTGAACTCTTTAATATCCCCAAAGCCGAGACGCTGCACAGCAAAGATGATTTGATTCAAAAGCTCAGACGTCAGACTTTTCCGCCGATCAAGATTGTACTCACCGGTCACGGAAAAGTAGCCATGGGCGCCCAAGAAATCCTCGATGGCATGAAAGCCAAGCAAGTTTCAGTGGATGATTTCTTAAACAAAAACTACGCACAGCCGGTATACACCCAAATTGACGTTACCGATTATTACCAGCGCAAAGACGGTCAACCGGCCGAGAAATACGACTTTTATAAAAACCCCACCGAATATACCTCGAACTTTGAGCGCTTTACCAAAGTAGCCGATATCTTTATGGCCGGGCATTTCTTCGGAGCCAATGGCCCGGAAATCCTGAGCCGCGAGATGTTGCGCGCTGCCGATTGCAAAATCAAAGTGGTAGCCGATATTTCTTGTGATGTCGATGACGGACCGATTGCTTGCACGCTCAAGGCTTCAACCATTGCCGAACCGTTCATTGGTTATTTGCCTTCAGAGCACGCCGAAGTTCCGTATATGCATCCCGGCGCGATCATCGTGATGTCTATTGACAATTTGCCATGTGAATTGCCCAAAGACGCCAGCGAAGGTTTTGGCGAAATGTTTATGCAACACGTAATTCCGGCCTTTTTTAACGGCGACCAAGATGGTATTTTGGCCAGAGCCAAGATTACCGAAAACGGCCAGCTCACGCCTAGATTTGCCTATTTACAGGATTATGTAGACGGTAAATAAATTCGGGTAGCCAACCTCATAATTGAATATCTTTTTTACATTTGGATAGCAGAGCGCATCTGTGTAAAAGAGATATTTTTTTGCGCTCGTTTTAACCTCAAATAATTTAATACAACATGAAAAAATGGTGGGTGTTTTTAAATTTACTTTTCATAAACATAACTGTTTTTTCACAAGAATTGAGCGGTCAATTCAAAAGAGAATTTGTCCAGTCGGTTCAATTAGAGTATTTGATTGATGTTCCTCAAGATAAGACTAAAGGTTTGCCGTTATTGGTTTTTCTGCACGGATCGGGTGAGCGAGGCGGAGCGCTTGATATCGTCAAAAGTCACAGTCCGTTTACTTATAAGTCACTGATTTCTGAGCCTGCTATTTTATTGGCGCCGCATTGTCCTGAAAATCAAAAATGGGATACCCAAGCGGTTTATAAGCTGATCCAGTTTATCGTTGAAAAATACAAAGTTGATGCAACACGCATTTATCTGACCGGTCTGAGTATGGGCGGTTTGGGTGTTTGGAAACTTACTTTTGAACATCCAGAACTCTTTGCTGCTGTAGCTCCGGTTTGTGCACCCACCGATTATTTTATGGAAGATGAGTTCCCGCGTATTCAAAACATTCCGATACACATTTATCACGGTGCGCTTGATGATGTGGTTCCGCCATCGTATGCGATCAACATATACAACAGGCTCAAGAAAGTCAATCCAAACGCCCAACTAACTATTTTTCCGAACGATAACCACAATGCTTGGGATTCGACTTACTCAAATCCAGAGTTCTACCAATGGCTATTCAAACAACATCAATAACATCATGAAATACACCCGATTTTCCTTGCCTGTTTTGCTTTTGATTTTTGCTGGCGTTACGGCACAAACCAAATTGCCCAAAGAAAAATTTGTCAACGACTTAATCGCTAAAATGACCTTTGACGAAAAGTTGGGTCAACTCAATTTGCCTACATCGGGCGATATTACCACGGGTCAGGCAGCCAGTTCTGACATTGCCAAAAAAATTGAACAAGGCCAAGTTGGCGGGTTGTTTAATATTAAATCAGTTCAAAAGATCAAAGAAATTCAAAAAATTGCTGTTGAAAAAAGCCGACTCAAAATACCCATGATTTTTGGTATGGATGTCATTCATGGATACGAAACCACTTTTCCGATTCCGCTGGGTTTGTCTTGCAGTTGGAATATGGACCTGATTCAACGCTCGGCTGAAATTGCCGCGCAAGAAGCCAGTGCCGATGGCATTAACTGGACTTTTTCGCCGATGGTTGATATTTCCAGAGATCCGCGTTGGGGCCGAATGGCCGAAGGTTCGGGTGAAGATGTTTACTTGGGTAGTAAAATTGCTCAAGCCATGGTCAAAGGATATCAAGGCACTGATTTAAGTAAAAAGAATACCATTTTATCGTGTGTCAAACATTTCGCCTTATATGGTGCGGCTGAATCAGGGCGCGATTACAATACGGTTGATATGAGCAAAATCAGAATGTACAACGAATATTTACCGCCTTATAAAGCAGCTATTGATGCCGGAGCGGGTTCGGTCATGGCTTCGTTTAATGAAATTGACGGAATTCCTGCCACCGGAAACAAGTGGTTGCTTACCGATTTATTGCGCAAACAATGGGGTTTTAAAGGCTTTGTTGTGACCGATTATACGGGCATTAACGAGATGATTCACCACGGTGTAGGTGATTTGCAAACAGCTTCGGCCATGGCCATGAATGCCGGAGTCGAGATGGATATGGTGGGCGAAGGTTTCCTAACTACACTCAAAAAATCATACGACCAAGGCAAAATTAGCATGGCTCAAATCGACCAAGCGGTTCGACTGATTTTGAACGCCAAATACGATTTGGGTTTGTTTGAAGATCCGTATCGTTATTGTGATGAAAAACGCGCTCAGAAAGAAATATTCACTGCTCCGGCACGTGCTGAAGCGCGCAAAATAGCTGCAGAATCATTTGTGTTGCTCAAAAATGACAAACAACTTTTGCCGCTCAAAAAACAAGGAACTATTGCTGTGATTGGCCCGTTGGCGGATGCTGCCGAAAATATGGCCGGAACTTGGAGTGTGGCTACCCAACAATCAAAATCGGTTTCGGTTGTGGCTGGTCTGCGCGAGGTTGTAGGCAAACAAGCAAAAATTCTTTATGCCAAAGGAAGCAATCTTGATTACGATGCCGCTTATGAAGAACGCGCTACGATGTTCGGAAAAACCTTGCACCGAGATCAGCGTTCTGACGAGGCTTTGCGCAATGAAGCCCTTGAAATTGCCAACAAATCAGATGTGATTGTGGCCGCTTTGGGCGAATCGGCCGAAATGAGCGGCGAAAGCAGCAGCCGTACGAAACTTGAAATTCCAGAAGCACAAAAAGATTTACTCCAAGCTTTATTGGCTACCGGAAAGCCAGTGGTTTTGGTTTTGTTCAATGGCAGACCATTGGTTTTACAAGATGAAGTTAAAACCGTTCCAGCTATATTGGATGTTTGGTTTCCGGGTTCTGAAGCGGGTTATGCCATTGCCGATGTGTTGTTTGGCGAGGTAAATCCGTCGGGTAAACTCTCGGCTTCGTTTCCTAGAAATGTGGGTCAAATTCCCATTTATTACAACCACAAAAACACCGGCCGCCCGCTAGGGAATTCCGAAGGCAAGTTTGAAAAATTCCGTTCTAATTACATCGATGAGCGCAACGAGCCTGAGTTTGTTTTTGGATATGGTTTGAGCTATACGCAATTTGCCTACAATCATTTAACGGTTTCTTCGAATCAAATCAAGCCCGGACAGAGCATTACCGTTTCGGTCGAAGTGAGCAATCAAGGCAATTACGACGGCAAAGAAGTAGTTCAATTGTACTTGCGCGATGTAGTGGGCTCGGTGACACGTCCGCTGCGCGAGTTGAAAGCCTTTAACAAAATTACTTTGGCCAAAGGCGAAAAGAAAATCGTCACTTTTACGCTTACTGAAGAAGACTTAAAATTCTATAATTCAGATTTAAACTTTGTAGCCGAGCCGGGCGTGTTTGAAATTTTTGTAGGCGGAAATTCAGATGCATCGCTCAAAGAAACATTTGAGTTGATCGAGCCTTAAAAGTAGTTGTTAGGTTTAGTATATTTAGCCCAAAAAGATATTTTATGAGCAAACGTTTTTTATGGATGTTATTTGTTTTGGCTGTAGCCTCAGTCTCAGCGCAAAGTGTAACTTCTCCTTCACAAAAAATCAAATTAGATTTTCAACTGGATTCACATGGAACCCCAACATATTCGGTTAATTATTTGGTGTACAATGTTATTGAACCGAGTCATTTAGGGCTCAAACTAAAATCTGCTGAAAGTTTGGTTTCTGGGTTTTCAATCGAAAAGAGTGAGACGCGTACTTTTGACGAGGTTTGGCATCCGGTTTTAGGCGAACAATCGGATATCCGCAATCATTACAACGAACTCAAAGTTACTTTGTTTCAAAAAAGCAGTGAACGTAAAATGAATTTGGTCTTTCGCGTTTTTGATGAGGGTGTAGCTTTTAGATATGAGTTTCCAAAGCAACCTAACTTAAATTATTTTATCGTCGCCGATGAGCTTACTCAATTTAAATTGGTAGCTGATCACAAGGCATTTTGGATTCCAGGTGATTTTGATAGCAATGAATATCCGTATTTAGAAACACCACTTTCGGGTATTGACACCCAAAAAGTTGATTTGAATAACGGAATCGGCATGAAATCCATTTCAGGTAGAAATGTGGTTCAGTCTCCGCTAATGATGAAAAGTCCCGACGGTCTGTATTTGAATATTTTTGAAGCGGCCGTAGTGAATTATCCGGTGATGCATTTAGATGTGGATGCGACCAGTTATACATTGACTTCGCATTTGGTTTCGAATGCCATTGGGGACAAAGCCTATTTACAAGCTCCGTGTGAAACGCCCTGGAGAACGGTGATGATGAGTACCGATGCCCGCGATATTGTGAGCTCAAAAATGATTTTTAATCTCAATGAGCCCTCTAAAATTGACGACACTTCATGGATCAAACCGATGAAATATGTAGGTGTTTGGTGGGAGATGCACGTAGGCAAATCAACTTGGGATTATGCCGGATCGCAAAACGCACAGAACAATGCCGACGGATCATTAAAACCTACCGGTAAACACGGTGCTACCACCGAAAATGTCAAACGCTATATAGATTTTGCCGCTCAGCATGGCTTTGATGGCGTTTTGGTAGAAGGCTGGAACACCGGTTGGGAAGATTGGTTTGGCAACTGGAAAGAGGATGTTTTTGATTTCACGACGCCTTATCCGGATTTTGATTTAAAGGCAGTCAATGATTACGCCCGCTTGAAAAATGTAAAAATGATCATGCACCATGAAACTTCCGGTTCGGTCGGAAATTATGAAAGACATTTAGACCGTGCCTTTAATTTGATGCAACAATATGGTTACGGAGCCGTGAAAACGGGATATGTGGGACGCATTATACCGCGTGGTGAAATGCACGACGGTCAAGCGATGGTCAAACATTACAATTTTGTAGCCCGACGTGCAGCCGATTATAAAATCATGGTGAATTCGCACGAGAGTTCGCGTCCAACAGGCTATAACAGAACATACCCAAATTACATAGCTGCTGAAGCTGCTCGCGGAAACGAGTTCAATGCTTGGAGTATTGGCAACCCGCCGATGCACGAAACTATTTTGCCGTTTACTCGTTTGTTGGGCGGCCCTATGGATTACACTCCGGGGATTTTTGAAATCAAAATGAGTCATTACAATCCAACCAAAAAAGAGCAGGTGCATACCACTTTGGCCAAACAATTGGCTTTGTATGTAACGATGTATTCGCCTTTGCAAATGGCGGCTGATTTGCCCGAGAATTATGAAAAACACTTAGATGCTTTTCAGTTCATCAAAGATGTAGCGGTTGATTGGAAAGATTCGCGTTACCTTGAAGCAGAACCAGGCGATTATTTAACCGTGGCTCGTTTAGACAAAAAATCTGACCGTTGGTTTTTGGGTGCCATCACCGACGAAAATGCCCGCGATACAGAAATTAAATTAGATTTTCTGACGCCCAAAAAGAAGTATAAAGCCGTTCTTTATCTAGACGGAACCAATGCTGATTGGAAAGAGAACCCAATGAGTTACCAAATCAAAACCATTGAAGTTACTGCCAAATCTACCCTCAAATTGCATTTGGCCAAGGGTGGAGGAGCTGCAGTTAGTTTTGAGCCTGTAAATTAATACAGAAGTTAAATAAGTTTTCAAATAGGTTTCGTTGATAATTCAGTGGTAATTAATCAGAATGCAATTGTTAAAATAATATCTTTAGCATAAGAAAAATTAACCACTAACCTAAACCAAATTATGAGTTCAGAAAATGTAAAAACCAATTGGGCACAGTTTGTACCGCTCGCATCTGTGTTCTTCTTCTGGGGATTTGTTGCTGCAAGCAATGATATTTTGATTCCCGTTTTCAGAAAAGCATTCGACTTAACACAAGGACAAAGTCAATTAGTATCGGTCGCTTTTTATGTGGCATATACCGTTGGATCTATTATTTATATGCTTATTTCGTATTTGACCAAAGGCGATCTCATCAACCGAATCGGATACAAAAATGCCTTGGCTTTGGGCTTGTTTATTTCGGCTTTGGGAACATTATTATTTTATCCGGCTGCTAATACCGGTTCATTTCCGCTCATGCTTTCAGGCTTGTTTATTGTGGCTTTGGGTTTTTCATTACAACAAACTGTGGCCAATCCGTTGGCGATTGCTTTGGGGCCTATCAATACCGGATCGCAAAGGCTTACCATGGCGGGTGGTATCAACAATTTGGGAACGACCATTGGTCCGCTGATTGTGAGTTTTGCCATTTTTGGCGCGGCATCATCCTCTAATACCAATATGAGCATCGAAAGCGTTAAGATTCCGTATTTGGTTTTGGGTGCTGCATTTTTGGTTGTGGCGGTTTTGCTCAAAATGTCTTCGATTCCCGATCGTCCGCAAGCAGTAGTTGAAGAGAATATTGAATCTAGCTCAGTGCGCAAATCAGCTTTGAATTACCCGCAATTGGTTTTGGGGATGATTGGCATTTTTGTATATGTGGGCGTTGAGGTTTCAACTGCAAGTAATTTGCCTGCTTATATGGAGAAAGATTTATTGTTTCAGACCAAAGATGTCGCACCGTTTATTTCGCTTTATTGGGCCAGTTTGATGATTGGTCGTTGGACCGGAGCCGTAGAAGCTTTTACCGATGATATGAATCTTCAGAAAATTTTGCGATTTATTGCGCCCTATTTGGCCTTTGGAGTTTTCTTGGGCGTGAATAAATTTATGGAGCACGATTTGACTCCGTTTTATGTATATGCTCTGATCATTTTAGTACTCATTTTTGCCGACATGGCCAGCAAAGGAAATCCTGCGCGTATGTTGCTCATCTTTTCGTTTTTAGGAATTGCTGCTTTACTGATTGGGATGATGACCACCGGAATGATGAGTGTTTATGCCTTTACCAGCGTGGGATTGTTTTGCAGTACTTTGTGGCCGTGTATTTTTACTTTGGCCATCAGCGGATTGGGTAAAAACACCAGCCAAGGCAGTAGCTTTTTGATTATGATGATTATGGGCGGTGGAATCGTTAGTTGGTTCCAAGGCTATATGGCTGATTTAACTACGATTCACGCCAGTTATATGGTGGGTGTTTTGTGTTTTGCCTATTTGGCTTTTTATGCCTGGAAAGTCTCGGGCATTCTCAAAGCACAAGGTATTGACTTTGATCAAAAAATAAGTGGAGGTCACTAACTATTGATAAAAAAAATCCCGCTTACTCAGCGGGATTTTTTTTGATTATTTATTTTGCTTATAGCGTTTGTCCGGTGTTCCGTCTTTTTTCAGAACAACGTCTTTGGCTTGTTTGTATCGCTTGTCTGGCGTTCCGTCTTTTTTCAGTACTACTTTGCTGTCAGCAGCGGCTTTATCTGTCGCTTTTTTTACTTCTTTTTTAGCTTCTTGCGCTACTTTTTCAGTTTTCTGTGCTGCTTTTTTGGCTTCTTGTGCTTGTCCGTTTAACGTGAAACCAAGCAAGGCAACTGCAGCTAAAATTAATTTTCTCATGGTTGTTAAAAGTTTAAGATTGATGAGCTAATTTAAAAAAGATTCAAGCAGTTTTAACAGCTAAAATCCTAAAATATCCTTAAACTTTAAAGATGCCACCAAAAACAATAATGCGCTCAACAAAAGTAAAATGTTGTGAGGCTCTATCAGCCGGATCATCGGTTGTTCGGATGTCTGGCATATTGATGTATCCGGTTTTTAGTTCACCTTGCACATAAAAATGCTTCAAGAAAGTAATGTTGATTCCTGCTTTTGCTGAAATTCCATAACCCGAAACATGAAAGTCATCATGGCGTTCTTTACCCAATAATTTCGTGTTGGTTTTCGGATACAAAAATCCTCCGCCCAAACCTTCAGTAAGGTTGATTTGAATTTTATCGGTATTGGTAATTCCTAAATATTTAGAAACGTCATCAAAACGCGCCACCTCGGTATTCACGTAATTCAAACCATCGGTGTGCTCAAAAGTCAAAAAGTCTTCGGTAAGCAAAACTTGGCCATTTGGCAAGGTTTCACCGTAAGTCCCTGTATTTGGATAATATCCTTTGATATCAACATTTCGGTCTTGATACATCACGTATTTCATGTGATCTAAACCCAACGAAACACTATAATGATCACTCACAAAATAGCCCATTCTAAAATTGGTTTGTGGAATGGTCATACGTCCGGGATTTACATAATCAATATGCCAGCCTTTTGGTTTGTCATGCGCCGGAACATCATAAATAGTGAAATTGTAGTTATCGCCTTTAAAAGTAATGTCTGAACGACTAAAACTTTCACGATTTCCACCCCAGTGTACAAAGAATTTTCCTTTGTTGTGCGCGGTGTATTTTTCTTGAATTTTAATGTCTTGTGCCCATGTGTTTGCAGCAAACAAAGCCAAGAGCAATGCTGTAAAAAGAGTAGATTTTTTCAAAACAACAGTTTGATTTAAAATGATTGAACAGTTTTTCGGATAGCGACCAGTTTGTTCATCAGGCCTTCAAATAAATCAAGGTGTAACATGTTGGCTCCGTCGCTTTTGGCATTGGCCGGATCAAAGTGTGTTTCGATAAAAATACCGTCAACACCTACAGCAATTCCTGCTTTGGCAATGGTTTCAATCATGTCCGGACGACCTCCGGTGACACCTGCTGTTTGATTGGGTTGTTGCAGCGAGTGGGTAACATCCAAAACGGTTGTGGCAAATTGTTGCATCGTCGGAATTCCTCTAAAGTCAACAATCATGTCTTGATAGCCAAACATAGATCCGCGATCGGTGACCATAACGTTTGGGTTTTGGCAATCGAGTACTTTTTGCACCGCGTGTTTCATACTTTCTGGGCTCATGAACTGACCTTTTTTGAGGTTGACGGTTCGCCCAGTATTAGCTGCAGCCACCACCAAATCAGTTTGTCGAACCAAAAAAGCCGGAATCTGTAAAACATCAACATATTGAGCTGCTTTGTCGGCATCTTCATTGGTGTGAATGTCGGTTACAGTGGGTACGTGGAAAGTCTCGGATACTTTGCGCAAAATCTTGAGTGCTTTTTCATCACCGATGCCAGAAAAACTGTCAATTCTCGAACGATTCGCTTTTTTAAAAGAACCTTTAAAAACGTACGGAATCTGGAGTTTGTCAGAAATACCGGTGAGTTTTTCGGCGATACGTAAAGCCATTTCTTCGCCTTCGATGGCACAAGGCCCGGCCAATAAGAAAAAGTTGCCACTGTCGGTATGTTTGATTTGCGGAATATTTTGGATGTTCATATGTGGATTTTGATGCCGCAAAGATACTCAAACACTGATGAATTTAGGATGAAGAAAGCCGTTTTTTTAAGTAAGATTTAGCACATTAATCGTATGGTTATTCTTTCTTTAAAGTGAGGCCCATCGGTACCAAAAGTGCTCCTTTTTCATAACCGTTCAGATATAATTTAAGCGGTGTTTTTTGTCCGGGCCACGTAATTTCATAAATATCCAACGAACCAGCACCCATTTCAGTTCTTTTGGTTGGGAATGGACAACATTGATCTACTTTTTTGTAGCTGATGACTTCGCCTTTAGGGCCGGCCAGCGCATTGAGAAATCTTTTTTGATTGAGTTCAATTTGTGCTGTATTTTGATAAAAAACATTGATTGGATAATCGGCATCATAGCCATATTGGGCATCTTTACTAATACTGGTGAGAACAAATGCGTTTTTGGCTTTGTCCAGTTGAGGCGTAGGCGCTTTGTCGTCTACATTTTGCAAAGTCGATTTGGTACTGACACAACTCAAAGTCGTTAGACTCAAGACAAAAAGAATCAACCGCTTTTTCATGATTTCTGAGGTTTGGTTTTGAGCAATAACGCAACAATGGCCGAAGTTATTACGCCCATCGAAAGCGCGTTGAAAATCGCCATAATTGTGTAGCTGTTCATATTGAAAAACATTTCTGCTTGGGCGCGTTTCATGTGTTTGCTTTGTACCGAATATTCAATCATATGATCAAAAAAAGTAGGCGAGATATAGTTATATCCAACATATTGTACCATCGGAACCAAAGCCGTAATCAAAAAGGTAAGCGCGATGCCCGAAACGGTTCCTTGCTTCCAATCCATTTGGCCTAAATAGTAGTTTTTCTTTTTGTCGCGAATGGCCAAATAGTATATGGTTACCGCCACAAAGGCAAATAAATTGGTGTAAATGGCTTGTTGGGCAATTTTTTCATCGTGCAATCCGGTGCTTTTTTCAATAATCAGCCAAACTAAGGAGAACAAACTAAATTGAATAGCCCATTTGAATTCGATGGTAAACTTTTTCATATAAAAAATCTGAAATTCGAATCAAAAATAGCAGATTCCCCTGATTTAAATTCAAAAACCAATTGAATTGTTATTTTTGCTAAAAACAATTCTATATGGAAATGCTCTTTCATACGTGGCATTGGGCGGTGGCCGGATTTCTGATTGCGCTCATCATGCTCACGCTGAACTATTTCGGCAAAGTTTTCGGAATGTCATCCAATCTTCGTTCACTATGTACTTTGGCCGGAGGTGATAAATGTGCTGATTTTTTTAAGTTTGACGTCAAATCTCAATACTGGAATTTACTGGTTTTGGCAGGAGCGATGCTCGGCGGATTTGTCGCGGTACATTATATGAGCGAACCTACCAATGTCAGTTTGAATCCCAAAACCATAGAGCAGTTGCAAAAAATGGGCATCGAGGCTCCGCAAGGGAAATTACTTCCGGATACGTTGTTTGGCAATCAAGTTTTTACTTCGCCCAGAATGATGGCAGTTTTGCTCATCGGTGGTTTGCTCATCGGATTTGGGTCGCGTTATGCCGGTGGTTGTACTTCGGGCCACGCCATTGCCGGAATGAGCAATTTACAGCGTCAATCGCTTAAAGCGGTGGTTGGTTTTTTTATTGGTGGACTCATTATGTCACACTTTATTTTACCTTTAATTTTTTAGTATGAAGTCTATCAGATTTATCCTTGTTGGTTTTGTTTTTGGCATCGTACTTACCAAAGCCGAAGCCGTTTCGTGGTACCGCATTTATGAAATGTTTCAGTTTCAGTCGTTTCATATGTTCGGAATTATTATGGTGGCAATTGCGACCGGAGTGGTCGGCATTCAACTGATTAAAAAGTTTCAAGTTAAAAGCACCGATGGCGTGCCAATTCAAATAGCCGAGAAAGAAAAAGGCTCGTTTAGATATTGGATTGGCGGATTGATTTTTGGGCTGGGTTGGGCATTGGCCGGAGCCTGTCCGGGACCGATTTTCATATTAATAGGCGCAGGATTTTGGCCGGTGTTACTGGTTTTGGCTGGTGCTTTATTGGGCACTTTTTTATACGGACTCATCAAAGATCAATTGCCGCATTAATAGATTGGTTATCATTAATTTTAGAACTCTAAATAAGCATGAAAAATATATTGGCAATTTTAATGATTAGTTTTGGTATGACATCGTATTCTCAATCAGCAAAAAAAATGCTCGCTGAAATTGAAAATAAATGGAAAACCGATGCAAACGGAGACGTAACATTCGAAAGAACTGTTCAACTACCAAATCTCAATAAGCAAGAAATATATAATCGAGCATTGACATATTACAGAAACCATTATGGAAATGCCAAATCAGTATTTCAAACTACTGATAAAGAAAAAGGAATAATTATCCGAAAAGCGATGTATGAAGCACATGATGGTTATAGTGTAATGGTTTCTCATTTCAATGTTTGGCATATTTTAACTATACAAGCAAAAGATAACATTGCTGAAATTCATTTGACATTAACCGAATATGAGGAAATTGTTGAAAAGTATTTAAAACCTAAAAATGATGATTCTGAGAAAATGTACAAAAGTCTAGTTAAAGATAATTATCCTGTTAATCCAAATGGTAGTCAAAAGACAATGATGACCAAGGCATTTTACAAAGCTTATAAAGCTGCTATGGTTTCTTTAGATGCAATCGAAGAAGGCTTAAAAGAATAGAAAATACTGCTAACCGAGCTTGCTTGCAACGGCTTGATTCTCTTAGCATCACGATTGTTTTTTGCAAGAAATTTTATTTTAGTGAAGCATTCGTTGCTTGCTCTTCGGCTACTGTTGGGTAGCTGCAAAACGTTGGTGACAAATGTTACCTTTTTGTTGGGCTATGTGATGTAATTTTGCCTAAAAATTAGATCATGGAACACATTGTTTTAAGCGTTCAGAACCTTAAATGTGGAGGTTGCGCTCATACCATCACCAAAAAATTATCGGCTTTAGAAATCCTTGAAGATATCTGTGTAGAAGCAGACGAGAACACCGTGGCATTTTCGTACGCCAACTCAAATGATTTAGGCAAAGTCAAGAAAGTTTTGGCCGATATTGGTTATCCGGTAGTCGGCGAGGCGAATCCGCTGAGTGCGAAGGCTCAGTCTTTTGTGAGTTGTGCCGTGGGCAGAATTTCTAAAAATTAAATCAGCTCAGCACTCAGTCCGGCATCAAGCAATTGTAAGCACTGAGGTTTGAGTTTTTCAAACGAGCCGGTTTTGACCGTACATTTTCCGGTGTAGTGCACCAAGATGGCACATTGTTCAGCTTGTTCTGAAGTGTGTTGACACACGTGGATGAGCGTTTCAATCACGTGGTCAAAAGTGTTTACATCGTCATTGTAGAGCACAATTTCGTTCTGAGTCCCTACCTCTTCAAGGGTCAGCGTGCTTTCTTGTATTTTTTCAATGGTGGCCATGAACAACAGCTGTTTTTAAACTAAAGCTAATTTACATATTTGAGTGAAACCCATTTGTTTCTCTCGAATTTTTTTACATATGTCAAGCCCAACTCGGTGCAACAAGCATCAATGGCCGGGATATCCTCTTCATAAAATCCACTGAGCAACAAAGTACTGCCCGGATTCATACATTTTACATACTGCGCCATATCATTGAGCAAAATATTGCGGTTGATGTTGGCTATAATTAAATCGTATTTCTGATCCACGAGCATGGATGCATCACCTTCATAAACGTTCATGTTGTGGATGTGGTTGCGCTCGGCGTTTTCAATCGAATTCAAATAACACCAATTATCAATGTCAATGGCATCAATAGGATCAGCGCCTTTCATCGAAGCCAAAATGGCCAGAATTGCGGTGCCACAGCCCATGTCTAAGGTAGCTTTTCCTTGTACATCCATCTCGAGTAAATGCTGAATCATCATGTGTGTGGTTTCATGATGTCCGGTGCCGAAACTCATTTTGGGCTCAATCACGATGTCATATGGCGCATCGGTTTTTGGGTGAAATGGCGCGCGGATATGACAAATACCGTCTACATCAATCGGATCAAAATTCTTTTCCCAAGCTTCGTTCCAGTTGACTTGTTCGATTTCTTCAACGGTGTAACTGGCGGTGAATTCACTGGATTGCAAAACAAATAAATCATCGAGTAAACCTTCGTGCCATAAATTTTTTTGAATGTAAGCGGTGACGCCAAAATCAGTTTCTACAAAACTTTCAAAAGGCAATTCGCCCAATTCGGCGATGAGAATTTCTGAACCCATTTCTTTGGGCTCAATCGTAAAGTGATATCCGAGATATATGTTTGACATGAATTTGTTTTTGTCCGTAAATAAATTAACCCGCAGCGTTTACGATGGCTGCAAAATCAGAAGCTTTCAAGGCTGCTCCACCAATGAGACCGCCGTCAACATCGGGTTTTGAGAAAATCTCGGCAGCATTGTCGGGTTTTACGCTTCCGCCGTATAGAATAGCAATATTATCCGCTACTTCGTTTCCGTATTGTTTGCGAACGGTAGCTCGGATGAATTCATGCATTTCTTGCGCTTGTTCAGGCGAAGCAGTTTCGCCGGTGCCAATAGCCCAAACCGGTTCATACGCCAAGACTAAATTTTTCCAAGCGGATGCTTCTAAATGAAACAAGCCGTTTCTTAATTGACTTTCAACCACCGCAAAGTGTTGTTGTTCTTGGCGCTCTTTGAGTTCTTCGCCAAAACAAAAAATCACACGCATGTCATATTTTAAAGCTTGATTGACTTTGGCTGCAATGATGGCATCGGTTTCACCAAATAACGAGCGTCTTTCAGAATGACCTAAAATAACCGTGTGCACGCCAATACTTTTGAGCATATCGGCCGAGATTTCTCCGGTAAAAGCACCGTTTTCAGCTTGATGCATGTTTTGAGCCGCCACCGAAATATTGGTAAATTCCATATGTTCTACCGCCGAGGCCAAATTGATAAAAGTGGGCGCGACAATGATTTCTACTTCTTTATCCGTCGGAAGTTGGTTAATCAAATCGTTAAGCAAATCTTCGGTCTGCTCAGCATTTTTATTCATTTTCCAGTTTCCGGCTACAATTGGGTGTCTCATTATTTTAGTGAATTTAAAGTCTTATCAATGGTTTCAAAATCTGTTTCGATGGCTCGGTACAAAGCTATTTTTCCTTGTTTGTCCACGATGATATAACGCGGAATCCAATCTAAATTAATAGCAGTTCCGAAAACACCTTTCATACCGTCGTTGGCCATATAATGATCACCTTTGAGGTCGTGTTTTTCGATGCCGAGTTTCCATTTATCGGCGGTTTTATCCATCGAAATAAAAACATAATCAACTTCCGGATGGTTTGCTTGGAGTTCTTTTACTTTAGGCATGGCTTTGACACAATCGCTACACCACGAAGCCCAACATTCAATCACCAAGGTTTTGCCTTTGTGTTTTTTGAGAATTTCTTTAAAAGCGGTTTGCCCGCCTTCTGGATTGAGCAAAGTTTCGTTAAGCGCTTTTTTTGAAAAACTTGTTTGTGCCAATGTACACCCAATTGTTAAGAACAGGATGAGTAGGCTAGAAGTGACGTTTTTTATCTTTTTGGACATATCTTTTGATCTAAAATTATGACTCGACTTCATCGGTATGTTGCTTCTTAGAAGACATTTTATCCTTGTAATCTTCGTCCAAAAAAATGTGTCTGGTTTTATTTCTTTTTTTCGGAAAATACTGTCTTTTGATGGTTATGAACATGATTATTCCGGCTATGGCTATGATTGTGCAACCCAAAACAATATTGAAAGTCACCCCAAGAGGCGGGTCTTCAATAGCTGCTACATAATTGAGAATATAATGTCCAACAAACAATGACAAGAAACAAGCAAGGATGATGTTGTTGTTCCTTTTTTTCTTTTCTCTTCGAATACGTTCAATACTGTTCGAAGATTTGTTGCTTTTAGATTCTGGCATGAAACAATTTTTTTAAATATTTTAGAGTTTTAACGCTGAAATATCATTGTAATGAACCTTTTGTTCAATGGTTCCTTTGTGCAGTACGACGATGCTCGGGTTAGCGCGTTCAATAGTTTTAAGCGTTGTTCCGTCACAAAAATAAAAGTCAAACGTATAACCAAATTCTTTTTTTACTGCCGCAATTTCATTGGCGCTTGAGGCGGTCATCGCAATCACTTTATATCCGGTGGCCTTTGCTTTTTGGTTAAGTGCTTCGAGCTGCTCTAAACCTTTGTGGTCGGCTTTGTTCAAATCGTACATCACATACATAAGCAGTTTGGGTTCAACCAGTAATTCATCTTTATAATCAGAACCGTCTAATTCCATCGTAAAATCGTGAACCGGTGGTTTGTAGCCTTCAGAAATAACTTTGTCGATTCGTTCCACAAATTTGGCATTCGCCGGAATATTCATTAAGTCTTTTTCAGTGAAGTTCTTATTGACGCCATTTACATTGTAAACAAATACCATTTCAACAACAGTTTTCGGAGCGCCTTCGGGAATTTCCATGGCTTTTTGAATGTTGGTGCCCACTTTATAAGCTCTGAAATCTTTGAGCGGTAAATGGTTCAAAACCCAATAGCCCATAAATCCGCACAAAACCACTGATAAACTAACCAAGGCATTGCGGAAATTGTTATTGAATAAAGGGTTAATCAGTTTGATGTTGAGGAACAAAATCAAAACAAAAAACAACAAAACCACATCCTTGGTAAACGATTGCCAAGGCGTGAGTTTGAGCGCATCGCCAAAACAACCGCAGTCGGTAACTTTGTTGAAATAAGCCGAATAGAAGGTGAGGAATGTGAAAAACACAATCATCAAAAGCAAACTCCAAACGGTAAATTTCCTTTTGAAACCCAGCAAAAGCATAAAGCCCAGTACTGTTTCAAAAATGACAATAAACACAGCAATAGCCAAAGAATACGGAACAAACACAGGCAAATTCAAGACTGCCTCACCAAAATATTCCGAAAGTTTATAGGAAAATCCAACCGGATCGTTGAGTTTTATCAGACCTGAAATAATAAACAAAAGTCCGACGAATACTCTTGAAAAGTGAACGAGAAATTTTTTCATTTTGATTGTTTATTGAGCGTAAAAATAAGGATTTATTAGGCTTGTTCCATGAGAATTAATGCAAAAACAGCATAGTTGATCATGTCTTGATAATTGGCGTCAATGCCTTCTGAAACCAGCGTTTTTCCTTGGTTGTCTTCAATTTGTTTGACGCGCAAAAGTTTTTGCAGAATTAAATCGGTTAACGAACTCACGCGCATGTCGCGCCAAGCCTCGCCATAATCATGATTTTTGGCTTCCATGAGTTTTTTGGTCGCGCTAATCACCGCATCGTATTGCTCTGTGGCTTGCGCCGTATCTAGATCAGGTTGTTCAGCAACCCCCAATTCTAACTGAATCAAAGCCATGATGGAATAATTGATAATGCCGATGAATTCTGATTTTTCATCTTCTTCAATTTTGCGCACTTGATTTTCTTGTAAGCTTCGAATTCTTTGTGCTTTGATAAAGATTTGGTCGGTGAGTGATGGCAGTCTGAGGATGCGCCAAGCACTTCCGTAATCGGTCATTTTATGGATGAAAAGCGTACGACAAAAATCAATCACTTTGTCGTATTCCGCAGAGGTTTTCTTCATTATCTTTGTGTGCAATTTTTTAAAACTTAATTCCGCTCGGGCTTACGGTCTCGCGTCAAAAATAGCACTTTTTTTAATGTTCACAAAGCCAAATAACAACCAATTTTTCTTGAATTGCGGCGGTCGGCTCATCAGTTTGGCTCAGCCCAAAGTAATGGGAATTCTCAATCTTACGCCTGACTCTTTTTTTGACGGAGGAAAATACATACAAGAAGCAGATTTTTTGAAACAAACCGAGAAAATGCTTCGCGAAGGCGCAGATTTTATTGATCTGGGCGCCGCATCAACCCGGCAGGGGGCAGATTTACTTGCTGCTGAAAAAGAAATAGAGCGATTGTTACCGGCGCTCAAAGCCATCAAAAAAGAGTTTTCGCAAGCCATTATTTCTATTGATACTTATCAGGGGCAAGTAGCTCAAGCCGCTTTGGATTGCGGCGCGGACATCATCAACGATATTTCGGCTGGGCTTATAGATGACTCGATGATGTTCGTGGTGGCCAAATACAAAGTGCCTTACATCATGATGCATATGCGCGGCAATCCGCAAACAATGTCCGGATTAACACAATACGAAGATGTGGTTAAAGAAATGATGTTGCATTTTTCTGAGAGAATTCAAAAGGCAAGATCACTTGGCATCAATGATTTAGTGATTGATCCCGGATTTGGATTTGCCAAAACGGTCGAACAGAATTTTGAAATTTTACAAAAACTCGAATTGTTCAATCTGCTTGAATTGCCCATTTTAGCTGGGCTTTCACGTAAGTCGATGATTTATAAAACTCTTAAAGTCAATCCAGAAGAATCTTTAACGGGAACCATTGCCTTAAATATGACGGCGCTTCATAAAGGCGCCAAAATCCTCAGAGTTCATGATGTAAAAGCAGCGGTTGAAACCGTTCAACTTTTTGGTCAAATGGAATTGTAATTACTGATGATGATAGGGTTCGTTGCGCAAAATCGTAAAGCCGCGATAGAGTTGCTCAACAAAAAACAACCGAACCATCTGATGCGAAAAAGTCATTTTTGACAATGAGATTTTCCCTTGTGCTTGTTGGTAAACGGCCTCTGAAAATCCATACGGGCCACCGATGACAAACACTAAAGTTTTAATCCCTGAGTTCATTTTCTTTTGCAATTCAGTCGAAAATTCTACGCTCGAAAAAGACTTCCCGTTTTCATCCAACAAAACCATTTGGTCAGATGAGCCAATCTTGGTCAAAATCAGTTCGCCCTCTTTTTCTTTTTGTTGCTGCTCGCTGAGGTTTTTGACATTCTTGATATCGGGAATTACTTCTAAATCAAACTTGATGTAATGTGATAGTCTTTTGGCATAATCGTCAATGAGTGTTTGCAAATGGTTCTGATCGGTTTTGCCAATGGCCAAAAGTTTAATATTCATGAAATTTGTGCTAAAATCACCACAAAGATAACAACTTAATGCGCTGTTGGTGAAGTTCCGTACAATGCTTTTACGGCTTGCGCAGTAGGATTGGTTTTGTCGTCTGTTGCGTAATACGTCGAAAAGTATGCTTTTTTGTTTACGGCAGTAAAATAACCATTTTGGTTGCCGAACTTCTTTTTCTTGCTGACTATCTGAAAACGCACACGCAAAATATTGTTTTTCTGAAGTTTATTCATTTCAGCCGCCGAAAAAACATAAAATGAGTTCATTTGATTGTCTTTGTTTTCTCTAAAGCCTTTGTCAGTGCAAATCAGCGTGGCACCATCGGCTAAATCCAAATACAAATTCCCCATAATAAAAGCATTTTCATCATGCGCCGGCATCGATATTTTGAGTAATCCACCTTGGCTGGTTTTGGCAATTTGCAACTGAGTCGTGCCGTATAGAGCGTATTCTTCACACACAAAATTCCAGAGTTCGGTAGCCGGAAGGTTTTGGTTTTTAAAGCTCAACGTGTTTTGTGCCTGAATGGTAACAGAGCACCACAAAACCAAATAAGTAAATAGGAGTTTTATTTTCATTGTCTTACGGAACAAATACATCATTCCAATCTTTTGATTGTACAGCGGCCAATTGATTTTGCTCATTGACCAACATACGCAGTTCTTTGAGCGCATTCTTTTTGTCAAATTTAGCTTGATATCGATAAATTACCTCGTCTGTTTTTCGGTTTTTGTAGGCTTCTACAAAAGTAAGTTCTTTGAAGTTGCCGTATTTGGTTCTGAATTTCAAACAGGTTTGCGTCATGCGTTTGACGGTCATATTCTTGATGACTTTGTCTGTGGCATCTTTGGGGCTCAGAGGCTTTAAGTGTGAAGTATTGCAAGTAGACAAAATCTGTTTGCCCAAGACCGCAGTTTTGTTCTTTTGTTCGGGATTGAGGTCTTCTGTATCGAGTTTTTTATATCCTCGAACGATGCTTTTGTCTTGACCAGACTTACAAGCCAATACAGCAAAGGCCAACAAAAAGAGCATTAGTTTTTTCATCGTTAGGGCTATTTCAAAAAGATAACGCAAGGATTTTGGATTTATTGGGCTGATAAAAAAAATCCCCGATCGCTGTCGGGGAAAGGTTTTTAATATAAAGCCGGATATTTCTTCGGATTTACCTCGCTCATCATCGCATAGACTTTTTCATAAATATCTTCAACCGATGGTTTCGAGAAGTAATCTCCGTCGGTTCCATAAGCCGGACGATGCGGTTGTGCGCTCAGCGTTTGCGGTTTGCTATCGAGATATTCATAGGCGTTTTGCTCGTCAATGACTTGTTGTAAAATATAGGCTGAAGCTCCACCGGGAACATCTTCGTCTATCACGAGTAAACGATTGGTTTTCATAACGCTTTTTACAATGTCTTGGTTGATGTCAAACGGCAAAAGCGATTGTGCATCGATAATTTCGCAATCAATACCTATTTCGAGTAATTCCCTCGCGGCTTGTTCAACCAAGCGCAAAGTAGAACCATACGATACCAAGGTAATGTCTGCGCCTTCTTTAAGGGTTTCAACCACACCAATCGGTGTTTTGAATTCACCTAAATTAGTTGGCATTTTTTCTTTGAGTCGATAACCGTTGAGGCATTCAACCACCAAGGCCGGTTCATCGGTTTTCATGAGTGTGTTATAGAATCCTGCGGCTTTGGTCATATTTCTCGGAACCAAAACATGCACTCCGCGTAAAGCGTGAATAATCATACCCATCGGTGAGCCCGAATGCCAAATACCTTCTAGGCGATGTCCGCGGGTTCTGATGATCAGTGGTGCTTTTTGGTTTCCTTGAGTTCTGTACTGAAGCGTGGCCAAATCATCGCTCATAATCTGCAAAGCATAAAGCAAATAATCCAGATATTGAATTTCGGCTATCGGACGCAAACCGCGCATCGCCATACCAATTCCTTGTCCCAAAATAGTAGCCTCGCGAATACCAGCATCAGCTACGCGCAATTCGCCGTATTTTTCTTGCATACCTTCGAGTCCTTGGTTAACATCGCCAATGTTTCCGGAGTCTTCGCCAAAAATCAAAGCCTGCGGATATTTACTAAACAAGGCATCAAAATTATCTCTGAGCACTACGCGACCGTCGGTATCTTCTGAGCTTTCGTCGTATTCAGGTTTTACTTCCGTCACTGAAAAAACATTCTGAGCCGAGGCCGAATGTAGATGTGAGCTGTATTTTGGTTGAATTGTATTCGTGTATTTTTTAATCCATTGCGCCAGCGTAGTTTGTCCGCTTTCGCCGGTGACCATGCGCAAAATTTTGCGTGCCAAAACCAGCAAATCCTTGCGGCCCGGCTCTTTGGTAGCGGCTAAATCGGCAGCGTATTTTTCGATGAAAACCTTATTGTCACTTTGTTGCGCAATTTGCCCGAGCAAGTCACACAATTCTTGTTGCTCGGCTTTAATCGGGCTGACAAAAGCATTCCAAGCGTTCTTTTTGCCTTCTAAAACGGCTTTCTTGGCTTCCGATTCAATTTCGTCCAGTTCGGCTTCGGTGGCAATGTTAAAACTCAACATCCACAAACGCATTTGTCTGATGCAGTCAAACTCGGCTTCCCAAGCCAAACGATCGGCATTTTTATATCGTTCGTGCGAACCCGAAGTAGAGTGTCCTTGCGGCTGAGTCAATTCGCGCACGTGAATCATCACCGGAACATGTTCGGTTCTCGCTATTTTAGAGGCTTTTTCAAAAGCAGCGATCAATTCGGCATAATCCCAACCTTTGACGCGGATGATTTCATAACCTTTGGTTTGCTCGTCGCGTTGAAACCCACCCATAATTTCTGAGATGTTTTCTTTGGTGGTTTGGTGGCGCGCATGCACCGAAATTCCGTATTCATCGTCCCAAACGCAAATCACCATCGGAACTTGCAATACACCCGCAGCGTTGATGGTTTCAAAAAACAAACCTTCTGAGGTACTCGCATTGCCAATGGTGCCCCAAGCCACTTCGTTTCCGTTTTTTGAAAACAAACTAGCGTCGATGCCCGCAACTTCACGGTATATTTTAGAGGCTTGTGCCAATCCCAACAAACGCGGCATTTGGCCTGCAGTAGGAGAGATGTCGGCACTCGAGTTTTTTTGCTCGGTAAGATTTTTCCAGCTTCCGTCTTCGTTTAAACTTTTGGTAGCAAAGTGACCGCCCATTTGGCGTCCGGCGCTCATCGGGTCATGGTTGATGTCCGGATGTCCGTACAAACCGGCAAAGAATTGTTCAATGCTGAGCTGTCCAATGGCCATCATAAAAGTCTGATCGCGGTAATAGCCCGATCTGAAATCTCCGTTTTTAAAAGCTTTAGCCATGGCCAATTGCGGCACTTCTTTTCCGTCGCCGAAGATGCCAAACTTGGCCTTTCCGGTCAATACTTCGCGTCGCCCGAGCAAACTGCATTCGCGGCTGGTAACGGCAATCTTGTAGTCATTGACCACTTCTTTTTTAAAGTCTTCAAAAGTCAGTGCGGTACTGGTTTCGGCTTGTGTCATAAACGGAATCACTTTTAACTTTGGTCAACAAATTTAATTAAAAAACCAATTGTTTGACGGTTCGCAAATAAAATTAGTTTTTTGATTATTCGATTTTAAGTCTGAATTTTTGAGTCAATTTTTTTATAATGCAATAAAAATTCTAAAACAGTGATAATTCTCTAAAAATCAATTCTTTTTTTAGAAGCCTTAGAACCATTTTCGGGTAAAAAGGTTCACCAGTACTTTTGGGTCGATGGTAAAAACAATGCGCACTTTTTGGTTGTATTGGCTTTGGGTGATTTCCCAACCGTTGTTAGAATATACCGGAAAGTAAAATTCAAAATAATCCGGAACCAAATTCAAACGGATGCCGCTGTCGTAAACGAATTGCTCAGCAGTCAATCGGTTTTTGACCAAGCCTACATCGCCATAGAGTTCAATCCAATTCCAAACATTAAAGCTCAAATTGCTGGTAACGAGCCACTGATTAACCGTTTCGGGCGATACTTTTGATTTGAAACCGCCTTCGCCCATAATAAACTGCTGACTAAACACTCCGGTTTTTTCAGATCGGCCCAACAACTCTTGCTCGAACAAATAATCATTGATGCGCGTCAAACCGAAGTCAAAGGCGCTGTTATCAGTATTTCGGTTATAGGTAAAAGCTCCGGCAAACAAACGAATGTCAAACTGGTGGCTGTTGCTGAAGAGTTTTCGGTATTGAATTTCGCCCGATACTTTGCCAAAACTATTCGAAAATTGAGTGTCGGTAATCAAATTAAACTTACGAGCCACTTCGTTGTGTGCATCAACGTATTTAAAACCAAAAACCGAGTAATTTTGTATGTTGGTCTCGACCAAATAATCGGTCTGTTGTTTTTGTACCGCGCTGTATTTGAGTACAAAAGCTTGGCGGTGGTTGCTTCTAAAATCTTTGTCTCGGAGGTTAAAAGTAATATTTGGATTTACTTTAAAATACGAAGCATCGGGCGCATAATTAAACAGCGAGCTATTGAGCGCATACCGAATATAATACAACTGACTATCGCGGTTGAGTTGGTTGTACAACAATGACATATGGCCTTTGAGTGCCGTAGTCTTGAACGAATACATTGGGTTGATGTCGTAGTTAAAAGGGCGATTCAGAATCGTTTTGTTGTGGAATCGCAAGCCTGGGGTTATACCGTCATATAAATTGTAGCCGATGGACGGTACATAAATAATCTGGTTGTATTGCGGGCTTTCTAAATCTTTGAGCAAAGTAAATTTAAAAGGCTTGCTCGGATGTAGCCCTCCGCGCAGGGTTTTGTAGTTATTTCTGCGGTTGTACTCAGGAACTTCATTCAGATGGTTGAGTGCGAGCTTGTCATAAGTTGAACGCGGCAAGGTAAGCGTAGTATCTTGGCTAAATGCGTTGAGCCATTGTTTGAAGATGATTTCTTTTTTCTTTAACCCAAAAACAGGAATAGGCAATTGAACTCCGGTTTTGTTATGTACGGTAAACGTTACGCTGTCTTTTGTTTTTGTGACTTTCTCCAAGGTAAAGTCAATAGGTTTTCGGCTGTCGATGCAATGCTTAAAGAACCAATCGATGTTTTGATTTGTTTGCTGTTTGAGGGCTTGTTCAAAATCAGTACGCGAAGTATTTCGGTTTACATTTTCAGACACAAAAGTTTGCAACGCTTGATTGACTTTGTTGTTTTCGAGATAACTGTCGAGGTATTTCAAAGCCAAACCCGCTTGATATTTGGTTGCAATTTTTTCGTTAAAGCGAATGAGTTGCTCACGTGATTCGCCTGGCGCTTGGTCTAAATTCTTGCGTGCCATGAGCAAATAAAAATAGTTGTATTGCTCATTAAAGCCGGTACTGACCAAATTAAAACCGCGCAGCCAACGGTATTTATACAAGCCGCCCATCATTTTCATATCTGGGTGGAATTGCTCTACGTATTGCATCATCAAATAGCTTTGTATTCCATCGTAAATCCAATGTTCTTTGCGCGGATCCAGATGCAAACTATTTTGCAAATAGGTATTGAGGTAGGTTTTTAAAAACTTGAGCTCAAACATAAAGTCGTCTTTAAAAACACTGATAAACGAAGGCAACTGATTGAGACCGTAAAACGGATTTCGGTTGTAATCCACCATTGACAAGGTCATTTTGGCTTGCGGATAGGCACCTAATTTTTCCTGAACATAATCGGCAATTTGATCAATGATGACCGCCTTTTGTATGTCGTTGAGTTTGCCGTCGTTGATATCGGTAACAATCTCTAAATCATTATTTTTATAACTGTAAAACTCAGGCTTTGGTTCAAGATAAAAACTAAAGTTGTTGCGCGCTTTACCGATGAGTTGATACGTAGCTTTTTGGTTGCTTGCGCCAGCGCTCACCTCGGTCAAATCAGTAAAGAGTTTTAAGTCTTCAGGAACGGTTACTTGCAAGTCAAAATCACTCAAGCCATAAGCCGCATCGTCTAAATCGCCATTGCTGTACTTTACAAAATCGCGGTCTTTGTACAAAGCCGGCAACAGCAACCAATCGCGCAAAGCATAACCACCTTGGTCGTTATAGCCAAAATCAGTAAAGCGACTGCTGGGAATTTGCAATGCATAATCCAACAGAATCGTTTGCTTTTGTCCGGGTAAGATGGGTTGGGCGAGTTCAATTTCAATCAAATCCACTTGATCGGGCAGACGCTTCCAGTTTAAGGTTTGATTGCTTGCTGTTGCAATTTTATCAACCGAAGTTGCTCCCAATTCTTTGGCGCGCGCAAAGTGAAAACTGCGCACAAACTCATCCGAAAAACGCTTGGCCAACAAAGAACTCTTGCTTGAGTAGGCGTTGTTCCAATCATTGATAATGAGTTTTTTAAGTGTATCGTTGCTTTGATTAAAATAGGTGAGTTGTTGGTGCACTGTCAAACGATGTATGGCTGGGTCCAACAGCACTTGAGCTTGTATTTCATGCTGCGCATATACTTGCCCCGAAGCCCAAAGCATGAGCCAACACCAAAGTATTTTGAGAATAGATTTCAAGGGCAATTCGTTTAAAGGCTAAATATAAAAAAAGCCCGATTAAAAATTCGGGCTTAAGTTGTATTTTTTGTAGAAGTTGTCTAGCGCTTCGACTACTTCGTCTTCGGTGTCTACAATTCTAAACAAATTCATATCGTCCGGATTGGCGTTTTGTTCACGCTCAATGATGACTTCTTTGATCCAATCCATCAAACCGGCCCAGAAATCTCTGCCGACCAAAATAATCGGAAACTTGCCAATCTTCTTGGTCTGAATCAGCGTGATGGCCTCAAAAAGTTCATCGAGCGTACCAAAACCGCCCGGCATGACCACAAAACCTTGCGAATATTTTACAAACATCACCTTGCGCACAAAAAAGTAGTCAAAGTTGAGGTTTTTGTCTTTGTCAATATACGGATTGTAGTGCTGTTCAAAAGGCAATTCAATGTTCAAGCCTACCGAAGTTCCGCCGCCAAAATGCGCGCCTTTGTTTCCGGCTTCCATAATGCCCGGGCCACCGCCAGTAATCACACCGTAGCCCGCTTTGCTGATTTTAAAAGCAATTTTCTCGGCCAATAAATAATATTTGTTGTCGGGCTTGGTACGCGCCGATCCAAAAATCGACACACACGGACCAATACGCCCCATGGTTTCATAGCCATTGACAAACTCTGACATAATCTTAAAAATCGCCCACGAATCGTTGGTGCGGATCTCATTCCAAGTCTTTTGCTTGAGCTTGTCTTGAATTACTTTATCCTCGTCATTGTCAAAATCCTGTATTTTCATATCTCGTATTTATATTCTATTAATTATTAGGGCAGCTTGTCCAGCGCTCCGCGTTATCCCAATCGCCGAACCCCGGCGCTTGGGGATGCTGCTGCGCTCTGGGCTGCAGAACTGTTTCTGGCTGATGTCTGCGTTTTTAAAACAGCGCGCTAAAGTAATTATTTTTTTAAGAATTTAATGACTTCGCTTGTATTTCCTTTGTCAAGCAGCAGATTGTATGTACCTGTTGGCAAATCCGAAACATCCACCATAGACAGATCATGTTTGTTTTGCGACTTTACAAGTTGTCCCAAATGGTTGTATATCCGGATGGCTTTTACATCGCTGCCATTGCGAGAAAAATTCAAAACCGAACCTGCCGGATTCGGAAATACAGTCGCAACTGCCCCATCAAAAGTATTGTTACCGAGCATTTCAGCTGAGAGCTTGGTCACAAGTAAATCCTCTGAACCATGGTTGACCGCATTACTCCCAATAGTAGCAGACGTGGTATAACCTACTGTCAAAAAACCTTGATCGGGACATTGCTTTAAATCGAGAAGTAAGTCAATTCCCATCGCGCCTATGTATTGCTGCCAAAGTAAGTTTCCGTCTGCATCCACCCTAAAAAGCCATCCGTCATAATTGGGGTGAGGCCCAATAATGTCACCAACATTATTAGATTGTGTAAAGCCTGAAGCTGCAAAACCGCCATCAGGCAATGCGACCACGCTTTTGATAAGGTCCGAATTTGTGCCACCATAAGATTTTTGCCAGAGCAGATCGCCGTCAGGAGTTGTCTTAATCAACAATGCATCATTCAAACCATAATAACCGTTGTCGAAATTATAAATGTCGCCTGCCAAAATATAATTTCCGTCAGCTGCTATCATCATGTCATAAATGCGGTCGCCTAAAATACCGCCGATGTTTTTTTGCCAAATCAAATCCCCGTTTGTTGCGAGTTTTAGCATGGTGGTATCAAAACCCGAAATTTGAGTATCCTTGAAAGCTACAAGATATTCGCCTTCAGAGGTCGGCATAACGCTTACAGCTTCTTGTTGGTGATTTCCGCCAAAAACCTTTAGCCATTGCTGGTTGCCACTTGAATCTATTTTTAAGACCACAGCATCGCAATCTCCGCTATTGACATTTGTTTTTCCGGCAATCACATAACCGCCATCTGCCGTACTGCGGATCTCATTGCCACAATTGCTTCCATAAGTTTTTTGCCATTGCAGGATTCCGGTGCTGTTGAGTTTTATTATCCAAAGGCTATCATTGTCATGGGCACAAACTACATCGCGATTGCAACTCCCAACAGTTCCAATAATCACATAACCGCCGTCATTGCTCAGGGCAATGCTTCCCGGCTCATCAGTATTGTTGCTCCCGAAAGTCTTTTCCCACGAAATATTGCCTTGGGCGTCGAGTTTCACCACCCAAAAATCAATATAGCCGGGCGGATCTGAAATGTCTCCATTGCTTGAAGAAGTTTTGCCTAAAATAATGCAACCTCCGTCAGGAGTCGTTTGGACCGCTATTGCTTCTTCCGGCTCCGAACCACCTAAGCACTTGGTCCATTCGACTGTTGGGGCTTGGGCTAATGTTATGCAAGGGAACAAGATCAGCAGTAAATAGGAAATTTTTTTCATCGGTTTGGATTATTTCTTAAATGTAAATAAAATCAACAAATGCGTTCAATAATGGTCGAATAATTTTGCATGGACGCTCGTTGAAATACCGTCTAAATCTTTAAATTTCAGTATGAATCAATGACTTTTCGAATAAAAGCTTTGCATCGTTCAATGTCAACTTCTGGCTTTTATGGGTGTGGTCTGTGCCTAATTCCGGCAATAATCAACCGCATTGCTTGGGGCATTTCTGAAATAATTGATTCAAAATAGTTCTCGCTTCAAAAACGGAGCCGTATACCCTTTTCCTTTTTTAGCCACTTCTTCGGGTGTGCCGGTAGCCACTACGGTTCCGCCGCCTTTGCCGCCTTCCGGACCAATATCAATGATATAATCGGCCAGTTTGATCACATCCATATTGTGTTCAATCACCAGTATCGTATTGCCTTTGTCTACGAGTTTTTGAATCACTTCCATGAGCACGCGGATGTCTTCAAAATGCAAACCGGTGGTGGGTTCATCCAAAATATAGAAGGTATTACCGGTATCTTTTTTTGAAAGTTCCCCGGCCAGTTTGATGCGCTGCGCCTCACCGCCCGAGAGCGTGGTGCTCTGTTGCCCGAGCGTGATATAGCCCAAGCCCACATCGTGTATGGTTTTGATTTTTCGGTAAATCTTCGGAATGTGTTCAAAAAACACCACCGCTTCGTCTACGGTCATGTTGAGCACATCTGAAATCGACTTGCCTTTGTAGCGAATCTCTAAAGTCTCGCGGTTGAATCGCTTGCCCTGACAGGTTTCGCATTCTACATATACATCGGGCAAAAAGCTCATCTCGATGGTGCGCACGCCCGAGCCTTCGCAGGTTTCACAGCGTCCGCCCGCCACGTTAAAGCTAAAACGCCCAGCTTTATAGCCGCGAATCATGCTCTCAGAGGTCATCGCAAACAAATTGCGGATTTCTGAAAACACCTCGGTATACGTGGCCGGATTTGAGCGTGGCGTTCGCCCAATCGGGCTTTGGTCAATATCAATGACTTTGTCAATATGCTCGAGGCCTTCGATTTTTTTGTACGGCATCGGTTTTTTGACGGCATTAAAAAAATGTTCGTTCAAAATAGGGTAGAGCGTCTCGTTGATCAACGTTGACTTGCCCGAACCCGAAACACCCGTTACGCAAATCAGTTGCCCGAGCGGCAGTTCAATGTTGACGCCTTTGAGGTTGTTGCCTGTGGCGCCAGTGAGTTTTAAAAACTTCCCGTTGCCCGCTCTGCGTTTTTTAGGTACGGCAATTTCTAATTCACCGTTGAGGTATTGAGCCGTCAGGGTATGTTGTTTGAGGATTTCTTGAGGCGTGCCTTGACTGATGATTTCTCCGCCGTGTTTGCCGGCTCTGGGGCCAATATCTACCACATAATCGGCGCGCTCAATCATGTCTTTGTCGTGTTCAACCACCAACACCGAGTTGCCGATGTCGCGCAATTGCTCGAGTGATTTAATGAGTTTTTCGTTGTCGCGTTGGTGCAAACCAATGCTCGGCTCATCTAAAATATACAACACACCCACGAGTTGCGAACCAATCTGTGTGGCCAATCGGATGCGCTGCGCCTCACCGCCCGAGCGATTTTGAACTGCGGCTCAGCGAGAGATAATCCAAACCTACATTGACCAAAAAGTGCAGTCGGTCGCGGATTTCTTTGACCACTTCGGTGGCAATTTGCTTTTGCTTGGCCGTCAAAACATCATCCAATTGGTCAAACCATTGGGCCAAATCAGCAATGTCCATTTCAGAAAGCTGCTGAATATTTTGGTTGTTGATTCTAAAGTACAACGCTTCTTTCTTCAGGCGCGAGCCTTGGCACTCCGGACAAATCACTTCGTCCATAAACTCTTTGGCCCAGCGCTTAATGCTGCTCGAGCCGCTTTCGTCGTGCTGGTTTTTGATGAAGTGCGAGATGCCTTCGAACTCAATTTTATACTCTTTGGTCACGCCCAAAGTTTTTGATTCTATGTTGAACTTCTCGCGTCCGCCGTGCAGGATAATCTCCATGGCATCTTCGGGAATCTTCTCGATGGCATCGGTCATTTTAAAGCCAAAACGCTCGCCAATGGTTTCGAGTTGCTTGAAAATCCAACTGTTCTTGTATTCGCCTAGCGGAGCCAAACCACCCGCTTTGATTGATAACTTGGGGTTCGGAATAATCTTCTTGAGGTTGATTTCATCCACATGCCCCAAACCATTGCAGTTCGGGCAAGCACCTTTGGGCGAGTTAAACGAAAATAAATTCGGCTCGGGGTTTTGGTACGAAATGCCCGTGGTCGGGCACATCAAATTGCGGCTAAAATAGCGCACTTCATCGGTGTCTTGGTCCAGAATCATCAAGATGTTATCGCCGTGGTACATGGCTGTCTGGATGCTTTGCGACAAACGCAAATCGTTTTGCTCGGCTTGTTTGGCATCGGCAGTAGCTTCCATCAGTAACCTGTCGATGACGATTTCAATATCGTGTGTTTTGTAGCGGTCGAGCTTCATGCCCGGAGTGATTTCTTTGATTTCGCCATTCACGCGAACGCGCAAAAATCCCTGCTTGGCAATCTGCTGAAAAAGCTCGCCGTAATGGCCTTTTCGGGCGCGGATGACCGGCGCTAAAATATTGATGCGCTTACCGGTAAAATGCTGTACGATGAGCTCTTTGATTTGAGCGTCTGAATACGACACCATGAGCTCACCGGTGTTATAACTATACGCATCGGCGGCACGCGCAAACAACAAGCGCAAAAAGTCATAGACCTCGGTAATGGTGCCCACGGTAGAGCGCGGACTCTTGCTTGTGGTTTTTTGCTCAATGGCAATCACCGGCGAGAGGCCATCGATTTTATCTACATCCGGTCGCTCAAGGCCACCCAAAAACTGACGGGCATAACTCGAAAACGTTTCTACATAACGGCGCTGCCCCTCGGCATAAATGGTGTCAAAAGCCAGCGACGACTTGCCCGAACCCGAAAGCCCGGTAATAACCACGAGCTGCTCGCGCGGGATGGTCAGGTCAATATTTTTGAGGTTGTGCACTCGGGCGCCGAGTACTTCGATGGTATCTGTAAACATGGTGATTTTTGCAAAGCGCAAAGGTAATTTTTTTCGGGATGAAATGTATCGGTAGTGGGGCGTGAATTTTATTTTGAGAGGTTGAGTTGCTGAGTGGTTGAGATGCTGAGTGACTGAGAAGCTGAGTGGCTGGTGCGCACAGAATAAAACGTTTCAGGAGCGATGATGCGTGCAACAGCATGTTGCAACTAAACTTCTTAAACTTTTTAAACCTTCTTAAACTTCTTGTTGACTTTGAGCTACTTTGTGCTCCAAAACTACTCCATGAGTCTGAGTTATTGAGCAGCTGACACGCACAGAATAAAACATTTCAGGAGCGATGATGCGCGCAACAGCATTTTGCAACTAAACTTTTTAAACCTTCTTAAACTTCGTGTTGACATTGAGCTACTTTGTGCTCTAAAACTACACTATGTGATTGAGTTATAAAACATCTAATAAAATGATTTTCAATAAACAAAGTGTTTTATGAGTAATGATTTGTTTAGCAGCAGATTTGAATTGAAACATTTACCTCAGAAATACTCACCGATAAACCCCAAAAAATAGCCCTTTTAAAACGTTTTGTTTGAGTGTTGTTTGAGTCATGCTTGTATTTTGTTTGTAAAATGGGGGTGTTTTACAAAGAAGACTCAAACAAAATACGGAGTTGGGTTAAAGAGAAGGGGTTGGGAGGGGTGGTTGTTGTGGTGATTTCTAGAGGTTTTAATAGATGAATTTTATCTAAAAATGGAATGCAAATTATATCTAATTACTTTTTAATTTCATCAGGCATTTCATCCCAAAAATCCGAATCTAGTTTTTTGATTTGTATGGTTTGCTCTATTTGCATTCCTAAACCAAAATCATAAATGTATCTGGCAAGATCTTTTCCATCAATGAGCACGATGGTTGCATTTCCGAATAAATTCTCAACGTATTCAATGGCTCCTTTTGTAAAATAAGAAGTAGTGATAAACACCCCTTTATTGGATTGTGCAGTAGCGAGGGCGCCTACAAATTTTTGAATTTCTGCACGGCTTACAGAATTTTCTAATTGATATCTTTTAGCTTGAATATTGATTCTGCCAAACCCTAAAATATCTTCTTTGATGATTCCATCAA
>JAXLVE010000010.1:0-125845 GCA_046329175.1 Flavobacteriaceae bacterium
CTGGCAAAGTTGCTCAGATAAAAACATTGTGTGGAGGTGCTAGTTTCAACTTAGACCGACTGTTGATGCGAAAACATTGGCCGGCGCGAAGGGTGGTTTTTGGATGGTGTGCCGGTGCGATGGAATCCATCCGAAAAGTTGCCCTGGAGCGACGGCCTGCGTTCTGGTAGTTGGATGTGCGTGGCTGTTTTACATAGTGTTATTATAGGTGCTCGCCAATTTTTTTTTGGAGCTTTATGCAGCAACAGCGCCTATAATGCAACATTATGTAACACAGCTTGGGGAAGTTTTAGGTTGCGGCGCAGGGATTTCATTTAGGCACAGATTTCGATGCCGCAACCGGTTCCTGGCGCAAGTCGGCTGCAGAGCTTGCGGAGCAGACGTACGGCTTTTTGTTGCCGAGCGTAAACAGCTTATTGCCGTTTAGGCAATGTGCTGTTGGAGGGTGGGTACAAAAAGTGTGAGAGGAAAAAACTTTGGTAGGCGTTTTGTAGGTTTGTTAAGTTATCGGATATATGTGTTGTTGGCAAAAATTTATAATTACTATTTGCTTTTGACTAAAGGTTGATTAGTCTTGGTTTAGTTAAAACGGACTAAGTCGATGGGGCATTGATTTGAGTAAATCTTGTTATTTTAGAATAAATTAAATAAGTTTTTACTTGGCTTTGGAATCAACTAACGATATAGGATTGTAATTATCGGACGTTGGTTTTAGGAAAACTTCACACTTAATTGAATTTGAAATCAAGCAAGCTCTCTCTGACATTTCTAAAACCTTTTGTGCTTTTTCTACTTTACTCTGATGGGTTATAGTTAACATTGGTTTTAAAATAATTTTAGTCATTAAGTATTTACCGTCAATTTTTTCAAGAATTCCTTCTGAACCACATTCAAACGAAATAAAGTCTAATTTAGAATACTCTGAAATTGCCAAAAATGTGGTCATGAAACAACTCACCACTGAAGCTGTAAATAAATGCTCGGGTGACCAAATATTTGGTATCCCTTTTTCAAATTCCGGAGGTGTTGCAACTTCAATTACCGTTGGTAATTCGGGAGATGAAAGATGTCCTTTTCTATCACTATCCCATTTTAAGAATATATTATACTGATGTTTTTCCATTTTTAATTGATTATGAGATTACTTTTAATTGTTCTAAATTTTTGAATTGCTATGAGTCTTGATTTTATGAGATAAGGATGATTAAATTGAGGATAATTAAGATAGTTATTGAAGAAATTTTCCAAAAAAAATGGGCTTTTTTAAGTTCCATGAACTGAAAGGAAACTAATATGAACTTAACAGAGAACAAAACTAGTATGATACACTTTTTTGCGAAATATACTCCTGAGAGATTGGATGCTAAGAGCGTTGCCAATGTCAATAATAACAATAGTATGAAAGTGTAAACCAAGCTTTTTTGCATATCTATAATATTAAATATAAAACTGGAAAAAGAAGTAACCAAATCAAATCGCACATATGCCAAAATGCGGCTGAAGCTTCGATGTCTTCAATAGTTTTAGTTTTTAAATTTCTGTTGATTATGTATAAGATTATTAATCCAATAACTACATGAATTAGATGAAAACCAGTTAAGAGCCAATAAAAGGTAAAAAATGCATTAGTGTCTAATTCAATGCCTGATTTTATTTTTATACTGTATTCAATACTTTTTAGTAAAATGAAAAATAAACCTCCAAGAATAGTCATTCTAAATTGAAAGGATGCTTTTTTAAAATTCTTTTCTTTGAAATTATGAACTGCATTAGATACAATAAAGCCACTGGCTAGTAAAATTATAGTGTTGAATGTACCTATAGTTTTGTTGAGATGTCCACTTGATTCATGAAAAAGTTGCGGATTGCTTTGTGCGCTAAAAACTAAGGCAATTAGAGCTACACCAAAGGTTATTAACTCTAGAAAAATAATGATCCAAAGTAAAATCCCACCGGGAGGATAATAGATATTTTTATGATTTATTTCTAAAGTATTTGTTTCCATTTTAGCCTTTAGTTTTGTTTTATTTTTTCATACAGTTTTATCATTGATTGTAGTAATTCAGTAGGTGTTGTGAGAATTTGATAATGATTTTGTCCAAACATTTGAGGCAAATAATATTTGGCTTGTGCCTCAATGGCTAAAGCATAAGAATGGATATTTCTTTGATTTAACTCGCGCAAGGCTTGTTTTACATCGTTTATACCATACTTGCCTTCATATTTATCATAATCGTTTGGTTTTCCGTCAGAAACAAGAATAATCCATTTGCTTTTGGTTTTTCGGGTATCTAGTCTTGCCCCTGCGTGTCGCAATGCAGTGCCAATTCTCGTATAACCGGATGGTTCAATGGCACCCACTTTGTTTTTGGCTATCGCCCAATTTTCATCAAAATCTTTTATTGTTAAATAGGTTGAAAAATTTCGTGTTTTGGAATAAAAACTGTCAATAGAAAAATCGATGTTGAATTCGTTTAAAATTTCACCAAACAAAATGGAAACTTGTTTCTCTACATCAATTACCCTATTTCCGGCGGCATAGCTATCACTTGATAAGCTAATGTCTAAGAGTAATAAAATGGATAAATCTTTTTCTTTTTTCCGGTTTGAAAGATAAATTTTATCAGAAGGTGTTTTTTTTGAATGAACATCTGCATATAAATCTGTAATGGCATCAATATCAAATTCTTCTCCATGGTTTTGGCGTTTTTGCTGTTGCATTTTATTGTTCAAACTGACCAAAATCTTTCTTAAATTGAAAAGTGTTGAATTGTTTTTTAAGATTGTGCTTTGATAATAACTTGAGTTTGTTTTTAATTGGATTTTCGGATACAGCTTACAGAAATGTTCTTTGTATTTTCTTTTTTCGAAATCCCATTCGTCATAGGTAAGATGAAAGCCGTTGGAATCGATTTGAGCGCTTTCAGAGATAGAGGTGTTCTCAGTAAAATCGGCTTGATATACCGAATGAGCTGTGTCGTCAACACGAACAGTGAATTTCATATTAAGATCTTCAATTGCGTTTTCGTGTTTTTCTAAATCGTCAGAACCATCAAAATCTCGCCAATTTCCGTTGAATTCTTCGGCAGTTTCTACTTTTTCAAAACTGTGGAGTAATACATAATCTTCTTGTTGTTTTTTGTCGATTTCGAGTGTTACAATTTCTTCAACAGCTTTGGTGTTGAGTGTAGTGGTGATTTGAGTTGTGGTGGATTTTTTGACTATATCTGAAAAATTCTCCAATATGTTCTCGGTATTTTCTTCATGCTCATTTTGCATCAATTTTCCATAAATCCAAGAATAATCAGGGGCGCTTTTTGAAGTAGTTTTAGCTTCAAAATGGGTTTTCAGGTTTTGATAAATGACTTTTGAATTGGGGTATTTTTTAAACAATGAATTTAAAACTTGTTCCTTTTTTTGTTCTGAGAAAATTTCGTTTTCACTCTGATTTATCTTTAGTCCAGCTTGAATGCTTAGAAATAATATTCTAAAAAAGTAAAACTCTAAGTTGGCCTCTTTGGACGAAAATTCATTGAAAAAAATAGGGAGAAAAAAGTTATTGTTTTTATAGCCACCTTCTCTTTCGGCGGGATAAATTTCAATGGGGTTTCCTGAAATGGCTCTGGCTAAAAGGGTTAAGCGTGGTTTTATATCTTTCAGAAAAACAGCATTGTGATCTGAAAGAATTTGTTCTTTTTTTCTTTGCTTGAAATATTTTGAAACTTTACCGAAGAGGAGTTCGTCTAAATCCATTTTTATTTTATATCATCAAATCGCATAAATCTTTCAATGATTGAACGGTTTGCAAATCGTCGGTTAATGGTTCTACCATTGCAATATGGGTTGAAAGCCTTTTGGGTAAACCACTTTTAATTAATGTTGCTGCATTTACTAAAAGACGTGTTGAAACGGTTTCGGTTAATCCAAGTTCGGTTAGGTTTCTTATTTTAGAGCCTATAGCGACTATTTTTTTTGCATTTTCAGTATCAATTTGGGTTTCGTTAACAAGGATCTCTATTTCTTGTTTAGATTCCGGATAATTAAATGACAGCGCTGAAAAACGTTGTTTTGTAGAGGGTTTTAATTCTTTAAATCCGCGCTGATAACCTGGATTGAATGAAGCCACCAACATAAAATCTGCGTGGGCTTTTACAGTAATTCCCAGTTTATCTATAAAAAGTTCTCTTCGGTGATCTGTCAGTGAGTGTATGGCTACAATAACATCTGGGCGTGCTTCGGCAATTTCATCTAGATAAATAATTGCTCCGTCTTTTACTGCTGTGGTCAAGGGGCCGTCAACCCAAATGGTTTCGGCACCTTTGATAATGTATCTGCCAATTAAATCAGTTGATGAAGTTTCTTCGTGGCAAGCGATTGTGATTAACTTTTTCTCAAGTTTTGAAGCCATATATTCTATGAAACGCGATTTTCCTGAACCAGTTGGCCCTTTTAAGAGCAACGGAATTTTATTGGAATAAGCATGAGAAAAAATTTCTTCTTCTTTCCCTATGGAATAATAATAAGGAATGTTTGACTTCATTTTAATGGATGATTATGGTTTTAATTCAGCTTTATAAGCAAACAGATTTGGGTTTATTTTTACAGATAAGAAAGCCCAATTATTGCCTGCATTTTTGTTTCCAGTTTTTAAAACTTCCATTGATGTTGAGGCAAACATCTGCGAAAACCCTGCATCAATAGTTACATAATCATACATTTTGTAAGCTACAGTAAAGTCTAATTCGGTTCCTAGATAATTGTCTTGTTTTTCGGAAGCTTTATAAATTGCAGCGGCTGAAGCAAAATAATGCGGTGTCAGTTTAGCAGAAAGTTTGTTTTTTTCATACCCTAATGTTACATAAACATCATTTAACCCAACCGAATTAATGTGATTTCCAACATAAAAATAATCCATGTAACCATTAAATTTATGATTGGTTCCGTATAGCGGGTTAAATGATTTTACATCAGGCGAAGTGTCATTTTGATCTTTGCCAGAGAGTCTTTCAAAACCTAAAGTTGTATTGAAATTTGTTGAAAATTTGTATCCAACATTTGCAGATAAATAATTTGCATTAACTGTATTATCAGCCAATTTTCCGGTTTGTAAATACGCTGCACCATCAATATTCCAACTTTCATTTTTAAAGACTAACCTGGAACCTAGTGTTTGACTGTAATCTATTTTTTCTTCGGATCCGTCCAAATAAGGCATTCCGTTGTTTAATGCTAAAACGCTTAAGTTTATTTTTTTAAAATCGGTGTGATACCATAAATACTGAAATGATTTGTATTGGGCAACCGTATAATTTTCATAAAAATTAGTTTCTTTGTTTGCATTTAGTGCAAGTCCGAGGTGCAATTGATTTTTGACGTTTGGATTGAATTTTAATATAAAGGCATCATGACTTCTTCCTTGCATGGTCCAATCTACATTTCCAAAAATTCTTGCATCATCGTAGTTAATTTCTTGACGTCCTAATTTGAAAGAAAATTTCTCATTCATTTTTATTTCGCCATATGCTTCGTGAAAAGCATTGTTGGCATCTGTTTTTGAAGTAGTGATGACATCTCCCCATGTTTTGACATTTTGTGGAGATACGCGTAGCTTGATATTTTTGAAGGAATAGTCAAATAGTATTCTGGTTCTTTGTGAAATAAATGAAGCTGCTTTTTCGGTGTCGGGCTTTAAAGTTCCGTATCCATTTCTGTTTTCGAATCTGGCACGCAGGTCAGTATTTATTTCAAACTGTTGAGCTTTAGCAGCTAATCCTAGTGATAAAGCAATTAATATAAGGTACTTTTTCATTTCGTTATTTATTAACGGTTTCAATAATTTTGTTTACTGTTTCTTTATTATTTACTCCTAATCCTTCTTGTTGATGAATGAGTATACCTTCTCTGTCAAAAACACTGATGATATTTGAGTGAGAAAAATCCATAGGTGCTATTTGTTTATACTTTACAGCCAGGACATTTGCAAATTCTTGAACGGTGGTTTTATTTCCTTGAAGAAAAGTCCAATGCGGAGCATCCATAAAGTTGGCTTTAGCAAAAGTTTTCAGTCGCTCTGGAGTATCTACTTCGGGGTCTATGCTTACCAAAACAAAATTTATTTCGGAAAGTTTGTCTTTTGGCATTTTTGACTCTATATCTCGCATATCGGCAACCAATCTTGGACAAGCAGCCTTACAACTGGTGTATATCATGACCACGACAGTAACTTTTCCTTTGAAATCTTTTATTTCAAGGGTTTTATTATCTTGAGTTTTCCATTTGCTGGTTAAATTAAAAATGGATTCGTCCGAAATAGATTTATTTGTTGTCTCGGTGTTTTTTTTACAGCTAAAAATTGATAGAGCTATAAAAAGAAGTACTATTTTTTTCATGGTTTCTTTGCATTTAAAGTGTCTTTTACACATCTAAAACCTAAGTTTTTTACCGCATAATTTGCTTTTACACTTCCTCGAAAAGCATATCTGATAAAGGCAGCATAATTCATCAAATCTGAAGCATTTAGAGAACTACTTCCACAGAATAAATTTTTGTCGGTAGTTACATCGCTTCGTGATTCGCCAGTTAATAATATCGAATTGAAATCAGAGGTCCATTCCCAAACCAATCCGTGTAAATCATATACTCCGTAATAGTTTTTGAAGGTTTTTCCGATTTGGTTTTCAAATGTTTTTGGTTTTTCGTACCAGTCTAAAATGTATTGATTGTATGCTTTTATTTTTCTTGCATCAGCGTTATTTTCATTGGCCATTGCCACGAATTCCCATTCATCTACTGTGGCTAATCTCTTGCCTTGACAAGTGCAATAAGCATTGGCAGCATACCAAGATACATTGGTAACAGGGCTATTTGGTTTTGAGGTTGATGGCAAAAGGGTATCATTTTTCCAATTGTTCAGGTAATTGTCGTCGGCAAAAAGTTTTTTTATTTGCGATTTTCTCCATCTGTTATTCTGTTTTACAAAAGCTAAAAAGTTTTCGTTTGAAACAGGATAAATATCCATCAGCAGGTTGTTTACTTGCACTACTTTATTTTTTCCACCGTAAAGCGGGACATATTTTCCTCCTTTTACGAAAGCCATCGGCGTTTCTACTCCGAACGGAATGTCATTAGGAGTAGAAACTGATGGAGTATTTATATTTTCTTTTGTATTGGTTTCTTGATCTTTAGTGCAAGAAATAAATGCAATGACGACAAGCAGAAAATATAAACTTTTCATGGAATTAATAATTTACTTTTTGCTTCTAACGGCTTTAACCATAGCCGGTGTAATTTCTTTTTTTGAATTGCCCCATGTGCTGTAAACATAGGTTAACACATTGGCAACTTCTTCATCAGTGAGCGTTTGCGCTGTCATAACACTGTTGTATTTTTTTCCGTTTACAACAATTTCACCTGTTTTTCCTTTAAGAATAAATTCAATTGCTTTATCAGGATTGGCATTTAAGAAATCTGATTTAGCCAACGGAGGAAATGTATTAGGCAAACCTTCACCAGTGGGTTGATGACAAGCAAAACAGGTTCTGGAATATATTGATTTTCCATCGGCGATTCGTTCGGGAAGTGTTACTGCTTTTGATGGCTTAGCTCCTCCAATATCGGGCATTGTTTGGATTGTTCCGCCTTCTGGATGGTATACTTGATCTGATTGTGGTCCTGAATATATCGTTTTGTTTTCATCTCCAGATACATTTATCATTCCCAAACTACCTTTATTAAACGTTCTGAAAATAGAGTGGTCAACAAGAATTAACGTGCCCGGAGCTTCTACTTTGAAGTCAACAATTGCTGCTCCACCGGCAGGTACAAGGGTTGTTTGTACATCGTGATTTACTAGAGTTCCTCCTTCGACATGTACATTGTCAAAGATTTCACCGATAACATGGAAAGAAGAAACCAGATTGGGGCCACCATTACCCACAAATAAGCGAATTGTTTCACCTACTTTTGCAGTAAGCGCGTTATCACCGGTTAAAGAACCTGCTTTTCCATTAAATACAACGTAATCTGGTTCTTCTTTAATGGCTTTTGTCATATCAAAAGGTTGTAATCCTTTTTCGCCATTGGCTCCTTTGGTGTAAAAATCACCTTGCATTACATAGTATTCTTTATCAACTGGTGGTAAGCCGCCTTCGGGTTCAACCAAAATCAAGCCATACATTCCGTTGGCAATATGCATTCCGACTGGAGCAGTTGCACAATGATAGACGAAGAGACCTTGGTTTAAAACTTTAAAAGAAAAAGTTACTTCATGCCCAGGAGCAACAAATGAGGATTTTGCTCCCCCGCCGGGGCCAGTTACCGCATGTAAGTCAATATTATGCGGTAACTTATTATCAGGATGATTTTTTAAGTGAAACTCTACTTCATCACCAATTCTGGTTCGAATGAAACTTCCGGGAACCGACCCTCCAAATGTCCAGTATACATATTTGACACCATCGGCCATTTCGCCCTCTTTTTCAATGATTTCTAAATTGACAATTAGCTTTTTAGCGGGTCTGTTTCCTACAGGTTTTGGCACGAATGGGGGAGCGGTTAATTCTGCTTTCATTGCTTGGCCCTCAACTTTTATTTGAGTGGCATCAACTTTTTTGTATTCGTCACTTTGTTTGCAACCTACAATGGATGCTATTGTAATGATTGCGAAAAATATTTTTTTCATCTGATTAATTATTTTCAATTTCTAAAGCTTCGTCTGTTGGTTTGCCGTATTTTATAAAATCATAGACAAAAAGACTGATTCCGACCGTAAACATGGTTGCGCAGATAAGTAACACCACAAAGTGAATGGCAATTTCGTTTTGAACTTCCATAAACTCCATTTTTAGTTTACGCTCCATATATACTTGCGCCACACCAGCTACTCCAAATGCTACGGTCATTCCTAAGATTCCAATATTTGAAAGCCAAAAGGCAATGTTTCCTTGTGTGCTGTTGTAACGTTTTCTACCTGTTAAGTTTGGTAAAGCATAACTAATAATAGCCAGTACTATCATGGCATAGGCACCCCAAAAAGCATAGTGTCCGTGCATTGCGGTAACTAATGTTCCGTGTGTATATAAATTGGTTTGCGGTATTGTATGGGCAAAACCTAATAAGCCGGCACCAATAAAAGAAACTATTGCAGAGCCAATGGTCCAAAATAAGGCAATTTTGTTTGGGTGACTTTTCTCGCCTTTTCGGTACATATTTACGGCAAACAATGCCATTGCTAAGAATGCTAAAGGTTCAAGAGCAGAGAATATTCCGCCTACAATTAGCCATATTTTGTTTACACCGATGTAATAATAATGGTGTCCGGTTCCTAATACGCCTGACAGAAATGTTAAACCGATAATTACATAGAGCCATTTTTCAATGACTTCTCTATCTACACCGGTGAGTTTTATCAGTAGGTAAGATAAAATGCCCCCCATAATCAATTCCCAAACGCCTTCAACCCAAAGATGAACTACCCACCAACGGAAAAAAGAATCCATTACTTGGCTATCAAACCAAATCATTCCGGGTAAATAAAGTAATGCTGCAAATAACAACCCCATAGATAAAACTAATGCCGTTGTTGTTTTGCGGTTACCTTTGAATAAAGTGCCTAAAATTAATCCTAGAAACAGTAATACATTTACTACAACCAAGAAGTCTAATTCTCTGGGGATTTCAAGAAACTTTCTTCCTTCCCAGTGGTTTAGGTGAAAACCAATTACGGCTATAACTCCAACAACTGCGAGCGAAATAAGCTGCAAATAAGCTAATTTTACATTTATCAATTCTCGTTGTGCCTCCTCAGGAATAATGTAGTAAGCTGCTCCCATAAATCCTGTTAATAACCAAACTACTAATAAGTTGGTGTGAACTGCTCTTGCAGTATTAAACGGAATGATCTCATGCAAACCTTGCAAACCAATTCTGTCAAAGCCCATGATAAAGCCGTATACTATTTGTAATGAAAACAATAGCATACAGAGGGCAAAAAACCAATAAGCTATTTTTTGTGATTTATATTTCATCTTTGTTGATTTTATTGTTTGTCTTTTGCTAATGGTGAAACCACCGTGTCAAATCCATTTAAATCGATTTTTCCAATCCATTTAAAGTATGCAATTACAGCTTCAGCCTCTTCATCGGTCATTGCATAAGCAACCATTTTTCGTCCTCTGGGCTGCCAGGGTTCTTTAGACATGAGTACTGCTTTTACATAAGCATCGCCTCTTCGGTCAATTACTTTTGTTAATTCAGGTGCATAATAGGCCCCTTCTCCAAGAATCGTATGACAACCCATGCAATTGTTGGATTCCCAAATTTCTTTGCCTCTTACAACTTGCGCATCAATTTTGCCATAGTTGGTTTGGTCATTTTTTGGCATGAACGAGTATATAGTTAGCGCAATGAAGACTAAAAATGTTACTAATGTTCCCCCTAGAAAAAATGCCCTTGCTTGTGATTTTGATAGCATAGATTTTAGTTTTAGTTAATTAATTTTAATAAAGGACAAAAATGTCCTTAATAAATTTTTAACAAATTTCAGGAGGGTTGCTGTGATAAAACATGATAAAAATCATGATTGTTAAATAAAAGACAAATACGTCTTAAATACAGCTATTTCTATATTTTTGCTTCAAAAAAAATGTTTTCAAAGAGTTGTGAATATGCAGTTAGAGCAACGATTTTTATTGCTACACATTGCGGTAGTGATGGTAAAGTCGGGCTTAAAGAAATTGCCAATGAAATTGATTCTCCGGTTGCTTTTACAGCAAAAATTCTGCAGGTGCTGGTTAAAAATAATATTGTTAAATCAAGTAAAGGAGTTGGAGGGGGATTTATGGTTTTGAAAGATGATCTCAAAAGAATTAAACTTTCAGATATAGTAATGGCAATAGACGGAGACTCTGTTTTTTTAAGGTGTGGTTTGGGATTGAGTAATTGTTCTGAAGAACACCCTTGCCCTGTTCATGAAAAATTTAAGTTTGTGAAAAGAGATTTAATTTTCATGTTAGAGACAACAAGTCTTGAAGAATTAACACTTGGGTTTAAAAAAGGTGAAACTTTTTTGAAATATTAATAAGATATATTATCGAATGTTCTTAATTGTGTATCAAAGGGTTGTATTGAAAACCCAGCGATGGGAATGTTAAAAAAGCCAAATCAAAAAAGATGTGTTGTTAAATTGATAAACACATTTCGACCCATTCGAGGAATTTTATTCCAGTCTGAGTAAGTAGTATAATATTTATCGGTCAGATTTTCAACCCCGAGTTTGATGAGCAATTGAGCTTGCTTCCATTTGAATTGATATGAAGTATTCAGGTTATAAATACTGAAATCATCTGTTTTTTGCTCGCCATAAGTTTGACCATAATGATTTTGAGTAGCGTTGCCTGAGGCGTCTAGTGCTACTGAAAATTTTTGGTAGTTCCATGTTAAACTAAGATGGTAGGCCAAGGGCTGAATTAGTGGCAGATTTTGGTTTTGATGGTCTTGCCCAGCACTGTATTTGACTTGTGCGGTACATAAAAAATGAGCTGTGACCTTGTATTGAGCAGTAAAATCAAGATTAAAGAGCCTGGCGTAGGTTAATGCGCGATACCATTTGACTCCAGTGGCACCAATGGTCATCGGGATAAAATTAGTGTTGGGTTGGCCAATAATATAATCTTGAATATGGAACGCATTTGAGTTGAGTTTCAGATATAGTTTGGGTGTTTTATATCCGCAAGAGACATTAAGTTCAAAGGCAGATTCGGTTTTTAAGTTTGGGTTGCCGATGTAATCAAACCGATCTGAACTATTGAAGAGATAAAACCCATAACCTTCAGAAATGCTGGGGGCTCTTTCAGAATAGGCACCGCCGAGACTCCACTCGAATAATTCATGGGTTTGACGATACTGCACCCCCAGACTTTTGAGCCATCTATTTTTTTGAGCAGGCATTTCGGGATAAAAAATTTGCAGACTTGACAACCCAAACGGGCTAGCTACCGTATTTTGATGCAACCCGACCGAAGTGGTTAATTTGAGTTCTGTATGACAATTCAAAGTCCAATTGTCTTGCAAAAACAAGCCGCTGTAAAAAGTGCGTACATCAGGCCAAGTATACATGAACATTTTGTTTTCTTGAGGGTTTTTAGGATACATTGTCATCTCGGCCAAAGATTGGTTGTAAAAAGAGTTCACATTCAGTAACCAATGATGCTGCGCCTTGGTTCGCTCCAGTTGCGCATAAAAACCGCTCGTGTTGCTCCAGCCGGGCATATCCATGTGGATAGGTACTTCAGGGCGCGTGGTGTCATCCATACGATGGGTAATGGTGTTGTAATAGAGTTTTACCTCAAATTTTTTGTATGCTGCTTTGGGCCAAACTGCGACGTATTTGATCGAGGTAATCAAGGCTTGAGCCAATGAAACGTCCATAGGTAAAGCAGGATAACCCACTTGGGTAGCACGGTCAAAAATGACAGAGGTTTCGATGAATTGATTGTTATTGAATTTCCAACCTAAGGCATTTGAAAAATTTATTTTTTTAAATCCGGAATGGGCTATTTCATGGCCTTTTCCGTCAAAATAATTGTGTGCTTCTCTAAAGGTCAGATCAGTATCTATATTATAAGATTTATCGGTGTAAGTGGCTGATGCGCCTGCAACTTGGTGAATATTATTTGCTTCTAATCCGTGGTTGAGGCTCAAATCCCATCCTTTGGGTTTGAAGTCAGTGCTGTTGCGCTTTAAGTCTAAAGCACCGCCAATAGTAGCTCCGTAGCAGCTTCCTTGTTGACCCGAGCAAACACTGGCCTCGGCTAAATTAGATACCTCAACATACGAAGTTACCGGGTCCATTTTATCGGTACAAGCGCCAAAAATACGCATTCCATCAATGGTTACGACGGTTCGCTCGGTTGACATATTATTGATTTGTGGCTCCCAAGCATAAGCTCCGCGGCGTACTAAATTGACTTTTCCGCCGCTTTGCAAATATTCGTCAAGGGTGGCCAACGATTTAAACTGTTTTTCGTTGAGTTGCTTTTTGGGCGCTATGACAATTACTTCATCTAAAATCTTGGCAGATAGCGTATCTGTAAAGATTTGCGCGATAGAGTTCAAGCCCAACAGCAAGAAAATACCGGTTGTATAAATTCGAAGCATAACTAAAGAAAGGCCCTTACTGCAAGCAAAAGGGCCGGTGTAATTTAAAATTCTAAATCAAAATAAATGCTGCTGTCTGTTTGGGTTTCAGTTATGGCTTCACCTTTTATAACCTCGCCAGCAACGTTTAACAACTGAAGATTTATTTTCCAGTAGCCAGTCATAGTGAGGGATAATTTACCTGCATAAAAATCGCCAGCTTTGATTTGTGTAGCGTTTACGTTGTTTGGAGAACCATGATTGCCCATACTAGGCATTCTAGGGTCAATATTGACTTGATACCCATCCACCACGGTAAATGACATCATACTTTGCATTTTCCAAAGGCCTACTTTAAAATCGTTTACGGCTACTTTGGGTGTTTCAGGAGCCATATAAGCCATGACGTATTTAGCTCCGTCCGTTCCGGTAAAGGTGGTTATGTTTTTGTGTTCAGATGCCGGAACATCAATTACTGAGGTAATGCTGTAAGCTACTCCGTCTATGGTATAATCTAGTTTAATATCCCAATATTCCGTGTCGTTTTGGGCCATTTGAAAAACCACGTAGCCTTTGTATAGTGTTCCGTTAGCAGTGGTTTTTTGTACTGCTGAAAAAGGGCACGAATGACTCATCATAGACATATGCATAATGGGTTGCCAAGTTACTGTGGCAGTTTTTTCGTAGCTGCCGTTTAGTTTGTTTTTAATGCGCAATGAGATTTCGTTGTAGCCTTGTTGTAAGGCACCTTTGGTATTGTATAATTCAATAATATGGGTATCGTTGGTGATTTCTTTGATTTTGGTAAGGCCGCTGAGTTCGTTAACCACCGGCTCATCATCAGATTTTGAGCAAGAAGTGAATAGGGCTAAGAACAAGCCAAAAAGGACTGAGTATTTTAAAATTGATTTCATAAAAGTGGTATTTTTTAGACAATAGAATTCTAATCGGTTGATTTAACCGACGTAACAACTAAACATAAGAAACGTATAAGCTGCCTGATAGAACTAAAATGTAAACTTTTATGCAGGCGGATGAAAAAAAGCAACGCTATTCAAGTGAAAGTAAAGATTAGAATAGCAATCGCACACCATTTTTTTATAGATGGGATAAGTTTGTACGACTTTTAATATTTCTAACTGGTGAAAATAAAGCGTTTCATCGGTAATGGAGTTGTTTTTTTTGTCAGAAGATCCTGATTTATCTGATGAGTCCGCAGCTTGTGCCAGTTGATTTTTGAGGTGGCATTTACCGTTGCAATGTAGTTGAGGTTTGGCTTTGTTGACGCAAAGGTTTTTAGAAATATACTCATAATGTGCCCAATAATCAAGGATTGGAAACATAGGCTTGAAAAAAATCAGCAGTGCAATTATGAGGATCAACTTTTTCACACTACAAATTTAACACAGCTAAAATAAGCTGTCTTATGACCATGGTCATATTTTCGGTATTTTTATTGAAGTTAAATTTGTTGCCAACATTTTATTTATTGTTTTCACAACTCGTTGGTAGTACTAGACCCGAAGAAATTATGTGCATAGATTTAGATTTGCTTTTTACTTGGGGCGCTCTGGCCAAAGAATACAAAAAAAACGACGTAATCATAAACGAAGGCGAAACGGCTCTTTTTTACTTTCAGGTAATGGATGGCTGTGTTCGTATGTTTAATTCAAATGACGACGGAAAAGAATTCACCCAAGGATACTTTTGCAACGGGCAAAGTTTTGGAGAACCTCCGCTTTTTATCGATGAAAAATACCCAGCCACGGCTACGGCATTTCAGGATTGTACCATTGTTAAACTTTCAAAAGACAAGTTTTTAAAAATACTCGATGAGTACCCGAGTATTCAGAAAAAGTTCTTGGTTTTGATGGCACAACGCATTCACAGTAAGGCTAAAACATCAAAAGACATCATTAATCAAAAACCGGAGTTTAGAATTTTGGCCTTTTTAAACTCAAATAAAAAAAGCAACGACGGAGCCAAAGAGTTGGTGCCGTTTACCCGACAAGAAATCGCCAATTTTACCGGATTGCGCGTAGAGACCGTTATTCGGGTTTTTTCGAGAATGAAAGCAGAAAATAAAATTGACATTATCAACCATAAAATATATTTCTGATGTACTATCAAGCTCGATTTTGGCTTAGGTTTTCAGTGTTTAATTTACTTATTGTGTCCTTGGTTGGATTGCTCATGCGTTATAAAATTGCTTTTGAGTTTCCGTATCTGAATCAAAAAAACCTCCAACACGCCCATTCTCATTTCGCTTTTTCGGGCTGGATTAGCCATACTTTGATGGTGCTGATGATTTATGTTTTGAGTAAAAAAATAAATGCAAATGCTCTTTTTTCAAAAAAATATGTTAGGCTTTTGAGCGCTCATTTAGTTTGTGCTTATGGCATGCTGCTTTTTTTTACGGTGCAAGGCTATGCTCTTTTTTCGATTGTTTTTTCGAGTTTGTCGGTGGTTTTGTCTTATGTGTTTGCCGCTTGGTTTTGGAGAGATTCTAAAAAATGGTTGGTCACTCAAACTTCGGGGCTGTGGTTTAGAGCTGCTTTGTTCTTTAATGTGATATCATCCATCGGCACTTTTGCTTTGGCTTATATGATGGCCACCAAGAATATTCATCAGAATGAGTATTTATCTTCTATCTATTACTACTTGCATTTTCAGTACAACGGCTGGTTTTTCTTTGCTTGTATGGGATTACTGCTTGAGTTTTTAAAACCTACTCTGGTTCATCAGAAAATGTACCGACAGTGTTTTTGGGCTTTGTGTGCGAGTTGTATTCCGGCTTACGGCTTGTCTATACTTTGGTTGGATTTGCCCATTTTTTTCTACCTCATCGTTGTGCTAGCCGCCTTAGTTCAATTACTGGCATGGCTAAAAATTTTGCAACTGTTGGTAAGGAATGAACAAAATAAATTCTCTGGGTTGCCCACACATTTGCGTGTTATTTTTGGGTTGGTAGCTGCAGCATTGACCGTCAAGTTAACTTTACAATTGGTTTCGGTGATTCCATCGGTAAGTCAGTTGGCTTTTGGCTTCAGACCCATCGTTATTGCTTATCTGCACTTGGTTTTATTAGTCATTATAAGTCTTTTTTTACTAAGCTATGTTTGGGCCAATAATTTATTTAATGAATCTTTCGGGTTGAAAAAAAGTTTTATTGTTTTTGCTACAGGTGTGGTGATAAATGAATTTATTCTTGGAGTTCAAGGCATCGCCTCTTTTAGTTATACCTTGATACCGTGGCTCAATGAACTTTTATTGCTTGCAGCTCTGGTTATTACGGCCGGTTTGGTGGGCATGACTTGGTTTGTTTTAAGCAAAAAAAACTACTAAAAATCTAGCGCTTTATGCGTGCAATCATAAAATATGCTTTTCATAAGTAGGTACTTTGTATCACTAAACCAAGTATTTATATCATGAAAACTATTTTAAAACCTTTGATGATGGCTTGTTTATTTGCTGCTATGAGTTGCAACCAAAATAAACAAGAAGCCACAGAAGCAACCGATAACTCAGCAACCGAACAAAGCGTTGGTCAAGAAGGCGTTGTAGACGAAAACTCGAACCCCAACATTGTGCAAATAGCTATGAAAAGCAAAGACCACACGACTCTGGTGGCCGCTTTAAAAGCTGCCGGTTTGGTAACTTCATTAAGCAATGCAGGTCCGTTTACGGTATTTGCCCCGACCAATGCTGCTTTTGACAAGTTACCAGCCGGTACAGTTGAAGATTTGGTGAAACCTGAGAACAAAGAAAAACTGGTGACTATTTTGGGTTATCACACCTATGTGGGTGGTTTAAAAACTGACTATATGCAAGATGGTCAAACCTATGAAATGGTTACTCCAAAAAAAGTAACCATTACCAAAAAAGACGGTAAAACTTACGTGAACGGTTCTGAAATTGTGGCCTCTATTGAAACTTCTAACGGAATCATTCATGTCATTAACGATGTATTGCTTCCGAAATAGTTAATTATTAATTCGTTTATATTGGTTTTTGATTCAAAAAAGACGTGAAAAGTTGTCGTTCGCGTCTTTTTTTTGAAAACCTGCCAGCTTGCGTTAAAAATTCAATGCATGAAACCATCATATAAAATGTTCTTTTTTTTGCTCACGGGTCTATTTCTTATTTACAATTTTAAACTCTACACAACCCAGGCGGATTTTGGTAACATCCAACTTTCTGATCAAGCCCTTAAAGGCGAAACTATCTGGCTTAAATACAATTGCAATTCATGCCATCAATTATATGGCTTAGGAGGATATCTCGGACCTGATTTGACCAACATCTACAGCAAACGAAATAAAGATGAGGTCTATCTGAAACATATCTTTAACAGCGGTATCGGTGCTATGCCCAGATTTAATTTGAATCGTACCGAACAAAAACAACTGGTTGCTTTTTTAAAAGAAGTAAATCAGACCGGTTATTGCCCGAATCCTGCCGCAATAACAAATTATGGGGCTGTCAAGTTGCATTATAAAGATACTTTATATGAAAAATAAACCGATTCCCGATTATTTTTTAATTACCGCCTTACTCTCGTTATTGTTGGGGTTACTGTTCGGATTATGGGCATCTTTACAATATGTTTGGCCAGGCTTGGGCAAAAGTGTATTTGCGTTTACTTGTTTGCGTCCGTTGCATACCTTGTGGGTGGTAAGCTGGATTCTGCTCTCGGCCATCGGTGGGGTGTATCATTATTTGAACCAAAATAATCCGGCGAGTACAATCGATAAAAAACTGATGCTGACTCATTATGTGGGTTTGGTGTTCATCGGCTTATCTATTGCCCTTTGTTATCTGAGTGGCCAGTTTGCAGGAAAAGAATATTTGGAATTTCCGTCTGTGTTTTTTCTGCCCATTTTGCTTTCGTGGATGTTGTTTGGTTTTTATTTCTGGAAAAAGACCCGAGGAAGTTTCAAAACACAGCCTGTTTATCTTTGGATGTGGGCTACCGGAATCGTGTTTATGATTTATCACTTTGCTGAAGCACATCTTTGGTTGTTGCCTTATTTTAAAGGTCATTTTATTCAGAATATGGCGCTGCAATGGAAATCAGGTGGTTCGTATGTGGGTGCTTGGAACATGCTCGTGTATGGAACATCGCTGTATATAGTATCATTGGTAAGTGGTAATAAGCAAGCGGCACATTCACCCAAAGCTTTCTTTTTTTATTTTCTGGGTTTGACCAATCTGATGTTTGGATGGGCACATCACGTATATCTTTTGCCTACCGCTCCGTGGATGCGCTATTTTGCATATGCCATCAGTATGACCGAATGGGTGGTTTTGGTTTCGATTTTAAAAGAAGCCCGAAAAGAAACCCAAAAACAAGCCCAACATTTGTATTCGATAACAGAGCAATTGATCAACTTGTCGGGGTTTTGGGTATTGCTCAATATCGTCTTGGCTCTTTTGATTTCTATTCCGGCTATTAATTTGTTTACACACGGAACACACACAACAGTGGCACATTCTATGGGTACCACCATTGGCATCAATACACTGATTTTATTGGCTGCCATAAGTTATCGCTGCGAATCAGGGTCAAAATTTTCGGTCAGCTCACAAAAAATACTACGCATAGGATTGTCTATTTTTAAACCTTTTTTCTTTATTTTTTGGTGTTGTTTGCTATTTATGGGAATGCGCAAAACATTCTGGCAATGGGGCGATAACAAAGTAACCTTTGGTGTTTTTCAGCAATCGATGTGGGTGGTACATGTGATTTTTGTCGGGATTGGTTTGATGACCGCTCTGGGATTGGCTTTTTTGGCGGTAGGGTTGCTAAAATCGCTGCTGCAAAAATCAGCTTAACTATCTGATTATGATTTGAAGTTTGGAATCATTCACCGCTTTGAGGTTGTTTTGCGAGTTATTTAAAGGGCTCAGCGTAGGAGTATTATTTCTGAAATGTTGCAGATAGTAAATACCAGTATATTCATTGAATTTAAGATATTCAATCATATCACTTAACTCTTCTTTGGCTATAAGTTCTGAATGATATGTGGTACGTACCTCAAAGGGATAGTTGCCGTTGATGAGTATTTTGAGCGAAGCTTCAAACCGATCAAACAAATCAGATTGCGTGATGAGTCTAAAAGACTCGCGCTTGGATTTAAAATCTAACGCAACATAATCAATCAATTGGGCTTTAAGTAATTTTTGCAAAATTTCGGGTTGTGAACCATTGGTATCAACTTTAGCCAAAAACCCCATTTCTTTGACCGTTTTGATATGATATTCGATGTCTTTGTGCAGTAAACATTCGCCACCACTAAAAACAACTGCATCGAGCAAACCTACTCGTGAAGCTAGAAAATCACAGATTTGCTCGAATGAAAACTTGCCTTTTCCTAGTACAACTTCGGGGTTATAGCAATACAAACAACGCATATTACAGCCTGCATACCAAATGATACAGGCTGTTTTATCAGGGTAATCTAACAGGGTAAACGGAGTTAGGTTGCTAACAGGACGAACCATGCAAGAGCTCTTTAAAATGGGTACGTTGCTGGTGCTCGCCTTTTTTTCCGACATTAAAACTTTCGACCGGTCTGTGGTAGCCCATGACACGGGTGTATACCAAACATTTGGTTCTTGAAGCGGTGTGTTTTTCTAAAAGATCATGCGTGTTTTTCATAAGTATTTGCGTTGAGTTGTTCTAGTAAAATATTATCACAGGTAGGACAAAATTCGTGTTCGCCATTTAAATAGCCATGCACCGGACAGACACTAAAAACCGGAGTAACCGTGATGTATGGCAATCTGAATTGTGTTAGCACTTTGCGGACAAATTCTTTACAAGCACGCGATGAACTCAGGCGTTCGCTCATGTATAAATGCAAAACCGTTCCACCGGTGTATTTGCATTGCAGTTCATCTTGCAACAGTAATGCCTCAAACGGATCATCGGTATACTGAACCGGAATTTGCGAACTGTTGGTATAATATATATTCGGAAAAGTGCCTGCCTGAATAATCTGCGGATAACGCTTGAAGTCTTCTTTGGCGAACCGATAAGTAGTTCCTTCGGCTGGTGTGGCTTCGAGGTTGTATAAGTTTCCGGTAGATTCTTGGAATTCCTTCATTCGGTTTCGGATAAAATCTAAAACTTCTAAACTCATTTCTTTGCCCTGCGACGAAGTCAAATCAAACTGATCGTGCGTAAAGTTTCGCACCATCTCATTCATACCGTTGACCCCAATGGTCGAAAAATGGTTTTTAAAATGCGGCAAATAGCGACGGGTGTATGGATATAAACCTCGGTCATACATTTCTTGAATAAAACGCCTTTTCTTTTCAAGGGTTGATTTTGCCATAGTCAATAAATAATCGAGACGCTCGTAAAAAGCAGCTTGATCATCGGCATATAAATAACCCAAACGCGCCATGTTTAGGGTAACTACTCCGATACTTCCGGTCATTTCTGCGCTGCCGAAAAGGCCATTGCCTCGCTTGAGCAATTCGCGCAAATCGAGTTGTAATCGACAGCACATGCTGCGAACCGCGTTGGGTTTGTAGGCTTCAGGGTTTTCTGTTTTTTGCCCCTGCGCATCATAAATATATTGGCTCCCGATGAAATTCTGAAAGTATGACGAACCAATTTTGGCTGTATTCTCAAAGAGCAAATCGACGTTTTCGCCTTCCCAATCAAAATCTTCGGTGATGTTGACCGTTGGAATCGGAAAAGTAAACGGCTGACCATGCGCATCGCCTTCGGTCATAATGGTATAATAGGCTTTGTTGATGAGATTCATCTCAGGCTGAAAATGTGCATACAATAATTCGGTGGGTGCGCCAACCCCGCGATTTTGGGCTTTTACCAGTAAATCATGATTGAAGTTGCCCTCAAAAAGATGGTGCCCGTTTCGGGTCGGAATCTGATCTTTCAAATCATTCGGGACCACCCAATCCAGTGTAATGTTGGTAAAGGGTGATTGCCCCCAGCGCGCCGGGACGTTCAAATTATACACAAAACTACGGATGGCTTTGAGCACTTCGTCAAAAGATAAATGGTCTTTAAAAACATAAGGGGCTAAATAGGTGTCAAATGAGCTAAAAGCTTGAGCTCCGGCCCATTCGCTTTGCAAAATTCCTAAAAAATTTGCCATTTGCCCCAAGGCTTCTCTAAAATGTGCCGGCGGTTTGCTCTCGACACGACCGCGCACCCCATTGAATCCTTCGTTGAGCAATACGCGCAGGCTCCACCCGGCGCAATAACCAGTCAGACAATCTAAATCGTGGATGTGTAGATCGCCATTGCGGTGTGCATAGCCTTCTTCTTTGGAATAAACTTTATCAAGCCAATAATTGGCAATGATTTTTCCGGCTACGTTGTTGACCAAACCCGCGTTAGAGTATGACGTGTTGGCGTTGGCGTTGATGCGCCAATCGGTTTGCAAGATATATTCTTCGATGGTTTGTGTACTGTTGACATAAGTAGTGTCATCGTTCAATCCGGCCACATGTTCGCGTTGCAGTTTTCGGGTATGTCGGTACAGCATAAAAGAACGCATGACTGTAAAATAATTCAAAGCAAAGAGTTGTTGCTCGATGATGTCTTGAATTTCTTCAACCGCCCAAATGTCTTTTTCTAACAGTCTTTTTATGACTGCATCAAACACTTGTTCATCAAAATCAATTGATACGCTTTGAAAACTTTTCAAGAGCGCATCTCTGATTTTATAGTCTAAGAAAGGCTGGTGTTGACCGTTTCTTTTGATTACTAATTTTTCCATGATAGGCGTTTTAAACAATCGCAAATCGCGATTCAAGTTCGACCGCTTTCGGAAATACAATATTGTTTTCTAAATGAATGTGTTTGTGCAGGTCTTGCTCAAAATCAGACAGCATGGCAAAAGTTACACGATAGGTTTCGCAAGCATCTGTGGGTGGTGTATACTGATTGGTGAGTTGTGCAATGATGCCAAAACGAGTACCTTCGTTGTCGTGTTCGTCTCTCATTTGGGCGATCGGGTTTTTGACGGTCAAAAAATGAGGTTGCTCAATGGTTTGCTTTTCATTTAAAGCTGAAATCATTTTTTTGATAAACGGAAACAAAATAAGCTCTTCTTTTTTCATGTGTTGCGCTAGTTCTGTAGCCGTGATTTTAAAGTGTAAAGCGATTTCTAAAAGCTCGGGATGTCTTTGTCCGTGCACTTTGCACAATTTGTCAAGATAAAACAACAGGGTTTGTGATTTGTCGGTTACGTACCGATGATGGGTTTTCTCAATGTAATCAATCAACAAATCCAGCGGCCATGATTTAAAATCAATTTCTGGTTGGGTATGGGCATTCATCACCGAATGAACTTCGGCGAGTAATTCTTGTAAATCAACTCCTTTTTTGGTACAAGCCTCATCAAGACTTCGGTGCCCTTTGCAACAAAAATCAATGCCGTATTTTGAAAAAACGGCAGCAGTTCTAAAATCATCTGCCACGATGGCGCCTACGGTTGGATATGCTATATCATTCATAAAAACACTTTTTAAATTATAGATAAGTTGAACAATATTAAGGCAAAAACAGCTGCTCAAATTATGACTAAAATCATATGATAAATAGTAATGGTGTTGCTTCTTTGTGCTTCAAAAATCAAGTGAATTTAATGGCTATGAAAAAGCTGCAATCACAAATTATTGCCCTGAAGAAAAAAAAGAATGCGGTGCTGTTGGCACATTATTACCAAGCACCCGAGATACAAGAAATTGCAGACTATGTTGGCGACAGTTTAGGACTCTCGCAACAGGCCGAGCAAACCCAAGCTGATTTGATATTATTTGCCGGGGTTCATTTTATGGCTGAAACCGCCAAATTGTTGAATCCGAATAAAAAAGTGATTTTGCCCGATCTTTATGCAGGTTGTTCTTTGGCTGATTCTTGCCCGCCGGATGCCTTTAAAAAATTCATTGACGCACACCCAAATCATTATGTGGTTACGTACGTGAATTGTTCGGCACAAATAAAGGCCATGAGCGATTTGGTTTGCACGTCGTCTAATGCCGAAAAAATGGTAAGGTCAGTTCCTGCCGACAGGCCGATTATATTTGCTCCGGATAAAAACTTAGGGCACTACATTCAAGAAAAAACCGGTAGGAAAATGTTGCTTTGGGACGGCAGTTGTGTGGTTCATGAGGCTTTTTCGCTAGATAAATTAATTGCTTTGCACCAACTTCATCCGCAAGCGCACATTATTGCTCATCCCGAATCAGAACCGCATATTCTGAAAGTAGCTCGATTTGTAGGGTCTACCGCAGCTTTGATTGATTATGTCAAAAAATCGACCGCTACTGAATTTATTATCGCTACCGAAGTCGGAATCTTGTACAAAATGCAACAAGAAGTGCCCGATAAAAAATTAATTCCCGCCCCGTCATTTGAGAACAATACCTGTGCTTGCAGCCAATGCGCATATATGAAATTAAACACGCTGCAAAAAGTATTTGATTGTTTGTACAGCGAAAGCCCCGAAATAAAACTCGATGCTGCTTTGGTACAAAAAGCAGTGGTTCCGATTAAACGCATGTTAGCCTTATCATAGATATGAATCACAGCACCGATTATCTTATTCTAGGTTCAGGCATTAGCGGACTGACATTGGCAATTAAATTGGCTGGGGCTTTTTCTGATCGAGAAATTACCATCTTGACCAAAGCAAGCCCCGACGAATCAAATACCAAATATGCTCAAGGAGGAATAGCCGTTGTAACAGACCAAATGCAAGATGATTTTGAAAAACACATTCAAGATACACTGATTTGCGGCGATGGATTGTGCGATCGCGAAGTGGTTGAAAACGTGGTTCGGCAAGGCCCTGAACGTTTGCGTGAACTAATACATTGGGGTACCCGATTTGACAAAGCCTCTAACGGCCAATTAGACCTTGGGCAAGAAGGCGGACATTCAAACAAACGCGTGGTGCATCATCAGGATAGAACCGGATGGGAAATCGAGCGCGCGTTGCTCGAAAAAGTCAATCAAACAGCCAACATCCGTTTACTCGATCATTATTTTGCGCTTGATTTGATTTCGCGCCAAAATCAATGTTTTGGCGTTTGGGTTTTGGATGAAAAAGAAAATAAAATCATCGCTGTTAATGCCCACTTCACCGTGCTTGCTACCGGCGGTGTTGGACAATTGTATGAACAAACTACCAATCCGGCAATTGCTACGGCTGATGGTTTGGCAATGGCAATTCGCGTTGGAGCACAAATGAGCGATTTGGAATTCATTCAGTTTCATCCGACTGCTTTGTATGACGAGTCTGCCGAGCAAACTTTCTTAATTTCAGAAGCCGTGCGCGGATACGGAGCCCAACTCAAAAACCACCTTGGGAAGCGATTTATGCTTGATTATGATGCGCGTGGAGAATTGGCCTCACGCGATATTGTTTCAAGAGCCATCCAAACAGAAATAGAAAAAAGCGGACAAGCTTGCGTTTATTTAGATTGCACACATCTTGAGCCTATTGATTTTAAAGAAAAATTTCCTACCATTTATCAAAATTGTTTAGCGCACGGCCTTGATGCTACTCAGGATTGGATTCCTGTAAAACCTGCACAACACTATATGTGCGGAGGCATTGTGGTAAACCAACACGGACAAACTTCGGTTAAAAATTTGTTGGCTTGCGGTGAATGCAGCAGAACTGGTTTGCACGGTGCGAACAGACTAGCTTCGAATTCATTGCTTGAAGCTTTGGTGTATTCAGAGGCGATTTACCGTTTTTTGATAGGGCAAAAGATAACACCGCAGCTTTACACCACAACTTTTGATCGATTCTTAGGTGACTCAAATAAATTTGAAACCGAGATGGAACTTCTGAAAAATGAACTTCAAAAGTTGATGCAAAAACAAGTAGGTATCGTTCGACACCAGAGCCATCTGTGTCAAGCAAAACAACAAGTGCTTTTGTGGCTTGAGCAGGTAAATGGTTGGTTAGAAGGTATGGGTAATTCTAAAAGACTTGTCGAGCTGAGAAACTTGCTTACGGTGGGGTTGGCCGTTATAAACAGTTCAATTGAGCGCACGGTTAATTGTGGTGCTTTTTATAAAACAACTGATTAATTCCTGTTTAGATTATACCCATAAAAACTTTAATCAACTCAAGGTTTTATACATCATAGCTGCCGATATGTTCAACGCTCTGTTTTTGATTTCTTCGGCTTTCGGGCCTTGAAAAAACTGATCGACGGTTTCGGTAAACAATTTGTTCCAGTGCGCAAAATGCGATGGATTCATACTGCTTTTTAGATGTAATTCTTTGTGTTTGGCCATCGGGTTTCCGTCGTAATTGCCCGTAAAGAAAAGAATGTTCTGCCAGAAATCATACATTTTGGGCAAATGAGTTTGCCAATTTACTTGGGCTACCTCATTAAACAAATAACCAATTACAGCATCGGTTTTTACTTTGTCATAAAAAGCATTGACCAATGTTTCTATATCTTTTCTGTTTTGAATATCTGGTTTCATCTTACAAGTCTTTTTGTTTGAATTTTCGCAATGAGATATAAAACGGTATGATGCTCCACAAACAGAGCAGTAAAAAAGAGACTATCAACCCTACTGAAGTGCCGAAAAAGTCTTTAAAAATAGCGCCGGTATAACCCATCATGGCCGAGACATCTAGTTGCATTAAAATTTGAATACGCGCCAAATCAATCGGGCTGAGCGCCGCCATGACCACCATGAATTTTTCAATCGGATAATCAGCCAACTGAAACAATAAAAACAAAACAATGCCATCAAATAAAAGAGCAAAAAACAACCAAACCATAATCGCTATGCCAATGCCTTTGGCTTTGTCGCGGGTAAGAATTGAGCTTAAAAAGGCCAACGAAATAAAAATGACGGTAATAAGCGCGCCCACCAACAACATCATCAAACCAATGGTATCGGGGGCAAAGATGAGCAGCGGAATCCCGGCCCCGACCGCAAAGGCCAGCACCATAGATAAGGTTAACCCGAGAAATAAACTGAGCCATATTTTTTGACGTTTTACCGGCTGGCTTACCAAAAGCTCAATAAACTCAGAGCTGTTGTATAAATAGATGGTCGCAAAAAGTACCGACACCAGCGGAACGGTAAACAAAATAATGTTTAAAACCGTGAGCAATCCTTTGGCTGAGTTGTCTTCAAGAGCAAATGAACTCCAACAAAGCGCACTTAAAATCAAGGTGTAAATCAACACTATTTTGTTTTTGAGTATGTCAAGCAATATGATTTTAACGATTTGATTCATGCTGATTATCTTTTAAGATTTTGGCAATGGCTTTAGAGATTTTTTCTTCGCCGGTGCGCTGTTTTAAAGTGTTGTTTTTTTCGTGAAACTGAACGCTACCGTCTTGCATAAAAATAATTTCGGTAATTAAATCATCGAGTTCGTTAAGCAAGTGCGAAGTAATTAAAATGAGTTTTCCGCGCTGTTTTTCTTTGATGATTTTTTCTTTGAGTATCTCTGAGGCCAATGGGTCTAAACCCGCCGTGGGTTCGTCTAAAATGAGTATTTCGGGGTTGAATAAAAAAGCCAGCACAGCGCTTACTTTTTGAGTGGTTCCGCCCGAGAGTGTGCGCATGGGTTTGTCAAACATTTTTTCTAGCCCAAAAGCCTCGATGAGTTCCTGATCTAAATCAGTCCATTGGTTGCGCACTTTTTTAATCATCTCAATAATTTGCCCGATGGTCATGTGGTCAGGATAACGACCAATTTGTGGCATATAACCAATGTTTGCACGGTATTGATGCTCGCGAGTAATGGGTTTTTTGTGGTATTCGATGCTGCCAGAATCGGGTAGAACCATTCCTAAAACTGACTTGATTAAAGTAGTTTTTCCGCAACCATTGGGGCCAATAAGTGCAATGCATTGTCCGGCTTGAAAGTTTAGATTTACTTGATCAAGAACGGTGAGTTTTCCGAATTTTTTGGTGATGTTTTTTATCTGAATCATAGCGGCAGAGATTTCATGAGGGGTTGGTGATCAACAAAATTATCGGGCGTAATGCTGGGTAGTATTTTTTCGGATTTATCTAAAAGGGTAATCATAAAACTTCGGAACAAAATCATGGCAGACGGGTTGTTCTCGGTGAGTACGGCAAACAAACTCAGCGGATGATAGGGCACGTCGCCCAAGCCATTTTTGTCTAAATCATAGCCTTCGTATTTGTCCCAGTAATTCTGGTTAAAGGTGTTTAAAACCAGACTTCCGTTGGTGCTGATGTCAAAGGTATTGCCTAAAAAATTGTTGTGGGTAATGGTGTTGTCCATGCAACTGGCCTGAATTTTCATTCCCCAACCGTTGCTTTCAAACACGTTCTGTTTGACGGTAATACGCGAGGTGCCTTCCATGTATATTCCGGAAGTGTTTTGCTTGAAGGTATTGTTATAAATAAAGCTATCAGAGATTTCTTTGAGCAAAAGGCCATAGGCAGAGTCACCCCAGTTTTCTTCAAAATAATTGTTGAACATGCGCACATTTTGGGTAAACATGACTGCCACTCCGGCGCCGTTGCCTTTAAAGACATTGGTAATATAAGCATCGTTGTTGGAAAACATAAAATGCAAACCATAGCGAATGTTGTGGTTAGAAATGTTGCGCCAAATCACTGATTCGGTTACAAACTCGAAATAAATTCCGTCGCGGTGGCCGGCAATTTGGTTGGCTACAATTTGTAGGTTGTTGCTCTTCCAGCAATGAATACCGTTGCCAATGAGCTGCTCTTGTTTTCCGTGTGCTTTGATGCGGTTGTTTTTGACAATACAGGTGGTGCAGTTTTGCAAATAGATTCCGAAGAAATTATTCTCGAGCCGATTGTTGATAATGATGACATTCTTGCGATTATATACGCGAATTCCACACGGGTCGTCCAGAGCCGCATAACCCGAATTAATGATTTTAAAACCTTTGATAGTGACCCCATCGGCTGTTACCGAAATGACTTCGTGTTTGTTTTGACCGTCAATAACCGGAAAGTTCTTACCCAATAAAGTAATCGATTTATCAATCTTAATATTTCCTTCTTGATAACAGCCTTGAGGTACCACTATGGTATCAGAGTTTTGAGCCACTTTAAGTGCTTGCTGAATGGTTCTCACCCCGGTGCTTTGGCCTACTACAATAGTTTTGGCCGAAACCCCCAGCCCCCAAAGAAGCAATATGTACATCCATTTTTTCATTGATACGATTTGTAGGCTGCAGACCAATTAAGCAGTTCTGCCTGATATTGTTGGGCATATTTTTTTTGATTAGCTTGGTCTGCAAATGCTGCAAAATTGCCTCGCATAGGTGAGTTGATGCTACCGCCTTTGATAAAATAAGCCTTTTCGACGGTCATCAAATGGTTTTGTTTTAAATAATCGTTGACGTAAAAAGCACGATAAGGCACTACCGTATTTGATTGGGCAAACTGAATCATACAAGCCAAATCATCAAATTTGTAACAACGCCCTTTTTGTGTAATCAACTCAGCCGAAAAACGAGCGTTGGAGATGGTCATTTTGCAAAAATCGCACGCATCTACATTGAGTTTAATGGGTTGTGGCTCGTTTCGGTTGCAGGCCATCAACAAAAACATCGGAAGTATTAAAAACCATTTTTTCATAATGCTTGTTTTGGGGTAAACTTATATTCTTTTACAAGCACTAAAGTAATGAAAACAAAAGCCAAAGTAAGCATCCATCCGCCGGTATCCGGAATAGAGTAGGCAGCAAAGTTGAGCAATTGTTTGTAGCCAATTAAGGGAGGCTGATAGGCCATGCCCGGAACTTTTATAGCTGCATTAGGATCTAAATTGTGTCCGTACTGATAATTCCATCGATAGAAATCAACAGCTGCCAATGCAATAAACAGAACATACACCAGTCCAAAAATCAAAATGTATTTTCGGTTTGACAAAAAGATAAGAGCCGCAGAAACTAACGAAAACAACCCAAAGACATACGGTAAAATTCTAAACTCAGGAAAATTTTCAGTGTGTAAAGTAGCCATGCCAATGTAGTGGTTGAGTCCGTTGATGATGTCAACATCTCCGCCAATTTTGTTGGCATAGAGCCTTAGAACTAGGCCTTCGGGATATTGTGGCGCTTCAAGTTGAATTTGCCACATAGGCACAAATAAGGCTCCGACAAATAATAAACTTATGAGCAATAGAAGCGCTTTTGATAAACCAGAAATATGATGTTTTTTCATTTGGTTTGAGAAAAAAAGGGAACAATAAAATTGTTCCCTTTGGTTAATTTTATTGATTTGCTTTGGGTAGATTGGTTCCTACACTCCAGGTGAGCGGAACTGAACTTCCGGCCGGTGAAACCCGGACATATCCTTGCATTTCTTGGTGCAAAGCGCTACAGAAATCAGTACAATACATTGGGAACATCCCCACTTTTTTAGGTATCCATTTTAAGGTGGTTGTTTCGCCCGGCATAATCAGTAATTCACCGTTATCTGCGCCTTTAATGGCAAATCCGTGCGGTACATCCCAGTCTTGTTCGAGGTTGGTTACGTGAAAATATACTTCATCACCCAATTTAATTCCTTCGATATTATCCGGTGCAAAATGCGAACGTATAGAAGTCATGTATACATCTACACGATTGCCCTGACGAACTACCTTGGTTTCTTTTTCGCCTTTGGCTACAAACGGATGGTTGTTGTCTTTGATCGGATAGAATTTGAGCTGACCATTGTTTCTGATGATATCAGCCGGAGCTGCTTGTGCGTAATGCGGCTCACCGATGGTTGGAAAATCAAGTACCAGTTGCATTTTATCGCCACTGATGTCATACAATTGCGCTGATTGTGCCAATTCGGGCCCGGTAGGTAAATAGCGATCTTTGGTAATTTTGTTATAGGCTACTAAGTATTTTCCGAATGGTTTTTTACTGTCGCCGCCCGGAATACACAAGTGACCTACAGAGTAATAAGTAGGTACTCTGTCGAGCACTTTGAGCGATTCAATGTTCCACTTAACAACCTCAGAAGATACAAAGAACGTAGTATAAGCGTTGCCTTTTCCGTCAAACTCTGTATGCAATGGGCCTAAACCAGGTTTTTGAACCTCACCGTGTAATGCAGCTTCGTATTTGATTACGTTGATGCCGCCGTAATTGCCCTCAAATTTTTTGTTTTGGATTGCGTCTTGTAATTTGTCAAAACTAAACACAGGAATCAAAGCGGCCAATTTTCCGGAACCTACAATGTATTCACCGGTAGGATCAACATCACAACCGTGCGGTGATTTTGGACACGGAATCATATAGCAAATATCTTTAAGCGCTGCCGCGTCTAAAACCAAAACTTCATTTTTGATTTCTGAGGTGGCGCTGTGTGTTTTTTCGTTCCATTTGTTGTGGGCATACTTCACTGATTTTTTGATGCCTTTTCCGGCTTTGATATATTCTTCGGCTTTTTTCCAGTTGACAGCCATGATAAAATCTTTGTCTTTTTGTGAGGCGTTTACCTCAAGCAAAGTATTGGCTTGTTCGGTATTGTAGCAAGAAAAGAAAAACCATCCGTGTGATTTGCCTTTTCCGGCATGTGATAAGTCAAAATTTACCCCAGGGGTCATAATCTGAAACGCCAAATCCATTTGACCTTCTTTGCCTACTTTGACAAAACTGATGTGTCCTTTGAAATTTTCTTTGTAGGTATTGATTGGCACATCTCCGTTAGCGTAATCAGGCGGAACGCTAAAACGGGTTCCTGCTACGACATATTCGGTATTTTCGGTGATAAACGGCGAAGAGTGATTACCGCCACTGTTGGGTAATTCGATGATTTCGGCCGTTTTGAACGTTTTTAAATCAATACGCGCGATACGCGGTGTATTGTTGGCATTTCCGAACACCCATCGACCATCGACCTCGCCATTGGTTTGTGATAATTCTGTGTGGTGCAAATCATCCCAAGGCACAAAGCCATTAGAAGTGTTGAGCATGGGTTTGGTTTCTTCGCTGTAGCCCCAACCTTTTTCAGGGTCGACAGAAAAAACCGGAATTACGCGAAACAATCTTCCGCTTGGGAGTCCATAAACACTTAGTTGCCCGCTGAAACCACCCGACACAAAATTGTAAAATTCATCGTATTTACCGGGTGCTACGTATGCCTTCTGAGCAGCATCGCCACTCACGGCATCACCGGAATTTTTAGGCTTGCACGAAGTGAATAGAACACTTCCGACGGCCATAGCAAAAATTGCTGTAACAAACTTATTTTTCATCTTATTTGGTTTTAGAAAGACCAGCAACGCTTTCACCCATTGCTCGTCTTTTGTTTATTTTTTACTTAACACCATCATTTTTACGCATGTATTCAAGTATATTTCTGGCATCTTCGTCGGTAAGACTTTGATTAGGCATACGTACCAAACAAATTTCAAGTTGTGCCTGAACTTCAGGGTCTTTGTCAATCATGGGGTCAGGATTGGTAATGAAATTCATAATCCATTCGGGTTTTTTTCTTTCGGTAACGCCTTTCCAACCCGGGCCTACTAGTTTTTCGTCGGTGGTTTTGTGGCAAGAAATACATTTTACTCCGGCTACTTCTTCGCCTTTTTTGGCCATGGCTTGATCTAAGGTGGCGCCCAAATCAACTTTGTCAAATTTGCCTTCACCTCTATTAGGGTCGTATGATGACGCATCTGATGCTGTTGCTTCTTGTTCTGTCGGGGCAGCTTTGTCAAAATCGCCAGCTTCTTTTTCTTTTTTACCACAAGCAGTTAAGAGTACCGCTGATAAAATAATTACAAATGATTTTTTCATGATTGAATAAGGTTAAAATTTCTAAGACAAATTTCAGATTTAGAGCACTTTTGATTTTATGACTGAAATCATAATAAGCCGATTTTATTATATCGGAACAACTTAATTATTGATCTTTTACGCTCACAAACATACCATGTGCTGACCAGCAACAGCTGTCAATGATTTTTATTTAAAAAAGTAAAGATGGTTTGAGAAACATAAGAGAAAAGACCAATTCATGATAGATGTCTATTGATAGAAGTTGGATGAACCGATGTAGAAGAATTATAGAATTTACTTGTGTTGAGTTTTGACAGTTTATAGTTGGCAAACTTTGCAAAGCAAATGGGGATATAATGATGTTTAGCGTTTGTCTTTGGTGTGTTTGTCATAGGCAACTAAATTGACCATTTGGCGCAAGCGGCTTCGAACTCGCAATCCGTAATGTTGCTCGATTTCGGATGCCGAGAGGTTGGTGGTGAGGTGGGTTGGGACGCCTTTGCTGATGAAGATGTCGTAGCGACTCAGCAGGATTTCGGCCAGTACGTTGCACTCGTTGCCGTAGTATTTGAGGTTGTTCTCGACACCGAGGTCGTCAAAACAATACCTGGCTGCCACTGGCAACCCTCCTCTTAATCTCAAATCTTTGGCGTATTTGTGGATGGTACTGTAGCCGTCATTGATGAATTCAAAGCTGATGTCGCGACAGGGCTTGAGTATGAATTTACGGTCTGGCGGAGCTAGGTATTTCATGAGGGTCATCAACGAGGTTTTGCCACAACCCACCGGGCCGGCCAACAAGATGCCTCTGGACAAATCAAGGCCGAACTGAAATGCCGCCTGCTCGTCCTTGAGGAAATAGGCAATCAGGCGGTATACCACCGGGTGGTCATGTTCGGGTATGTTGAAGTGAGGTCCGAACAGTTCTGTGCCTTTGGTCTGCAACCAATCAATAATTTCGGGATAGCTATAGTGGTTCTGCATAGTCTTTGTCGGTTGAGGTATCGAAATGCTTTGTAGGTTCGGGTTTTTCGGAGGTGCTGTATTTTGGGGCATTAAGGATCCAGTTGCGCGCGGCGGCTTGCCAATCGGTCATCGGGGTTTTGCCGCCTACCAACCAGCCGATGCTTTGAAAGTAATTGTAAAATTTGTGCGCTTCGACTTCGGCATAATTTTGTTCGAGGAAATATGCGCGAACTACGTCGATGGACAAACTAACTTCTTGCCTTCTGATTTCATTTTCGGATGAGTCTGCGAAATCCTGCGGATTTTCTTTTTCTTTTTCGGCGAAAACTTTTTCTTTTTCTAATTCAGCGTTTTTTTTAATCGAATCCGGGATTTCATTTTGAGCGGATGGCTCGACTGCGTTTGAGCCCTTTGGACTGTTTTGATGGTTTGAAATGTTTGTTTTGTTTGTAGAAGGGACTACTGCTTGTTCATCAGCTTGTTCGGCACCAGTTTCAGTAGTTGTTTGAGACTTGTTTGAAAGTTGTTTGCCGAGCGGTTCAAAATTTGAACTGCTGTTTCTATCGGATTTTGGTAAAGGTTTTAGGTCGTCTGAAAAATTGAAAAGATATACATGGCTGCCTCTGAACGGATTATAGGAGGGTTCATATTTGATGTATCCGTGCGCATGGAGTGCCTTGAGGCATTTGTGGTAGGTGGCCTTAGAGCTGATCTTGCTGATGCGCATGACTTCATCACGCGAGATGCTGATTGGGTTGCGGAAACGGTTGCAGTTCCAAAACTGGAACAACGCAATGTATAGACTGATGTGGGTGGGGTTCAACAGCCGGTCTTGGGCTACTTTGTCAAAGAAGCCGGTGAGGTGCTTGATGTAATTCATGGCGAATTACTTTGAGTTGAACAAGGTTTGCTCGGACTCGACTTTGTTGCTTTGCAGCATCTTTTCGATATCTTGATAGGCGTAGTAAATGATGCCACCAATACGGGTGTAGGAAATGGTCTTATTCATCCGAAGTGTTTGAAGTGTGCCCGGCGAAATATTGAGCAGTTTGCGTACCTCTGCGGACTTTAGCCATTGTTTGGTTTGAGTTGGTTTGTTTTTGAGTAGTTCGGCGAGGTCACGCATGAGCAACATGCGGAATTCGACAAGGTCTTCTTTGGTTAAAACTTCAATAGCCATAACAGTTGTTTTACTTGGTTATGGTACAAAATTGTATGGTTTGGGTGATTTTAATTCCCAAGTCGTTCACAACTTGGGAATGATTTTTTTGTTCTTTAGTGAATGAAAGGGACCTTGGTTGATGAGATTTTATTGTGAATCTGTTTTTTGATCTAAGAGATTAAGTTCATTAATGAATACCGTCGGGGGAATTCCGGTTCGCTCTTTGAATGAACGCGTAAAAATCTGAGTTGAGCCAAAACCAACTTCTAAACCTAATGCTTTGTTGGTGTATTTTCGGAACTTTTTATCGGACTGAAGTTTGGCAATTATGTAGTCTATTTTTAGATCGGAGATGTATTCAATGGTGCCTTTGCCACGGTAATGGCTGAGTAGTTTAGTTGCGTATTTTTGGTTGGTATTTAGTTTTTTTGCCAATTTTTGAAGCGACATTTCAGGTTCGATATACTCGTGTTTGGATTCAAAAGTTTCGAGCCTTTTGAGTAGTTTTTGCGCCAGTTCTTCGCTAAATCCGAGTTCACCTTCATTGTAACGAACAGTTTCTGTGACTAAATTTTTGTTTGTTTCGGCCTTTTTTTTCATCAAGGCTTCAAATTTTTCATGATATTTTTTGCGTTGTTTGACGTTTCGATAACTGACCGCGACTAAGCTAACACTCATTAATGAAAGTAAGGTATATGCAATCATTCTTTGGTTTTGCGAAGTTTTCTGTAGTTCGAGGATCTCTGCTCGCATTTTTTTTGGGTTGTATTTGCGAAGTATTCTTGATGACAGATATTTGTAGTCCTGCACTGTTGTTTTTTCGGCTTTGATGAACTGATCGGTATAAAAGAGCGCATGATTTAAATCTCCCGCATTTTTATAATTATTTATTAGAAATTCGTAGGATTCAAGAAGCTCGGGACGAATATATTTTGTGTTGCTGAAAATTTGGTCCACTTTTTTGAAGTGATTTATGGCTACCTGTTCATTTTTTAAAATCCAGTTGCTTTTTCCGGCCACGTAGTGCGCCATGGCTAAATTGGAAATATCTAACTTAAAAAAGGGTATGACCGAATTGGCCATTTTTTGGGCTTGGTCGTACTGTTTTGAACCGAGTAGATTGAGCGATTCAGCTAAATTAAAATAGGGTAGTACCTCTGGTATTTGCCAATTATTGGCCAGTATTTTTGCGCGGGTGATGATGTTGCGAGCTTCGTTGAATTTTCCGAGACTGTTGTAGCAAAGACTTAGTGCGTATAGTGTATTTAAATAGGCTCTATCATTTTCTTGCCCAAAATAGGACTCGCATTGTTTGAGTAAGGCAATGGCTTCATCATAAAAGCCTAAGTGGTATTTGGTTTGGGCAATTTGGTAGCGAACTTTGAACGATTGATATGGGTTGTTGGTTCGTGAAATGTAGGCATCTGCCAATAAGTAATTATCCAGCGCTTGTTGGTGGTTTAAGTCTTGGTAGAGGTAAATGCCCTTTGATAAGTAGGCAGATCCAATAATTTGCTCGTTGTTGGATTTTAAAGCAACTGAAATCATGCTGTCGATGTAGGTATGTTGGTTTTTTTCTCCTAAAGAGGCGTATGCCAAGGCCTTATATGCCAAAACTTGTTGCTCGATATTTTTCATTTTTTTGGCTTTGGATAACCAAATTTGAGCATTGGCAATCGCCTGAGTCTTGTTGTTTCGGTTGTTGTAGAATGTTTTTTCTAGATGGGAAAAACTTGCCTTTTCTAAACTATCAGGCACATATTGTTTGGCGGATAAGTTTGAAGTAATGAGCCATAATAAATTTATAGCTGTCATTTTTGACGCTAGAATGAAACTCATGGAAATTAACGTTTGTTTGATTGGGGATTGCGAGTTAAAGGTAACAATTTTCTTCGCGAGATTTCAATTGGTTTCGATTGTTGCCTCAAAGATACTCTTGGTTTTTGTTTGCTGCTCGTTTCTGGAATTTCATATGTTGATTTCTGGAATCGCTTACGGATAGGCTTGTAGGGCCTATTGTTGCCCCCTAGTTTTGCCCTGAATTCACGGATGACTCAGCGCAGAGTCAGTAAGAAAAAAGTTCAGATTACCCGGGCAAAATGAACTGAATTAATTATTCAGTAATATCAAGCAAACTCTCATGAAAAATTTTATTACAATAAAAATGATCCTAATTTTTATAGGTTTATTAAGTATCTCTTGTAGTAGTGATCAGGAAAACAAACAAGTTTCTGCAACAAAGAAAACGATGCTTAAAACCGGCGCGACCAACCCGGAAAATCCATTCAACCCATATGACCTAGCCGGACGAGCACACAGTGAAATATTGGACGCATACTTTGACACTGCTGCCTTGCCTGAGACTCTGGAACAGGTAATTGCAAGAATTGGCTTGGTGAGTTTATCTAATAATACACTACAGGAGTTTTCAGCGACCCCTGGGAGTTTAATATCTACTGCCCGGGCTCAATATATTTTGACGCAACCTCAAAATGCTATACCGTCAATTTTTAATCAAGTAGCTTGTAGTGAAAGAGCCAGGAACAGTTTTAAGAATTTTAGTGAATCACTGGTTTCGCTTTGTGCAACAGAACAAAATTACAATGTGATTTATAAATATATTTCAGATTATGAAGCTCTAATTTTGAATGATGCATTATTGACCGAAGCTGATAAGAAATTGATTTTGACCAGTACTTCGATTGCTCGTTATGCCGCCTCAAAAAAGCGCCGTCCGAAACGCAATATGGACACTGATTGGGAAATTAATATTTTTCATGTGGCCGGCAGTATTGAAGGCTACACACAATCACCAGCCACGGCAGTAACCACCTCGCTTTGTTTGGGTATAGCTGCTAACAAGTAGCGTTGCATTTCTTATAGAAAAGCCAGCTCAATGCTGGCTTTTTTTATTTATGTTGCGATAACTAATTGTCGATTTGCGCCATGCGACGATTTAAATTTTCTTGCAGCATCGTCAGAAATTTTGTTTGCTCGGATTTGCGTTGTCGGATTTCGATGAATGCCTTGTTGAATTGCCCCAATTTTATTTCGAAAACTTCTTCGAAATAGTTTGCAATTTCTTTTAGATCGGCTGTGCCATTGTTAAATGCAGCTTGCGTGTGCAATGCATAAAGTAGTTCTATTAAGTGAATTTTGGAGGCTATCCATTTTATTTTTTTGCTCGGAATATTGCTTGCGGGCAAAGAAGATTTAAGTTTTGCTTTTTCGGTTTGAATAAATTCTAGGAGTTGTTCGTTGGCGATTAGTTTGGCACAGATATAATCATGAGAAGTTGAGAAGCGCGGATCTGCTTGTAGGTAGCTGCTGTCGAGGGTATGTCTTACATCATATTTGCCCCGGATAAAGTATTTGTGATCCAGGATGTTGTTGCCGGTGCGGATGTATTTGCAGAACTCAGCGTGATCGTCGTAAAAGGCCTTTATTTTTTTGATTTGTGTTAGGCAGTATTTGCGAATGGCTTTCTTGCCCACAGGCTTGTTTGCCGCGAAGGTATATATTTCGTTGTAATAGATGAGCTTGGCTGCCCAGCTGGGTTTTATGTGGCGAAAGAAATCAATTTCTTCGGACTTGTTGCACGGAGGATGGGTCAAAAAATGGGTTTTGAGTTTTTCGAGCGCAAGCACGAGGGTTTTTACAGACTGCGCAGCATATTCTATGGGTTCCTGGTTTTGAAGCTGAATGGCTTGGAGTTGTGAAGCTGTAACAGACCATAGTGAATCGGAGAAGTTTTTCATAGCAGAGCGTTTGCGATAGGGTGAAACCCAAGGCAAAGCTATCTGCTTGACTTATTTGATACAAATGCACTATTTGTTAATTCTGGAATTGCATAGTAAAATACCAGAATTGCATAGTGTTTTTGTTTCTATTTTATCAGCTTGCAAAAAAAATATTTGATCATGTTGGGACTTGTATTCGCCTTTGTTTTATTACTGTTGTTTGTCTTTTTGTTTGTTAGAGAAGTTCGTCTTGACCGAGCCCGTTTTAAGGAGCAAGATCGGTTGGGGGATGAGCATATTATGCGGGAGATTGAGCAATTCTTGAAAGAAAAAGGGAAATCGCTTGAGATTTGACTTGCCTGTGTGCGATAAAAAACTCTAGTGCGGTGATTTAATTGTTTTTTGCTGCAAAAATTCTGTGATTACAGATATCCGGCTGACAATAAGTGGCTCGAGGATGTAAAATTTAATGCCTTTAATTGATTTAGATTCTCTTCTTTATTTATTGCATAAATAAAAAAATATGTATATTTGAAAGTAGATAATCGGTATTTATTCGATTATAGCATTAAAATTTTACATATTTTGCTTATGGATATCAAGCAACAACTTGCGGCCTTTGAAGGACAGTTGATTACGCATCAGGTGCTTGTCAGCCTTCTTAAAACATACCGACGCCCAAACGACAAGATCAAGGCGCTCAAAGACGAAGGAATTCTTGAGCCGGTAAAACGCGGATTTTATATCCCCGGCAAAGCAACCCAAATAAAACGACCTGAACGGAGCCTGATTGCCAATCATCTGTACGGCCCTAGCTATGTTTCTATGGAATCGGCACTCATGCATCATGGGTTAATTCCTGAGCGCGTCTTTACGATTACCTCGATGACCACTAAGCCATCAAAATCTTTCAAGACTCCTTCGGGTTTGTACACCTACCACTACCTGCCGCTGCCTTATTATTCGTTTGGGCTTGATACTGCCATGGTGAACACCAACCAACAGGCCCTTATTGCCACCCCGGAAAAAGCACTGGCCGATAAAATTTTGGCTACCCCAGGTATATTGCTTAGGAGCATGAGCAGTACCATAGCTTATCTAGTTGAGGATTTGCGGATGGAGGAATCGGAACTTAAGCAATTTGATACCCACCTTATGCGCAGCTGGCTGGAGGATGCACCCAAAAAAGAAAGTCTTGCAATTTTGATAAAAACCATCGACAAACTATGATTAAAGACTGGCTGGAAAGCTATGACCCCAAAGACAAGGAAGAAGCGCTTGCGGCGCTGCGTGAAATCATGCAGGAGATTGCATTGGCCGGGCTGAACCGTGCCGGTTTTTTTGAAAAGGCGGCCTTTTATGGCGGGACTGCCCTGAGGATATTTTACGGATTGAACCGTTTTTCGGAAGACCTTGATTTTTCGTTACTGGAACCGAATCCTGATTTTTCACTCGAAAAATACCAAGATGCCATTGTTGCGGAATTTGCTGCGCTCGGGATGCAGGTGAGTGTTCAAGAGAAGCAGAAATCCGTGGCATCAAACATAAACTCGGCATTTTTGAAATCGGAGACGCTGTGGCGTGAACTGACCCTAGAGAACATTATCCCTCAAAACGGGATCAATACCATTGCTCAGATCAAGATTAAAATAGAAGTTGATACTAAGCCGCCATTGGGTTTTGCCACTGAGGAAAAACTATTGCTCAAGCCTTTTTCGTTTTACGTGAAATGCTTTGTGCTTCCGGACCTTTTTGCGGGAAAGATGCACGCGCTATTGTTTAGGAAATGGAAAAACAATGTAAAAGGGCGCGATTGGTATGATATGGAATGGTACATCAAAAAGGGCATTCCGCTTGACCTGAACCATTTTTTATTGCGTGCGCAGGACAGTGGCGACTGGGACCAAGAAACAATTAGCGAAGATGCATTCAGAAACCTGCTTGCCACCAAGATTGATTCGGTAAACATGGACTATGTCAAGGCTGATGCAACGCGGTTCATACCAGATACATCCGTGCTTGATATTTGGTCAGCGGGTTATTTTCAGGACCTTTCGGGGCATTTGAAAATAGCGTGATAACCGCTTGATCAACGGAATACTCGAGAAAAAATCACCGGACTCAGCCCAACTGCCAAAGATCATAATATAGATGCACTAAAGGATGCCGGCCTTGTGGAACGCGAAGGAACTAAAGGAGGTAACTGGATATTGTATTATATTCAACCAAGGGTGGGTGAATAAATGACGATTGTTAACGACCGTTGTAATGGTTATTAAAATAAGATTATTATGCGGATGATATCCTAGTCAAAGTGGGTGAATAAATGATCATTGTAATGGTCGTTACAACCTAAGATTATATTAAACAACGCAGCAATAACTATTGATTGGAGAGGTTTAACTGTAGAAGATGCATTAGTAAAGTGAGCAAAAGGGTGGGTGAATAAATAATCATTAAATAACCATTGCCATGCCGAAGTACCTTAGTTTATTTTAAAGATGTACAAACCTCTGGTATTTGACTTTGTCAAGAAAACATTATTTCATAAACCCTAACTTTTGTGTAAATACTGATGCTGAACCAGCATGTGTAAAAAATGCTGTATTTAAAGTGCGTGAATAAGTGGATGAATAACAAGCGCAATTAGATATTTAATTTGTATAAAAAATGGTCGAAGATTCTGAAATTAAAACTGAAGTTGATATTGCACTGGAAGAAGACAGGAAGGAAAGTGAAGCGAGAACAATTCTTCAAGACATGGAACGCTTGAAAAGTGTCCCCGCCGATCGCAAAAGAAGATGGATATGGGAGTTGCTACAAAACGCAAAGGACTGTGGTCTTAAAGAAGGAACCCTGAACACAGAAGCGTCATGGTTTCAATTGTGCTGGAAAAAGATCGGCTTACCTTTTCCCACAATGGACTGCCTTTTACGCTAAAGCAGCTTTTGGCCCTGGTAAGACGAACAAGTACAAAGTCTTATGATAACTCTGATGGTAATACCGGCAAATTCGGAACCGGCTTTGTCACATCTCATGTCTTAAACCCCATCGTAAAAGTTTCAGGATTGTTAAACGGAAAAAACGGGCTTCGGGATTTCACTATCACTATAGACCGGACAACAACGGATTTAGCTTCACTTCAAATAGAATTAAAGAAAGTATTTGATATCATCAATGATTTTAATGTTAGCCCAAATGCAACTTTCACACAGGGTCGTCTTACTGAATATGAATACCTACTTGAAGAAGATACTTATGAATTAGCGGCAAAAAGTGTTGCGGATTTTATAGAAAACCTGCCATTCACCCTGCTTATTAATGCTCCCAATATTAAACCCGGCATAGGCGAAGTTCGTGTTAAAGTTGATGGAATGGAATCAATCTATAAACTGGCCGATGCTGAACCACTTTTTGGAAACGTCAAATTCTCGCAACTGCACAATTCATCTTCCCAAGAAAAGGAAGGTCTTTTGCATTATGAAGCTGACAATATGCTTTTAGCAGTACCGGTGAAAAAAACTAATACTGGTTGGGATTTATTGAAAATTGGAAACACTAACAAACTTTATAAAGAGTTCCCTTTAGTTGGAACCGAAGAATGGCACATCCCATTTTTAGTGCAGAATGACATTTTTCTACCTTCTGAACAGGTTGGCACTGCTTGTGCGTTTTTGGTTTTGCGCTTTTGGTATCCAGGTGTCTGCCAGAGCATGTTGTAACACTCTGGAAACGGAACTGATGAAGATTTTGTCAGAGTACAAGAGGCGCGATATGGTGCAAAATGTGGGTAGGACGGTACCTGCCGGGGTCACAAAGATGAGTTGTTGGGTATTGTGGTAGTTTGCATCGGCTTGAACTTCGGTTTCGATTTGCTGCCAAAGCGTTATTGATTGGATGGCGAGGAGATTGGAGAATGGTATCTTGAAGAGCATTTGCGGTTGATGGCCGAACACTTGAGTTACGCTGGCGCTCAGGCTATCAATTTTGAAATCGCTTTGTAGTATAAAGGTTGTTTGCACCAAGCTTTGATAATGATAGTGCGGGATGATGTGGTTGGCATTTAAAATTGTTTCGCGCATGGCCTGGGCCACCTGATTGAGTAGTCGTGCTAACTCATCAAGGCGATCATCGGCCTCGCTGCTGTGGAGCCGAAAGGTGAAGTTGCCCGCAGCCATTTCAAAAAGCATCTGATAGAGGCCTTTGACGCGGTCGTGTGATGACGCTGTTTGCATGTTCTATAAAGTTGGGGTGACCGGGTGGGAAAGTGCCCCAAAATTATAGAACGAATAGATTCTTTGCTAATGTTATGGTATTGGATTCGGGAATTGAATAGTTTATTTAACTCGCTTTTACAGCATTTAGATGGCTTAAACGAAGCTTCAAAGCCGCCATATCCTGACTGAGTTTTTCATCGAGTACCCGCGCATAAATTTGTGTGGATTTTATGCTGCGATGCCCGAGCATTTTTCCAACACTCTCTAATGGAACACCATTGGTTAGGGTAATGGTTGTGGCAAAGGTATGTCTGGCCAAATGGTAAGTAAGTCGTTTTGGGACTCCGCAGACTTTAGCTAATTCCTTTAGATTTTGATTCATTTTTTGGTTGCTGATTAACGGCAGCACTTTACCTTCGTTCACAGTTTTTGGATGGTTTTTGTATTTATCGATGATGAACTGAGCTACCGGTAAAATTGGGATATGTGAGGGCGCTTCAGTTTTTTCTCGGTTGTAAATATCCATTTTTCACCATCTATACCCAGCATGATATGTGATGGTCTAAGGTTGTAGGTGTCAATATAGGCCAATCCAGTATAGCAGCTAAAGACAAAGATATCACGAGTGAGTTCGAGCTTTGGCGATAAGTTTTTTGCATTCCAAAGTAATCCAACTTCATGTTCGGTTAGATAGCCACGATCAACAGGTGTCACTTTGGATTTGTATTTTTTAAAAGGATCTGCACTAATCCAATCGTTGTTGATGCAGATTGAAAACACCTTGTGCAGTTGATGCATGTGCTTAATGACAGAATTGTTGCTACACTTGTTTGGTTTAGTCTTCAGATAGAAGTCAAAACTCATGATTAAAGCATAATCTATTTCATAAATGGTAATGTCATCAACTTTTTTGTTGAGTTTCAAAAACTTCTTGAATTGTTTTAGCGTGTTGCGAAAATTCTTCCAAGTTCCGATGGCATATTCACCTGAAGGAACCAGTGCCAGCATATTGTCATTGTGCTGCTGGAAAATCGGAATAAATGTGCGTTCGGTTTCTTCTTCACTAGTAAGCTTCATTTTAAGGTTAGCATGGTTGACTTTCTGTCGGTTTACCGTTAAGTCTTTCTCAGCCTCAATGACTTCTTGAAGCAGTTGGTCAAGATGGTTATTTATTGAACGAGCTTCTTCTGACTTGCCCTTCATTTTTCCAGTCTGTGTTGACCAGTGTTCAGGGTCAATGAATTTTTTTGTGCTCTTTTCAATGCGCTTTCCATTGATGGTGATGCGCTGAAAAATGGGAACCAATCCGTCTTTGTTAGGTTTTGCTCTTTTGATGTAAAAGAGATTGTTGATGTTTGCTTTCATAAAAAAGTACCCCTAATGACATTAATAAATTAGTTTAAATATCAAAGCAAATCAAGATGTTCATTTTTTGAACAGCTTATATTTACTGGGGTTGAACCTTCCAATCGGTTTTTAGATGTGTCAAATCTGGTACCCCGAATTGTACCCCGAAGGCATTGGTTTTTTATGCTTTTATTTGGTTTGTCGGAAATAGAAAAACCCCGATAAACCTTAGGTTTACGGGGTTTTGCATTAATTTGAAATATGTTTCAGTGACCACGATCAGATTCGAACTGACACGTCTTGCGACACCACCCCCTCAAGATGGCGAGTCTACCAATTTCTCCACGTGGCCTGAAATAAAAAAAGTCAAGCCTTTTGCCCGACTTTTGTGACCTGGCTGGGGCTCGAACCCAGGACCCCATCATTAAAAGTGATGTGCTCTACCAACTGAGCTACCAAGTCGGCGTTAGATTTTTTGGTTGAAATTTGTGACCTGGCTGGGGCTCGAACCCAGGACCCCATCATTAAAAGTGATGTGCTCTACCAACTGAGCTACCAAGTCAAAAGTCATTTCTCTAACGCGGGTGCAAATATATGACCTAATTATTAATTTATCAAAGCAATTTTATTTTAAATTTGGGTTTTTTTAATATTTCTCTTTAACACCTTAATTCATAAGGATTTATCTGTATGAAGAAAATAATTTTACTCGGATATATGGGTTCTGGCAAGTCAACCATCGCTCAGTTGTTGTCCGAAAAACTATCTGTAAAATGCTTGGATCTTGATGCTGTTGTTGAAGAAATAGAGCAAATGTCAATTTCTGAAATCTTTGAAATGAAAGGCGAAATCTATTTTCGAAAAAAAGAGCATTTTGTCTTTAAAGAACTATTGCAAACCAAAGATAACTTGATAATTAGTTTAGGCGGTGGAACACCTTGTTATGCGGGCAACCATGAGTTATTGAATGGAGATAATATTCAATCGTTTTACCTAAAAAGCTCATTAGAAGTTTTGCTTAGTCGACTTAAAAACAAATCGCATAAACGTCCAATCATTCAAGGAAAAACCGAAGAAGAACTCAGAGAATTTATCGCGCCGCATTTGTTCGAGCGCAGTTACTTTTATCAGCAAGCCACCCACATTATTGATACCGATGGGCTAAGCAAAGAACAAGTAGTTCAAAAAATAATCAGCGTTTTACGATAAATAAGCATAATTGCCTGCTGCATCAAAAACCACTTGTACATGCTCATGCAGATTAGTGCTGAGTGAAATACCTTTGAAATCAGCTTTTACCGGATATTTTTTATGGTTTCTATCCACCAGAACCGCCGTTTTGAAATTCTCGAGCGGTACATTCAAAAAATGTCTTACTGCATAAATCAATGTAGTTCCCGAGTTCAAAACATCATCCACCAAAACCAAACCTTTGTGGGCGTAGTCTTGTTCGGGAATCGAGGTTTTAACGGGCGCTGTCGGATTTTGTTTGTCTAGAATAACTTCACACAAAACCACTTCTAAATCAGAAATTTCTTGGAGCAATACACTGATTTTTTCGGCCAAAATAAAACCGTTTTTTGATATGCCGGCAATCACCACAGCAGTGGATGGCGCATAACTTTCGCAGATTTGATAGGCGATTCTTTTAATTTTATGCTCAATTTCTTGATGGTTAAGGATGATATTTTGCATCTGGTGTTGTTTAAGGTAAATCGTCAAAATCAACGTCTTGGGTATAATCAAATAAATCGCGGCGGTCTTTTTTGGTCGGACGTCCATCACCGGTTTTTCGGTAATGCATTTTGGATATTTTGAGCATTTCTAAGTGTTCAAAAGCAGATTCCGGTGTTTGGTCTTTTCTGTAGATATCTACCAATTTAGCGCCCACGCGATTCTCTGGAATATCCAAAACGCTCAATGTATAAGTAATTTGGTCTTTTCTGAAAGTCACCACATCACCCGGAAAAACTTCTTTGGCCGGTTTGGCTACTTGTCCGTTTACTGTTACTTGATTTTTTTTACAAGCTTCGGTTACCATATTTCGGGTTTTGTAATACCGAACACACCATAAATATTTATCAACTCTCATGAAAAACTAAAATACACGTTAAATACTTTACAAAAATAAATCAATATCGTATCTTTCGCCGCACTAAACTAAGGGTATAATGAACAAATTTAGATTTTATTTTCTACTATTTTTCTCGGTAATTATTTTTTCATGTAATAAATCTGATAGTTCGTCTAGTGTTACTATTCGGGATTTCAAGGTTCAATATGCTTCAGATATTGCTATGATTGAAGATTTTTTGAATACGCATCATTTAGAAACTACAAATTCTTCTGGTTATGACGATCAAGATGTCACTTTTACTAAAATTCCTGAAGGAAGTTCTGAAGAGTCAATTATGTCATGGCTAAATCGAGATGCATACCCTAAACTATTATACAAAATTGTCAATTTAGACGATAATGATTATAAAATTTACTACGTAAAACTCCGCGAAGATTACTCAGCAGGCGAAGCACCTACACGAGTGGATGGTGCAAAAGTGGCCTATAAAGGGGTTTATTTGTATTATGATGAGGATAACGACAATGCGCTTACTACAAAACAATTTGACGCGAATCCATACCCGGATAATATGTTTGTGCTCAATACGGTTATTAGAGGCTGGACCGAAATTATTCCGCTTTTTAAAACCGGAACCAAAACGGTTACCGAAGGCCAACCCACTTTATACAGTCAATTTGGAGCGGGCGTAATGTTTGTTCCTTCAGGTTTGGGTTATTACAACCAAGCACAAGTGAATTTGCCTTCGTATTCTCCGCTGATTTTTAATTTTAAATTGTACGCTGTAACGCGTATGGATCAAGATGCAGATGGTGTTTTATCGATGTATGAAGACATCAACGGGAATGGCATTTTTACAGATGACGATACCGATGGCGATGGTATATACGATTACCTTGATCCGGATGACGATCAAGACGGTTATTTCACCAAGACTGAAATCAAAAGGCCAACTTCAGAAACCGGTGGTTACACCATTTACTACGACTTTAATGGTGCTGCCGAAGACAAGGTCAATACAGCTTATGATGAACGTCAAGGGATTCCGGATTGCAGCGGAGATTTTTACACTTCAACCCGTCTGAGAAAACATTTAGATAAGAATTGTCATTAATAAAAAAATCCCGCTAAAAGGCGGGATTTTTATTACATAAAATATTTTATTTTCTCTTCAAAACTCGGTCAACCGCTTCGACAATCGCGGCGCAGTTGAGTTTGTATTTTTCCATGAGTTGTTCCGGTGTGCCCGATTCGCCAAAGCTATCGTTAACGGCTACAAATTCTTGTGGAACCGGATCTTTCAAAGCCAAAACTCTGGATACGCTTTCGCCCAAACCACCAATGATGTTGTGCTCTTCGGCTGTTACGATGCAACGCGTTTTTGAGAGTGAACTCAAAATAGCTTCTTCATCCAGCGGTTTAATCGTGTGGATGTTGATTACTTCGGCTTTGATGCCTTTTTCTTCCAAAGCTTCAGCGGCTTGTAGTGCTTCCCATACCAAATGACCGGTCGCTACAATGGTTACATCTGATCCTTCGGTCAGCAAAATCGCTTTTCCAATCACAAAAGGTTCATCGGCCGGCATAAAGTTCGGCACCACCGGACGACCAAAACGCAAATACACCGGACCGTGGTGTTCCGCAATCGCAATTGTAGCGGCCTTGGTTTGGTTATAATCACACGGATTGATGACTGTCATGCCCGGCAGCATTTTCATGAGCCCGATGTCTTCCAAAATTTGGTGGGTTGCTCCGTCTTCGCCCAAAGTAAGTCCGGCGTGCGAAGCGCAAATCTTAACGTTTTTATCAGAATACGCCACCGATTGACGAATTTGGTCATATACGCGTCCGGTTGAGAAGTTGGCAAAAGTACCTGTAAAAGGAATCTTTCCGCCAATGGTCAAACCGGCAGCAATGCCTATCATATTCGCCTCGGCAATGCCCACCTGAAAAAAGCGCTCCGGATGGTTTTTAATAAATTCGTCGAGTTTGAGCGAGCCAATCAAATCGGCACAAAGCGCTACTACATTTTCGTTGGTTTTACCCAATTCTGTCATTCCGGCGCCAAAACCCGAGCGGGTATCTTTACTTCCGGTATTGATATATTTTTTAATCATAATTCAAAAGTTTAAAGTCAATTTCTAAGGCATAGTCTCTTCAATTTTAAATTCGAATTTAAAATCGGTTTTTGAAAAGTCTAAGAAATCAATTTGTTTGTCAATTTTGCCTTTATAAAGAATTAATATTTTTTCTAGGTACTGATTTTTTATTTGGTTTAAATGATATTGGTCAACTAAATAATTTTTGAATTGAACATTTCTGTCATTGTTCAATTTGGCATTGTTGTCAAAAAACGAATATGATTCGTATACAATTTTTTTCTTTTGGTCATTCTTGTATTTAATGGTATGAACAATCGTTTTTTGATTGTCGGCCGAATCGATTTGAGCTTCAACTTCTTCAACTGCGTTTTTGTATTCTTTATCTTTAGTTGATTTGACCGAAGTAAATAAAATTGGATTCTTCAGCTTGTTCAAATCTTCAATTTGCTGATAATCAAAATTAATTTGGAACCCAATCATTACCTTTTTTTTGTAATCCATCAACATAGCTGTTTTTGAATTTTCATAGATATTGATAGACAAATTATAGGTTGAATCTTGATTGTTGGTAAATTCAATTCGTTTTACATCAAGATTGCGCTCATAATTTTTAATATGCATCGTGTTGACTGAAGTGAATTGATAACTCATAGACTCTTTTTGCGCCACTGAAAGCTGCTGAAATAGTATAAGAGCATATGAAATCAACCATTTCATACCTAGTAATCGCCCAAAGTTTCCGGGTTCTGAGCCAAAGCAGTTTCAAGTTGTGCATCGTTCGGCGCTTTTCCGTGCCAAGCGTGGCTGTGCATCATAAAATCTACTCCGTTGCCCATTTCAGTTTCTAAAAGCACACAGACCGGTTTGCCTTTTCCGGTTTTTGATTGGGCCAAAGTCATCCCGTCAATAATGGCTTGTAAATCGTTACCTTGTTTGATTTCGACTACTTCCCAGTCAAAAGCCAAGAACTTAGCTTTTACATCGCCCATACACAAAACTTCGTCGGTAGTTCCGTCAATTTGTTTTCCGTTGAGGTCAATAGTCGCAATCAAATTATCAACTTTTTTGGCCGATGCATACATGATGGCTTCCCAGTTTTGTCCTTCTTGCAATTCGCCATCACCGTGTAAGCTGTATACCAAATGCCCGTCTTTGTTGAGTTTTTTGGCCTGAGCCGCCCCCAAAGCTACCGACATTCCTTGCCCTAATGAACCCGAAGCTACGCGCACACCTGGCAATCCTTCATGCGTGGTCGGATGCCCTTGCAAACGCGAGTTGATGAGTCTAAAAGTCGCGAGTTCGCTCACCGGAAAATAACCCGAGCGAGCCAAAACGCTATAGAAAACCGGCGAAATATGTCCGTTAGACAAAAAGAAAACGTCTTCGCCCACACCGTCCATGTCAAAGCCAGGTTTGCGTTTCATAAGGTGTTGGTACAAAGCCACCATAAATTCGGTACAGCCCAACGATCCGCCCGGATGCCCCGAACTAACCGCATGAACCATACGCAAAATATCGCGGCGCACTTGTACACTAAAATCATGTAAATGTTTGATGTCAGCCATGAGTAATGTTTCATTTGTTTGAGCCCCAAAAGTAAGGCTAATTTCGCAGGGCGGCAAATCAAAGCTGAGGTTTATCGCAGTTTATTTTGGGCGTGCCCCTGCGGGTCAGGCTGTTCGCTTTAGTCCTCGCGCTGCGCGCTGTGGGCTGTCGCTGCCATCCTTCACGCGGGTTCCGCAGGCATCAAATTAATTTGCAGAATGCAACGCACCCGCGCGGACTTCATTCGTAGCTGATTTTAAGCAGCTTTTTTCTTCACGAAAATCAGTGAAACCAAAGCAATCAAACTAGGCAAAATCACCACCGACGGCAAAAACGTACTGAGTTTGAACAAGCCGTCTTGTTGGGTATTGGCTTGGTGCATTTGTTGCAGCGTTTCGGTGATTTTCTCAGGCGCAGTGTGCGCAGCGTTGAGCTCGGTTTCTTTGAGTTGCAACACATACGAAAACCAGTCAGGGTTGATGTAATGGTGGTATAAATACAAATAAGGTTCGTAAATCACGTAAGATACAACCCCAATGCCCATAGCCAGGAGCATTCTTTGCCACCACAAAAGCGTATTGGTTTGCAGTTCTTCTTTGATGGCCACAAAAATAACTGCCACCGGCAGCAGTACAATGAGCATGTCTAAATACTGACCGATATTTAAATAAGTACCGTCCAAGTGGGTAAGCCACATCAGAGTGGTGTAGAGGCAAAATCCGGTACCCATAAAAAGCCCGTATTTGAGCATTGATTTTACGTTGATTGCATTCATTTTTTGATTGTTTTTAGTGGCACATGGGTCAGACTTTGTAAGCAGATGTTACATGTCTTGTTGACTCGATGCAATTTTTAACAACTCATCAGAAAAAAGCACTGTAGCTGATTATTTTTGCCAAATGTTAAATTGTGTCATTTTTTTCAAAAAAAATATTTTGACACAAAAGTTGTGTCATTTTTAAAAAAAAATAAAAAAATGACACAATTTAACATTTGAAGATTTAAATGTTCGTTGGCAAAGATGTACACCTATTTGAACCGCGGTTTTCAAGAAAATAAATTTGCTCATTCAAGTATAGTTAGCACTCATCATCTTAGTGCTTTTGCCTAAAAGATTCACATTGCCTAATTTTTAAATTAAACTATCTTTGCCGACTGAAAATGCCCATATGAAGTTCGATTTATTACAAAAAGACCCCCAATCTAAAGCCCGTGCAGGGGTCATTACCACCGATCACGGCACCATTGAAACCCCGATTTTTATGCCTGTTGGAACCGTTGCCTCGGTCAAAGGGGTGCACCAACGCGAGCTTAAAGAAGAAATCAACCCCGATATTATTCTCGGCAACACCTATCATTTATACTTGCGTCCGCAAACGCCTATTTTAGAGCAGGCCGGCGGATTGCACAAATTCATGAATTGGGATCGAAACATCCTTACGGATTCGGGTGGATATCAAGTGTATTCACTTTCGGCCAACCGAAAAATCAAAGAAGAAGGCGTTAAGTTTAAATCGCACATCGATGGTTCGTATCACTTTTTTACCCCTGAAAATGTCATGGAAATCCAACGAACCATTGGCGCCGACATCATCATGGCTTTTGACGAGTGTACGCCGTATCCGTGTGATTTTCATTATGCGCGTCGCTCGATGCACATGACGCATCGCTGGCTCGATAGATGTATCGCACATCTCGATAAAGTGCCGGTCAAATACGGTTATGAGCAAACCCTTTTCCCGATTGTACAAGGAAGCACCTATAAAGATTTGCGTCAACAATCGGCTGAATACATTGCCAACACCAACCAGCAAGGCAATGCTATTGGAGGTTTATCCGTAGGTGAGCCTGCCGAAGAAATGTATGCCATGACCGAAGTGGTCTGTGACATATTACCCGAAGACAAGCCGCGTTATCTGATGGGTGTAGGTACTCCGATTAACATTCTTGAAAATATCGCCTTGGGTGTGGATATGTTTGATTGCGTAATGCCAACCCGAAATGCGCGCAACGGAATGTTGTTTACCGCCAATGGTGTCATCAATATTAAAAACAAAAAATGGGAAGCTGATTTTTCGCCGCTCGATGAAATGGGCTACACCTTTGTCGATACCGAATATACCAAAGCATATTTACGTCATTTGTTTGCCGCCAATGAATATTTAGGCAAGCAAATCGCCACCATTCACAACCTCGGATTTTATTTGTGGTTGGTTCGTGAAGCCAGAAAGCATATCTTAGCCGGTGATTTTAGAACCTGGAAAGATATGATGGTCAAGAATATGAGCCAGAGATTATAACCGTTGATCGTTTGCAATAATTTGTTGATTTCTGCAAAACCGACGACTGACAACCGACAACCGATAACCATGCTGACAATCATTGATAAATACATCCTCAAAAGATATCTCGTGACTTTCACGGTGATGCTCTTGTTGTTTATTCCAATTGGAATTGTCATTGACGTTTCTGAAAAGGTCAACCGTATGATCGAGAATCAGGTTCCGTTGGGTAAAATTGCGTTGTATTACGTTGATTTTATTATCTATTTTGCCAATTTATTGTTCCCGATTTTCTTGTTTTTATCGGTGATTTGGTTTACCTCAAAACTCGCCAACAATACTGAAATCATTGCGATTCTGAGTTCCGGAATTTCGTTTACGCGCTTTATGCGACCGTATATTATTGGCGCGACCATCGTATCGTTTACCTCGCTCATGATGGGTTTCTTTTTTGTGCCCAAAGCCAGCGAAGGTTTCAAAACATTTCGGTATATGTATCTCATCGGAAACGGCCGCGAAGAAATGCGCGACAACACCGATGTCTACCGACAAGTCAACGACGATGAATACATTTATGTAAGCAATTTTAATACGATGTCTGAAACGGCTTTTAACTTCAGCTATGAAAAGTTCAAAGGCGACCAACTCGATTATAAAATCACCGCCAACCGCATTCGTTGGAATCCCAAAAAGAAAAACTTTACCTTATATGGTTTTGTCAAAAGAACCGTCGGAGAATTGGACGATGTAATCGAAAAAGCCGAAGAGCGCGAGATGAAATTTAATTTTGCCTTTGAAGATTTAACGCCAACAGTATACATTGCCGAAACGCTTTCATTATTTGAATTGCAAGATTTTATTGCCAAAGAACGCAAACGCGGATCGGCCAATATCGATGTGTATTTGGTGGTGTTGTACAAAAAATACAGCATTCCGGTTTCGGCGTTTATATTGACCATTATTGCGGTGGCTGTTTCGTCTATGAAGCGTCGCGGCGGTATGGGAATGAACCTCGCGCTGGGCATTCTCATTGCTTTTACCTTTGTTTTTTTTGATAAGATATTTGGCGTATTAGCTGAGAAATCCAGTATTCCTCCGCTGATTGCCGTTTGGATTCCGAATATTATTTTTGGCGGTTTGGCCTTTTATCTTTTGCGCAATGCCAAGCGATAAATTCAAAAGCTATTTACAACTCCATTTGATTGTTTTTATTTGGGGTTTTACCGCGGTACTCGGCGCGCTGATTTCGCTTGATGCTTTGCCGCTGGTATGGTATCGCATGCTTTTGGCTGCGGCTTTTATTTTAGTTTATATCATTTATAAAAAGTTTCCGCTCAAACTTTCTACCAAAGAGCTTTTGCAATTGCTCATCGCCGGTGTAGTGATAGCCCTGCATTGGTTTACTTTTTTTAGGGCGATTAAAGTCTCAAACGTATCGGTAACTTTGGCGTGTTTGTCAACGGGTGCTTTTTTTGCCTCGTTGCTCGAACCTTTGCTCACCGGGAAAAAAGTGGTTTTATATGAAGTCTTTTTCGGGCTCATGGTCATTGCCGGACTCAGTATTATTTTTCGCGTAGAAGCGCATTATATTGAAGGAATTTTACTCGCATTGACCTCGGCGTTTCTGTCGGCTTTGTTCTCGATCATCAACAGTAAATTTGCCAAAACACACAATCCGTCGGTGGTATCTTTTTATGAAATTGCCGGTGGGGTGTTGTTCTTTTCAGTTTTACTGGCTTTCTCGGGCGGATTCAATGCATCGTTCTTTCAGGTCAGCGCATCTGATTGGTTGTATTTGGCTTTGCTCAGCTCGGTTTGTACGGCTTATGCGTTTATCGGATCGGTACAAGTGATGCGTTATTTGAGTCCGTATACCGTGATGCTGACCATCAACCTTGAACCGATTTACGGAACTATTTTGGCCGTTTTGGTTTTTGACGAAAAAGAAAAAATGAGTCCGCAATTTTACTTTGGCGCACTGATTATTATTGTGACGGTCATCATCAATGGCATCATTAAAAACCGCCAATCCGAATAAAATTAGCGCGATTGTTTACAACTAAAAACAAAAAATTTCTTTCGGTACTCATTTTAAGTTTTATCTTTGTTCACCTAACTAAAAAAGCACTTTCGCATGGAATATTTAGATTTTGAGTTGCCGATTAAAGAACTCGAAGATCAGTTAGATAAATGTCAGATCATCGGAATCGAATCTAACGTAGATGTTACTGAAACCTGCAAACAAATCGAAAAGAAACTCGAGGAAACCAAACGAAAAATATATAAAAACCTTACCGCTTGGCAACGCGTTCAGTTGTCAAGACATCCGAACCGACCTTACACTTTAGAGCATATTACCACCATTACCAACGGTGTGTTTTTGGAGCTTTTTGGCGACAGAAATTTCAAAGATGATAAAGCGATGATTGGCGGATTGGGCAAAATTGATGGTCAGTCATTCATGCTCATCGGACAACAAAAAGGCATCAACATCAAAATGCGTCAGTACCGAAATTTTGGTATGGCCAACCCTGAAGGCTACCGCAAAGCTTTGCGCCTCATGAAAATGGCAGAGAAGTTCAACATTCCGGTTGTGACTTTTATTGATACTCCAGGCGCTTATCCGGGCATGGAAGCCGAAGAGCGCGGACAAGGCGAGGCTATTGCGCGCAACATTTTTGAGATGTCGCGTTTGCGTGTGCCGATTATTTGTGTCATTGTGGGCGAAGGAGCTTCAGGTGGTGCGCTGGGCATTGGCGTGGGTGACCGGGTACTGATGATGGAAAATACTTGGTATTCTGTGATTTCTCCTGAATCTTGTTCATCGATTCTCTGGAAGAGTTGGGAATACAAAGAGCAAGCGGCCGAAGCACTTAAATTGACCTCTTCAGACATGAAAAAACACAAATTGGTCGATGATATTATACCTGAGCCATTGGGTGGTGCACATTACGACAAAGACACGACTTTTAAAACCGTCAAGCAGTATATTATGAAAGCGTTCAATGAGCTCAAAGATTTATCAACAGACGAATTGGTAGCGCAGCGTATGGACAAATACAGCAAAATGGGCGAGTACAAAGAATAAGGTTTAAAATCGTAGATTTTTACCTGAAATCCGGAGCCCTTTGGTTTCGGATTTTTTTGTGGTTTTGAACAACGCATAACAATTTATTAACACTCAGACTGCATAACTAAACCTTACGTTTTTTTTGAATTTATATACATTCGCAACATGGAAAATTTCAGAAATATTAGCCCGGTGCGTGTCGATAAAACCACCATCATCAACCTTGAAAAAGGCAAGTTACCTCCGCAGGTTTTAGAACTTGAAGAGGCGGTTCTAGGTGCGATGATGATTGATAAAAAAGGGGTCGATGAGGTAATTGATATCTTGCATCCGGAAGCTTTTTACAAAGAAGCGCACCAGTATATTTTTGAAGCCATCGTCCAACTCTTTACCGATACCCAACCAATTGATTTGCTCACGGTTTCGGCTCAGCTCAAAAAGAACGCAAAACTCGATTTGGCCGGCGGCGATTTTTACCTGATTCAACTCACCCAAAAAATATCTTCGTCTGCGCACATCGAATTTCACTCGCGCATTATTTTGCAGAAATTCATCCAGCGCAGTTTGATTAAAATATCTTCAGAAATTATTGAAGAATCTTACGACGAAACCACCGATGTTTTTGATTTGCTTGACAAAGCCGAATCTCGTTTGTACGAAGTCACGCAAGGCAACATCAAACGAAGTTCAGAAACCGCGCAAAGTTTGGTGATTCAAGCCAAAAAGCGCATTGAAGAAATCGCCGGAAAAGAAGGCCTTTCAGGCATTGCCACCGGTTTTGAAAAACTCGATCAAGTCACTTCGGGCTGGCAGCCTTCTGATTTAATCATCATTGCGGCGCGTCCGGGTATGGGTAAAACCGCTTTTGTCTTGTCGATGGCGCGCAACATTGCCATTGATTTCGGACATCCGGTGGCGGTATTCTCACTAGAGATGTCGTCGGTGCAGCTCATCACGCGTTTGATTTCGTCAGAAACCGGCTTATCGTCTGAAAAACTCAGAACCGGAAAACTTGAAAAACACGAGTGGGAGCAGCTTTCCATCAAAGTCAAAAACCTTGAAAAAGCGCCTTTATACATTGATGATACGCCGTCGCTTTCGATTTTTGACCTGCGGGCCAAAGCCAGACGTTTGTCTTCGCAACACGGTATCAAACTCATCATCATCGATTATTTGCAACTCATGACCGCCGGAAATAGTGCCGGAAAAGGGGGCGGAAACCGCGAGCAAGAAATTTCAACCATCTCGCGAAACTTAAAAGCCTTGGCCAAAGAACTCAACGTTCCGGTAATTGCGCTTTCACAGCTATCGCGTGCAGTTGAAACCCGTGGATCGAGCAAGCGTCCGTTGTTGTCGGATTTGCGTGAATCAGGAGCGATTGAGCAAGATGCCGACATTGTATCGTTTATTTATCGTCCGGAATACTACAAAATTGATGAGTGGGACGATGAAGAAGCATCGCCAACCCAAGGGCAAGCCGAGTTCATCATTGCCAAGCACCGTAACGGTTCGCTTGAAAATGTCCGTCTGAAATTCATTGGCAGTTTGGGTAAATTTGACAACCTCGATGAATACGGTGGCGCTTATGACGATTTGCCTTCTAAAATGAACCACGAAGACAATCCGTTTTTGACCAAAAACTTACCTTCGGCCAACGAGGCCTTCGGAAGCCAGATCAATCCGCCGTCTTCAAATGACGATGATGTTCCGTTCTAGGAAATTTCGCGCTTATTTTTAACAAAGTCTTTTCTTTGAACTCGTCGGGATAAATATTATCTTCGGCCATATTTCTACTTTATGAGAAAGATTCTGTTTTGGGTTATTGGGTTGCTGCTGATGAGTTCCTTTTCGGTACGCGCAAGTTTTATTTTGCTTCCGATGGACGAAATAGCGCAAAAAAATCACCTCAAAGCCTACGGAATTACTTATTGGACACTCAACAAAAACTACAAAGCCAGTTGGCTGCTCAACTACCGCGGCGGTTCATTTCTGCTTCCGGATGCTGAGGAAATCCGCCGTGAATGTCAAATTCGCGGAGTGAGTTTTGAGTTGTTGTCGGATGCGGAAGCGCAGCAAATCTTGGATGAAATCTCGAGTCCATCACAAAACATGGAAACCGTCGTGCTTGAAAAAGCGCCTAAAATTGCGGTCTATACACCCAAAGGAAAGCAACCTTGGGACGATGCCGTAACGATGGTTTTGACGTATGCCGAAATTCCGTTTACGCCCATTTATGACGAAGAAGTACTCAAAGATCAACTTGTTTTGTATGATTGGTTGCATTTGCACCACGAAGATTTTACGGGCCAATACGGAAAATTCTACGGCTCCTACCGCAACACTCCTTGGTATATAGAACAGAAAAAAGAAGCCGAGGCTTTGGCCACGCAGCTCGGTTATGGTAAAGTTTCGCAAGAAAAATTGGCTGTCGCTAAAAAGATCCGTGACTTTGTTATTGGCGGCGGATTTATGTTTGCGATGTGCTCAGCCACGGATAGTTTTGACATCGCGCTTTCGGCCGAAGGTGTAGACATTTGCGAGCCGATGTTTGACGGCGATCCGAGCGATCCGAATTATCAATCGCGTATTGATTACAGCCGCACTTTTGCGTTTAAAGATTTTATTTTAGACCGTCGACCGGAGCATTATGAGTTTTCAGACATTGATATGACCGAGAAGCGAAAAATTCCGTTTGAGCGCGATTATTTTACACTCATGGATTATTCGGCTAAATGGGATGTGATTCCGAGTATGTTGTGCCAGAATCACACCCAACTCATCAAAGGATTTATGGGACAAACCACTTCATTTGATTCGGCTTTGGTGAAATCGAATGTACTCGTTTTGGGCAAATGCGAACTCAACGACGAGGCGCGATACATCCACGGGCAAAAAGGCAAAGGCTTTTTTACTTTTTACGGAGGCCACGATCCCGAAGACTACCAACACCGCGTGGGCGATGAACCCACGGTTTTGGATTTACATCCAAATTCACCCGGATTTCGATTGATTTTGAACAATGTATTGTTTCCGGCAGCGAGAAAGAAACCTCAGAAAACCTAGACAGTCATGTAACTCATAACAAGATGCTCAGAAATACGCTTTTGCTGGTAGTTTTATTCATTTTTGTAGGCTCGTTCGGGCAAACACAAAGCAAATGCGATAGTCTGCAGAACTTGTTGGAAAATTACAACAAGCATCATACTTCGAATACTTCGATTCGAGATACAGTCAAAGTCAATTTGCTTTATAAATTGGCTGATAGTTACTGTGATACTGACTTCAATAAGGCCATTGCTTATTACAACCAATCAATTGAACTGAGCCGTAAAATTCGTTATCAGGAAGGTATAGGCAGAGGCTATAATTTACTGGGGCGGTTACACATCGGAAAAGGAAATTTTCAATTGGCCATCAGTTATTTGAATCAAGCGGTGGCTATTTTTAAAAAAGATCCTCAGAGTAAAAATTTGGGCGTCAGTTACGGATTGCTCGGTCAGACATATTTGTTTCTGAATAATTTTGCCCAGTCGCTCAAATACCTCAATGCCGGTTTGGACATTTTTGAAAACTTGCATGAATACCGTAAAATGTCGAGTTTGACCAACAACATCGCTATTTTGTACGGTAAGATCAACGAAAAAGAAAAAGAGTTGGCCTTTTATCAAAAGGCGCTCAGAATTCTCGATGAGCATGTGCCGAATCATCATTTGGATTTGCGCTACACGATTCTCTCCAATATTGCCAGTATATATGCTGACAAACGGGAATATCAAAAATCAAACGTCATGTTGCGTGAATGCTATGCTTATCATCAAAAGACGAATGATTTTATAGGCATGGCCTACACCGAGCAGCATTTAGGAACCAATTGCAAGAATCAAAAGCAATATGCTCAAGCGCTGGATTTCTACAACAAGGCGCTGGTTCATTTTAGCAAAAATGACTACAAATCCGGCATTGGCGATTCATATCGAAACATTGGCGAGGTGTATTATCATCTGCATCAACTGGATGCTGCTGAAGAATTTACTTTAAAAGGCTTGCGCATTTCTCGAGAAATCGGCGAGATTGAATCGGTGAAATTTGCCTATGAAAATCTAGCCAAGATTTATCGCGAGAAGAAAAATTATCAAGCCGCTTATGAAAATCAAGTGCTTTTTAAAGTGATGAGCGATTCGATGTTCAACACGGAAATCAACAACAAACTCACGCAAATTCAGCTAGAATACGAATTCAAAAAAAAGCAAGAAGCCATCAAACAAGCTACTTTACACGAGGCCAACAAGCAAAAGAAAATTAAATATATGGTGTTGGTTTCATTGTTTTTACTGAGTTTGGTGACCTTGGGCATTTACCTTAATTCTAAAAAACTGCAAAAGCAACGCAACATCATTCAAAGGCAAAAAGAGCAAATCGAAAAATCGCTCAAAGAGAAAGAAACCTTGCTCAAAGAAATTCACCACCGCGTCAAAAACAATTTGCAAATTATTTCGAGTTTGCTCAATATGCAATCGGAAGAAATCAACGATCCGGTGGTTTTGGCGACCATTCAAGAAGGACAAAGTCGGGTGCAGGCTATGAGTTTGATTCATCAGAATTTGTATCAATCGGATGAAATTCACAAAGTCAATGTTGATAATTATCTTAAAGAATTGGTGGCGTATTTGTCGGATTTGTTTGGTGCTAAATCAAAAAATATTGAGGTCCAAGTTGAAACCATTGACTTAAAATTTGATTTTGACACCGCCATTCCGCTGGGTTTGATGGTCAACGAACTCGTGGCCAACGCCTTTAAATATGCCTTTGCCGAAAAAGAAGGCGGAACCATTAAAGTAGCCATCAGAGCGCTCAATACGGTTGATTACGAATTAAAAGTAACCGACAATGGGCACGGTTTGACCAAGAATTTTGATCTGGAGAATTTAAAATCTCTAGGACTCAAGTTGGTCTCGATTCTGAGTAAGCAATTGCGCGGAAGTTTATCAGCCAAACAACTGCCCAACGAAACATCCTTTGTAGTTTTGTTTAAAGATTTGAAAGAATTTAAAGCGACACAAACTTAATATATGCAGTTATGGTAAAAATTTTAATTGTTGAAGACGAACTGATCATCGCCGAAGATATGCGAATCATGCTCGCAAAAATAGGATATGAAGTTTTAGGCGTGGCGATGGATTATCCCGAAGCCATCGGTCTTTTAAAAACCACGCAACCCGATTTGATTTTACTCGATGTCAACTTAAACGGAACAAAAGACGGAGTTGACTTGGCTCATGAAATCAATCAAATTTTTAAAATTCCTTTTATTTATACCACTTCTTATGCTGACGGAGCAACCATTGAGCGCGCCAAAGCAACGCATCCCATCAATTATTTGGTCAAACCGTTTAAACAAGAGCAACTATTTACAACCATCGAAATGGCTTTGCATCGACTTGCATCACTTGAAAATACTTCGGTTGCCTATGAGCCTGAAGCCGATGATACGTTTATCATCAAAGATGCCCTGTTCATCAAAGACAAATTCAAATACACCAAGCTCAACATCCATGAAATTTTGTGGATCAAATCTGACGGGAATTATCTCGAGATTAAAACGCTTCACAAAGACGAACTCATTCGGGCCACGCTTTCAAATTTCATCGAACGGCTTAACAGTCAAGTCTTTTTCAAAACGCATAAATCCTACATTGTCAATCTGGATTATATGACCAATTTAGAACACAATTTTGTGACGATTCAACAAACCAAGATTCCGATTGCCAAAAATTACTACGATGTTTTGGTTCAAAAACTCAATATTGTATAAGGCTTTAAGTTGGTCACTTTTCTGACACGGTTCATCCCAAAAACTGCTGAGTTCATCACATTTTTTTGGGCAACTGACCTACATTTTTTTCCTTTACTAAGGAATGATTCCAAAAAGAGCAATATGAAATGGGTTATCCGTAATGAAAAATCCCCCTTTTTCCTAAAAATGTCTTTGCTTAAAGTCATCATCGTCGCCATATGCATTTGTTCGGTGGTGTTTTCAGCCCTTTTCATTGATCTGATGTTTTTTTAATCATTCCTCAACCTAACCCAAAGTTGGTCAATAGTACAAAGTTTGGTAAATGGCCGAGACAACATTTACTAAATAAAAAAACCACCAGTAATTGGTGGTTTTGCTTTTATATGAAGTTTGTATCTACTCTATTTATTGTTCTCCATTACATAGTTGAGCACTTTGCGCATCAAATGTACGCGGTCTTTACCAATCACATTGTGTTTGTGCATCGGATAAGCAAAGAAATCCACTTGTTTCTCAGCTTCAACAAATTTCTTAATCAAGTTTAAATTGTGTTGCATCACCACAACATCATCGCTGGTTCCATGAATGAGCAACAGTTTTCCTTTGAGATCTTTTACGTAATTCAGTGTACAAGCTTCATCAAATCCTTTTGGGTTTTCAGCCGGAGTGTCCATATAGCGCTCGCCATACATGACTTCGTATAATTTCCAATCGGTCACCGGTCCGCCGGCAACACCCACTTTAAATACATCGGGTTTGCGCAGCATCAGTGAAGTAGTCATAAACCCGCCAAAACTCCAGCCGTGTACTGCCAATCGATTTCCATCTACATATGGCAATGACTTTAGATATTCCACACCTTTCATTTGATCGGCGATTTCGTTGTTGCCCAATTGTCCGTGGATCACGCTTTCAAAAGCAAATCCGCGGTTGTCTGAGCCTCGGTTATCTACCGTAAATACCAAATAACCTTGCTCGGCCATCCAGTACATCCACAAATTGGCACCGTCCAAATAACTGTTGGTTATCATTTGCGCGTGCGGGCCGCCATAAACATAAACCAGAACCGGATATTTTTTGTTCGGATCAAAATCACTTGGTTTGATCAGTCGCGTATATAAATCTGTGGTTCCGTCGGCAGATTTGATGGTTTTGATGTCGGCCGTTCCCATCGCATAGCCGTTATATTTGTTCGGACTTTCTACCAAAGTTTGGGCTTTGAGCGCTTTGTTGTACAGCAAGTTTTTGCCCGGGGTATTGTGGTTTGAAAAATCGTCAAAGAACCAGTTTCCATCCGTGCTTACCGCTACACTGTGCACACCGGCATCTTGGGTGATTTGTGTTTGTTTGCCGTTCATATCTACTTTATAAGCGAGCATATTGGTTGGATTCTCACCAGTCGCCATAAAATACACTTCGGTTCCGGTCGGATTAGCACCTAAAATTTGACGTGCAGGGAATCTGTTTTTGGTCAGCTGACGAATAAGTTTTCCGTCAATTGAATAAAGGTATAAGTTCTGGAAACCGTCTTTTTCGCTGTGCCAAACAAAATTATTTGACTTCGGATTGGGGAAAAATGCCGGATGTTCCGGTTCTACCCAATTGGAATCTTTTTCATTGAGCAAAGTACGAACAAACGCTCCGGTTTGTGCATCGTACAAATTGAGGTTCATATCGTTTTGAGCGCGGTTAAGCTCGGCAATCAAAACGTACTTTTCATCGGGTGTCCAGGCCAAATTAGTCAGGTAATCATCGGCGTTTCTACGGGGTTTGATGTACACGGTTTGTTGGGTGTTCAAGTTGTAAATTCCTACGGCCGGTTTTTCACTTTTTTGACCAATCATTGGATATTTAATATTCTCCAACGAGCCCGGAACGGTGTTGATATCTAAGAGCGGGTAATCGGCTACTTCGGTTTGATCTTTTTGGTAGAAAGCTAAATAATGATCATTGGGCGACCAAAAAATACCGTTGTCAATACCAAATTCGTTGCGCGCAATCGATTGACCCGATACAATGCCTTCGTTGGTTTGGTTGGTCACCGCAATTTTTTGGTTGTTTGCATCGCTGATGTAAAGATTGTTTTTCTCGGTAAAAGCGATGTTTTTGTGCGCGTTGTCATAGGTTTGGTTCTCGGCCGTTTCAGAAAATGTTCCTGTGAGCTTGCCGGTTTTGTCTTTGAAATTATATTCAAAAAACTTTGGCCCATTGGCAATCAAAAAGCTGTTAGCATCTTTTGGCTGAACACCAAAAAAAGTTTTCAAATCAGTTCCTAAAACTTTGTTCAGATCAGCTAAAGTGACTAGTTCTGTTGCTTTAGCATCAGCAGTGTTGGCCACCATCAATTTCTTACCACCTTCGGCAAAATAAATGTATTGATTGGTGTTTGGAATCCATTGAAATCCAAGTAATTTATCAGCACGAAATTGGCGATTTTGTTGGAGAACACTTTCTTCAAGGGTGAGTTTTTTTTGTTGACCAATGGCAGAAAAGCTGAGTAAACAACTAAGTGCCCATAGGGAGAATTTATTCATAAGTTGGTTTTTTACAGATGAAACAAAAATATAAAAAAGGATAATGTACAGGCTCTTTGGTCTGTATATTATCCTTTTGTTACAAGTGTTTTAAAAGTTATTTAAAGCGCCGATTCGTTTTCTTTGTCTAAATATTCCTGAACAATTTCAATGGCGTTGGTCACCACATCGCTCAGTGCCGTAATAAAGGTGCCTTCTTCGGCCACACTGATGGCGTGTTTGATGGCTTCGACTTCTTTGGTAATGATTTCATGGGTAATGTTGCGACCGGACTCAGCAATACCTTCCAAAATCAAATTGATGATTTCATCTTCGGTGCGTCCGCGCAAATGTTTCTCTTGACGAATAATGATGTGGTCAAACATACGACCGGCAATTTTAGCGCATTCTTTAATGTCTTCGTCGCGACGATCGCCCACTCCGGCAATGATGCCGATTTTTTTGTTGGCTTCAACGTTGCTCAAATAATCTTCAATACCTCTGTAACCCGCCGGATTGTGCGCAAAGTCAATCATTACTTTGAATTTTTTGAATTCAAAAATGTTCATTCTGCCCGGAGTTTGTGCCGCGCCCGGAATAAAGGTTTGCAACGACAAACTAATGTCTTCGGTTTTAAAGCCCCAAAGGTAACTAGCCAAAGTAGCCGCCAGAACATTGGCAATCATAAACTTGGCTTTTCCGCCCAAAGTGAGTGGAATATGTGTGGCGCGTTCGATGCGGATTTTCCATTCGCCTTTTTTGACGGTGATAAAACCATTTTCATACACACAGACAATTTTGCCTTCTTTGCACATTTTTTTGACGAGTGGATTTTCTTCATCCATCGCAAAATAAGCCACATTACAACTGAGTTCTTGCGCGATTTTGACGCATTGTTCGTCTTCGGCATTCAAAATAGCCCAACCGTCTTTCTTGACGCTTCTGACGACCGTGCTTTTAACACGAGCCAAATCGTCAAGCGTATGAATATCACTCAAACCTAAGTGGTCTTCCTGAATATTGGTAATGATGGCAATATCACATCGGCTAAAACCTAAACCGGCGCGCAAAATTCCTCCGCGTGCGGTTTCAAGTACTGCAAATTCTACGGTTGGATCTTTGAGGATGTATTCGGCTGAAACCGGTCCGGTAGTATCGCCTTTTTCCATCATGTGGTTTTGTACATAAATACCGTCTGAAGTTGTAAATCCTACGCGATAGCCGTTGTTTTTAACGATGTGTGCCAAAAGGCGAGTGGTGGTGGTTTTTCCGTTGGTTCCGGTCACGGCCATAATCGGAATACGACTCGGTTTGCCCGGAGGATACAACATATCAATCACCGGAGCGGCTACGTTTCTAGGCAATCCTTCAGAAGGTGCGAGGTGCATACGGAAGCCCGGTGCAGCGTTAACTTCAAGAATACAACCACCGTTTTCTTTGAGTGGTTGGGTAAGATTAGGCGCCATGATGTCTATGCCGCAAACATCCAAGCCTATCACACGCGAGATTCGTTCACACAAGAAAATATTCTCGGGGTGCATCATATCGGTCACATCTACCGAAGTTCCGCCGGTGCTGAGGTTGGCCGTTGATTTGAGATAGACGATTTCATCCTTGGCCGGAATCGTTTCTAAGGTATAGCCTTTTTTGGTGAGCAAATCAGTGGTGTCGCGATCAACAGAAATCTCGGTCAACACGTTTTCGTGACCATAACCGCGACGTGGATCTTTATTGGTTTCGTCAATAAGTTGTTGAATGCTGTGGGTCCCATCGCCTTTTACGTGCGCAGGTTCGCGCAAAGCAGCCGCAACCAATTTGTTGTCAATGACCAAAACACGGAAGTCAAAACCAGTGATGAATTTCTCGACAATCACGCGGCGACTGTAGTATTTGGCGTGGGCGAGTCCGGCTTTGGCATCGTCCATATTTTTGACATTGATGGAGGCACCTTTTCCGTGGTTGCCGTCGAGCGGTTTGATCACAATCGGGAAACCAATTTTTTTGATGACATTTTCTAAGTCTTCTTCATCGACGCAAATACCGCCACTGGCCACCGGAATTGAGGCCATATCGAGCATGCGTTTGGTTTCTTCTTTATTGCAGGCAATATCTACGGCAATGTTGCTGGTTTTGCAGGTAATGGTGGCTTGAAAACGCATTTGGTTGACACCATAACCCAATTGTACGAGTGAATTGGTTCCTAAACGAATCCAAGGAATATCGCGGGCCACAGCTTCATCGACAATACTTCCGGTTGAAGGGCCAAGTCGGACGCGTTCGCGGATTTCGCGCATTTTTTGAATGTCGGCCTGTACGTCATATTCGGTGCCGGCAATGAGCGCTTCGGCGATGCGCACCGATGATTCGGCGGCAAACATCCCGACGCTTTCTTCAACATAGCTAAAAACGACGTTGTATACACCTGGAGTTTTGGTTTCACGCGTGCGACCAAATCCGGTTTCCATACCGGCTAGGGTTTGTATTTCTAAAGCGATGTGTTCAATAACATGACCCATCCAAGTGCCGCGGTCAATGCGTGAGAAGAACCCTCCGCGGGTACCTTCGGAGCAGCGATGCTCAATCATGGTTGGGAACATGGCTTCTATGCGCTCGCGGAATCCGGGAATTTTGTTGGTGGGTTTTTGTTCCATATCCTCGAGGTCGAGGCGCATTTGGATGAGTTTTTTGCGTTGTACGCTCCAAATATTGGGTCCGCGCAGGGCCTGAATTTTTTCGATTTTCATATTGTGGATTTCTTGATAGATAAATTTTGTAACGAATTTGTTAAAAATAGGAAATTATTGTTTTGATTCTAAAATGAAATTGTGAAAAAATCACATTTGATAAATATTCAGTTGAGATTCAATAATTTGAGTTGTGATTTTGTTTTGCGAGAAGGCAAAATGTGAGCGGTTAGCCCCGATGGAAGCAAGCTACCGTGTAGCGCGGACAGCGGGTAGCTGCATGGTTGAGCCCCGAAATGATTGCGCTGCAAAACCGGAAAAAACGTTTGCGCAATTGGATGAAATGGTTATTTTTACCGCATGAAAATACACGGAAAACTGATTATTATTGGGGGGGCGGTTGATAAAGGCAGTTTTACTGAGACTGATTTGGACGTGAATGCCCCTAAAAATTTGAACTTCTTTGAAGAGGGAATTTTAAAACGCATCATCAAAGAATCTTTGCATCATGAAAAATCTCGTATTGAAGTGATTACTACGGCTTCAAAAATTCCGCGAGAGATTGGTCCTGAATACGTGAAAGCTTTTAATTATCTGGGCGCAAACAATGTAGATGTTTTGCATATTGAACGCCGCGAACAAGCAATGGACGCGGAGGTTTTAGACCGTTTGAAAGCAGCCGATGTGGTGATGTTTACCGGGGGTGATCAGTTGCGTTTGTCTTCGATTTTGGGCGGAACGCCGTTTCACGATATGTTGCTCGATAAATACCGTAATGAGCCGTTTATTTATGCTGGAACTTCGGCGGGTGCGGCGGCGGCCTCAAACAACATGATTTACCAAGGCAGCAGCAGTGAGGCTTTGCTCAAAGGCGAAGTCAAGATTACCTCGGGCCTCGGACTTATTGACGATGTGGTGATTGATACGCATTTTGTGCAACGCGGCCGTATTGGGCGTTTGTTTCAGGCTGTGGTGGGCAATCCGAAAGTTTTGGGCGTTGGGCTCGGAGAAGATACCGGTTTGTTTATTGCCAACGGAAAACAAATGGAAGCCATTGGCTCGGGCTTGGTGATTTTGGTGGACGGACGCGAAGTAAAAGATACGAATTTGACGCAAGTTGAGTTGGGTCAGCCGATATCCATCAACCACTTGGTGACACACGTGATGAGCAAGAACGATACTTTTGACTTAGATACTTTTAAGATGACGATTAAGTCGTCGCAATATGTTTAGACACGTTTTACTTTAGACCAACTACAGATAACTGACCACTGAATAAATGAAAATCATCATCCACGGCGGATTCTTCTCAGAATCATCAACCAACCACGAAACCAAAGTTGCCAAACAACAAGTTTTGTTGCGCATTGTGAAAGATTCGTATGCGTATTTACAAACGCATTCGGCTTTGGAGGCCGTGGTGTATGCAGTGTCTCTTTTAGAAGACGATGCGTTGTTTAATGCGGGTATTGGTTCGCAAATTCAAAGCGATGGAAAAATCAGAATGAGCGCTTCGCTCATGGACAGTGTTTCGATGAAAATGAGTGGTGTAATCAATATTGAAGATGTTAAAAATCCGATTCAAGTAGCGCAAAAACTCATGGAAGTGGATGATAGAATTCTCAGTGGTGAAGGCGCAACGCATTATGCCAGAACCAACGGATTTGAGAAATTCTCGACCGAAATTCCGCAGCGTCGCGCTGAGTATGAGGCCAAATTGGCAGCAACCGGTGTGGGAACTGTGGGTTGTGTGGCGTTGGATGCAGCAGGCAGAATTGCCGTAGCTACTTCGACCGGAGGAAAAGGTTTTGAAATCGTAGGTCGCGTTTCAGATTCGGCAACGGTGGCCGGTAACTATTGCAATGAATTTTGTGGCGTGAGTTTAACCGGTGTAGGTGAAGACATTGTAAGCGGCGCCGTGGCGGCCAAAATTGTCACGCGGGTAACCGATGGATTTTCACTAGAGCAAGCTTTTGAAAAAACCTTTGCCGAACTCAAACCTTTTGATGGTTTTGCCGGCGCGATAGCGATTGATAAAAATGGGAATATGCATCATTTAGATTCGCATCCGAGTATGGTGTTTGCGAGTTTTGACGGAACCCACGAAGAAGTTTTTAATTAGGTTTTAATGGTTTTAAAACATTTTGATAAAATAAAGAACCCCGACTGTAGTGTCGGGGTTTGCTTTTTCATCTCTTTGCGGTTGATGCTCCGGACGTTTGTTTTAATGTCTCAGGAAAAACTTCTGTTTGTTAACCACCCACTCCAGCAAGTTGATTTCCTATGGCAAATAAACGACTCGATAAATGATTATCCTATACGACGTTTTTCGTATTTTGAAAACTGAATCATACCCGAACACAAATCTGCGTGAAGGATGGCAGCGGCAGCCCGAAGCCGAGTAGCGCAGCGAATCGGCGAGGCTACAGCGAACAGCCTGACAGCGGCACAGCGCAGCGAAGCTGGTGGCACGCCCAAAGTAAAATTAAAAAAGCCCCACTTTTCAGCGAGGCTCCTTTATATAAGTAAGTAAAAATCGGGTTGATAAAACGTTTATTTTACTTTGTTCAAAATGGCTTTAAAAGCTTCCGGGTGGTTCATGGCCAAATCAGCCAAAACTTTACGGTTGAGTTCGATGTTGTTTGCTTTTAATTTACCGATGAACTGAGAGTAGCTCATTCCTTCCAAGCGAGCTCCTGCGTTGATACGCTGAATCCACAATGCGCGGAAGTTTCTTTTGTTTTGTTTTCTGTCGCGATAAGCGTATTGCATCGCTTTCTCAACAGCATTTTTGGCTACTGTCCAAACGTTTTTTCTGCGGCCAAAGAAACCTTTGGCTTGCTTCATAATCTTTTTTCTTCTTGCTCTTTTAGCAACTGAATTTACTGATCTAGGCATAATTTTGTGATTTTTTTGTAGCAGGCGTCCCGAATTGAATCAAGGGAACTTGTGGGCCATACTCCAAGGTTATTAAATAATTTAAAACCTAAAGAACTTTGGTTTCGATTAAACGATTCTCAATTGTTCTTTAACGCTGCGCTCGTCACTTGGGTGAACAAGAGCTGCGTGTGTCAACGCTAATTTGCGTTTTTTTGATTTTTTAGTCAAAATGTGACTTTTGAAAGCGTGCTTTCTTTTGATTTTACCAGAACCGGTCACTTTAAAGCGCTTTTTGGCACTGGATTTAGTTTTCATTTTAGGCATTTCTTCCTGAATTTTTGATTTATACTTACTTATTTACTTTCTATTTCAGAAGCCAAAAGGCATCAGTTGCCTGTGCCTTCGGTTTTTGATTTTATTTTTTAGAAGCTTTATCCCGCTTTTCGCTGCAATCTTTTGTCAAAATTTCCCTTCACTTGGTTTCGGTCAACTTTTGCCAAAAGGATTTTCACTTCAATCGGGGCTAGGGCAACCGTGTATTCTTTGAATTCCTGTGCTCTGCTGTGCAGCCTACTTTTTCTTCTTCGGAGCGATGAACATAATCATGCGCTTTCCTTCTAAGACCGGCATGGCTTCAACTTTTCCGTATTCTTCTAGGTCTTGCGCCAATCTCAAAAGCAAAATCTGACCTTGCTCTTTGTAGATAATCGAACGACCTTTAAAGAACACAAACGCTTTGAGCTTTGATCCGTCTTTGAGGAATTTCTCAGCGTTCTTTTTCTTGAACTCATAATCGTGTTCATCGGTCTGAGGTCCGAAACGAATCTCTTTGACCACAATTTGCGTCGATTTGGCTTTGAGCTCTTTTTCACGCTTTTTCTGCATATACACAAACTTATTGTAATCAATAATTTTGCATACAGGCGGTTCAGCATTCGGAGAAATCTCAACCAAGTCTAGTTCAAGTTCGTCTGCAAGTTTTAAGGCATCAGAAATTTTGTATACGCCGGGCTCAACATTATCGCCCACCAATCTGACTTCTGGCACGCGAATCAAATTATTAATTCTGTGCGCATCCTTTTTTTCTACTCTGGGTTGAAAACCCCTGTTGTTTCTAATTGCTATGACTTTAAAATTTAAATGTTAAACTGTAAATACTTTTAATGTTTTGTCAATTTCTTCTTGAACCATTGCAGCAAATTGGTCTACCGTAGCAGATGTATTCCCTTTGCCTTCTTGGCCGTGACGTCTAATCGAAACCGTTCCGTTTTTCTCTTCTTCCTCGCCAACAATCAACATAAACGGCATTTTTTGAACCTCCGCATCACGGATTTTTTTACCGATGGTTTCGTTTCGGTTGTCAATTAGGGCGCGAATTTCGTGATTTTCCAGTAATTCCAAAACTTTTTTCGCATAATTTTCATATTTCTCGCTCAAACACAAGATGATAGCTTGCTCTGGCATGAGCCAAAGTGGGAAGTTACCGGCGGTGTGTTCCAACAAGATAGCAATGAATCGTTCCATCGAACCAAAAGGCGCGCGGTGAATCATCACCGGTCGATGTAGTTCGTTGTCTGAACCTTTATAGGTAAGTTCAAAACGCTCCGGCAAATTGTAATCTACCTGAATCGTGCCCAACTGCCAGCTGCGTCCGAGCGCATCTTTGACCATGAAATCTAGCTTCGGTCCGTAAAACGCTGCTTCACCATATTCAACAACGGTGTTGAGGTTTTTATCGCGGGCCGCATTGATGATGGCGTTTTCAGCTTTTTCCCAATTTTCATCAGAGCCAATATATTTGTCACGATTTTCTTGATCTCTCAAAGAAATCTGAGCTGTAAAATTTTCAAATCCAAGCGATCCAAAAACATACAATACCAAGTCAATAACCTTTTTGAACTCTTCGTCCAACTGATCCGGCGTACAGAAAATGTGTGCATCGTCTTGTGTAAATCCGCGCACACGCGTCAATCCATGCAATTCGCCCGATTGCTCATATCGATACACGGTTCCGAACTCAGCATAACGTTTTGGTAAATCTTTGTATGACCAAGGTTTGTTGTTGTAAATTTCGCAGTGGTGCGGACAGTTCATCGGTTTGAGCAAAAACTCTTCGCCTTCGGCTGGGGTATGAATCGGCTGAAAGCTGTCGGCTCCGTATTTGGCATAATGCCCAGAAGTCACATACAATTCTTTTTGACCAATGTGCGGAGAAACCACTTGCTCGTAGCCGGCTTTTTTCTGAGCGCGTTTCAAAAACTGCTCAAGTCTTTCGCGCAGAGCAGCACCTTTCGGCAACCACAAAGGCAAACCTTGACCTACCCTTGATGAAAAAGCAAAAAGCTCCAACTCTTTGCCTAATTTTCGGTGATCGCGGCGTTTGGCTTCTTCGAGCAACTCTAAATAATCAGTCAAATCTTTTTGTTTCGGAAACGAAATTCCATACACGCGGGTAAGCTGTTTGTTTTTCTCGTCACCGCGCCAATACGCTCCGGCCACGCTCATGATTTTCATGGCTTTGATCAGACCCGTATTCGGAATATGTCCACCGCGACACAAATCAAAAAAGTTCGAATGATCACAAAACGTAATCGTTCCGTCTTCTAAATTCGAGATGAGTTCGGTTTTATACTCGTTGTCTTTATATATTTCAAGTGCTTCGGCTTTGCTCACCGAACGCATTTTAAATTCGTGTTTCTCGCGCGCAATTTCCAAAACGCGGTCTTCAATTTTCTTAAAGTCGGCATCGCTAATGCTGTGCGCACCAAAATCAACATCGTAGTAAAAACCTTTTTCAATGGCAGGCCCGATGGTGAGTTTAATGCCCGGATACATTTCTTGTAAAGCCTGTGCCATCACGTGCGAAGTCGAATGCCAAAACGCTTTTTTTCCGTCTAGGTCATTCCAAGTAAACAACACAAGTGAACCGTCGGTGGTGAGTGGGGTTTCGGTTTCAACGGTGGTACCATTAAACGAGGCCGAAATCACATTTCTGGCCAAACCTTCGCTGATACTTTTAGCAACATCCATCGCCGTTGCTCCAGAGGCAAACTCTTTTACCGAACCGTCGGGTAGTGTAATCTTAATCATTCATCATTTATTTTATGCAGCGCAAATATAACAGATTCGGCTTTACGCACAATATTATATAAGAGTAAATATATTAACTGATTTTTTTGGGCGTGCCGGCTCGTTGAACTTTGGTATATTAGATGTTTGATATTCTCGCCGTCGGGTTTTACGCCGTGCTCGGCACTTGGCTTCAACCCCTCACGCGGCAAATTCTACCGCATCTGCATTGTTTTAAATTCAAACTATTGAACCCGCAAGAATAGTTCAGCGCATCTCGAGGCTTGATGTTTCTGAAAAGTTCAAAAAAAGTTTACGGATTAAGTTTCCGGTTTTCAGCGGATTGAAAAAAACCTTTAAAATTTTTTTCTAAAAAGTTTGGATAAGAGAAAAAGGTTTGTACTTTTGCACCCGCTTTGAGAATGAAGCGACACACAAGATAAGTTCATAGACATATTGAATTGACAGCCGTTTTAAGGTTTGATGACCTTGAAACAATGTAGAGCGTAAATTAAGAATCACACCCAAGAGATTCGGAAAAAAATAGAGTTTTAGCTAGCATCTGATTTTAAAAACATTTAAAATATACGATGAAGAGTTTGATCCTGGCTCAGGATGAACGCTAGCGGCAGGCCTAACACATGCAAGTCGAGGGGTAGAAGGAGCTTGCTCCTTTGAGACCGGCGCACGGGTGCGTAACGCGTATGCAATCTGCCTTGTACAGAGGGATAGCCCAGAGAAATTTGGATTAATACCTCATAGTGTAATGATATGGCATCATATTATTACTAAAGCTTCGGCGGTACAAGATGAGCATGCGTCCCATTAGCTAGTTGGTAAGGTAACGGCTTACCAAGGCTACGATGGGTAGGGGTCCTGAGAGGGAGATCCCCCACACTGGTACTGAGACACGGACCAGACTCCTACGGGAGGCAGCAGTGAGGAATATTGGTCAATGGTCGGAAGACTGAACCAGCCATGCCGCGTGCAGGATGACGGCCCTATGGGTTGTAAACTGCTTTTGTACGGGAAGAAACACCGGTTCGTGAACCGGCTTGACGGTACCGTAAGAATAAGGATCGGCTAACTCCGTGCCAGCAGCCGCGGTAATACGGAGGATCCAAGCGTTATCCGGAATCATTGGGTTTAAAGGGTCCGTAGGCGGTCTTATAAGTCAGTGGTGAAATCTGGTCGCTCAACGATCAAACTGCCATTGATACTGTAGGACTTGAATTACTGTGAAGTAACTAGAATATGTAGTGTAGCGGTGAAATGCTTAGATATTACATGGAATACCAATTGCGAAGGCAGGTTACTAAAAGTGTATTGACGCTGATGGACGAAAGCGTGGGGAGCGAACAGGATTAGATACCCTGGTAGTCCACGCTGTAAACGATGGATACTAGTTGTTTGGAGCAATCTGAGTGACTAAGCGAAAGTGATAAGTATCCCACCTGGGGAGTACGAACGCAAGTTTGAAACTCAAAGGAATTGACGGGGGCCCGCACAAGCGGTGGAGCATGTGGTTTAATTCGATGATACGCGAGGAACCTTACCAAGGCTTAAATGGGAGACGACAGGCGTGGAAACATGCTTTTCTTCGGACGTCTTTCAAGGTGCTGCATGGTTGTCGTCAGCTCGTGCCGTGAGGTGTCAGGTTAAGTCCTATAACGAGCGCAACCCCTGTTGTTAGTTGCCAGCGAGTCATGTCGGGAACTCTAGCAAGACTGCCAGTGTAAACTGTGAGGAAGGTGGGGATGACGTCAAATCATCACGGCCCTTACGCCTTGGGCTACACACGTGCTACAATGGCCGGTACAGAGAGCAGCCACTACGTGAGTAGGAGCGAATCTATAAAACCGGTCTCAGTTCGGATCGGAGTCTGCAACTCGACTCCGTGAAGCTGGAATCGCTAGTAATCGGATATCAGCCATGATCCGGTGAATACGTTCCCGGGCCTTGTACACACCGCCCGTCAAGCCATGGAAGCTGGGGGTGCCTGAAGTCGGTGACCGCAAGGAGCTGCCTAGGGTAAAACTGGTAACTAGGGCTAAGTCGTAACAAGGTAGCCGTACCGGAAGGTGCGGCTGGAACACCTCCTTTCTAGAGAAGAAGATGCACCTTGGTTAGAATGAAATTGAATCTTAGAAGATGGGGTTTTTATTTTACGTTCTGCTGTTAATTCAAAAATATAATAAGGAATCAAATACAAACAGAGTCTCGTAGCTCAGCTGGTTAGAGTACTACACTGATAATGTAGGGGTCGGCAGTTCGAGTCTGCCCGGGACTACTTTTTTTGATTACTTAGAAGGAAATTCTAGAGGTTGAGAATTCACAATTCATAATTCTGAATTACAAGTTCTGAATTTAAGAATGGGGGATTAGCTCAGCTGGCTAGAGCGCCTGCCTTGCACGCAGGAGGTCAACGGTTCGACTCCGTTATTCTCCACAGATGAAACCTTTAAAAGGTGATTCTGGACTGATTAAAAAACAACAAGTTTACTTGATTGTTTTTTATGATGGAAGAATCTTTAAAGGTTTCTCAAAATGGGAGTTTGAGGCTGGCCCGAAGGGCACTCCGATAACGACCTTTTTGAAACGTTCATTGACATATTGAGATAAGAAAATACAAACAAAGTAGAAAGAACACGTTTTATGCATTTTATATGTATAGGACAAAAGTACAATAAGCAAAATAAGGGCGTATGGGGGATGCCTAGGCTCTTGCAGGCGAAGAAGGACGTGATAAGCTGCGAAAAGCTACGGGGAGCTGCACACGAGTGTTGATCCGTAGATATCCGAATGGGGCAACCCAATACATTGAAGATGTATTACCTCGATAGAGGGGCGAACGCGCTGAACTGAAACATCTAAGTAGGCGCAGGAGAAGAAAACAAAAGTGATTGCGTGAGTAGTGGCGAGCGAAAGCGCATTAGCCCAAACCATTGTTGTTACGGCAATAATGGGGTTGTAGGACCACGACGTTCTATGCAAAGTGAACTGGAAGTATCTGGAAAGATACACGATACAGGGTGACAGTCCCGTACAGGTAAGCGATGTAATAGATAGTGGTATCCTGAGTAGGGCGGGGCACGTGAAACCCTGTCTGAATCTGGCGGGACCATCCGCTAAGGCTAAATACTCGCAAGAGACCGATAGTGAACCAGTACTGTGAAGGAAAGGTGAAAAGAACCGTGAATAACGGAGTGAAATAGATCCTGAAACCATACGCCTACAAGCGGTCGGAGCCCATTAGTTGGGTGACGGCGTGCCTTTTGCATAATGAGCCTACGAGTTAACGTTGCTGGCGAGGATAAGCATTTAAGATGTGGATCCGTAGCGAAAGCGAGTCTGAATAGGGCGCTTTAGTCAGTAGTGTTAGACGCGAAACCGTGTGATCTACCCATGGGCAGGATGAAGCTGTGGTAACACACAGTGGAGGTCCGAACCGGTTGTCGTTGAAAAGACTTCGGATGAACTGTGGGTAGGGGTGAAAGGCCAATCAAACTCGGAAATAGCTCGTACTCCCCGAAATGCATTTAGGTGCAGCGCTGAGCTAAGTTATATAGAGGTAGAGCTACTGATTGGATGCGGGGGCTTCACCGCCTACCAATTCCTGACAAACTCCGAATGCTATATAATGTTTCTCAGCAGTGAGGGCTTGGGTGCTAAGGTCCAAGTCCGAGAGGGAAAGAACCCAGACCATCAGCTAAGGTCCCCAAATATATGCTAAGTTGAAATAACGAGGTTTGTCTGCCCAGACAGCTAGGATGTTGGCTTGGAAGCAGCCATTCATTTAAAGAGTGCGTAACAGCTCACTAGTCGAGCGGACGAGCATGGATAATAATCGGGCATAAGCATATTACCGAAGCTATGGACAGAATATTCTGTGGTAGGGGAGCATTCTAACATCAGCGAAGGTGTGTCGTGAGGCATGCTGGAGAGGTTAGAAAAGAAAATGTAGGCATAAGTAACGATAATGCAGGCGAGAAACCTGCACACCGAAAGACTAAGGTTTCCGCAGCTATGCTAATCAGCTGCGGGTTAGTCGGGGCCTAAGGCGAATCCGAAAGGAACAGTCGATGGACAACGGGTTAATATTCCCGTACTAGTTGTAATTGTGATGGGGTGACACAGTGATGAAAGTACCGCCAGCTGACGGAATAGCTGGTTAAAGCACCTACCTATAGGTCCTGTAGTAAAATGCGCAGGAACTGGGGAAATGCGATAGTACTCAGAGTCTTCGGACAAAGAGATAGTGTACCTAAGGGCTGTCAAGAAAAACCTCTAAACTTAGATTACAAGTACCCGTACCGTAAACCGACACAGGTAGTCGAGGAGAGAATCCTAAGGTGCTCGAGAGATTCATGGCTAAGGAATTAGGCAAAATAGACCTGTAACTTCGGGAGAAAGGTCGCCAGCGTAAGCTGGCCGCAGTGAAGAGGTCCAGGCGACTGTTTATCAAAAACACAGGGCTCTGCAAAATCGTAAGATGAAGTATAGGGCCTGACACCTGCCCGGTGCTGGAAGGTTAAGAGGAGATGTTATCTTCGGAGAAGCATTGAATTGAAGCCCCAGTAAACGGCGGCCGTAACTATAACGGTCCTAAGGTAGCGAAATTCCTTGTCGGGTAAGTTCCGACCTGCACGAATGGTGTAACGATCTGGACACTGTCTCAGCCATGAGCTCGGTGAAATTGTAGTAACGGTGAAGATGCCGTTTACCCGCAGTGGGACGAAAAGACCCTGTGCACCTTTACTATAGCTTAGTATTGACTTTGGATAAGTGATGTGTAGGATAGGTGGGAGACTTTGATCCTGCGTCGCCAGGCGTAGGTTAGTCATTGTTGAAATACCACCCTTTGCTTATCTGAAGCCTAACCCCGCGCTGCGGGGGACATTGCTTGGTGGGTAGTTTGACTGGGGTGGTCGCCTCCAAAAGAGTAACGGAGGCTTCAAAGGTTCCCTCAGCACGCTTGGTAACCGTGCGTAGAGTGCAATGGCAAAAGGGAGCTTGACTGAGAGACACACAGGTCGATCAGGTACGAAAGTAGAGCATAGTGATCCGGTGGTTCCGCATGGAAGGGCCATCGCTCAAAGGATAAAAGGTACGCCGGGGATAACAGGCTGATCTCCCCCAAGAGCTCATATCGACGGGGGGGTTTGGCACCTCGATGTCGGCTCGTCACATCCTGGGGCTGGAGAAGGTCCCAAGGGTTGGGCTGTTCGCCCATTAAAGTGGCACGCGAGCTGGGTTCAGAACGTCGTGAGACAGTTCGGTCTCTATCTACTGCGGGCGTTAGAAATTTGAGTGGATCTGATTCTAGTACGAGAGGACCGAATTGGACTGACCTCTAGTGTATCTGTTGTCTCGCCAGGGGCATCGCAGAGTAGCTACGTCGGGAAGGGATAAGCGCTGAAAGCATATAAGCGCGAAACCCACCACAAGATGAGATTTCTTTTAAGGGTCGTGGAAGATGACCACGTTGATAGGCTATAGGTGTAAAGGCAGTAATGTCATAGCCGAGTAGTACTAATAACCCGTAAGCTTATGTACGTCGTCTGTCCCGTCAGCAATGACGGGACGACAATCTTTCCAAATGTATTTCTTTATCTCAGTATGTTAAGATATTAGCAACCATGTTGCAGTTGTGAATCAAAATCACAACTAAAGACTTAAGGTGATTATTGCGGCGGGGCTCACCTCTTCCCATTCCGAACAGAGAAGTTAAGCCCGCCTGCGCAGATGGTACTGCATTTTGTGGGAGAGTATGTCGTCGCCTTTCTTTTAGAAACCCTGTTCTAACGAACGGGGTTTTTTGTTTTTATGCGAACTGAAGTTCGCGTACCTGAAGTCCACCGGACTTCCTCCTCTATATATCATAGGTTTTTGTTTTTAAACAGTTGTTAGCTTTAGAAAATGAACACTCCTCTGCGAGCGGGATGGCAGCGGCATCCTTTTGTGACGCAGGAACAAAAGATACAGCGAACAGCCCGACGGCGAGAGAATGAGCTTTCTGGAAAAGGAATGATTAATGAGCCGGCTCGCCCTAAATTAATCTTTACTGCGCATTTTTTGAATCCACAAATACATTGTTACCAAAACGCTAACGGCAAAAACAGCCAATAATAAGTGGCTGTAACTGCTTAAATAGTCGTGAAAATGGATGCCTATCCACAGGTAAATACTGGCCACACACAACTTAAACGGAATAAATTCTAAGTTGTTCCACTGCATTTTTTTGTTAAAGAAATTCATGGCTTTTTATTTTGAGTTGCTGTATTGACAATGCTTTTGCACCACACAGGTATCGCATTTAGGATTCGTCGGTCGGCAGGTTTCGCGCCCCAGAAACGAAATCGCCATGCCAATCTCGCCCCAGATTTCTGGCGGTAAGTTTTTCATGAGCTCTTTCTCGATGCGGTTACCGTCCTTAAATTCTGCCGAGAGTCCGATGCGTGGCGCTACACGAATCACATGCAAATCAGCAATGATGCCTTCGGCCGATGCTTTCATCTCGCGCATAATCACGTTGGCTGATTTTCGTCCGATGCCTTTGAGCGCGGTGAGATTTTCCATCGTGAGCGGAATGTTATCTTCGGTTTGCAAGGTTTGTGCAATCTCTAACAGCCAACTTGCTTTGGTGTTGAAGTTGCGCACTTTGGTAATCTGACTCGCAATGGCCGGAATGTTAGAAGCGGCCAAGCTCTGTAAATTCGGATATACTTCAAAAAAGCCAGGAGCAATCTTATTGATGTTGGCGTCAGAATCTTGTGCCGAAAGAATCACCATGACCATGAGTTGATACAAATTCTGGTAATCGAGCGGGTGTTTTTTGCCTCGGTAGAGTTCAATGAGCGGTTGTAGCTTTTCAGTCCAAGAATTGTCAAAAAGTTCCATACTTATTCGGGTTTAAAGTCAATCGATAATGAGTTTACACAATAACGCTGTCCGGTTTGGGTAGGACCGTCGTCAAACACATGTCCGAGATGCCCGCCGCAAGTACTGCACAAAATTTCGGTTCGGAGCATGCCGTGCGAAGTATCGCGCGCATACGAAACCTTACCCGGAATCGACGCATCAAACGAAGGCCAACCACAATGCGCATCAAACTTACTACTGCTTTCAAACAAAGGTTCGCCGCACCCGCCGCATACATAAGTTCCGTTTTCAAAATGCAAATTATATTGCCCAGTATGCGGAAACTCAGTGCCTTTTTGACGCAGAATTTTATAGCGTTCGGCTCCGAGTTGCTCTTTCCAAGCTTCGGGTGTTTTTTCAATCGGGTAACTCATGGTTGTGGGTTTTGTATAAAGTTAATGACTTTTTCAATGACTTGGGTGTCGCCTAAAATTTTTCGATGACCGAGTTTTTGTGTTATGATCAGTTCACCTTTTTTGAGATGTGCTGCTATATGTTCCGCACAACGCATCGGTACATCGTCATCGTCCTGGTCATGGATCACCAAAACCGGAATCTCTATTCTTTGCGCTGCGCGATATGAGGAATAATCATCCATCTTTCGGTTGGATTTACTTTCAAAATGCTGTTGAAGCAAACCGCTGTATTTGGGTTTGAGCTCGAGTTTGGCTATGAAATCATCGATGATGTCCCGAACCACATCGCCGCTGCCGATGGTCACCAATTTCTGAATCTTGAATCCGTCTTTTACAGCATTGAGCAAACTCATACCACCGAGCGAATGCCCAACAGCTGCCTCAAACGGTCCGTATTTTTTTTCGATTTCAAAAATCGAAGCAATGAACTCAGGCATCAAAGTCGTTTTGCCTGCAGACTTTCCGTGGGCGGGCGCGTCAAAGCTCACGGTCGAGTAGCCCTCTTGGAGCAAGGCATCGGCAATTTTGACCAATTGGGTTCCGCGTCCGGACCAACCGTGTACGAGTAGAATTTTTCGGGGCGCATTTCCGTATTGATAAACTACAATCTCTTTTTGCAAAGAATTGACACATAATTGCTCTTGTTGGCTGTGTTGATCCATTTCGTGTTCGCGTTTGGGAATGCGATGTTTGAGTGGAGTGGTAAACAAACGCGCGGCAAACAATACCGTGAGTCGGTCTGAAATAAGCGATAAAAATGAACCCGCAGCAAGGATTATTTTAGGAATTTTTAAACTTTCCTGATGTTTCTTTTGATTCTTTGCCATTTCTGTAAATCTTACTGCAAGGTATTGTTTTCTGTATTTTTTGCTAAATTTAGAAGTCATAAAATAAACTTAAAATGCAAAGACAAACCCGCGTAATTATTGAAAATGTTTTGCCACAACTCGACGGCGGCGCTTTTGCCGTAAAAAGAATCGTCGGACAAAAAGTAACGGTCACGGCAGATGTATTTCCCGACGGACATGATGTGATTCAATGTCGGGTGATGTACCGCCACGAAAGCGAAAAGAAATGGTCCGAAGTCAGAATGCAGCCCACCCAAAACGACGAATGGTCGGCAGAATTTACCGTTGACAAACAAGGAACCTATACCTATTACGTACAAGCTTGGGTCGATTATGCTTTGAATTGGCAACACGGCACCGAGCGCAAAATTCAAGACAATCAACACGTCAAATCAGAGTTACTCGAAGGTGCTGAATACGTTCAAGCCATTGCTAAACTCGCCAACAAAGACGAAAAAGCCTACCTCAAAAAAGTAGCCGAGCAATTCGCCGACCCCAAACAATACGACTTAGCGTTAGAAGCTGCCATGTCACACGAGTTGACCGCTTTATTTACAAAATATCCTGTTCTTTATATCGAAAACCAATCGCACGAACTCAAAGTCTATGTCGACAGGCACAAAGCATTGTTCAGCACTTGGTATGAATTCTTTCCGCGTTCGGCCTCGTCTGAGCCCGGTAAACACGGAACTTTCAAGGATTGCGAAAAACTCTTGCCGCGCGTAGCAGCGATGGGCTTTGACACCTTGTATTTTCCGCCAGTTCACCCCATTGGCGAGGTCAACCGCAAAGGCAAAAACAACGCCACCAACGCTGAGCCCGGCGATGTAGGTTCACCTTGGGGTATTGGCTCACAATACGGCGGACACAAAGCGACACACCCAGACTTGGGTTCTATAGACGACTTTAAATCGCTCGTCAAAAAAGCGCAATCGCTCGGAATTGAAATAGCCATGGATTACGCTTTGCAAGCCGCGCCTGATCATCCGTGGGTCAAAGAACACAAGGAGTGGTTCAAATGGCGTCCAGACGGAACGGTGCAATACGCCGAGAATCCACCAAAAAAATATCAAGATATTCAACCTATTTATTTTGAAACCACCGATTGGAAAAACCTTTGGAAGGAATTGCTCGATACCGCTTTGTTTTGGGTAGAAGAATGCGGTATTCGCGTATTCCGCGTAGATAATCCGCACACCAAACCGTTTTACTTTTGGGGCTGGCTTATGGGTGAAATCAAAAAGAAGCACCCCGATGTATTGTTTTTGTCTGAGGCCTTTACGCGCCCCAAAATCATGAACGAACTCGCCAAACAAGGATTCACCCAATCGTATACTTATTTTACTTGGCGCAATACCAAACAAGAGCTCATTGAATATTTGACTGAGCTTACCCAAACCGATCAAAAAGAATATTACCGTCCGAACTTTTGGCCCAATACGCCAGACATCAATCCGTTTGCACTGCAATCAGGCAATGAATCAGTACATTTACAGAAGTACTTTTTAGCAGCTACGCTCAGTTCGAGCGTTGGTATTTACGGACCGGTGTTTGAATATATGGTTTGTGCTCCGATGGCCGCCGGCAAAGAAGAATACCTGAATTCCGAAAAATACGAAGTCGCCCACTGGGATTGGACCATCGAGAACAAACTTACTACACTCATTACGCGCGTGAACCACATTCGCCGCGAACAAACCTCACTGCAACAAACCAACAATATTGTTTTTTGCAACACCAACAACGACCAAATTCTGGCTTATTATAAATTCGATGATGACAAAACCAACGAGACCCTCATGGTCGTGAGCCTCGATGCGCACAACACTGCCCAAGCCATGGTGCAGTTGCCCATTGCTGAAATCGGAGATCAGCCAGTTGAAATTCAAGATTTAATAACCGGAAACACTTATCATTGGGACAAAGAATGGAATTTTGTTGAATTGCATCCCGATATGCCGTTTCATTTGTTTAAAATCAACCGTTAACGATTATGGACACAGAAATCAACGAAGAAGGATTTAAAACGCCCTTTATTTTCAAAACCGACTGGAAAAAAGCCTTTGAAGACCCCGAGTTTGTCAAGGTATTTTCATCGGATATCCTCGAGCGCTACATCATCAACAAAAGGTGGTACGGCGGAAAAGCCAGCACGCTCAAGTATATTGAAGTCGTTGATTATTTCATGATGACTTCGACCAAAAATACCTATTACGGCGTTTTACTCGAAGTCAATTTTAAAGAGGCCTTCTATCAGCATTATTTTATGCCGATTGCCTTTATGGCGCAAGAAGACCTGACCACCAGCACCGTGATTGCACCGGTCAAAATGGGCAACCAGCAAGGTTTTTTGATTGACGCTTTGCATCAGGAAGATTTCCGACAATTGATGTTTGAAAAAATCCTGCAAGCACCCAACGAGAAAAAACCCGGAAAAGTCAAATTTCACCGCGGTGAAAAACTAGAGCAAACCACCTATGAATCGTCTAAGTTCATGGGCGCCGAGCAAAGCAACACCTCGATTGTCTACAACGGAAATTTGGTGCTCAAAATCTTTCGACGCATTTACATCAGCACCAATCCCGATTACGAAATCAGTCGCTTTTTGACCGAGCGCATGGATTTTAAAAACTCACCGGCCTATACCGGCAGCATCAGCGTTGCGCTTAGCGAAGGCAATATTACCTTGGGCATGATGCAAGAACTTGTGCCCAACCAAGGTGATGCTTGGCAGTTTATGCTCAATGAAGTTGATCGCATTTTTGAAAACCTCAAAACCAAAAAGATCAAAATCGCCAAATTGCCCGAAGTTGAGTTGTTTCGCCGACTCAAAATCAACGAAGTGCCGCACGAAATCATTGATTGGGCCGGACTCAGCATATTCTTGCGCATCCACACTTTGGCCACCCGTACCGCCGAGATGCACATCGCCATGGGCAGCGACATCCACGATACGGCATTTACACCTACGACTTATAATGGCGATTATACTGTTTGGCTCAAAAACCGTTTGACGTATCAGTTTCAAAACCGACTCAACATCCTTGAGAACAATTTGCACAAACTCGACGGACTCGCGCTCGAACTGGCCAATTTGTTTTTAGACCACAAAAAAGAAATCCGCAAAGTGTTTCTTGACTTTGACTGGACCAAAATGAAGTCCGAGCGCATTCGCATTCACGGCGATTATCACTTAGGGCAAGTCTTGGTCAATGGCGAAGACTTTTTCATCCTAGATTTTGAAGGAGAACCCGAGAGCACTATTCGCGACCGCAAAGTCAAACAACCGCCGCTCAAAGACGTGGCCGGCATGTTTCGCTCGTTTCACTATGCCATTTACGCGACTATTTTTAACAACAAAGACAAATATCCGTACGAGCAACAAGAACTGTTTGAAGCCGGAGAATTGCTGTTTAAATACTTCGTTGGGGTATTTTTGCAAACCTATACCGAGGTGGCCCAAGGCGGCAATCTCAACATCGGCTACCGCAAAGAAATTGACTTTTTACTCAAATATTGCATCCTCGAAAAAGCGGTCTACGAGTTGGGTTATGAACTCAATTCACGTCCGCGTTGGGCCGTTATACCGCTCACAGGCATTGCGAGTATTATGGAGTTTAAGCAGAATTGAGAATTAAGAATTACGAATTACGAATTATGACCATTATTTGAAGCTATTCCCGCTTTCCGCTGTAGCTTTTGCCGTTTAAGAAACCGCCAAAAGGCTGCCGCTGCAATCGGGGCTAAGGCTTCTGACATCTATTAAGCATCACCATGAACAAAGTACAACCGCATTCACTTTTTACCGACTTTGACATCGAATTGTTCAAAGCCGGCAAACACTTCAAATTATACGAAAAATTCGGCGCGCACCTCACCGAAGTCGATGGCGTAAGCGGGGTATATTTTGCCGTTTGGGCACCCTCGGCACGCTCGGTGTCGGTGGTGGGTGATTTCAATTATTGGATGCAGGGCGAACATCAACTCTATGTGCGTTGGGACAGCTCGGGCATTTGGGAAGGCTTTATTCCCGGGGTGGATAAAGGCACCAAGTACAAATACAAAATACAATCCAACAACCGCGATATTATTACCGAAAAGGCCGATCCGTTTGCGTGGTACTGCGAGCATCCGCCTCATACCGCCTCGGTAGTCTGGGATTTAGACTACCGCTGGAAAGACCAAAAATGGATGGACACGCGTAAAAGTCACAACGCGCTCAACCGTCCGCACTCGGTGTATGAAGTGCATTTGGGTTCGTGGCGTCGCAACGCTGAGGGCAAGTTTTTGACGTATCTAGAACTCGCCGATGAGCTCACCGCTTATGTCAAAGAAACCGGTTTTACGCATGTAGAGTTTATGCCGATCATGGAATATCCGTATGATCCGTCGTGGGGCTATCAGCTCGTAGGATATTTTGCCCCAACCTCGCGTTTTGGCAAACCGCAAGATTTTATGTTGCTCGTAGACAAACTACATCAGGCAGGTATTGGCGTCATCCTCGATTGGGTGCCGTCGCATTTTCCGGATGACGCACATGGTTTGGGCTTCTTTGATGGCTCTAACCTCTACGAACACCCGGATCGCCGCAAAGGTTATCACCCGGATTGGAAGAGTTTGGTGTTTAACTACGGGCGCAATGAAGTGCGTTCGTTCTTGATCAGCAATGCCATTTTTTGGTTACAACAATACCATGCCGATGGCTTGCGTGTCGATGCGGTAGCTTCGATGCTTTATCTTGATTATTCGCGCAACGACGGCGAATGGGAGCCGAATATCTTTGGCGGTCGTGAAAACCTCGATACCATTAGCTTCTTAAAAGATTTTAATGAAGCAGTGTACTCTATGTTTGAAGGTGTGCAAACCATTGCCGAAGAAAGCACTTCGTTTCCGATGGTGTCACGTCCCACCTTTCAAGGCGGACTGGGCTTTGGTATGAAGTGGATGATGGGCTGGATGCACGACACTTTGCAGTATTTCAAACGCGAACCTGTCTACCGAAAATACCATCAAAATGATTTGACGTTCTCGATGACCTATGCCTTTACCGAGAACTTTATGTTGCCGCTCTCGCACGATGAAGTGGTCTATGGCAAACATTCTATTGCCGGACGTATGCCGGGCGATGAATGGCAGAAGTTTGCCAACTTGCGTTTGCTCTACGGATATATGTTTACCCATCCAGGCGCGAAGTTGCTCTTTATGGGCGCCGAGTTTGGTCAAAGCGCCGAATGGAATTTTGAAAGCCAACTCGAGTGGTATTTACTGCAATTCGGTTATCATCAAGGTATCCGAAAACTCATCACTGATTTGAACGCCTTGTACAAATCACAACCGGCTTTGTACGAAAAACAATTCTCGCCCGAAGGTTTCGAATGGATCAATTATTCAGACCACCAAAACGCGGTGATTTCATACATGCGCAAAGGCGATAACGCCAAACAAGATCTCGTGGTGGTGTGCAATTTTACGCCGGTGGTGCGCGAAGATTACCGCATTGGTTTGCCTAAAAAGGGCAAGCTCACACAGCTATTTAACTCAGATGAAACCCATTACGGAGGCAGCGGCGTAGGTAATGCAAAAGCTGTTAAAATTGAAGCCGAGCCTTGGAACGGTCGCGACTTTTCAGCCGCCATTAGCTTACCACCTTTGGGGGTAGTGGTGTTTAAAATGAGCTAAACTATTATACGCAACAAATCACAAAGCAGCTTTTGTCTCAGGGCAGAAGCTGTTTTTTTATATCCCGAAATCCGGAAAATAATTGTAGGTATCATTAAAGTCCGGGTTAGACACAATGATTCGGGGTTGATGCATCGAGCCGACCGTGTTGGCACTTAATGGGGTGTGCTCCTGAGGTAAAGTATTTGTTTTCATAGGTTTAATATTTTTATTTTGGGTAAGCTAAAGCTACAAACCCATCGCAAATTTTGATTATTTGTTCGGTACAAAACAGAAATTTTAGACGAAATGCAGTTTATGAACTGCCGTTGACTTGAAAATGAAGATATTAACCAAATAATGAACGACAACGTTTTCGTGAAAAACTCAATGTTTCGTTTGGGTTGAGCCGTGAATTTTGTATGTTTGAAACCCTTGCTCAAAGCATATATTTAGACCTCATTTATGATTACAAATACCGAACTCGAATACAAAGGAGATTTGTTTCCGTCGCAGATTACAGGCTTTCAAAAAGACGGTGATTCTGTGTTTTTTACCACCGATAACAACGTCATTCTTAAACTCACCGTACTGCGCGATAGCTTGGTGCGGTTCAGATATACCACCAAAGGTTATTTCAGCAAAGACTTCTCGTACGCCATTGACAAAACCCAATCGCACGGCTATAATTTTTTAGAAGTCACTGAGCTCAAAGAAGTTTATCAAATCAAAACCAGCAAAATCATTTGTTCGGTCAGCAAGGTTGATATGCGCGTAGCCATCACCGATTTAGACGGAAACTGCATTCTTGAAGACGAACTTGGTTTTCATTGGGAAGAAAGCTATCAATATGGCGGCAACATCGTCAAGATGAGCAAAGCCTCGCGCGATGGCGAATCATACTATGGTTTGGGAGACAAAGCTTCGCACTTGAACCTCAAAGGCAAACGCGTTGAGAACTGGGCGACCGATCAGTATGCTTTTCACAAAGACCAAGAACCGCTCTACAAAGTAGTGCCGTTTTATATAGGTTTGCACCACAAAATGTCTTACGGAATCTTCTTTGACAACACCTTTAGAACGTTTTTTGATTTTTGTCATGAGCGCCGCAACGTAACGAGCTTCTGGGCCGAGGGCGGAGAGATGAATTACTATTTTATCTACGGTCCGGACATGGCCGATGTGGTCACCACCTATACGCACCTGACCGGAAAACCCGAAATGCCGCCGATGTGGGCCTTGGGTTATCACCAATGCAAATGGAGTTATTACCCCGAGAGCAAGGTCAAAGAAATCACGAGCAAGTTCAGAGAACTGCAAATTCCGTGTGATGCCATTTATCTCGATATTGATTATATGGATGGCTTTCGATGCTTTACCTGGAGCCCAGAGTATTTCCCAGATCCGAAGCGCATGATTGCCGAACTCGCTCAAGACGGATTCAAAACCGTGGTGATTATTGATCCGGGCATTAAAATCGACAAAGAATACTCAGTATACAAAGAAGCCCTAGAAAAAGATTACTTCTGCAAACGCGCCGACGGACCTTATATGAAAGGAAAAGTTTGGCCGGGCGAATGCAACTTCCCGGATTATACCAACCCCGAAGTGCGCGAATGGTGGGCCGGTTTGTTTAAAGAAATGATAGCCGATTACGGCGTCAAAGGCGTTTGGAACGATATGAACGAACCCGCAGTGATGGAAGTTCCGGGCAAAACCTTCCCGATGGATGTGCGCCACGACTACGACGGAAACCCTTGCAGCCACCGCAAAGCACACAATATCTACGGAACGCAAATGGCGCGCGCCACTTATGAAGGCGTCAAACAATTTGCCTACCCGAAACGACCGTTTATCATTACGCGTTCGGCTTATTCGGGCGCACAACGCTATACTTCTTCTTGGACCGGTGACAACGTGGCTTCGTGGGAGCACCTCTGGATTGCCAACATTCAAATGCAACGCATGTCCATGTCGGGCATGGGCTTTACCGGCTCAGACATTGGCGGATTTGCCGAACAACCTTCAGGCGAACTCTATGCGCGTTGGATTCAGTTAGGCGTGTTTCATCCGTTTTGCAGAACGCACTCGTCGGGGGATCACGGCGATCAAGAACCTTGGTCATTTGACGATGAAGTAGTCAACATTACCCGCAAGTTTGTCGAGTTGCGCTATCAGTTGTTGCCGTATTTATACACCATGTTTTGGGAATACATCAACGATGGTGTGCCAATGCTTAAACCGTTGGTATACTTTGATCAGGCCGATCCGCAAACGCATTACCGCACCGACGAATTTGTATTCGGAAACCAGATTTTGGTTTGCCCAATCCTCGAGCCTAATGCCCAAGGGCGCCGTATGTATCTGCCTTCAGGCAATTGGTACAACTACTGGACCGATGAATTTGTAGTAGGCCACAAAGAATTGTGGGTCAAAACCGATTACGATCAGATACCGATTTTTATCAAAGAAGGCGCGATTATTCCGAAATATCCCGTACAGCAATATGTGGGCGAAAAGGAATTTGACGAAATTTCACTCGATGCATACTTCAAACTCGGCAAAGAAAAATCGATGTTGTACGAAGATGCTCAAGACGGCTACGATTACAACAAAGGGCGATTCAGTTTGTCAACTTTTACTTTGCGCGGAAAAGAAACCGAGCTCATCATACAGCAACACAAAGAAGGCAAATTCAACACGCCGTATCAAAGATTTAAAATCAATTTACACGGATTACCATTCACGGTAAAAACCATTGAAATTGACAATGAAGTCATCGCTTTTGAAAAACTCTCCTTTGACGGAAAAAATTCACTCGTGATTGACAAAGATTTCTCAGAATTGCATCTGATAGGCGCTTAAATTTTCGGCAACAATTGTATTTTTGTAACACAAAATACCACTAAGATGAAAAAGATAGCCTTGTTTTCTGCTTTGAGCGCGCTGGTTTTGAGTTGTTCTAAAAATCCGTTTACCGGCAAGAACAACTTGAACTTTGTATCCAACAGTGAATTGTTCCCCAGCTCATTTCAGCAATACGGACAGTTTTTAAAAGAAAACAAAGTCATTGCCGGAACCTCAGAGGCCAAAATGGTCGAGACGGTGGGCATCAAAATCAAAACTGCTGCCGAAAAATGGCTCAAAGCCAACGGCTATGAACACTACTTAGATGGTTATCAGTGGGAATACAAACTCGTCGATAGCAAAGACGTCAACGCTTGGTGTATGCCCGGCGGAAAAATCGTGGTCTATACCGGAATTCTTCCGATTACCCAAAACGAGGCCGGATTGGCCACCGTGATGGGACACGAAGTTTCGCACGCCTTGGCCAACCACGGAGCCCAACGCATGAGCGCCGCACAATTGCAACAAATAGGAGCGGTAGGGGTAGCCGTGGCCGCCGGAAACAAAAGCGAACAAACCCAACAAATCTTGCAACAAGCTTATGGTATTGGCTCGCAAGTAGGCGTGATGTTGCCTTTTAGCCGTAGCCACGAATCTGAAGCCGATCAAATAGGTTTGACCCTGATGGCGATTGCCGGATATAACCCACAAGAAGCGCTCACTTTTTGGCAACGTATGGCCGCCAAATCCGGCGGACAAGCACCGCCTGAGTTTATGAGTACGCACCCCTCAGACGCCACGCGTATTGCCAATATTCAAAAACTGATTCCCACCGCCAAAGCCGAAGCGGCTAAGTTTGGGGTTAGCTTTAAATAGCATAAGCCGCTTTGAGAGCGGCTTTTTTTATGAGGTTTCGTTGGAATGTCGCTTTTGACAATCGGTAGATATCTTTGATTTGTTGATTGAGTCCCTAGGGTTGGTTGCTGAAAACCGTATCTTAGGCTTGATAAAAGAGCAGCAGCGTTTTAAATGTAATTCTATGCAAGACTTGTACATCCAACGCATCAATAAGGTATTGACTTATATTGATGCCCACCTTGACGGCGATTTGTCGTTAGAGATCGTTGCCCAAGTAGGTTGCTATTCGCCTTATCATTTGCATCGGTTGTTTAAAGCCATTACGCATGAACCGCTCAATGCATACATCACCCGAAAACGCATAGAGCGAGCGGCTCTTTTGCTCATTCATCAGCCCGAGTTGAGCATCGCCCAAATAGCCCTGAAATATGGGTTTAAAAACGATTCCACTTTTTCAAAAACTTTTAAAAAAATCTATCAAACCAGCCCAACGAATTTCAGAAAGGCCCACCAAGGCAATATGAGCAAGATTGGTCAAGTCAATAGCAAGATTGGTCAACAAGACTACCTGACCCCAGAATACCTTTGCAACATTAATCATCTAAAAAATTGGATCAAAATGAATGCAGAAATTCAAATCGTAACCATGCCCGACCGATATTTGGCTTATCTCACCCACATAGGCGTGGATGCGCTGGAAGAATCTTTTGAAAAAATCATTCAATGGGCCTTGCCCAAAGGTTTGCTTGACCAACAAGACACCTATGTTTGCCGTGTATTTCACGACAGTTTTAAAATCACTGACCCAGCCAAAGTGCGCATGAGTATTGGTATCGCAGCCCACCATAAAATGCCTGCCCAAGGCCTCGTGCAACAAACAAGCTGGCCCGGCGGCAGAACCCTCGTCGCCCGTTTTACGATTGAGCCCCCAGAGTTTGAAGCCTCTTGGAACAGCTTATTTATCTGGATGAGTGAAAAAGGATACCAAAAAGCCGACCGAAATCCGTTTGAAATCTACCACAACAATTTTAATGAGCATCCCGAGCAAAAGTGCATCGTTGATTTGTGTATCCCGATAGAATAGCCCTGCCTTCATTTACATGGGGCGATTGGTTTTTTTGAGTACTCGAGGTTATTTATGTAACTGCAATGAAGCAGTGCTTCTTTATTTTTATATATAAAATTCCATACAATTTTATGGATTAAAAATCATAGAAGGTTTTTGTTATATTTACAAGCAACACAGCTGCATAGCTTCTTAAGGTTGTGCAGGAACTAAAATACCTCAGAGCAAAAAAAATGAGGCTCAAAGATCATCAGACTTTTGTAATATGACCGATAACACCGAAAAAATAAACCAACTCATGCATCAGTTGTCGTTTCTTTTAAAAAAGCACGAAGACTTTTCAAAAGAAATTTATGCACTGCAAACCGAATTAAATCAATTAAAAGATGCCCAGCAAAAAACGGTGGTAGATGCCCCTGAAGTGGCACCGGTAGCTTCTGAAGATTTTGCAGCAAGCCACCAAGCAGTTCAACCTGAAGTCAGGTTGTTTGAACATCAAAAAAAGCAAGAGCAACTTCAGCATGCGGCCGAACCTACAAGCAAGCCGGCTCAGAAAAAATCAGATTTAGAAAAGTTTATCGGCGAGAATTTAATCAACAAAATAGGTATTGCCATCACGGTGATAGGCGTGGCTATAGGCGCTAAATATTCTATCGAAAACAATTTAATCAGCCCATTAACCCGAATCGTGATGGGTTATTTATTTGGATTGGGCTTACTGGGTTTTGGGATCAAATTAAAAAAGCAATACGAAAACTACAGCGCTGTATTGGTTAGTGGGGCAATGGCCATCATGTATTTTATTACTTATTCGGCCTATGATTTATACGGTTTGATACCCCAAATAGCGGCTTTTTTGCTCATGTTTGTCTTTACGGCTTTTACCGTGATTGCCGCGCTCAATTACAACCGGCAAGTCATTGCGCACATCGGATTGGTGGGCGCTTATGCGGTTCCTTTCTTTTTGAGTGACGGTTCAGGAAACATTGCGGTGCTGTTTACTTATATGGCCATCATCAACATCGGAATTCTGGCCATCGCATTTAAAAAATATTGGAAACCACTCTATTATGCGTCTTTTGGTTTTACTTGGCTGATTTTCTTGACGTGGTTTATCTCAGAATATCAAACTGACCGCCATTTTAAACTCGCTTTGTTCTTTATTGCGGTATTCTTTGCCTTATTTTACCTCACATTTTTGGCCTACAAACTACTCCAGAAAGAAAAGTTTTCATCAGCAGATGTGGTTTTGTTAATGCTCAATTCGTTTGTTTTTTACGGTTTGGGTTATGATATATTGTGTTCACACGTTCATGCCGATGAGCTACTGGGTTTGTTTACCTTGGCCAATGCCGTGGTGCACTTTGTGGTGAGTTTTGTTATTTTTAAACAGAAACTTGCCGACAAAAACATTCATTATTTGGTGACCGGCCTGACCCTGATTTTTTTGACCCTTGCTATTCCGGTTCAATTAGAAGGCCATTGGGTTACCCTATTGTGGGTAGGCGAGGCGGCTCTTTTGTTTTGGATTGGACGAACCAAAAGTGTTTCATTCTACGAAAAAAGTTCGTATATATTGATGCTGCTGGCCTTTTTTAGTTTGCTGGATGATTGGAGTTCAGTGTATGACTCATATAATCCCGAAGAACCGGCCTCGCGCATAACACCGCTTTTGAATGTCAACTTTTTGAGTTCAGTATTGTTTATAGGTGCTTTTGTGTGGATCAATGTTTTGCATCTCAATAAAAAGTATACATCCTATTTATCGGCCCAACAAACCATCTCAAAAGTTATATCGGCGGCGCTTCCGGCAGTGCTTATTTTTTCGGTTTATGGAGCTTTCAGAGTTGAGATTGCCAATTATTGGAACCAACTCTATGCCGATTCGATGATTAGAATCAACACCCAAAACAAAACCTTCCTAGATTATTATTGGAACAATGATTACTATGCATACAAGGTGATTTGGGTGATCAATTATTCATTGGTTTTTGTATCGGCTTTGTCTTTTTTGAACCTCAGAAAAATACAAAATAAACTCTTCGGGCAAGTTCTGCTGGGTTTGATAGTTTTGGCGCTTATGGTTTTTCTCATCCAAGGATTGTATTGCTTAAGTGAACTGCGCGAAAGCTACTTACAACAAGACCTGGCTCAGTATTATCAGCGAGGAACCGTCAATTTGTGGATACGTTACGTTTCGTTTTTAGCTGTGGCACTTACTCTGTATGTTTGTTACCACTGTGTAAAAGAAAATTTTGTTCAACGAAATTATAAAAGAGCCTTTGAACTGGTGTTGCACACTACTATTTTGTGGATGGCCAGCAGTGAATTAATCCATTGGATGGATGTTTTTAGATCAGAGCAATCGTATAAACTTGGATTGAGTATCTTGTGGGGAACCTATTCATTGTTTTTGATTGCTTTAGGCATCTGGAAAAAAAACAAACCCCTCCGCATCGGAGCCATTGCTTTGTTTGGCATTACACTGATTAAATTGTTTTTTTATGATATGACCCATCTCAACACGCTGGCCAAGATTGTTGTGTTTGTTTCGTTGGGCGTATTGCTTTTGATTATTTCATTTTTATACAATAAATACAAACACCTGATATCAGATGAGCCAACTGCGGATTAAATCAAGCGGCCTATTGTTGCTTTTGAGTTGTTTTTTGAGCTTCGGACAAACAGCGCCTTGTGTATACCAACGCTCATTAAGCGGTATTTCAGGCAGCTGGCATAAAATTATATTGCCCGGCGAAGTGCTCAGCAAAGCATCTGATGACTTGAGCGATATTCGAATCTTTGGGTTTACAGCGCAACGCGATACGTTAGAAGTTCCGTATTTGCTTAAGGAAGCTGCGCCGCGAGTAAGCCAAAAGGATATACCGTTTAAGATACTCAATGTTGCACACAACGCAAGCGGCTATTATTTTACGCTTGAAATTCCGTCGCTTGAAGCCATCAATCAAATCAAGCTTGATTTTAAGCAACAAAATTTTGACTGGCCAATGCAACTACAAGCCAGCCAAAATCTCACGGATTGGTATACGGTTATTGAGCGTGACCGACTGATATCGATCCACAACAATTCAACTGATTTTGAATATACCCAACTGTCATTTCAGAACGCAAAGTATCGGTATTTCAGGCTGCGCATCCAAAGCTTAGAGTCACCTGATTTAGTGAGTGCGCGTGTTTGTATGCAGCAAATCTCAGAGGCAACCTATTGTGATTATCGCATCAAGTCTTTACAGAAAAAAGAAGATAAAACCAGTCAACAAACCCAGATCAATATTGAATTGGCCATGCCATCGCAGCTAAGTTGTTTGAATATAAAGGTTCGCAACGGTTTTGATTATTACCGACCCATCACCATTGAGCAGCTTACCGACAGCATTAAAACCCAGCGCGGTTGGCACTATAACTACGCCACTTTGGTGCGCGGAACCCTCAATTCGATTAAAAAAAATGAATTTATCTTCAACAGCACCCCAGTGCATAAGCTCAGAATAACGATTGACAATCAAGACAACCAACCTTTGCCCATTGAGTCAGTCACTGCGCGGGGCTACCAGTATGCTTTATGGGCTCGGTTTGCCCAACCGGCAGATTATGTTTTGAGCTACGGAAACCACAAGCTTTCAAAACCCCAGTATGACCTAGGCGTATTTGAAGATAAGATTCCTCAAACGTTATCAACCCTATCCCTCGGTGCAGAAATACGGCTGCAACCCAAGACAGCAACGGGTGTAGAACCCCTTTTTAAAAACAAACTCTGGCTTTGGGCACTCATGGGGGTGATTATTTTAGTACTGGGTTGGTTTTCGGTCAAAATGCTCAGGAGTCCATCGGCTTGATTCTTTCTGCACGTTTTTGGGGTAATCGTCAGCCTACAAGTACTAGCTCTAAAGCCTAGTGGGGGCAACGATCCATCAAACCTCAAAACAACGCTTAGCTGCCAAACGTGACTAATTCGGGTAGATTTTCTGTACAATTTGTTAAATATGCCCATTGGGTTTTGTATGGTTTTGGTACTGACGAACTCTTTTTTTGGTGTGTATTTGATGCGTGATTTTATTTGCAAACCGCAGTATTTATAAGGCTTTGCAATTTTTGGTATCGATACATCATTACCATTCAAAACGCTGTTAAAATTTTGTTAGTGCTTCTAAACAATTCCGGGGGTCTGTGGCTTGTTTTGCCATTTTTACGGCTTGAATTTTCAAGCAGAATTGTTCGAGAGTTGTTCGAGAAAGCCCCGTTTTTCTCGAATAAATTCGTCGTTGTGTGCTACAAAGGTGCCTTCACTGTGCCTTAAAGTCGTTTTAAAAATGCTGTTTTTATGCAAGATTCCTTACAAAAATAGCCTTTAAAGCCATTTTAAGACTTTTTTAAGAGCCGCGAAGGGTTGGGAATGTTGTTTTTGGCCTAGTTGTTGAAATGCCCAAAGCAGCATGCCCAAGGCCCCAACGGAAGATGACAGAACGACCCTAAGGCATGCCGAGCCCAGTATAGGCGGGTATGGAGCGCAGCGGGTCAAGGCCATCAGCCTGCGCACGTTACCGCACTTCGGCGGGGTGTAGTGCCCCGAAATTGAACGCAAGACGGAGTGGTTTGGTGCGGGGTTTTGTGTTGAAAGTTATGGATTTTAGGAGCGCTAAGCTTTGTGTTATTTAAGCACGGATTGTAAATGCGCGCTATCGGGATATATGTCATTTTAATTGTAATTTTCAGTCTGCCATTGGTTTTATCATGCTTTCTATAAAATCAATTTCCTCTTGTGTTAGTTTATACTTATCGTACAATTGTTTATCGATTTCTTGTATCGATTTGTTCCAGTCTATGTCAGATTCCGAAGTGAAGTTTTGAACGGGTACAAATCGAAATGTTTTCGAAGTTGCATCTTGACTTGCTTTGCCCAAACTATGTTGAAATCTCGCAAACTTGGTGGTTAAATATTTCATCAGATTTTTTGCTGATTGCTCGTTTAAATTCAAGTCAACGCCAATCACTAAATATGATTCAGTACATATTGTATTTGGATTTCCTAAAAATGAATTAAGGTTGTCATCATTTAATTCTGTTCCAATATTATTTGCTCTTGGAGTATAAACCTTGAATCGGTCTATCCATTCTTTATTTTTAGAAATTTCATCTCTTTCTAAGTATCCAACTTGCTTACCCTTACCGTAGCAAATAACAGGATTGGTTAATCCATTTTTTGTTTCACGGAATTTTTCATCTTTAGTAAAATAGCCTCTAAACCCAAAAGGTCTTAATGATGAAATATGAGATTCAAATGATTCAAAATCATTATGAGAATTAATTTTATTAATCATCTCGATGCCAATACTATGACGAATTAGAATGTCAGAATCATCTGTTTTTAAACTTCGTTCAATCATCTTAGGCGTTAAGTCGTCTTTGTAAGTAAACACCTTGGTTAATTCAGTTGAATTATCATACTCTTTATCCCAAAGGAAATAGCAAATTCCGCCTCTTAAATTGATGTTTTGAAAAATTAATTCAGGTTTAAGGAAATCGTGCAGTTCAGAAATATGAGTATCATTAAGCATTTGGTCTCTAAACTCATTTAATCCTCTACCACCTGCAAACCATCTTGTAGGCATAATCATAGCAATGTTACTTGGGCTTAATTGCTTTGCTACGTCCACAAATAAATTATAAATTGGTTTGGCACTTGCTTGAGCCCCACCGTCACTTTGCTGATAAGGCGGATTGCCTACTATTACATTGAACTTCATTTTCTTGTTGTTTATTTTAATGGTTTCTTTTTCAATGAATTTGTTTTCACTGATTAAGTCATAGGATGTGTAGTTTGCTTCAATAAGGTTTAAATCTAATTCGAGTAGCTTGTACACTTTTCTAGTAAACTCATAAGCAATTTTTGATGTTGGTATGGAGTAGAATTTGTTTGCTACTTCTTTGCCAAACTTTTTATACACTGCATACACAAACTCGCCTTGTTTGGAAGCAATATCTAAAAGCATTTTGTTTTTGACAAATTCCGTAGACGGTAATCCGTTTATGATTTTGTCGGTTACAATTTCAGGCGTTACAATTTCTGAGTCGGATAAGCGACTAAACTTTTTCATTGCATTACTCGCTCTTTCTATTGGAGAAATTGCCGTGTCGTTTGCCAATGAATTAATATTATGAATCTTATAATCCAACTCACTTAATATAAATGGGTTGATATGTTTTTGAAACAAATCAAGTATGGTGGTTTCAAGACTTAAATTTGAAGCAATTCGCAAATTATCAGCATTATCCTTGATGTGGTTAATGGTTTCTTGTAAAGATTTAACTCTTGAATCTGTTAAAAATGCAAAGAATAAAATTCTTGCATAATACATAGCAAATTGACCTTTGTAATCATTTACAGCTTCATCATCTTTTGCTTTTGCTTTAGAATTTCCTTCATTTTCATCTTCATCATTATCGGAAGTATCATCTACATCAATTTCGTCTCCTTCGCCTTTTGCTGGCGGAATTTCTAATCCTTGACGAGAACCAATTTTATTTTGTCTTTCAATTTCAGCTTTGATTGCTTCAATATCCAATAAAGAATAATCAATGGAAATTGTTGTAGCTTCATCAAATACGCTTCTACTACTTGAATATTTGCGAACTGCATCCAAAATATCAGCAGGTTGTATTTGTAAAATTTTATTGTTGTTTAAAACTACAATGGGAGATATTTCAAGTTCTTTTCGGATTCGCTCTTCTAGTTTGCTATTTCCGTTTGATTCTGTATTTACATTGTAAATCTGTGATTTATGTTCCTGCATTTGGAACATTCTATTCGGGTTAAAATCAACTAATAAAGTTTGTGGTTTCATATTGAACTTAACCACATCACCGTTAGGCTCTTTGAAAACCTTGATGTATTGATTTTGTAAACGAAATATTGCTTGGTCGTATTCTTGTGGTGAAGCAGTATCTTTTAGGTAAAGCATAGTATCCCATTCAGGAACAGTACTACCAGTAAGCATTCTGTTTACTGTCAAAGTGATTGTTTTTATATTCTCACTTTCACATTTTTTTATTTTGGCTTGAACTGATTGTGTGTCTTTGAAGCTTTTTTCATTATCAACTCCAGAGATATTTATGATTTCGTAATTACTAAGATATTTAAACTTGTTGTTTTTGATTAGTTCCTCCAATGCGTCACAAGATGCTCTGTACGGCAAAACACAAACAAGGTGACGGCACATTTTGCCATCTTTCAGTTTGTCGTAGTCCAAGAAACTCAATAAATTTCCATCTGTTTCTGAACCGTCAATGACTTTTAGTAAGTCAAGAATTTCCTTTTTGTACTTGAATTTTCTATGTAGTTTATTTTCCTTGTTTATGGTTATTGATTGTGGTCTGAAAAGTTCTGAAAAAGCATAGGTTACACCTTTCTTTTTCATTTCTTCCATTTTTTTACGGGAAGATTCATTGGGATTAAATGCAAAACGAATCATTTGGGGAAAGCCATAATAAGGATTATCCCATTCTTTGATTTCATCTTTATTTAGATTTTCTAAATCCCATCTTTCTTGGTCTTCTGCAATGTTTGTGAATTGATAGAATGCAATAATATCATCATTCGTGAACTCGCTATTCATCAAAATACGATAAGGAGTTCCAGAAAGATGAATGCGAATTATTGCATTAAAAACTTTATTGGTAATTTCTAAATCGTCTAAAGTATTGTCATTGAGCTTTAATTCGCTTTTTATTTCTTTAGCACTTAAATTTTCCTCTTTTAAGACTTTCCCATATTCAGTTGCTCTTGCTCCAAAATGTGTTTCGTCAATAAGCAATAAGTCAATTTGATTTTCAAATATTTCTTTATGTTTTGATTTTATTTTGTCTCCTTGCAAGTCTTGTAAAGTCAGAAATAAAACGATTTTTTCTTTTGCCTTTTGTTTTTCGGCAATAATCGTATCGCTTGTTAGGAGAGAAGTACTATCTAAAAAACAATAGCCATCAAATTTAATATGGCTTTCAACCGTTTTTTTCCATTCTTCTTTTACATCAGCTTTTGCAGAAACTACAACCACAAGTTTAGCTCCCATTTCAACAGCACAACACATTGAGGTAAATGATTTACCAAAACGCATTACAGCATACATTAGCAAGTTGGTTCGGCCTTTATTTATAGCTTCGCGGAAATTATCTACTGTTTTTTGTTGATTGGGTCTAAGAGGATATTCTTCTATTCTTGTGTAGGTATGTGTAATTGGAATAGGACTTTCGTCAAAGCGATAATATTGATATTTTGATTCGTTGTTTTGATGACCGTTTTTTATATCTTCAATCGCTGCTTGCAGGTCTGTCTCTGTTGCGTTTTCAAAAAACTCATTGGAGTAATATGGGATTCCTTTTAAAGTGTTAGGCTTTAATCGACTTCTTTTTAATTCGTTTTCAAGAAAAAGTGAACTGCGTAATCTCTGAAAAAAGTTTCATCATCCACTTTTGCAACATCTCCAAACTTTTTTTCAAGGTTAGGGAAGTGTTTACGCCATTCATTCAATCGCACTTCAATTGGTCGGTAGGTATCGCCAACTTTTAGATAGTTCGGTATTGTTTCGGTTGTAAAAGCATAAATTTGTGGTTCTACTCTTCCAATGATTAATTCATCAAGTATATCTACATTTATGTTATTAGTTTCTGGCATATTTTACTTTTCTAAAAGAGATATAAATTTTATCGGCTTTTCTATATCCCAATCCATAATGTTGCAATAAATGCCATTGTGTGATTTTATATTTTGAGTTTCACAACCTTTGCATTTCTTTATTTCTGTTCTAGTTTCAAAAAAATCTGGAATTTCTATTGTTTCATCTTTACAACTGTTCGGAATAACACCTTTTAGACCGTCCATTTGCCAAATATTCCAAGAAATAATTTGTGCAATATTTTGGATGGTTTTTAGTGTTGGTTCAGTCTCAAATTTATGTGTAAAGTTTTCAATGAATGTTATTAGCAATGCTTCACGAGCCAAAAGCAAACTATCTCCTTGCCATTCAAAACCGTATGTGTTTTTATATGCGGTTTCAACCGCTTTTAACCATTCATTTATTGAGTCCAAATTTTCATTTACTACTCTTAATTTTCTGTCTAAAATCCCGATTCTGTTCTCGATTTTAATAAACTCTCCTGTTGTCGTGTCATATCTGCTAACAAGATACGGTGCTTCTCCGCAAGAAATCTCTAGACGTGTATCACGAACATAGTCTTGCCAAGATTTACCTTTTGGAAAAACTATTTTTTCTTTTGTTGTTTCCCAAGATTTAGTTCCATTCTTCAACAAGATTTCTTTATTGAAAACATCATCTTTTCCAAACCAAGAATTGTCAACTAAATTATTTTGTGCGTTACATATCCAAGAAGGCGTAAAAACTTCTGCCATTTCTTTGGAGCGAGATAATTGTAAGATTTTATCCTTGTGAACCCTTGGCATTATTACATTGCCTTTTTCACCAGTAATTAAATCAGGTAAAATTTCAGAGTTGAATTTGTATGAATCTCCTAAGTGTTCGTAATTGTCTGTCGCCCAAAAATATTTTTTTGAGTGGATTGGTCTCGCAGTAGTATTCCGAGAACGTCAGGGTACTTCTCGATTAACTCATTTTCTAATATGTCTATAACTACTTGCACTTGTATACTTCTTCGTTAGTTTTTAAAAGTTCTTTTACATCAATATTTAGAATGTTCGCTATTTCATAAAGTACTTCAAGTCTTGGTTGTTGTCGATTTTGCACGTAACCGTTTACCATATTGTAGCTTTTGCCTAGCTGTTCGGCTAACCAAGTTTGCTTAATTCCTTTTTCTTCAAGTACTTCTTTTATTCTGTTCATTGTTGTCTAGAGATGTAAAGTCGCAAATTTAGTTTATATTTTTTAATATCTCGTTTTTCAATATAATAAACGTTTGAATAATAATCTAGTTGTCTTGTCTGTGCGTTGGCAAAAAAAATGGTTCTTTTGGTTTTTCGAGCGTTGGTTTTGGTATTGAAAAAAACAAATGTGCCATTTGAGGTTCGACTCTTTAAACTGAGCTATAACGTTTTGCAGTAGTGTATAGCTCAGCTAATATAAAGTTTTGTTTGTGAAAACCAAGCATGAAGCTATACCATCAAGCTTTTGAGGGCAGGTGCTATTATCGGATACACATTTGTCTCCACCCACATTCCGCATAACGAATCTTCACTCATAAAATGCATCTCTCATTGAGCGTCAGCCCCCGGCGTCTTAAAAAAAGCGTACATAAAAAGAGGCTTTTGAAACCGTTAAGAACCAGGTGTGTTTGAGCGAAGAGGAGCGGAGCGAAACCTTTAGGTTCACGAATACCTTAGGCAAAAATATTAAGAGATGAGTAATTCGGCTGGTTTAGGTTTGAAAGCCCTTTTTATAGCTTTTTTTGAGTAGCCGTGTGACTTTTTTGTTACTTTTTTATCTCACTAAACTATTTTTTACAAAGGAGTTCGATGAATCTCGTTGATTATGATTTATCAAACCATTGCATACAGCGCAACTCGATTTGGCTACGGAAAAAAAGTAAGAAGATAAAACTTATTATATTGATTATCGTTGACACGTTTGTTTCAAACGAATATTCCGCAAAACCTAGTAATGCATAAATGCGCGCCGCATTCGGTGCGTGTCAGCTGCTCAGTTGCTCAGGCACATTAAATAGTTTTGGAGCACAAAGTAGCTCAAAGTCAAAACGAAGTTAAAGAGGTTTAAAAAGTTTAAGAAGTTTAGTTGCAACATGCTGTTGCAAGGATCATCGATAATGAAACGCTTCATTCAGTATGCGTCAGCCCCGGCGTCTTAAAAAAAGCGTATATATAAAAAGAGGTTTTTAAAACAAATTACTGCTTGAATAATTTGGCCTGAAATTTCTCGGTGCCCACAAACGCCTCTATCAAATACAAGCCGCCGGCAAGTGATTCTACATTGATTTGATTGTGAGGCATGGCGGTTTGCGAGTACACAGTTTTACCGCTTATATCCCGGATGATTATACGATCAAATGATAAGTTGTTGTGGGTGCGTACCGTGATTTGTGAACTCGCCGGATTGGGCACTACTTCAAGCGAAAAATTTGAAAAAGCTTCCGCAGATAAATTCATATGTGCGGTAAATCCAGTGGGTAGGCTTGGGCAAAATAAACTATTATTAACCGCATAATAAGTGACTCCATCTACCAAGGGGGTATTGGCGGCCAACTCATTGCTATTGGATAAGGCATCATTATAGTTCGCGAACCATGATATTTGGGTAGGGCTCACCACAAAATCTGCCAAGGTCGGATTGGGTTGGGTAAAGGTCTGGTTCGCCTCACCTTGGGGTGGCGCACTCATCGGAAGTACATTTATAAAATAACTTGAACTCGCGCCTTGCATGCAAAGGGTGAGGTCGGGCGCAATAGTATAGGTAATTAAATGCATTCCTGGTGGTGTCAACGAAAGATTGATGATTCCGCTGTTGGGGTTGATGGCTACATACGAAGGGGCTGTATAGATACCCCCATAGGTAAAGTTGCTCGGGTGTTCTGGAACTGCTATCCCGAAATTCTGACAAACAGGTAGGGTGTAATAAAAATCAGTCACCGGGGTGGTCAGGGTATGGGGTTGAATCACAAAGCTTGCCTCGTATTGATTGCCGGTATTGAGGTTCTGTGCCGTCAGCGTATGCGTACCCAACGCTATTTGCGTAAAAACCGGACTGCCCTGAAAAGGCCCGTTGTCAAGACTGTATTGATAGTTTACGGCCGTAGAATAGCTGCCTACAGTGGTATAATCTTCGGGGTCAAGAACGTCCCAATCGGCAACATTCCAAGTCGTATTAGGTACGCTAACGTTGGTATGACGTCGGTAGGTGTAACCCGCTTGTCCGAGTGGGGTAAACACAGTTCCGTCAAGAGCGCCCCACAAATCAATGGGCGCATTGTTGAGTGTAGTGAGCATCACGGCATCATTGGTGTTGAATCCGGCGCAGCTGCTAAAAGTTAGATTTGGCACCACCCCACCCAGGTTGGTACTGCTGCCCACCGATACCACAAATACGCCATAGTTGGCTATCGAGCCCGATAAGGTCAAATCACAACTCGGATTAGAGAATCCGTTTGAGAAAACTCTGAGCTTGTAATTGGCCAGATTGACCGCAGCGCCTGTTGCATTAAAAAGCTCAATGTATGAAAGCCCGCCCAAATTGGCATCGACCACTTCAGAAATATATAAATCATCAGCTATGGGGCCTAAATTGTTCAGCGGACTCGTGATTTGAATGTTGCCAAAGGCTTCTCCGCAAGCGGGTTGGGTAATTGTAAATTCAGGAGTTTGCGCATGAGTCTCAAGGCAACTCATGAGGGTGGTTAATACGAGTAGTGCTTTTTTCATGGCTTTTTGGTTGGATATAAAAGTTTTTTACCAGCGTATGGTTGATGGTGTTCGGTTCGTTATTCGGTATTTTTATTTTTGCATCTTCAGCAATTCAACTTGCAGGCGGTCAAAGTTTTCTTCGTTTTTGGGCGTGGCAAAACCTCTGATTTTGTTGCAGGCTTCGGCGGTTTCAAAAATCATTTTAAACGATATTTTGGTTTGCGTTTCACTCAGGCTTTCAAATTCAATCTCCATGTCAAACCACGGTTGTGAAATTCTTTTCCAGCTCACGAGTTTTTGCGGAATGATGGTTTTGAACACCGATGAATTTTCATAATGGCCTTGTTCGGGTCCGTGCATGGTGAGCTTCCAGTGCCCCCCGGGTTGCAGGTCAAATTCGTGTATGGTATTGGTGAACCCTTCAGGGCCCCACCAGTTTTTTAAATGTTCTGGGTTTTCAAAAGCCTTATAGACCAATGCCACCGGAGCATTTAAAATTCGAGAGCTGTAGATTTCGCAATCGTTCATCATCATCAGGTTACTTTAAAATTAGATTTACTCTTTGACCATCTTGACGACTTTGGTAGCATCGTTCAGAAATATTTTGACCAGATAACTTCCGACCCCTAAGTCAGAAACATCCACGGTGGTTTGCTGGGATGAAACAGCTTGCTCGAGCACTTTTTGACCCAGTAGATTATAGATGGCTACACTCAGAATGGTTTGTTCGGCGTTGAGGTTGAGTTGTTTTTGCACCGGATTCGGGTAGATTTTTACATAAGAATAAGGGGCATTAGGTTGCTGGATGGATAAAGGAATGCAACTGATGGGCGTTAGGCTGTTGCGGTTGTCAAAAGTACCGTCGCCCACGCAGCCAACATCATTGACACCTGTTCCGTATAAATTTCCGTTGCTGTCAAGGGCAAAATTATTAAAAGCACCTGCACAAACTTGTTGATACTGGTGAGCCATATCCAGAAAAGTGATTTGATTTCGGTTGTCAAAAGTGCCATCGCCCAACTGGCCTTGCGAGTTTTCTCCGCAAGCCCATATATAGCCATTGGTTTGTATACCTATGCTGTGGTAATAACCGGCATCCATAGCTTGAACGCCATCGTTGACTACCACAGGGGTTAATTGGTTGTTGTTATTTACCTGAGCCAATTGCCCAAAGCCGTTGTAGCCTGCTCCGTATAAGATACCGTTGTTTTTGAGCATCAACGAAAAGTTAACGCCCAACGAAATACTTTTCCAATCGGTATCTGTACCAATCATCATCGGGGATAATTTATCGATGTCTGTGCCATCACCTAATTGTCCTAGGCCATTGTTGCCCCAGGCCCAAAGGGTTCCGTTGGTTTTGATGGCCATGGTATGATACGAACCTACATCAACCGTGCGCCAATCAGTGTCGGTGCCAATTTGGGTTGGTTCATATCTTTGAATAACCGTACCATCGCCCAATTGGCCGGCCGAGTTGTTACCCCAGGCCCAGAGTGTTCCATCGGTTTTGATGGCCGCTACATGGCTATACGCTTGTGCGATGCTATGCCAGTTGGTTGCGGTTCCTAATTGGGTTGGGATATTTCGGTCGGTAGTGGTTCCGTCGCCCAATTGTCCTTCGCCATTGTAACCCCAGGCCCAAAGGGTTCCGTTGGTTTTAATAGCAAATGAACTTCCGGCTGCGGCATACACCTTGGCCCAGTCGTGATCGTTGCCAATTTGAATAGGTTGGTTGCTGTTAAGGTTGGTTCCGTCGCCTAGATAGCCAACATAGTTGTCACCCCATGCCCAAAGGCTACCGTCGGTTTTGATGGCCAGTGAATGGGTGCCGCCCGCGCTCATGGTTAGCCAACATTGGGCTTGTAATTGCCCCAGCAAGAGCAACATCAAAAAGGTCATTTTTGTTTTCATAGGTTTGTTTTGTTGTGCCGTGAAAATACACAAAAATATCTTACCTAAGTAGCAATTTTGGTTTCACTGTTTAGAGTTGCTTTTGATAAACCCCGGCCGTTTGCTCTGTAAACCCCAATTTTTTTAAGTAGGCAAAATAGTTTTGGTTGTTGCCCTGAGCCATCACGGTTTTATATCCGGCGGCTACAAACTGGTCGCGCAGCTGAAAGTATACATACTGTCCGTTTTTGAAGTCTTTGTATTCGGGCAAGACCAAATCGAGTTGTACATTGAGGATGGTTTCGTCTTCGCGGCGCGCGATGAATAATCCGGCCACCGCCATGTTGCGCAAGATAAAAAAGCATACGGTGTTTTTGTCGGGCTCATAAGCAAAGCCCGGGCTATAGCTTTGGATGCGCTCGTTGTGAAAGGCCAGAAAGCGTTTGAGGTAATCGCTCTTGGCTTTGATTTCAAGTATTTCAAATACTTCGTTTTTGCGGTAGATCTGCCACAGATAATAGGCATCCACGAGCACAATAATGCCGTTGAGCACGCCCACGGGGATGGCGCCTATCAAAAAGCCATAGATAGAAAAAAGCAGCGCACCTACCAGGTTGATCCATCTGAATTTGACAATCGAACTCATCATCATCGAGAGCACAATAACTCCCGAGGCTATATACCCCACCCAAGCCAATAGTGTTTCAGTCATAAAACCGGATTTTGCATTTTAGGGCGCAAAAGTACATCAAATTTTGATGTGAAGCGGCAGTTTAATCGAGTAGAAATCTCCTAGCCCTGATGGGCGCGGCAGCTTTGGGTGCTGGGGTTTAGCGCCCAAACTATAGCAGACAGCAGGAATAGCTACTGATTGAAATTATTCTTTAAACCACTTTTGGGTGAATACTTGCCCATTTTGGCGAATTTGCAGTACGTATAAACCGCGCGCCAAGCCAGAAACATCAATGGTGGCTGCGGTAGTGGTCAGGATTTTTTGACCGACTAAGTTGCTGATTTCAATGTGTGCATCGGCGGCCAAATGGGTGATGTTGAGCTCGTTTTTGGCCGGATTCGGATAAAGGGTTGGCTGGGCTGTTTCAGGGTTTTGAACGGCTAAGCTGCAATCGAGTTGGTTGATGCGTTGCCAGATTTCATTGCACAACAAAAACGGAACTTCGAGGTCGTTGGACGCATTGCCCATACGCACCACCACCAAACCTTGACTGGGTGCAATGCTCAAGATTTGTCCGTTTTTGCCAATGGCGGCATACATATCGGCGGGTGCTTCGGGGGCATACGAACCCGGAAAGACGATTTGCGACGTGGGCACCATAAAACTGGATTTTCCGTTGAGCCACCACAAATAACCATACGACAAGTTGAGGTTTTGCGAGGTGTTGATCATTTGGTTGTAGTAGGTTGGGTTGATGAGTTGGGTTCCGTTCCAAGCGCCGCCGCCTTGCATGAGCAGTCCAAAACGCGCCATGCTGCGCACACGACTCACAAACACGTTGTCAAAATCAATGGTGGTCCAAAGGCCGGTCATGCCCGTTGGGGTTTTGAGTTTTTGTTGGGTGTATAGGTTGATGTTGACTCCGGTGGCGTTTTCGAGCACGCCTTCGAGTAAAGTATAAGGCGCATTGTGATAGGCCCAGCGTGTGCCCGGGTTGGCCAGATACGTTAGGCAAGCAGGCGTGGTGCAGTGATTGTCGGCAACTCCGTCGTCTAGCCCGGTGGTCATGGTGAGTTGGTTGCGTACGGTGATGTTGTTTTCTTGGGCCAAGGTGCAGGATGTCCAACCGGTGCCGAGATAATCAGAAGTTTTATCGGTTAAATTTAAATGGTTTTCTTCTTGGGCTTTGCCGACCAAAAACGAGGTAATGGTTTTGCCGGCTGAGGCCCAATACCACAAACTGTCTTGGGTAAAGGTTCCGAAGTAGCGTTCGAGAACGATTTTTCCGTCTTTGAGGATCATGAATCCTTTGGTGTTTTGTTGCTCGAGATAATTGTATAGGTTATTGATGCGCGCCGGGCACCAATTCAAAGTGGCCGGATCGGTAGTTTCCCAAGGTTGGCTGTTATCGGTGGGCGGGAAATATAAATTTTGGGACAAAAGCGATTGTTGCGCTAAAACGACGAGCAAGCAAAGGAATATTTTTTTCATGAGGTATTTTTTAATCGAGCCTTAAGACGCATGAGCGCTCGGTTGGTTTAAAAGCTCAGGTAAATTTAAGGTGAAATTGTATTGACACTTCATAAAAGCTATCAAAAAATGAATAAATTCGTTCCCAATTAAAACACATCCTAATGGCGCAACTACCTAAAGGAGATCCTAAACTCCTCAATGCCTGGGCCTTTTATGATTGGGCCAATTCGGTGTATCCGCTGGTGATTTCATCGGCTATTTTTCCGATTTTTTACGAAGCACTTTTTTCAGACCGCAGTCATTATATTCATGTTTTTGGCACCGAACTCAAAAACTCGGCGCTGATTAGTTTTACCACGGCGGCGGCTTTTATGGTGGTGGCAATTATGTCGCCTTTGTTGTCGGGCATTGCTGATTATATGGGCAACAAGAAAAACTTTATGCGCTTTTTTTGCTATCTGGGTGCTGTATCCTGCATCGGTTTGAATTGGTTTAGCCTGCAAAATCTATATGTGGGTTTGTTGTTTTATTTTTTTGGACTCATTGGCTTTTGGAGCAGTTTGGTTTTTTACAATTCTTATTTGCCGGATATTGCTTTTGTAGAACAACAAGACCGCGTGAGCGCCAAAGGGTATTCGTTGGGCTATTTGGGCAGTGTGCTTTTGCTGATTGTGAATTTGGCGATGGTCATGAAACCCGATTGGTTCGGCATTACCGGAACGGCCGGTGAGGCTGCCATGAAAGCCATGCGGTACTCGTTTATCACGGTGGGTATTTGGTGGATTGTGTTTAGTCAGTATACTTATTACTATTTGCCCAAAGGGAACAGTCATTCAGGGCAAGTGTCGCGCGATGTGATTTTTAACGGATTCAAAGAACTCAAAAACGTTTGGAAGTTGCTCGGACAAAACCTTCAACTCAAACGATACTTATCAGGATTTTTTGTCTACAGTATGGCGGTGCAAACCGTGATGCTGATTGCCACTTATTTTGGCGTGCAAGAAATTCAGTGGGAATCTAAAGAGCAAAGCACCACCGGACTCATTATTTGTATTTTGCTTATTCAACTTGTGGCCGTTTTGGGCGCAGTGATGACCTCGCGCGCATCGGCAAAGTTTGGCAATATTCCGACTTTGATTTTTATCAACGGCGTTTGGGTTTTGCTGTGCATTGGGGCTTATTTTATTACGCTTCCCATCCATTTTTACATCATGGCCGCTTTGGTAGGATTGGTGATGGGCGGCATTCAAGCTTTGTCGCGGTCGACTTATTCTAAGCTTTTGCCGGAGACCGAAGATACTGCTTCGTTTTTTAGCTTTTATGATGTGGCCGAAAAAATCGGAATTGTCATCGGCATGTGCGTGTACGGCATCATTGATCAAATTACCGGGAGTCCGCGTTTTGCGATTGTATTTCTGGGCGTCTTTTTTGTAACTGGCGTTGTTTTGCTCAGACGTGTTGAACCCAAAAGTGTCTCGTCGATTTAATTTAAAAAATTATCTTTGAAAAATTTATCATTACAATTCATGAAACGATTTAGCGTCCTACTGATTTTTACCTTGTTTGTTTCGGCGTTTTTTAGTGCCTGTGTTACCGAAGACGATACGACCAATCCCGACTCACTCAATTTGCAACCTTCGGCTTGTGATACGCCGGCTTATTTTAGTGTGGGTAATTTATCCGGAACTTCAGTTACCCTAGATTGGGATCAAACCACCGGAAGTATGTGGGAAGTTCAGTTTGGTCAACAAGGATTTCGTGTCGGAACCGGAACTTCTGTTTTTTTGAACAGCACCCATCGTCAAATTTTTGGATTAGACCCTACGGTCAATTATGAGTTTTACATTAGAACCCGTTGCAATAGCGTTCAAAACAGTCAATGGCTCGGACCCGTGTTGTTGGGTGGACAAGCAGAGTTTTGTTCAGAACCCACCGAGATTCAAGTAGAGCGCAACGCTGCCGACGATAGCAAAGCTTTGCTCAGTTGGTCAGCGGCCGGAGCTTCGGCTTGGGACATTCAGTATGGCGTTGCAGGATTTGCACTCGGTACGGGCACCAACACTACTTCGTCAACTCCGACCAAAGCCATTACCGGATTGACTTCTGAAGCCTATGATTTTTATGTGCGTGCGCATTGTTCTGATACACAAAGCAGCGATTGGGTGGGTCCGATTGAGCTACTGGCTGTAAACGAAGTGGACCACACCGCCATAATGACGGCCAATATTGGCGGAACACAATACAACCAAATGCAACCCTATATGTATCCGACCACACCAGCGGTGATGGTTCTCAATACCGATGCAACCACCGGCGAGCACAAATATTTACAAATACAAGGTGATACTTCAAACGACATCACCACTTCGATTGAATTTAATTTTTATCTGCCGGATAATTTGTGGCAACCGGGTACGTATCCAATCAATAATTTCACGGATTGGGTAACCAGCAGTGTGGCGCAACTCACAGTTGTTTCAGAGCCTTTGGCATCGCCCACCATCATCAAAAGAGTGGTTGAAGGTTCCGGAAATATAGTGGTCACAGAGTTTAATTTAACCGAGCGACGCATCAGAGGTACTTTTTCATTTAGCTATACCAAACAAGTTGAAGGTTCGACTGATGTTCAAACAATTGAAGTTACAGCTGGAACTTTTAATTATGCGCTGGACGACGATTATTTTAATTAAAACATTATTGTAGATAGGAGAGCCTGAATATGTTTATTATTCAGGTTTTTTTATGCAATATTTAGTTTTTCGGAATTAAATTTTATTTACTGACTTGTATTAAATACATTTGCTCAACCACATCGAAAAATTGTATGTTATGAAAGCAGTTAAGCTGATATATTTCTTAGGGTTGATTTCATCCTTCGCGTTGATTTCTTGTGATGACGAACCGGTTGATCCGGCTTTGTTGGTCAAGGACGAAACCAATACACCAATTAATACGGGTACGATGACCGCTTTAGTGGATGGAGATTCATTCGCGGCCACTTCGATGACAGGAACTTACTCGGCTTTGCCCGATGGCGCCGGAAACTTGCTGACTGTTACCGGAATCAAATCAAACGGTGAGTATATCACTATTCAAATGGCTAATCCGCTTCCGGGAACCTACACCGGCAACAACAACACGGCTCCCGAAACCAACATCACGATGTCTTATCGCGAAAGTTTAAACGACGATATTTTTACAGCTTTTGATTTTATCAACAATCAACCTACGGGTATTTTAAAGATTACAAGTTTTAATATGGCTACTCGAAAAGTATCCGGAACGTTCAATTTTGTCGGACACATACCCTCGGCTGCTTTTCCGGTTACCCAAGTCAATAATGGTGTTTTTACCGATGTCAGTTTTACGCTTCAATAACATGACTGCCATATTAGCCGATATATTATCCGCCAATTAGGCGGTTTTTTTTTGATTGCACGATTATTGTCAGTCATCATCGCAAGTTTGTCGACCAATGACATAGCGCCAGGTTTTTATCACGGTTTAATGGTCATACATCGATTTTAATTCAGCAGAAAATAAGCAAGTTATATCTTTGCTCGAGAAATGTTCAACCTATTTGCCTAACCAGCGACCACCTACTTTATATCTATTATATGTCACACCACAAATTAGTTAACCTTGACAGTATGTCACTTCAGGAGTTTGATACCGATGCCGAATTGATTCCCCTCATGACCCCAGAGGATGAAGAGGAAATGTACAACGAAGAACTTCCGAAGACCCTTCCGATATTGCCCTTGAGAAACATGGTTTTGTTTCCGGGTGTTGTGATTCCGATTTCGGCCGGACGCGATAAATCCATCAAGCTCATCAACGATGCCAATGCCGGTGATAAAATCATTGGTGTAGTGGCACAAAAAAACGAGGCCGACGAAGATCCGACCAAGAACGATATTCATAAAATTGGTACCGTTGCTCGAATTCTCAGAGTTTTAAAAATGCCCGATGGCAACGTAACGGTTATTTTGCAAGGAAAGAAACGCTTTGAAATTGACGCGGTTAATTCAGAGCGACCGTACATCAACGCTTATGTAAAAGAAGTTGAAGAGAAGCGTCCGAGCGTGCACGATTCTGAGTTTACGGCTATTATGGATTCGATTAAAGATTTGGCGATTCAAATCATTAAAGAAAGCCCGAACATTCCGTCTGAAGCTACTTTTGCGATTAAAAACATCGAGAGCCAATCGTTCTTGATCAATTTTGTGTCGTCAAACATGAATCTTTCGGTGACTGAAAAGCAAACGCTTTTGGCCATCAATGCGCTCAAAGAACGCGCTCTGGAAACTTTGCGCTATATGAATGTCGAGTTGCAAAAACTCGAACTCAAAAACGATATTCAATCAAAAGTTCGTTTTGACTTAGACCAACAACAACGCGAATATTTCTTGCATCAGCAAATGAAAACCATTCAAGAAGAATTGGGTGGCGCATCGCACGAGCAGGAAATTGACGAGATGCGTCAGAAAGCTAAAACCAAAAATTGGGATGAGAAAACCGCTAAACACTTTGAGAAGGAATTGCTCAAAATGCAACGCATGAATCCGCAAGCGCCTGATTTTGGCATTCAACGAAATTATTTAGAACTCATTTTAGACTTGCCTTGGGGCAGTTATTCTAAAGATATTTTTGATTTAAAGCGCGCGCAGAAAATCCTTGATCGCGATCATTTTGGATTAGAAGATGTTAAAAAACGCATCATCGAACATTTGGCCGTGCTCAAGTTGCGCAACGATATGAAGTCGCCGATTATTTGTTTGACCGGGCCTCCGGGTGTGGGTAAAACCTCGATCGGCAAATCGATTGCCGAAGCTTTGGGTCGTGAATACGTGCGTATTTCACTCGGTGGATTGCGCGATGAAGCTGAAATCCGCGGTCACCGTAAAACCTATATCGGTGCCATGCCGGGCCGAATTATTCAGAGTTTGAAAAAGGCAGGAACCTCGAATCCGGTTTTTGTATTGGATGAAATTGATAAACTCTCGAACAGCCATCAAGGCGATCCGTCGTCGGCTTTGCTCGAAGTTTTAGATCCGGAACAGAACAATGCTTTTTATGACAACTTCCTCGAGATGGGTTATGATTTGTCAAAAGTGATGTTTATTGCCACCTCTAACAATATGCAAACCATTCAGCCGGCGCTCAAAGACCGTATGGAGGTGATTAAAATGAGTGGTTACACCATTGAAGAAAAAGTCGAGATTGCGCGTCAGCATTTGTTGCCCAAACAGCTCAAAGAACACGGACTTACCGCGGCACATATGACTTTGGGTAAAAAGCAACTCGAGAAAATAGTTGAAGGTTATACGCGTGAATCAGGTGTTCGCGGCTTAGAAACCAAAATAGCTCAGGTGGTGCGCAACATTGCCAAATCGGTAGCGATGGAGGAAGAATACAACAAAAAAGTCACCGACGAAGACATCGTACGCATTTTGGGTGCCGCCCGATTAGAGCGCGATAAATCTGAAGGCAACGAAGTAGCTGGTGTGGTTACCGGATTGGCTTGGACTTCGGTAGGCGGTGATATATTATTCATTGAATCGTTGCTATCGCCGGGCAAAGGCAATATGACCCTGACCGGAAATTTAGGCACGGTTATGAAAGAATCGGCTACGATTGCACTTGAATACATTAAGGCCAATGCAGAATTACTCGGATTGAGTTCAGAGTTGCTCGGTAAATACAATGTGCATTTGCACGTGCCTGAAGGAGCTACGCCTAAAGACGGACCGAGCGCTGGTATTGCGATGCTGACTTCGTTGGTATCGTTGTTTACACAAAAACGCGTTAAGAAGAACTTGGCCATGACCGGCGAAATCACTTTGCGCGGAAAAGTATTACCAGTGGGCGGAATCAAAGAGAAAATACTTGCTGCCAAACGCGCCAACATCAAAGAAATCATCATGTGTCATGAAAACAAACAAGACGTTGATGAAATCAAAGCGGATTATATCGAAGGTTTGACCTTTCATTACGTGCGTGAAATGAGTGAAGTACTCAAATTTGCACTGACCGATCAGAAGGTGAAGAATGCAAAAAAATTATAATTAAAAACGGCTCTGATTAGGAGCCTTTTTTTTTGTGAAAAATAATATCTTCGCAATTGCGTTATCAATACCGCATCAGCAAATATCCCACATGATTGGACGTTTACTTTTATGGATCTTATTTTTTTGCGGTACTGTGGGTTATGCCCAGGTGGGAGGTCAGTCAGTATATCAGTTTTTGAACTTGGTCACTTCGCCCAGGCAGGCTGCTTTAGGCGGAAAAGTATTGACCATTTACGATGCCGATGTCAACCAAGGACATTTTAATCCGGCGGCTATTAACCCGGATATGGACAATCGGTTTGCAATTAACTACGGAAGCTATTTTGGCGAAGTTACCTACGGAACTGCCGCTTATGCTTATACTTACGATCGACATGTGCAGACACTTCACGCCGGAGTGAACTATGTGAATTACGGACAGTTTGATGGTTATGACGAAAACGGAACGCCTACGTCAAGCTTTACCGGAAGCGAAATTGCTTTGTCGGTGGGTTATGCGATGAATATTCCGCATACTGATATTCACGTAGGTGCCAATGCAAAATTGATTAATTCAACTCTGGAAACCTACAATTCATTTGGTGGCGCGGTTGATTTGGGTGCCATTTATATCGATGAAGACAACGAGCTCAACTATGCTTTGGTGGTGCGCAACATCGGAACTCAGTTTACTACTTACTCAGGAACACGTGAAAAATTGCCTACCGAAGTGATGGTAGGGATTTCACAAAAATTGCAAAACGTTCCGTTGCGATGGCATTTAACGTTAGAGAATTTGCAACAATGGCAAGTGAGTTTTTCGAATCCGGCGCGCGCTAAAAATTCAATCGACGGAAGTTCAGAGCCTGAGAAAGTATCGTTTTTTAACAATGCTTTGCGCCATGTGATTTTGGGTGCTGAGTTGTTTCCGGATAAAGGATTTAATGTGCGCGTGAGTTATAATTTTCGTCGCGGCGAAGAGTTGAGACTTTTGGAACAACGCAATTTCTCTGGAATATCCGTCGGACTCGGACTGAAAATGGGCCGACTCAAATTTGATTATTCGTATTCTCGATATACTTTGGCCGCCAATACCAGCTTGTTTGGACTGACCATTGATTTTAACGAGCAATAACAAGAACTTTAATGAATCAAGCCCGCGCTTGAAATATTTGTATGAAAAAAATCATCATCGCCATCGACGGATTTTCATCCACCGGCAAAAGCACTTTAGCCAAACAAATTGCCCGCGCTTTGGGTTATGTATACGTTGATACCGGAGCTATGTACCGTGCGGTGACCTACTATGCGATGCAAAACGGTTTTATTGATGCGGATCATTTTAATCAAGAAGCACTTATTACAGCGCTGCCTGAGGTTCAGTTGACTTTTCAATTCAATGCTGATTTGGGTTTTGCCGAAATGTATTTGAACGAAGTCAATGTTGAAACCGAAATTCGCACGTTGGAAGTTTCGGGTTTTGTGAGCAAAATTGCTGAGGTTTCGGCCGTGCGCGCCAAACTGGTCGAGCAACAACAGCAAATGGGGCAGGGTAAAGGCATCGTCATGGACGGTCGCGACATTGGTACGGTGGTTTTTCCGTCGGCTGAGCTCAAAGTCTTTATGACCGCCAGCCCAGAAACCCGCGCGCAACGTCGTTATGATGAACTCAGAGGCAAAGGACAAACCGTGGCTTATGAAGATGTTTTAAAAAACGTTCAAGAGCGCGATTACATTGATACACACCGCGCTGATTCTCCGCTGGTCAAAGCCGAAGATGCCATTGAAATTGACAACTCGCACTTAACCCGTGAAGAGCAGTTTGAAAAGGTTTTGGATTTGGTGAATCATATTACGGGGTAAAAGTTTTATATTAGCATAACTAACTGCTAATCAAATGAAACGTTTTCTTGCAATTCTGCTCTCGGTTGTTGTTTTTTGGGCTTGTTCGAAGGATGAATCAACCTCAAGCGCGCCTTTGGCCAATTCTATTACTTACAATCCAACGAATGTTTTTGTCAAAACGGTAAGCGATGTCTTTCTGGTTCCTACAGCAAAATACCCCGAAGGGACATATACTATTACGCCAACTTTGCCTGAAGGTTTGTGGTTCAATGCGCAATCCGGGGCTATAGCCGGAATTCCCCAAGTAGTTTCTCCGATTACAACTTATACGGTAACACTGACTAATTCCTCTGGTTCGGTCAGTACTAGTTTTACCATTACAGTCAATGACAAAGCCCCGACTTTGCTTAGTTACACCTCGCAAAATAATAATATATTCACTGCTGGTTATTCCGTAGTGAATTTAAGTCCGGTATTAATGGTCAGTTCCACTCCGGTCATTAGCTACAGTGTTAGCCCGGCCTTGCCCGCAGGCTTGTCATTGAATCCTCAAACCGGAGTGATTTCTGGTACGCCCACTGCAGCGACACCGGCTACCAGCTATACAATTACGGCCACGAATTCGGGGGGAACTTCCAGCGAGACTATTTCCATTACAGTTAATCCGTTTTATGGCAGAATAAAAAGAATAAGCTTTTGGGATGCTACGCAAACCCATCAACTTAGATATATAAATTATTCCTACACAGATGGCCTTTTTTCTTTTATATATGAATTCGGAGGTAACCCCAAAGAATACTATTATACCTCTAATAGATTAACCCGGTCGAATGTTTCATCAAGTAATCAACATAGTTCCATGACAATCGCAAGTACAAATTATTATTACACCGGTGATTTAATTACCAAGGACACTGTAAGGCAATTGGGAGCAGGTTCTATTTTCAATCAATATAATTACCAAAATGGAAAGCTTGTCGTAAAACAGAGAACATATGCAGGAACACAAGGAATATCTCAGACAATTTACAATTATGAATATCATCCAGATGGTAACCTTTATACAGTTACATTATCAACTAATTCGACACCATTAACTATATATCCTTCGTACGATACAAAAAATAATCCGTTCCGCTATGGAGGTTTTACAGCAGAATATTTAGCACTCGAGGCTGTACCTTATAACAATCCGCTATCTGAGGGTACTACCACCTATAGTTATGATTACAATATTGATAATTACCCGATTAAAAGGTATTCTTATGATTCAAGCGGTGTATTGTTTGAGATTGCTATTTATGAATATGAATAATTTTTAAGATATCCCTTTCGATTTTTAGCTTTTGAAAGATGAAAGTATCAGAAATTGACAACTCGCACTTAACCCGCGAAGAGCAGTTTGAAAAGGTTTAGGATTTGGTGAATCATATTACGGAATAAAAGTTTTATATTAGCATAACCAATTGCTAATCAAATGAAACGTTTTCTTGTATTTCTGCTCTCGTTTGTTGTTTTTTGGGCTTGTTCTAAGGATGATGCTGAAACAACCACAACCCCGCCTCAATCTTTGAGTTATAATGCCAATAGCGTATTTGTTAAAGATGTCGCTATTGTAGATTTACATCCTACCGTTTCGGGTGGGGCTGTTGCTAGTTACAGCATAAGACCTGAATTGCCTGCGGGTTTATCTTTGAATACCCGAACAGGTGTCATATCTGGAACACCTACAGATGGTACACCATCTACTACTTATACCATCACCGCTTCAAATTCTGAAGGTAGTGTTGCTACACAGATTACTTTTTCAGTAAATGTGCCTGTAACCACACCAATTTCAAGACTTAAAGAAATTTATGTAAGTTATGCTAATCCACAAAATTTAGTTTATGAGACCTACCGTTTTACTTATGATAATGGGTTGCTTTCAACTGAAAACTATGTTTATGGGGGTACAATAGCAACAATTGATAATCTTAGCCATTTTTTATACAATAGTGGGAAGATAACAAGTATTGAAAAATCACGGTCTTATAATGGGGCATCAAGTACTTCATCAATTATTTATTACTGTTATTACACTGCCGGACTTATAACCTTAGTAACTCCTCCTACGGCTACTTCATCCAATCCTGAAACTAGTTACTCATACAATAGTCTAGGACAATTAACAAGAAGAAATAATAATACTTCTTATCTATTTGATTCTAATGGGAATTTGTATAAAACGAGCATTTATTATAGTGGTGGCGTTTATAGAGATTATTTTTTTAATTCTTATGATAATAATACTAATCCATACAGAATTGGGGGGATTACAACAGAATATTTGGCTATGAATGCGATATCTTTCAACAATCCGACAAGAATAACAGAGCCTTACTCAGTTGTATATGAACTAAGGTACATATACAATACTTTGAATTATCCAGTTAAAGCTTTTGTCTACAATAATGGAAACCTATACAAAACCATTACATATAATTACGAATAGTTTTCAATTAGTCCATTGATTTTATCGCTATCAAAGTTCAGGACGCCATTGAAATTGACAACGCGCACTTAACCCGCGAAAAGCAGTTTGAAAAGGTTTTGGATTTGGTGAATCATATTGTGGGGTAATAGCCCTTATTTCAGAAATCGAAAGTGTAAAATCTACTTTTTTGCTGTTTCGAAATCGTTGTAAATTTTTGTATATCTCAATTAAAATAGTAGTTTTACCCAACTATCTATAACCAAAACTATTATTTATGAATATCAAGTTTAAGCTCACAATCATGAGTTTCCTACAGTTTTTTGTTTGGGGTGCATGGTTGATTACGGTGGCCAATTATTGGTTCGGAACCAAACAATGGAGCGGCGCTGAATTTGGCGCTATTTTTTCGACTTTGGGCATTTCTTCGATTGTGATGCCGGCGCTTACGGGCATCATTGCCGATAAGTGGATGAATGCCGAAAAGCTCTATGGAATTCTTCATATCTTGAGCGGTCTTGCGCTTTTATATATTCCGCAGGTCAATGACCCGATTACTTTTTATTGGGTGATTTTTGCCGCGATGTTGTGCTATATGCCGACCATTTCGCTTTCAAACTCAGTAGCTTATAATATCTTAAAGAACAACAATTTTGATGTGGTGAAGGTGTTTCCGCCCATTCGTGTTTGGGGCACCGTAGGTTTTATCGCCGCGATGTGGATTACCAATTTGACGGGTAACAAAGCTTCGGCCAATATGTTTTATTTTTCGGCCATTATGGGCTTTGTGTTGGGAATTTACTCATTTACGCTGCCCAAATGTCCTCCGCAAAAGCTCATCTCTGAGAATGCTTCACTGTCTGAAAAGCTCGGGCTCACAGCTTTTAAACTCTTCGGAACCTACAAAATGGCGTTGTTCTTTTTGTTCTCGATGTTTCTCGGAGCCGCTTTACAGCTCACCAATATGTATGGCGATGTGTATTTGTCTGAGTTTGCCAGCGTACCAGAATATGCCGATTCGTTTGTGGTGAAATATTCAACCATCATCATGTCGATTTCGCAAATCTCAGAAACCTTGTTTATTTTGGCGATTCCGTTTTTCTTGAAAAAGTTTGGGATCAAACAAGTCATGCTTATTTCGATGCTGGCTTGGGTATTGCGTTTTGGATTGTTTGCTTACGGAAACCCGGTGGGCGGTCTGTGGATGATTATCCTTTCATGTGTTGTCTACGGAATGGCCTTTGACTTTTTCAACATTTCGGGTTCTTTGTTTGTGGAAACGACTACTGATTCTAAAATTCGCTCGTCAGCGCAAGGTTTGTTTATGATGATGTCGAACGGGTTTGGCGCTTTTTTTGGCGGTTTGTTCAGCGGTATGATCATCGATAATTTCTTTACCCACAACGGTCAACGCGATTGGCACCACATTTGGCTTTCATTTGCGGGCTATGCGCTGGTCATTGCGATATTATTTGCGGTGATGTTTAAGCATGAGCATAAGCCGGATGAAATTGGCGAGGTAAGTCATTAAAATAGAAGCTCCTTTATTTGAAGGAGCTTTTTTATAAAATAATTTTAAGTATATAAAAACAAACTAAAGCAACTAGAATTATGAACTCAATTCATCCTTACTTAATTTTTAACGGAGATTGCGAAAAAGCATTCTTGTTTTATCAATCGGTTTTTGGCGGAGAATTCCCCTATATGGGCAAGTTTAAAGACATGCCGCCTTCGGATGATCCGAATTGTCCGCCGGCTACGGGCGAGGATGCCGAACGCGTGATGCATGTTTCTTTGCCGATTGGCCCGCATACGATTTTGATGGGCAGCGACAGCACCAGCCAAAGCGGCGATGTGCAGTTTGGAAATAATTTTTCGGTATCGATTAATACCGAGAGCCGTGCAGAGGCCGACCGAATTTTTCAGGGTTTATCTGCCGGCGGAAATGTGATTATGCCGATGATGAACACCTTTTGGGGCGCTTATTTTGGGATGTTTACCGACCAATTCGGTATTGGTTGGATGGTGAATTTTGATGAAGTTCAGAAGTAATCATTTTATTTGAAATATATAAAGCCCGATGTGAAAACGTCGGGTTTGTTTTTTGTAGCGAGCCCTAGCCCCGATAGAGCCGATATCCTCGGAGCGCAGCGCAGAGATTAAGGCGAAAGCGGGAAAAAGCTTCTGATCAAAAAATAATCATGCCCCACGCAAATTGTTTTGGCTTAAATTTCTGCTTCTATTAGTTTGCATTTCAAAAAAATAGCCTTACTTTTGCACACCTTTTGGCGGAGAAGAGTTTTCAAAAGGGAATTATCTAAAAAAACATAACAGCTTCTGTTGGTTTACTCGCGGTAAAAAACTCAAAAACAGCAGAATACAAATTTTTTTATCAGCATGGCTGACACTTTAAAATCACAAGCGGAATTTTTGGAAAATTTCAACTGGCACAACTTCCAGGAAGGAATCGATGCAGTAGACGAGAAAAACCTTAAAGAATTTGAAGATTTAGTATCAAAAACTTTTATTGATACGGATCAAGAAGAAGTAGTTGTTGGGGTAGTGGTTCGCATCACTGACCGCGATGTTATTGTTGACATCAACGCTAAATCTGAAGGAGTTATCTCATTGAATGAGTTCCGTTACAACCCGAACTTGAAAGTTGGGGACAAAGTTGAAGTACTCATTGACGTTCGTGAAGACAAAACCGGACAATTGGTGCTTTCACACAGAAAAGCTAGAACTATTAAATCATGGGATCGCGTTATTGCTGCTCACGAAACAGGCGAGATCGTAAACGGTTTTGTAAAATGCAGAACTAAAGGCGGTATGATCGTAGACGTTTTCGGAATCGAGGCGTTCTTACCAGGTTCACAAATTGATGTGAAACCGATCCGTGATTACGATGTGTATGTAAACAAAATGATGGAATTCAAAGTGGTAAAAATCAACCACGAATTCAAAAACGTTGTTGTTTCGCACAAAGCGCTTATTGAAGCAGACATCGAAGTTCAGAAAAAAGAAATCATCGGTCAATTGCAAAAAGGTCAAGTACTCGAAGGTGTGGTTAAAAACATCACTTCATACGGAGTATTCATCGACCTTGGTGGCGTAGACGGATTGATCCACATTACTGACTTGTCATGGTCTAGAATCAACCACCCAAGTGAAGTTCTTGAATTAGATCAAAAACTCAACGTGGTTATCCTTGATTTTGATGATGAGAAAACAAGAATCCAATTAGGATTGAAACAATTGAACGCTCACCCTTGGGATGCTTTAGATGCAAACTTGGCAGTAGGTGACAAAGTAAAAGGTAAAGTAGTGGTAATTGCTGACTACGGTGCGTTTATCGAAGTTGCTGAAGGTGTTGAAGGTTTGATTCACGTTTCTGAAATGTCTTGGTCAACGCACTTGCGTTCGGCTCAAGATTTCGTAAAAGTGGGTGATGTTGTGGAGGCTGTGATTTTGACTTTGGATCGTGAAGATCGCAAAATGTCATTGGGTATCAAACAATTGACACAAGATCCTTGGACAGACATCACGGCTAAATATCCTGTAGGTTCTAAACACACAGGTATCGTGCGCAACTTTACAAACTTTGGAGTATTTGTTGAATTAGAAGAAGGAATCGACGGATTGATCTACATTTCTGACCTTTCTTGGACTAAGAAAATCAAACACCCATCTGAGTTTGTAAACGTAGGTGACAAATTGGATGTAGTAGTATTAGAGTTAGACGTTGATGGCCGTAAATTGTCATTGGGTCACAAACAAACCACTGCTAATCCGTGGGATAAATACGAAGATTCATTCGCTGTAGGAACAGTACACAACGGAACCATCGCTGAGTTGGTTGACAAAGGTGCTACAGTTGAATTTGGTGATGACATCGTTGCTTTTATTCCGGCGCGTCACTTAGAGAAAGAAGACGGTAAAAAATTGAAAAAAGGCGAGTCTGCTGAGTTCAAAGTAATTGAGTTCAACAAAGAATTCAAACGCGTTGTAGCTTCGCACACGGCTATTTTCAGAGAAGAAGAAGAAAAAGCAGTAAAAGCTGCTGCTGAATCAAACAGCTCTTCTAGCAATGCTCCGGCTTCGACTCTTGGAGATAACAACGACATTTTGGCTGGTTTGAAAGCCCAAATGGAAGAAAAAGAGAAAAAATAATATTTTCTTTTTGATATATAAAGGCCTCGCTAGTAGCGGGGCTTTTTTGTTTTTAGGAGCTTTTGTCTGAATGTTTTAACTATCTTTACGAGCAGCCAAACAATCGATGATGAAAAAAAATTACTTTGTTCTGTTCACATTATTTCTCTTTTTTTCTGCTCAGGCGCAGATTATCAATTTTCCGGATCCGCTATTAAAAGCAAAGTTGTTGCATACAGGTTTGGCTTATGACTTAAACAATCAGTCATTGATGATTGATGCAAACGGCAACGGAGAAATCGAAGTGAGCGAAGCACAAAATGTAGGATATTTAATGATCAGTTCTAATCCTACTAACGTTCAAGATTATATTAGTGATGCAACCGGTTTGGAGATGTTTACGAACTTGAATTATTTAAGTATTTCCTATACAAATCTGACTACTCTGAATTTGTCTGGTTTGTCTATGTTGACCACCTTGAATTGTACACAATCGAATCTTACTTCGATTAATTTATCTCAGATGCCTAATTTAAAATCTGTTAGTTTAAATTATAACAGTTTAACTTCTTTGAGCTCTATAAATTTTCAGGGAACCAATCATATTGAATCATTGAACGTGTCAAATAATTTATTGAATGGTATTATTGATTTGACCAGTTTTGTAGAACTTAAAAGTTGTGGCTTGGGTGCAAATCAAATTGATGGATTGAACCTTAATGGTTTAACACAAATTGAAGAAATTGGTATTGGGTACACAAATATTAACTCAATTGATCTAACAAATCTACCCAATTTTAAAAAATTAAATGCTAGTTACAGTATGTTGACCAGTCTGGATGTTTCTCATAATCCAATGTTAACTCATCTCTATATAGATAACAATCAGCTCACTACCCTTGACTTATCTCAAAATACGGTTTTCTTTTATTTGAATGTCAAAAACAATAACCTGAACTCGTTGTTTATCAAAAACGGACACAACGATACCATTGAGTTGAACAACAATCCTAACTTGGCCTACATTTGTGCCGATGATAGTGAGTTGTCGAATATGATGTTGTACTACAATCCGTTGACTCAAGTGAATTCGTATTGTTCGTTTGTGCCCGGCGGAACTTATTATGAAATAGCCGGAACAACTCGTTTTGACTTCAACGAAAATGGTTGCGACCCAAGTGATTTTGCATATCCGAATATGAAATTCTCAGTTTCAAACGGAACAGTTAGCGGGAACATCATATCAAATTCGTTTGGGAATTACACTCTACCGGTGGTGGCCGGAACCCACACGGTAATACCGGTACTTGAAAACCCAACCTATTTTAATATTGACCCAGCTAGCGTGAGTGTTAGCTTTCCGAGTTCTGCAAGTCCCTTGACACAAAACTTTTGTCTAACACCCAACGGAGTGCATACGGATCTTGAAGTGGTGATTATTCCGATGATGCTTCCTCTTCCGGGTTTTGACGCGATTTATAAAATCATTTACAAAAACAAAGGCACCCATCCACAATCAGGAACCATCAGTTTTGCTTTTAACGATGCAGTTTTAGATTATGTAATATCTACTCCGGTAGTATCATCACAAGTCATCAATTATCTCAATTGGGATTTCACCGATTTATTGCCATTTGAGACTCGAGAAATATTAGTGGTTTTGAATGCGAATTCACCTACGGAGAATCCACCTCTTAATGCAGGTGATCCTTTGACTTTTACAGCTTCGGTGAGTAGTTCAGCTACCGATGAAACACCTTCGGACAACACTTTTGTTTTGAATCAAACGGTGGTGAATTCCTATGATCCAAACGACAAAACTTGTCTCGAAGGCAACACGATTACCCCAGAAATGGTGGGCAAAGACGTGCATTATATGATTCGTTTTGAAAACACCGGAACCGCCAATGCGCAAAACATAGTGGTGAAAGATATGATTGACACCACTAAATTTGACTTGAATTCCTTGGTTCCTGTGAGCGGAAGTCATGCGTTTGTGACCAAAATTTCTGGCGGTAATAAAGTTGAATTCATTTTTGAAAACATCAATCTTCCGTTTGACGATGCGCACAACGACGGTTATGTAGCTTTTAAAATCAAAACCAAACCAACGCTGGTTGTAGGTGATTCGTTCAGCAACAATGCGGGTATTTACTTTGATTACAACTTTCCGATCATCACCAATACCGCAACGACAACCGTAGCTTTGTTGGCCAATCATGATTTCGAGTTCACGGATTATTTCAAAGTTTATCCGGTTCCGGCAAAAGATGTTTTGAATATAGAAACCACCCAAGCCATCGAGGTTACTTCTATCAACATCTACAATACTTTAGGGCAGTTGGTGTTGACCGTTCCGAGCGCACAGCAAACTAAAACAATTGATGTCTCAAGTTTGAAAACAGGGAATTACTTTATGAAAATCAATTCTGATAAAGGCAGTTCGTGCGCGAAGTTTGTGAAATTATAAGTTATAAAAAAAGCCCTGCATGAGCGGGGCTTTCATTTTAAATATCTTAGGTGTTTTATATCCCCAAATAATTACTCGGCGTAATGGCCAACAATTCATTTTTGACCGATACACTTACGTTTAATGTTTCAATAAATGCATGGATGGTTTCGCGGTTCATGACTTGGTTGGTTCGCGTCAAAGCTTTGAGCGCTTCATACGGATTCGGGTAACCTTCGCGGCGCAAGATGGTTTGAATCGCTTCGGCCACAACAGCCCAATTGTTTTCTAAGTCAGCTTCTAGGCGTGCTTGATTGAGCAAGAGTTTGTTGAGCCCTTTGAGCGTGGCGTCAAAAGCAATGAGCGTATGCGCCAGCGGAACGCCGATGTTTCTCAGTACCGTGCTGTCTGTTAAATCGCGCTGCAAACGCGAGATGGGTAGTTTGGCCGATAAATGCTCGAGCAAGGCATTGGCGATGCCCAAGTTGCCTTCAGAATTTTCAAAATCAATCGGATTGACTTTGTGCGGCATGGCCGATGAGCCCACTTCGCCTTCTTTGATTTTTTGTTTGAAATAATCCATTGACACATAGGTCCAAATATCTCGGTCTAAATCAAGAAGTATATTGTTGATTCTTTTGAGTCCGTCAAAAAAAGCGGCCAAATGATCGTAATGCTCAATTTGCGTAGTCGGAAATGAATGCTGTAAACCCAAAGTAGTTTCGACAAAATCACTGCCGAACTTTTTCCAATCCACATTTGGATAGGCAATGTGATGTGCGTTGAAATTTCCGGTCGCGCCCCCAAATTTAGCGGCAAACGGAATCTGAAACAACAAGCGCAATTGCTCTTCAATACGCTCGGTAAAAACCGCAATCTCTTTGCCCAAACGCGTAGGCGAGGCAGGTTGTCCGTGGGTTCGGGCAAGCATCGGCACATCGTTCCAATCATCGCTGAGATCTTTGAGTTTGCCAATCAGGGCAATGAGCGATTTGAGATATACTTCGTGAAAAGCTTCTTTGACCGAAAGCGGAATAGCCGTATTGTTGATGTCTTGCGAAGTCAGCCCAAAATGAATGAACTCTTTGTAATCGCTCAAACCGATTTCATCAAATTTCGCTTTGATAAAATACTCTACCGCTTTGACATCGTGGTTGGTTGTTTTTTCAGTTTCCTTGATTTGCAAAGCATCTTGTTCTGAAAAGGTCTCATACCAAGAGCGAAAAGTAGTGAAGACCTTGGTATCTACCGATTTGAGTTGCGGCAAAGGCAATTGACAAAGCGCGATAAAATATTCTACTTCTACCAAAACGCGGTAGCGAATGAGTGCTGCTTCTGAAAAATACGGTGCGAGTGATTGAGTTTTTGCGCGGTATCTGCCATCAATAGGCGATAAGGCGCTGAGTTCGTTGAGCGAGTTCATGTGTGTTGTTTTCAAGGCACAAAGATAAATCTTTAAGCCCAAAAGCCAAACCAAAAATTACCCGAGTAATGATATGATTTGTTGCTGCATTTTCGCTACGCCGGTGGTGGCCGGTTCGGCAATCACCGTGACCGGATTGCCCAAATACGGAAGCTGTGTCGGATGCGGATCAATATAAAAAATCGGAATGTTACCGCGGGTATATTCAACCAAGCCGGCCGCCGGATATACTTGTAACGAAGTTCCAATCACCGCAAAAATGTCGGCTGCGCGGGTGAGTTCTAAAGCTTGTTCTAAAGCCGGAACCGCCTCGCCAAACCAAACAATATGCGGGCGCAACTGATGGCCGTGTGCATCGGTATCGCCCAGGTTTAAATCGCCCGACCAATCAAGAACCGCATGTTCATGCTGCGTACTGCGCACTTTGAGTAACTCGCCGTGCAAGTGCAAAACCCGAGAACTGCCCGCACGCTCGTGTAAATTATCGACGTTTTGGGTGATGATGTGCACTTCAAAATGAGTTTCGAGCGCCGCCAAAGCTAAATGCCCGGCATTGGGTGACACTTCGTGCAATTGGCGGCGACGTTGGTTATAAAAATCCAAAACTAATTCAGGATTGCGCTGCCAACCTTCGGGTGAAGCCACATCCATCACATTGTGCCCTTCCCAAAGACCGTTGCTGTCGCGAAAAGTCTTGAGCCCGCTTTCGGCCGAGATGCCTGCTCCGGTAAGTATGACGAGTTTTTTCATGACCGAAAATTAAGCATTTAATTCATTATCCGAAACAGAATTTGGGCGTGCCCCTGCGGGTCGCGCTTTGCGCAGTGCGCGGCACTTGGCTTCACCCGAGGCTTTTGGCCGAACTGACCGAAGGTAATCGTTCTCGCGGGCGTGTGGCGGAATGTTTGAGCCATTTCAGAAGCTTTGGTTTTGCTGCAAACTATCTGAGGAAGCTGCGTGAGGGATGGCAGCGGTTAGCCCACAGCCGCGCAGCAGAGCGGAGCGGCGAGGACTAATAGCGAACAGCCCGACGGCGCCGAGAATGATTCGGCGGTGATGATTT
>JAXLVE010000011.1:0-117088 GCA_046329175.1 Flavobacteriaceae bacterium
GGGAAAAATTCTAAACCCAAAACGCGTTTGTAGCGCGGCGACTCGTCCCAACCGCCCAATCGATCGCCAAAATCAATGGCGTCTTCAAGAATTTTTTGGTCGTACGGAATCGTTACCGCGGTAGCGCCCAAAGCCAAAGCATCCCATTTGAGGTTTTCTTTGCGCGTTAATGAAACGCCGAATTGATATAAATCAGACGGAACATAACGAATCAAATCAATGGTTCTGGGTTTCGAAAAAATATAAGTGGTATTGTTATCAATGCGCACCGATTGTTGTGGTACCACTTTGATAGAATCGGTTTTAATGGCACTGAGCTTCAGTGAATCAACAGCGGTTTGTGCCTGAGCTGCGATGGAAAAAAACAAACAGAGAATTAGTAACCGATAAATCTGAGCGCGCATTCTAATTTTTTTAGCGGCCTAAAAGTATAATTTTTTTAAGATAATATTAACTATTTGAAATTTTAACAGCTAATATGTATCAATTTTAAATTATTCTTCAACCGATAGAAATTGCGAATCGTATAAGTTCTTGTAATACCCGCCCGAGATGTTGAGCAGTTCGGCGTGCGTGCCTTGCTCTACAATCAAACCTTTGTCCATGACGATGATTTGATCGGCCTTGACAATCGTGGCCAATCGGTGCGCAATCACTACCGAAGTTCTTCCGCGCGTGATTTTATCGGTGGCGCTCTGAATGAGTTCTTCTGAATGCGTATCGATCGATGAAGTGGCCTCGTCCAAAATCAAAATGCTCGGGTTGCTCACATAAGCGCGCAAAAACGCAATGAGTTGGCGTTGCCCAGACGAGAGCATCACCCCGCGCTCTTTAACGTTGTAATCATAACCGCCCGGAAGACTGGTGATAAATTCGTGTACCCCGATTTTCTGAGCCGCTTGCATCACTTGCTCGCGACTAATACCCGGATTGCGCAGCGTGATGTTGTTCAGAATCGTATCGGCAAACAAAAACACATCTTGCAGCACCACCGCAATTTGTTGGCGCATCGACTCTAAAGTGTATTCGTTGATGTTGCGGCCGTCAATATAAATACTGCCCGCGTTGATTTCATAAAAGCGATTGAGCAAATTGATGATCGTAGATTTTCCGGCGCCGGTAGCCCCTACGATGGCCACGGTTTGACCGGCTTTGACCTGCAGGTTGATGCCTTTGATGATTTCTTCGTTTAGAATGTAGCTAAAATGCACGTCTTTGAATTCAATGTTGCCTTCAAAAACTGGCGCTGTCACACTTCCGGTATCTTGAATTTGGTCTTGGGTATCAATGATGTCAAACACGCGATTGGCCGAAATCATCCCCATTTGCATCTCGTTGAACTTATCGGCAATTTGACGCAGCGGATTAAACAACATCCCAATAAACATGGTGTACGAAAACAAATCCCCGAAGGTGGTAAAATGGTCGCCGTGCAAAATTCTAATCCCGCCATAGAGCACCACAAACCCCAAAGTAAGCGATGAAATAATATCGGCAATCGGAAAGAAAATCGAGTTATACAAAATAGTCTTGACCCAAGCCTTGCGGTGCTTGTCATTGATCTCGCTGAACTTCTCGGCCTCGATGGCTTCGCGGTGAAACAGCTGAACGATTTTCATGCCCGTCACGCGTTCTTGTACAAAAGTGTTCATGTTGGCAATTTGGTTGCGCACTTCTTCAAAAGCCACCTGCATTTTGCGCTGAAAAATTCTTGTAAAAAACACCAACACCGGCATGGCCAACACCACAATCCAACTCAGTTGCCAGTTCATATAAAACATAAAGAGCAACACCACAAGCATCTTCATCAAATCACTGGTAATCATAAACAAACCTTGGCTAAAAATTTTGGCAATTTGCTCGATGTCTGATACCGAACGCGTCACCAATTGGCCTACCGGAGCGTTGTCATAATACTGCATTCTAAAACTCAGCATGTGTTTAAAAAGCTTCACGCGGATGTCTTTGACAATATCTTGCCCGAGCCAGTTGGCCCAGAGCACAAAATAAAACTGCGACAAAACCTCGAGCATGAGCACCACGCCCATCAGCACGATATACAACAGCAAGCCTTGTCCGTCGTGGGTTTTGATGTAATTGTCTACGGTCAGTTTGAGCAAATACGGCCGGAGCGCCGCAAACACCGAGAGCGATATGGCAAACGCAATCACGCTGTTAAAGCGCCAACGATAAGGTTTGGCGTATTTTAGAATTCGTTTAAAAACGACGGTATCAAAGGCTTTTGCTTTCATCTGAGTTACTGAGTTGCTGAGTCTCTATGAGACTGAGCTATTTTATTTGAGTAGCTATTCCCGCTTTTCGCTTTTATCTTTTGCTTTTTAAAGAACAAAGCAAAAGGATAACCGCTTCAATCGGGGCTAAAGATTTCTTCTTATATGTGTGTTTTGTTTTCTCATTCAATATCCTGGTGCAACGAAACATACGGATACACAATATTGGTTAAATACAAACCGTGTGCAGGTACCGAAACTCCGGCCTCGCTGCGGTTTTTACTGTCTAATACTTGCTGAAATTCTGCTGTGCTCATTTGGTTTCGGCCCACTTCGAGCAAAGTGCCCACAATGGCCCGAACCATATTGCGCAAAAACCGATTGGCCGTGATGGTAAAGGTCAAACGATCTTCGTGTACCGTCCAATAAGCTTCAGAAATGGCGCAGTCAAAAGTATACACCTCGGTATGCACTTTTGAAAAACACTCAAAATCGGTGTGCGACAAGAGCAACTGCGCGGCGGCGTTCATCGCTTCCACATTGAGTTCTTTGCCATAAAACCAACTCAAACCGTCTAAGAAAACATTTTTCTGCTGATGGATGTGGTACTGATAGGTGCGTGCGGTGGCATCAAATCGGGCATGCGCCTCATCGCTTACGGCCAAAACTTTTTGCACGGCAATGTCTTTGGGCAAAAACGAGTTGAGTTTGTGTGTTAAATTTTCGGGCAAAGCGCGCTCATAGTCAAAATGCGCATACATCATTTGGGCATGCACGCCGCTGTCGGTTCGGCCGGCACCGGTGATTTCAAATTTTTCTGACAACAGCGTGTTCAAGGCATGGGTCAGGGTTTGCTGTACCGAGCGGGCCTGCGGCTGTATTTGCCAACCGTGGTATTGCGTGCCGTTGTATGAAAACTGTATAAAATAGCGCATGCTTTGAGCGGGAGAATTTCGGGGGCAAATATACTGAATTTATAGTGTGGTCGGTTGGACGTTAACAGTTGTCGGTGCGCGAATGTCTGAACTAAACTTCTTTTAGAAATGTAGACCTGAGGCGCAGCCGAACTGACGAATTAAATCCGCGCTATTTGGTTTTCGGGTTAGTCAAAGGTTAGGAGTTTAATTGAAAGCATGTGTGTAAACGTAATGCATTGAAATAGGATTTAGCTCTTTACTTTTTGCCTTGGATGCAAATCGAGTTGAGATAATTATAATTGATAGATAAATGCCTCATCAACGAGATTCATCGAACTCCTCTGTAAAGTATAGTTTAGTGAGATAAAAAGTAACAAAAAAATCATCCGGCCACTCAAAAAAAGCTATAAAAAGGGCCTTCAAACCTAAACCAGCTGAACTTTCTCCGCTGCGCTCCGCTCAAACACACCTGGTTCTTAACGGTTTCAAAGGCCTCTTTTTATGTACGCTTTTTTTAAGACGCCGGGGCTGACGCACACCGAATGGGGCATGTATTTATTAATACAACGTTTTGCGGAATGTTTGTTTTGAAACCATCGTGTAAACGGCAGCCTTTGTCACCCCGAGCGCAGTCAAGGGGTTACTGAGTTATTAAGAGTCTAATCATCTGACTTTTAATGAATAAAGTGTTTTATAAGTAATGATTCGTTTAGCAGCAGATTTGAATTGAAACATTTACCACAGAAATACCTACCGATAAACCCCAAAAAACAGCCCTTTTAAAACGTTTTGTTTGAGTGTTGTTTGAGTCATGCTTGTATTTTGTTTGTAAAATGGGGGTGTTTTACAAAGAAGACTCAAACAAAAGGTGAGGATGATTCAAAGAAAAGAAGTGCTAGGTGTTAGGTTTTATTTTCTCTTTGCAAAAGATATATCCAAACTATACTCACCAACTGGCTCTTTGAGCAAGAAGTTTTCGAGTTCGGTTTTGTGGTTAAAGCCGCTTATTTTTTTCAAGTAGTCAGCGGCAATATTGGGTTGATCGATTTCGAGTTTTCTGTTTTTACTGATGTCTAAAAATTCAGTTTCCATATCGATGCCCAAAAATCTGCGATTGAGTAAATTGGCCGCAATGCCTGTGGTTGAACTGCCGGTAAAAGGGTCTAATATCCAAGCATTGGGCTGGGTTGAGGCCAGTATGATGCGGGTGAGCACCGATAAGGGTTTTTGTGTAGGGTGCTTGCCGCAGGATTTTTCCCAACGCGCAATGGCCGGAAGCTTCCAAACGTCTTTCATTTGTTTGTTGCCGTTGAGTTGTTTCATCAACTCATAGTTGTAATAATGGGGTACTTTTTCTTTTTTGCGCGCCCAAATAATCAGCTCGGCCGAGTGCGTAAAAAAGCGACACGAAAAATTGGGTGGCGGATTGTTTTTCTCCCAAGTAATGACATTGAGGATTTTAAAATCAAGCTCCTGCAACAATTGACCAATCGAGAAAATATTGTGATAAGTGCCGCTAATCCAAATCGTGCCGTTGTCTTTGAGTTTTTCTCGCACTAGCTCAAGCCAACTGCGGTTAAAATCATTGATAAAATCAAACCCTTCAGACTTGTCCCATTGGCCTTTGTTGACCGATACAATTTGCCCGCTTTGAATTGACAAACCATTGTTGGATAAAAAATACGGCGGGTCGGCAAACACCATGTCAAACTTGTGCTCAAATTGGGGCAACAACTCTTTGCAATCGCCTTGTAAGAGGTAGAAGTTTTTGTCTTTGGATTTGAAGTAGGGTTTAAGCATTTAAATTTGAAACTTATTTTTTATCTCTTTCTTAATCAGCCAATCATTTAGCTCTTCTAAAAAGGAGAGCTCTTCTTCTGTTACATAATATGAATGTACATTTTGATTTCTTAAATGTTCAAGTTTTACCATCCATTTGGTTTTTTCTTCTTTTCCGCCACTAATTTTTTCTTCACCAGGTTTTGTATATTCTTTTTCAAAAATGGATTGCCAATTCTTCATTGCAATTTCTCTGTAGGCAATTATTGTTAAACAGTCCCAGTGTTCTACTTCTTTTTCATCATCATCAAGGCTTCTGTTTTTTGTTAGTGCATCCACTATTGCTTTATCTGCAATCTTAGGAGGTACTCCTTTTTCAAACCATTTCTTGCCATAATGTTCCTCCAATTTTAATCTAAAGTCTTTTTTAAAGAAGGTTTCGATATCTCTAATAATTGAAAAAGCTCTATCGTTAAATTCTTTTTCTTGTTTATGTAGATATTCATCTAACCCCTCAGGGTTAAATCCTTTATGATCTTCTCTTACTTTCTGTTGGAAAATCCTCCAGAACTTAGTTTGTCCACCCGCACCATATGATTTTTTTAAAGTTTCATATTCTTCAGATTCTATATTTTTGATATAATTTATAATTGGGTCTAAATAAGTTTGAAGTTCAAGTATTATTGAATTTATATTACTTGACTTAATTTCTATAATATTTTCTTTTTTAAGATAATATAAAATATCACTTAAAATTAGGATAATTCCGTATACTCCATTGTTGCTTAGGATTAAAGATTTATCTTTTTTCCATTCATCCTCAACATTAATAGCTAAATAGTCTATAGATTTAATAAGAAATTCTTTTAACCAGTCGAAGGTAAAATCTAAATCACCATTGTAAATTAAACCAAGTTCTTCAATCTTAGTTTTTGTTACTTTTCCAAGAAATCTACTTCTTTTTAATGATAATTTTATGTTTTGAATAGTGACATCACCTTTATCTTGACCTATACTAATTTTACCATACAAAGGAGAATTTCTATTTTCACCAAGATGAATAGCTATTCTTGAAGTTAATGCATCCATTTGCTCGTCATAACGTTCAGAAGTCCATAATAAATCAGCTTTTAAAGTTTCTTTCAAGTCTTTAGACACAGCTTTTTGATTTTCATTAATCTGCATAAATAACTTTACTTGTTCTTCTCTGCTTAAATTCACAAACGCTACAACAGGTATCGTATTTTTATCTTTATAGCTGGTATTAGAGTATCCATAAAGTCTATGTTGTCCATCAATTATAAAAGCAGATTTATATTTTTTTGGAAGGTGAAGAATCCCAACATCTGAGATTGTACTTTTTACCTGTGTATCTGCATGATCAAATTGGCAGTTTTTAGCATCTATACTGATTACAATAGAATTAGGGAAATATCCATTATCATTTTCTATGAAATCCTCAACTGACTTTAATCTTGATTTTTTAATCAATCTTTGATAAGTTGGCATCATATTTATATTTGCCTTATTTCTATGAAGCACATAACCTATTTTTAATAGTTTTTCAGGTTCAATTGAAAAGGAATAATAAATATGACCTCCCATTTTTCCTCTAACTGCAGGGACTTTATTTTCCATTTGAGGAATTTCTTGGCCATCAAATATATTTCCCAGAAATTGATATTTACTAGCTTGACCTAATTGAGAATATAATTCAAAAAAATATTCAATATTTTCATCATTTAAATGTAGTCCACCAATATTTTTTAATCTTTCTAAATCTTCATTTGAAATAGCTAAATTTTTTGTAGCAAGAATGAACTTAAACTTAAGTTTTTCGTTGGGAAATAAGGTCTGAATTGATTTTCTCAACCCATCCATTATACCTTGGTAGCTTTCAAGCTCTTTTTTGAAATCTCCTCTACTATTTGATTCAGAAGACTTACACTCAATAATTAAAACAGTTTCATCATCTTTAGCAAAAACATCAATTTGTTTTGTTAAGGAAGGTTGGTTTTTATCATAAGGGAGGTTAAAATTTCTATCTCTATTCAGAAATCGATAGCCCATTAAAGCAAATAAACTCCAGATTTCATCCTCAAAGGCAACATCAAATGTTTTAGCCTTCTTAACTTTTAAAGAAGTTTTAAATTCTCTATCTATTTCCCAACCATCTTGAAGATATGCTTCTTTGAAATGAGGTTTTATTGTTTCGAAGAAATATTCTTTTTTCTTCTCTTTTAATACTCTTAGAGCATCTTCATGGTTTACCAGTTTACCTAGGAGTGAAATACGAATATCTTCTGTCATGTGTATTAATTTATTATTATCTTAAAACAACCTTCTTTCAACATATCTAAATTCAACAAATAATCCGCTTTATCAAAATACTCCCGAAGCGGTCGTAGTGTTGAAGCCCAACCCGCGCCATCGGTTACCCAAATAAAGGTAATGTTTTGGGCGTTCCAGTATTCGTTCATTTTGACATATTCGGTAGCGGTAGATTTTAGTTTAGAACCGCCACCTCCATAAAAGTTGCATTCTATAAAATAGAGTTGGCCGTTCTTGTTGATAGCAAAGTCGAGGTTTCGAGAAGATTTATCAACCTGTATGCTGATGCCCCATTGGTCTTTTATCTTTTTGGCATTGGCTTGACTCATGTATTGTAGGCCTAGCTCATCGCAGGCTTTTTTGACAAAGTTTTCGACGATGTTTTCCATGAGGGTTCCGCCGCGGTTTTTGCGACCATTGCTGTCTAAACCTACTTCAACACCCGTCACGTAGTCAACCAAGTTTTTGACGCGTTTGTCTTGCACCAAATTCCCTAAGCCTGATTTCATAAAAAAGGTGGCTAAGTCTTGACAGTCATCGTCGCTGAGCAGTCTAGATTTAAAGTCGTAATCTTTGTATTGAAAGTTGGCTACATCGGTAAGCATAGACACTTGTGTGTCGCGAAAGGCAATCAGAAACGGAAATGCTTTGATGACTTGTGGGTATTCTTTGATGAGTTCGTACACCTCTTGCGCAACATTGTCTTTGCCAATCAGTACGTTTAATAGATTGAGCTCTTTTTCGAGCGGTTTTACGTTTTTATATACCTTTTCCCAATTGACAAAGTAGTCCCAAAGTAGGATGCCTTTTTCTTTAAAGGTAGAGGTTATGTGCTTGAATAGGTCATCATCGTTTTCAAATTCAAGCAATCGACAAAGCTTGTTCATAAGAGTAGTTGGTAATTAAGAGTTCTGTTAATTTACCGCGCTTACTACCTTTGGAGTTGATGTTTCTTCTGGCGTATACTCGGTTGATGTTAAATGCTGCATAAAGGTCGTCAAAAAAAGGATTGTTTAGATCATTGCCCTTAACGTCTGAGTTACTCAGCATCCAGGAATGGCCTTTTTCATCCAGGGTTTGGCAAAAGTCTCTGAGACGGATTTGCTCTTGGTCATCAAACTCATCTTTTGCATACGAGTTAAAACTTGAGGTGGCGCTGAGCGGTTTGTAGGGTGGGTCAAAATAAAATAGGGTAGAGCCACTCACATAATCAAGGGTTTGTTGGTAATCGCCCTGTAGGATTTCTACCTTTTGCAAAAGTTGGCTCACCGCTCTGAGGTTTTCGGCATCACAAATCAGCGGTTTGATGTAGCTGCCCATCGGAACATTAAAATGATTGCTGCGGTTTACACGGAACAACCCATTAAAACAAGTGCGGTTCAAAAAGATAAACAAAGCAGCATGCGTGCAATTGTCTGTGTTTCTTTGGTTGAACTCTGCGCGTTTGCTCATGTAATACGCTTTGCGGCCTTGTGCATCGATTTCAAAGGCGTGAAATTCTTTTTGTAATTGACTGAGTATCGCAATCAATTGGTCAGGCTGCTGCGCAATGATTCGGTAGGTATTGATCAAATCACCATTGATGTCGTTGATGATGGCTCTGTTGATATTGGGGAAATTTTCAAGCATCCAAAATAGTACAGCACCGCTTCCTACAAAGGGTTCTACAAAAGTGTAAGGTTCATTTTTAAAATCAACCGGTAAGGCTTCTGCAATATCATGGAGCAACTGGGTTTTTCCTCCAGCCCATTTTAAAAAAGGTTTGGCAATCGTATTATTCATGGATGTTTTGTGAATCATATCGGATGAAAACAAAAATATAGGATTCAGCTATTTCTTTGTGAGTACCTCTAACAAATTAATCAACATTCTTTAGCTGATAATTTTTACAACAAATTATCTTCTCAACTTCTCCGCTTCCTTTCGCGCTAACTCCTTCAACCATTTACTTTCATATTGTTTGAGCGCAAAAGCCCAAACATGTGTCGTTTTACCACGAATTACTTAAAACATATAATCTAGAAAACGCCTGATAGAATAATAAAACGCCTCATTCAGTGCGCGTCAGCCTCCGGCGTCTTAAAAAAAGCGTATATAAAAAGAGGTCTTTGAAACCGTTAAGAACCAGGTGTGTTTGAACGGAGCGCAGCGGAGGGAGTTCGGCTGGTTTAGGTTTGAAGGCCCTTTTTATAGCTTTTTTTGAGTGGCCGTGTGACTTTTTTGTTACAGTTTAGCTCACACACCTTAATTTACATAGGTGTTCGCTGAATCTCGTTGAGCAAGATTGGTCAAACCATAATAACTAGCGCAACTCGATTTTTATCTCACTAAACTATATTTTACAAAGGAGTTCGATGAATCTCCTTACGTCGATTTGGCTACGGAAAAAAAGTAAAAAGCTAAACCTAACCACGCTACTTTCAGTTAAAATACATTCATTCAATAAAAGCAGATAATCATTTAAATATGTTCCTAATCAACACTCGAACATCAAAAATTAGTGTTTCCCCCTAATTCGTTCTATTTAACCTACAAAATTTTTCTCCTTCACTTCGCGCCAACCCCTCTAACCACTTACTTTTATATTGTTTGAGCGCAAAAGCCCAAACCCGTTTGCCTTGGCTGCCTTCGGCGCGGTGCCCGATGCTTTGTATGGAGTCTTGTTGGATCTGGGCGGCATGTAGGGTGGTGTATTGCGCAATGAGTGCGCGCGATGATTCGGTTAAAATGGGTTCTGAAAAATGGCTGCGGTCTGAAGCGGTAGCCTTTTGAAACTCGGGGTGGTGAAAAGCTTTTTGCAGCAGCGTTTCAAAATAGGTGAGTTTGAATTCTTCGATATAAATACTGCGCAACTCCCGGCGTTCGCGCAGGCTTTGGCAACTAGTTAAAAACAGCAGGGCGAGGGCAAAACACCAAAGGCTAGGGTTGGGCTTCATATAACGAATTTTATTGAGTTAACGCAAACAACAATCGCTTGGTATGTTGATGAAAAGCTGTGACAAATTAAATGATCGATTGAATCCAGTTATAGAGTATAAAAGGTTTAGGAAGTTTAGTGTCTGATTACCTGAGCGACTGAGCCGCTGCACTGTGAGAAACTGCTGCACCTTTAGACAGAAGATAATTTGAATATTTGGAACTTTAGAAACGAATTGATTTGTTGCGCCAAAGGTGTTGACGAAACCTTTAAACTTTTTAAACCTTCTTCAACTTCGTGTTGACTTTGAGGAACCTTGCGCTCCCAACTACTCCATGTGCTTGAGTTGCTGAGTGCCTGAGTTGCTGACGCATACAGAATAAAACGTTTCAGGAGCGATGATGCTTGCAACAGCATGTTGCAATTAAACTTTTTAAACCTTCTTCAACTTCGTGTTGACTTTGAGGAACTTTGCGCTCCCAACTACTCCATGTGCCTGAGTAACTGACGAGCCAACTACTCCTTTACCACTTTCTCTCTCAAAACCCCTTTCGCAGTAGTGGCTTCAAGCAAATAAACACCACTTGATAAAGTTTGCAGGTTGATCACTTTTCCGGGATTTTTTTGCTCAAAGGTGATGCGTCCGGCTAGGTCGTAGAGTTTGATTTCAGTAATATCATCGGCTGTTTGCCATTGTAAGAAATCGCGGGTGGGGTTGGGCGACAGGCTTAGGTTTTGAACCTTAAAAGTTTCATTGTCCAAAACACAGAGAACTGCATCATCGGTAAAGTGTATGCCTGCACTTGATTGTATCGTCCAGCTGCTATAAGGCGATTGATGGTTGGTGGCCGCTACGGGATTGTCTACTTGAACACAAACCGTTGGGATGGGTTCACCAGGGTTAGCCCAACAAAAGCCACAAACTACATTCAAGAATATGTTTTCAAGATTATTTTGGTTGTTGAGGTTAACTTGGGTAACACTAGGAGCCACGATGTGATTGATGTTCGGGTTGTGGCTCAAGTCTAACGCGCCGATAGAATTTAGCGGATAAACATCGCCACCATTAGATATTTCAATACTCTCTAAAAGCGGGTTGTGCGAAACATCAACATTGGTGAGCATGTTGTCGCCCAACTGTAAGTGTTTTAAACTCATCAAACCATTCAGATTGATTTGCTCGGCCATGGTAAAACGAATGCTGAGTTGTTCCAGATTTGCAAAAGCTTCTAATCCGGTCAAATCGTGAATCAATCCATCATTAAAATCAGGACTCGTAGTTGGGTACGGATAATTTGGCAATGAACTATCGCTAATTTCTAACGAAGTAACCGCCAAAGCATCTTGCGTGGCCATTTGCCCGTTGATGGTTTGGTCGGTATCAATGCCGAGTTCAATGAGTGCACGTTCAAAACGAGCATCGGGAATTAAAGTGGTTTGTGCCGAAGCGGCTACTGAAAAGAACAACAAAGCGGTGAGTAGTTTTTGAATCATCAATACGGGCTTTTAAGTTGAGTGAATTATTCTGAGTGATGCTAAGATACTCATTTTGAGTAGAAGTAATTATTTTTTGACCACTTTGTAGACAGAAGTTTCTTGGTCGCTGCTTACTTGAACCAGATACACGCCCGGTGCATAATTGCTCAAATCTACCGAACACTCATGACCCGATGAGCTCATGGTTGTAGTAATTATTTTGCCCAATAGGTTGCGTATTTCTACCTTGTTGATGTTTTGCCCGGTAATATTCAATAACCCTGAAGTAGGGTTCGGACTGATTTGGGCCGACAATTTATGCGCAAAGGCAGGGTTGGCTAAAATAGCGGTGCGCAACATGGCTCCGCCGCCCCAGCGAAAGATACCACCTTCGGTAGGCGAGTTGCTAAACCCGCCGGCAAAACCTAAATCTTCATGAAGCATGGCAATCGAGCCGCCATCTACATAGTTGAGGTCTGGGTTGTTGTTGATGCTTACCCAAGTATTGCCTGCGTCGATTGAATAAGAGGAGCCTCTTTCGATATTGGCTTCAATATCTAATCCTATAGAAATGTAGGTGTTGGGCAAACCCGGTACATCGGTTATATTAAAATCTCTTAAGGCTCCGGACCAATTAAGGATTCCCCATGTTTCGCCTCCATTTTCGGTATAGAATAACTGATAATCCGTTGATTGTATCAAGCCGTGGTTTTCATCGGTAAAGGCCAGGTCGGGTTTGTTGTTGGAATCACAAAAGCAGCATGGAAAATCTGCTAGCGGAGATTGAAAAACTTCCCAGCTAACACCGCGGTCTCTTGATCTGAGAATGCGGCCATAAGTGGTAAAGGTCCAAATAGAGTTTCCTTTGATTTTAAAATTATTTTCGTTGCCGAATTCATCATCCATCAGCGGAACCAAGGCATTTGTCATGGGCACACGAGACCAATTGTTGCCACCATCAGCGGTGGTATAAATTTCAAAATATCCATTGGCAGGGTCACCCACAGCAACTCCATTGTTGGCATCCCAAAAGTGCACAAAATTCGGATAAGAGTAAATAGGCGTTGAGAAGGCCGAAGAGGTTTGTTTTTGCCAAGTATTTCCGCCATCGGTGGTTTGCCAAATTCCGCCCAAAACATTAGCAGTCGTCGGATATACTGCTGCATAGGCAACCAGATCAGAAACTCCAGAAATATTGGCAATCCTTAACTGATTTGAATCGGGCCCTAAATCAATTTCTTGCGTCGTCCAGCTGTTGCCGCCATTGGTAGTTTTAGCATAACGACGAATAGGCGTACAACCGATATTGCCACAGGCCATATTGCACCAAGTTGTGCTGTTGTTGACAATTGAAATACTTTTAACTCCGGTGGGCGTGTAGGGTTGTGCCGTTGAAAATTCGGTCCAAAAATCTTGTGACCAAACCGTGATGCTCGTAAAAAAACAAAGAAGCCCAATAATTTTTTTCATAGGATGATGCTGTGCGTTGGATGTTTTGCTTGAATAGTGATGCTAAGTTATTCAATTTAAATCTTAAATCCTCAAAATAGTTATACCCAAATGATTACCTCAAGGGTTTTTCCCAACACAATCGCTTCTTTTTTTCGGACTTCCGCTTTGAGCGGCAGCAAATAACTTTGGGCTTTGGTATCAAACCAAATGGCCGTTGCCCAACTGTATTGGTTGATTTGCGCCGTGGCTTTTAATCGGCCCCAACCTTCTTCAAATTCTTTTAAATGCGTGCGGATTTCAGCTGATATTTCCGGTGGCAAAGTCACAAACCACCAACCGCCCGGGCCTTGATATTGCCAAGGTGAGGCAGTGAATTGATATTTTATTTTTCCGGTCAATTGATTCAAAACAAAAGAGTACTTTAAAAATTAAATTTCTATGGAGTTATGCTCGCAATATCTTTTCCATTGCCTTGCCCTTGGCCAACTCGTCAATGAGTTTGTCTAAATACCGCACTTTTTGCACCAAGGCATCGTCAATTTCTTCTACGCGATACCCGCAAATAACGCCTGTAATTTTATCGGCATTCGGATGTAACTTGGCTTCAGCAAAAAAGGTTTCAAAATCTGTTTTGCGCTCTATCTGTTGCTGCAATTCAATGGCGTTAAATCCGGTCAGCCAACAAATGATTTCATCTACTTCGGCTTGGGTTCTGCCTTTTTTCAGGGCTTTTTGCACATACAGTGGATATACGCTCGCAAAAATCATCTTGTATATTCGGGTATTTGTCACAGTGTCTTTTTTTTGGGGTGAGGTTATTCTTTTAATTTGGGCTTTTCCAAAAAACTTCAACGCTAGTTTGTTTTGTTTTTGCTTTGATCCATTGTTCTAATTTGTTTAAATCATCCTTATTGAGTGGTTTTTCAGAAACGTAAATCAAAACCGGAATTTCCTCAGTTTGAGAATCTTTATTTTTAAAAGTATGGTTGGCCATAGAAACATCTTTGAGCGTCGGAAAAAAAACTTCGGCTTCAGTTAGTAGTGATTCGTTTTGAATCGAGTGGTTGCTGCTTTCATTTTTTAAAGCGGCCATCAAAGCATCTTTTGGGTTGCGTGTTGCTTGTTCAGATTTAATTTGACTCAAAATAGCCTGTTTGAGATTGGTTGTGTCTTGCCTAATTTTTAATTGTACGTTTTGCAAATGGTATAATTTCAATCTTTGATTAATCTCGGCGGTTTCTGTTGCGGTGAATTTTTTTGAAAGCAATGCCAGCTCAATACTGGGATGGTTTTTTAACTGCGTTTTTTTGTAAACAATTACATAACCACGATCAACAAACTCTTTTTGTAAAAACTCATTTACTTTTTGATCGAATTTTTTTTCTTCAAAAAGAATGTATCCAAAATAAATACTCGGAACCAAAAGCACCAAGGTTAATGCGGTGATGGTGAAGGTAATTTGTTTTTCGTGTTTTTTGTCAAATTCAACTGATCGAGGATATTTCAAGAATTTGACTATTAAAAAAGTAGCCACACAAATAAAAACACAATTAATTAAATACAGATAAATGGCTCCGCCAAAAAAGGCTAAATTTCCCACTGCCAAACCATATCCGGCGGTGCACAACGGCGGCATGAGCGCAGTTGCAATGGCTACACCCGGAATTGGGTTTCCTTTTTCTTTGCGGGTGATGGCAATGGCACCCACCAAACCACCAAAAAAGGCAATTAAAATATCATAGATATTGGGCGATGTTCGGGCCAGTAATTCAGATTGTGTTTCTTTAAACGGACTCAAATAAAAATACATTGTTGATACCGTCAAGCTAACCACCGTAGCAATCAATAGATTTTTAAGTGATTTTTTTAGAAGATTAAAGTCATAAATGCCCAACGAAAAACCGGCACCTATAATCGGACTCATAAGTGGTGAAATAAGCATGGCGCCAATAATTACAGCTGCTGAGTTTACGTTTAAACCAACCGAAGCAATAACTATGGCACAAGCCAAAATCCAGAGATTGGCACCTCTGAAAGAAATGTTGGCAGTTACATTTTCAAGTACATTCTGGCGGTTGTCTTCACCTTTGGTCAGGTCAATAAAATCGAGTAGTTGATTCATAAAAATTGATTTTTTCAAAGATAAAAAAACAGCAAAAACATTATTGACTATATCGAGTTAATTGTGATATTTTATTGATAGCGAATTTGGGAATGAGATGCTGAGCGCCTAAGATGCTGAGCAACTGAGTGACTGAGAAAAGACCGCTGCGCTGTTAGACAGAAGAGAATTTGAAAATGAGGAAATTAGATAATTCGCTTAGTAGAATGTTCCAGCTAAACTTCTTAAACTTTTTTCAGTTGTCAGTAATCAGTCGTCAGGAGTCGGTCGTCAGGAGTCGGTCGTCAGTCACTCAAATCTCTCAACTAAACTTCCTAAACTTTCTACATTTTCTTCAACTTAGTTTTGACTTTGAGAAACTTTGCGCTCCCGTTCCGAACTACTCAATAATCATCGCCTTTAACTTTTCGCGATAGGCCTCGAGCGCATTGGCTTTTGAAATGAATCCGAAGTATTTTCCGTTTTTGAGCACCGGTAAATAGTTGACTTTGCTTTTCTCGAATTTATTCATCACAGCTTCCATGCTGTCGGTTGGATAAACCACATCAATGGCCGGAACCATAACTTCAGAAACCGGGGTGTATTTAACCTTGAAACTGCTGAAGATAATCTCGCGCACATCATTAAAATGCACGATGCCCATCAGTTCTTTTTCTTCGTTAACCACCGCAAAAATTACTTGGTTGGAGTGCGAGATTAAATCCACCAACTGCACCAAATTGTCTTCGGGCGCCAAGGTCAGATAATCGGTCTGGATGATTTTTTCGGTTTCTAAGTTGGATAAAATATTCTTGTCTTTGTTGTTGGTAAACGCGTGGCCTTTGCGGGCAAGTTGTTTGACATCCATCGAATGACGCTCGAATCGGCGTGATAAGGCATAACTTATCGAAGATACAATCATCAGCGGAATCATCAAATCATAGCCTCCGGTAATCTCGGCAATCAAGAAGATGGCGGTAAGCGGCGCATGAAACAATCCGCTCAGAATTCCGGCCATGCCCACCAAAGTAAAATTGCTTACCGGCAAATGAACCAATCCGAGCGTGTTCAGTGTTTTGGCATACAAGAATCCGGCATAAGAACCCAAGAACAACGAAGGCGCAAAGTTTCCGCCGTTTCCGCCGCTGCCTAAGGTGATTCCGGTGGCAAAGGCTTTGAACAACATCGTACAACCCACAAAAATGAGTAAAACCCATGTGTTGTGACGCCAATCGCTAAACAAAGTATTGTCTAATAATTGGCCGGGGTCAGCATCCGACAGCATCCGAATGCTTTCGTATCCTTCTCCAAACAAAGTCGGAAACACAAAAATAATTACCGCTAATAATAATGAACCCAGCAAGGCTTTTTTGTAAACGCCCAATTTGAGTCGGGAGAAAAAGTGTTCGGTTCTTTGAAAGTTTCGGGCGTAATACACCGATATAAAGCCGGTAAATAAACCCAGCATGACATAATTGAGCGTGTTTTTGTAATTGAAATTTTGCTCTTGGCTAAAGTTCAAAAGCACTGTATCGTCTAATATAATCGCTGATACCAAAGCGCCAGTAGCCGCCGAAATCATAATCGGGGTAAAGGCCGAAATGCTTACATCAACCAGCAATACTTCAATGGCAAACAAAACGCCGGCAATGGGCGCGTTAAAAGCCGCGGCAATTCCAGCGGCCACGCCACAACCAATGAGCAGCGTTCGGTCTTTATAACCCAAACCGTAGCGTTGTGCGTAGTTCGAACCAAAGGCTGCGCCGGTAATCACAATCGGGCTTTCTAATCCGGCTGAACCGCCCAAACCCACCGTAAGCGAGCTCGTGACAATTTGCGCGTACATTTGCTTTTTGGGAATAATGCCCGCTTTTTTGGCCACGGCATACAGAATTTGCGAGGTGCCTTTTTCGATGGTTCCGCCCAAGAGTTTGCGAATGACCAAAACGGTGAGTAAAATCCCGACAATGGGCAACACCGAATTGATGAAGCTGAGTTTGAGAATTCCGTTGACCGAAGTGGCAAACGAGTATACTTTGTGCGCAAACGATTTGAGTAGAATCACGGCAAAAGCTGCAGAGATGCCTACCAAAACGCTCGATAAGAAGATGAACTGTTTGTTGGTGAGCTTGCTTTTGGCCCAACTGACAATGAGTTCGATTCTGCGGATGAAGTTGCGCAACATTTTTATAAAAAATAAGCGTCAAAGATAAGGTTAATTCTTTAAAATCCGGCAGCAGCATCATCTCCGCGTTTGTCGGCACCGGCTTCAAGGCTACCGTCGGGTTTCTTGAGAATCGCATCGACTTTGCCAATCACAGGCATTTCTTTTTGGATGGTTTTATAACCGCGGTCTTTTAAGGTTTTAAGCGTTTGATCGTCAAAACTATCGGGTTCAAAAGCGATTTCATCAGGCAACCACTGATGGTGAAATCTGGGCGCATCTACAGCTTGTTGCATGCTCATGCCAAAAATTTCTGTATTAAGGATGGTTTGCAACACCGAAGTAATGATGGTCGAACCGCCCGGAGAGCCCAAGACCATTTCGAGTTTTTTGTTTTTTTCTACAATCGTGGGTGTCATCGAGCTCAGCATGCGCTTGTTCGGAGCAATGGCATTGGCCTCGGCACCTACCAATCCGTAGCTGTTGGGTGTTCCGGGTTTGAGGCTAAAGTCGTCCATCTCGTTGTTTAAGAAAAAACCCAGTTCATCGCAATACAATTTTGAACCGTAAGCGCCATTGAGGGTCGTGGTCACCGCAACGGCGTTTCCGAGCGCATCGACTATAGAGTAGTGGGTGGTTTCGTTGCTTTCAGAAATGCTGATGTTTCCGTGTCCTACAACTGATGAAAGACTGGCTTGTCTGAATGAAAAATCACTCATGCGTTGTTTTAGATAATTAGGATCAACTAATTGATTTGTTGGGATTTTGATAAAATCCGGATCGCCTAAAAAGTAATTTCGGTCGGCATAAGCGCGGCGCTCGGCTTCGGTGAGTAATTGCACATAATTGGCTTGGTTGTGGCCGTATTTATTGAGTGGATAGGGCGCAATCATTTGCATGATTTGATTGAGCGTGATGCCTCCGCTGGAGGGTGGTGACATCGATATGATGCGCAAGTTTTTGTAGTTAAAAACATGAGGTTTTCGCCAAACAGCTTGATAGTTTTTGAAATCTTCAAGGGTGATGACACCGTCTTTTTGTTGTAAAAAAGCAACTAATTTTTGCGCTGTTTCACCTTGGTAAAATTCGTCTTTTCCGCGCTTGCTGATGCGTTCAAGGGTTTTGGCCAACGCAGGATATTGAATGGTTTCGCCCAATTTAAAAGTCTGTGCATACAAAGTTTGTGTGCCGCTTACCTCAATAATTTCCTTTTGGTTTTTGGCGATTTGTTGCAGTTGTTTTTCGGTGATGACTACTCCGCGTTTGGCGAGCGCTATGGCGGGCTCGATCAAGGTTTTTATGGGCAAACTTCCGAACTTTTCGTGCACCGCAAAAATTCCGGCGATGGTTCCCGGAACGCCAACCGCTAGAGCGCCGTGTGTACTGAGTTGCTCGATGGGATTTCCTTGGGCATCTAAATACATATTTCGATGGGCGGCGGCTGGGGCTTTTTCGCGATAGTCTAAGGCTCCGGTGGTTCCGTCTGCTTTTCGGTACACCATAAATCCGCCACCGCCTATGTTTCCGGCATACGGATAAGCCACGGCCAGCGCGAGTTCGGTAGCAATCATCGCGTCAAAAGCATTGCCACCTTTTTTCATGATTTCTGCGCCAATTTCAGAAGCTTCTATCCGAGCCGAAACCACCATCGCGTGCTGGGTGGTGATGCCTTTTTGCGCAAAAATAGCGGTGGAAACGAACCAACACAAAAGAAAACGCTTTTTCATAAGGCATTGAGTTCTTTTAATTTGTGGGTGCAATGTTGCCTTAATTCTTCAAAAAAAAGAGTGAACTCGTGTTCAAAGTCATCATAAAATTGCTTGAGTTCTACTATAGATTCATGCATCGAAGCTCTATTTTGGGTGCGGTGGTTCATTTGAAACAAAATCATTTCTAAACCTGATAGGCTGGCATAGCTGACCAACCAGTTTCGAGCAATCATATACGGAATCATACTTTGGACCCTGACAGTGAGTATTTCGTGTTTTTGTTTGATTAATTGATAGAATTTTTCGGCGTAATCTTCGAGTTTTTCAGAAGAATAATCCTTCCAGTTTTTGGCCAAGAAATGGTCGTAAAATATGTCCATAATCACACCTGAATAATGACCGTATTTTTCGTGTAACCGATGTTTGCTTTGGCGGTAAATTGGGTGCGCATCGGTAAAACTATCAATTGAACGGTGCAGCAAAATTCCTTTTTGAATCTCTGGCGGATAGGCTTCATAGCTGTGTCCGCGAATGCTGTCCGCCATAAAGTTTCCGATTTTTATCAGATCATCATCGCCCGATAAATAAATATGCGCCAGAAAGTTCATAGGCACAATTTAGCGATTTTAATCGACACACATCGATTTTCGCATTTCATTTCATTTGGGCTGACTATATTTGCTCAGCGTTTAATAAAATTAAAATAAAGCATGACACTTATAAAATCTATATCAGGAATTCGCGGAACCATTGGCGGAAAAGTCGGAGATAACCTCACACCGGTTGATGCGGTAAAGTTTGCATCAGCCTACGGAACTTGGCTCAAAAAGCACCACAACAAAGCAAAACTCACGGTTGTAATTGGCCGCGATGCGCGAATTTCTGGGCCGATGATCCACAATTTAGTAGTGAATACTTTAGTCGGATTGGGCATTGATGTGGTTGATTTAGGTTTGTCGACCACACCGACGGTTGAAGTGGCCGTGCCTTTAGAAAAAGCCGATGGCGGAATTATCCTTACCGCATCGCACAATCCAAAACAATGGAATGCACTTAAACTACTCAACGAAAAAGGCGAGTTTCTGAGCGGTGCCGACGGTGCTGAAATCCTGACCATTGCCGAAGCCGAAGCTTTTGATTTCTCAGAAGTGGATGATTTGGGAACGGTGCATACCAACGATGCTTATATGGATATTCATATTGATGAAGTTTTGAATCTGCCTTTGGTAGATGTTGAAGCGGTTCAGAAGCGAAAATTCAAAGTAGTGGTCGATGGTGTGAATTCATCGGGCGGAATTATTATTCCTAATTTGTTGGAGCAAATGGGCGTTGAGGTTGTCAAATTATACTGTGAACCCAATGGTCATTTTCCGCATAATCCCGAGCCTTTAAAAGAACACTTGGGCGATATCTGCGCTTTGGTTGTTAAAGAAAAAGCCGATTTTGGCATTGTGGTGGATCCGGATGTAGATCGTTTGGCCTTTATTTCAAACGACGGCGAAATGTTTGGCGAAGAATACACTTTGGTGGCTGTTGCCGATTATGTTTTGAGCAAAACTCCGGGCAATACCGTATCGAATATGTCGTCATCTAGAGCTTTGCGCGACATCACGCATAAACACAACGGAAGTTATCAAGCCAGCGCGGTAGGTGAGGTAAACGTGGTTGAACTCATGAAAAAAACCAACGCTATTATTGGCGGTGAAGGCAACGGTGGAATCATTTATCCTGAATTGCATTACGGTCGCGACAGCTTGGTAGGCGTGGCTTTGTTCTTGACGCATTTGGCCGGAATGAACCAAACCGTGGCTGAATTGCGCGCGAGCTATCCGCAGTATTTTATGAGTAAAAATAAAATTGAACTGACTCCTGAGATTGACGTTGACGCGATTTTAAAAGCCATGACCGATAAATATCAGCACGAAGATATTTCAACCATCGACGGTGTAAAAATTGACTTTGCTTCAGAATGGGTGCATTTGCGCAAATCGAATACCGAGCCGATTATCCGCATTTATACCGAAGCGCCGAATCAGGCTGCGGCTGATGCTTTGGCGTTGCGCATTATAGATGAAATCAAAGCGATTGCCGGAATTTAATTTCAGGTAATCATTGTTAAAGCAAGCCCGGAAACTTTCCGGGTTTTTGTTTTTAGCGAACTTTTTAACGCAAAATTTCAATCGATTTCGCGAGGAGTCAAAAAGCAAAAAATGTATCTTTGGCAGCAAATTGAGAAACTCATGACCGATACAACGCCTACTGTTTTGTCTACCGAACTCGAAGCTTATTTTTTGCCGTTTCGCCGCCATATTATTGGGGTGGATCAAACCTTTGAATCGCCGTTCGGAACGCAAAAAATAATCTACACCGATTGGACGGCCAGCGGAAGATTGTATCGTCCGATTGAAGAAAAACTCACCAATGATTTTGGTCAGTTTGTAGCCAATACGCATACCGAAACCACGATAACTGGAACCATGATGACCTTGGCGTATCATCATGCCAAAGAAATCATCAAAAAGCACGTCCATGCGTCGGCTGATGATGTACTCATCACAGATGGTTCGGGTATGACCGGTGTGGTCAATAAGTTTCAGCGCATTTTAGGGCTTAAAATACCTGAGTCGCTCAAAGCCAGAACAACGATGGATTTGACCGACCGTCCGGTGGTTTTTGTCTCGCATATGGAACATCATTCCAACCAAACTTCTTGGCTTGAAACCATTGCTGAAGTGGTGATTGTTCCGGCTACTGAGGACGGTTTGCTTTGTATAGAAACCTTTGCTCGCTCGGTTGAAAAGTACAGCGATCGCTCAATTAAAATTGCTTCAATCACTTCGTGTTCGAATGTAACAGGTATTAAAACACCCTATCATGAAATAGCCCGACTCATGCATCAGCACGGAGGTTATTGCTTTGTTGATTTTGCTTGCTCAGGACCGTATGTGCAGATTGACATGCATCCGGAAGATGAAGCTTGTGCGCTGGATGCGATTTTCTTTTCTCCGCATAAATTCTTGGGCGGACCGGGCACGAGTGGGGTTTTGGTTTTTAATAAAAAACTCTACCGCAACGGTGTGCCGGATCATCCCGGTGGCGGAACCGTCGCTTGGACCAATCCGTGGGGAGAGCACAAATATGTAGAGAACATCGAAGATCGTGAAGATGGCGGAACTCCGGGTTTTTTGCAAGCCATCAAAACGGCTTTGGCCATTCAGCTCAAAGAACAAATGGGTGTTGATAACATTCTTAAACGCGAGCATGAATTGGTCAACTACGTATTCAATGAACTCGGGAGCATTGATAATTTAAAGATTCTCGCGGCACAACACCGCGACCGTTTGGGAGTAATCTCTTTTTATATTGAAGATTTGCACTTTAATTTAGGCGTGAAATTACTCAACGATCGCTTTGGGATTCAAACCCGCGGAGGTTGCAGTTGTGCTGGAACGTATGGACATTATTTGCTCAATGTAGATCAAGATACTTCGCACAAACTCACTTGTTTGATTGATTCAGGGAACCTTCAGGAAAAACCGGGTTGGATTCGATTGTCAATTCATCCCACTACGACTAATGCAGAAATTCAATACGTGTGTCAATGCATTAAAGAACTCGCTGCAAATCATCAAGCGTGGGCGGTTGATTATCAGTACGATTCAAAAACCAATGAGTTTACCCACAAAAATGCTTCTGAACATCAAAAGCAAATGCTCAGCGATTGGTTTAAGTTGTAGTTAATTTCGTTTGTGTTTCCAGCGTTTATGAATCCAGAAATAAAATTCGGGCGCTTCGTAGATTTGTGATTCAACCATTTCCATAAAATCGTCGGTAATGGTGTAATCGGGATACTGTTGGACATTCTCATAAAACTTCTCAAAACGAGCTTCGTAATGCCCGCGACTGACTTTGCGCACTTTTAAAAATGCAATGTTCATATCGTGTCGCTTAGATAACATTTCGGCGCCGGTATGTACCGGTACTTCCACACCCATAAATTTCTTCCAATGAAAAGCCGAACTCAGTTTAGGCGTTTGGTCTGAAGCAAAACCAAAAATCCCCAATTTACCGCTGCGAGAACACTCATTAATGGTGGGAACGGTTTCTTTGGTGGTGATTAGATGAGCCTTGAAACGTGAACGAATTTTTTTGACCAAATCATCAAAATGCTTGTTGCGGATGCGTTTGTATATGGCATATCCTTCAAAACTGGTGTGTCGGTTGATTGAAATTACCCATTCATAACTGGCATAATGCGCGCACATCAGGGCGATGCTTTTACCCTTTTGTTCAAAAGCTTTATATTCATCAATGTTGGTAAACACAAAGCGTTTTTCGATTTCTTTTTGCGAAATGTTCATGGTTTTGATCATCTCTAAAAACATATCGCACAAATGGCGGAATGATTTTTTTTCGATTTTTAATCGCTCGGCGTCGGTTAAATGAGGTAAGGCTAAGGCTAAATTTTGACGCACTGTTTTTTTTCGGTAGCCAACAATGTAATAAAGTAAAATATAAATTCCGTCTGATAAGGCGTAAAGCAATCTAAACGGAAGTATCGAAATTAGCCACAGAATAGGATAGGCCAGTAAGTAAGCAATAAGTTGCATTCACAAAATTTTGTACAAATATAGCGCAACAACTTGATTTGAAACCGACATTTTAACAAAAGCTACACAAACATTTTGCTATTTTTACGCAAACAAAAATGGTGTATGAACACTTTGCTTCTTTTGCTTATAGCGGCCAATGTTTTGGTGAGTTTTAAAGCCTTTAATGACTTATTTTTTTTTAGAAAATATGAATTCCACATAGGCAGCATTCGCGCTGGTGAACATTATAGAATGATTACTTCGGCCTTTTTGCACGCTGATTTGGGGCATTTGTTCTTTAATATGTTTACGCTGTATATGTTTGCTCCGGTGGTGATTGGTTATTTGGATTCGCTATCTTTTTTATTGATTTATTTCGGAAGCCTCATTTTTGGCAGTTTGCTCACCTTGATGATGCACAAAGATGACTACAGTTATCGCGCGGTCGGCGCTTCCGGAGCTGTTACCGGCGTTTTGTATTCGGCCATTTTGTTGGAACCGAGTATGAGTTTATACTTGTTTTTTATACCGATTCCCATACCGGCTTATTTGTTCGGAATTGGTTATTTATTGTATTCAATCTACGGAATGAAAGCCAAAAACGACAACATCGGACACACGGCGCATTTTGGCGGAGCGGTGGGCGGATTTTTAATTACGCTGATTAAGTTTCCGGATTTACTCAGCCAAGAACCGTTGATGGTTGGATTGCTGTTGCTTCCGATAGCGATTTTGTTTTTCATGGCCAAATCCGGCAAAATCTAATGGCACAACATTTGGTAACGGCAAACACAAAATTTAAATATCTACATCATGAAAAAGCAAATCTTCTTTTTATTAGCCTTGTGTACAGCTTTTGTTCAAGCACAAGAATTCAAACAAGTTCCGATGATTAATGTCACGGGCGAAGGAAAAGTAAAAGTAATTCCGGATCAGGCTTCTATTTCAATAGCGGTTGAAACCAAAGGCAACAAAGCCACCGAAGTCAAAAATGAAAACGATACCAAAATCGATGCGGTGATTAAATACCTCAAAAAATTTAATTTGGCCAAAGAAGATTATCAAACCCAAAGAGTGTCGTTGTATCCGACTTATGACTACGATAAAAAGAAAAATTATTACGTCGCCAATCAAACCATCACCGTTCTTTTAAAAGATTTAAGCAAATATGACGCGCTCATGGACGGTTTGACCGAAGTGGGTATCAACCGAATTGACAATGTAGAATTTAAATCTTCAAAAATGAGTCAACTGCAATCAGAGGCTCGAAAGCTGGCTATTCGCGATGCCAAAACCAAAGCCGAAGATTTTGTATCGGTACTGAACCAAAAAGTGGGTAAAGCGCTCAATATTTCTGACAATACCCAAACTTATTATCCACCACGCCCAATGTATGAAATGAAAGCGATGGCTATGGCCGATGGCGCGGCAGCACCGCGTGAGACTTTGGCCGCCGGTGAAATTGAAATTGTGGTGAATGCCTCGGTGAGTTTTGCTCTTGAATAAAAAGAATAATTCGTACAAAAAGCCTCTAAATTTTACTTTTAGAGGCTTTTTTTGTGTTTAAAAGCTCTGATTCTTTGGCAGTTATTCGATTTATTTTGAATTTTGTTTTTCAATCAACATCCAGATGAACAAACTCAAAGCCTTAGGTTTATTAAAGCAGCCACAAATTTTCATTTTACTGACCGCAACCATTTGTTCGGGTTTGCTGCTTATTCTGATTAACTTTTACACCATTAAAATTCTCAATGCCACCCGAGCTTATGTCAACGGTGAGTCGCATTATTCTAAAAGTCAAAAAGATGCTACGCGATATTTAATTTCATTCATGCATACGGCCGACCAAACTCAATGGCAAAAATTTCACAGAGAAATTGCTATTCCTTTAGCCGATGGCAGAGCTCGAGAAGGTTTGGTCAATAATTCACCGGCGACACAAATAAAAGAAGAGTTGCTTATTGGCCGCAACAATGAAGAAGATTTAGACGATATTATATGGCTTTATCGACAGTTCAAAGAGGTGTCGTATATGAAAAGCGCAATACATCAGTGGGAGCAAGCCGATCCGCTCATTAAACGACTCGATACGATTGGTAATAAAGTCTATTATCAGCTCACAGAGGGAAAGTTAACCCCAGAAATCAAAGAAAAATATTTGGATGAAATTGGTGAATTATCGGCGCAGCTGACTATTTTTCAACAAGAGTTTTCTGAGCAATTGGGACAGAGTTCGCGTATGCTTAAAGGGTATTTATTGTGGGCCAACATTTTCTTCATTTTGGCTACCATTATTTGCGTTTCGGTATACTATTTTGTGATGGTTAAAAAACTTACCGATTCTAAAAATGAAATCGAGCAAGTTAATTCTGATTTGATTGTTGCCAACAAAGAACTCGATCACTTTGTGCACAGTGCGACTCATGATTTGCGTTCTCCGATAGCCCTTTTAAAAGGAATTATCAATATTATTCGTCACGAAGAAAATCCTGAAAAAGTTGCAGAATTGCTCCAGATGATGGAAGTGAGTTTGAATCGTCAAGATCAATTCATCAGCGACATTATTGACTACTCCAAAAACAAACGCAGCGGACTGATTGTAGAACCGCTTAGTTTGAGCAAAATTATTGATGATGTCCTAGCGCAATTGCATTATGTAGGTGAGAAAAGCAACATTGAAATCAAAAAGAAAATCGATGTGGACGAAATTTTTAGCGATGGTTTGCGACTCAAAATTATCTTGAATAATTTGCTTTCTAACGCGGTAAAATATGCCGATGAAACCAAGGCCAATCGTTTCATCTTTATCAAAACTTATTCGGAATCAGGCGCCTATGTTGTTGAAGTTGAAGACAACGGGATCGGCATAAAAAAAGAACACCACGAAGCTATTTTTGAAATGTTTTTTGTCACCAACAGCAACAAAGGTTCGGGCTTAGGTTTGAACATAGTACAAGAAGCTGCTCAAAAAATGAACGGAAGCATTAGTGTGGTATCAGAACTAGGGCAGGGCAGTAAGTTTACTTTGAAGATACCTAGAAACTAAATATTTTTTTTATTATGCGATGTTTCTCCATAGAAAATACAGGATTGTTTTGTAATCCATTGGGATGAATCTTTAAACAAAAAACAAAACCAAAATACAATCAAGTTCTATTAAACTGGCAGGATTACTCCGTGATCCTGAGTAAAGGTACCCTTTACTCAAGCATTTAAAAACAAAAAAACCATCAAGCGAGCTTGTGGTTTTTTCTTATTTTAAATACTTGTGGGAAGAGCAGGATTATTTTATGATCCACAAGGGTGAACCCTTGTACAAAAAACAAAACCCAAATACAATCTAGCGAGCTTGTTGCATTTGGGTAATTATTTTTTGTGGGAAGAGCAGGATTCGAACCTGCGAAGGTTTCCCAACGGATTTACAGTCCGTCCTCGTTGGCCGCTTGAGTATCTTCCCGTGCGTTCAAGCGCGTGCAAATATAGAAACAGTTTTTATGTTTGCAAACTTAATTTGCTCTATTGTGTCAACTAATTTTTAATGCGTTGAACCTAAGTTAAATAAAAAAATCCCCCGAAGGAGATTTTTCAATTCAATAACGCTATTTCTTATTTTAAAAGCGATTGTATTTTTTCTTTAAGCTCTGCACCGCGCAAATCACGCGCTAAGATTTTACCGCTGGCATCCAAAACAAAAGTGGTCGGAATGAGTTTTACACCATAAGCATCCGCAATCGGATCTTCCATTTCTTTAAGGTTTGAAACCTGTGTCCAAATCAAACCGTCTTTGGCAATCGCACCTTTCCATTTAGCGGCATCGCTGTCGAGTGATACGCTGATGATGTTCAATCCTTTACCGTGAAATTCTTTGTACAAGGCCACCATATTTGGATTCTCGGCACGACACGGATTACACCACGAAGCCCAAAAGTCAATCACAGTAATTTTGCCCATGCTTTGTTTGAGCGAAACGGTTTTGCCCGCAGCATCCGGCGCTGAGAAATCCGGCGCCATATCACCAGCTTTGAGTTCTTTTACTGTCGCAACGGGTTTGCCAAGTTCGTCTAATTGCTTTTTGATTTTTTTGCCGTGTTTGGTGTTTTTGACTGATGCGTCTAAGTTGTCGTAATATCCTTTGATTTTCTTGATATCCGGCGCGCCTTGGTTAAACATGCCTTCAATAATGAGCGCCGAAATAAAAGCCTTCGGGTGACTGCTCACATAATCATCGTTTTGTTTGATGAAGTCTTCTTGAAATTTGGTGTATTCTTTTTGTAAAGCCTCAATGGTAGCCATGTCTTTGGTTTTTTGCGCCAATTCCATTTTAGCCATGTTGTCTTGCTGAAACTTGATCATCTTTTTTTGAACTTCCCAACCTTTTTGTTTGTAGGAGTTTAGTTCGTCGTTGTTATAACTTCCTTTGATTTTACTAAGCGGTAAGCTGTCTTTGTCAATGGTCATGTCAATTTCGCCTTCTTCTAAGATAAACGGAATTTTACCCATGACGCCTTCAACCTGAACCAAATACATTTCTGGCTCAACAGCTTTACCTTCGAAAACGAATTTTTCTTTTTGAACTTTTACCGTGTCAACTGATTTGAGCATGCCCGTTTCGTCTTGGGTTTGCAACATCACCATTTTACCATCGGCGATTCCTTTGACATTTCCGCTAACGATATACTCAGTGTCACCGGTTTTTTTACACGAAGCCAAAACCACTACAGCTGAGGCCAATACAAGAGTTTTTCTCATGAATTTGTTATTTTATATGCCCGCAAAAATATTCAAAATAATGCGATGCAATCAATTTTGAGCACTTAAATTTTTGTTATAGTTATGCTTACTTTTTTTGCGAAGGACAAACAAAATCAGTTACCGGAACGGTTGTGTTTTTGATGCCGACAAATCCTTTCTCTACATTGATCATGTTGTGATATCCGCGTGCTTTGAGAATAGAAGCCATAATGACCGAGCGATATCCGCCTTGGCAATGCAAGTAAAAAGTCTTGTCTTGCGGAACTTCTTGCATATGCGTGTTCACCGTATCAAGTGGAATATTCAAAGCATCCGCCACATGTTCACCGGCATATTCTCCGGGTTTACGCGCATCCACCACAATCGAATCTTTTGAATATTGCGTGGCAAAATCTTCCGGACTGATTGATTCAATAGAATCGGTTTCAAAACCGGCCGCTTCCCAAGCTTCGATGCCACCTTTGAGATAACCCAAAGCATGGTCAAAGCCCACACGAGCCAATCGCGTAATGGTTTCTTGTTCGCGACCTTCGGGAATTACCAATAGTAAGGGCTGATTGACATTCATGATTAATGCGCCCACCCACGGAGCAAAATTTCCTTGAATACCAATAAAGATTGAGCCTGGGATGTGTTTTTTGACAAAGTCATTTTCGTGACGAACATCCAAAATCACCACATCGTCTTGCGCCATAGCTTCAAAAGTTTTGGCTTCGAGCGCTTTATTGGCTTGGCTCATTACTTTATCTAATGATTCATAACCGTTGATGTTCAGCATTACGTTCTGCGGAAAATAGGCCGGAGGTGCCCCCAATCCGTCCAACAGTTCTGCGGTAAACTCTTCACGGGTCATATCAGCGCGCAAAGCGTAATTGGTCCGTTTTTGATTGCCTAGTGTATCGGTGGTTTCTTTGCTCATGTTTTTGCCGCAAGCACTTCCGGCGCCATGACTCGGATAAACAATCAAATCATCGGGCAAGGGCATGATTTTATTTCTGAGTGAGTCAAATAAATAACTCGCCAATTTTTCTTGGGTCAGTTCTTCGGTCAAGGCTTGTGCTAAGTCCGGACGGCCTACATCGCCAATAAACAAAGTGTCACCGGTGATGATGCCGTGCATTTGGTTATTTTCATCCATGAGCAAATAGCAAGTACTTTCAAGTGTATGCCCGGGCGTGTGAATAGCGCGAATGGTATAATTTCCTACTTTAAATTCTTGTCCGTCGGTTGCAATGAGCGCTTCAAAACCGGGTTGGGCTGTTGGGCCGTAAACGATGGTTCCGCCGGTTTTTTGTGCCAAATCTATATGTCCTGAAACAAAATCAGCATGAAAGTGTGTTTCAAAAATGTATTTGATTTGGGCATGGTCGGCCTCAGCTTTAGCTAAATAAGAACCGACTTCTCTGAGTGGATCAAAAATGGCGGCTTCACCGTTGCTCTCTAAGTAATATGCGGCTTGCGCGATACAGCCGGTGTAAATTTGTTCTATTTTCATCGTAAAAGGAACTTGATTGTTTTGTGGGTTCAAATTTAAACAAAATACAGAGCAGTTATACCTAAGATTGCAGTTGCCTTAAGTTATCGCTGTTTTTTGTCTTTATAATTCACATCGCAACCGGCCGGTCCGCAACCTAAATTAAACATCGCTTGGACCAAAAAGAAGATTCCAAACAAAATATAAAACCATTGCCCAGTCTCATAGGCTTGCATGAACAGCATCAAGGCCAAAGCCAATCTGAAATAGCGCAACAGATGCCAATTTTTGAACAACAAATTTTTCATGGTATTGTTTTGGACAAAAGTACGTTTATTGGTCTTTGACGCCTAATTTTCGCAAGATGTCTTCCATCAAACACCAGCGCGTAATAGACGATTGCAGCAAATTGACACCGACAAATCCGGTAAACCAAAGCCAATTGAGGTTGACATAAACCGCCAATAAAATGCTGATGAGTACAAAAGTTCCGGCGATGGCTCTAATGATTCGATTGATCATAAAATAAGATTTAAAAGTTAAGTGCGTTCATTTGTTCAATGGCCACCACGGCTGCGTGTATGTGCGACTGTACGTTTTGAACGGCATTGAATTGATTGACTTCATCCAGCAATTTCGCCGAATTTTCACTCGGCACAAAGGCGTAATACAACACAGATTCCGTAACGGCGCCTTCAGTAGCAAACCATTGATCTTCGATGGATTGTTCTGAAGTGTCTTCATAGCCATTGACTTCTTGAAATGAAAAGTATTTTACTCCGGCTTTTTTAAGCATGCGGACGATGTTTTTTTCAAAGCCTTTAGAGGCGGTAATGATGAGCAGTTTCATGAGTTAAAATTTTATTGGTTTTCCCATTTTTTTCTTTCGGTGATGTAATAAATCAGTGGCACTACAAGCAAAGTGAGTATGGTTGATACTATCGCGCCTGCCACCAATGAAATGGCCAAACCTTGAAAAATCGGGTCAAACAAAATAATTGAGGCGCCAATCACTACGGCTCCGGTGGTGAGTAGGATAGGAGTGGTTCGCACAGCGCCGGCTTCAATAATGGCTTGCTTGAGCGGAATGCCTTCGTGCAATCTGATTTCGATAAAGTCGATGAGCAAAACCGAGTTGCGCACCATCACACCCGCCAAGGCAATCATTCCAATAAACGAAGTGGCAGTAAAAAACGCTCCGAGCAACCAATGCCCGAGCACAATACCAATGAGTGAAAGCGGAATCGCCATCATCATCACCATCGGAGTTTTAAAGTTCTGGAACCAGCCCACAATGAGCATATAAATAATGATGATCACCACCAAAAACGCTGCACCCAAATCGCGGAAAACTTCTAAAGTAATCTGCCATTCGCCGTCCCATTTTATGGTAAAATCGCTTTCGTCATTGGGTTGCTCTATATACAACTCATTGATTTTATAACCTTTGGCCAATTGTATTTTTTGCAGTTTTTCGTTCATACCCAAAATCGCATATACCGGACTTTCTAACGCTCCGGCCATATCCGCCGTCACATAAACTACGCGTTTTTGGTCTTTGCGATAAATAGTTTTGGCGAGCGTGTCGGTTTTGACCTGTACCAAATCACCCACTGAGACCACTTGGCCTTGCGCGCCTTTGATTTTGAGGTTTTTGATGTCGTCCAGCGAAGTTTTATCGGCATCGTCTATCGAAAGCACAATCCCCACCGGATCATTCGAACGCGCATCATGCAGGTCAGAAACCGGATATTCTTTGAGCAAATAAGTCAAATTGCCCACCACTTGACCCGGAGCAATGCCGCTGAGCATGGCTTTTTCTTTGTCCACTTCAAACTTGTATTCGGTTTGCGGAGCTTCGGTCATCCAATCAATATCAACAATGTCGGGTGTTTTTTGCAAAATGCCTTTAACTTGCTCGGCCACTTTGATTTGCTGCTCGTAATTTGGCCCATAAATTTCTGCCACCAAAGTTGACAATACCGGTGGTCCCGGCGGAACTTCTATAACCTTCACGTTCGCACCATAGCGCAATCCGATTTTTTGAATCGCCGCACGAATGCGTTTGGCAATGTCATGACTTTGCAAGTTGCGGTCTTCTTTGTGAAGTAAATTCACTTGAATATCTGCCATATTACTGCCACCGCGCAAGTCGTAATGACGCACGAGTCCGTTAAAGGTAATCGGCGCCGAAGTGCCTACATAGTTCTGATAATTGACTACTTCGGGCTGAGCGGATAGATACTGAGCAATTTCTTTGGTTACGGCCGAGGTGCGTTCCAGTGTGGTTCCTTCGGGCATGTCAATCACCACCTGAAACTCATTTTTGTTGTCAAACGGAAGCATCTTGACCAAGACTTGTTTTCCGAAGAACATAGCCACCGAACCTAAGAGTAAAATCACCGTAGTTAAAAGCATGACGCGTCTTTTTTTAGAACTTTCCAAAAGCGGTTGCTCTAATTTGCGGTACATTTTGTAAATAAAACTCGTTTCTAAACCCTGATGTTCTTTGTGTTCTTGCTCGTCTTTTTCTTGCAATAAATGATAACCCAAATACGGTGTCACGGTCAGAGCCACAAACAACGACAAGAGCATGGCAATCGAAGCCCCAATCGGCATCGGACTCATATACGGCCCCATCATACCCGATACAAATGCCATCGGCAAAATGGCTGCAATAACCGTAAAGGTGGCCAAAATGGTCGGATTCCCCACTTCGTTGATGGCGTAAATAGCTGCTTGGCTAAATGGCAATCGCTTCATTTTAAAGTGGCGATGCATGTTTTCGGCAATAATAATACTGTCGTCAACCACAATACCGACTACAAATACTAAGGCAAAAAGGGTAATTCGGTTGAGCGTATAGCCCAATAAATAATAACTAAACAACGTCAAAGCAAAAGTCAGCGGCACCGAGAAAAAAACCACCAAGCCACCGCGCCAACCCATGGCCAGCATCACCAAAACGGTCACGGCTATAATGGCTATACCCAAGTGCATGAGTAATTCGCCTACTTTGTCTGAGGCTGTTTCACCGTAATTGCGCGTTACTTCAACGTGCACATCGGCCGGAATCAAATTCTTTTTGAGGGCGTCTAAATGATGAATGATTTTCTCTGAAATCTTCATGGCATCGGCGCCTTTGACTTTTCCGACCGAGATGGTCACCGCCGGATACTCCGATTTATTCTGTACGTATTTTGCATTCGCTTTTCCGTAGCCAAATGAAACGTAGTTGCTGGCAGTAGCCGGTCCGTCCAGAATTTGCGCTACTTGTTTTAAATACACCGGTCGGTTTTTGTTGACGCCCACCACCAAGTTTTCAACTTCTTCAGCCGAAGTCAAAAAATCGCCGGTGGTCAGCAAATATTCTTGGTCATTTTGAACAAAACTGCCAGACTGCGATTGCGCATTGTTAGCTTGAATCAGTTGCATGATGCCCAAAGCATCCACGCTGTTTTCGGCCATTTTGTCTTTGTCGAGTACCGCTTTAAGCGCGCGCGACTGACCGCCAATTTCTTTGGTAATGGCTACATCTTTTACTTTTTCAATTTCCGAGGTTACTTCTTCGGCCAATTGTCGCAGTTGGTAACCATCGTAGTTTTCGCTCCAAAGCGTGATGCCCAGCATCGGTACATCGTCAATGGTGCGTGTTTTCACCATGGGTTTCATCACACCAGCCGGAAACAAATCTTGGTGTTTGCCCAATTCGTCGTAGAGTTTCACATACGAACGCTCAACATCTTGGCCTACAAAAAACTGCACTACCAACATGGCCTGACCGTTCATGGCCATACTGTGCACGTGTTCAACGCCTTTGATGTTCGAAATGACCTTCTCGAGCGGTTTTACCACGCGGCTCTCCACTTCGCTGGGTGAGGCGCCCGGATAACCAATCATCACATCGGCCATAGGCACATTGATCTGCGGTTCTTCTTCGCGCGGAATCAAAAACGAACTGTACACGCCAATAATCATCAGCGCCGCCATCAGCAAAACGGTCAGTTTTGAGTGGATAAAAAAATGAGCAATTTTACCTGAAATACCTTCTTTCATAATTGTATTTTTATTTTTTGGCGTGCCCCTGCGGGTCAGGCTGTACGCTGCAAGTCCTCGCTGAATCAGCCGGTGCAACTTCGGGCTCCTCACTAGAATAGTTCACTGAACTACTTCTTAACGTTCGGCCCTGCTGCGGGCTTTTCGCTGCCATCCTTCACGCGACTTGCTGTTGAATGAATCCGTTTGTTTTTTCTAAAAATTAGGGTTGTACGGTTGCTCCGTTGTAGAGTTTTCCGTCGGCCGTAATCACATAAGTCTCGCCCGTTTTAACGCCCGATAAAATCTCGGTTTGATTGCCGATGACGCGTCCGGTGCGCACCCAACGCAATAGAGCTTTGTGGTCTTCGGTCAGCGTATATAAACCTGTGAGTTGTCCTTGACGAACCAGCGCTTCTGAGTTGACGGTTACTAAGCCGTTGTTGGTTGCCAGTGATGAACTTCCTTCAAAGTTAACCCGCACAAACATCCCTGAAAGCACTGCTGGATCCGGATGGTCCAAATTGACTTTTACAAGGTATTGACCGCCGGTATTTTGTGCCGAAGCGCTTACTTCAGTGACTTTTCCGCTCAGCGTTTTGCCTATTGATTTGACCACTACTTGCGCTTTCATGCCGTTTTTAATGCTTGAAATACTGCTCTCGGGAACCATCGCTACCGCTTGCCATTGGGTACCGCCTTCCAAACTCACGAGCGGCATTCCCGGGTCGGCCATATCGCCTTCTTTCACAAAAGTGCCGGTCACTAAGCCAGAAAAAGGAGCAGTGACATTCGCATAAGCCATTTGCGCCAAAACTTCGTTGCGCAGTTGTTTGGCACCTTCAAGTGTAGCTTGTGCCATTGATAATCGCGCAGTCATATCGTCGAGTTCTTTTTGTGTGGCGCTTTGCTGGTCAAATAAGTTTTTGAATCGGTCGTAGTCTTTTTGTGCATTTTTCAAAGCTGCGGTGGCTTGTAAAACACCGGCATCGGTTTGTGCTTTTTTGGCTTGAATATCTGTATTATTAATGCTGACCAACAATTGACCTTTGGTTACGCGTTGTCCTATTTTTACAGAAACACGGGTAACATAACCCATCATGCGCGTACTGAGTTGAGCACTGCTTACGGCTTCAATTTTTCCGCTGGCGGAGATAATGTTGTTGCTTGATGCGCCGCCCACCTGAGCAGTTTTTACAGGTATAGGCGGAATAGTAGCAACGGTGTTTTCGGTCTGTTGCTGACAAGATATCGTAAGGAGCATGGCTATGAAGCCGCTTATGATCGATGTTTTTTTCATGATTATTGGGTTAAAAATTCAAGATATGTTTGTGTAAATTGGAATTCAAATACAGCTGCGTCCAGCTCGAGTTCTTTTTGCAATTGCTGGGTTTCAGCGGCCAGTAAATCTGTGGTTTTTTCTAAACCTTGGGCAAATCGATTTTGTCTGATTCTATAGGCTTCTTGTGATTGTTCCAAAGCCAATTGAGCCAAATTTCGTTTGTTTTGTGCATCGGTTAATTGTCTTAAGGTTTTGCTGAGTTCTAACTGACTTTGGGCTTTGTATTGTTCGAGTTCGGTGGCGGCTTTTTTGTATTCGGCTTTTGATTTCTGAGCTTTACCTAGCGTTTTATATCCGTCAAAAATATTCCACGAAAGTTGCGCACCCACAGTATATCCCTTGGCAGCGGTTCCTAAAAACTCAGTGTCGTATAATTCATAACTGCCAAAGGCATTCAGGCGCGGCAAAAAACTATATTGGTCTGAAACCGACATTTTGTGATACGCTTCAGAACTTTTGGTCATAGCCTGAAGATCTTTTCGGTTTTCAGGTAGTTTGTTTTCAAAGGTTTTCACTGACGGTTCATATTGGAGTGCTTCGGCAGGCGCATACACTTTTTGGGTGTCGGTTTCGCCCAACAAAAAATGCAAATAGTCTGAAGCATTTTGCACATTGCTTTGGGCGTATTGCGCTTGGTTTTCTATTTCATTCACGCGCACTTGCACCATCAGTACATCGGTTTTTTGAACCATGCCTTGTTTAAAATAGTTCTGAATCAGTTTTAAATTGGCTAGGGCTGTTGTTTTGGCTTTGTTGATTACTTGTACTGCTTTATAGGCCAATTGCAATTGCATATAAGCTTTATTCACTTCGAGTTGCTGATATTCACCGGTGCGATCTGATTGCAATTGATAGGCTTCCATCTTGGTTTTGGCGGCCTTTCTTGCTGCCCAACCGTCGGCATTCATCAACGGTTGAAGTACTTCGAATTTGGTGGCGAAGTTTTTGGTTTTTTTCGGGTCGTTTAAAAGCGCCGGATTAAAATCAGCCGCTGTTAAAATTTCTTGATTGAGTTTTGAGCCAAAAGCCATGAGCGGATTGGTGGTCGAAATGCCTGTATACGAAGCCGAAATCGACGGAAGAAAAACCGCATCGGATTGTCGGTAATCTGCGCGGGCTGATTCATAAGCCTGACGCGCGATTTTGATTTGCAGGTTTTGTTCTAACACTTTTTGCCCGAGTTCTTGTTTTGAAACCCTGAGGGTATCTTGTGCAAAACCAAGACTTGTGATGCTCAGTGTCAGCAAAACCACAAGGCGAGAAGGATGATTCATAAGGTTTGATTAAAAATAACAAGGCAAAGATATTTTTGCGCCAACCTTTGGTCAGTAACTAAAGTCACAACACAAAAAAAGCACTCCTTTTTGGGGAGTGCTTCTGCGTAAACGTGAATGTTTTCTATTCTTCTTCGGCCTTATTTTTCATCTGCATGAGTAGGGTGTAGGCACCTTTGACAACAATTTTTTGCCCCTTGAGCAATTCGGGTTGGGTAATGCTGATGTATCCTTCAGATTGCACGGCTATGACAATGGGTTGCAAAACATAGTGCAGTTTATCTTTCATCAAAAACACATAATCTTTGCCTTCATAATTGACCACTGCGGCTTCGGGAATGGCCGGTACTTGATTGTTTTTGAGTTCAATCTCGGCATTCATATACATGCCCGGCAGCAAGGTTTTGTCATAGTCATTAAAGTGGCAATGCACTTCAACGGTATGGTCTTCGGTTGATAAATCTTTGCTGATCAAAATAATCTCACACGGATGTTTTTTGTTGGGCTGACTGTTGGTAAAAGCAAATAGTTTTTGCCCTACGGCTAAGCTGGTTACGTCTTTTTCAAAAACCTTTAAGTTTAAGTGAATATCATCCGGATTTACGAGTTCAAACAACACATCGGTTGGGTTGACATATTTGCCGATGTTGACGTTTACCTTGGATACAAAACCCGAAATGGGCGCGTAAATATTGACGCTTTTCGAGATGTTTTTTTCACTGAGTTTACTCGGATTAATCGAAATCAATTTGAGTTTTTCAGTCAAGGCGCTCAAGGCAATGCGCAGATTTTCGTAGTCGGCTTGTGCCAATTGAAATACCTTGTCGCTGCTGGCTTGGCTCTTATTCAAATCGCGTTGACGTTCAAACTCTCTTTCGGCATATGCCAACTTGGCGCGCGTGCTCAAATAATCTTGTTGTAGGTTGATGTATTGTTGATCTTCAAGCGTTGCAATAACTTCGCCTTTGACGATGTGCATTCCGGGCAATAGTCGCGTGCTTTTGAGATAGCCACCCAAAGGCATACTCACCGAAACCATGTTTTGCGGCGGCACATCGATGAGTCCGTTGACGCGTAGGGTAGAAGTCAGGTTGCGCAACTCGGCCTCAGAAGTTTGTAGGGCAGCATTTTGATACTGAGCTTCGGTCAGACTGATGATGTTCTCAGGTGTCTGAGCACTCTGGGTCGTATTTTCTTTTTTCTGGCAGCTCACCATCAAGGCTAGGAAGGCTGTATATAAGATTATATTTTTCATTTTTTGACTATTTAGAATTGAGGTAATTGAGTTCAGTAACGGCTCGGTTGTATTGCATGACCGCATCGAGGTAATCGCTTTGAATGCCAATGCTTTGGTGGATGATTTGTACCCATTGCAGATAATTAATATCTCCGCCCAAAAATTGTATGTCGGCGGTTTTGGTCATTTGCTGGGCATTTGTCAGCGCGGAAGCTTCAAAATACTTGAGTTTCTCCAGAGCAGTTTTATAATCTGCCTGAGCGTTTTTATATTGTTTCAACCAAAGTACTTTTTCAGATTCATATTGTTGATCTGCGATGCGTTCTTGAATTTTAGCTGCGGCTACCCGAGCACGACCGGCTCCGCCCAAAATCGGAATACCCAGCCCAATTTGCCCTGACTGAAAACGAGTACTGCGGTCATAAAGCACATTGTTTGAGCCTGTTCCTTGCATGGTCATGCTGTTGTACCCAAAAGTCAATTCAGGGAGTAATTTTGATTTTTCAACTTTGGTAGCAGCTTGTTCAGTCACTTTTTGTTGTTGCGCCCATTGTACTTCGGTGTGATTTTGCCAACCTAAACTATCCAAAACTACCGGATTGCTGATTCTGAGTTGGGTGGGTGTTGGTGTATAAATTGTGTCGGTGTGCAAAAGCCAATCAAATTCTTGCAGCATGCGGTCTTTTTCACGTCGCACTTCAGCGAGTTGCATTTGAATCGAACCGCGTTGGGTTTGCGCCGTTACTTTTTCTAATAAATTGCTTTCGCCTTTTTTAAAACGAAGCTCAGATTTGCGTTCAAACTCCGCAAAGAGTGAATCGCTTTTGAGTAAAAGTTGCTCTTTTTCATTCCAGAACAACCATCCGTAAAAGGTTTCAGTTACTTCTTTTTTGAGGCGTGCCTCGCGGGCTTGTACTTTGACAGATGCCAATTTAGAAGCTTCTGTATAGTATTTTTTCTGACGATTGTAGACGGTCGGAAAACTCAATGACTGCGCTATGCTCAAACGATTGTCGTTGTAGTAACTATTGATTTGTCCGTATTCGCCACTGATGTTGGTCAAAGGTAAGTTGGCTGAGGTCTTGATGAGTTTTTGCTGATAATCGGCGCGTAATCGTTCAAGTTTTACACTTGAATTGTTTTTTAAGGCCAGTTCAATGGATTGTTCCAGATTAATTTTTTGGCTTTGTGCGGATGATAAATTTGGCAACAAAATCAAAAACACAATTATGGCTGAAACGTTTACTTTGCCTGATTTTTGTTCAGATTTAGCTTCGAATAATACATACAAAATCGGCAAGACAAAAAGCGTCAAAAAGGTCGCAATCATCAGTCCGCCAATCACTACCGTGGCCAACGGTCTTTGGACTTCGGCTCCGGCTCCGTTGCTCAGCGCCATCGGCAAAAAGCCCAACGAGGCTACAAAGGCGGTCATCAATACCGGACGCAAGCGTACTTTGGTGCCCATGAGCACAATTCGGTGTAAGTCTTTCATACCTTCAGATTTAAGTTGATTAAATTCAGCGATGAGTACAATTCCATTGAGCACCGCTACGCCAAAAAGCGCAATGAAGCCCACGCCGGCACTGATGCTAAACGGCATGCCGCGCAAGGCCAAAAAGATAATTCCTCCGATGGCCGAAAGCGGAATGGCCGAATAAATCAGCAAACCTTGTCTCACTGATTTAAAAGCAAAAAACAACAGCAAGAAAATCAATATGAGCGAGACCGGAACAGCAATCATCAGTCGGGCTTTGGCTTTGTTGAGGTTTTCAAAAGCCCCGCCATAGGTTACATAATAACCCGCCGGCAAGGAAAGTTTTTTGTCCACTTTGGATTGCAACTCGGCAACGATGCTTTGTACATCGCGTCCGCGCACGTTAAAGCCCACAATGATGCGTCGTTTGGCATCTTCGCGTTGAATCTGATTCGGTCCGTTTTCGATGCTTACACGTGCCAATTGTGACAACGGAATTTGCGTGCCCGAAGCCGTCGCAATCAGCAGGTTTTGAACGTCTTCCAAATTTTGACGTTGCTCACTGCCCAAACGCACCACTAGGTCAAATCTCTTTTCGCCTTCAAAGACCAATCCGGTGCTTTGTCCGGCAAAAGCAGTGTGTACCGCACGGTTGATTTCTTCAACAGACAAGCCGTATTGAGCAATGGTACTGCGGTTGTATTGAATAATGATTTGCGGCATACCGGTCACCGGTTCAACATACAAATTTTGTACACCTTCAACCGTATTGACTATTTTGCCGAGTTTTTGTGCGTAGGTAGATAAAGTATCTAGGTTTTCTCCGAATATTTTGCACACCACATCTTGTCGGGCGCCGGTCATGAGTTCATTAAAACGCATTTGTACCGGATACTGAAACCCCGCGGTAATTCCCGGCACTTCGGTAAGCGCTTGACCCATTTTTTCGCTGAGTTCATTAAAAGTTTTGGCCGAAGTCCACTCGGACTTGTCTTTGAGAATCACCATCATATCGCTGGCTTCCATGGGCATTGGGTCGGTAGGAACTTCGCCGCTACCGATTTTGCAAACTACTTTTTCGACCTCAGGAAATCTTGACTTGAGAATGTGTGCCGCCTTTTGAGTGCTTTCAATGGTTGTGGATAGGTTGCTGCCGGTCAGTACACGCGTGTCCACCGCAAAGTCGCCTTCTTCAAGCGCCGGGATAAATTCGCCGCCAAGCATTGTTAAAATTCCGACCGCCAAAACAAATAATCCTATTACCGTAGCCAAAATAGCTTTTGAGTGATTCAGCGCCATTTGTAAATAATGTTGGTAGCGACGCTCGATTTTAGCCATAATCAAATCAGATTTATTGGGCTCATGCTGAATTTTCTTGCTCAAAAACACCGAGCTCATCATCGGAATATAAGTCAGCGACAATATAAATGCGCCCAACAAAGCAAAGGCAACGGTTTGCGCCATCGGAATAAACATTTTGCCTTCGATGCCTTCTAAAGTAAAAATAGGTAAGTAGACAATGAGGATGATGATTTGGCCAAATACCGCGCTGTTCATCATCTTTCCGGCGGATGTTTTTACTTCTTGATCCATTTGGTTTTGATCAAGTTGATTGATATGCGTAAACTTCTTGCTGTGGGTGAGCTGATGCATGACCGCCTCGACAATAATCACCGCTCCATCTACAATTAATCCAAAGTCAAGCGCACCCAAACTCATGAGGTTGCCACTCACGCCAAACAAATTCATCATAATAATTGCAAACAACATGGCCAACGGAATAACCGAGGCCACCAATAAGCCGGCGCGGAAATTTCCTAGGAATAATACCAATACGAAGACTACAATCAGTGCACCTTCGAGCAAGTTTTTTTCGACGGTTCCGATGGCGTTGTTGACCATTTTGGTTCGGTCTAAAAACGGTTCAATGACGACTCCTTTGGGCAAGGTTTTCTGAATTTGCGCAATACGCTCTTTGACATTTTTAATCACTAAGCTGCTGTTGGCGCCTTTGAGCATCATCACTACTGCACCCGATACTTCGCCTTGATCGTTATAGCACATGGCTCCGTAGCGCGTGGCATTGCCCAAACGAACCTCGGCTACATCGCGCAAAAAGATAGAACTTTTACCCGAGCGGGATTGTATGCGAATCTGGCTGATATCTTCAATCGAGCCAATGAGCCCTTCGCTACGAATAAACAATGAAGTTCCGCCTTTTTCAATATAAGCGCCTCCAGTATTTTGGTTGTTGGCTTCAACGGCGGTGAACACATCGCCAATGGTTAGTCCAAGTGCGTTGAGTTTGTTGGGGTTGACGGCAATTTCGTATTGTTTGAGTTTGCCGCCAAAGCTGCTGACTTCAGCTACGCCTTGCACACCCAGCAATTGTCTGCGCACCACCCAGTCTTGTAGCGTGCGCAACTCAGTGGCATCGTATTGACTTTCAAAGCCTTTTTGCGGGCGAACCACGTATTGATAAATTTCACCTAAACCGCTTGAAACCGGCCCTAGTTCAGGAGTTCCGATGCCGGCAGGAATTTCGGTTTGTACTTTTTGCAGACGCTCGGCTACTTGCTGACGCGCCCAATACACATCGGTGTCATCGTCAAAGACAATAGTTACTAGTGATAGTCCAAAGCGCGAGAAGCTTCTGATTTCAATAGTTCCGGGAATGTTGCTGTTGGCTTGTTCGATCGGAAAAGTAACCAACCGTTCAATATCGGTAGCGCCAAATGAAGGCGCCACAGTGATGACTTGAACTTGATTGTTGGTAATGTCCGGAACGGCATCGATCGGTAATTGGGTTGCTTGGTAACTTCCGTAGCCAATTAAGACTATGAGCATCAAGCCTATGATGAGTTTATTCCTGACGGAAAACTCGATAATTTTATTGAGCATAATTGTATTTTTTGTGGATAGAAATATAGGCTCAGCTGCTGCCCAAAGGCTTCAGTCTGGTCTATTTTAAAAGCAAAAGAAACAATTAAGCTATTTTAGGCGGTTGCCAAATAGAGTGTGAAAATTTTGGAATAAAGTGGCTTTGATAGCCGAAGTTTTTTTCGGTTTGTCCGGTCGGAAATGAGTCTAAACGGAACAAGTCAAAATGCGGAATAGGCTCAAAATACGAGAGCGAAGAACAACCGCATCCGCTGTGCGATTTGAAAGGCAATTTCATGTCTTGATCAAAATCGTGGTCCATGACTTCGCCATGCGCGTAGTGTTGACACAAAAAATCCCATAAGCTAATCTGCGGTTTGGCTTGCTGGTGTTCAATGAAATGCTCGGCCAACATAGGCAATTTGAACAATTCACCCAGCTGAACCGAAGTAAACAGATACGTGAAGAGGAATATTTTAGCGATGGTTGATCTCATGGGTAAAAAAATAAAGTGCCCGAACGCGCAGGCACTTTACTAGAATGATTTATGACTTAGCAGCCGCTTTTTTAGCTGCGCAGCATCCGCCTTTTTTCTCGCCGTGGCAAGATTTTTTTTCGTCTTTAGAACAAGATTTTTCGGTTTTAGCTTTTTGCTCTTGTTTGGCAACTTCTTGAGCGTTTACAGTTGTTCCGAAAAAGAATGCGCTCATCACGAGCAAGGCAATTGATTTTTTCATGGGATGATTTTTAGTTGATAATGATTTCAAAAATATTACTTTTTGTCAAACAATCTACGTTGTTTAACATTATTTAGACTTTTCTAAGATGGTTCTGACAATTTCGTCTTTGGATAAAACACCCGATTGCCGCCACAGTTGCACACCCTCTTGAAACAACATCATCGTTGGAACACCGCGAACCCGATAACTTTCGGCAATTTCAGGATTTTTATCTACATCAATTTTAATAATAGATACGCGGTCGCCCAATTGATCTTTGACTTGTTTGAGCGTGGGTGAAAGCATTTGACAAGGGCCGCACCAAGTAGCAAAAAAATCTACCAAGACAGGTTTTTCACTTTCAATCAATGACTGAAAAGATGCATTCATACTTAATATGATTCAATGGTTTATGAAATTATTTTTTGTCTTCGCGCGTGTCTAAACCAAACGGCAAATACAGCGGACAAAACTTCATGAAGCCGGTGAGTACAAAAACCACCGCCAACAAGCCCAAAATGCCGGCCAGCATACCGCTGATAGAGCCGTTCATATACAAGATGCCAATAACGATGGCCACAATAAAGCGCAAAGCGCGGTCGGTTTTTCCCATGTTCTGTTTCATAATTCTTTATTTTAGTGATTGTACAATTCGGTTGATGTGTTCCCAATTTCCGCCGTTGAGCACTTGGCTGAAACCGCTCTTCTCGAGTATTTTTTTGGCTTGAGCACTGCGCATCCCGCTGCGGCAATACACCAAGATAGGTGTTTCTTGATTAAGCTGGCCCAGATGATCGGTCAAATCATCAAGCGGAATATTAATCGATCCGCGCACATGACCATTGTAATACTCTGAACGCGCACGCACATCAATCAGTTCGACACCGTCAACGATGGCTTGGGTTATTTTCTCGGTGCTGTTACCGGCATATAAAATTCTGAGCTTTTCCAAAGAAATTTATTTTAAGGTGAATGTATTTTTAACTAACTACAACAAAGTACTGGGGCAAACATATTCAGTGACCGGAAGTTGAGATTGTTTGATTTCAGCAAAACCTCCGCTGACGTCCACAAAGTTGTTCCAGCCCAGTTGTTTAAGAATCGATGCGGCAATCATACTGCGGTATCCGCCGGCACAATGCAAAACAAAGGGTTCGTCTTTGGGAATCTCATCTAGGCGTTTGTACAATTCGTTCATCGGAATATTCACCGCACCCACTAAATGTTCTGAGTCAAACTCTGATTTTTTGCGTACGTCAATCACCGGAATTACTCCAGCGTTTAATCGGTTTTTAAGTTCTTCAGCATTGATGCGCTCAACGGTTTCAACAGGTTTTCCGGCTTGCTTCCAACGGTTAAAGCCGCCTTCTAAATAGCCGATGGTTCGGTCATAGCCCACGCGCGAGAGTCTAATAAGCGCTTCTACTTCTTTGCCTGGGTCGGCAATCAATAAAATCGGTTGCTGGATATCAGCAATCATTTCACCCACCCACATCGCAAAATTTCCGTCTATACCAATGTTGATGCTGCCCGGAATAAAACCATTCGCAAAATCACCGGCAGAGCGAACATCCAGCATGATGGCATGTTCGTGTAATGCTTTGTAGCCAAACTCATCAGGCGTAAGCGGTTGTTGTGCGCGATCTAAAATCAAATCCAATGATTCATAACCTTGAAGGTTCATCAACACATTTTTCGGAAAATAACCCGGTGGTGTGGTGAGCCCGGTGAGTAAAGCAGTTACAAATTCATCTTCGGTCAACGACGGATTTAAAGCGTAATTGGTTTTCTTTTGATTGCCCAAAGTATCGGTGGTTTCTTTGCTCATCATTTTGCCGCAAGCACTGCCGGCTCCGTGGTTTGGATACACAATCACATCATCCGGTAAAGGCATAATTTTATCTCTGAGCGAATGATACAACATGCGGGCAAGTTTGTCTTGGGTTAAATCAGCAATCACGTGTTGCGCCAAATCCGGACGGCCCACATCGCCAATAAACAAAGTATCTCCCGATATCAGACCGTGTGGTTTGCCGTTGGCATCGCTCACCAAATAACAAGTGCTTTCTAAAGTGTGGCCGGGTGTATGAATTGCTTTGATGCTGCAATCACCCACTTTAAATTCTTGACCATCCCTAGCAACCAAAGCTTCAAAACCCGGTTTGGCTGTAGGTCCATAAACAATCTGCGCTCCGGTTTTGGCCGCCAAATCTAAATGCCCCGAAACAAAATCAGCGTGAAAATGCGTTTCAAAAACATATTTAATTTGCGCACCGTCTTTTTGCGCACGATTCAAATAGGATTCAACTTCTCTGAGCGGATCAACAATGGCAGCTTCACCGTTACATTCGATGTAATAAGCGGCATGAGCAATGCAGCCGGTGTATATTTGTTCTATTGTCATGGTTCGTATTTTTTGTATTACGAGCCAAAACTAAGCTGTTGATTTTAGGTAAACTATGACTTTTGTCACATAGCCGGAAGGGATACACTTGGCTGTAAGGTCAAGTTGAAGTTTTGCGCAAGACCGGCTGTTTTTGAAAGGTATTATGCTTCAGAACTATTTTTGGAGATTGGTCATAGTCGGTGAGCTGTTTTGCCGCCAAAATGCCCACCGAAAACGGTGGTGACAAAAAGCGATTTCTTCAAACGTTTGTTTGAGTGTTGTTTGAGTTTTGTTTGAGTTTTGTTTGAGTCTGCTTTGTAAAACACCTCATTTTTCGAACAAGACTCAAACAAAACTCAAACGAGATTCAAAGAAAACCCTCAGCACATCAAAGAAGATGTTCAATTGAATAAGTTGTGTTTGTGTATTGTAATTTATAAATAATCTTTAAAATTGGTTATAGAGGTTTAATGTACACCGCCCAATTCAAAATATGCGTTATTTCTGCTATTAATAACTTCCTGCAAATTGTTTCCCGAAAAATCACAAGAATATATTATTGATTCGTTATTTGAAGTATTAATACCAATAAAAAATATCTTTTACCCATCAGGTGAAATTTTTAAAGAAGAACGATTTGCATTGATTGAACTATATGCAACATTGGTTGGCAAATTAACCGAAATTGGAGCTTGATTAGTGTCATTATAATGGCAACTCCACAATTGAATAGATCCGCCATTAGTTTGTTTCATATACACCAACTTTCCAGAATTTGGAAATGAATTGATACGAGCAACAGAATATTTCAGCTAAACTTCGTAAACTTTTTCAACTATTAAACTCGCTGAGTTTTCTCATGCTCGCTCAGCAACTCAGTAACTCAGTAACTCAGTAACTCATCCAAACCATTTTCTTTTTATATTTGAGAAAAACAAACGCTATGAAAAAACTCCACGCCTCTTTATTCTTCTTCTTTTGTATCAACGTAACCTTTGCCCAAACTTGGCAGTGGGGCAAGCGAGGCGGAAGTACTGATGATATTCCTATAGATAGTGTACTTAGACAAGAAGAAGCCTACAGTATCGTTACAGATAGTCAAAAAAACATTTACATGCTCAGTGTTGTGGGTAGTTCGGGTTTGAATTTTGACGGGATAGCCGATTCTATTTATGAGACTAACAATCCTGTGAATGTAGATATTGCTTTGGTCTCTTTTAGTTGTGACGGAACTTTTAGATGGTCAAAAATCATAGGCGGCAGTGGTCAAGAAGATTTTTTAATCTGCAAATAGATGCTCAAGACAATATCTATTTGGCGGGCGATTTGGAAACATGCCACCGTTGACCGCACCATTGCACATAGACAATGATGTGACGATTGTAGATAACCCTTCTGATTACCGCAGATTGGTGGTTATGAAGTATAACTCCTCAGGGCAATTGCAATGGTATCAAAGACCCGAACCTAACTAAAATAGGTCACTTTTCTAGGAATTTTGACTTGATGCAGCAGGTAACTTGTATTGGTTGGTCTATTTGGAATCGCTGGTACATATGCTGACGGTGCTTTAACCGTTACCGATGTCACCAAACCCTGGAAGGTGTTGAAATACAACAGCTCTGGTAATTTTCAATCTGGGTGACTTTAGATTTGCAAACTCCCACAACTTTTTCTGCAGACAGTTTTTTTAGAAACCCAAACAACCAACGATTTTTTTACCTCAAGAGCATTCACGGAGGATGGTTATGTTTGGGCTACAGTAGGTACAGAAACCGTAAGCCATTCGATGTTTATGGCTTGTTTTGACCCTTCAGGGCAAGCTCTATGGAAAAGAGAGAATACCAGTAATCTGTAGGTTCAATTCAGCTTTATAATTTATTGTTTGATGCAGATAATAATATCTATTTAGGAGGTAGATTCTGGAAGCTTTAATAATGATACATTTATGGGATTAACAATTCCAAGTCCAATTATTCCGGATTTTTGATGAAATTTGACGAACAAGCTACCAACGCTATTTGGAGTACGTATCACAATCGGCAAAGGACTAGGTAGAGTAGCCATGAAAGGCAATGAGGTAGGATTTACAGATTATTGTAGTGGAACCAATTTTGTTTGGGGTTCGCAAACTTTAAACGCCACCGGTACCAATCAAGGCAATGATGTACTTTTTGCCCGATTTAACAAAAACACCGGTGCTTGTTTGAGTCTGAACAAAATACCCGGCAATGTAGGTTTTGACGATTACGGCTGTGCTTTGGCCGTGGATGCCTCAGGTGATTATATCTTGGGCGGTAACTTTAGCGGCACTTTGACTTTTGATGGTGGTGCCCAGATTACCAACAGCGGTGGGCAGTCAGACTTTTTCATCACCAAATTTGCCACGCAAGCTTGTTCGCCCTTGGGTGTGGCTACGTCTGAATTTGACAACCTAACTTATTATCCGAACCCGACCACGGGTGTTTTAAAAATAGAAACCAGCACCGAGCTACAATACGAATTGTATGATGTGCAAGGCAGCTTAGTACACAAAGGTCAACTGGATAAACTACAAACCCATATTGATTTATCGGGCTTTGCTGCCGGAACTTATGTTTTGAAGCTTATGAGCGGTGAAGGGATGAGAAGTGTGAAGGTGGTGAAGCGGTAGGAGACGGTCGTCTGGTGACGTTCATCGGTTACTCAGGTGTTTCAAAACAAACTTTCTGTTGAACGTATTATTAAAAAATACACGCCTCATTCGGTGCGCGTCAGCTCCCGGCGTCTTAAAAAAAGCGTACATAAAAAGCGGCTTTTGAAACCGTTAAGAACCAGGTGTGTTTGAACGGAGCGCAGCGCAGAGAGTTCGGCTGGTTTAGGTTTGAAAGTCCTTTTTATAGCTTTTTTTGAGTGGCCGTGTGACTTTTTTGTTACTTTTTTTGGCTACGGAAAAAAAGTAAGGAGATGAATATTATTTCAATGATTATCGGTTACGCGATTACCTCAAAACAAATCTTCCGTAAAACACATCATCACTCATAAAACGCTTCACTCGGTAAGTACCGGCAACTCAGTTGCTCAGTATCTCAGGTAATCAGTCTCTTAAGAACTCAATTCCTTCACCAAAATATACACACCCATCAAAAGTACAAACCAACCAAAAGCCGGTTTGAGTTGGGCTCCGTTGATTTTTTTAGAAAGTTGTGTGCCAATCAGCATGCCCACAATGGCAATCGCGCTGATGGTGAGCAGTAGTGTATAGTCAATGGGAGCGCCGCCGAGGGCATCACCCGCAAAGCCAATGGCCGAGTTGATGCTGATGATCAAAAGCGAAGTGCCGATAGCCTGCTTCATCGGAATACCGGCAAAAAAGAGTAGGGCCGGTATGATCAAAAAACCACCGCCGGCACCGAGAAATCCCGTGATAAAACCGATGAACAAACCGATGAGTGCCAATTTGTTTCTTTGAGGTTTCTGGGTTTTGATAGGTTCGGCAGAAGGCTGAATCATAGCGATGGAAGCTGCCAACATCAACAGCGCAAACACCACCATAATCAACAGATTTTTCGTAATGGTAGTAGAGCCTATTTGGCCAATCACATCAGGCAAGGCAGGAAGCAACAACTTGCGCACCAGCAATAAACTCAATACCGACGGAAGCCCGAAAGCCAAACCGGATTTGATTTCTAAATTGCCTAATTTGTAGTGACGATAAGCACCGGTCATGGCGGTAATACCCACAATAAAAAGTGAATAGCTCGTGGCGTGCTCGGCTCCAATCCCAAACAAATAGACCAAGATGGGTACGGTGAGTATGCTTCCGCCGCCGCCAATGAGCCCGAGGCTGATGCCAATGAGCACCGAGGCCAAATAACCTAGAATTTCCATAAGGTTTTTTGTTTGCAAATATGTTGGATAGAGTTGGGCAGTACAGTAACTTTTATCACTTGATTACTTAATGAGTTCAATTTGGTTGCGGTGTAGTTTGACCAGTCCGCGTTGCTCCATTTTTTTGAGCAATCTTGAAATTACCTCACGAGATGTGCTTAAATCGTTGGCAATTTCTTGATGCGATAGTTTGAGTTCATTGCAACCACAGGCTTCGCGGTGACGATTCAGATAAAATTCCAAGCGTTCGTCCATGGCGCGAAAGGCAATGCTGTCAATCACTTCGAGTACTTCTTCAAAACGGCTGCGGTAGGTTTCAATTACAAATTCGTACCAACTGCGGTGTTTCATCATCCACTGGTCCATGAGCGGTAGCGGAATCATCATGAGTTCGGCATCTTCGGTTACCTTGGCCATGATCTGACTTTTTTGGTTGCGCGTGGCACAAATCATCGAAATAGCACAGGCTTGCCCGGGTTGCAAATAATACATAAAGAATTCACCACCATCGTCATCTTGTCGGTAAATCTTGATTTGCCCAGCCAAAACCAACACCGTGCTTTTGATGTATTGACCCGTGCGCATGATGGTTGTGCCGCTTTCGACGCTTTGAAAAACTGCCTGTTGATCCATTTCATCGAGCAAATCTTTTGAAAAACCCGGAAAAAGATGGTGAACCGTTGCTTCCATAAAAATTGTTTGTGGGGTAAATATATGAAAAAAGTTACTGAGATACGGAGCGCCTGAGATGCTGAGCATGATACATTTCGCTCAACAGTTTTCTTTATCTGACACTTTTAAACGGGCTATATCTTTTTGAATCTCTTTTTTGAGTTTCATCTATCTTAAACCGAAGTAGTGATTTTTTAGCTGTTAATAACTTTATTTGAATTCAGTCTAAATAAGTTTGACTATTTCATTTCTCGATAATACATTTGCGGCATTATTTTAATTTATTCTAAATAGATGAAAATTTATATACTTCGTTCTCTGCTGTTGCTCTCTTCGGTTATGGTAGTTGGCTGCGCCGATGAATACAAAGATCTCAGCGATCATTCCGATCAAACACTAACAGCCAAAAGAGCTCTGGGCAAAAAGTTGTTTTCAGAGACTTCGCTTTCAAATCCCGGCGGTCAGGCTTGTATTAGCTGCCATGCACCCGAAACAGGTTTTAGCGATCCATTGCACCGAATTGTTTCGCCCGGAGTTGATGCCTCGCTTTTTGGCAGCCGCAATGCTCCGAGTTTGGCCTATAATGTTTTTGCTCCGTCAAGGTATTACAACAATATTGATGAGACATTTGTAGGCGGTATTTTTCTGGATGGGCGCGCACCAGATTTGCAAGCGCAGGTTTTGGGACCTTTGCTCAATCCGGTGGAGATGAACAATACTTCGCTCGAGGCGGTGGCGACCAAAATCAGAAACCTCAGTTACTTTGAGGATTTTGCCAAAATCTACGGAGCGGCCAACACCGATACTCAATTGGTGCACCAACTGGCCGATGCCATTACTGCTTTTGAAAAGTCGCCCGAGGTGAGTTCGTTTACTTCAAAGTTTGACTATGTCTCTCGTGGCATGATGGCTTTCACACCCGATGAACTCAAAGGTTTTAACCTCTACAACGGCAAGGCCAATTGCGCTGCTTGTCATGTTTTGGATGAAGACCCCATCACCGGAAAAGTCCTGTTTACAGACTTCACTTATGACAATATTGGTGTTCCTAAAAATCCGCACAACCCGTTTTATAATATGCCTACAGCCCACAATCCGCAGGGAGCTGCTTATGTAGATTTGGGTATTGGTCAAGTGGTCAATGCACCGCAACACAACGGAAAATTCAAAGTGCCTAGCTTGCGCAACATTGCGGTTTCAGCGCCTTATTTTCACAATGGAGTGTTCAATACTTTAGATGAAGTGATTCGTTTTTACAACCGCCGCAAAGTTGAGAATTTAGGTCAGCCTGAAACGCCTGCCAATGTCAATGTTGATGAATTGGGTGATTTAAAACTCACCGAAGCCGAAGAACAACAACTCAAAAAATTCTTAGAAACCCTTACTGATCACTACCGCCCGTAATCATGAAAAATACACATCAAATCCTTTTCTTTTCAATCATTCTCCTATCTAAAACCCTTTTTGCCCAAGAAAAAGCTACCGAGCTCGATGAGGTGTTGGTCAAAGGTTACAAAACGGTCAATGGTGTCGGGCATTTGGTCGGCACCAAAAACGCCGTGATTTATGCCGGTAAAAAGTCTGAAGTTGTTATGACCGATAGTTTAGATGCCAACAAAGCCATCAACAATACGCGTCAGATTTTGGGCAGAATTCCCGGCCTAAACATCGTCGAGACCGAGAGCAGCGGCTTTACGGCCAACGGAATTGCTACGCGTGGACTCAATCCGTCGCAAAGTGTCGAGATGAACACGCGCCAAAACGGTTACAACATCAGCGCCGATGTGTATGGTTATAATGAATCGTATTATTTGCCGCCTATGGAAGCCGTTTCGCGTATTGAGTTTGTACGTGGTGCAGCCTCATTGCAATTTGGTTCGCAGTTTGGCGGTTTGGTCAATTACGTTTTAAAAGAAGCACCAAAAGACAAACCTTTAGAATTTACTACCGCACAAACCCTTGGCAGTTTTGGAATGTTCAATTCGTTTAATGCTTTGGGTGCCAACTACAAAAAGTTCAGTTTTTACGGTTATGTTCAGTACCGTAATATGGATGGTTACCGTCCGAACAGTCAGCAATGGCAACTTTCGGGCTTTGGCAAACTCAACTTTAAAGCTTCAGAAAAACTCAATATTGGGTTAGAGTATTCGTTGCTGAGAAATCGTTTGCAAATGCCCGGAGGTCTGACTGATAAAATGTTTGACAACGATCCGCGCAGTTCAACCCGAGCCCGCAACTGGCTCAAAAGCCCTTGGAACATCGTCACGGCTTATGCCAATTACACCCCGAGCAAAGAATCAACACTTAGCGTGAAAACCTCATTTTTGTTCAGCAATCGCTCATTGGTGTGGCGCAATGAAGACGGAGGTCCCGAAGCTACCGACGGGATTGATCCGGTTACCTTAGATTTTGTGCCGCGTGAAGTGGGTATTGAAAACATGCACAACACCACCACCGAAGTGCGCTTTTCGCAGCAATACCAACTCGGAAAACAAAAGTCAACTTTAGCTGCCGGTGTTCGTCAAAGTTATGGTTGGTTTACACGTCAGGGCGGAGGAGAAGGCACCACAGGCAGCGATTTTGATTTGAGCATTACCGGTAATTGGGGATATGATTTAGACTTTTCAACCACCAACTTCGCACCGTTTGTAGAAAATATGTTTAAGATTACCGATGCTTTTTCAATCACGCCGGGCATCCGATTTGAATACCTCAAAAACACGATCAAAGGTCATAAAGAAGTCGAAGGCGATATCCAAAAGGTCGATCAGCTCAAAGCCAGAAGTTTTGTGCTGTTGGGTACCGGATTGGAGTATAAAGTTTTTGGGAATGCCAATCTATATGCCAACATCAGTCAGGCTTATCGACCCATTGATTACAGCCAACTCGAACCGTTTGGTGTGACCTCAAAAATTGATTCAAACCTCAAAGACAGCAAAGGTTTCAACAGCGATTTGGGTTTTAGAAGTACCGTAAAGAATTATCTGAATTTTGACGTGAGTGTTTTTTACTTGGCATACAACGATCGTATTGGTGTGACTTTGGCCAGCGATGAGGTAACCGGCGATTTGTATTCACTCAGAAAAAACATTGCCAACAGCGTACACAAAGGCGTTGAGTGTTATGCCGAATTCAATCTGCTCAAATACCTCAATCAAGAAAGCAAATCGGGTCTGAGTTTGTTCAATTCGTATTCGTATACCGATGCGCGTTATGTAAGCGGCCCATTTGACGGCAAACGCGTCGAAGCTGCAGCACGCATCATCAACCGAACCGGTTTGATTTTCTCGACCGAAAAATTCTCAACTACTTTTCAAGTCAACCATGTAGGCGATGCTTTTGGCGATGCATCTAATGCGCGCGTCAGCGACGATCCGGTGGCGGGTTATATTCCGGCCTATACCGTTTTGGATTGGAGCGCGAGTGCACAGCTCAAAAACTACAGCCTTAAATTTGGGTGCAACAATATCACCGACAAAGCTTATTTTACGCGTCGCACCGATGAATATCCCGGACCCGGAATTATTCCGGCGGTAGGCAGAAGTTTTTATGCGGGCTTTGTGGCGAAGTTTTAAAGGAGAACGCTGTGCTTTTAAAAAACTAACTTAAATTCTTCTGTTGCCAATTAGTTCATCTGCCTGTTGCCGAAATTTTAAACTTGTAATCTATCAGTTACTCGAGTTGTTTTGAGTGAATCATGACTTTTGTCACACAGCACTTCTCAAAATATTTTTACATTTACCGCGATGAAAATTTTCGCGAGTATACTAATCATCTACATTCTGGCGCTAACGGCATTGCCTTCGGTGAGAGCCATTAGAGTTACTATGAGCAATTGTCCGGCGGCTGCGCAGCATCATTCAACCGATAACAGCGATTCTGAAGAATGCCCGAGAGGGAAGTTTATTATGACTTTGAATTTTTCTCCGCTGCAATATTTTAATCATGCTTTGCCTCTTGAATCGGCTTTATCGTATCGGTTGATGGTTGTTCAAAATGATAGATTGGTTTATACCAAAGTTTTTATTGATCAATACTATAACCAAATATGGCAACCGCCTAAAATCATTTCTTAGTGTATTTATGTACTCTTTTTATTACCCATCCATATTTGCTGTTGGGTGATGAGTGCGTATAGCTATTTCAAAATCCGTTTTCAATTTTCAGATGTAGGTTCGATGAATCTATACCAACAACCCATGTTGTTTTGGTACTGATCAACGAAAGTTATTTTATTTGAAAGTTATTATTAATTAAATAAACTTAAAATGAAAAAGCAGTTAATGTTATTTATGCTGTTGTTTTTCAAGGCGGTTATGGCACAAAACTCTTTTCCGTATCAGGTACAACTCACGCCTGTAACGGTAGCCAATCTTCCGGGATTACACAGTTATGCTTTTGCCCAACACAACGGAAAATGGTTGATTATAGGCGGACGAAAAGACGGTGTTCATGCCCGTCAGCCGTTTAATGCTTTTCCGGGGGCACAAAACAATACCAATATTTATGTGGTTGATGTGTCGGCCGGGCAATCGTGGTCAGCTTCGGTAAACACTTTGCCCACCGGACTCAAAGAGCAATTGCAATCAACCAATATGAATTTTCACCAAGACGGCGATACTTTATACATCATCGGCGGCTATGCTTTTTCAGCCACAGCCAACGATCATATTACTTTTGACAAACTCACGAGCATAAATGTTCCGTTTTTAATTGATGCCGTCATCAACGGAAACGATATTTCAGCCTACTTCAAGCAAATTTCTGATCCGATATTTCAGAACACCGGCGGACAGTTGGGCAAAATTGGCAATGAGTTTTATCTGGTGGGCGGACAAATTTTTACCGGCCGCTACAACCCAATGAACAATCCGACTTTTACACAAACCTATTGGAGCAAAATTCAGAAGTTTACCATTGACAATTCAGCAGCGCAGCTTAGTTTTGGCAATTATACTCAGATGACCGATGTGGTACATTTGCACCGTCGAGATTACAACTTGGTGCCTCAGATTTTTACCGATGGTCAAGAAGGTTATACTGTATCTTCAGGGGTTTTTCAGATCAATGCAGACTTGCCTTTTTTGTATCCGGTAGATGTCAAGAGCGATGGATATTATCCGCAAACACAGTTCAATCAGTATTTAAGCAATTATCACTCGGGTAAAATCGGACTCTATGATGGCGCGCAAAACAATATGCACAGTTTGTTTTTTGGAGGCATCAGTCAGTATTATTACAACGGATCTACGCTGGTGCAAGACAACAATGTGCCGTTTGTAAAAACGATTAGCAGGGTTACCCGAGCAGCCGACGGAAGTTTGTCAGAGCATCACTTTACTACCGAAATGCCCAATTTAAAAGGAGCAGGTGCTGAGTTTATTGTAAATACGTCACTGCCGCATTATACCAATGAAGTTATCAAGCTCAATGAAATTCAGGCGAATGAATTTGTTATTGGTCACTTATACGGCGGAATTCAAAGTCCGAGTATCAATGCTTTCAGCAACAACCAAACTTCAGCAACATCAGCTGACCCTACGGTCTATGAAGTTAAACTCATTTACAATCCTAATTTGAGCGCCCCAGCTATCGAAGGTAAAAATCCGTTTTCGTTTCAAATTTCGCCCAACCCGACTTCAAACAACGCGGTACGCATGCAATTTAATTTACCGTATGTGGCCACACTGGATTATTTTGTGAGTTCTGTTGACGGAAAAATACTTGATGACGGAACCATTACCGGTATCAAAGTCGGAAACAATGCCATGAATTTTAATCTGCCCAACACAGATGCCTCGATGGTGATCATTACTCTAGTGTTAGACAATAAATTTTATGCATCTCAAAAAGTAATCAGAAACTAAAATCAAATCTTAAAAATTAATATTCATGAAAAAAATAATCACTACCGCTATTTTTGCCTTTTTGTTTTCAGTTCAAATGAATGCTCAAGAACAAGAGCCTAAGCAAACCAAAAAAGAAAAAGAAAAGAAAGAATGTTCGGTACAAGGTAAAAAGTGTTGCGCCGGTTCTGAAAAAAAAGGGTGCGCTTCTGAGGCAACCGAAAAAAAAGGTGGTCATTGCGACGCTAAAAAAGAAGATTAGTTAGCAATTTTTGTAACCAAAAGAGTGTTTGCTTCGGGAAACACTCTTTTTTTGTTCAGACTTTAAAATTGTGGATAAGGTTTTAAAAAGTTTAAGAAGTTTAGTTGAGACCTTCGGTTCCTGACGACGGACGACCGACTACAAGTTTAATAAGTTTAATAAGTTTAGTGAGACATTCCGTTCCTGACGACCGACGACCGACTACAAGTTTAAAAAAGTTTAAGAAGTTTAGTTGAGACATTCCTTTCCTGACGACCGACGACCGACGACGGACGACAGCCAACCGTCAACTCAAAATTTAGTTGATATATTGAGTCACACGAATTGTCTCAGACACTCAGTCACTTTTTTACAATCTTACTTTTTGAGAATGATTTGTTGCGCAAATCTTTGTTGCTCAGCAGTGGTAAATTCAACAAAATAAACTCCGTTTGAAAAACCTGAAATGTCTAATGTGTTGTGGTTTAAATTGTCTTCACGATAAATCGCTCGGCCCAAGGAATCATAGATGCAAACCGATTTTGCACCGGGTGAAAAGTCTTGATTGTATGTCAAGCTGCCTTGGGTTGGATTCGGATATAAAAACAATTGACTTTGATTTACACTCAAGTCTGAGTTGCTCAAATAAACCGCATTATTCAAAGGCGTTTCAAACGATAAAGTTGCCGTATCTGATAAAATTTGATTGTTACATGAATATTCGGTGCCGTTCCAAATCTGAAAGTTCACGTTGACCACCAAGGTATAAGCGGTGTTGTTCAAATTTACATTGGGTAAAACAAAGTCATTTTCTTTGATGGTGGCCACTTGCATTAAGTACGGAGAATAGCAAATGTTTAGCGTAATTATTCCATTGTTCAGTTCAAAACCGTGATTAAAATATTCAAAATAACTACCGTTTCCCACTTTTGTATGGATGTTCAGGTCATTTGAATTTTCAATGGTAGTGACGGTCAGTTGCTGAATGGTGAGCGCTTTTGAATTTTGACAAAATAGGACGAGAAGTAAAAAGAAGAAATTTTTCATATGGCTTAAAATTGATTTGGAATCTAATGGTTAAAGATAAGATTTTTATTTAGTTAGCTTTTAGAAAGTTTAAGAAGTTTATTAAGTTTAAAAAGTTTAAAAAGTTTAATCGAGACATTCCGTTCCTGACGACCGACGACCGCCAATACATACTTTACACAAAAAATAGAGTTACATGAATTGTCTCAATTGCTCAGGCATCTCATTATCTTATTCAACTACCAACTTTTGAATTACTTCTTGATTGCCTCGGATTAATTTTACCAAATACACGCCGGGTTGGCAATGATCGAGTTTGATTTGGGTGGTAACATCTGACGGTTGCATAGACCAAACTTCTTTACCTAATAAATCGAATACTTTGATTTGATCAAATTTTTGTGGTGTCGTCAAAATACAAGTTCCGGTTGTTGGATTGGGCGCGATAACAGCATTTAATAAAGTGTTTGATTGAATAGACATATTGCTTAAGTCAATTATTCTGTAGTAAAGCGATTCAACGGTAATGGTATTGTAAGGCGGATTGTCCTCAATGAAAATAACATTGACCGACATTTTGATGTGTGTCACATTTTCTGGTAGAGCCTCATTGTAGTAAACATCATTGTCATAGATATTCAGATTGCTGAAATTGACCACTTGTTGGGTAATATCATAAAACATTTTGACTTCTAAGGTATCGTTGACTACTTCAACAACACTGCTCATGGTCGGCACATAATAATCTAATATGCCAATACTAAAATGAAATTGATGTTGCTCGTTTGAAATGGGCGTGTAGCTAAATTGAGGACTTCGCACATTGATATGCAGATATTCTTGTGCATTATTCTGCAAAGATGTAAAAACGAAAAGCCAGAATAAAATTTGTTTTTTCATAATTCTTATTTTTTAAGAATGATTTGTTGCGTAAATCTTTGTTGCTCAGCAGTGGTAAGTTCAATGAAATAAACTCCGTTTGATAAACCTGAAATATCCAGTGAGTTAATGTTTGAATTGTCTTCACGATAAATCGCTCGGCCCAAGGAATCATATATCCGAACCGATTTTGCACCGGGTGAAAAGTCTTGATTGTATGTCAAGCTGCCTTGGGTTGGATTCGGATACACTAGCCATTGACTTTGATTTACACTATAATCGGTGTCGGTCAAATAAACCGCATTATTTAAAGGCGTTTCAAACGATAAAGTTGCCGTATCTGATAAAATTTGATTGTTGCATGAATATTCGGTGCCGTTCCAAATCTGAAATTTCACGTTAACCACCAAGGTATAAGCGGTGTTGTTTAAGTTTAGATTGGGCAAAACAAAGTCATTTTCTTTGGTTGTTATGACAGAAACGGTAATCGGCAAATAGCATATAGACAATGTAATGACATTGTTTTCAATACTCAAAGAATGTTGGCTGTACTCAAAGTAATGCCCGTTACCCACTTTTGTATGTATGTTCAAATCATTTGAATTTTCAATGGTAGTCACGGTCAGCTGCTGAATGGTGAGCGCTTTTGAGTGTTGTGATAATCCGAGGCAGATAAGAAGAAGTAGTATTTTTTTCATGTTCATTTTTTTAGCGGATGATCATTTTATAAGTTTTTGATTTAATGGCTGAAGTGAGCTGAATAAAATATACGCCGCTGCTCCATAAGCTTGTTGAAAGCTCAATGGGTTGTTGGGTTTTAAAAGTTTCTGATAAAATACTTTTTCCGAGGCTATCTGAAATCTGAATCTCAACATCAGAACCCAACTGGGTTGCATCAATCGTAATTTGATCAGTAGCCGGATTGTGCGCCACAATCACTTCATTTTTTTCTACTGAGTTGGTTTGAAGTAGTCCGGTGGTGTTTTTAAAAACAGTTCCCATATAACCTACAGCATAACCCAGATTCGGATGAATGAAGTCATAGGCTTGTATCTCAGGCATATCATGCTGCCACTCAAAATTGCCGCTGCCTGATTGCCCGCAAAAGGCGTAACATTCAGAAAAATTAAGCGGACAAATTTGTGGGCTGCCCCAAACGACCTCTGGGCTTGACGCATACAAAGCATACATTTTGGGCGTAAAACTAAAAAGATGTTCAAAGCTCAGTCCGCCGTTTTGAGTTTTATAAAGTCCATCATCGGTGTATACATAACCTATTGATTCGCTGTAAAAATAAAATGACCTGAGTAATAAAAAAATCGAAGACCAACTCAAACCACCGTCATTCGTTTTCTTGAGTTGACCATTGCCGTAAGCATAACCAATTTGTGACGAAATGAATTGAATTTTACTCAACCCTTCAGCATTATTCACCTCGGTAAACGAAACTCCTGAATCGGTTGATTGATATAAAATGCCACCTGCGGTTAGGTATAGTATTTCATCTGAAATCACAGCAAAATCTCTGAGTTCAGGGCTGTTGTTCACAATGCTCCAACTCAAACCGGCATCGGTAGTTTTGAGTAAAGTTTGAACAGAGGTAAAAGGAACTCGCGTCAAGGCGTAGCCTTTGTTTTCATCCACAAAATAAATTTTAACCAGGTTTTCGGTAATACCCGTATTGATAACACTCCAAGAACTGCCGCCATTGACCGTTTTTACCAAAGTACCGGCATTACCGGCTGCATAAACAATATCATCTGTCAGACATTGTACATCGTTTAAGTCTTCATTAGCGATTGAGTAGAGTGGTTGCCACTGTGCATTTGCTAATGAAAAACAAAGAATCGAGAGCAGGTGTATTATTTTTATTCTCATACAATTTTTGTGGCGTTTAAAATACCTATATGCGCATCGAAAGATGTTACTAATCGGTTGGTTTTAAATAAAATAATCGATGCTTGTTGTGGCGGCATTTCAAATGTAATGAAATATTCTAAATATCTCTTTACCAGACTTTTTATTTTGTCATGAAACAATCTACTTGTAATCTTGGATTTTTAGTCTCTTGGGAACTCATTTTCAAATTGTCTTTTGTCAAAAGGCGCAGCCGTGTCTGTAGCGTAGCGTGTCTAACAGCGCAGCGGCCTTTTCAGTTTATAAAGTTTAAAAAGTTTAAAAAGTTTAGTTGAAACCTTCCGTTAAACGAATTGTCTCAGTATCTCAACGACTCAGGCACTCAATATCTCAGTAACTTTTTTCATATATTTACGCCTCAAAATACAACAACATGAAACACTTATACTTTTTGTTAGCATGTTTGGGGCTGACTACCGTTTACGGACAGATCACTTACACCAGTAACAATTTTGCAGGGATTGGCGCAAATACACTTTTGAGCAGTACCGCGCTCAATACGGCGGGTTATGATTTTACGCAAACCGGAACCAACTATGCTTGGAATTATCCGTTGCTCGACGTGACTTCACAAGACACCCAAACCTGGACCGATCCGAATAACTCTGGTTATAAAACGTCATGGTGCTTTACCAACGGTTATATTTTTAACTGTAATTCAAATTTCAACAATCAGTTTAATTTGGCTTTGCCGCAGCGCGATGGTGCTGTTTTAGGTGGTTACGGATTGACTAACATCGTGAGTCATTATCAAAAAAACACCACAGCACTCACCAACAAAATGTTTGGAGCGCAACTTACGGTGGGCGCAAATACAGTGCCGGTAACGGTGAGTTATACGGTGCCGGATCAGGAATATAAATTCCCGATTCAGTACAATGACAACTATACTAATCCAAGTTCATTTAGTATTGATTTGAATGCTTTGGGTATTCCGGTTATTTATCAGTCAGATAATCAAAGAACCAATGTAGTTGAAGGCTGGGGGAGTTTGGTAACGCCCTACGGAACCTTTAACAGCACGCTGAAAATGAAAACGACTATCGTGTCAAATATTACCATTACCACCGATGCCGGCCCTACCAACACCACGCAAACTACCATTAGTTACAAATGGTTTGATCCACAATATTATGTTCCGGTGCTAGAGGTTACGGGCAATGAAATTAATGGTGTTTGGGCACCCACCCAAATTACCTATGTAGATATTCAACGCTGTTTGCAACCCACGGCTGCTTTTGCTTATGTACCGGTATTGCCTGATTATGACCCGGCCACACTTTCGGCTTCGGTTTCTTTTATTACCGGTGCGCAAAACTATCAGCAATTGCAATGGGATTTTGGCGATGGCGGAACATCAACCAATCAGAATCCAACCCATGTTTACCAATGCCCGGGCACCTATACCGTAACACTTTCGGCCATCAATACTTTTTGTGTGCCTTCAGTAACCGAGCAAATGAGCATGGCTTTGGTCGTGACCGATTCGCAAAATGTTTTGAGTAATGAAGTTATTGTTTCAGATACTTCACTCACGGCGGTACGCGATCATGTAGGAACCCAATATGTATGGCTTGATTGCAACAACAACAATTTACCGATACCCGGTGCTACAGGTCAGGTTTATACGCCAACTACTTCAGGTAGTTATGCCGTTTCACTCGTGACCGGAAATTGTACTTCGGTGTCAGATTGTTATGATTTTCCGAGTTTGGGTACCATAACGCAAACCATGTTACAGCCAAAGCTTTATCCGAATCCAACCACCGGAATTGTACAGGTTGCATTGGGTAATGCCGAGCTCAAATCGGTGCGTGTGTTGGATATACTGGGCAAAGTAGTGGCGAATTCGCTCAATTTGTCAGCCTTGCACAGCGGTTTGTACTTGATTGAATTGAATACGAGCAAGGGTGTTTTTGTTGAGAAAGTCGTAAAGCAATAGATTTACTTGAATACTAAAAGCCCCGAGCAGATGCATCTTGGTTGCTGCTCGGGGCTTTGGCTTTTTACGGATTAGGCTATTTTTTTTAAGTACTGATGATACTGTTGTGCATACCACTGAAAAAGAATCAACCCACATCCGGCCACAAAAAGTACATAAACAAATGCGCCGCTGTGAACAATTCGGTACCACTCTGAATACTTAATCAGTAGCCACATTACTGTAGAAATCCATCCGGCATATACCAAGCATCGGCTTAAGATATGACCCATATATTGATGAAATCTACGCATATTATGAGGCAATGCGTAAAAAAAAACAAACCAAGGAGCGCGTTTGCCTAAATAGACATATCCGCTCACTTCGTTTAGGCTATAGCCGGTTTCTTCAGGTAAAAGATCCATTGGGTGATAAGTAACTTGATACAAACACCAAAGGCTGTAAAGGGTCATTGAAAATACAATCAGCAACAAAGGCGTCCAGCCCAGTCCTAATATGCTTACCAAAGGATTGGCTTCTTTTTTTAAGTTTGGGGTAAATAGATAGGTGCAATACGCATCACAACTTCGGGTTACCAATATCCAAAGTGAGGTTAAGATAAATTTGGGGGTTTTGTTCATCGTTTGTTTTTTAGTTTGTTTTGAATAGGTATAGTGTTGATTAAAACAGTCAATTGTTGTAACTGTTTTACAATTCACTGAATACTTCAACAAAAACTAAATCATTTGTGACTCTTTGTTTTTGGATAAACAAGTAGCCACAAGAATAAGAGCAGACTGCACCTTACATACGATTCACTTAAATAGTTGCGCTCACAGAAGCGCCTGGTGGATTTGTGATTTGCATTTGGGGCACAAAAATTCACAAGTTGATACTAAGTTACTGAAGTTTTTTTGTAAATACTTTATAAAAAACGATTTTAAGATATTTTGCGTATAAAATGTTTGTTTTTCAGATGATTCGTGTTAATTATTTCAGCGGCTGGACCTCATCTCACATAAACCTTTATCTTTGCTGGGTTAAACCAGTTACTATGTTCAAAAAAATCATTGCAGCCTTTACTTTTTTGGTTGCTCTATCAGGTCAAGCTCAAGTGGTTATCAATGAGATTGATGCCGATACGCCCTCGACGGATGTCAAAGAATTTATCGAACTTAAATCGGCCACACCTTTTATGGCGCTGGATGGTTATGTGTTGGTATTTTTTAATGCCAGTTCATCGGGTACGACCAATTTAAGTTATTTGGCCATTGATTTAGACGGATTAGTCACCGATGGCAACGGTATTATTTTGTTGGGCAATCCTCAGGTGATTCCTGCAGCCTCTTATACGATTGCTGCGGGCAGTATCCAAAATGGTCCTGACGGCGTAGCGATTTATCAAGGCGATGCCACCGATTTTCCGACCAATACCGTAGGAACCAACACCAATTTGATCGATGCTTTGGTGTATAGCAACAGTGCGAGCACTTCGGCTACGACACTGATGACGGCTTGGGGACTTACGGTGAGTTATAATGAGAATGCCAATGGTCAAGCGGCCAATGAGTCGATTCAGCGCAAAAACGATGGTACCTATGAAGTAAAAACGCCTACACCACGCGCCAACAACGATGGATCAGGAATTATCTACAACGGAATCACCACGACCATTAGCCCAACCGGTGTTTTGACCGAGGGGCAAGTAGTTACTTTTACCTTTAGTACTGATTCGCCGGTAACCTCAGCTTTGAGTTTTAGTTTTACCCTCAACAATGGCTCGTTTAATTCGTCAGATTATACCGGAACTTTAAATGTGGTTATTCCCACGGGCATGAGTTCTGCGAGTGTAAATGTGGTTTTGCGCAATGACGGTGTCAACGATGGCGATGAAGAAATGGAAGTGACCATCGGAACAGTGCCCTCAAATTATATCATCTTGAACAACAATACCCTGGTTCGCGTGAATGATATCAACTTTACGACGCTGAATTTCGGAACACCGGCCAATCCAACCTATGGACAGGTTTCTAACAATAAACCTACGGGCTATTACAATTCGCTCGAAGGAAAATCAGGCACGGCACTCAAACAAGCCATTCAAGACATTATTGCCAATCCGGCCGTGGTGCGTGCACACACTTATGGAGATGTCATCAACATCTTGAAAACGGCCGATCAAAATCCGCTCAACAACAACCAAGTTTGGCTCATTTACACCGAACAACCGCGTTCAAAAATAGATTATCAAACCGGAAGCAGCATCATCGGCAAGTGGAACCGCGAACATATTTATTGTCAATCACGCGGCAATTATGGTGATTTGTACAATTTGCCTCCGGATGGTATCAACAATTGGGCGGCGAGCGGTCCGGATGATATTGGCGCCGGGTTATCAGATGCGCATCATTTGCGCGCCGTTGACGGACAAGAAAATACTTCGCGCAACAACCGCAATTATGGGGTTGATTACAACGGGCCGGCAGCCAATCCAACCAGCAGTTGGAAAGGCGATGTGGCGCGTGCGGTATTTTATATGGCGGTTCGCTACAACGGACTCAACGTAGTCAATGGCAATCCGAATGAGAACATCATCGGGCAAATTGGCGATTTAGCAACCCTTTTGCAATGGAACCACAGCGACCCTTCAGATGATTTTGAAATGAATCGCAACAATTATATTTATACTTGGCAAATGAACCGCAATCCGTTTATCGATATGCCGGCTTTGGCCGATTATATCTGGGGCACCCACGCCGGTGAAACTTGGTTTGCCGCTTTGTCAAACCCAACTTTTAATCAAGCACAAGTGGTGATGTCACCCAATCCGGCGCAAGACCAAATTACTTTTACCGGTTCTTTTAATCAAGCCGAGGTTGAAGTGTACAACCTAGCGGGCGCACGTTTGTTGCAAACCAAAATACAGCCGCAGGAAACTTTGCCGCTGTCATTGCCCTCAGGAATGTATCTGGTCAAGTTACAGATTGATGGTCAGAGTATTTTAAAGAAACTCATGATACAATAAAAAAAGCCTCCACAGCGGAGGCTTTTTTCGTTTGTTTGTAGTTGCTTTTATATCATGGTTCCGTTGGCGTTGATGCTTTTACTTAAATCCCAATTGTTTTTGTTGATAGCGTCTTGAAAACATTCGGTGCGATAAACGGTATTGCGCAAAACTGAATTGCTGTGGTGACGCAACCAGTTGTCGCGTGCGGCTACATATTGTTTGATCCAGGTTTTTTCATCGCCTCCGTTTTTAGGTACTGACTCAGGAAAGCTGTTTCTCAAAAAAGGCAAGATGCTCCCGCTGTGGATAAAACTGTCATAAATAACCAACATACTCAAAGGCAAGGTAAACTTCATGGCTGCATACCAGGCATAGGCCGGTTGGTAATAGAGTTGGTCAAAAAAACTGTCTTGCGTGGCTTTCATCATAGGGTCGGAGCCCGCTTTTTTGAGTGTGTTTTTTAAAGCAGCATCAGTGTGTAAACTCGGCATTTTTCCGATGCGGTTGGCATAAGGTTGCAGTGCCGCGGCATATTGTCCGTGGTTGGCGATGTATTGTTGTACCAAAATCTTCAAAACACCAAATTCAGTCGTTTGACTTCGACCATAGGTAATTTGTTTTATTTTTTGTCCGTTGACCACCGGTCCATCGGCATAAACCGAAATATTGTCGTATTTACCGGCGGGGGTTCCGGTTTCAAAAACGTTGACCACTTGTAGGATTTTCTTTTTTTGTGTTGTATTTACAGGCATCGTTATCGTGTTTAAAATGAGTTGATTAAAGGTCTGAAAACGTTTCGAGATGGCATTAGGGTTTTCCCTATTGATTGAGGGGAATTTCCCTAAATTTTGTTTTTTTTGATTGTTGACAAATTCTGGATAAGCCATCTTTGCGGCGTTTTTTCAACCTGCTCAAATTGCTATTTTTGCCTCAAATCATTCAAATCTTGGGAACTTTCGTTATTAAAAAACACGAGCAACGCGACTATAAATTTGTCTTTTCATCCCGAAAAGGAAAAACCATTTTTACCAGCATCGTTTGCAAACACAAGTCAGATTGTGAACAAATGATCGAGGCGCTCAAAGCGCAAATAGAACTTTTTGCTTTTACCAAGGTCAAAAATGCATCGGGCAAATACTTTTTCAGGCTCAGCAAAGAGGGTTTTGTTTTGGCCAACAGCCGAAAATATACCACCGAGTTGCTTATGGCTAAAGGAGTTGATGAGGTACTCAAAGGAATTCCCACCGCTGAAGTTTTGGATTTTTCAGACAATGATTTTGTTTTTCCGGATGCCGAAGCAGTTTTTGAGAATGATGCGCTCACTACATAAAAAAAATCCCCTGCCGTTAACCATCGGCAGGGGATTATACATTTTTTGACAGGCATTCTGATTCGAGTGTTAAATTGTGAACCCACCACTGTATCACTGCATCAAAAACCTGCACAGAATTACCTGTCAAAAGCTGTAAACCAAAATTTAAGACCGAATAAATTCGGTTTTCTAACCAACTTCAGAACCTCGACTGGGGAGCAACACTCCCCGTAGCCGTGATTCTTTCTTAAAGGCGTGTAATTTTTTAATATGAAAGAGACGTTCAACCGAGTGTTAAATCGGTAGTGCAAGATTGTAATTATCTTACAAAAATGTATTAGGGAAAACCCTAATTCGCGAGGGGATTTTCCCTAATTGAGCTAATCGATTGTCGGTTAGAGGAATGTCTCAACTCAACTTTTTGCATCACAGACATTTGTGGAGGGTTCAATGTGTTTTTAACGTTCAGTTCTTTTTTGAATTTCGCTCACTTTTATAATGGAGGTCGGTTTTGCAAGCATGTTTGGGGCAACAAAGAATTAGATCTACTTTCTTGTTGCTTTTATAAGTAAATAAAGAGCCAGTGTAAATTCAAAAAAAGCAACCAACAGAGCTGATAATCCAGCCAAAGGAGAGACTCTTTCAACAAGCCCGAACATGATGGACAAATATCCGGCCCATAAAGCAAAGGCACCGCTGATTCCGACGATGGAAAGCCAGCGTGGTACCAGTCGTGTTTGCAGTAGTAAAACCCCCAATAGTAAATCGTTGACACCGGGCATAAATCCTTGCCCAAGTACAAACATTCTATCGTATAAGGTCACCAAGGTCTGAGCTAGCACTACAGAATGTTCGGCCAGGTTTTGTTGCCGAATTGATACCGCACCCAACAAAAAAACTACGCCTACAAACATGGTTCCGGCTTCGACAATGCGCGATGCAATCAGACCCAGCGCGAGGATTTGGTTTTGTTTTTTGAACACCGAATGCAAAATTACCGCGGTGGCAATTCCAGACAGCGCCACTATAATCTCTAAGATTCCGCCCAGAACAACCTCGTAGTCTTGCGTAGCATTCATCAGATAATCTGATTGGTGTATGGGTTGATACAAAAACAAAGTCGGTACCGAGACAAAAGTCAGCAGGTAAAACAATCCGGCCCAAAAAGCTGTTTTTCGAGGTATCTCAAGTGATAAACTTGTAGTTGATTCAGTCAAATTTAAGTTGGTTTTCATCGGTTTATTTTTTTAAGTTAAACTGTTCTTCAACCCATTCTTTGTTGAGCATCATTCCTGCGGTAGTGCCGGTAGCAATTGCATTGGCAACGGTTCTCATGCGGCTGGTGCTGTCGCCACTGGCATAAATCCCAGGAACTAAAGTTTTTTGCTGGGCATCTACTTGAATATATCCTTCCTCGGTAAGGGCACATCCCAAATCGGTAGTGATCGAATTGTGCAGCGTGAATTTGGGCTTAACGTATAAAGCTTTGATGGCTCTGTGTGAATGGTCTTGAAATTCAATGCCTTCGAGATGTCCGGAGTTATGCAGTAATTTTTGAATGATACGCTCGTCGACTTCTATGTGATGTAACTTTAATAAAGTAGTTTGTTCGGCACTTAAAGTTGATTTTCCGTTGGTAAAAAGAGTTAAGTTGTCTGTCCAGTTTGAGATGAGTTTGGCCAATTCAAAACCGGCTTCACTATTGCCCAAAATACCGGTGGGCAAGCCTTTTACTTCGTAGCCATGACAATAGGGACAATGTAGGGCCGAGGTACCCCAACACGCCTGAAAGCCTTCTATTTTAGGTATGATATCACGGATTCCGGTAGCCAAAATGATTTTTTGAGCCCCGATGGATAATCCTGACTGAGTTTGGATGAGAAAACCCTTTTCGGTCTTGGTTGCTTTTTCTGCCCGATCATTTAAAAAAGTTACCGTGGTGTATTTTTTTACTTGCTCTTTACCAAGAGCTGCAATTTCATGCGGCGGTATTCCGTCTTGGGTAAGAAAGTTATGCGAATAGGGCGTTTGTCGGTTGCAGGGCTCCTGAGCGTCGATGACCAAAACTGTGCGTCCGGCTCTGCCCAGTGCCATCGCGGCGGCCAAACCTGAATAGCTTCCGCCGATGATAATTACTTCATAAGTGAGATTATTTTTCATGTTTAAATGATTAAAAGATTTTAATACAAGCGGCAAAGCCATCCATAAGGAAGCTTGGCCGCTTTGTTGTAAAAATGCGCGACGCGATATGGGCAGCGGATTATTTTTTTTCATGCTTGAACCAACTGCGCTCTAAAAAATCCACCAAAGGAACGCCAGCAAAAACTACCCAAGGAACCAATATTAGGGTTAAGATTAGGGTTTTGATGGCCAGCGGAAAGGCGTTTAATGTCGGGCCCAATCCCCACAAAAAGAGTGTGATGGATGGGTAAATGGCTAGCCAAATTTTCAAAGCCATTTTTATCTTCATTCGTGTCATATTATGAATTAATAAGGTTTGATAATTTCGCCGGTATGCGCTCCGAAAATACTTTTGGCAAAACCGTATTCTAACTGTTTCATCGTGACGGGTACTTCGCCCGGAAAGTACGGAAAGTACTGCGGAGAATCTTCAATTACCGTTGGGCTTACCGCATTGATGCGAATGCCGTTTTCAAGTTCAATGGCGGCTGCTCGAACAAATCCCTCTACCGCTCCGTTGGCTGCCGAGGCATTGGCAAAATGCAATTGCGGATCATGCGTCAAAGCACCTGAAATCAGAGTAAAGGAACCTTTGGGGTTGATGTAATGCTGGCCGATGAGTACCAAATTAATTTGTCCCATCATTTTGCCCTCGACCCCTTTGCGAAACTCATTGTCGGTTAAGGTTTTCCACGGTCCCACATAAGTAGGTCCGGCCAGCGATACCAAGGCGTCAAAAGGCCCGACTTCTTGAAAGAAGCGTTCGATAGATTCGGTAGAGGTGATGTCAACTTTGTAATCTCCGCTTTGCGAACCCACGCGCACCACTTGATGCTCTTTTTCAAAGGCGGTTGATAAATACTGGCCCATGGTACCGGTGGCACCCACGATAATAATTCTTTTTTGGTTTTTCATGATTTTGATTTTAATTAATGAATGATATATAATGATTCGCTCATTGCCTATAATGGGCTACGAGTATTTTTTGATTGATGATTGAAACCGGATTTAAAGCGTGAGTTTCAAGAAAACGCCCACGTTGTTTTTGGTCTTCTTTTGTGCGCCGTAGGCATCAAAGTTGTGCGCCAAGCCAAAGCTGAAATACTGATGCGTCAGACCGATGCGGGTATAGGCATAACTTCTGAAGTGGTCGCCCGTTTTTAGATCGTGGTTGTAATGCAGTTGAACACGACTGTAAATAGACCAATTTGGGGTCAGCGCCGGAAAGTATTCCATGAGCACGGTATTGGCTATTTTGTGGCTGTTGATAAAAAAATAACTCGGCAAATACAAAACCGAAAATGATTTGCTGTGGTGCATCAACTGAAAGCCTGCAAAATTTTTCAAACCGTCGGCGGTGGTAAAACTCACCCCTGAATTGATGCTGATGCCGCGATACAATTTCTGGTAAATCAGTGAAGTGTTCTGAAATTCGTTGTTGTGCATGCGATCTTTGTAATCTGCCGCATACGAGGTGATCGAGAGCAATCCGATTTGCGATTTGTCTACAAAAACCTTTTGGACGCTGAGTTGTAAAAACTGTCGCTGGTCACCCAACATTTCTTCAACAGCAATGGTTTTGGGAGCTACTGTTTTTAAGGTGTCTTGACCTTTCATGTTGTACCCGCTCAGTAGCGAAACAGTTAAAATTAAAATAGAATAAACTTTTTTCATGTCGTACTTTTTAGTGAATATTAATTGAACACTGCAAAAGTATTTCGCTTGATTACCAAGCGAGTAGGACAGTTTTAAAGTTCGATAGGACTTATTTGAAATGTTGCCTGAAAGCCTCGGGTGTATGGCCAGTTTTCTTTTTAAAAAACCGAATAAAGTATGAAGTATCGTCGTATCCGAGCAAATAAGCTACCTGATTTACTTGGTTGGTGGTGGCTATGAGCAAGCGTTTGGCTTCAAGGATGATCTGCTCGGTGATGAGTTCAGAAGTCGTTTTTTGTACAAGTGATTTGGTAATGGAGTTTAATTGATACGAAGTCATCGACAGCATTTCGGCATAATCGCTCACTTGTTTTTTAGAGCCGATGTTTTTTTCCATCAAATCAAACAGAGCGTCTAAACGTTCTTGAGCGTATAATTTGTGCTCTGGTTGCTCGGTCTGGCTGAATCGAGCCAGTACAATAAAAAGAATGTCTAAATATGATTTCAGCGCCTCTTTGTACCGATTGTTTTTTTGCGCATACTCCTGAAAAATTAAGGCAGAAATAGATTCAATTTGTTCAAATTCGGCCGAGGCTAACGACCAGAAGTTTTGGTGGCTTACCTTGCGCAACACCTCGAGCGCCTGAATTTCTTTGGGCGTATAAAAGTCTGTCGTAAACTGTACCATAAAACCGCTGGTTCCTTGGCTCAGCAATAATTCATGCACTTGCCCTGGGCGGATAAAAAAGCAGTTGTAATCGCCCACCGGATGTTTGACAAAGTCAATTTCGTGCTGCCCAGATCCGGTTTTGACAAAGAGTACAAAATAGAAATCGTGTCGGTGCAGCTCATGCACTAAATCTTTGTCAGAAGTTAATGGTTCGAGGTTGCGAATGCTAAATCGCTCTTCAAAAAACGAATCTTTTATTTGTCTGATTGGAATGGTTGACATGGTGTTTTGTGTTGCTGTGGGTCACAAAATGTGTGGATGTATGCAGATGGAAAGATACAAAAAAGGGTTGATAGATTTTGGTCGTGGGTTATATGAATGCCTCCAATCAACTTTATAAGTGGGTCATTGAGCAAGCATCAACTACTCAGTAACTCACCAATTTTATTCTTTGGTTGAATTTGAACCGAATATTGTTATTTTTGCATGGTTTGAATTTTACAAAAGATGGAAGCAATCGATATCAAAGAGTTCTATAAAGAAATGTGCGGTGCCTCGGGTTGTCAACTCGATTATTTTTTAGATCAGAAAAGCAATACCGATTTGGGACATTTTAATGTTTTTGACATTGCCAAATTTTACTATTGCAACAACAAAAAAACCGAGATGTCTTATAACCGACGGTTGTATTATAAAATAAGCCTTATCAAAGGCACAAATCTGGTAGAATACGCCGACAAAACGGTGCTTATTGAAAAACAGGGAATCTTGTTTGCCACCCCAAAAATTCCGTATCGATATACCCCACAAGGCACCGAGCAAGCCGGATACTTTTGTGTTTTTACCAAAGATTTTCTGTCAAAACTACACACGGGCATGTTGTTGGATGACTTGCCTATCTATCAGCCACAGACCGATTTTGTATTTCAACTGAATGATGAGCAATTTGCAGATATTGAATTGATTTTCAAAAAAATGGATGCTGAGATGTCTTCAGACTATGCCTATAAGTATGACTTGCTGCGCAATTATGTTCTCGAGTTGATTCATCTGGGGCAAAAGTTAAAGCCAATACAAACTACCCGAGCTTCAACCAATGCCGCCAGCAGAATTTCGGCTCTGTTTATTGAGTTGTTAGAAAGACAGTTTCCGATTGAGAGCGTAGTGCAGAAAATTCAACTCAAAACGCCTTTGGACTTTGCGACCAGTTTGGGCGTACACATCAATCATTTGAATAAGGTTTTGAAGGAAACCACCGGCCGAAGCACCACCGAAATCATCAACAGCCGCTTGGCCGAAGAAGCCAAAATATTGCTCAAACAAACCCAATGGAATGTTTCTGAAATAGCCTTTGCTTTGGGATTTGACGAGGTGGCTCATTTTTCAAACTTTTTTAAAAAACAAACTTCACGCTCGCCATTGAAGTTTAGAAATTGATTGATATTTGCAAATTATAGATTGACTTTTGCAAACCTTGACCCAAGTTTATAGCGGTACTTTGTGGGTATAATTTAAAACAAAAAAAATGAACCCTAACAAAGTAGCTTTAGTCACCGGTGGCAGCCGCGGACTAGGAAAAGAAATGGCCTTGCATTTGGCCCAAAAAGGTTTTGATGTAATCATTACCTATCAAAGCAATCAGGCCTCGGCCCAAGCCGTGGTAGAAACCCTTAAAGCAACCGGTAAAAAAGCAGTGGCCTTGGCCCTTGATGTGGCCCAAAGCAATAGTTTTGAAGCTTTTGCTGCCCAAGTAAAAGAAATCCTTGCCACTGAATTTGGTGTTTCGGGTTTGCACGCACTGGTCAACAACGCCGGGGTGGGAACTTATGCTTCGTATGAAAGCACTACAGAAGAACAATTTGATCAGATGGTGAATATTCATTTAAAAGCTGCGTTCTTTTTGACCCAAAAAATGTTGCCCTTGCTAAACGACGGCAGCAGCATAGTGAATATTTCTTCGGGATTGGCGCGTTTTAGTTTTAACAACTATTCGGCTTATGCCATTATGAAAGCCGGAATCGAAAGCTTGAGCCGTTACCAAGCTTTAGAACTCGGCCCTAGAAAAATTAGAGTCAATACGGTGGCGCCGGGTGCTATTGAAACCGATTTCGGAGGTGGTGCGGTGCGCGATAACAAAGAGCTCAACGATATGATTGCCCACGGAACCGCCTTGGGTAGAGTAGGCTTGCCGGCCGATGTGGGCAGTGTTGTTGCCTTTTTGTGCAGTGACGAGGCCCGATGGATCAACGCCCAAAGAATTGAGGTGGCCGGAGGTTTTGCGATTTAACCGTCTTTCCATCAAAAATAAAAGGAGCTGCATTAGGGGCTCCTTTTTTTATTGGCTAAGGTTTTATCTGTCCTTTTCTGACAGTAGGTTGTCCTTTTGGATAGTTGGTGACTTTGCAATTTTGTCTCATCAACAACAAAAGATAAAAAAATGAAAAAAATCAAAAAACCATTTGTGTTTACCTTATCGACTGTCTTAGTATTAAGCGTGTTTTTTTTGGGTGTTTACCCATTTTTTACCTACGGACAAATTTCGGCTTATGAAGGACCCAAAATTGAAAACTGGAAACCCCTGTCATATGATAAAGAAAAGAAAACCGTCTTTATTATTGCCGATGCAAAAATGACCGAAATGTTTGATATGCTGGCGCCTTTTTACGTTTTTAATGCCACAGATCAATTGAACGTATATATTGTTTCTGAAAATCAAACGCCCATTCCACTCAAGAAAGATTTATACGTACTGCCTCAGATGACTTTTGCACAGGCCGAAGCCATGAAATTAATCGCAGATGTTATTGTTGTTCCGGCACTCTCTGCACGCGATCAAAATCAGAACCCAGAGATTATTGACTTTATCAAAAGAAATTACAGAATTAAAACAAGCATTATTTCTATTTGCGATGGGGCAACAACCGCTGCCGCAACAGGTTTGTATGACGGAAAAAAGATAACCGCTCATGCAACTGACTATGCGTGTGTAAAGAAGCATTGGGATAAGCCGGTTTGGGTACAAGATGTTACCGTTGCCAAATCTGAGCGCACCTACAGCACTGCGGGTGTAGCAAACGCAGTAGAAGGCGCATTACTGGTTATAGAAGACCTAATCGGAAAAGAGGCCCGGGCCAAGGCTGCTCAAGCGGTCAACTATCCACACAAACAAATCAGGCTCGAGCATAAAAGCATACCACTATCACTGGGCAATAAACTGTCGATACTTAGAAGAATGATTTTTCATCAGAAAAAACTAGGATTGCTTTTGCACGACGGATTAAATGAATTAAAATTTGCGAGTATTGTAGATACCTACGGACGCACGTACCCAAAAGAATTCAAGACCTTTACACTTCAGAATTCGGTTGTAAAAACCCAATACGGATTGACGTTTATCCATGTGGGCAACAATTTGATTAACCCCAAGATGGATGAGGTTCATGTAATCATGCCTGAATTACTTACACAGAGCGATCAACAGTATTTTAGAGGCTTTGAAATGGTGTGTCAAAACAGCAGCGGTTACCCCATTGACCAGTGTATCGAAAGAATTTCAAAGCAGTTTGGGGCGCATTATGCTCAGGTAGTCAAGCTAACTCTTGACTATAATTAGCAGGAAATCAAACTGATTTAAATGAAGTCTAATGATTGCCCGCGTTTGCATCAGACAATAATTTGCCTGTACAGCGACGGGCATTTCTTTTATCTTTAACCTTAGAATAACAATCTTATGAAAACTTTTGCTTTTATTATACCGCCTACCGTTGAACTACTTGATTTTGCAGGACCGGTTCAAGTTTTTGCCGAAGCTAAATTTTATGGCTTTGATGCCGATATTCAGTTTTTTGTTTACGATGAAAACCCAATTTCAACCGCAGGTCTGGGATTTGCTCCGGTGAAACATTTTACGGAAGCAAAATTAAACGAGGGAGATTATGTGTTTGTTCCGGGCATGGATTTCGATTATGTGAGCAGCATTGATTTTAGAGCCCAGAAAGATTTTTTTAATTGGCTCAAGGCATGTTCCGACCGCAAAATTACGGTATGCTCAATCTGTAACGGTGCTTTTGCTTTGGGATATGCCGGATTGCTCAAAGATACCCAATGCACCACACACTGGAGGCGGGTAGAAGCACTGCAAAAGCTTTTTCCGCAAGCCAAAGTGTTGTCAGATATACTTTTTGTCAAAAGCAACGATGTGTATACCAGCGCAGGAATCAGCGCCGGAATTGATTTGGCTCTGGCCATACTTGAAGATTTAAAAGGTCCGCTTTTTACGCACCGAGTAGCCAGAGGGCTTGTTGTATATCACCGCCGGAGCGGCAATCACAAACAGCAGAGTATTTATTTAGATTATCGCAACCACATTAATCCGCAAATTCATCAGGTACAAGATTATTTGATTGATAACCTTTCGCAAGAAAACAGCATTGAAATGCTCGCAGAGATGGTGCATATGAGTCCGAGAAATCTGAGTAGAATTTTTAAAGAAAAAACAGGATCAACCGTACTAGAATATCTAACGCTGTTGCGCAAAGAATACGCCAGTACAATGCTTAATAATCCGGATTATACCATTGAATATATTGCCTCGAAGTGTGGGTATAAATCAGCCAGACAACTCCAGCGGATTCTGAAAAACTAACGCTGTATCAAAAATAAAAAAGGGAACTTCAATAGTTCCCTTTTTGGTTTTTAAAAATCCTGTAAAAGTAAATGCTCCAAACGACATCGATGGTTAAGCAGAAAACCGGCCAATAATCCGGGTTTGCATTTAAGCCCGAGCATAAGTGGTGTGTTATGTCCCACAATCCGTGGAGTAAAATCCCAAACGAAAGCCATTGGTTATGCTTAGAGTAACCCATAAGCGCAATCAAGTAAAAAACCAATGCTGCGGTTGTTTCAGTGATGATATCGGCAACGGAATTTTCTTTAAGAGCAAAGCCAACATAAATAAAAGCAATGGCGATAAGAATGGTAGCGGCCAATAATTTTGGTGAAAAATAGTTTCGCAAGAGCGGAACCAAAACAAACAGCGGGGCTGCGGCGCACAGCCCCCAAAAAATTTCAAGTATCATATGAATTTAAATTGTTGTTGTATACTCTTGAACTATATAACCAGCAAGTGATTCAGTACGATTCCGCCAACGCCAACAGTAGTCAAGATGTAACTGAAGGTGGTAGCTTTGCCGAATAAACTTTTGGGTGATTTTTCAATCTGCGGACGAAAGGCCAGAATGATAAACATCGTAGGGTTGGCAAACGTTCCCAAACAGCTGAATAAAACATATACCGGATGAGGCTGGCCGCCCAAGAAAAATAATAGCAGCAGTAAGAATCCCATCATCAGGTAATCGATATGGCCTTTTAAAATATATTGGGTGTTGACTTTGTTCGGGTCAATTTTTAAGATGTACCGATAAACAGTCAGTACCCATGAAAAGAACAGAGATACTAAAATCAGAAGCAATCCAACACTTTTGAGCATTGATAAATTAAAAAAATCGTTCATAGTTGTATGTTTAAGTTATCCTTTGGTGTTGATTTTCTCAAATAGTTCTGTTCTGCCAAATAATGAAATCCCAATAAAACCACGGACTTTTAGTTGGTTACCTTGAAGGGTCATTTTGCATTGGTAGGTTTTTCCGCTTTCGGGATCATAAATAGTACCGTTGGTATAGGTATTATTTTCATAAACGAATCCCGATAATAATTCAATACCCAATAATTCACGGAATTGCAGCCTTTTTTCGGGGTTTTTAAGATCCTTGCCAGAGTTGGCTACCCAAACAGATTTTCCGTAGTAACTGTTTCCTTTTTTGTAGATGCTGATTTTGGCATCTCTTTTTGGAGACCAATAGATTCCAATGACTTTATCAGCGATGATGGCTGATTGCTGTGCCGATACACTGTCTATTGCCAGAAGCAAGGTCCAGGTAAAGAAGGTAAATAATTTTGAAATTGACATGATTTTAATTTTGATTAATGTGACATGATTGAAACTCTGATAAAAAAACAAGCCACTCCGCAGAGTGACTTGAGTTTAAAATTTAATTGCACGATGCACAACTACAGTTATCTCCGCAATTGCATTGAGTACAGGTACAGTTAGGATTACTGCATTTTTTTGTTTTGCCCGAGGCGCTGGTGTAATTCATTTGTGTGTTCATAATATTTAAGTTTGAATATTTGTTGAAGCAAATGTACCGGCAGTAAATGATGTATATCTGACAATTAGGCGACAGATACGGACAAGCGATTGACCAAAATGTGTCGTGCGCTTAGGGCATTTTGAACAGAAAGAGGTTGACGGTTGTCGGTCGTGGTCGTCAGTCGTCGGGAGTCGGGGGTCAGTTGTCAGTTGTCACACTCACTTTACAAACTAACTGAGCTTCTTCATGCTATTCAATATCATCAACAAAGTTGTAATCCTGCACAAAATGCCCGTTTTCAAAGTATAGACATCTGTTATTATTTGATGATTTAGCGCCCAAATCATCAATAAATTTGCTCAGATAATGACTCGTCAAATCTGAATGATAATACTGCGTGTCTATACCCAATATCGGGCGGTTGATGCGGTAGTCCACATCCATTTGGGCGTTGTCATAATACTCGGCCACCATAAAGAGTTCGAGTTTTTTGGCCGTGCATTTGCTTTGCAATAATTCAGGCGGAAGACAGATCTTGCTTTTGCACCTAGGGCTCCAAATATAGACCAGTGCTTTGGGGTATAGACTCAGGCATTTTTTGACCTCGAGCCCGTTGACCACATAAATTTTAGGCTCAGTTGTTTTTTGTATGTCACAAACCGAGGCTATTTGCCCCGGCGCTACATAAAGCGATGGCTTTTGTTGCTGCATTTTGTGGTAATAGCTGTATAAACCCGCCAGATTGCCTTTGATGGCGCAGGAATTCAACAGCAAAATCAATAATAAATAATAGAGTTTCATAGGTTAGGATGGAAGATACAAAAAAAAGGTAGCATTTGTAAAAATGCTACCTTTTGCATTTATTTTGTGATTTTGATGTTTAGGATGTAGCCGCCATATCTGCCAACGTTTGGATTAAATTCATACATTCCTTTATACAAAATGGCATTTGGGTTTATAATATCTGAATCTACTGCAAAAGGCAGCTTCCAGTTAATGGCTTCAATTTGTTGATCTTCAGTAGGCTCTAGTTCAATGGTCATTGTACCTTCGCCCGTTTGATCATCATAAAGCACTTTTCCTTTGTGTTTGCTAGGCCTATCGGCTACATCGCATGTCCAGCAACTATCAAAGTTACACAATCCCCAACCGCCGCAATTGGCGCTTTTATGCCCCCATTCGTCCCAGGTTGCATAAAATAACCACCATTTGTTGGTAGTTGTATTGGTTTTGTTGGTTGGTGTATCAGCATTTTCTTTTTCACAAGACACCAAACACAGGCAAACACATAAAGTTGCCGTTACGCTCAAAAATATTTTTTTCATGGCTTTAAAAAACTTCCCCTTTTGTGGCATGGATTCCATAGGACGATAACTTTAGGTACTGTTTTTAGGTTCATGTACCGCCCTTGTTGTTTATGATTATAATCTTTGTCAAAATTACTTGCGGATTACTTCTTGCAGGGTAGTTTTTCTTCATCTTGTGTTAAAAGGCAGTAGTAGGTTGCGTTGTTTTTGAAACTATAAATGCCTTTGAGCGAACTCTGTGCTCAACAGTTCTCTTCACCCCCGCATCCATTTGCTCGCTTGCTCTACATCAATCCTCAGGTAGTTGCACACCTCTACCACGGTAAGCGGGATGTCTTGGCTTTTGTTGTAATAGGCGTAGATTTTTTTCATCAACCCGCGGGCATATTTATCGCTTTTTCCGGTGAGCTGACAGATGTCTTTGGTGTAAATAACAATTCGGTGCATAGGCATTGGTTTTGGCAGTAAAACAATCCGAAGCAGGCTTTTGAGGCAGTGGGGCCGATGAGGGGCAAAAAGGGTGGTGGAGTTATTTATTTTCAAAGAGCGTGCCAAAAATCTTGCTTACTACTTTAAGGCACAGTCAAGGCAGCATCGTAGCAGCATGCACCGTAAAAATGCGTCCTGGCAGCGGTTTTCTCGAACAACTCTGCTACAATTCTGTTGGATTGTTGATAAAAAAGTGGTCAAAAGCGGTCAAAAGCGGAACTTTTCGCCCTTTTATGACCTTTTTAACATCTTTTGCGGTCGTTTTCGGTCATTTTCGGTCGTTTGCGCCCTAGGGGTTGCCAGCCCTAAAAACCCGTTTTAACTTTGGGTTATGATTGAGCTGCAGATCATTCATCAACAGAATGTTAAACTTTAAAACTATGTAAGATGGCTAGAATTAGCAAAGGAATCCTCGGAGGATTCTCAGGTAAAGTAGGAACCGTAGTAGGTTTCAATTGGAGAGGCATCGACGTGATGCGCAGTGTTCCGAAAAAAGGGAACAGAATCCCTACCAGTAAACAAGCAGAGGTGCAAGCCCAGTTTACGTTGACCGCTCATTTTTTGAACCCGATCAAACCCATCCTTTCGGATTATTTCGGGCAACCGTCGGCTGAAAAGTCGCGTTATAACTTGGCTTTTGCCTACCACAACCGCGAGGCGATTATTGGTACGTATCCGGATTATGAAATTGATTATCCAAAAGTCATCATCACCAAAGGCGAGCTTTTGGGCTTGCAACAACCTTTGGTAACGGCCGATGCGGGGGCGGTGCTCAATTTTGCTTGGGATGACAACTCAGGCGAAGGCGAGGCCAAAACCACCGACCAGGTTCTGGTGGTGGTGTACAACCCGGCGCGCGAACTGTTTGCCTATATCACCCAAGCGGCCACGCGTGTCGATAGAGCGTATCAGTATGACTTGCCCGACAATTGGGTAGGCGATACGGTACACGTTTGGACTAGTGTGGCAGATGCCGAAGGCAAAAAATGCGCGAGCAGCCTATATCTGGGCTCGGTAGTGCTGGTGTAGTATCCTGAATGTTGTTGGTGTGAAACGCTCAAAGGTGAAGGCTTTTGGGCGTTTTTTTTATGCGTTGCTGAGTTGCTGAGTTGCTGAGTGGCTGAGTAGGTGAGGGCGCTGCGCTTTGGGACATGGCTTCGCCTTTGGATGCGCTGCGCTTTGGGTTATTTTAGCACGGATTGTACCCGAGGCGCTAGCCGAACTGATGCAGTAAATCTGTGATAGTTGGTTTGGTTATAGCATCATTGCATGATGTTTAAAATTTCTAGTGAATTAAGAGCTACAATTGCGTGTATCAAAATTGCTGTAAGTTTATTCAGATATCTGAAATGATTTATCGGGTGAATAGATAGTTTTTTACACTTCAACATTTTTTTTTAGTAGATTTCATTTCGGTTTGAATAGAACTACAATCTTTTATGAAAAAAACTACTACTGATTTTACAGAGACGGCTTCAAAAATATGGGGCAGTGTGGTGCGTGCTGATGCTCCGAAGATTAAAGAGTTGCAAATAGCGCCTGATTTTCAGAAAAAGCTTTTAAATATTTTTAGAGCGGGTAGATATTATTATATGATCTTTAATATAGCCGAGGTTGAGTTGGAGTTCATTAGTCCGGAGATAAAGGATGTTTTGGGTTATGAACCCAACGAAATGAACTCTATGTTTTTTTTAGACCGAATCCACCCGGACGATAAAATTTACTTTTTGAATTTTGAGAATCGTGTTACTCAATTTTACAGTGAGCTTCCATTTGAAAAAAGAGGGAGTTATATGTATCATCACGATTTTCGGGTCAAGAACAAAGCCGGGGAATACATCCGGGTATTGCATCAGATTATTCCGATTGAGTTTGATGAACAAAACTTCTACAGAACTTTAGGGATGCATACTGATATTACACATATCAAACGCGATGGCGTGCCTTCATTTTCTATCATTGGCCTCAATGATGAGCCTTCTTATTACAATATTCAAGATGCTCATGCTTTTACACAATCCTACAGCCTATTTACAAGACGTGAGCGTCAGGTATTAAAACTGATTGTCGAAGGGCGCAGCAGCAAAGAAATTGCAGACGAGTTATTTATAAGTTATCATACCGTGAATGCCCATCGCAAAAATATTTTAAGCAAGGCTCAGGTTAAAACCCCTTTTGAATTATTGCGCAAGGGCATCAATGAGGGATGGATATAAAATAGCTAGGGGTAGGTATTTTTTGGTATTGTTGGTTGGGTTAGTTTTGACAATACTTTTTCACATTGTAAGATTAATGATTAGCAGTGCTGTGTCCCTTTTTTACTTTCTAATATTTGGAATTATTAATTATCGGAATTCCTTTGACTACAAAGATTAAGGACTATTTAATAGATAAATTAGTCACAAAATCTGCTTGATATTAATTGAAATTTTATCGTGTTTGAAAGAATCTAACTCAATTTTTATGACAAAATGTAAAATGAAAAATATATTTTTATCAATTACTCTTTTATTTCAACTATGTTTCCTTTATGGGCAATCAAGCAAAATTGTTTTTGATCAACTTGGTGTCAAAGTTAGTTATAAATACCAAAGAGTTGGTAGCTTAACTAATAATCAAACAGGGACGAAGTTTGGTAAATACATATTTTCATCTAGCATACAAAATTCTAGCAGTAAATATTTTGATGTTAAAGGATATGTAGAATATGAATACATGCAAGCGATGCAGTTAGTTACTAACGATAGCGATAAAAACTTTATTAGAAGTAATTCTTTACAAGCTACGCTAGATCATGTTTTTTGCGGACAAGGCTGTAGCAATTATCCTAGCGATGGTGCGGCACATCTATTTGTAATATGTCCCAATAGCTCTAGTTTTTGTGAAAAGACTTTTGTGTTTCCTGATGATGAAGATACTTCAATCCCTATCAGATGGGGAAATTATTCCATACAAGAGTTATTTAATGATAAAGAGTCTAATGAGAATCATACCGTTAGTGCTTCGCAAACTCAAGACCCAAAATTTTCTGAATGGAAATCATTGTCTGGTTATGATTGTAATCCAAACATTGAATATTGTGTAAAGAAAGTTGTTCAATATAAATTGAACTATCAACTATGGTTCTATTATAAAATCAGAAATAACAATGATAAACAAGTGAGTTTAGTATTTTATTTAACTCGAGATGGCAAGAAAGAGTTTACACAATCACACACCATAAATCCTGGTGGAGAACAAGAATTTATGCATAAAATGAGTGGCGACTATATTAATGGGGTTGCCGCAGAAAACATAATTTTTACAGAGACCAAAAAATCTATCTGCGATAAGTCAGAAAATGGTCAAAATAGCAACAGTTCATCAAATAATTTGCAAGCTGCAATTTCTGAATTTAATGAATTGCTCTTAAAAACTCCGGATAGTGATTTGAAGTCTAATATTTACAATTCTACCAATAAAATAATTCAAGGAAGTAGTTCGGATCAAACCAAACTGTTTGCCGTAAATGAGGGGATTAAAAAATTAAAAAATTTACAACAGCAAAATACGAGTACTAATATCAACCTTGCAGATAAAGTCAATGAGCTCAATAGGTTGTGTAGTGAAATTGGAAGTATAAATAGTTTATCTGCAAAGGCCACCGCAAAGGAGAATTGCATAAGCGGAGCTACTTTTGAAAACACAGAAAAAGACCAACAAGTTCTACAAACTAGAATAAACAATTTAAAGAATGCAATAGAGCCAGCAAGAGCAGAAGAAGAACGAATTAAAAATGAGATTAAAGAAAAACAAGAAAAATTTAATCAGTATATACAAGAAGGTGATTCTGCAATGAGTAGTAAAAAATATGATAGTGCTATGAATAGCTATAGCAATGCGAAAAATTTTGCTGTTGATTCTTCACAAACACAGCTTGCAGACAGGAAGTATCAAGAGGCTTATACAGCAAAACGGAATGCTGCCCGAGAGGAGCGACTTGAAAAGCAGAAAGAAAGAGACCAAAAAGAAGATTTGGCATACACAGCAGCTGCTACTGGGATGATAGGTGCAATGGCACTTGTAAATGATAGATATACACACAAGATTTCGTCAGGGAAGCTACAATTCGGTTTAGGCTATGATCAGACCCCCATGATTACGAATCAAAATAATACTTATGCACCACTTGAATCTTTTTCAGACAAAGCTTCGTACCCAACTTTATTTTTAGGTTTAAAGCTTGAGTTTTTGAATAATAAACCTATTAATATCAATGTAAGAGGTTTGTATTCTCTCGGTATTCAGGCATTCGATCAAGGTGTAAGCGGAACACATGTTGTTACTGGATTTGACGGAGGCGTTCAGTTTTGGTATACTAAACATACTAAATTTAAGCTCTTTGCAGATGTTGGTAGTTATACTAGAGTTGGGGAAAGAGTTCAAGACAAAGACGCTGCTAATTCAGGAACTACTGCTACCGATGATGTTAGAGAAGGTGAATATAATTATAAAGTTTTTAGGTTTGGTGGAGGTCCTATGTTTCATAGTCGTCACGATGGAAAAGAAACATGGGTTAAGGCGGGACTATTTTTAGAAAAAGTCTCGTTTGTAGAAAACGCTCAGAAAACCATGAGTTTTTCATTGAGTGCCAATATAGAAAGCGAGCTGATAATTGAATTAAATTACAGTAAGAATTATCCTGTGGCCGGAACGATAAATTATCCTGATTCTTTTACATTCGAAAATCAAAATTATCTTTCAATAAAATTAATTAGACAAGGTAATCTTTGGTAAAAATTAAATTAAATATCATGAGAAATTTAAAAAAGATTAGTTTATTGATTTTGATAATCTTTGTTACATCTTGTAATGAAGAGTCGTTGATAGAGGGACGTATTCCTATTGAAGAAGACAATGTTGTTCAACCAACAGACAACGTATCTTTTGTTGTTGACGGTGTTGGATATAGTGGCAATCAACTCACATTAGAAACACAGTCAAACTCTTTGTGTCCAAGCTTTCTCGTTGCATCTTCCTATAATACTACACAAAATAGAGGAATACAAATTATAAATTACAGACCAACATCTACTAATATTTTTGATTATTTTTCAGTAACAAACCTATGTACTCAAATGAGGATTAGTGTTCAAATTGATGGAATATCATACTTGTCAAAAACCGGAACATTTACGGTTACTGGTAATACTTTTACATTAGTTTGCACTGCTGTTTTACAAGATGCGAATGGACTAATTGGTTCTGATATACACGACATATTTGCAACAGGGACAATTATATAGTTTTTGATTCAAAATTTTGCAGTGAAAAACTACACACATACGATTGAAGATGAACTAATTTCTCAAAGAGAGAATGTTTTAACAAAGTTTTCCTTTTTTAAATGGGCAAAAAACTAAATCTGTTTAATACTTAAAAAAAGGCTTACCTTAACACGGGCAATTATTAAATCGAAACTTAGGTTGGTGTTTCGACGAAACTCAATAAACTTTTTACACTTATTACAGTTTTTCTGCAGCGTGTTTTAATAAAAAAGCGAAGAGATACTCTTCGCTTATTATTCTTTATGCGGTTTTAGCTTTCGTCAGAGACACTGGCTTCGGGAGCGTTGCTCTTGACCGACTCAATGCCGTTGTCGCGGGCGGCTGTACTTTCGTACATTTCGCTGGTGCCGATGACTTGCCCATTGGTGGCTTTTAAATTAAAATACGGTTTGCCATTGCTGGCTACTTTGCGGTCATAACGCGCATCGTCGGGTGCATTTTTTCTGACCGATTCAATACCGTTTTCGCAGGCTGATTTTGTAGTGTAGCCCTCACTGGCCAAAATGACTTGTCCGTTACCGGCTTTTAAAACAAACTGGAATTCTCCGTTTTTACGGGTGGTGATGACAAATTTTCCCATACCATTAAATTTTTAAGGTGAATGATTAATTGTTTGGTGGGTATGTAAATTTATGGAGTTTTTTGGAGATGGGTAGGGTTTTTTCTTAATAAAAAAAGCCTCGTGTAGAGGCTTTAGTATGATTAATGATAATTCACAACTATTCTTTCCATTGTGTCAAGAAAAGCTTGATAAAAAGACTCGTCTTTAGCATAGAGCCTATATAAGTCGAGTTCGTTTTTTCTCTGTTGTGACATTACTTCATCGAGGATTTTTCTGAACGCCAATTTTCTGTTGAGTTGATCACTGTTGTTTTCAACTTTCGATGCATAATCCTTGTGTGCTCTGATATGTTTACTCAGCGAAATAAACTTTACTCGTTGATCTTCTGGAGTTACTTCCCAACCCTGAAACCATCGTTCATTAAAACTAGAAACAATCATGTCTAGCGGGTCTTTTTCTTCGTCTTTGTTATGGGCACTGCGAGGGTTTGGATTCTGAGGGTCAAGTTCTGTTTCACTAGCATCTAAAACAATGCTTTCGTTTAATTTAACACGTTCTAATCCATACGTAGATAAATCCACTGAGTTTAAAAGTTCATCGAGTTTGTCTTCATCTTTATCAACAATAATAAGTTTTGGAATCAAGAATTTTAAAAACCAAAATAACTTTTCCCAATTGAGCACTTCGTAGGGTAGAATGGCAGCAATTTGGCCGTATATTTTGACAAACTGTTTGGCTTTGATTTTAAAGTCAGCCTTATCTGCATCTTCTAATTCTAGTTGATGGTTAAATCTATCAGCTGCAATATCTATGATAGGGCTCAACTCTTGTGCGTTTACTTTGTCAAAGTATTTGGTAACGAAATCTTCTACTTCATACCATTCATAAACACCTACTTCATCGAGAACCGCCTTGATTTCATGCAGTACATTGACATCGGTCGCACTACTTAATGTGGTTGCAGTATAAAAAGGGTCAAATGCTTCTTTGATATCATTGACTGAATTAAAGAAATCCAAGACAAATAAATCTTCTGTTTTTTTGCCCAATTTATCGGCTGCTCGGTTTAGTCTGGAGAGTGCTTGAACAGCCAAGACGCCTTGTAGTTTTTTGTCTACATACATAGCCGTCAGTTTGGGTTGGTCAAATCCGGTGAGGTATTTGTTGGCCACTACCAAGATTCTAAATTCATCCTCATTGAATTTGTCTCGCGTATCTTTTTCAGCAAATCCGTTGATGCTTTCTTCGGTATATTCAATTCCGTCGATGGTTTTCTTCCCTGAAAAAGCAATGGCTATTTTAAAAGGGTTTCCTTTTTCTTTGAGAATTTTATGCAAGGCAAAATAGTACTTGATAGCAGATTCAATACTTTGGGTAACCACCATTGCTTTGGCTTTTCCTTTGAGTTTCTTTTTATTGAAAACATTTGAGATAAAGTGCTCTAGCATAATCTCGGCTTTAGTCGCAATAGTTTGTTTGTCACGTTCTACATAAGCTCTCAATTTTTTTTGTGCTTTGGCAGTATCAAACAACGGATTGTCTTCGATAGATTTCTCTATTTCGTAATAGCTTCTGTAAGTAGTATAGTTAGCCAAAACATCTAGGATAAATCCTTCTTCAATTGCTTGTTTCATCGAGTATAAATGAAACGGCCTGAAAGAGCCATCTTCTTGCTTTACACCAAATTTTTCTAAAGTCGCATTCTTGGGTGTAGCAGTAAAAGCTAAATAGGAGGCATTGCCCCGCATTTTTCGTGAACGCATGGCTTCAAGGATTTTGTCTTGTGGGTCATCTTCGTCTTCATCGGCGTTGATTTTTCCCATAGCACGATTCATATTGTCTGAAGCCGAACCACTCTGGCTGCTGTGCGCTTCATCGATAATAACGGCAAAGCGTTTTTCACTGAGGTCAGCTATGCCATCAATGATGAATGGAAATTTTTGTATGGTGGTAATGATGATTCGCTTACCGCTTTCGAGATTTTCTTTGAGTTCTTTTGAAGAGTATGCCGGAGCAACAATATTTTTGACTTCTGAAAATTCTTTAATATTCTCGCGAAGTTGTTTGTCCAGTAAGCGGCGGTCAGTTACTACAATTACCGAATCAAACATTGGGTTGGACATCCCTTTACTGCCCGGAGTGTTTTCATTTTCAGGATAAGTCTCAATCAATTGATAAGCCGCCCAAGTGATTGAATTGGATTTTCCGGAACCGGCTGAATGTTGTATTAAGTAATTTTGACCCACGCCTTTTTGACATGCATCTGCAATGATTTCACGAACTACATTCATCTGATGATAGCGCGGAAAATACAAATTGCGTTTGCTTAAAGCATCTTTGTCTGAACCGTCAAAGCGCACGAAATGTTGCAATATATTAGCGACACTCTCCCGAGCTAAGACATCTTCCCATAAATAGGAAGTTTTATGACCCAGCGGGTTGGGTGGATTTCCTTTGCCGTGGTTGTGCCCCAGGTTAAAAGGTAAGAAAAAAGTAGCAGCACCATCGAGTTTGGTGGTCATGTACACTTCATCGGTATCTACCGCAAAGTGCACTACACAACGACCAAAGTTCAATAAAGGTTGGGTAGTATCTCGTTTAAATTTGTATTGTGTTTGCCCATGCACTTTGGCGTTTTGTCCGGTCCAATGGTTTTTAAGTTCCATGGTAGAGAAGGGGATACCGTTGATAAACAACACCATATCGATTTCTTCTCGTGTATTGACCAGCGAATAGCGTACTTGTCTGGTAACGCTAAATTCATTTTTTTCGAAATTATCTTTTACGGTTTGGCTGCTGCTGGCCAAGGGCAGTACATAAAACAACGTAAAATGCGCATCGTCTACTTCTAAGCCTTTGCGCAACAAACGCAGCACCCCGTATTTTTTAACCATGCGGTCAAAGCGGTCTAGAATTTTTAGCTTCCAATCGCTTTGTTTTTGCAATTTGGCCAATTCATCGGCTTGTGTGGTTTGAAGGAAATGCCAAAACCTTACCTCGTCCAACGCATATTTGGCATTGAAATCATTAGCGGCGCCTATGTAATAGCCATTGCCACTGCGATACTCATTGGCCGTTTCAATAGTCACACCATGGGTATTAAAGTCTTCTAAGCATGAGCCAGTAAGTCTTTTTTCGATGGTGGATTCGAGTGCTTGTTCGTTGGTTTGGCTAGGCATAATTATTCTTTTGACCAATTTAGTAATTTCTCAACAATCTGATTTTTATTAGATAGATGTTTATGAATCCATAATAATTTGGCTTCATTTTCTCTAAATTGAACATCAAAAAACTGAAATATGATTTTGTTTTGAAATAATGATTGATATCCTGCAAAATTGCTATATGCTCCAAAATTCCATCCAAAACCCCATTCCCACTTTGGCGCATTTTTAATAAGGTCATTGAATTGTAAAATGTAATATAAGTAAATCTGTTTTTTAAATGATGTTTCATTTTTTACTTCATCAACTGTATTGTAATTTCGAACAAATGATTTCTGCATTTGTATCAGAAATTCCTTTAGCCCAATTTCCAACAAAAGTTGTCTCGCAGATACCAATTCTAAAAAATCTTCTTTTTTATGCCAACCGTAAGTATAATTAATCCTATCAAAATTTTCATTGTATACATTCGTTGCAATTAGATTACCCCATATGTAAGATTTCTTTTCTAAAAACTCATTATATATTATGAGTTTTTGCTCAAAATCATCAATATTAAATAGTGCTCTGTTATCTGGGATTGGTTCTGTAAAATTGATAAGATGCAATATTGAACCGCGGTTCTGTTTGTGATCTTCTGCTTTCCAAAATAAATCTTCAATTCTGAATCGATTTTCGGTAGCTTTTATTATCTGCAATTTAATCCTTTCTTCGTTATTCAATATTGTTGTTGAAATGTCTTTCATTTCAATAATATCAACGATGTCTTTATTTCCGTCCAATTTGTGAACCATCTTCAATGCGTTGATGGTTTGTATACCCGCTGTTTTAGATATGGTAGTATCTTCACTCAAGTTCTTTAGGAAACGTATTAATCGAAATAATCCGATTGTGTCTATTGATTCATTTTTTTCAAGTCTGGTTTTACAATAGTATAAAATTGGTAAGAAGCGAAAACTATCTATTTGTACAATGCTGTTATTGTTTTCCGTTGGGCATAACCATTTTTCGTCTAATAAATTAAAATTTCTGTAGGTTTGATAATTAGCTTTTAAGGGTTCAAGCTCTTTTGGAAACGATTCATAGAGATAAACTAATGCTTGAAAATAATTTTCTATCTCTACTAAACTTAAGTATTCGACTTTTACCTTATTACCATGCCCCCATTTAATTACTTCAAGAATATCTTGCTTATCAAAAGCATCTTCATTTTCATCTTCTACATTTACCTCTTTTAGCTCAGTCATTTTCATTATCTGAATCCATCGCAAAAATTCATTCAAACCTTCATCTGCGGTAATTTCAGAATTTTGGTTATCTCTGTGTTTCCAGAAAAAATCTTGCCATATCTCCCATTTTTCGCTCCATATCAATGGATTAGCTTTTACAGTATCTGTGTCAAATAATTTTGCACGTATTGTTTCGTTGTCAGCTAACTGCTGGCCTCGAGAATTCATAGTTATATACAATTCTTCTCCTTGGGAAGTCTCTTCAGTTTTAAAGTGCCAAAATTTAATCTGAGTCTTTACGAATTCATAATAAAATTCTGAATCTTTTTCAAAATTCGTTTGCAATTTTTGAAATACCCCTGAGTTATCATTATTTCTAAGCCCGACAATAGCATTGACGGTAGTATCATTGCCATAATTGGATAGAAACCAATTCTTTTGTTTTATATTCAATAAATCATCTAATGTGGAAATATTATCCAATAGGTCAATGAAAAAACTATGCGTTAACGTTCGTACACGGTAATCAAAAGCCACTCTTTCTAAAGTTCTATTAAACCTAAAAGTTGATAGAAAATCCTCACGTTTTCCTTCTCTGATAGATAAATAAAAAAGAATTAAGAATAAGGTCGTGAATCTTTGTTGACCGTCAATCAAGTAGAGATCTTCATTACGGTCATTAAACACATAATAATCGGGGCGATAAGAATATAGAAATCCAATATTTAATGGATTTTTTTTTGCTTCTAGCTCTTTTATTACACTATTTAAACTATTTTTTATTGAATTGTTAGTGGAAGAATCTACCAATTTTTTCAATGTCTCTATTTCGGATTGTGTTGATTGGTTTAGTTGGCTATTTTGTGTAAAACCTTCTTTAATGTCTTGTATAAAAATATCAAGTATATTGAAATTGTTAAAACCCCATACATACTCACGTTGAATCTCAGGTACAATTAAATTGTAATTGGACAGTAATTCGGCAACCGAAACTTCCTGCATTGCTTTTTGACTACTCATGGACTTTGAATATTAAAAAAGTTCTTAATCGTTTTTGAAATAAATTTTGCATTCGCCTCAATGTCTAAATTTGTCCAATGCTCATAATCTTGATTTTTGTTGTCATCTGAATTAAAATTCCTCACAAAGACACTAAATGTGTGAGGTTGTATGAAATTACCCGAATGGTAATATGAGACTATTTTTGAACGCTTATCGGCGTATTTTGAATTGCTAATACTTTTGTTCAATGATGAGTATAGTAAAACTAGATTTCCAATTGAATTGATCTTAAACGCCCCCGTTTGTTTATCAATAAAAGATTTAACATTCTCCTGGTATTTTTCATCATCTTTTTTTGAATCAAAATCTTTCAAATCAAATTGTTTGTCTTTGGTGACCTGAGTTTTATTCAAAAAGTCTATATATTCCTTTTGCTTGGACACTTCTTTTGGATTCTGTGGGAAAATATGCTCTATATCATTACTCTTTTTGGTAAAGGCAAAGTGAGGCAAAAAGTTTTGATTCTCTTTCAGGGAGTAGATAACATCCATTAACACGAGTACTTCTACTAATTTTTCAGGGTTATCATGATACCAATTAATCGTAGTATCGCTGAAGTCTATTAACTCACCTTCAACCAGCAACAATTCCAGCATTTGTTGCTTTAGTTTCTGTTTAAACTCATCTCTAGTGGCAGATTCCCCCCAAGTTTTCCATAAAGAGTTAAATTGTATTGTTCTTTTATGATTGAACAGATAAGCAACAAAATGGTAAATCTCCCTATCTTGGAACCAATCCTGTAATGTACTATGAAGTTTAAAGATCTCTTTATAAAGGCCTAAAGCGTCATTGTTGTTCTTTTCTATTAACTCTAAGGTAAGCTTTTTTTCCCCTTTTTTTTCAGCAAATAAGAGATACAGATAGTTTATTGGATACCTGAATTCGTCAAATAATTTATTACCAACCCCAATTTCCTCAGATTGAATTTTGACCAGTTTTGAAAAATAATTTTTGACCTCATTTTGGCTCCACCAATTATTTATTTGGTCTAATTCCCATCCAATTTTTACGCGCCTTTCGTTTACTCGCACGATGTTTTTGATGTCACTTTCCCTTTTTCCTTCCTCGTTGGCTACACGAGTAATTAGTATAGCCCTAATCAAATCGGCGCCATCCAAAGGAACCCTTTTAGAGTTGAGATTGCCAAATACTTTTTCTTCATTTGTTGCCCCTTCAATCTTATTAACTATTACTTTTACTGATTTTAATAGTTTGTCTGTGAAGACATCACGATCAAATGTTATTTCTAGTCTTTCCTTTTCAACGAACCAATTTTCAATCGCCTCACAAACATTGTAAATATGATAAATGTCTTGATGATCAAAATGAGGATTTTTTTCACTAAAAGCTTCCCAACTGTTTTGAGGAAATTCAACAGAGGCATTAGTAACTATTTCATTCAAGAATTTATTAGTCTCTTTCCTAATAGAGTTTTCAGGGAACCGTACTTTGTTGTAAACCAATTCTTTTTTTTTCAAAAATGACAATAGTAATGTTAACGTGGTTAAGCGTTGTTGACCGTCAATTACATTAAAAAAATTGTTCTTTTCAACTATTGTTATGTTTTGAAGGCAATAAAATTTATCATTGGCGTGTTCAAAGTTATCTATGTCATCAAGTAGTTTTTCAACATTCTTTGGTTCCCATTTATAACCTCTCTGATAATGGGGTATACTATAATAACTTTTGTCATGCTCTTTCAGATAACCATTATCTGAAAAAACATCTTCAACACTATACAATAATTGGCTCATTTTTTAATTATTTGCGAAACTTTTGTTCCTTCTCTTTTTGGATGGATTCCATTATAAAAACAAAAATCTGTCGTACTATATCATCCGTTTTTAAAGTAGTTGTTTTACTCAATCTCCACTCAATTTGTTTTGAATCGTCTAAATCTACTTTAGCGTCAATTTGATTAACTATTTTTGGTTCTTCTCCAGGGAAATAACTGAGACGTTTTTCAAGGGAGACATGACCATTCCACATTTTAATAGTCAATTCAGCCTCTTTGACCCAATTCAATATCCTATTGCTGTAACCTACAGTGACGGAGTAGCCTTGGCAAGTTACCAAGTGCCATTTACCAAACCTATCTTTCTCTGTAATGAACTTAAAGTCAGTTTGTTCAGAGTACTTTTTTGCCTTTTCGTCAATTTTATTAAAAAGAATAGCAACTTCCTTCTCTGCCAATTGGACTCCTGCCGTAGATTGTAAAATATTTTCAATTTCTTTGTTCAGTATTTCTTTAGTAGTAAGTTGGTTGGCTATTTCTATAATCGGATCATAATCGGGGTTGGTAAAATCCGGAATGGGCCCTGGTTTAGGTCTTACAATTTCAGGCATATTATATATCAGACGGCTTAGTTCAAAAGCTTCATTCTCAAACTTAGAATCGTCTTTCATCGAATGATAGATCTTTGTTCCCACATAACCGGGCGCACTAGTTGCCTTTGTACCTTGTCTTAAAACTGGAATAAATTTTTCATTGTCAGCTTGAAGTTCGTATAGTCCTTGGGAAATTAACGAATATTCAAAACCAGTTCCGCCGCTTCTAGTCTCCGCCTTTTTTTTGTATTGCTCAGTTAAGATTATAAGCACTTTATCTGCTTTTTCCAAGCCGTTTTCCATAAAGTGAGTTAACTCTTTACCTGCGGCAAGGTCAAACTGGTCAAGTAATACATCACAGCCTGCTTTCTCTATTAAGTAATTTGCAAGTTTGAGTACCCACTCTTTATGATCTTGATTATCCCAAGAATAAGAGATAAAAACAATTGGTCTTTTCATACACGTTCTCTTTTTTAACAAACTTTCACCTTCCCCGTAACCACCCCATCAATCAAACTCAATTTATATTCTTTTAACTTCTCGATTTCTTTTAGTTGCATTTCAATTGCTTTCTCAATTTTTAAAGAAGCTTTTTGTAAAAACTCGACGATTTGTAATTGTTCGTTAAACGGGACTTTTAAGATTGGCATTCGTTTGAAATCTGAAAAGCTTAGATTCTGCCTTAGTCCAGAGCCAAATCTGTATAGCACTTTTGTTATATCAACGAAATGAAGGTATGAGTGCAAATACTCGGGATGATTTTCACCAATTATGCTTATGTTTATATAGGCACTGGTAATGATTCCTTTATTTTTTGCAAGGCCTGTTCTTAAACTTGTTTGATCATTCTGTAAATCTGTACAACGTATAATTATATCATCGGGGAAAACTATTTGATAGGTTTCAAAAGATTCGGGAACAAGCCCAACTAATTTTTCCTCAGGTTTAATAATAATGTTGCCGTAACTAAGAGAAAGTACTTTGCTTTCTTTCATTCCCTTGTTAGTCCGTTTGTTTTCTCTGAAAAATCTAAGCCCTGGTAAAATCTCCCAATGCTCCGGTATCTCCCCAATCCATTCTACACCGCTGTCTTTCATCTTCACGGTTTTATCTAAACCTTTGGTAACTGCTTCTTGAATGATGATTTGCTTGCGCTCTTTTAACAACTCAATTTGCTGTTGTTTGATGGCAATGGCTTGGTCAATCTTGGCTGTTTTATCCTCAAGGAAATGGGCGATGGCGATTTGTTCTTTTAATGTAGGAAATACAAGTTCACAATTTGCAAGATGAGTAAAACTTAATGTTTGTCTAACCCCAGCACCAAGTGTTTTCATGTACACAACATCAAATATGAGCAATAGCCATTTATAATAATTTTTATCAAGTTTGATTCTGTTTTGCAAAATAATATAACCTGAACTTACAACGACATCAATGTCTGATAAAGCAATTCGTAAACTAATCAAGTCATAATTCAAATTCAGGGGATTGATTAGAAAATCCCCTTTTGATAAAACTTGATAAGATCGTTTAGTAGCTTCAGGTATTCTTTCATCATCTTTATAGACTACTTTTCCGTAACTAATTGATCCACAGTTTAAATTTACGTTTGTTTGCTTTTTCTTTTCAACAAACAATCGTTTAAATTTATTCACTTCCCAATGCTCAGGAATCTCTCCCAACCATTCCACACCGCTATCTTTATACTTCTCGTATGGCTTCATGCTTAGAAATTTAAAATGTCGTGAATCAAACCATCGCTTTGTTTTTCGAGTGCCAAGATATCGGCGGTAACTGCTTCAATAGAGCGCAACGGTTTGTGTTGGTAAAAGTATTTGTTAAAGCTAATTTCATAGCCTATTTTGGTCGCGTCTAAATTGATCCAGGCTTCGGGCACATGCGGTTGTACTTCTCTTAAAAAGTACGCATAGATGTTTTCTTTGAGCGGTACGTTTTCGGTATCGCGCAAATCGCTTTCGGTTTCGTAGGTAAGGTATTCGCCTTTTTTGGCCGTCGGGAAACAGCCGTAATGCGGCAACTCGTCAAGGCTGCAATCCAGATGGTGGAGCAGTTGGTCTAGTTTGTCAACCGAGAGTTTCTGAAAGCCTTTGATGACTTTTTCGGCGGTTTCATCATACCAGCTTACGGCATTTAAGATTTGATTTTTTTCGGTGGCAGTCAACGAAAGACCTTGTGCTTTGATCAGGGCATCTACTTCGTTTTTAAATTGGTTAAAATTGAGGTATTCTTCTTGGCCGATGCTTTCCATCAACGCTTGGGCAATCGTAAGTAAGTTTTGTTGTTTGAGCCAAGTTTCTTTTTTGAGTAGGGTGTCTTCTTGTTTGGTGTTGAGTTCAAAACCTTCTTTTTCGAGTCGGTCTAAGATTTCTTTTTTGTGTGGTTTTAAGTCGTTGTAAACCTGTTCGCCATAATTGTTATACACCCATTGCATGGCATCTTTCAGGCTTTTGTCAAAACGCAATTCAGCGATGCGTTCTGCGGTAAACTGCGCTTTGAGCCTTTTAGGGCGTTCAATGATTACTTTGTAATAGCCAAAGTCAGTATTGTCAAACACTTGGGCAGCAATAGCATTTTCATCAGCACGCGCAACAGGCAACATAGCTTTATAAACCCGCTGAATTTCGGCAATATGTTCGGGTGCTAATTCGCAGTTTTTGTTTCCTAAGTTTTTGCGGAGTTTTCGGTAAAGGTTTCCGGCATCGATTAATTGCACTTTACCACGGCGCTCTGGGGCTTTATGGTTGGTCAATATCCAAATATAGGTGGTGATTCCGGTGTTGTAGAATAGGTTGTTCGGCAACTGGATAATTGCGTCTAGCCAATCGTTTTCAATAATGTATCGACGGATGTTGCTTTCGCCGCCACCGGCATCACCGGTAAATAAACTACTTCCGTTGTGTACCGAAGCAATTCTGGAACCCAGCGGGCTTTGTTGGGTCGATTTCATTTTAGAAACCATTTCCATCAAGAACAACAGTTGTCCGTCTGAAGAGCGCGGCGTGGCATCGGCATCTTGCTGGATGCCCCAATAGTCTGTGAGTCTGATTTGAAAACGCGGGTCAATGATGTCTTTGCCGTCTTTGATGTATTTCTGTTCACTCGCCCATGATTTGCCATAAGGCGGATTCGAGAGCATGAAGTCAAAAAACGTTCCTGCGAATTCATCAGAAGATAGGGTAGAACCCACACGGATGTTCTCGGGATTGTTCCCTTTGATCATCATGTCTGATTTGCAAATGGCGTAGGTTTCGTCGTTGATTTCTTTGCCGTACAAATATACATCACAGTTGACCGCTTTGATTTCGCCCTCAGGGTCGGTGATAAAATTCTGCGCTTCGGTAAGCATACCGCCGCTACCGCAGGCAGGGTCGTATATGGTCATCACCGGAGGTAATTGGTCTTTAATCGGGTCGAAGATGATGTGGGTCATCAAATCAATGACTTCGCGCGGGGTAAAGTGTTCTCCGGCTTCTTCGTTGTTTTCTTCATTGAACTTTCTAATCAATTCTTCAAACACGTATCCCATTCCTAAGTTGGTGAGTGCCGGAAGTTTTCTGCCTGAGCTGTCTGTTTTGTCAAACGGCGTTACGTTGATGTCGGGTGAAGTAAATTTTTCAAGCACATCCAACAGCACATCTTTTGAAGCCATGTGACGGATTTGGCTTTTGAGTTTAAACTTCTCAATAATCTCTTTCACGTTCGGGCTGAATCCGTTGAGGTAATCTTCAAAATTAGCTAAAAGTAGTTGCTGACTGTTGGTTGCTGTGTCGTGCAAGCGTTGTAGAGTCCATTCGCTGATGTTGTAAAAAACATAGTTTGAAGCATTGCGCAAGCCGTTTTCATCCCATTCGGTAAAACCCGCTTCGTCTCTTTGAAAGGCCAGTTCTTCTAGAACGGCTTCTTTAGTGGGTTCGAGCAACGCATCCAAACGACGCAACACTACCATTGGCAATATAACATCACGGTATTTTCCACGAACGTAAACATCTCTGAGGCAGTCGTCCGCAATAGACCAAATAAAAGAAACTAATTTATTGTGTACAGAATGATTCATTATTGGGTTTGATGATTTGATTCTCCCCAAACCTACCAAATTTTCCGCACGCACCCAAGCAAAGCGGTATGTATATTAACGGCTCTTCGCCAGACTTTCGACCCCCAACTTTTCATATACATAACTGCCCTCAATAGCGCTCATAAAATATTCGGTAAACAAATAGTGCTCGCCAATAAAGGCTTTACAATAGCCGCAGGTATTGGCCGGGTAGGTGGTTTGTTGCGTACGCGAGAATTGGGGTTGTATGCTGGCTCCGTGGCGCTGGGCTAGCTCGGTAAGTTGTGGGTTAAAGCCTTCGGGGCCGTAAAAATGATGTGGTGCCGCGCCTTTGATCATGGCTACTTTGATGGGTTTGCGACACTTCCAGCATTGGGCATGCACCAAATACAGGTGGGCGGTAGGGGTTTGGCTCATATCGGGTTGTCATTGCGTTGCCCAATATTAGGGGTTTTCCTGTAAGTTTTATTAGGGGAAACCCTAATGCGGTGAGGGGATTTTACCTAATTGCAGTCGTCGGTTGTCGGTCGTCGGTTACGCGGGTGTTTCAAAACAAACATTCCGTAAAAACGAATCATCGTTAATGAAACGCTTCATTCGGTGTGCGTCAGCCTCCGGCGTTTTAAAAAAAGCGTACATAAAAAGAGGCCTTTGAAACCGTTAAGAACCAGGTGTGTTTGAGCGGAGCGCAGCGGAGGGAAACCTTTAGGTTCACGAATACCATAGGCAAAAATATCAAAGGATGAGTAATTCGGCTGGTTTAGGTTTGAAGGCCCTTTTTATAGCTTTTTTTGAGTGGCCGTGTGACTTTTTTGTTACTTTTTTGGTCAAGCAAAAAAGTAAAAAGCTAAATTCTACTTCAATGATTATCGGTTACGCGATTGTTTCAAAACAAACATTCTGCAAAACGAATCATCGTTAATAAAATGTTTTATTCTGTGAGCGTCAGCTGCTCAGCAACTCAGGCACTCAGGAGCTCATCAAATGCTTCCTTCTGTGCGCGTGTATTTGCGTCAAACTAATCTTATTAGAAAGCCTGGAGACTTTGTGCGCCGACGCTGAATCCATCGAAAGAAAACCGGTCACTGCGATGCAAAAAAGAAGATTAATGATAAAAAGAATGTTTGATTCAGTTACTCTTTTTTGGTGTGGGCTAATTAACTGTTATCGCAACATTTTTTTATATTCCAAACAACTCCGACACTTTTGTATCTAAAACATACGAGTCATCGCCATCAACAAATTGAAAGTCTTTGGCCAGTTTGGTTTTCTTGAATTCGTATACGCGCAACACAAAGGAATGTTTTTGAGGGTTGAATTTATTGACGGGGTTGTTGAGCAATGTGTATAGGGAGGCAATATTGGCCCATTTGCGTTCTAGAGGTTTGTTTTTATATGTTTTTTCGAGATAGGCGTAGTTGGGTTTAATGCCTTCGTTGAGCTGGCTGGTAATAATCAGAAAAACATAGGCTCTTTTGAGGGTTGTTTCTGGACCTCCAAGGCCCCAAAGTTTTTGCCACCAGTTTCTTTTGGGTCGGGTTGGGTCATTTTCGTCGGGTTTGACTTCTTTGATGTTGGAGATGATTCCGAACCCGCCGTTGGTTTCAAAGTATTTGAATTCATGTAATGCTTTTACTTTTTTGACCAATTTGACCAATTGTTCATTGCAGTCAATAAGTTTTTGGTTGTCTTTAAAGTAGTCATCTAATACCTGTTGATAGGTAGGCCGCAAACCATAGAGATTTTTAATACTATATATTTTGTTATTGGCAATAACCAGGCTATCTGGCGGTTCAACACCAAGCGGGACAGATTGTGCTACGGCAGTTGTGATTTTGAAGAGCAGTGCTGCCCAAATGATTAGGGTATAGAGGATAATTTTCATGGGTTGGCTCTTAGGGTTGAATTGCGTTGCTTTTGCTTTTGTAAAAAAAGTAGCCTAATAATCCGGTAGCTACTGGCAGTAAGAAATTAAGTACAAGACTGGTTCTGTCAAGCGCATCAACAAAACTCTCATAGTTATCACAAGCCATGACTATGACCAATATAATGATCGTGATTGAGGCGAGGTAGAAGATAGAAGTAAACCACGACAGCCTGAAATAAATGATGTCTTTTAAGATTGGGCTTTTTTCTTCTTTATTAAAAAAGCTACTTCCGATGATTAAAGTAAAAATTGCCCCTAGGTATTTACCCATCCATTCCCAAATTTTAGGAGCTACTTCAGGCGGGCTAAAAACACCTGTGGTCATCATGGTTTGAAAAGCTATATAAGCGATAATCAATAGACACCATACAAACCAGAGTTTAATGAGTTTTTTTTGTGCTTGAAAGAAGGTCATGGTTGTTTTAAATTATTGATTGGTTATAGTTAGATTTTACGCTGTTCTTTGTTTGTCAATCCAGGTTTTGCTTGATAAATTGCGTTTGATGGTTTGCCAGTCGCCATGAGCGGTTACCAATACACCCCTTGTAGAATTGGGTTTGGTAAAATCTTTTTGAAACCAATTGCTTTTTCGTTTGCTCATGGGTTGTGAAGCTTCTGTGGGTGGGCAGATAAATTCGGACATAGCTTCACCAATGGTTTTCATGAGCGGAAATTTGGTCACATCGGCCATATCAATATTCGATAATACCGAATCATCGAGTTCGTGCAGTGTGTCTGCCTCAACGTCCGGAATATGCACAATATTCTTGTTGGGTAATTGTTTGATGGCAATGGTGTCTAATGAAAGTTGGTATCGACGCAAATCAAGCCCTTTGATTAAGCCGCTGCGCAGCATGTCGATTTGCATTTCGGAGGCATCTTTGCTGGTTTCGTCCATGACGTAATTCAACCAAAATAAGGCATCAGGGCCTTTGGGTTCACTAGTTTGGTTCGGATCGATAAATCGAAGTGTCGTTGCCGTTCCAAAACTAAACACGACCAACTTATTTGCGTCATATTTGTTTTTTCCGGTGTAGGTTAACGCTTCTAAAACTGCCGCCATGGTTGGATTATTGTAAGTTGTTGTACCTCCGTCAACAAAACGCTCTAACGGAGAGAAATAAGTGGGTGCCGACATGGTGGTTTCCATCACAGCACGCAGCAAGGCCGACTTATAGGTGCCTTCAGTAACACCATTGTGATGAACACAGGTAAAGAACGTTTCTTCACCAGCTGCGAGATCTTTGGCGGTAAACATACAGTCAAGCTGATTGCCAAGGCATAGTTCTTCTAGCGTACTATCGCCTATAATTTGTTTGAGCAAGTTGCGGTAGTTTTTCTTATCAAAAGCGGGTGGATTGTAATAGCGATTGGCGAGGAAATTTCTTTTGGTGAAGACGCGCGAGACCAAATTCATGTAGTATTCTTCAATCTTTTTTGCGTCATTCTTTTTCAATATCAACCCTGCAATGATGGCTCCGGTAGACGTTCCCGCCACCATATCGCACCATTCATAGCATGGACTTCCGGCCAGTTCTTCTAACTTTTTGAGCAATTGAACGGTGAAGATGCCACGCATGCCGCCACCGTCAATGCTGATGATTACTTTTTTTCCTGAGGGTATGCCTAAGTTGTTATAGGCAGTTTGTTTTTTTGTTGGCATGGTTTGTTTTTTGGTGTTTTGTTTGATAATTTTTGGGAGACTACTTTAGTGTTTTTACTCTAGATTTTTGTTTGCTTGTAAGGTTGTATGAAAGTCCAAAGAAAAATCCAATTTTATATTGCTCACTTGTTAGATCTGTCACCTGTATTTGTTCGTCAATAGTTTCATTTTCTTTATAAATTTTCTTTAATTGATTAACTTTTTTAAATGCAGGACCTGCCGTGAATACAATTTTTTCTCTTTTGCCTATTAGTAAACTAACACCAGGAAAAAATGAATTAAAATTCAAATCTGTCACATTAATAGAAACACCTAAAGTAAAACCAAAAGCAAACATATTATTTGTTCTGAAGCTAGTATGAAGCATTCCTGCGACAGTAGGTGTAAACTGAGATATGTTATTAGCTATAATTTTATACTTATTTTTATCTGTTTTTTGAATTTCATATTCTTGATTTTTAATTCCAAAATCAAAAACAGGCCCAACGCTAACATCCCATCTAACACCATTTCTAACATATTCTAGATAGGTGAAATCCCTATCGTTTTCTCTTATCATTGATGAACCTAAGACCCTACTTTGTTTAATTTTGACCTTAAATTCTACATAGTCTTCAAGTGGTTGTACTGGGTCAGAAACAATTGTAAAGGCTTTTTCTGTAGAGAGAACGCTATCTATAATTTCAACATTGTTCATTTTCTTTCGTAAATCAGTAATGTCAACTTTATTGTAAATGACCTCAACATCTTTTTTCATAATGTCAAATTTCGCCTTAACAAGTTTCGCATAATTTGGGTCTTCTTTATTAATCTCAAGAAAGAACATATCATTAAAAAGATCGTTATACCTTGCAATAAATTGCGAGTATTTGTTATCAAATTCAGTGATTTGATAATAGTAATCGGAACGTTTTTCTGATTTAAGAATTGAACAAATAGAATCAGATTGACTCTGATATAAGGCCCTTGTAAGGTTTGGATTAATTACATAATCAATATAATTCGAGTATGCAGAATTTATTCGATTAATTTCAACAAGTTCTTTTTTAAAATTAACATAGCTAGCATTTAAGCTATCTACCATATTCTTGAATCTGCCTAGACTTTCGCTTACCTCATCTAAATTCTTCTGAATTTCATCCCGTTCAATCTTGAGATTTAAAATTTTTTCATCAACCTTAGAATTGTCGCTCGTCAGATTTGCGATTTTCGTGGAAAGCTGTGAAGAAATTTTAGTATGTTTTTCAGTAATTTTTTCCACTGTATTAGGAAGTGCGACTTTCTTTAATTCTTCGGAAAATTTATTTGTATCGAGATTTAAATCATAGTTTAGTTTTGCGATCAGTATATCATTATTATTCTTCGTACTAATGAGTTCATTTATTTTTTTGTTCTTTGATGCGAGTTCTTTCTTAAGTTCATTTGTCTTCAAATTATTCTTTGAACTATTATCGCTAATTTCTTTAAGTTTACTGTAATTGTCAATATCAACAGGCAATTCAATAGTTGGTTTAATTTCTTCAGCTGGTTTAACCTCTGCCAAGATATTCTTGATTTGTTCTTCCTTTGGATCTAGAAAATCATCATTAATTTTTACATCATTTGATGTGATTTGGACACTATTGGCAATTTTATTAATATTTATTATTTTAAGCACGACAGGTTGTTTATGTTTTGGTTTCAACTCAGTGCTGTTATATACCTGCTTTTCAAAATCATATTCTGCAATTAATGTTTGTCCGTAAACACAATTAATTGCAAATAACGTAACCATCATAATAAAGATTTTTTTCATATAAAATTTATCTTTAAAATCAAACCTACTCTAATCCCTCTTTTCGGCTTCCGAGGTTCATACTTGTTGATTTTGGTTGTTGGTTTTTTTCCAACACCAAACCATCCTGCACTGACTTCCAACATTGATTTATCTAATCAACTATTTTTTTGTGATTAGCCTCTTTTTTTTGAGCTACATCACAGATTTTAAGCTTATTAGAAAAATTTAGATAACAATAATCTGATTTATTCATGGCCGTTTGTTTAGAAGTAGGCAAACAAATCACCATGACGAAGAAAGAAGCCTAAGTGTTTTGTTTTTTAATTAATTCAAAATGAACACTTTGAGGCTTATCAATATTACTCATAACCAGACAAAAGTCAATTAGGGTTTTCCCTAATAAGCAAGGGGATTTTTTCCTCAGAATAAACTTATAAACTTCATTATCAGTATTTTGAATTTGATTGAGGTTTTTTAACCGCCAATCAGTATCAAACATTTGGTCTCGACTCATGTATCATTAGAGCCCATTTTGACTTGTTTGATCGTGATCTTGCTTTGGGTTGCCAATAACTACGAACGACAGATGTAAAGAGAATTTTGTGAAGAAGTTTTCACCACAATATGATTTTAGTAAAAGACAAAAGCAATCAAAAGGTTTGTTTTTTTTTGTGTCTTGATGTGTTTATGTGGGCCAAAATAATAAAAAGTACTTCCTGGTCAGTTGCTGGTTAGGCTCATTGACTAGGCTTTACTAAGCAAATTACAACGATAACTAATTCATTTTCAGTCATTAATAGATAAAAAAGCGATTTTTTGACAAAAAATGCTAGTAATCAATAAATTAAGTATATATTTCGGCTTTAATATTTTTTCAAAATGACTGAAGGTACCATCAAATTTTTCAACGAAGCTAAAGGCTTCGGATTCATTATCCCGGCTGACGGAGGTAGTGAAGTGTTCGTACACGTAACAGGGCTTAACGGTCCGGTGCGTGAAAACGACAAAGTATCCTATACCGTAGAACAAGGTAAAAAAGGATTAAATGCAGTAAACGTAAGCGTAATCTAAGATATTATTTTTTTACTACTGTGCACAGAGATGCTTCACTTGAAAAAGTGGAGCATTTTTTTTTGCAAGTTTATTTGCGTTTATAAAGTGTAGGAGTTTAGGTCAAAACACATTTGGATAGCATCAATTTCAAAGTCTTTGTCAAACAACTTCGCCAAAAGTCAATAAGTTCATATCTGGGTCTAAAACCGAGAATTCTTTTACGCCCCACGGTTTGATGCTGAGTTTGCCATTGGGGTGTATAGACACATTTTGGGTAGTCCAATGATGGTATAGCGCTTCAATATCTTGAACGCGTATATACACTTGGCCGTCGTTTTGCTCGGGAATTAACTCAGGATGAGCAAAAAAGTGCAGTTCTATTTGGTCTTTTTTGAGCATGAGGTAATCGGGATAATCCGCAGAACCAATCACCGTAAAACCCATATTTTGGGTATAAAATGTCAAGGTTTTTGCCTTGTTGCGCATAGGTAACTTTGGGTGAATGTTGGTGAGTTGCATAAGTTGATTAATTACTTTCCGATACAAAAATTAGCGAAAATATTGCCTAAAAGCTCATCATTGGTGACTTGTCCGGTGATGAGTCCAAAGTGATACAACGCTTCTCGAATGTCAATAGCCATCAGGTCTGAGGACAGGTTTGTTTGCAGGCCAAACTTAACTTTCTGAATTTCTTCAAGTGCTTTAATGAGTGCGTCGTAATGGCGTGCATTGGTGACGATGGTTTCGTTGTTGCGCAACGCTCCGGTGTTGACCAAGGTGAGGAGTTGCTGTTTTAAAGCTTCGAGATTATCGCCGTTTTTGGCCGAAATAATCAGTGCTTTTTCGATCTGTAATTCAATGGCTTGAATTACCTCAATAGGCATCAAATCACGTTTGTTAAACAACGGAATGAGCAATTTTTGTGGGTATTGATTTTTGATTTTTTCGAGTTCTGTTTGCACATTTTTGAGTTGTTCAATTTCAGTAATTTGCGGACTTAGATACAAAACTACTTGGGCTTGCTCGATTTTTCAAAAGTCTTTTTAATACCGATGCTCTCGACCACATCTTGGGTTTGACGAATTCCGGCCGTATCAATAAATCGAAAGGCAATTCCGTCAATGATCAGTTGATCTTCAATGGTATCTCGGGTGGTTCCGGCGATGTCTGATACAATTGCGCGCTCTTCGTTGAGCAAGGCATTGAGCAAGGTTGATTTGCCTACGTTGGGTTCGCCTACAATCGCCACCGGAATACCATTTTTAATGACATTGCCCACAGCAAACGAGTCAATCAGGCGTTTGAGCACCTGTTCAATGCGCTCAATGAGTTGGGTAAAAGCAGTTCTGTCAGCAAACTCGACATCTTCTTCGGCAAAGTCAAGTTCGAGTTCTATGAGCGAGGCAAAATTGAGCAATTCGGTGCGCAGTTGCGCAATTTCATTCGAGAATCCGCCGCGCATTTGCTGGATGGCAATTTGATGAGCTGCTTCGTTGTCGGAGGCAATCAAATCAGCTACGGCTTCGGCCTGAGATAAATCGAGCTTTCCGTTTAAAAATGCGCGAAGGGTAAACTCGCCGGCTTCGGCCATACGACAACCTTGGCGCAATAATAGTTGTATGATTTGCTGTTGGATATACGTTGATCCGTGGCAAGAAATTTCAATGGTGTCTTCTCCGGTATATGAATTCGGGCCTTTAAAAACAGATACTAAGGCTTGGTCAATGGTTTTTGCACCGTCGGCTATATGGCCTAAGTGCAGGGTATGCGACTTTTGTTTTCGGAGGTCTTTGCCTTTTATCGAATTAAAAACCGGAGCGCAAATATCAATGGCGGCCGCCCTGAAACCCGAATAACAGCAATAGCGCCTGCACCCGGAGGAGTAGCCAAAGCAACAATAGTATCTTGATGAATCATACAGTAATTGTTTGTGGCAAAAATAGTTAAAAAATACGCTTGCAGGCAGACGACTCCTGGTGGCTGTTAAATTTCTGCAAAGTGATAAAAGTCATGATTTTATGCTCGAATTATGGACTAACTTTGAGTATACAACTAAAAAAACAACACTTTATGAAACGCATTTTATTTCCTACCGATTTTTCGCAGACATCGCTGAATGCGTTTGTCTACGCATAAACTGCAGCACTTACGGTCTCAAAGCCGAGGATTGGTCGCTGCACACCTATGATTATCCGCAACCCGATTATATGGGCGCTCCGATTTTTGCCCGATATTCGTATGGGCTAACTGATTTGGCCGAGTTTGAAAACTACAAAGGTCATGTGCCTATATTGCGAGATATTGCCCAGCAAAACCGACTTGAAGAGGTTCCGGTGAGTCATGTTTTGCAATACGGTGAATTAGTTCCTACCATTGCTGAGATGCATCAAAAAGAGCCATTTGATTACATTGTCATGGGTACCAAAGGAGCTACAGGTTGGGCCGAGACTTTTTTGGGTTCGGTAACGCGTCGGGTAATCAATGATGCTCCGGTGCCGGTTTTTGCTATTCCGGAACAAGCACATTTTGCTCCGTTGAGAAAATTTTTATTCATAACCGGATATGAACCCGAGGAAGTTCCGGTCTTTAAAAAAGTTTTGGCTTTGGCGAATATTTATCACGCTCAGGTGGATTGCTTGTATGTAAAACCCGATCAATCAACGGCCGATAATATGAAACTACACGAATGGAAGGTAATGTTTGACGAGCCTTTTGTGCGTTTTCACCGTTTGCATAGCCGAGATATTGAAGGCAGCGTTCTTGATTTTATTGAATTGCATCAAATCGATATGTTGGCCATGACCACGCACCACCGAAATTTCTTTGAACGTTTGTTTCAGACTAGTTTGTCTGAGAAGTTTGTTTTTCACGCCCAGTTGCCCATGTTTACGGTAACGGTTTAAGCCCAAAACGCCCGATCCATTATTGAGTCGGGCGTTTTTATTAATGTTTAAATTATTTTTAGCTGTTCAGCATTACCGGCATTACGAGCATGGTTACGGTTTCGCCTTCATCTAAACCATCTACCGGAGTGAGAATTCCGGCTCTGTTAGGTAAAGACATTTCCAACATAATCATATCTGATTGCAAGTTGGTGAGCATCTCGGTCAAAAATCTTGAGTTGAAACCGATTTGAATATCGTCGCCTTGATAATCACAAGTCAAACGCTCTTCGGCTTTGTTGGAGTAATCAATATCTTCGGCTGAAATGTTGAGTTCAGCTCCGGCAATTTTGAGTCTGATTTGGTGCGTAGTTTTGTTTGAGAAAATCGCCACACGACGCACTGAACTCAAGAATTGTCCGCGGTCAATGAGCAATTTATTCGGGTTTTCTTTCGGAATCACCGCTTCGTAGTTTGGATATTTTCCGTCGATCAAACGACACATCAAAACGTAGTTGTCAAACGAGAAAGTTGCATTGGAATCGTTGTATTCGATTTTGATTTCGGCATCTGAACTTCCTAAAATACTTTTGAGAATGTTCAATGGTTTTTTAGGCATGATAAAATCGGCACTTCAGATGATTTTACATCGGTTCTGGAATATTTCACCAATTTGTGTGCATCCGTGGCCACAAAAATGAGTCCTTCTGGCGAAAACTGAAAGAATACACCTGACATTACCGGACGTAAATCGTCGTTACCCGCAGCAAAAATAGTTTTGCTGATGGCCGTAGCCAATACGTCGGCCGGAACCAAAGTAGTCGAAGGATTATCCAAGCTGACCGATTTCGGAAACTCTTCGCCCGGCGCATAAGCCAAAGCATATTTACCCGAGTTAGAACTGATTTCAATGGTACTGTTTTCTTCAACGGTAAAAGTCAATGGTTGCTCTGGGAACGTTTTGAGAATTTCCAAAAGCAATTTGGCCGGAACCGCAACACTACCTTGACTGGTTGAGTCAATTTCGAGTGTGGCTGACATGGTGGTTTCAAGGTCAGAAGCCGAAACCGTAAGTGTTTTTCCGTCTAGCTCAAATAAGAAGTTATCTAAAATAGGAAGCGTGTTGCTGCTATTGATAACACTACCCAAGACTTGTAGTTGTTTTAATAAGTACGAACTCGATACAATAAATTTCATTTCCTCTTAAATTTTTTAATGGATGCCTATAAATCATCCGGTGTACAAATATATCTTAAACTGCCAAATATCCAAAGGTTTTTTATCAACACTAACGCGCATATTTTCTGCGGCGTAAACGCGTAAAAATCAAGGCAAAAACCAACAAAACCAGCAAAGGCAATCCAACGGTTGTCCATTGGGTCAAGCTGTATTGGGCATAAACTTTTTCAGGATCAAGCAGCGGAAGGCGAACTTCTTTGCTGCGGATGTTAATAAGTCCGGTGTCGTCGAGTAAATAATTGACGCAGTTCAGCATGAACTCTTTGTTGCCGTAGAGTTTGTTGGTCCATTTGTCATAACCCAGTTCCAGTGGTTGAAAATCCTTATCCAATTGATTGCGGATGACATCGCCATCTGAAATAACAATCATTTTGTTGTTTTTACCAATTGCTTGAAATGTTCTTTCGTCAAAAGGCAAAACGCGATTTTGGTAAACCGAATGAAATGAACCTTCTAAAAGTACTGCCAGCGGAATGTTGCCCGTGCCTTTAAACTCCGATTGATTCGGTCGTTCGGTAACCATATCGAGCTTGACTTCTACCGGTGTGCCGACCAGTTTTGAGTAAGGTGATGATTGCAGTAAAACTGTTTTTTTGAGGTCGTTTTTTAAAAGTTCAATGCCATTGGTAAACTCGAATTTAATTCCGTCTAAGTTGCTTACAATCGGATTTTTAGAAGAAGGAAATACCAAAGGCGAATAAAACCAAGGATATTGGGTATATTGGGTAGCGCTGCCTTTTTCGCCGGTAGCCAAGGCAATCGGAGTAGCCATCACATCTTTAACCAGCGTTGGGTTGATGCGCACACCGTATTTAAAGAATAAATCGTTCAAATTCAAATCGCGCGGAAAGGCTAGGGTAGCACCGGCATCATTGTACAAGCTGTCCATTTCCATGTTGACTTGATCGACCAGCCAAAGTGTTTTACCGCCGTTCATGACAAATTGATCGAGTACTAATTTTTCTTCATCGGTAAATTTTTCAGTTGGTTTGGCAATAACCGCTAAGTCGTATTTTTTAAGGTATGCCAAACTCTCATTGGGTTTTTTGGCTACTGAATCAAGCGTAAAAGTTCCGATAAAATAGTTCTCACGGACTTGTTTGATAAAATCGGCCATGAGCAAGTCGTGCAGCTCACCATTGCCTTTGATGACGGCCACTTTTTTGCTTTTGGCTGTAAGCACGGTATTGAAGGCATTAGCAAAGGCGTATTCTAAATGCTGCACCGAGCTGACCACTTTTTCGGCTGTGCTAGCGCCCATGATGTTTTTGAGCAGCGGAACTTTGGTGCTTTTGCCTTTGTAGGTGGCAATCGCCCACGGGAAGACCATTTCTTGAGATTGTTTTCCGCGGTCGTTTACAGTGACGTTTACGGGTGTCAGGCCGCGTTGCATAAATGATTGAACGAGCGTGTCGCGCTGGGTTTCGTCTTCAAGCGGATTGATGAACTGAAAGGTGATATTGCTGTTGCGCGCTTTGAATTCTTCGAGGATTTGCTGGGTTTCGGTTTGCAGTTTTTTGAATTCGCCTGGAAACTGACCTTTGAGAAATACATCAACAATGAGCGGTTCTTTGGCTTGCGCAACAATATCAAGTGAAGTTTCAGACAAGGTATAGCGATGATCGCGAGTGAGGTCAAATCTGTAAAACAATTTGGAGCCTACTAGGTTAATCGCCACCAAAACGACCAACAAGAACAATACTTTTTTGAGGTTATTTTTCTTCTGCATGGCTTAGTTTTTAATCGATTTGAGTTGATAAACGGTAAACGATAAAAAAGCAATACTCAAACTCACAAAGTATAATACATCGCGCGTATCAATTACACCGCGCCCCATGCTTCTGAAATGGCTGCTCATGCCAAGGGCAGAAACGATTCCTTCGGCTGAAGGCAGAAAGGTGGACAATCCGTCAAAGGCGTAGTAAAATACAAAACACAAAAACACCGAACTGATAAATGAGACGATTTGATTTTCGGTCATGGACGATGTAAAGAGCCCGATAGCAGTGTAACCGCCCATGAGAAATAGCAAACCAAAGTAAGAACCCAATGTGCTGCCTAGGTCAATGTTTCCCTCTGGTATTCCCAAAGACGAAATTGTGTAGACATAGGTTAAAGTCGGCAAAATAGCCAAGACGATTAAAAGTAAAGAACCTAAAAACTTACCCGTCACTATTTGCCATAAAGACAATGGTTTGGTTAGTAATAACTCAAGTGTTCCTTGTTTTTTTTCGTCTGAAAAACTGCGCATCGTAACGGCCGGAATCAAGAAGATCAAAATCCATGGGGTAATGGTGAAAAATGGAGTCATATCAGCAAATCCGCTGTTGAGTATATTGTATTCGCCCTCGAACACCCATAGAAACAATCCGTTGATTAGCAAAAAAATGGCTATTACCAAGTATCCTACCGGTGAACCAAAAAATGATTTAATTTCTCTGAACAGTATGGCTTTCATATTTTTTGTTGTGGAGTCATCCACTAAGCTTTCTTAACGTTTTTAAACTTCTATTGCAAACTTACTAATTTGTCAACACTCCAAGCCTCGGGAGCTGCGTTGAACAATTTTTTGGTAAAACTCCAAACTTCATAAAAAAGTTCTGATTGACGATAGTTTTCTAAATCTTGTTCGGTTTCCCAGTAGCTATAGGTAAAAAAAACTTCCGGATTATTTTTGTCTTGATACAGTTCGAGCAAACGGTTTCCGGGCGAATTTCGGATATGCTCTTTCATGAGCTCAAAATTCTCTAAAAAAGCGGGGATATTTTCGGGGTGAAAACTGAGTTTTACAATGCGTACAAACATAATTAATTTTATAAAAATTCGATGCTGACGGTATCACGGTAGCCCAATCCCAATAGGGTAGAAGCGCTGCCAACGGTCATCGGATTGCTTTTGTAAATGGCGATTTCAAGATATCCGGCTTCGTTAAAAATGGCCAGTTTTTCGCCTTCGTAATCTTTGCTGGCAAAATTTCCGCTGCTTAAAATGTCTGAATATTTGGCCCAAATGTTTTTGATTGGACTCGAGCGGCGCTGACTTTTTCCGGATTTGAGCGGAATCTCATAAGCTCTGCCTTTGGCAACTTCTAAGAACAACTTTTGGCTGATGTTGGTGACTACATTTCCGAAATGATCGATGTAAATGACCGAGCCTCGGATGGTTTTTTTGTCTTCTGAAACAATCGGCTGAAGCTCAGTGATGTCTTTTATTTGATCGGTTTCTTTACCAATCACGCTGAGTTGACCACCTTTAGCCAAATGACAAGCTACCGTTACCAATACATCTAAATCAGTGGTCTGCGAGGGCAATCGATCGTGAATTGAAATTTCGACAATTTGTTCCGGTTTGATGTGTTGGGTAAGCATGGTGAGTATGCCATTATCAGCCGCTATAAAATAATAATCATTCCATTTCAATGCCAAATGCCGCGTCTCTTCATTGCGTTCGGCATCAACACCTACCAAGTGCACGGTGCCTTTCGGAAAAGCCGAATAGCCTGCGTTTAAGATATAACTAGCTTGCGAAATATTAAACGGTTCAACTCCGTGTGAGAGGTCAACAATTACAGCCTCAGGAAATTGAGAAAGTATTTTTCCCTTGAGCGCTCCGACAAAATGATCCTTCAAGCCGTAATCGGTTGTGAGGGTAATTATTGACATAAAAATGTTTATAAATAAAACAGAAACCGAACCTAAAACTGATTAAATTTGAATGCAAAGCTAACAATATCTAGCTACAAATTTCTAATTTAATACGACTTCCTTTTGAACGAAAGAATCATCGAACTCACCGATATTGCTCCGAAAGATTTTTGGGGCGCGCAGGATGCTCATCTTGAAACCATTAAGAAATACTATCCCAAATTAAAAATCGTCGCTCGCGGCACTACGCTCAAAGCTTTTGGCGAAAAAGAAGTGCTCGATGAGTTTGAAACGCGCTTCAAAAGATTGATGTTGCACTTTACCCGCTACAACCGAATTGATGATAATGTGATTGAACGCGTTATTCAAAGTAATTCGCAAGACGAAGAGCGCATGCCGGATCACGATAAAATTTTGGTGCACGGCATTGGAGGAAAAATCATCAAAGCGATGACGCCCAATCAGCAATTGCTGGTAGATATGCTGCATAAAAACGATATGGTTTTTGCTGTAGGGCCAGCCGGTACGGGCAAAACCTACACCGGTGTTGCTATGGCCGTTAAAGCCTTAAAAGAAAAACAAGTGCGACGCATCATCTTAACTCGTCCTGCGGTTGAAGCCGGAGAAAATTTAGGTTTTTTGCCGGGTGATATGAAAGAAAAACTCGATCCGTACATGCAGCCGTTGTACGATGCTTTGCGCGATATGATTCCGCCGCAATCTTTAGAAGATTACATTCAAAAAGGCATTATTCAAATTGCGCCATTGGCGTTTATGCGCGGACGTACTTTGGACAATGCTTTTGTGATTTTGGATGAAGCGCAGAACACGACTCATTCGCAGATGAAAATGTTCTTAACACGCATGGGTAAAAACGCCAAGTTTATGATTACCGGCGATCCGGGTCAGGTAGACTTGCCGAGAAGAACCTTGTCGGGCCTCAAAGAAGCTATATTGGTTTTGAAAGACATTGAAGGTATTGGCATTATTTACTTAGATGACAAAGACATTGTCCGCCACAGATTGGTCAAAAAAGTAATTGAAGCGTATAAGAAAATTGAAAATCAAGATTAATTAAATATCAAACAACGTTGGCAGTACAGGCCAACACTCACTATGACAACTACACTCACAACAACACACTTTGAATTTCCGAATCAAATTTCTGTTTACCGAGGCAAGGTTCGCGAAGTTTACAACATCAACAACCAACTTTTGGTGATGATTGCCACCGACAGGCTTTCGGCTTTTGACGTGATTTTGCCCAAAGGTATTCCGTACAAAGGTCAGATGCTTAATCAAATTGCCACCCATTTTATGCGGGCTACCGAAGACATCGTTCCGAACTGGCTGATTGCCTCGCCCGATCCAAATGTAGCTGTGGGGCATTTGTGCGAACCATTTAAAGTTGAAATGGTCATCAGAGGATATTTATCGGGGCATGCTGCCCGTGAATATGCAGCCGGAAAACGTTCGGTTTGCGGCGTTTCATTGCCGGATGGTTTGCAAGAAAACGATCGATTGCCCGAGCCCATCATTACGCCAACAACCAAAGCTGATCAGGGCGAACACGATATGGATATTTCAAGAGAAGATATTTTGAAACGCGGAATTGTGAGTGAAGCAGATTACCTTATTCTGGAAAAATATACGCGTGCTTTGTATCAAAGAGGGACTGAAATGGCGGCACAAAAAGGCTTGATTCTGGTAGACACCAAATATGAGTTCGGTAAAAAAGCCAACGGTGAAATTGTTTTGATTGATGAAATTCACACACCTGATTCATCGCGTTATTTTTATTTGGAGGGTTATCAAGAACGTCAGCAAAATGGTGAACCGCAAAAGCAATTGTCTAAAGAGTTTGTGCGTCAGTGGCTGATTGAAAATGGTTTTCAAGGTAAAGAAGGGCAGAAGATACCTGAAATGACGGATGAATATGTAACATTAGTTTCGGAACGGTATATGGAATTATATGAGCATATCACCGGAGAGGTTTTTCAAAAAGCAGATATCAGCGATATCAATCAACGTATTGAACAAAACGTTTTAAGCTTTCTAAATGCTTATAAGTAAGATATTTTTTAGTAAAATTCATAAGCCGTCTTCATAGACGGTTTTTTTGTGGATGGTTTTAAAAAAATGTTAAGTGTTTTGAGATTTGTAACAATAGTAAAGTTGATTCGACTTAGTGAGCAAATCATCAAATCAAATCATTATGAAAAAATCAATCATTTATTTAGGAATTGCTTTTTTAGCCTTGAGCAGTTCAGTTGTGACGGCTACAAATTTGACAACTATTAATTCAGAAAGACATTTCAAAACTGGAACTCCGCTTTGTGTCGCCATTCAAAAAGGCGAATTTGACTTTGTAAAAAAACTCGTTGAATACGGTGCTGATGTCAACGAACGTTCAAATGGAATGACACCTCTGATGGTTGCAGCTCGTTACAACAAAGTTGATATTATTAAATACTTGCTTGCGCATGGAGCCAATCCAGATATTAAAGATGAAAAAGGTTTTACGGCAGCTAAGTATGCAGAGCTCTCGTTGGCACATGATGCTTATGAGCTTTTGCGTCAGTATTAACAAGTAATTCATGATTTTAGGAATATTTAAATGTTAATTATTTCTTAAAATTAAGTACTATGTAATACAAGATACTTGTTTTTGTATTTATCTTTGTCATGTAAATCGATAACATCATCATCAAAATCAAATCATCATGAAAAAAGTAATCACAATCTTAGCATCGGCCTTGTTGGTAGTAACCAGCGCTATGGCTTCTGATACAAACCAAAGTAACCAAGTATCAGCGCAAACCAATTTAATTGACAAAATTAAAATGGCTCCGATAGTAGACGAGCCGATTCTGATTCCTCAATTGGAATTGTCAAAAACAAATACTGATGATCTTCGCGAGGTTATTCTTGAAAACAACAAAATCATTGACAGTACTCCTCAAGATTTTGGTTGGTTCATTGAATTAGGAAAACCAGTTGAACAAACCATTTCTGAAAACCAACAAATCATTGAAGAGACATTAGATCAAAAAGTGTATCCGTTGTTTTTAGACCGAACCATTGAAGATCAAATTGCCGAAGACAACGCGATTATTGAGGCAAACATCCAATAATAGTATATTGTTGGAGGATATTTTGAATTAGTTAGAACGAAAAACGCCGCTTATTTTGAGCGGCGTTTTTTATTTGTTTTTTGTTCGAAAATTTCTGCGGGATCTGATGCCTTAGCCCCGGTGGAAGCGGCAGCTTTTGTAGCCGGAGTTCGGCTGCAAAACTACAGCGAACGACGGGATTGAGCTTCAAAAAACTATTTGAAATACGAGAAATCGTCTTGGTTTTTGATGTTCAGCAAGGTTTCGTAAATAAGTTTGATGACGTTTTCGACGTCTTCGCGATGCACCATTTCGACGGTGGTATGCATGTAGCGCAACGGCAACGAAATCAGCGCTGAAGCCACGCCGCCATTGCTGTAGGCAAACGCATCGGTATCGGTTCCGGTCATTCGTGAGGATGCATGACGTTGGAAAGGAATTTTTTTAGCCTCGGCCGTATCGACAATTAAATCGCGCAATTTGTTTTGGACCGCTGGCGCATAAGCAATCACCGGGCCTTTGCCCATTTTAAGATCGCCTTCAATTTTCTTTTCAATCATAGGCGTTGTGGTGTCATGGCAAACATCAGTCACAATGGCGACGTTGGGTTTAATCGTATGGGTAATCATTTCGGCACCGCGCAAACCAATCTCTTCTTGTACCGAATTGGTGATGTACAATCCAAACGGGAGTTTCTTTTTGTTTTCGTGCAACAAACGCGCAACTTCGGCAATCATGAATCCGCCCATGCGGTTGTCAATGGCACGACAGACAAATTTGTCATCGTTCAGAATCATAAATTCGTCTGGGTAGGTAATCACGCAACCTACGTGTACACACAGTTTTTCAACTTCTTCTTTGGTGGAGCAACCGCAATCGATGAAGATGTTGTCTAATCGAGCCGGCTCTTCTTTGCCGCGACCACGCGTGTGGATGGCCGGCCAACCGAATACACCTTTGACAATACCATTTTTGGTGTGGATGTTTACGCGTTTGGAGGGTGCAATTTGGTGATCAGAGCCGCCGTTTCGGATGACATAGATGAGTCCGTTGTCGGTAATGTAGTTCACGTACCACGAAATTTCATCGGCATGGCCTTCAATTACTACTTTGTATTGAGCCTCGGGATTGATGACCGCTACAGCGCTTCCGTAGGTATCAGTAATAAAGGTATCTACATATGGCTTAAGGTATTGCATCCAGATTTTTTGCCCTTCGGCTTCATATCCGGTAGGTGAGGCGTTGTTTAGGTATTTTTCAAGAAACTCTATTGATGATTTTTTGAGAATGGATTTTGTACTCATAAATAATTTATTTTTTGCTAATGTAAAAATTTTGGCATCACAGTTGTTTGTTTCGTGTTAATTTTGAACCGTAAAATTTTGGTGTATGAAATCCCATATTTTTTATCTTTTTGTATGCTTTATAGCATTATCTACTCAGGCTCAGATTGTTGAGCAAGACACCACTAAAATGGGTTATGTTCTTAAAGAAACCGACACCATTTCTGAACCTATTTTACTCGATGAAATCATCATCAGCAATGAAAAACTCGATCCTGAAGCGCAAAAACAGTTTAATCTTTTGCGCAATCGAGTGTATAAAGTCTATCCGTATGCCAAAGTAGCTGCCGAGCGTTTGGTGTTGCTCAATAAAAATATGAATGCGCTCAAAACCAATCGCGAGAAGCGCAAGTATTTTAAAATTGTTGAAGATTACATGGAAAATGAATTTGAAGCCCGACTCAAAAAGCTCTCGCGCAAACAAGGCCAAATTCTGGTAAAACTCATATACAGACAGACCGGTTCTACAGCTTTTGAACTGATTAAAGATTACAAAAGTGGTTGGAAGGCTTTTTGGTCAAATGCTACCGCCAATGTTTTTGATATCAGCCTTAAGCGAAAATACCTTCCGTTTGAAGACAATGAAGATTTTTTGATCGAAACGATTCTCAAACGCGCTTTTGATCACGGAAGACTCGTTCGGCAAGCGCCGGCTACTCCGATAGATTATGATCAGCTATCAGATTACTGGGAAGAAAAAGCCAAAACCATCAATAAGAAATAGTTACCGTCAAAGAAACAAAAAAGTGTTTGTGCCAAAAATAAATTTATATTTACCGCACAAACACTTTTTTATGCGCAAACATTACTACTTTTTGATTCTCTTTATTTCTGTTTTTACCGTACAAGCTTCTGCTTTATCTGATTGCCTTCCGTTGAACATTACCGGAAATTTTAGTATTTGTTTGCCCGGTCAGAATACAACACAATTAACCGGTTCAGGTGGTTCTGGATTTCCAAATCCTACAACTCCGTGGATATCATCAAACCTAAATGTCGCCACGGTTGATAACACAGGTTTGGTTACCTCAGTTGGATTTGGTTCCACAACCATTACCTACACAGATAGTGCAGGTACACAAGTATCACAAAATGTTTATGTAAGTTCATACCCAACTATTTCAGGGAATACTTCTGCTTGTCCGGGGGGAAATATTCAATTGAGTGGTTCGTTATTTCCGCACCCTATAACACCCTGGCAATCTTCAAACACAGCGATTGCTACGGTAGATAATAACGGACTTGTTACCGGTGTTTCTGCCGGAACATGTACCATCACTTATATGAACATAGGTGGCTGCACTACTAATCAAACCGTAACTATAAAACCATTACTTTCTCCAACGGTTTCTTGCGGGACTTGGGCAAATAATGCGATGTCTTTTAATTGGAATGCAGTTTTAGGAGCTACAAATTATTCTGTTGTATATAATATCAACGGAGGTGGGTATGTTTTTGGAGCTTCAGGTAATATCTTAACGTATACGGTTTCAAATGTGCAACCCACTGATCAAGTGGTTTTGTATGTAGCCCCTGCTGGGGCAGTAGGAACTTGCTTTTCAGGTGCTTTTAGTTGTCAATCAACACCCTGCCCCGAAGCAGTCACGCTTTCAGGTAATCAAAATATTTGTTTAGGTAATACCACCTCATTTACTTCTACAGTTCCCGGTGGAACTTGGTCAAGTTCAAACACGGCTATTGCATCGGTTAATCCTGCAACGGGTGTGATTACCGGGAACGCTGCTGGAACTGCAACTATGATGTATACTGTTTTGGGTACGGGAGGATGTCCTAACGTTGTAGCTACGAGAACGGTAGTGGTGAATACGCCAGCGTCGGCCGGAATTCTTTCAGGTAATCAGGCTATTTGCTATGATGATGAAAACGTCTTTTTTTCTTCGACTGTTGCTGGAGGCACTTGGTCATCTTCAAATCCGAGCGTTGCTACCATTAATGCCAATTCGGGATTGATTACACCGGTAGGTACTTACGGAACCACTACTATGACTTACACCGTTCTGGGGCTAGGAGGCTGTTCCAATGCATCAGCCACTCGAACTCTTACATTAAAAGAGCCGTCGTTGTCTTTAGTATCCGGATCGACCCAAACCACAACTTGCATCCATACGCCGATGATACCGATTGTTTTTAATGGTATTTATGCAACATCTGCATCAGTCACTGATCTTCCAGCTGGGGTTACTTACAGCTACAGTAGTGGAATTTTAACCATCAGTGGAACACCAACCGTTGCTGGGGTTTATGAGTTTCAAATGTTTGCTTCAGGAGATTGTGCTAGTGCAATGACA
>JAXLVE010000012.1:0-113271 GCA_046329175.1 Flavobacteriaceae bacterium
AGAGTAAAAAATCAAAACACAACTTTTGGACAGATTCTGTCCGCTAATACCTTTATATTATGTCAAAAGAAGTAACATCCGTTGAATACGGACTAGAAAAAATATTTGAAGGAGCTCAAGATTTCCTTCCGCTTTTAGGTACCGATTACGTTGAATTTTATGTCGGGAATGCCAAACAATCGGCACATTTTTACAAAACTGCATTTGGGTTTCAGTCGATGGCCTACCGTGGGCTAGAAACCGGTTCTAAAGACTCGGTAAGTTATGTGCTCAAACAAGACAAAATCAAATTGGTTTTGACTACGCCGCTCAACAGCAAATCACCGATCAATGAGCACATCGTAAAACATGGCGACGGAGTTAAAGTCGTAGCTCTTTGGGTTGAAGATGCCCATTCTGCTTGGGAAGAAACCACCAAACGCGGAGCAAAATCATATATGGAGCCGACAGTCGAAAAAGACGAGCACGGAGAAGTTGTTCGTTCCGGAATTTACACTTACGGAGAAACCGTTCACATTTTTGTTGAGCGCAAAAACTACAATGGGGTTTTCTTGCCGGGTTTTGTTGAATGGAAGTCTGATTACAATCCGGAACCATTGGGTTTAAAATACATTGATCACATGGTAGGAAATGTAGGTTGGGGTGAAATGAATCAGTGGGTAAAATGGTATGAAGACGTCATGGGATTTGAAAATTTCCTTTCGTTTGACGACAGCCAAATTCACACAGAATATTCTGCTTTGATGAGTAAAGTAATGAGCAACGGAAACGGAAGAATTAAATTCCCAATCAACGAACCGGCCGAAGGTAAAAAGAAGTCTCAAATCGAAGAATACTTAGATTTCTATGAAAGCCCGGGTGTTCAGCATATTGCGGTGGCTACCGACGACATTATCAAAACTGTTGCGGGATTACGCGCTCGTGGAGTTGAATTTTTATCTGCGCCGCCTAAAGCTTATTATGAAGAAATCCCGAATCGTTTGGGTGAGCACATGAAGATGATGAAAGAAGATTTAAATGAGATTGAAAAGCTTGCGATTATGGTGGATGCCGATGAAGAAGGCTATTTGCTTCAAATCTTTACCAAACCAGTTGAAGACCGACCAACCCTTTTCTTTGAAATTATTCAGCGAATGGGAGCCAGAGGTTTTGGCGCCGGAAACTTTAAAGCCTTGTTTGAATCGATAGAACGCGAACAAGAAAAAAGAGGAACTTTATAAAAATCAACTCATAATTTTAAACAATTCTCAAAATTAAAACACAAAACAATGAGATTTATTAATTCAACGTGTTAAAGTTGAATTTTCTTTGATAATATTTCAAAAACCGGCATATATTTGCACCAACAAAAACAGAAGGAGTGGTTTCCGGAAGTTTTTATATAAATTTTTTCATAATTTATAGTTTTTGGTTGGTTAATAGCATAAAAACCCGGTCATCATTTTTGACTGGGTTTTTTTGTTTTTAATACATTTGGAACAGATATTGCTTTTCGGGGCGAAATCATTTGAAAAACAAGTATGAAAAAAGCCATTGCATTTGTATTAATTATTACCACCTTAGGCTTTAGCAGCCAAAAAGAAAGAGCCTTTGATGTAGGCGAATGGTACAAATTCAGAATTCACTACGGATTTATCAATGCGGGTTATGCCACGCTCGAGGTTAAAGAAGCTGTTAGACAAAACAAAAAAGTTTATCACGCGGTCGGAAAAGGATATACTACAGGAATGTCTCGATTTTTTTTCAAAGTAGAAGATCTCTACGAAAGTTATTTTGACAAAGAAACTTGTAAACCGTACCAATTTGTTCGAAAAATTGACGAAGGCGGATATCGAAAGGATCAAGAAGGATTTTTTAACCAAGAAGACAACAAAGTTTTGGTCAAAGACTACAAAAACAAATCAGAGAAAACCTATCCGGTGACCGAAAATGTTCAAGATATTGTTTCTACGTTTTATTACTTGAGAAATTATCCGGCTATTGACCGAATGAAACCCGGAGAATCGGTAGCAGTTGATATGTTTTTTGATGGAGAAATTACCAAATTCAAGCTGAAATTTTTAGGAAACGAAGACATTGATACTAAATTTGGCGTTGTTCCGTGTATGATTTTTAGACCACTGGTTCAATCAGGGCGTGTTTTTAAAGAAGAAGAAAGTTTGACCGTTTGGATATCAGACGACGATAATAAAATCCCACTGCGCATTAAAGCCAGTTTAGCCGTTGGTTCGTTAAAGGCCGATTTAGATGCCTTCAAAGGCTTAAAATATTCATTTAAAGTTAAAGTGAAACCTTAATGGAAATAACACACCCAACCCAAGAAATTTTAGATCGTTTGGACGAAAAGTTTCAAGCCATCAACCAAAAAACCGATACACATTTAGAAGGCCTTCTTTGGGCCAAACCCATTACTTATTGGGATTATATTCAAACTGATGCCTTGCTCAATTTGCAAACACAAAGAACCACTTTGCCCGACGAAATGGTTTTTGTGATGTATCATCAAGTTAACGAACTTTTGTTTAAAATGGTTTTGTGGGAAATCGAGCAAGTTACCCAATGTGAACAACCACAAACCGCTTTTTTTACCGAAAAACTTCGCCGCATTAGCCGATATTTTGATATGCTTACCACTTCGTTTGACATTATGGGCGACGGAATGGAAGTAGAACAATATATGAAGTTTCGCAATACGCTTACGCCCGCTAGTGGATTTCAAAGTGCGCAATACAGATTGATTGAATTTGCTTCAACCGATTTAATCAATTTGATTGACTATAGATTCAGAGCCACTATTGACCGGAACACTCCGTATTCACATGCTTTTGAACATTTGTACTGGCAAGCAGCCGGTAAGGATCACCAAACCGGTGAAAAATCATATCTAATTCTAGAATTTGAGCGTAAATACGGGGATCTTTTCCTCAGAGAAATGGAAAAGTACAATACTATTAATCTTTGGCGTAAATTCAAGCAATTACCCGAATCTGATCAAAAAAATCCAGAACTTGTTCAAGCCATGCGTCACTATGACCGAACCGTTAACATTAATTGGGTAATGGGGCACTTTAATGCAGCTAAAAAATATATTGAAAGCGGTCAAGGAAACGGGGAAGCTACCGGCGGAAGTGACTGGAAAAAATATATGTTGCCTAAATACCAACGACGCATTTTCTTTCCGGAATTGTGGTCTGAAGAAGAACTCAAAAATTGGGGCGAATAACAATTAGCAAAATCCTATTTTGAAGAAAATCCTCCTGAGCTTTTTTGTATTTGTGATTCTTGTTTCATGTAAACAGGAAGAAGAACTCGTGCCTGAATCGATGAGTAAACCCATTCCGGTGGTAGAGCAATTTGGCTTTAAATACAACGATTTTACCGTCAGCAATGACACGGTCAGGAGCGGAGACACTTTTGGCAGTATTCTGGGCAATCAAAACCTAGGCGATAAAAGAGTTTACGATATTACCGAAAAGGTAAAAGATAGTTTTGATGTGCGGATTATGCGCATCGGAAAACCGTATACGATTTTTAGAACCAAAGATCGTTTTCAGAAAATTCAAGCGTTTGTTTATCAGCCGGACCGCGGAACTTATTATGTGATTGATTTTAGAGACTCGATTCACGTTTATAAAAAAACACGACCTATTACCATTAAGACCAGAACAATTGCCGGCGCGCTGGATGGTTCTTTTTCAGAAGCTTTGCAAAAACAAAAAGTCGATGTTTCGTTGGCGGGTAAAATCACCAAAATTTACGCTTGGTCGATTGACTTTTTCAAACTCAAAAAAGGTGATAAATTCGGAGTAACTTTTACCGAAAGATACATTGACGACACGATTTATGACGGAGTGGATAGCCTAAAAGCTGCATTTTTTGAATACAAAGGCAAAAAGATTTACGCCTTTCCGTTTGAGCAAAAAATAGGCTCGGGCAAACAAGAATACTTTGACGAAAACGGAAAAACACTCAAGAATTTTTTCCTAAAAGCGCCGCTTAAATTTGTCAATATTACCTCAAGATTTGCCAAAAGTCGTTTTCATCCGGTGCAATTAATTTGGAAAGCCCACAAGGGAACCGATTATGCCGCGCCTACCGGAACGCCGATTATGACCACGGCATCGGGCGTTGTTGAGCAAACCGGATATACCGCCGGAAACGGGAATTTTGTCAAAGTCAAGCACGACAGAACGTACTCGACGCAATATTTGCACATGTCTAAAATTTTGGCTCGTCGTGGCCAGCGAGTCAATCAAGGCGATGTGATTGGTCGCGTGGGAAGCACCGGTTTAGCAACTGGTCCGCACGTTTGTTATCGCTTTTGGAAAAACGGAGTGCAGGTTGATCCGCTCAGACTCAATTTGCCCAGCTCAGAATCGATGGATAAGCGCAACTTGCCAAGGTATATGCAATACATACAGCCCTTAAAGAAAACTTTGGATAGTGTTGCTGATTCTCGAAATAGAAAGTAAATCAAATTCAAACTTAACCCTGAATTAACATCATAAATTGTACATTTGTCGGCTTAAAACCAACACTTGTTTTATGGCGTTACAGAATATAAATCCTACCCAAACAGCCGCTTGGCAAAAGCTTTCAAAGCACTTTGAGCAAATGAGTTCGCAAGAAATCAAAAACTTATTTGCCACTGATCAAACGCGTGCGCAAAAATTTCACATCCTTTGGAATGACTTTTTGGTCGATTATTCCAAAAACAATATTACTTCAGAAACCATCGATTTGTTGATCGAATTGGCTCAAGAAGTCGGACTTTCTGATGCCATCGAGAAATATTTCAAAGGCGACATCATCAATCAAACCGAGAAAAGAGCTGTTTTGCATACAGCCTTAAGAGCTTTAGAAAACGATGTGATTTATGTGGATGGAATCAATGTTATGCCTGAGGTAAAAGCGGTGAAACAGAAAATCAAAACTTTTTCTGAGCAAATTATTAGCGGAAACCTTAAAGGATATACCGGTAAAGCTTTCACGGACGTGGTCAACATCGGTATTGGCGGCTCTGACCTTGGTCCGGCGATGGTGGTTGAAGCGCTTCAATACTATAAAAACCATTTACGCACCCATTTTGTCTCGAATGTTGACGGTGATCATGTGCAAGAAGTACTCAAGAAAACCAACCCCGAAACCACGCTTTTTGTCATTGTCTCTAAAACTTTTACGACACAAGAAACTTTGACCAATTCAGAGACGATTCGCAGTTGGTTCTTGCAATCAGCCAAACAAGAAGATGTGGCCAAACATTTTGTGGCAGTTTCGACTAATTTGAATAAAGTGACCGAATTTGGTATTGATGCCAACAACATTTTTCCAATGTGGGACTGGGTAGGCGGACGTTTTTCGCTCTGGAGCGCCGTTGGTTTGTCCATCAGTTTATCCGTCGGATATGACCATTTTGAATCGCTTTTAAAAGGCGCTCATCAAATGGACGAACATTTCAAAAACGAGCCGTTCAAACAAAACATTCCGGTGGTTTTGGCTTTGCTCAGCGTTTGGTACAACAACTTTTTTGGCGCCGAGAGCGAAGCTTTGATTCCTTATACACAATATTTACAGAAGCTAGCGCCGTATTTGCAACAAGGCATCATGGAGAGCAACGGAAAAAGCATTGATCGCAATGGAAAACCGGTTTGTTATCAAACAGGAACCATTATTTGGGGTGAGCCGGGGACCAATTCGCAACATGCTTTTTTTCAGTTGATTCACCAAGGAACCAAGCTCATTCCGACTGATTTTATTGGTTTTGTAAAGCCTTTGTATGGAAACCAAAACCACCATGATAAATTAATCTCTAACTTTTTGGCCCAAACTGAAGCTTTGCTCAACGGGAAATCTCAAGAGCAAGTTCAGGCTGAATTTGACCAACAAAAAACAGATTCGCAAACAGCTGAATTTCTCAAACCATTTAAAGTTTTTTCTGGAAACAAACCGACAAACACCATTTTAATTCAAAAGCTAACACCGCAAAGTTTAGGAGCTTTGATTGCTTTATACGAACACAAAATATTTGTTCAAGGGGTAATTTGGAACATCTTCAGTTATGACCAATGGGGCGTTGAATTGGGCAAACAATTGGCCAATTCTATTTTGGCCGAAATGGATTCTGGAAACATTCAAAAGCATGACAGTTCAACCACTTTTTTGCTTGAATATTTTTTAAAACATCGATAACAAATAACAACTCACAAAGAACCTTGCTTCGGTAAGGTTTTTTTATGCATTTTACTTATATTTGAAATCCTAAAAAAACAAAATATGTATCACATCCTACAAAAAGCACATTCAGGTTGGGCCTATTTGGTCCTAATTTTATTATTGGTTGCAGCGGTTAATGCCTTTATGGGCAAAAATGCGCAACGAAATTTCGAGCCAAAAGACCGAAAAATTTCCTTGTTCGCACTTATTGCTACACACCTTCAGTTGGTTTTTGGACTGATTCTCTATTTTGTTTCACCTTTAGGGATGGCCTCGATGGGACAAATGAGTGATTCTGCACTCAGATTAACTTCACTCGAACATCCGCTGATTAATATTATTGCAATTGTTTTGATTACCATCGGATGGTCGAAACACAAAAAAACCGAAGATTCACAAGCGAAATTTAAATCAATTATGTTGGGTTACGGCCTTGGGTTTTTACTCATTTTGAGCCGCATTCCTTGGTCGCTGTGGTTTTAATAATGGCCTGTTGAGATTTTCTCTTTCGGTGCCGAAACAAAAACACATGAAAAAAACTGTAGTCATAAGTGTGTTACTAGGTGGTCTGCACTTGGGTTTTTCCCAAACAGTTTCTCCTAAAGACAAAGCAAAAACAACTGTTTCTGCCACAGCAGTGGTAAAAGATACGGTCAGTAAAGAAAAAGCACCGCTGGTTCAGCCGGAAATTGTTTTTAACGATACCGTTATTGCCATTAAAGGCAAGTACAAATTGTACAAAAAAGGCGTGCATGCGTCCTATTATGCCAATAAGTTTAACGGGAAAAGAACGGCCAGCGGCAAACGTTTTGACAACAATAAATACAGTGCTGCACATCGAAAATTTCCATTTGGAACTATTTTACGCATCACCAACGAAGAAACCGGAAAGTTTGTCTTTGTCGAGGTAACCGATCGCGGGCCTTTTTCACGCGGACGAGAAATCGATTTATCCAAAAAAGCCTTCATGGAAATAGCGCCCAACAAAAACTCCGGAAGTATGTTGGTTAAAATTGAAGAAGTTAACTAAGCCCAGTCTTTAAAGGGATTTTGACTTAAATAAGCGTTGTAGTATCTTTCATCGCCTGTGACTTCAATTCCCAACCATTCAGGTTTTAAATAAGATTCGTTTTCATCGACGAGTTCTATTTCAGCCAAGATTAATCCTTGATTTTCTCCTTCAAAAACATCTACTTCGTAACAGTGTTTTCCGAGTGGGATTTTGTATCGCTTTTTGTGGATGACCCCATTTTCACACAAAGCCAAGAGCGGCAAAGCATCGGCGAGTGAAATTTCTGTTTCCCATTCAAAACGAGTGGTTCCTGTCGTGTTGCTTTTTCCTTTGATGGTAATAATGCCTCGTTCTCCGGCAATTCTAACGCGAACTGTTCTTTCCGGATGCGAATTCAAATAACCTTGCGCAATCACCTCTTGTGAAGTGGCTTGTTGTATAAAAGCGTCAGAGTTGACCAAAAATTTTCTCTCTATTTCGAGCATGATTTAACAGATAAAGCACTTTATTTTCAAAGATATTACAATTATCTTTAGTTGCTTGATTCATTATTTCTCAGATATGGAAAATCCGCTCAAGAACCGTAAAATCATTCATGTCGACATGGATGCGTTTTATGCTTCAGTTGAACAGATGGACAATCCGTCGCTACGCGGAAAACCCATTGCGGTGGGCGGTGGCGAAACCCGAGGAGTCGTTTCGGCAGCCAGTTATGAAGCTCGAAAATTTGGCGTGCGAAGCGCCATGAGCGGATATTTGGCCAAAAAAAACTGTCCGGATTTAATTTTCGTCCGTCCGCGATTTGATCGTTATCGTGAAATCTCGCTAAAAATTAGAAAAATATTCTTTGAGTTTACTGATTTGGTCGAACCGTTATCGCTTGACGAAGCTTATTTGGACGTTACTGAAAACAAAAAAGGAAACCCCAGCGCTACTCTAATCGCTACCGAAATTCGAAAGCGCATTTTTGAAGAAACCGGTCTTACAGCCTCGGCCGGAATTTCGATTAATAAATTTGTGGCCAAAGTCGCTTCAGATTACAACAAACCCAACGGTCAAAAAACAGTTGGCCCTGAAGAAGTTATAGAATTTCTGGAACAATTACCCATCAAAAAATTCTACGGCGTGGGCAAAGTAACCGCTGAACGAATGTATAGCTTGGGAATTTTTACCGGCTTGGATCTCAAAAGCAAAACCTTGGACTTTTTAGACAAAAACTTCGGAAAGTCCGGAAGATTCTATTACAATGTGGTTCGAGGAATTCATTTGAGCGAAGTAAAAGCCGAACGTGTCGCCAAATCGGTGGCAGCTGAACATACTTTTTCTGAAAATCTTACCTCAGAGATTTTTATGCTTCAAAAATTAGAAAAAACAGCCGGAGAACTCGAACGTAGATTAAAAAAACATCAAATTGCCGGAAAAACAATCACGCTCAAAATCAAATACAGCGATTTTACGCTGCAAACGCGCAGTAAAACATTGCCTTATTTTATTTCGGACAAATCGTTGATTTACGAAGCCAGCAAAGAGCTTTTGCTGCAAGAACGCATGAAAAACTCGGTGCGTCTTTTAGGGATTTCACTCACCAATCTCAATACCGAGGTCAAAAAAACCATCGTCGTGCAACTCAAGTTTGATTTCTAAAAAAAACCTCCGCTTGTGACGGAGGCTAATGTTTATTTTTCTATTTCAGAAACCCTGAGTGTGTTGACCATTCCTTTGTCGGCTACCGGCATCGCAGCCAAATTAATCAGGAAATCGCCTTTTTGAACAAATCCTTTTTCACGAGCCATTTCGTTGATATCAGTCACCGTGTCATCGGTGCTCACGAATTTGTCGTAATAAAAAGAATTAACGCCCCAAAGCAAGTTGAGTTGGGTCAGGATGTTTTTATTCGAGGTAAACACCAAAATATGCGCAGAAGGTCTCCAAGCCGAAATCTGAAAGGCGGTATAACCGCTGTTGGTTAGCGTACAAATGGCTTTTGCTTTAATGACATTGGCCATAGTGGCAGCGTGGTGGCAAATGGTTTTGGTAATGAAGCGCTTGGTTTTGATTTGGGGTGTGTTTTGCGGCACTTGAATCAGCGGAGAATCTTCAACCGACTCAATAATCTGCGTCATTTTTTCAATCACTTGCACCGGATAATTACCCACTGATGTTTCACCGGATAGCATTACTGCATCGGCGCCATCCATAACCGAATTGGCTACGTCGTTTACTTCAGCACGCGTTGGTGTCAGGCTTGTAATCATGGTTTCCATCATTTGCGTAGCGATGATCACCGGAATACGCGCTGTTTTAGCTCGATTTACCAATTTTTTCTGAATCAGCGGAACTTCGTGCGCCGGAACCTCAACGCCCAAATCGCCACGAGCGACCATAAGTCCATCGCAATAAGCTACAATTTTGTCAATATTGGCAACGCCTTCCGGTTTTTCGATTTTGGCAATAATCGGAATTTTGTGTTTGGAATGTTTGGCAATAAGTTCTTGCAGTTCCATTAAATCTTCCGGTGTACGCACAAAAGATAATGCAATCCAATCCACTTGTTCGCTGATGGCAAAGACGGCATCTTTGATGTCTTTTTTGGTCAGAGCCGGAAGTGAAACTTTGGTGTTGGGTAAGTTGACGCCTTTTTTAGATTTGAGCGGTCCGCCTTGAATGACTTTACAAACTACTTCGGTTTTTTTATCGGTTTCAACGGCCTCAAAAATGAGCTTTCCGTCGTCGAGTAAAATACGTTCTCCCGGATTGACATCTTTTGGGAACTCTTTATAATTCATATAAACGCGCTTGGCTGTTCCGGGAACATCTTCGGCAGTTTGAAAAGTGATTAAATCGCCATCGTGAACCACAACATCTTCTTTCATCACACCCACACGCAATTTCGGGCCTTGTAGGTCGGCTAAAATTCCGGTAGTATAACCGAATTCATCATTGAGGCCTTTGATTAAATCAATTTTCTCTTTTACATCGGTGTAATCAGCATGTGAAAAATTGATTCTAAATACGTTTACTCCGGCGTCAATCATGTTCTTGAGTACTTCGCGTGTACTGCAAGCCGGACCGAGCGTGGCTACAATTTTGGTTTTTTTGTTGGTTGGCATTTTATTAAAAAATTAAATTGTTTTTAGATTTTATGTTTTCAGGATCAACAGCATATACGGTTGATATACGGTTGATAGACTTTAAGTCGGCGACCATTTTTGACACCGAAAAATAATTGTGATTGTTTTCAATTTTCAGGAAATAATCGACGCGTTTGAGCTCAGAGATTAAGTGTACTTTTCTAAAAACTTCCCAGTCAGCGGTTCCTAAAAGCCCGTTTCTGCGTTCTTGAGCTGCCGTTACAATGTCTGTTTGATTGGGAACCAAGCTCCATTGAATGTCGTGTATTTGGTCATCATAGGTAAACTTCGGGAAAAATGCCTCGCCTTCTTGAACCAAAATGCTAATTTCTTCTTTTGATTTCTTTAAATGAACCGGTAAAGTTTGGTTGATAAAATATGATATGCGATAATCTTCAAGCGATGAATGAATAGCAATTAAATCATAATCGACTTCGTCAAATTCATCCAAATGTAGCTTTAAAACGGCCATAAGCAGCAAAAATCAGCTGTAAATATAAAACATCTGAATTATAAAAAAGCCAAAAAAATCAGGTATTAACTCTAATTTGACAACGAAATCGTTATAGTTTTAGGAAGTTTCCATTATTTGCCATCAATCTTATTCTGAAAAGCAAAATAAGCGCGTTGTGAAGCTTTTTCTTCGGCCTTCTTTTTTGAGGTTGCGCGTGCTTTGGCGACGATTTTTTGATCAATACTCAATTTGACGCCAAAAAGACGCTCTCCGGTGATGGCGTTGTCTTCATATACGTCGTAGTAAAATGATTTTTTTTCTTTTTGACACCATTCAATGAGCAAGCTTTTGTAACTAATTACTTTGCCCTCGAGTTTCGGAATATTCACATAAGGAATAATCACCCGAAGACTGATGAAGTGTTCACAGAATTTATACCCTAAATCAAGATAAATGGCGCCAATAAGTGCTTCAAATACATTGCCGTGGATGTTTTCGCCAAAATGTGAAGTAGGAACTTTGCTATCGATAAATCCAATTAAGTTGAGGTCGCGACCGAGTTCGTTGAGGTGTTCTCGACTCACTATCTTTGAACGCATTTTGGTTAAGTAACCTTCGTCTCCATGCGGAACTTCGTTGAACAAGTGAGCTGCAATTACAGAGCTAAGCATGGCATCGCCTAAAAATTCTAAACGCTCGTAATTAATTGGGTTGCCTTTTTCGTCTGTTTTGTTGGCCGAACGATGCGTAAAGGCGCGTTGATAAATGCTCAAATCATTCGGTTTAAAACCAAGAATCTTTTCAAGCTCATTAAAAAAACTCCCGCCTTGTGTGGAACGGGAGTTTTTGAATATTTTTTGAAAAATCTTTTTCAAATTAGTCTTTCAATTTTTTGAATAATAAACAAGCATTGTGTCCGCCAAAACCAAAGGTATTACTCATCGCCACATTCACTTCGCGCTTTTGAGCTACGTTTAAAGTGAGATTCAATTCAGGGTCAATGTTTTCATCAACGACACTGTGATTAATCGTCGGAGGAACAATAGAATGTTGCATGGCCAGAATCGAGGCAATCGCTTCAATAGCGCCAGCGGCTCCCAACAGGTGGCCTGTCATTGATTTGGTTGAATTGATGTTGATGGTCTTGGCATGCGCTCCAAAAACAGCGCTAATTGCTTTGAGTTCGGCAACATCCCCCAACGGAGTTGAGGTTCCGTGGGTATTGATATGATCAACTTGATCCGGAGTCATTCCGGCATCGTTCAAGCAGTTTTGCATCACCGCAATTACACCAATTCCTTCCGGATGTGGGGCGGTTAAGTGGTAAGCGTCAGAAGACATACCGCCGCCGCCAACTTCGCAATATATTTTCGCTCCACGTGCTTTTGCGTGTTCATATTCTTCTAATACCAAAGCGCCTGCTCCTTCGCCCAAAACAAATCCATCACGCGTTGCGTCAAACGGTCTTGAAGCGGTTTCAGGGCTTTCGTTTCTGGTTGATAAGGCTTGCATCGAGTTAAATCCGCCCATGCCTGCAATAGTTACCGCAGCTTCAGATCCGCCTGAAATAATCACATCACACATACCAAGTCTAATGTAATTAAAAGCATCAATGAGAGCGTTGGCCGAAGAAGCGCAAGCAGAAACGGTTGTGTAATTTGGTCCCATAAAACCATTGCGCATCGAGATATGTGCCGGAGCAATATCAGCAATCATTTTAGGAATGAAGAATGGATTGAATCTCGGAGTTCCATCGCCTTTGGCATAAGTCATAACTTCTTCTTGAAAAGTCTCCAGGCCACCAATTCCGGCACCCCAAATAACACCTACTCGGTTTTTCTTTACGTTTTCATCAGTGATTCCAGCATCTTTGATGGCTTCTTCACTGGCAGCAATGGCATATTGAGCAAATTTATCCATTCTGCGGGCTTCTTTTCGGTCTATAAAATCTTCAATGTTGAAGTTTTTGACCTCACACGCAAATTTGGTTTTGTGCTTTTCGGTATCATAATAGGTAATTGGAGCAGCGCCACTTTTTCCGTTGAGCAATCCGTCCCAGTATTCCTGAATATTATTGCCAATAGGGGTCAGTGCGCCTAAACCTGTTACTACGACTCGCTTTAATGCCATAAATGTTTAATTAAATGGTTGGATTTTAAACAAATAATACCCAAATGTTTCTTAGAGGATAGCCATCATAAAAAGACATGGGTATTAGCGTATATTTTTGATTGTTATGCAATCAGTGTAAACGGTTGAAAATAATAACACCCGTAAAAACAAGTCTTACGGGTGATGAGTATTATTATTTTTTAGCTTCTTCAATATAAGAAATAGCTTGACCTACAGTTGAGATGTTCTCAGCTTGGTCGTCTGGAATTTGAATGTCAAATTCTTTTTCGAATTCCATGATAAGCTCAACAGTGTCTAATGAGTCAGCTCCCAAATCGTTAGTGAAGCTTGCTTCTGTTACAACTTCGTTTTCGTCAACTCCTAATTTGTCTACGATAATCGCTTTAACTCTTGATGCAATGTCTGACATAATCTTTTAATTTTAGAATTTAATTTGTTGGCAAAAATAAAAAACTTTATCTTAAAACCATGCTTTAGTTAATAAATGTGCTGAAGAATTAAAAAAATAATTCCGAATCACCTTATTATATTGCCTCGAATTTGCTGAATTATTCTTTCTTTTGTAGCAGTTTACAAGATGTTTCTAATGAAAAAAATCGTTCTTTTTGCTTCAGGCTCCGGAACCAATACTGAAAATATCATTCGTTATTTTTCTCACAGACCGGATGTTCAAGTGTCGGCGGTTTTCACCAATAATCCGCAGGCTGGAGTTATCGAACGAGCACAAAAATTATCAGTTCCATGTGTCGTTTTTTCTAAAGAAGAGTTGAATTCGGGAGAGATTTTGAACCAGATTCATCAAATTCATCCAGATTTAATTGTACTGGCTGGTTTTCTGTGGATGTTTCCCAAATCAATTTTATCTCATTACACAACCATTAACATTCATCCGGCGTTGCTTCCTAAATATGGCGGGAAAGGAATGTACGGCGCGTATGTTCATCAAGCGGTTCTCAATAATAAAGAAAAGGTTACCGGAATTACGATTCACTATGTAAACGAACATTACGACGAAGGAGCCATTATTTTTCAAAAAGAAGTTTCTGTAGCCGATTGCATTTCTGAAGATGAAATTGCTCAAAGAGTGCACGAATTGGAATATCAATATTTTCCGCAAGTGATTGAAAATCTAATTAATACTGCTGTATAGATGCAATACGAAGTATTTATTTACACTGATGGAGCGGCCAAGGGAAATCCCGGAAACGGTGGTTATGGGGTGATTTTGCAACAGGCCGGAACCAACTATTACAAAGAATTTTACGAAGGATTCAGACATACAACCAACAACCGCATGGAATTGTTGGCAGTGATTGTCGGGCTTGAAAAACTCAAGAATCAAGGGACCAAAGTTTTGGTCGTTTCAGACTCAAAATACGTAGTGGATGCGGTTGAAAAAAAATGGGTTTTTGGTTGGGAGAAAACCGGTTTTAAAGGGAAAAAGAATCCCGATTTGTGGATTAGATTTTTAAAAATTTACCGAAAGCACCAAGTTGATTTTAAATGGATCAAAGGGCACAACGCGCATCCGCAAAACGAGCGCTGCGATCAGTTGGCGGTTATGGCGTCACAATTACCCAAACTCTCGATTGATTTTAACTACGAAAACGAAGATTCCGGGATGTTTTAATTATTGATTGCAACTCTAAAACTTTCAACTTATCTTTGCGCCTTAAATTTCACTTAAGGATAATGAACAAATTACTCATCGTCGGAACCGTAGCTTTTGATGCCATTGAAACGCCATTTGGCAAAACCGACAAAATTTTAGGCGGAGCCGGAACTTACATTGGTTTGTCAGCGTCGCATTTCAACTTGAAATCAGCTATAGTATCGGTAGTTGGAGATGATTTTCCACAAGAATATATTGATTTACTCACCGCTCGTAATATTGACGTTTCTGGTCTTGAAATTGTTAAAGGTGGGAAAACCTTTTTCTGGGCCGGTAAATACCACAACGATTTGAATTCACGCGACACACTCGTAACTGAACTCAATACACTCGCAGATTTCCAACCTAAAGTTCCAGAGCATTTTAAAGATGCAGACGTGGTGATGTTGGGGAATTTGCATCCACTCGTACAAAGCAGCGTTTTGGATCAGTTGACTCATAAGCCTAAATTAGTAGTGCTCGACACGATGAATTTCTGGATGGATTGCGCTTTGCCGGAACTTTTATCGGTGATGAAACGCATCGATGTGATTACGATCAATGATGAAGAGGCGCGTCAGTTGTCAGGTGAATATTCACTAGTGAAAGCGGCTGCTAAAATTCATACCATGGGACCAAAATACGTGGTGATTAAAAAAGGAGAGCACGGAGCTTTGCTTTTCCACAATAAAGAGGTGTTTTTTGCTCCCGCTTTACCGCTTGAAGAAGTTTTTGATCCAACAGGCGCCGGAGATACCTTTGCCGGAGGATTTGCTGGATTCATTACCCAAAGTGAAAATGTGTCTTTCGACAATATGAAACAAGCCATTATTCAAGGTTCTAACTTAGCCTCGTTTTGCGTTGAAAGATTCGGAACAGAGCGTATGGAAAACCTGCAACAGGCCGAGGTGAAAGAACGACTCAAACAGTTTAAAGCCCTCACACAATTTGATATAGAATTATAAGATACAAGTGCCTCGAATTTTCGGGGCATTTTTTTTAACACAACACACACAACTATGAGCGACGCGCTGAAACACGAATGCGGAATTGCCCTGCTTAGGCTCAAAAAACCATTACAGTTTTACAAAGAAAAATACGGCTCTGCATTTTACGGAATTGAGAAAATGTATTTGCTGATGCAAAAACAACACAACCGAGGGCAAGATGGCGCTGGTTTGGCTTCGATTAAATTAGATGCTTTGCCTGGGCAACGTTATATTAGCAGGATTCGCTCGAACGATCCGCAACCGATTCAGGATATTTTTACCCAAATCAACGAGCGATTGAACGATGAATTGCAAGCAAATCCTGAAGGTGTAAACGACGTTGATTGGCAAAAAGAACATCTGCCTTATATTGGCGAATTGTTTTTAGGCCATGTTCGCTATGGAACTTTTGGCAAGAACAGCATCGAGAGTGTACATCCGTTTTTACGTCAAAACAATTGGATGCATCGAAACTTGATTGTGGCAGGAAACTTCAATATGACCAACGCAACACAGTTGTTCAATAGTTTGGTTGAACTGGGTCAGCATCCGAAAGAAATGACTGATACCGTAACGGTAATGGAGAAAATAGGCCATTTTTTAGACGAAGAAGTAACCGAATTATACCATGAATGTAAAAATAATGGACTGTCTAAACGAGAAGCCTCCCCGGTGATTGCCAGTAAATTAGATATTGCTAAAATTCTCAAAAGAGCTTCTCGCGGTTGGGACGGAGGTTATGCTATGGCGGGATTGTTTGGCCACGGAGACGCCTTTGTTTTTAGAGATCCGGCAGGTATTCGTCCGGCTTATTTTTATGAAGATGATGAAATTGTTGTGGTGGCTTCAGAGCGCCCGGTCATCCAAACCGTTTTTAACGTTGAATTTGACTCGGTTTCTGAGCTTGAACCCGGGCATGCTATCATCATCAAGAAAAATGGACAGGTTACACAAGAGCAAATCATTGAGCCTAGCATTAAAAAAGCTTGTTCTTTTGAGCGCATTTATTTTTCACGCGGAAGTGATGCTGAAATTTATCAGGAAAGGAAAACCCTTGGGCGATTATTGATTCATGATGTGTTGAAAGCAGTAGATTATGACACTGAAAACACCGTCTTTTCATACATTCCTAATACAGCAGAAACCTCTTTTTATGGAATGGTTGAGGCAGCGAATGATTATTTGAATCAGCATAAAAATCAATACATACTCGATAACCGAAAAACTCTTACAAAAGAGAAGTTAGAGCAGATACTTTCGGTAAAAATCCGCACCGAAAAAATCGCTATTAAAGATGTCAAATTGCGCACTTTTATTACTGAAGATAGTAGCCGCGATGATTTAGTTGCGCATGTATATGATGTTACTTATGGTGTTATAAAACCTACCGACAACTTGGTGATTATTGACGACAGTATTGTTCGCGGAACAACGCTTAAGAAAAGTATCCTTAAAATGTTGGATAGACTCAAACCTAAACGCATCGTAATTGTCTCTTCAGCACCTCAGATTCGCTATCCGGATTGTTATGGTATTGATATGGCCAAATTAGAGGGGTTGATAGCATTTCAAGCGGCATTGAGCTTATTACGCGAGCGAAATATGTATTCAATAGTTGAAGAAGTTTATCAAAAATGCAAGCAACAAGAGTCTCTGAAAGATACAGAGATGCAAAATATGGTCAAAGCAATTTACGAACCGTTTACCGATGAAGAAGTATCAGGCAAAATTGCGCAAATGCTAGCTTCAGAGGGAATTAATGCTGAGGTTAAAATTATTTTTCAATCGGTTTATCATTTGCACGAAGCATGCCCAAGAAACAAAGGAGATTGGTACTTTACAGGTGATTACCCGACTGCTGGAGGCAATCGAGTTGTCAATAAAGCCTATATTAACTTTTACGAAGGAAATAACGCCAGAGCCTATTAAAAATGAGCTCCTTAAGCATTTTGTCGAGTTTTGTGGTATTTCGTCTAATTTATTTGTGGATAATACATGTCTGCTATACTTTTGGAGAACCATAGCATTAGTAGGTTAAGTTTATGGTAGATTTGGGGCAAAAAGGGTGAAGAGCAATCTTCACCTTTTTTATTTTCATACTAAGTTATCAACCATTTGTGTTTAGATATTCACTCGCATTTGCCCATATTTCCAATATATTTTACGGATTGAACAACAGTTGTTAACAACTTCTGTTAACTTTACAGTACCATAATTTAGTAGGTTTAAGCTTTATGGTAGATTTGGGGCAAAAAGGGTGAAGAGCAATCTTCACCTTTTTTATTTGATTTAATCTATATATACAAAAAGAGCCGATTATATAATCGGCTCTTTTTGTATATATTTTAGAAAATTACTTTTCTACAGCATATCGTCTGGCAACCTCAGTCCAATTAATTACATTAAAGAAAGCTTCAATATAGTCGGGACGTCTGTTTTGATAATTTAAGTAGTATGCATGTTCCCAAACATCCATTCCTAAGATAGGTGTTCCTCCACACCCAATTTCTGGCATAAGGGGATTGTCTTGGTTAGCGGTACTACAAACTTCTAATTTTCCACCACCGTGAACACAAAGCCAAGCCCAACCAGAGCCGAATTGTGTAGCGCCCGCTTTCGCAAATCGCGCTTTAAATTCATCGAATGAACCAAAATCTCTTTCGATAGCGTTGAGTAAATCACCTGTTGGAAGACCTCCGCCATTTGGGGACATTACCAACCAAAATAAATTGTGGTTATAAAAACCTCCACCGTTATTTCTAACGGCCGCATTTTTCTTGTCTAAATTAATCAGGATATTTTCAATGGTTTTTCCTTCCATATCAGTTCCCGCGATGGCTGCATTTAGATTTGTTGTATATGCATTGTGGTGTTTTGTATGATGGATTTCCATAGTTCGCGCATCAATATGAGGTTCGAGCGCATCATAGGCATAAGGTAATTTTGGTAATTCAAAAGCCATATCATTGAGTTTTTAAAGTGGATAAATATTTTATTCAAATTTAAAAATTTAACTTTGGAAATGAAACAACCTCCAGAAAATTAGTACTGATTTAACTTGCGTTGTTTATAACAATTGTGAGTATTTTGATATGAAACGAGCTTCCTTTTCAATATATGATGCATCAGCCGGTTCGGGAAAAACCTATAATCTAGTTCGGGAATACCTTAAAATTATTCTTTCGTCAGACCGAAACGACGCATACAAAAATATATTAGCGATTACTTTTACCAATAAGGCAGTTCATGAAATGAAAAGTCGGGTCATCCAAAGTTTGTCAGAATTTTCTAGACAGCAACCCGCGCCTAAAATGCAACAATTGCTTGAAGATCTTGCTTTTGATTTAGGTGTTGAGCCTGAAAAAATTCAGAAGAAGGCTGAGCAAATCATTAGACATATCATTCACAATTATGCCGCTTTTGACATTCTGACCATCGATAAATTTACTCACAAAGTTATCAGAGCTTTTGCTCATGATTTGGGACTTCCATCTACTTTTGAAGTAAGCTTAGACACTGATGAGTTAATTGCCGAAGCCGTTGACTCTGTTATTTCAAAGGCAGGTGAAGAAAGAAACCTGACTCGTTTGTTGGTAGATTTTGCCATGGAAAAAACCGATGAAGACAAATCATGGGATATCAGCAGAGAGATTTTTGAAACTGGAAAACTGATTTACAGTGAAAATAACCGATTTGAAATCGAGCAACTCGGCCCTTTAAGCATGGAAGATTTTACAGCAATAAAATCAAAGCTTCAAAAATCATGTTTGCAAATAGATGAACAAAATGTTGTTTTGGCTGAAAAAGCTTTAAAAATTTTGCAGACACAAGGTGTTGATTTTAAAGCATTTTCAAGAGGAACATTCCCGAATCACATTCAAACTATAATTGACAGGAAATACAATCCGAAAAACAAAAGATTTTTCAGTATTGATGACGTATTTATAAATAAAGAAGCGGCCAACAAAGATCAGATTGACTCTGTTTTGCCAGAACTTTTAGCGATTTTGCAAACGATATATTCACAGTTTGAATTAAGAGATTTTTATCTGGCTTTTCTAAAAAATATAACACCTCTTTCGCTTTTACATACCTTGAGCGATGAATTAAAGAAAATACAGCATGAGCAAAATCTGTTGTCTATAGCTGAGTTTAATGCGCTAATTCACAAAGAGATTCAAAATCAACCCGCTCCATTTATCTATGAACGATTGGGCGAACGCTACCGACATTTTTTTATAGACGAATTTCAAGATACTTCTGAAATGCAGTGGAAGAATCTGATTCCGCTTATTGATAATGCTTTGGCGGGTCAGACTGAATCAGGCGAAAAAGGAACTTTAATGATTGTTGGCGACCCAAAACAATCTATTTATAGATGGCGTGGCGGAAAAGCCGAGCAATTTATTTCGTTGAGCAAAGATGAAAATCCCTTTAGTAATCCCGATAAAGAATCGGTTTGGTTAGACACTAATTTTAGAAGTTTTGACGAAGTTATATCCTTTAACAATTCCTTTTTTAAATTTTTGGCCCCTGAATTTCAAGATGCTGATTATAGAGATTTGTACGAAAACAAGAGCGTGCAAAAATTTCATGGAAAAACCGGAGGCTATGTCAATTTGACTTTTATAGACGAAAACAGTTCAAAAACCGATGATACTGACAAAGAGCTTCTATATTGCGAGCAAACACTTAAAACCATAGAAGAAGTAAAGAAAATGGGCTTTTTGTATAGTGATGTTGCTATACTCACACGCAGAAGAAGCCATGGAGTTGTGATTGCCAACTATCTTTCTCAACATCAAATACCAATTATATCCTCAGAGACACTTTTAATTGAAAATGCTGAAGAAGTTCAATTTTTGATCTCAATTTTAGAATATCTTGACAATAGTCAAAATCTAGAATCGTTGGCTAAGTGGTTGCTTTTTGTAGCTAAAAGTAAGGTGCAGCTAGAAGAAGTTCACGATTTTATAGCGACAGCGATGAGTTTGCGAAAAGAATCTGAAATACAAGGGTTTTTACACGAATTTGACATATCAATTAAATTCAATGAAATCCGTAAAATGCCATTGTATGAAGCGGTCGAATCGCTAATTAATGTTTTTTTATCAACAAATCAAAATCACGCGTACGTACAATATTTTTTAGATTTAATTATTGATCGTACATATCACAAACAATCAGGTATTTCGGATTTTCTAGAGCATTGGCATCAAAACGCATCTAAATACAGCATTCCGTCACCGGAAGGTAATGAAGCGGTGCGTATTATGACTATTCATAAATCAAAAGGACTTGAATTCCCAGTGGTTATTTTCCCTTTTGCCGAAGAAAATTATAGCGCTGGTCAAAAAGACAAATTATGGATTCAAGCTGACGAATCCCAAATCGGACTTTCACGAGTTTTGGTTGATAACACCCAAGCGGTAAATGGATTTGGCGAATCAGCACAACAGATTTATCAACAGCGAAAACAAGAAGAATTACTAGACAACATCAATGTTTTGTATGTTGCGCTTACAAGAGCTGAAGAGCAATTGTATGTTGTTTCTCGTCATATGAAACCAAACAAAGAAGGTCTTTATCCGAACAATATGGCTTCGTATTTTATCAGATTTTTAGAAAATTTGAAATTGTATGAGCCGTCAAATAACACATATGAGTTTGGAATTCAAACCAAACAATCAAACCAAAATACTAGCCCGGGGATTCTGAATAAAATTGAATTGGTTCAAGAACGATTAAATCCGTCGGCAATTAAAATCGCCAGAAAAGAATCTGTTTTGTGGGGCACGCGCCAAAAGGAAGCGATTGTCTATGGGAATGTTGTGCATGAAGTCTTGTCATTTGTTAAAAACTACAAGGATGTCGCGTTGGCTTTACAAGTTGCTTTAAGTAAGGGGATTATCAAGCAGCATCAGTCAATTTTGGTTAGCGATACAGTTATGAAAGTAGTCAATCACCCGGAATTGGCGGATTATTTTAATCCGAAAAACAAAATCTTCAACGAGCAGGTTTTGATAGCGCCTAAATCTGATATTGTCAAACCCGATCGAATTGTAATCAATGAAATGGGTGATTATTTAATACTGGATTACAAAACCGGAAAGCATGAACCTAAACATATTCAACAAATTGAGAATTATCAAAAAATTATTGAGTCAATGCAGGTTCGTGTGGTTAAAAAAGCATTGGTCTACACCAGTGATGATATAGAAATAATACATTTGTAAAAAATAATTTATGTACGGAAAAATTCAACAACATCTACAACTAGAACTCGAGCATATCAACAAGAACGGTTTGTTTAAAAAAGAACGCATTATAACTTCGGCACAAGGCCCAGAAATTACAATTTCTAGCGGAGAAAAAGTGCTCAATTTTTGTGCAAACAATTATTTGGGATTATCATCGCATCCAGAAGTTATTCAATCGGCCAAAGACGCTATGGACACACATGGTTTTGGTATGTCATCGGTTCGTTTTATTTGCGGCACACAAGACATTCACAAAAAATTAGAGCAGAAAATAGCTGATTTCTATCAAACTGAAGATACTATTTTATATGCAGCAGCCTTTGACGCCAACGGTGGTGTTTTCGAACCTTTACTCGACGAACAAGACGCAATTATTTCAGATAGCCTAAATCACGCATCTATTATTGATGGGGTCCGTTTGTGTAAAGCCAAAAGATATCGATATCAAAACAGCGATATGGCTGATTTAGAAGAACAGCTCAAAGCTGCCAATGATGCAGGTGTTCGTTTCAAACTCATTGTCACTGATGGTGTTTTCTCAATGGACGGTTTAGTAGCCCCACTTGATAAAATTTGTGATTTGGCTGAACAATACGATGCTATGGTCATGGTTGATGAATGTCATGCAGCTGGTTTTATCGGCGCAACGGGAAAAGGTACTCTTGAAGCAAAAAAAGTAATGGGAAGGGTTGATATCATCACCGGAACTTTAGGAAAAGCTTTGGGCGGCGCCATGGGTGGATATACCACAGGAAAAAAAGAAATCATAGAAATGCTCAGACAGCGCTCTAGACCTTATTTGTTTTCAAATTCTTTAGCTCCATCGATTGTAGGAGCATCCATAAAAGTTTTTGAACTGCTTGAGCAAGGAACAACTTTACGAGATAAATTAGAATCAAATACAAATTATTTCAAATCCGGAATGAAAGCAGCCGGGTTTGACATTATTGACGGCGACTCAGCAATTGTACCGGTTATGTTGTATGACGCAAAACTTTCTCAAACCATGGCCGACGAATTGCTTCAGGAAGGGATTTATGTCATTGGTTTTTTCTATCCTGTAGTACCGCAAGGAAAAGCAAGAATAAGAGTACAGTTATCAGCCGCGCACTCACAAGAGCATCTTGACAAAGCAATAACAGCATTTTCTAAAGTCGGAAAAAAATTAGGAGTAATCTAATGAACTGTTAAATGTAACCGATTCGGCTTTTATCGCTGATTTTGAGCGGCTTTTTTTAACATTTCATTTTGTAGTTAAAAAATTACGTGTTACTTTTGCCAGACAAATTATTGAAATCTAACAAAACTTAAGTATGAAACATTTTAACAAATTATTTGTTGCTGTGGCCATGGTTATGGGGTTGAGCTCACAAGCACAAGACAGTAACAATCCATGGGCTATTTCCTTTGGTACCAATGCTGTAGACACTAGAGTGAGTGCTGCTTCAAAAGTTGAAGATCAATTCTCTCAGTATTTTAATGTAAGCGACAACTGGAATATTTTACCTTCAGTCTCTTACATCACTGTATCAAGACACATCAATAAAGGTTTCACTTTTGGTGTGACTGGGTCTGTTAACCGAATCAAAAATTGGGTAGAACCAAGAACAACAATCCCTGGAGATTATACAGTAATCAATCCTGGAGACTTAAGTTACTATGCTGTTGATGGTAAAATCCAATATAGCCTAGGTAATTTGTTTGGTTGGAAAGTAGTTGACCCTAGCGCTCACGTTGGTGGAGGTTATGCTTCAATGGGTAAAGCTAGCTACGGAACAGCCAATGCAGGTTTAGGTTTGACTTTTTGGTTGAGCGAAATGTTTGGTGTTGAGTTTCAATCAACTTACAAATATTCATTTGATCAAGATTCAAGAATTCCTGAGCAAAATGTTCCTTCACACATGCAACACTTTGCAGGTCTTATCTTCAAATTTGGAGGTAAAGATACTGACGGAGACGGAATCTATGACAAAGATGATGCTTGTCCAGATGTAGCTGGTTTGAAAGCTTTCAAAGGTTGTCCTGATACTGATGGTGACGGAATTGTTGACGCTAGCGACTCTTGTCCAGATGTAGCTGGTTTGGCTGAATTCCAAGGATGCCCTGATACGGATGCTGATGGAATTGCAGATAAAGATGATGCTTGTCCAGATGTAGCTGGTCCTAAAGCTTTGAACGGATGCCCTGATGCTGATGGGGATGGTGTAGCTGACAAATCTGATAAATGTCCACAAGTAAAAGGTCCAAAAGAAAACGGAGGATGCCCTTGGCCAGATACTGATGGTGACGGAGTTCTTGATAAAGATGACAAATGTGTTGATGTAAAAGGAACTGTTGCTAACAACGGATGCCCAGAAATTACTGAAGAGCAAGTAAACAGATTGAACGCATATGCTAAAACAATCTTGTTCAACTCTGGTAAATCAACTTTCCAACAACAAACTTATCCAGTATTGCAATCAATTGCAGCTATCTTAAAAGAGTACCCTTCTGCTAACTTCAGCATCGAAGGTCACACAGATAGCGATGGTAAAGATGCTGCTAACCAAAAATTATCTGAAGACAGAGCTGCTGCAGTTAAAAACTATTTGATTGAAAATGGTATTGCTGCTTCAAGATTAACTTCTGCTGGTTTCGGTGAGTCTAAACCAATCGATACCAATAAAACTAAAGCTGGAAAAGCAAACAACCGTCGTGTTGAAGTGAAATTAGTAAAATAATTTCCTAAAAAATATCTCTTTAAAACGCCTCGAATTTTCGGGGCGTTTTTTTTATTTTTATGCTATGACTTCAAAAACATTCTTAGACCAAATAGCACAATTACTCATTGATGAATACAGCGATAAACTATCGCAGACTGTCATTGTTTTGCCCAACAAGCGCGCTAAGATATTTTTGATACAAGCACTCAAGAGCAAAATCACTCAAACTGTTATGGCACCTGAAATTGTCAGCATTGAAGACTTTATTCAGGAAGTTTCAGGATTCAGAACCATTGACCCGATAGAACTGTTATTTGAGTTTTACCAAGCTTATTTGTCGGTAACACCCAACGAACCTCAGTCGTTTGATTTGTTTTCAAATTGGGCTAAAACCTTACTCCAAGACTTTAACGAAATCGATCGCTATTTACTTGAATCGGACAAAATCCTTCGTTACTTAGATGAAATTAAAACCATCGAACATTGGTCAGTAAGTATTGAAGAAAGAACCGATTTAATTGAAAAATATCTCACTTTTTGGAAAGCTTTACCGCTCTATTATAACACCTTTCAAAAGCATCTAAAAGCAAAAAAAATAGGCTATCAAGGTTTGATTTATCGTCAAGCGGTTGAGAAGATGCAAACACACTTTAAAGATTGTGAAAAACAGTTTCTTTTCGCGGGTTTTAATGCGCTTAACCAAGCCGAAGAAAAAATTGTACAGTATTTACTCAATGAGAATTTAGCTCGGATATATTGGGATATTGATGAGGTTTTTTTGAACGATCCAACACACGAGGCGGGATTGTTTATTCGAAAATTCAAAAAAAACTGGCCTTATTATAAATCACATTCTCTCGATTGGATTTCTACCCAATATCAAAATCCCAAGAATATTCAAATCATCGGAACAGCCAAAACTGTTGGACAAGCGCGTATTGTGGGTCAGATTATTGAGCAATTACAAAATGAAAACCCTGAATTCGATATCAACAAAACAGCCATTGTTTTGGGCGATGAAACGCTTTTAATTCCACTTTTGCATGCATTACCAGCGAAAGTTGACAAACTCAACATTACCATGGGTTATTCGGCTATGAATAATCCGGTTCAAATTCTGTTGAATAAATGGTTTAAAATGCATCACAATGCGCTGTCTCGTTCTGAGCATCATTGTGTTTTTTATTACAAAGATTTACTAGACGTTCTATCGCATCCGTTAGTTGAACCGCATGCCCAATCGCTAGAATTGATAGAGAAAATCAAAGCGCTCAATTACACCTTTATTACTCATGCGCGTTTGTTAGAATTACATCCTAATCCTAATGATTTTTTTGAACAGCTTTGCTATCCTTTGAAACAAAATCCACTCGAGGTTTTGGAACGCATTTCAAATTTGCTGCAATGGCTCAGAAACCAACTCACTGAAGAGCCGCAAGATCATATAACCCGCGCTTTTTTATACACCATTTTTACAACCGTCAACAAGCTCAATAATTATGTTGAAACGTACGGTCAGATTCAAACTTTGGATAGTTTGTATGCGATGTACAAACAGATTATTGATTTGGCAGAAGTTTCATTTGAAGGCGAACCACTGACCGGATTGCAGATTATGGGTATTCTCGAGAGTCGCGTACTCGATTTTGAGACTGTTATCATCACCTCGGTAAATGAAGGTAAGTTACCGGCGGGAAAGGCGCAGCAATCTTTTATTCCGTATGATGTTAAAATGAGCTATGAATTGCCAACTTACAAAGAAAAAGACGCTATTTATACCTATCATTTTTATCATCTTTTGCAGCGTGCTCAAAACGTATATTTACTGTATAATACCGAAAGTGACGGATTTGATTCCGGCGAACGAAGTCGTTTTATCACACAACTAGAAATTGAAAAACAGCCGGCACATTCACTTTTGCAATCCATTTATAGCGCCACAATACCCGAAAAGGTTCGCTCACCGTTGTCGGTTCCCAAGTCGGCATCGATTATGGATAGACTTAATGAAATGGCTTTGTCGGGATTATATCCCTCAGTACTCAATAACTATATTCGCAATCCGATAGATTTTTACTTCAGAAAAATCCTTCGAATTGGTGAAGTCGATGAAGTTGAAGAAAACATAGCGCTCAACACGCTTGGCACCATCATACATGAAACTTTGCGCGTTTTGTATACTTCGTTTATCAAGCACAAGGTAGATGTGCAATCACTTAAGGAAAAACTATCACTGATTGACGCAGAAGTACTGAATCAATTTAAAGAAGTTTATAAAGAAGGCGAAATCAAAAAAGGTAAAAATTTACTGGCTTTTGAAGTAGCCAAACGAAACGTTTACAACTTTATTCAGGCAGAAATCAAATTACTTGAGCAAGGCGACGAACTTGAAATTATTGCATTAGAAGAATCGTTTACCAGAGTCTTTGCGCATCCGAGGCTTTTCTCAACCATTACTTTTAGCGGTAATATTGACCGTATTGAAAAACGCAACGGACGCATTCGAATTATTGATTACAAAACCGGAAAAGTCGATAAAAACCAATTGATTCTTTCGCATTGGGACGGACTCACTGAACAAATCAAGAACGACAAAATCATTCAGATTTTACTGTATGCTTATGTTTTTTTGCCACAGAGCCAAGCACAAGAACTCGAGGCGGGTATCATTTCGTTCAAAAACCTAAAAGCAGGTTTTATGCCTTTTACTTTTAAAGTCGATAAAGTGCAGCAAACACTAGTCAGCGATGATTTTTTAGCTGATTTTATGGAAGAAATAGTGGGTTTGTTGCTTGAAATTTTCAATCCAGAGATTCCGTTTGAGGAAAAGCTATAACTTGTGTTTTTTGAGAAAATACAACAATGCATCTAAGGTTTCTGCTTTGTTTTCAATATAACTCATGTGTCCTCCATTGAGGGTTATCAATTCGGTATTGGTTTTTTCTATTTGCGAAATATTGTCTTGATAAACTAAAACCGGATCTTGAAGCCCCAGAATAAGCATTTTGGGATATGGCGTAAAATGTAACAAAACCTCTCGGTCATTTCGGATTTTCATGCCTTCTAAAGCCGCGACAATGCCTTGCAGCGGTGTTTTGAGCGCCTGTTCTTTGACTAGCTCGATTTCATTTGATAAACGCGCTCGATTTTGCTCGCTAAACAAATTGGCTATTGACAATCGAACAAAAGCGGTGTAATCCTTTTTAACTGCAGCAATAGCACGGTCGCGATTGGTTTTTCGTTCCTCGCTGTCGGCCAATGAAGTCGAATTCAGCAACACAATTCCTTTGATGACTTCCGGATATAATTCGGCAAAAGCCAAGGCTATATAACCGCCCATAGAGTGACCGATTAAAGTTGTTTTTCGGATGCGCAAATGAGCAAGAATATCATGAACCATATCCGCCTGATCTTCCATTGAATGGATATAACCCAAACAAGCGGTTTGCCCGTGACCCAATAAATCTATCGTGATTACGCGGTGTTTTTTGGCTAATTCAACACGTAAATCTTGCCACATGAGTTGGTTTTCAAGAAAACCGTGTAATAAAACCAGCGCTGTTCCTTTGCCGGAATCGGTATAAGCAATGTCTATGTTTTTGTAGCGATGCGTTAGCACAGATGAATTCATTAGGCTGTAAAAATATTATTTTATTTATTGATTTGAACCTGAAAAGTTATTCTGATTTCAAGAAGTCACCATCAATAATCAGCAACTGCGCACCGTTTTCAGAGTATGATCTGTGACTACTTCGGTCATCCGAAACAACATAGGTCATGTTTTTGGTCAGCAGCGTTTCTTCGCCTTGTTCAGATTGACTGATAAATGAACCTTCCAGACAATGAACGATATGCCCTTTTTGACACCAATGATCGGCCAAATATTGCGCGGAATAGGTCACGAGTCGAATTCTTAATCCGTTTAACTGAAGGGTTTGCCAAAAAGAAGTTCCTGTGGTTCCGCAGTGTTCGGTTTTTTGAATTTTCGTCCAATCAATGGTTTGAAAATCTATAAGCATATGATTGATTTTTGTGAATGAATCGAATCAATGATAATGGGCCATCATTTTGTACACTTTTCCTTCTGCGTTCAGAAACATGACTTCGATGGCTTTTTTATTCATCACAGATTCATAATACAGCGCAACCGAATCAACGCCATTTGCTACATCGATGAGTTTGAAATGCAAATCCGGAATTCGCTCCAAGGCTTTGGACCAATACTCAGCCACTTGTGGTTTTCCTTTTAACGAATCGCTATCCACGCCGGTTGCTATGCGAATCATGGGCGTTGTAATTTCAATATCTTCAGTATAATGGCTTAGAATTTTATCCATATCATGCGAATTCCAAGCGTCGATCCAATCTTGCGCAAAAGTTTGAGTGTTCATTTTGTTTGATTTTTTTGCATGTATTCACCAATGAGTTGTTCGTGGGTATGCGGACTTTTCGAAAGCGAATCAGCGATGCGTTCTTGTTCATGCGTGGTTTTATTCTGACTGATTTTCTTTTTGGCTTGCCATTCTGAAACATCAATTTCAAAAGCGACAATTCCACGAGAAAGTCTGTTTTTATAATCTTCCGGTAATCGATTCCATTGCGCAACATAGGCTTGTTCATAATGCTCAACCGTTTGGTTAAGGATGTTTCTGACTTGAGCAGCATCTTCGATTATTTTTGCTTTTCCATAGGTGTGAACGGCCAGATAATTCCACGTGGGAACATTGAGTTCTTTGTCGTACAACGACGGCGAAATGTAGGCGTGTGGCTCTGAAAAAATCACCAAACACTGCTGGTTTTCAAAAGTTTTCCATTGTGGATTCTCCAGCGCCAAATGCGATATGAGTACCATTTTTTCACCGCGTTCTTCAACCAAAAAAGGCAAATGCGTTGCGATGGGCTTATCATCTGCCGAGGTAATAAGAATCGCAAAACTAAACCGCCGCATAAATTCAAGAACCTCCGCGCGGTCGTTCATTTGGTTGAGTTCCGGAATGTACATGGTCTGAATTTATGAGTTCATCAAATCTTCAATTTCATCAGCTTCAATCGGAATGTTCGCCATCAAGTTGATTGGCTCGCCTTTTTCTTGAACCACCACATTGTCTTCGAGACGGATGCCAAAACCTTCATCCGGCAGATAGATTCCAGGTTCAACGGTAAATACCATATGGGCTTTCATTGGTTCGTGCAACAAACCGTAATCATGCGTATCTAAACCTAAATGATGTGAAGTTCCGTGCATAAAGTACTTTTTATAGGCCGGCCAATCTGGATTTTCATTTTGCACATCAGCTTTATCTAATAAACCCAAACCTAATAACTCTGAAGTCATGAGTTTGCCGACTTCTATGTGATATTGCTTCCAAAGCGTGCCCGGAGTGAGCATTTTGGTCGCTTCGTTTTTGACGCGCAAAACCGCATTGTAGACATCTTTTTGGCGTTGCGTATAACGGCCAGAAACCGGAATCGTACGCGACAAATCACTGGAATAATTAGCATATTCAGCTGCCACATCCAACAAAATCAAATCGCCGGCTTGACATACTTGGTTGTTTTCGATGTAATGCAAAACGTTGGCATTGTTGCCCGAAGCAATAATCGGTGTATAAGCAAATCCTTTCGAGCGATTGCGGATGAATTCATGGATGAGTTCGGCCTCAATTTCATATTCTGCAACGCCGGGTTTGACAAATGGCAATAATCTGCGGAAACCTTTTTCGGTAATGTTACAAGCCTGTTGAATGAGTGCTATTTCTTCGGCTTCTTTCACCGAGCGCAAACGCTGTAAAATCGGATTACTTTTGGCCACTTGATGCGCCGGATATTTGGCCTTCCACCATTTCACAAATCGATCTTCACGCGTTTCGGTTTCAACAGCCGCGCGGTAGTGTTCGTTGGTGTTGATGTACATGGTATCAGCATAAGTCATCATTTCATTTAAGATTTTATGAAAGTCCGAAAGCCAGTAAACCGTTTTAATGCCTGAAACTTCGAAAGCGCGTTCTTTGGTGAGTTTTTCACCTTCCCAAATGGCAATATGCTCGTTGGTTTCGCGTAAAAACAATATTTCTCGTTGGTGCTCATAAGGCGCATCCGGAAACAACAACAACACGCTTTCTTCTTGGTCAACGCCTGATAAATAAAAAATATCGCGGTGTTGTGCAAAAGGCAAAGTGCTGTCGGCAGAAACCGGATAAATATCGTTAGAATTAAAAACCGCTACACTGTTGGGTTTCATGTGTGCAGTAAATTTAGCGCGGTTCTTTACAAAAAGTTGTCGGTCAATCGGAAGGTATTTCATGATTTCTGTAATTTAAAATGATCATTAGCGATTCAAAAGTACAGAAACTAATCAAAGTCTAATCGGCCAAATGGCGTTATTTTATTTGCCGACGAATGCGACTCATGTGCCGCGAAGAAATCCCCAAAAAAGACGACAAATAATGTAGCGGAACTTGCTGAAGAAGCTTGGGTTCGTTGGTCAAAAGTTTCTGATAACGCTCCTCGGGTGAGAGCGTCAGAAGGTCAATGCGATAATCGTCAATCAGAAAAATTTGCCGTTCGATGAGTTTGTGATAAAAAAGTTTAAAAGCTTCGTGATTTTTGTATAATTCATCAAAAGTGGTAAAATCGAGCACGAGCAATTCACAGTCAAAAACGGCTTTGATGCTCTTGCGTGAAGGTGTTTTGGATAAAAAACTTTTGAGCGAAGAAGTAAACGAATTTTTCAAAGCCAGATATGTGGTTTTTTCTTCTTCATCAATACAAACCGCATGTTGTAAAATGCCGCTTTGCACAAAACAGAAATACTTGCAGATTTCACCTTGACGCACCAAAAAGTCATTTTTTTTAAGATGTACAACCTTGAAGGCATTTTGTATTTCAGCGATTTCATGCTTTGAAAAAGCACTTTCGGTAAGAATTTGCAGATGTTGTGCAAAGTAAGTTTCCATGGTTTTCTGCGCGGTTGTTTTATTCAGTGACAAAGTTAGCCAAAATGCTTTGTGTTGACATTTGTTTTAAGGTGTTGAAAATTAGGGTTCAAGAAGATTTGTTTCGGGTGTTTTGATGAATATTCAGCGTAATTTTATAATCATTATAAATTACTTAAAAAGTCTTGCTGTTAATGCCAAATACGTGTATTTTTGTTTGATTTTTAAAACATTTTATTCAAATCTTATGGCAAAATCTGCATTTCTAAAGTCTTCCCTTGCAAAAAAGTATTGGATGGCACTGACAGGTTTATTTTTATGCTTGTTTTTAAGTGGCCACCTAGCAGGGAATCTTCAGCTGCTGGTTCCGAACAACGCTCTCAACTTCAACAAATACGCTTTGTTCATGACTTCAAATCCGGCGGTCAAAATTTTATCTTACCTTACTTATTTATCGATTATTTTCCATGCCATTGACGGAATCATGCTGACGATTCAAAACAAAGCAGCGCGTCCGGTGGGTTATGCCAAAAGCAATGCTTCGGCCAACAGCGCTTGGGCTTCAAGAAACATGGCTGTTTTAGGAACCGTTATCTTGGTGTTTATCGTAACGCATATGGTGAATTTTTGGGCCAAAATGCATTTTGACAAAAACATGCCGTTGCAAACCATGACCATCAATGCACAAGGTCAATCACAAGAATTTTACCTAACCACAGATGGTGGTTATTTGCCAAAAATGCAAGTAGACAACAAAATGATTATCATCAAAGATCGCACTGATTTCTATGATGCGAGCGCCAATGTCAAACTCAAAGAAGGTTATAAAGATTTGTACAAAATTACCGTTGCATTCTTTAAAGACGCTAAATACGGATTGATTTTCACTTTGTTGTATGTGCTTTCAATGTTGGTGCTGTCTTTCCACTTGTTGCACGGATTCAGTAGCGCATTTCAAAGTTTAGGTTTCAATCATTCCAAATTTACTCCGGCGATCAAAACTTTCGGAAAAGGATTTGCGATTGTTGTTCCTTTGTTGTTTGCCATCATTCCGATATACATTCACTTCTTTTTAAAAGCTTAATCCCATGGCATTAGATTCAAAAATTCCTCAGGGTCCTATTGCTGACAAATGGACTAATCATAAAAATCATCTCAAATTAGTTGCGCCAAACAACCGTCCGAAAATTGACATTATCGTGGTGGGAACCGGTTTGGCAGGAGCTTCTGCGGCAGCTTCTTTTGGTGAGATGGGTTACAATGTAAAAGCATTTTGCTTTCAAGATTCGCCAAGACGCGCGCACTCTATTGCTGCACAAGGCGGAATCAACGCAGCTAAAAATTACCAAAACGACGGTGATAGTACTTATCGCTTGTTTTATGATACGATTAAAGGCGGTGACTACCGGGCTCGCGAAGCAAATGTGCACCGTTTGGCCGAAGTATCCGGAAACATCATTGACCAATGCGTAGCGCAAGGTGTTCCGTTTGCTCGTGATTACGGCGGATTGCTCGACAACCGTTCATTTGGCGGAACACAAGTACAACGTACGTTTTATGCCGCCGGTCAAACCGGACAGCAGTTGTTGCTTGGAGCTTATTCGGCATTATCAAGACAAATCGGATTAGGACGTGTACAAATGTTTAATCGTCACGAGATGCTTGATTTAGTCAAAGTGGATGGTAAAGCCCGCGGAATTATCGCCAGAAACTTAGTAACCGGTGAAATTGAGCGTCATTCAGCGCACGCGGTCATCATTGCCAGCGGTGGTTACGGAAACGTATATTTCCTTTCAACCAATGCAATGGGCAGTAACGTGACTGCGGGATGGAAAGTACACAAGCAAGGCGCTTTGTTCGCTAATCCGTGTTATGTGCAAATTCACCCGACTTGTATTCCGGTGCACGGAACCAATCAATCTAAATTGACTTTGATGTCAGAATCTTTGCGAAACTCAGGTAGAATTTGGGTTCCGAAGAAAAAAGAAGACGCTGAAGCTATTCGTGCCGGTAAATTAAAACCGACGCAAATTGCCGAAGAAGATCGCGATTATTACTTAGAGAGAAGATATCCTGCATTTGGGAACTTGGTGCCGCGCGACGTAGCTTCGAGAGCTGCCAAAGAGCGTTGTGATGCCGGTTACGGAATCGAAGCCAACGATACCAATGAAGGTGTTTATTTGGATTTCTCAACCGAGATTCAAAACAAAGGAAAACAAGCTGCTTTTGCACAAGGAAATCACAATCCTTCAGCAGAAGAAATCACGCGTTTAGGAAAGGCTTGGCTCGAAGAAAAATATGGAAACCTCTTTACGATGTACCAAAAAATCACAGATGAGAATCCGTATGAAACTCCGATGAAGATTTATCCTGCGGTGCACTATACCATGGGTGGTGTTTGGGTTGATTACAACTTGCAATCTACTATTCCAGGATGTTTTGTGGCTGGTGAAGCGAATTTCTCTGATCACGGAGCCAACCGTCTTGGTGCTTCGGCTTTGATGCAAGGTTTAGCCGATGGATATTTTGTCTTGCCATACACAGTTTCAGATTATTTGGCCGATGACATCCGTACGGGTAAAATCTCAACCAATTCACCTGAGTTTGACGAAGCTGAAAAGCGCGTAAAAGACAGCATTAACAGTTTCTTGAACAACAACGGAAGCAAATCTGTTGATCATTTCCACAAGAAATTAGGTTTGATTATGTGGAATAAAGTTGGGATGGGTCGCAACGAAAAAGGTTTAACCGAAGCGATTTCAGAAATAGCTGCGCTCAAAGAAGAATTCTACAAAGATGTTTATGTTCCGGGCAAAGCCGATGAGCTCAATCCGGAGTTGGAAAAAGCATTGCGCGTGGCCGATTTTATCGAGTTAGGTCAGTTGATGGCGATGGATGCTTTACAGCGTAAAGAATCTTGTGGCGGGCACTTCCGTGAAGAATATCAAGATTCTGAGGGTGAAACTTTACGTGATGATGAAAACTTCAAATTTGTGGGCGCATGGGAATACCAAGGCGATGACATCAGCAAAGAAGTGCTTCACAAAGAAGAATTGAAATACGAGTTTATCAAAATTGCCGCTAGAAACTACAAATAATCAGAATTATGTCTTCAGCTAAAAATATCAATATAACCCTTAAAATTTGGCGTCAGAAAGATTCCAAAGCCAAGGGAAACATGGAAACGTATCAATTGTCCAATGTATCAACAGCTAGTTCGTTTCTAGAAATGCTCGATCAACTCAACGAACAATTGATCAATGAGCGCAAAGAACCGGTAGCTTTTGACCACGATTGCCGCGAAGGAATTTGCGGTATGTGTTCGCTTTACATCAATGGACGTGCGCACGGACCAGATACCGGAATCACCACTTGTCAGTTGCACATGCGTATGTTTAACGATGGCGATACTATTTATGTTGAGCCGTGGAGAAGTAAAGCTTTTCCGGTGATTAAAGATTTGGTGGTTGATCGCAGCGCTTTTGATCGTATTCAACAAGCCGGAGGATTTGTTTCAGTCAATACTTCCGGAAGAACCATGGACGCTAACGCGATTCCGGTGCCAAAACCTGATGCTGACAAAGCTTTTGAAGCGGCTGCGTGTATTGGTTGTGGTGCTTGTGTGGCGACCTGTAAAAACGGTTCAGCCATGTTGTTTGTAGGTGCTAAAGTATCGCAGTATGCTTTGCTTCCGCAAGGAAAAGTCGAGGCTACCCATCGTGTGCTCAATATGGTGCGTCAAATGGACGAAGAAGGTTTCGGAAACTGTACCAACACTGGGGCTTGTGAGATCGAATGTCCAAAAGGAATTTCACTTGAGAACATTGCTCGTATGAACCGCGAGTTTTTAAAAGCAAGTTTGTCTTAAAGACAAATACATTATAAGATTAAAATCCCGGCTTTTTAGTTGGGATTTTTTATTTTTATCTCTATGAAAGTAGCTTTAGTTCAAACTTCATTGGTTTGGGAAAATCCATCGGCCAATCGTCAAATAATCGAAGAAAAGATTCATAAAATCAGTTCAGGAGTTGATTTGATTGTCTTACCTGAGATGTTTACGACCGGTTTTACCATGCAACCGCAATTAATCGCTGAAGATTTTCCGGGTGAAACTTTAGTTTGGTTGCAACGTTTATCAGCACAAATAAACGCAGCTATTGCAGGTAGTATAGCGGTACGTGAAAACGAAAACTTCTATAACCGATTGTTGTTTGTCAAACCAGACGGATCTTGGCAATCTTATGATAAAAGACATCTGTTTTCTTTGGCCGGTGAAGATCAAGTCTATACAGCCGGAAAAGAAAAATTAATAATTGAGTACAAAGGATTTAGAATTTGTCCGCTGATTTGTTATGATTTGCGCTTTCCGGTTTTTTCGCGCAACAACAACGACTACGACCTTTTGATTTATGTTGCCAATTGGCCCGAAGTGCGAATTGCTGCATGGAACACCTTATTAGCAGCCAGAGCCATCGAAAATCAATCATATGTAGTTGCGGTCAATCGAGTCGGTGATGACGCCAATAATCACCGTTATATCGGTCATTCGCAAGTTATTGATGCTTTAGGCAATTTATTGCTTGAGCCTCAAGAAATAGAAGATGTGTACACTGCGTCGTTGAGCCTACAACATTTGACCGAAATTCGTCAAAAGTTTAGATTTTTGGCGGATCGAGATTCATTCACTTTTTTAGGATAAAAGTCTGCTGAACGTCCCAATTGGCCCGAATGTCAATGTTTTTAGGAAAATAGATTACTTCTTCGGGTTGGAGTTTTTGGAGGTAATTACCGGTATCCCATATCCCATTTTTATTGTTATCACAGATAATGCGTAAAGTATATAAGTCAGGTTTGATCAATTCAAAATTAATTGTTCCAGGTTTTTCATGAATCATTGAGTATTGAACGATGCCATTTTTATCCGTAAGCTCAACAATGATGGGGTATTGTTTGACATTTTCTACATCCAATCGAAGGTTTCCGTAATCAGAAATATTCTTGGTTTCAAATTCATAAAGGATAGGTTTTTTATTCAAGTGATCAAAAAAGTCTAGTAATCCACCCGGAGCCATTTTTAGGCTGTATTTTGTAAGTGGCTCTTTCTTGAAATCCAAGTGAATATTCAAATTCATTTCATCATAAATCAATTTAAAAGGAATTTTTTGGGTTGTGTCTTTGGCGGTAATGCTAATTTTCGACTCATCAATTTTTGATATAGGAATATTGATTTTAAGCGAGATGGACTCATTTAATCCCAAAAATTTAGACTGAACTGGGCTGATTTTTAGAGAATCAGCTTTTTGATTTCTGATTTTAAAAGTAAAATTTTGCTTGTATTTTTGGTTGCTGACTACCACATCGAGCGAATCAACTTCTGATTTTTGAAGTTTGACTGGCTTAAACCACAAAATTATGGAGTCTTTATCAGCCACTTTGCTGATTTTGTGTGGATAGACTTCTTTGTTTCTTTTGAGTTCAACCTGAAGTTCTTTTGGATTACCTTCATATCCTAAATAGGCCGAAGCTGCTGAATTCTGAACGGGTTTATATGCTTTAAAAGATAGAATTTCCTGAAACAGTTTTATTTCGAAAGTCTCGGTGCTTGGAAGATTTATAGGAGCGTTTAAAAAACCAATTTTTTCAGATTTAGGGTCAAAACGGTGATTTTTATTGTCATCTTTTAGTCCAATAAGTACATATTTGCCGGCTTTGATGTTTTCAATTTTAAAGACACCGCTAGTATCTGCAGAATTGGTAATATATCTAGGATTTTGCTTAAAAACGGCTGAGTCAGTATACTTTTCATTAACTTCATAAAGCATAATACTCAAATCTTTGTCTTTCTGCTTTGATAAAGCATCTTTTACAGAGCCTTCAATTTGCAATGAATCAATAAAGGCTCCAGTCGAGAAAACATATTTGAAGTCTTTATATGGATTTCCTTCATTGAAATCTTGGATGCTTTGCCCGAAATTGAGATTATATGTGGTGTTGGGTTGTAAATCTTCTAAAAACTCGACAGAAACAGTTTTCGCCGCATTGAGCGGAAGAATTCTCGGTGTTTTCTCAAGTGGTGGCGAAATAATCAGTTGTTTGTTGATGTCTTTTAGCTTCACATATTCGTCAAAAGTCAACTTGATTACTTTATCGTTGAAATTGGTTGTATAGTTTTTAGGTAAACTAATTTTTAAAACAGGAGCTAAAGTGTCTTTGTCACCACCGGTAATGGTTCCGCGTTTGGCACAATTAGTGAACAACAAGCCAATAGCTATGAATAACAAAATAAATTTCTTTTTCACAAACTTCACGATTTACGGTTACAAAGTAACGATTATATTCTAGTTTTATGAAAATTTGTTTTGACCAAAAATTCATTTTGATTTTACTTTATTAAATAGAATAGAACTAATTACTTAAAAGAAAATAGTATTTAATTACACCAAAATTTTATTGACTCATCGCCATACAAACAATACTAATTTTGACCTCAGGTATTTTAAGCAAAGCTCTACAGCAAGCCTCAAGTGTTGAGCCGGTAGTGAGAACATCATCAATCAAAAGAATGTGTTGTCCGCTGAATTTTTCAGGTTCAACAACATCAAATATATTTTGTTTCTGAACTTCTGTCCGGCCTAATAAATTTTTCTTGGTTTGTGTTTTTGAATAGATGGTTCTTATGAGTAACGTTTCTATCAGCGGAATTTTAAGTTCTTCTGAGAGGCTTTTTCCAAAACTACTCACCTGATTGTAACCGCGCTCTTTTAACTTTCTGGGATGTAAAGGCACAGGCACAATTAGATCCATTTGACTCATAATATCTATTTGTTTTAAATCCGAAGCGTACCATTGTCCAAATAGGGTTCCAACTTCTTGCATTTCTTGGTATTTCAACGCGTGAATAATGGGCTGAAGCAATCCTTTTTTGTGATAAAAAGCAAACGCAGAAACATGATTGACAGGTGTTTTTCCGTAAAATTTACGGTAAGCTTCATTGTCAGGGTTTAAATGATGCAGTGTCTGAGGAATTTCATGACGACAGTGGAGACAGATAGTTTTTTCTCCGGCCAAAAGCAATTGGCTGCATCCCAAACAGACCTCGGGAAAGAAAAGGTTTAATAGGCTTTGAAACATATGAATGGCGTTTATAAAAATAAAAGTACAAAAAAACAGATTTGAATTTGCCAAAGTACTGTTTTTAATGTGCTTTTTATATTTTTGCAGCACTATGGCAAAACAAGAAGATTTATTTAAAAATGTAGTTTCGCACGCAAAAGAATACGGATTTATCTTTCCGTCAAGCGAAATTTACGATGGATTGAGCGCAGTGTATGATTATGCTCAAAACGGAGTTGAACTCAAGAAAAATATTCGTGAATATTGGTGGAAGGCAATGGTGCAAATGCATGACAATATTGTCGGGCTGGATGCGGCTATTTTGATGCATCCTACAACTTGGAAGGCTTCCGGCCACGTGGATGCGTTCAACGATCCACTCATTGACAACAAAGACTCTAAAAAGCGTTATCGAGCGGATGTTTTGATTGAAGATTATGCCGAAAAATTGCAGCAAAAAGCGCAAAAAGAAATTGACAAAGCACGCGAACGTTTCGGGGATGCTTTTGACGAGCAGCAATTCATTACCACCAATCAGCGCGTTGTTGAATATTTAGCCAAAAAGAAAACCATTCTCGAACGCATGGCAAAATCGCTTGATGCAGGCGAATTAGACGACGTAAAAGCATTGATCGAAGAACTCGAAATTGCTTGCCCTGAAAGCGGTTCAAAAAATTGGACTGATGTCAAACAATTTAATTTGATGTTCGGAACCAAACTGGGCGCTTCAGCAGAAAATGCCATGGATTTGTATTTGCGTCCGGAAACTGCTCAAGGAATTTTTGTCAACTTTTTGAATGTTCAAAAAAGCGGACGCATGAAGATTCCTTTTGGAATTGCACAAACTGGAAAAGCCTTTAGAAATGAAATTGTAGCGCGTCAGTTTATCTTTAGAATGCGTGAATTCGAGCAAATGGAAATGCAGTTTTTTGTTCGTCCGGGCGAAGAGATGAAATGGTATGAGTTCTGGAAAGAAACCCGCTTAAAATGGCATTTATCTCTAGGTTTAGGCGAAAAGAACTACCGTTTTCACGATCATGAAAAATTAGCGCATTACGCCAATGCTGCCGCTGATATTGAGTTTAATTTTCCATTTGGCTTCAAAGAACTCGAAGGAATTCATTCCAGAACTGACTTTGATTTAAAAGCGCACGAACAATATTCGGGCAAAAAGCTTCAATATTTTGACCCGGAAACCAATTCGAATTATGTGCCTTATGTGGTAGAGACTTCGGTTGGTTTGGATAGAATGTTTTTAGCCGTTTTCTCAAATTCACTCTGTGATGAAGTTTTAGAAGACGGAAGCACTAGAACCGTTTTGCGCTTACCAAGTGTATTAGCACCTACCAAAGCGGCTATTTTGCCGCTTATAAAGAAAGATGGCTTGCCAGAGTTGTCTCAAAAAATTATGGATGAACTCAAATGGGATTTCAAAGTTTCATATGACGAAAAAGACGCTGTTGGAAGAAGATATCGCCGTCAAGATGCTTTGGGAACGCCATTCTGTATTACAGTTGATCATCAATCGTTAGAAGATGCAACCGTTACAATTCGTCATCGCGATACTATGAAACAAGATCGCGTGAAAATTTCTGACTTAAGAAGCATCATTGATCAAGAAGTTTCTATGAGAACATGGCTGTTAAAGACAGTGTAAAATTCTTCTAATTTATATGTAAAAGCCTGCAAAATAGCGGGCTTTTTCATTTTACCAACTTCTTTAAAATTTGATTAAAATCAGATAAAATTATTTCAGATTTCTTGTCGGCTTTTGTGTTCAAATAGACTTCGTTTGTAGTTGGAGGATAACTTCTGCGAAGCAATTGATCAAAAATAAATCGATCGCCAGCAGATTGTTTTATCAGAACCAAAATTTGCTCTAAATAATCATTCAATGCTTCAAAGATCTGGTTTTTGGGTTGTGAAAATTTCTTTTGATAAACTCTTTTTGGCTTTTTCTTCAATGAAAGTTCTCGTAAATTATTTGGTAAATGTGTTGAGAAAATTTTATAGAATAAATGAATGATTATTTCGGTTTTGCTTTCAATATTTTCCCAGGTTTGTCGCTCCAATTTCATGACTTTCTCGAAAAATGAATCCGGCAAATGCGATATCCAATAAAACATGGGTTCTTCTTTTTTTTCTAACAGTTTATTTTGAATCAGAAGTTTGTTCCTTTTTCTGAAATGATTCAAACCGCTTACTTCATTTATTATTTTCTTGATTGATTGGCCATGGGTTTGTTTGACAAAAACTTCAGCATTTTTTCCATATTTTATTTGTGAGGCGTTCAATAAGCCTTCGATTTTAGCTGACATAAGTATCTCGAAAGTTTGCGACATTATCTTATGGCTGACTACTTGAATTTGACGTCCTTCAGTACCGTGTTTTTTTATTTCAATGTTTTTGGGATGATTGTATGCCTGCAATAGATGCTCGGGGATTTCTTTGAACTTCGAGAGCGATATAAGTAAGTTTAACAACCACAACTCAGATCTACCTTCATATCCCAATGCTTTCTGAAGAGAATGAATCTCGACAACATGTTTCTTGTTTTTAGTGATAAAGCAATGGATAGGTTGCAATCCATCCACTTTTATTGGTGATTGAAATGAGCCAAATTGAATATGTACTTTTTTGGTCGTCTTCATTTAGGCTGCTGTAACTGTTGAAGCCACTGAATCATATCGAGTTTTTCTTCTATGAATTGCTCTTTGATTTCAATGGGTTTTGTGGCTTTCTTTTCAGATTTTGTCTTTTTAGGCTTATTCAATGCATAATAAGCCTTGATTCTCTTAATGATATACCAAGCTGTTTTTTGGGTTAAATTTAATTCTTGTGCCATTTCAACTGAGCTAATTCCAGGCTTGCCTTCGGTTACCAACCAAATAGCGGCATACCATTTTCTGAGTTCAATTTTTGAGTTGTGAAAAAGAGTTCCAGTTTTGGCATTGAAGTATTTTCCGGTGTTTTTGCATTTGTACAAGCGTCCGCGACATTTATAAACCTTTGATGCCGAATCAAACGGACTCACCACATGCGGATTCCAGCGAAGCTTCTCTAGATGCTCAAGACAACTTTCTTCGTCTTGAAAAGCGTTTAAAATTTCTGCAACGCTTTTAAAATCAAGATTTACCATGTAAAATTTCAATTTTATAAATTAGTGTAAAATTATATATATTTTAATATAAAACTCAATTTTTATGAATTAAAAATTCATTCTAAATGCAGTTTGACGAGTTTTTTTGCTGTTGATAAAATAATGTTAACAATGTGGATAATTCTATCAACAATCCGAAAATTTAGTTATCAAAAAATGTAATTTAGCACGGTCTGAAAATGAGCTTAAACCCAAAAGGACTGCCCCAAGCATCTACTTGTAACTCATTCAACCGGTCTAATGCTGCCCTATATTTATAGTAAAGCTTAGATGAGTTATTCATATATCATTATTGACGACAATTCAGAGAGTACCTTGAAAACCTTGGCCGTAACGGCTCGTTTTCGGGAGCTTCAATTTATAGCGTCTGCGGCCACTTATCAAGAAGGCCTCAATTTGATATTAGAACACCGACCAACATTTGTTTTTCTTGAGGTCGATCCTAAGGATACAAATAGCGGGTTATCGTTCGGACTCATTAATGAATTGCACCGTTTTTTAAAGATTTTACCCAAAATCATTATTACAACCAATAATTCGCAAATGGCTTTGCAAGCCTTGCAATACGGAGCTTTTGATTGTCTTTCGAAACCATTGAGCGGAAGTGATTTAATCAAAACCATTCTCAAATTTCAAAAATCCCATGACGCGGTTAGTCCATTTCCGTCGGTCACGCCCATCAAATCATTTGTTGAACCTACAATACAGCAGCCTCTAGTTGAGCAACCTGAAGTTCAAGAAATTCAAGTAACCCACGAATTTGTTGAGCCTGAAACAATTTCAGAGCAAAAGCCAATTGAAATAACTGAAACAATACACGAAGAAGTTTCTGAAAGGGAGCCTGCTGTTGAACAAACAGAGCCTATCCTTGTTGAGCCTGAAGAAGAAATTCTTAATAAACCAGTAATTGCTGAAGTTGTAAAAGAAGAAAAACCGCTGATTATCTGTGTTAAATCATATGGTGACTACCGATTTATTGAAGCGAAAGACATCTGTTATTTGCAAGCCGATAATAATTCAACGGATATTCACCTGTTCAATGGTGAAATGATTACGGCTTTTAAAACCCTAAAGCATTTTGAAAATGTGCTTTCGAGTCCATTTGTTCGAATTCACAACAGTTATATTGTCAATATCGACTATGTTTCAAGAATTCATACCGGAAACTCAGTTTGCTATATTAAGAACACAACAACCAAGCTTCCGTTCTCAAAATCGTATAAAGAAAACGTTGATGCCATCATCAGCAGCATCACAAATGGCAATTATTTAGAAATCTAGCAAATCCATCTACCCGAATTTGCCTCTCATTCACTAATAAACTTATCTATCACACTATATACGCCACTGAACACTAGGTGTAGCGAGACATGCATTGTAGTTTTACGTCGTGAAATGTGCGCAATTTCACAGTAAAGGCGAGTAAAACAACAAAACATAAATGTCTCAGATTATGAAAAAAACATTCTTAACATTCGGATTATTATCACTAATGATGGTATTAACTTCTTTTAGGGCTCCAATTGGTGATCAGGGTGCTCCACAGAATCGCAAATTCTCAGAAATTGGCGATCAAGGTGCTCCACAGAGTCGTAAATTCTCAGAAATTGGTGATCAAGGTGCTCCACAGAGTCGTAAATTCTCAGAAATTGGTGATCAAGGTGCTCCACAAAGCAGAAAATTCTCAGAAATTGGTGATCAAGGCGCTCCACAAAGCAGAAAATGATCAAGTTAAATCTTATATATTAGATTAAGGCCCTCTTCACAAGAGGGCTTTTTTTTTCTCTTAATATTATTATATATTAGCAAAAAAACAACATTGAGACTGAGTGCTTACATAATTCTTTTTTCCATTTTCATTTTTTCATCATGTTCTAAAAAAAGTGAAAAAGGATTGCCATATGTTCAATCACAAGACAGCTTGATGTTCTACATTTCGAAAAGTAAAGATAGCCTAACATCCATTCAGAATAGAATACTATTTGGAGAAAAGGCTCTAAAAATACTTTCAAATACAAATAATTCCCCATCAAATAGAAATAACTTAAATGTTGTTGCTAGTAATTTTTATAGTTTGTATAGGCCAAACGAATTAAAAGTTACAAGCTATTTATTGCTAAAAAGAGCAATGTTGGTAAAAGATACCGTTAATATAGCAAAGGCATACAATCTTCTAGGTAAATACAAATATGACATTGGAGAAAATGATAGTTCATTTTACTATTTTACAAAAGCTGAAAAACTATTCTTGAGATTAAATGATAATTTTTATTTGTCTCAGAATTACTTAAATAAAGCATTTGTTCAATTAACAGTTAGTGATTATTCAGGCTGCGAAACCTCAGCAATTAAATCACTTTCTCTTATGAAAGTAAATTCCGACTATAGAAATGTTTATGATGCACTTAATCTAGTGGGCATATGTTCAAATGAGTTAAAAGATTATGAAAATGCAATAAATTATCACAATAAAGCACTTCGTATTGTTACAACGAATTCCTCAAGAGATAAAAATAATTTACTTGAAAACACACTAAATAATATTGGAGTTGTTTATAAAAAAATGAATAACTATTCAGTAGCCAAAAGTTATTTTGTAAAAGCTTTGACAAACAAAAATTTATATAAAAACTCACCAGAACTATATGCTATTTTGAATGATAATTTGGCTTATTCTAATCTTAAATTGAATATCAGTAAAGACCTTCCTGGATTATTCTTTAAAGCGTTAAAAATAAGAGATAGTCTAAATCTCAATTCAGGTATTATTGTGAATAAAATACACTTATCAGAGTATTACTCATCAATTCATGATGATAAAAACTCCGAAAAATACGCTTTCGAGGCTCTTAAATTAGCTAAATCAACCAAGTTTTCAGGAGACATTCTGGCTGCGCTGCAACAAATCTCAATTGTTGATAAAGAAAAGTCTGCATTCTATTCTAGTGAATACATAAAAATAAGCGACAGCCTCCAAATAGAAGAACGCAAAGCAAAAGACAAATTTGCTCGTATTGCTTTTGAAACCGATGAAATCATTCAAGAAAAAGACAAGTTGGCCGAACAAAACAGAAGCTTACTTTACTTTTTTGTAGGAACCTTGTTTGTCGGTTTATTGCTTTTTGTGATTCGTACCCAACGAGCCAAAAATCGCGAGCTCTTGCTCAAGCAGCAACAACAAAAAGCCAATGAAGAAATCTATAATTTGATGATTTCACAGCAAGCCACCATCGAAGAAAACCGAGTACGAGAAAAAAAGCGCATCGCACAAGAATTACACGACGGGGTTTTGGGGCGTTTGTTTGGCGCGCGCTTGAATTTAGATAGTTTGAACCGTTCGTCTGACGAAGAATCCATCATTAGTCGTTTTAACTATTTGAATGAGCTCAAAAATATTGAGCAAGATATACGCGAGATTTCGCATGATTTGAACCGTGAAAAACACGCACTTATCAATAACTTTGTGGCCATTGTCCATAATTTATTAGACGAGCAAAGCAATTCATTTGAACCGGTGCTTACTTTTTCAATTGACGAGAAAATTAAATGGGAAAGCATCGGCAACAATACCAAAATTAATTTGTACAGAATCCTTCAAGAATCGCTTCAGAACATCAACAAATATGCACAAGCCAAGCACATTCATGTAGAGTTTAAAACCGATGGGAATTTGCTGACCTTAAAAGTCACAGACGACGGCGTTGGTTTTGAAGTAGACACCAAGAAACGCGGCATCGGACTGCAAAATATGTTGTCCAGAACCAGTGAGAGCGAAGGGTCATTTGACGTTCAGTCCAAAAAAGGAAAAGGAACCACCATTACCGCATCAGTTCCATTAATCAAAAATGAAATCGAAGCCTAAAATATATTTATATGCATCTATTTATTGTCGAAGACCATCCAGCTATGATCGAGGGTTATAAAGGAATTCTCAACGCCCATTTTAACCCCGACCAATTACAGTTTACCACGGCTTATACTTTTGAACAGGCCTTTAAAGCTTTAGAACAAGCCCAAAAACCGTTTGATATTGCGTTGCTCGATTTGGCAATGCAGCCTTATCCGGAACAAAAAATATTTTCAGGCGAAGACATGGCTAGCCGAATAAACGACAAGTTTCCTGAAACTAAAATCATGTTTCTCACTTCTCATACCGAGGGTATTTTGCTGTATAATCTTATTCGGACATTGAACCCTGATGCCGTTTTGGTTAAAAGTGATTTCCAATCCGATGAATTGGCTCAGGCTATCAATACAGTTAATGAAGGTGAAAATTACTACAGTCAAACGGCCCGAAACTGCCTAAAAGCAGTGGCAAACTTATACGACGGACTTGACTCGTATGATCGTCGCATTATCTTTTTACTCACCAAAGGCATCAAGACCAAAAACATCCCCGAACATTTGCCTATTTCACTGAGTGCAGTGGATAAACGAAAAGCCAAAATCAGGCTGTTTTTTGACATTCCCAAAGGCTCTGATGAAGAAATTGTCAGAGAAGCCCAGAAACTCGGGCTGGTTTAGTTAACAGTTGTTGCAGAAAAACTACCGTTGCTAAATTCTTTTTTGATTAACTTCAGGGCAAGATTCCTATTCATCTTAAGAAGCATTGTTTTGAAAAATCTATCTGCCATCATTATCTTGTGGGTTGTATTGCTTTTGTTGGGTTGCCAACACAAAAAAAGCCATCCGAAAACCTCGCATCAAGACACCACTTCAGTTTACATCCAAAAAGCACTTTCTAATAAAACGCCTTATGCTTTGAGGGTTCAATACACTCAAAAAGCAGTTGAGGGTTTGGCTTTGGAACAAAATGATTCTGTCAATAGACATAAATTCATACAATTGTGTAGAAATTTTAACGATTTGAATAAATGGGAAGATTTAAAGAAAACCAGTAAGGCATTTTTATTGAAAAGTCAGGAAGCTCATGATGAGTACTTTATTGGTCATTCATATCGATGGCTAGGGGTCTATTATGAAAATGAGAGTATGAATGACAGCGCGTTTTATTATTATTTGAAAGCAGAAAAAATTTTTAAGAATTATAATGATAAAGAAATACTTGCGAAATTATATCTGGACAAATCATCTGTTCAAATTAATGTGTTTGATATTCATGGTGCTGAAAAATCTATAATTACCTCTTTGAAATACTCAAAATTGATTAATGACAAAATGAGTCAATATGATGCTTTTTTGAATTTAGCTATTGCTTCTACTCAAAGTGATGATTATGATAAAGCGATATATTATATCAAAAAAGCTTTGCTAATAGCAAAAAATAACCCACAGTTCGATAAATTTTTTATTAAAGAAATTGCATTAAATAATCTCGGCTATTATCATTCTTTTAAAAACAATCATATTAAAGCAATAGCAATATATAAAGCGGCTCTACTAAACAAAAATTTAAGAAAGAAATTGCCAAGAATTTACTCAACAATTGAGGGGAATTTGGCGTACTCATATTTTGTTATAAATCCTAACAACTCAACATCTTTTTTTCTTTTTTTGGACGCAATAAAAATTGCCGATAGTTTGAATAGAAGATCAAAAGTCGTTTTTTTTAAAAATCACTTATCTGAATATTATTGTTATAAAAGAGATACTTTAACAGCTTTAAAATTAGCTAAAGAAGCATTGGAGATTTCTAGAGTTACCCAATCTTATGACGACTTATTGTTTTCATTGAAACAAATGGCTAAAGCGGATTATAAAAATCAATCTGTTTATTTGAAAGAGTATATCAGCTTAACAGATAGTTTATACAAAAAAGAAAGAAAAGCAAAAAACAAATTTGAAGCTATCGCCTACGAAACTGAAGAAATCACCCAACAAAAAAACACCGCGCTTAAAAACTATCGACGCGTTTGGATCATCGCCTCAGTAATTATCGGCTTGTTAGTTTTGTTGCTAATTATTAGAGCTCAAGCCGCTAAAAAGCGCGAATTAGAACTCAAACAAATTCAGCAAAAAGCCAACGAAGAAATCTCGAATTTAATGCTTGATCAGCAAAACAAAATCGACACCGGACGCACACTAGAGAAAAAACGCATCGCTCAAGATTTGCACGACGGCATCATGAACATGCTTGCCTCTACGCGCATTAATCTGCATTTACTCGTTCAAAAAACACCCGAAGAAAACCGTAAAAACTTCAATAGATTCGTGGATGGAATCCAAGATATTGAGAAAGAAATTCGTAATATTGCACATGACCTAAACCACGGAGCACTGGCCAATAAAGGCAGTTTTGTGGGCATTGCCGAAGCCTTAATCCAAGAGCAAAGAAATATTTCTATCTGCCGATATCACCTTGAAATTGACTGGCAAATTGATTGGGAAAAAATGGCCGGATACAAAAAAATTCACTTGTATCGGATCCTACAAGAAGCCTTGCAGAACATTCTCAAACACGCTCAGGCCAAAAATGTCGAGGTAAGCATGCGCAAAACAGGCGATTGTGTTTTGATGGAGATTTTTGACGACGGTGTGGGATTTTCGCTCAAGAACAAGAAAAAAGGTTTAGGTTTGCAAAACATCACCGCGCGCGCGAAAGCCTGCGATGCCAAAGCCGTGATTAAAACCAAAATCAACGAAGGAACCACTATAGAAATCACCATACCAATATCATAACCAAAAACTATGGCTACACCGATTAACATTCTCATTGTCGACGACCATCCTTTTATTATTGAGGCCTACAAAAATGCCATCAAAGGTTACAATTCCAAAGGTGCCTACGAGTTTTCAATTACTCAGGCCAAAGATTGTAAAACCGGATACGAAGCCATCACCGAAGCTACAGAACCTTTTGGAATCGCCTTTTTTGATTTGAGTATGCCCACTTATGAAGAAAAAGGAATTTTCTCGGGCGAAGATTTAGCGCAACTCATCAAGCAACAAATGCCGGATTGCAAAATTATCTTGCTGACCATGCATACTGAACTGCTCAAAATCAACACCATCATCAAAAACATCAACCCGAACGGATTGGTCATTAAAAACGACTTAACTTTTGATGAATTGTTGTTGGCATTTGATAAAATCCTCAAAGAAGAAAACTATTATAGTCAAACGGTGGTTCGATTGGTGAGCCAAATACAATATGACAACATCGAGATTGATGCTTTTGACAAACAAATTTTGTTTCAATTGTCTAAAGGCGTCAAAACCAAAGACATTCCACAGTATGTTCCGCTGTCGTTGAGCGCTGTCGAAAAACGAAAACTGCACCTTAAAGATTTGCTCGAAATCAAAGGAGGTAGTGACATTGATTTAATCCGAGAGGCCAAAAACAAAGGGCTTTTATAGCCTGATGCGGAAAACCGTACACAAAAATGCGGGAAACCGTAATGAGTTTTGAGGGAAACCACAGACGAGTATCAAGAGGCTTGTTGTAATTTAGCCTTATGTTTAACGAGGTAGTAGTCGTAAACATAAAAACACATCGTAGTGCTTTTGATTCGCCTTTTTTGCCCCAAACAAAAAATTACAAAATCTTCACTACAACATATAGAAAAAGCGGCAAATTAGGGAGTGCCGCTTTTTTTATGCTTTTATTTTTCAGAAAGATTATTCGCTCAAGGCATTCCAGCCGCGCGCTTTAAGCGGAATTTTGGTGTTGGCTCTGGTAACCAAATGTATTCCTTCGCTGGCCTGGGTCATGTGCCCAATTACAGTCAAATCCGGATTGGCTTTGATTTTATCAAAATCATTCATATCGATTGTAAACAGCAATTCATAATCTTCGCCACCATTGATGGCAATGGTCGTGCTGTCAATATTAAATTCTTCGCAAGTACTGATGAACTGAGGATCTAGCGGCAACTTGTCTTCATATAAATTACAACCCGCGCCCGATTGTTTGCACAAATGCATAATCTCTGACGAAAGCCCGTCTGAAATATCAATCATTGAAGTAGGTTTTACTTCTAATGCATGCAATAAAGTTCGAATGTCAGTTCTGGCTTCGGGTTTTAATTGACGCTCGACCAAATACGCATAAGTTGATAAATCTGGTTGTGCATTTGGGTTGACTTGAAAAACCTGCTTCTCGCGCTCCAAAACCTGTAAACCCATATAAGCTGCGCCTAAATCACCTGTGACTACAAGTAAATCGTTGGCTTTGGCGCCGTTTCTGTATACCAATTCTTCGGAGGTTGCTTCACCCAAAGCCGTAATACTCAAAATCAAACCTTTTTGTGAAGAGGTCGTATCACCACCAATCACATCTACTTTGTATTGTTTGGCCGCGAGTGAAATGCCTTCGTACAATTCTTCGATGGCTTCGAGTGGAAATCGGTTCGATACCGCCAGTGACACTGTAATTTGTGAAGGTTTGGCATTCATCGCGCAGATGTCAGACAAGTTCACAACGACCGCTTTGTAACCCAAATGCTTGATTGGCATATAGGCCAAATCAAAATGGACGCCTTCAATCAGCAAATCGGTTGAAACAACGATTTTCTTATCAGCAAAATCCAAAACGGCTGCATCGTCGCCAATGCCTTTGAGCGTTGAGGATTGTTGCAGTTCAAAATGACGCGTCAGGTGGTCAATCAAACCAAATTCGCCCAATTGAGCCAGGCTGGTGCGTTGAGGGTTTTTATCTTCGAGCATGTTGGCGAGTTTCTATATTAATCAAAATTTTGAGCGGCAAAGTTACTAAGTTCGTTGCTTACAATCATCTCAATCAACAAAAAACCCAACTGCTTGCACAATCGGGCTTTTTTATCTCAGTCGCTCAGCAATTCAATTGCTCAGCAATTCAATTGCTCAGTTATTTTTTAATCATTCAATTTTAATACAGCCATAAATGCTTCTTGCGGAATTTCTACATTCCCCACTTGGCGCATTCTCTTTTTCCCTTTTTTCTGTTTTTCGAGTAGTTTTCTCTTGCGCGAAATATCACCGCCGTAACATTTGGCCGTTACGTCTTTTCTGAGCGCTTTGACCGTTTCACGCGCGATGATTTTTGCACCAATCGCAGCCTGAATCGGAATGTCAAACTGCTGACGCGGAATGAGTTCTTTGAGCTTCTCGGTCATTTTCTTGCCGATGTTATAAGCGTTGTCCGCGTGAATCAAAGCCGAAAGCGCATCAACACCGTTGCCGTTCAACAACACGTCTACTTTTACCAAGTTCGAGGCGCGCATGCCGATTGGGTGATAATCAAACGAGGCATAACCTTTCGAAACCGTTTTGAGACGGTCGTAAAAATCAAATACAATTTCAGCCAATGGCATATCAAAATTGAGCTCGACGCGCTCGGTGGTCAAATAGGTTTGGTTGGTAATGATACCGCGCTTTTCAATACAGAGCGACATCACGTTTCCAACATAGTCTGATTTGGTAATGATGGTGGCTTTGATAAAAGGTTCTTCAACGCGATCGAGTCTTGAAGGCTCAGGCAAATCGGACGGATTATTGACCACAATGGCCTTGTCTATCTCTTTTTTGGTATACGCCAAATACGATACGTTCGGCACCGTTGTAATCACCGTCATGTTGAACTCGCGTTCGAGTCTTTCTTGGATGATTTCCATGTGCAACATGCCCAAGAATCCGCATCGAAAGCCAAAGCCCAGAGCCGCAGAACTTTCTGCCTGAAAAACCAATGAAGCATCGTTGAGTTGCAACTTCTCCATTGAGTTGCGCAACTCTTCATAATCTTCGGTATCCACCGGATAGATTCCGGCAAAAACCATCGGTTTCACATCTTCAAAACCGTGAATCATATTCGTGGTAGGCGTTTTGGCGTCGGTAATGGTGTCGCCCACTTTAACTTCTTTGGCTTCTTTAATACCCGAAATCAAATAACCCACATCGCCAGTTGAGATTACATTTTTCGGAACCTGGTTGAGTTTCAACGTGCCCACTTCATCGGCAAAATATTCATTGCTGGTGGCCATAAATTTAATTTTTTGGCCTTTTTTGATCTCGCCGTTCACAACTCTAAAAATAACTTCAATTCCGCGAAACGGATTATACACACTGTCAAAAATCAAAGCTTGCAACGGTTCTTGCGAATCGCCTTTCGGAGCCGGAATGCGCTCGATAATCGCAGCCAAAATATTCTCGACACCAAAACCGGTTTTTCCTGATGCGTGGATGATTTCCTCCAATTTACATCCGAGTAAATCCACAATATCATCGCTCACTTCTTCCGGATTCGCACTCGGCAAATCTACTTTGTTAAGCACCGGAATAATCTCTAAATCATTCTCTAAAGCCAAATACAAATTTGAGATGGTTTGCGCCTGAATACTCTGCGCGGCATCTACAATCAAAAGTGCGCCTTCACAAGCGGCAATCGAACGCGAAACTTCATACGAAAAATCCACGTGTCCCGGCGTATCAATCAGGTTCAAGATATAATCTTCGCCTTTGTATTTGTATTCCATCTGAATCGCGTGGCTTTTAATGGTAATGCCGCGTTCGCGCTCCAAATCCATATTGTCGAGCAATTGCGCTTTTTCTTCGCGTGCACTCACGGTTTGTGTGGCGCCAAGCAAGCGGTCGGCCAAGGTACTTTTGCCGTGGTCAATATGCGCAATAATGCAAAAATTTCGAATGTTCTTCATCTTCAGTTCAAGGTCAATGTGCCTGTTTTGGCGGTTTTTTTGGCGTGCCCCTGCGTCATGCTTCCTCGGGTCGGGTCATTCGCTGTATCTTGGGTTCTGCTTTGCGCCACCCAAGGATGCCGCTGCTGCCCCTCACGCACTTGGCTGCAAATATAAGGCAAAGTTTAGAATTATACCGAGTGTTTGCCACCGATTTCAGCTACAGAAGTAACCGTTCAAAATGAATGCGAAAAGTGCATCAAAAAGCACCATCAAAAATTCAATGATCACAGCCATCATCCTTGTTTTACTGAGTTATTTTATTTGATTAAAAACGGCTTTTACCTCTGTTACCGCATGTTTCTCGTCAAAGCGAATCTTTCTGTTTTCTTGGTTTTGCAATTCAAAATTTCCATTCACAGTAAACTTCACTTCGGTTACTTTATAGCCCGTGAGGTAGGTAACTTCTGCTTGATACAAACTGTCTTTAACAATCGGTTTCATGACCCAGTCAGTCTCCCACGAAAGCGGACTGTCAGCGCCTCTCACACCTACCGTTTCTATATTTTTCACCCCTGAAACATTCAGCGTATAAACTACTTTTTGTGTTTTGGTTTTTTGCACGCAACCGGTCAAAACTAAGCTGCACACTATTGCTACAAATATTATTGATTTCATATTTTCCATTTTTGAGTGATGATATAATCTAATCCGAAGCGCCCAGAGCCCAAAGCCAAGTGGGTTAAACCCACCCACAAAAAGCCCATTGCAGGTAGCATATTCCATAGCCCAGCCTCAAATTGTTGCGCAAACATCGCGGTGAGCATCGTGCAAACAATCAAGAATGAAAACAAGCGCGTCTGAAAACCCAGCAACAAAACCAAGCCACCCACAGCTTCGGCAAAAGCACCCATCCAAGCCAAAAATGCCGGAAACATCGCAAACAAACCGCCGTAGTGCGCTACATCATTCGGAAACCAAAAGGCCACTTCAAAGAGTCCGAGGTTTTTTTCTTCGGGGCTCCAAGGCATGCCGAATTTTGCGGCGCCAAAATCAGTGGTGAGCAAATAACCGCAAACCAAGCGCGGAATTGTCAAAATAATTTCCTGAACAAGATGGGCTTGAAGAATTGGTTTGGTAAATTGATAGAATAGTTTTTTCATGATAAAGTATTTTGCTTTTAATATAAATTTCCATTGCCGGTTCGCGTTGAATCGGCGGTATATTTTGCTTTGCCTACATTTTTGACATTTCCGTTGCCCGAGACTTTTGCGGTAATTTTTTCATTGGCGCAAACCAGACTATTCCCGTTTCCGGTGGTGATGACCACTACTTTTTGGACTTGTAACGTTCCGGCAGAAACAGTTCCGTTGCCTCGGGTAGTTACATCGAGCACATCTACTTTTCCGGAGGCTTTGATTTGACCGTTTTCGATATTTTCTAATCGAAGATATCTGCCCACCACATTTTTGACCACTATTTGTGCGTTTGAATTGTTTTTGATGACCGAAGCTTCCGGCATCGTGATTTTGATGCGCAGGTTTGTGTCTTCAATGTACCTTTTGTTTTTGCGATTTTCTTTAAAGAATATTTTAAGGGCATGTTCTTGGGGATTTTCTTCAAAGTCCAACAGTGGCAAAAGGTTGTCGTCGACTATTGCGGATACTGACCACTTCGGGCCAATTTCAATGTCGACTACGCCGCAAAGATCTTCTACTTCAATTTTGTCAAAGCCCGAAAATGCATACGAACGTTCAACTAATTTTCCAGAACCTCTGGTTTGTGCGCTAATAGTGATGAAAGTGCTGCACAAAAGCATTGCTACAATGATTTTTTTCATAATGATTAGATTTAGATGATTGAAACTCGATTATTGATGGTTGTAGGTCATGCCCAAATTCAAATCGCCTTTGACTTTTAGCGTCACTGAACCGTAGACCGCTCCGGTGTTTTCAATGACCAAAGCGGTGTTTTGGGCTGTTTTGATTTGTATAGTTTCTTGAGGATTCACCAAAACTGGACTGTAACTTCCTCCGTTGATGGGTGCTTGAAATATATTGAGCACGGTGGTTCCTTCGTTTTTGAGATACGTTCTGAATTTTCCGTGTTCGTTTTGGCCCAAGACAAATCGTTCGTGGGGTTTGATAGAAGTATTCCGAGTTTAATGAACCGATGATTCCACAAGAATAAATACTCCAAATAGTAGCTGTGAGCGCAATTATTTTTTTCATCTTTTTTGAATTACGTCAGAGAACATTCTGACCGATTGATGAAGCAAAATTGCGCTGTTAGAATCGATGAAACGCTTCAGATTATGATTTGAGACCTTATTTTAGGCGGTTTCCAGATAAGCTTTCGGCGAAAGGCCGGTATTTTTTTTGAAAGCGCGGTTAAAAGTCGCTTTTGAGTTAAAACCGCAATCATACGCAATGCCCAAAAGCGTCGATTTTTTGTGAGCGTTTTGTCGCAACATTTCTTTGACGGCCTCTATACGATAGTGATTGATTAGGTCATTGAAGTTCATTTCAAAACCTTGATTGATGGCTTTAGAAACTACCGAAGTATTGGTTTGTAGTTTTTTGGCGAGTTCCGTAAGAGTCAGTTCCGGATTTTCGTATAGCTTTTCTTGGGCGAGGAGCAATTCAATTTTGGCTTTCCAAATCAAAGCGTCGTCCAATTCTTTGGCTAAATTGTTCTGCGCTTCGGGCTCAATCAACAGAGTTTCTGCTGTTTCGAGTTCCATGGCTTTTGGGTCAAAAACCGACAACTCAAACGGAATCGAGGTTTGTACCGAATTGGCATAGCCCGACAATCCAATGTAAAAGGTGATCAGTGAGAAAAACAAGAAAAACCACCAACTGCCTGTATAGGTTTTGAGCTCCGGATAGAACAATCCTAGTACATCAAAAACCACAGGAAGCAAGAGCATTACTAAAAAAGCAATCAGATAATTTTTGATCCATCGAAAGAGAATCTTCTCAGCAAAACTCGTCTGGTCATAGATAAAGTTTTTATAAGATTGGTAATAACGCAGACTCAAAATCAAATAAACCACCATAGAGGCAAGTCCACAGTATTGATACCAAGGGTCAAAATCTTTGTCCGCCTGATCGGCATAGAAATAATATCCTTCATAGATAAACGCATCATATACCCACAAATACAACATCCCTAAATTATAAAGCAAACCGGGCGCAAAATGCCACAACAATATAGGTTTCAGCCTGAAAGCCGGATTCAAAAGACTTTGGGTGTAAAAATACAGCAGCGGTCCCATCCAAAACAGTTGCTGAAACGGAACGTAAAACAACACATCGCGATAAGGCTGGTTGTCATACCATCCGGCAAAGCCCAACATCCACGGAGCCACATAAGCCGAACACAAAATCAAAAAAGCGCCTAACCAAAAATTAGCGTTGATTTGATGAGCTTTACCTTTCCAAAAAAGCAATAGCGCATAGACAATTCCGTGTATGAATGGAATGAGCAACAACGATGAATAAAAGCCAAACTCGAACAGCATGCATTGAATTTTGGTGAAAGATAAGAAATCCAAGCCAAGGTTTTTAGCTAAATCGCGCGGCTTGTCCATTGCTTTGTCACACAAAAAAATGTGTATTTTTGCGCCATGATTAAAATCGGAAACATCCAATTGCCCGAATTCCCGCTCTTGCTTGCGCCTATGGAAGACGTCAGCGACCCACCGTTTCGCCGTTTGTGCAAAACCCACGGAGCCGATATGATGTTTAGTGAATTCATCTCGTCTGAAGGGCTCATTCGCGATGCCATCAAAAGCCGACAAAAGCTCGATATTTTTGATTACGAACGACCGGTAGGCATTCAAATTTTTGGTGGCGATGAAGAAGCAATGGGGCTTTCCTCTAAAATTGTTTCGGCAGTAAACCCCGATTTGATTGATATCAACTTTGGCTGTCCGGTCAAAAAAGTTGTTTGCAAAGGCGCCGGAGCTGCGGTTCTAAAAGATGTTGATTTGATGGTGAAACTCACCGAGGCCGTCATTCGCGGAACGCATTTGCCGGTTACAGTCAAAACACGTTTGGGTTGGGACGAGAATATGATCAACATTGATGAAGTAGCCGAACGGTTGCAAGATATAGGGGTTCAAGCTTTGTCCATCCACGGACGCACACGCGCACAATTGTATAAAGGTGAGGCCGATTGGTCACACATTGCCCGAGTGAAGAATAACCCACGCATCAAGATTCCGATTTTTGGCAATGGCGATATTGACTCGGTCGAGAAAGCCCTCGATTACAAAAACCGCTATGGCGTTGACGGTATCATGATTGGCCGCGCCGCGATTGGTTATCCGTGGATTTTTAACGAAATCAAACACTACGCAAAAACTGGCGAGAAATTACCGGTTCCGACCATGCAAGATCGTATTGAAGCTGCCCGAAACCACTTAACTTGGGCGATGGAATGGAAAGGCGAATGGACCGGAATTGTTGAAACCCGCCGACATTATACCAATTATTTTAGAGGAATCTCACACTTTAAAGAATACCGTCAGAAGCTTGTGACGCTAGACAATAAGGAAGATTTGTTCCGCGCGTTTGACGAAATCTCGACAGCATTTGCTGATTATTCTTTCGTGTAAAAATTCAGATCAAGCTTCAATTAAAATTTCTCGAGTAGTTTTTGCGTCACTCGGCTCGACGCAATCCAAGAAGCAATTAGTCCCAACGAGAAAATAGTAGTCAACACAATCAATATATTTTGCACCGAGAATACCACCGGATAAGCCAAATTCGGGGTAATCATCACCCACTGAAATTGTTGTTGCAGCAAGACAACAACGATGCCCAAAACCAGACCGATACAGCCACCGACGATGCTCAACAGTGCTCCTTGAAGTAAGAATATCGAGCGCAAATGTTTGATTTCGGCGCCTAAATTATAGAGCGTTTTGAGGTTGTGTTTTTTGTCGAGGATCATCATGATGAGCGCGCCGACCAAGTTGAATAAAGCTACAATGATGACCAAGGTAAAAATCAAATATACCGCAATATTCTCGGTGTTGAGCATTTTGTACAAACTGTCGTTGAGTTGCGCGCGCGTTTTAATTGCGTTGTTTTTCGGGAACAGTTGCTCGAGTTCTTGAATTACTTTTTGCTCATCGGCGCCGGGTTTGAGTTTGCATTCAATGCCCGAAATTTGGTTGGGCTTAAATTCGAGTAAAGCTTGAGTAAGCGTCAAATCAGCAAAAACAAATTTGGAATCTAAATCTTCGTTGATGGCATAAATCCCCACAGGCGCAAGTTTGCAACGATTGAAAGCTTCGTCGGGATTTTCAATGGCACCGCGACCGGCTTTGGGCACGAACACCTCAAACGGATGGTTGAAATCAAACAAACCCATCGAGAGTTTCTGGCAAATGCCGTAACCCACGACCACTTGATTGGTGTGTTTTTCTAGCCATTGACCTTGATAAATGATTTTTTGAATCGGGTTGACTTTTTCAAAAACGGAATCAACACCTTTTATATAGGTAACCTGTTCTTTTCCGTCGAATAAAAAAAGTACGCGCTCTTCAATGACTTTACTGCTCGAGGACAAACCTTGGATTTTTGTCAAGCCGAGTTCTTGTTTGGGGGTGAGTAAAAATGATTTTCCGTAGGTGCTGGTGATTTTTAAATCCGGATCAAATTCGTTGGTAAACGAAAGACTGAATTCTTTGAGTCCACTAAAAACAGACAACACCACAAACAAAGCCATCGAACCCACCACAACACCCAGTGCCGCAATGCCATTGATGATGTTGATTGCGTTGTTTTTGCTCGCACTTCTGAGGTAACGTTTGGCTATGTACAGCGGAAAGTTCACACTAAGCTTTTCTGCGGCGTTCTAATAAGTCGCGATTTTCAATTGGGTTTTCTTTTCCGGCCAGAGCGTTGTCGATTTTTTCGATGTAATCAAGCGAGTCGTCAATATAAAAAACCAAATTAGGTACTTTACGCAATTGCAAACGAACGCGTTGCGATAAATCGTGTTTAATCAGCGGTGCGTTTGATTTAACTGCCGCTAAAATTTCAGGTGCTTTTTCTTGCGGAAAAATACTCAAATACACCGAAGCAATAGACAAATCAGTGGTGACACTAACTTTTGATACAGAGATAATTAGGTTGCTGATGTTGTTTTTTCGCACCTCACCTTGAAGAATATCCACCAAATCGCGCTGAATCACGCCGCCAATTTTTTTCTGTCTATTTGTTTCCATGGGGCAAAAATACATTTTTTTTACTTGCCAACATTTGATTTTGCTCGTTGTCATTTAAGGAGCCGGGAACCTGCTGTTCGTTTAACCCGAGCGAAGCGAATTGGCCGAATTCTTTATAATAAATTATATTGGATGAGGCAATCTTTTGTGCCAGATGCGCCGTCAAACAATCAGACAACGTGAGCAACAGCACAAAAGGATAACCGCTGCCATCAGGGCTTGGGTCAAATTTGTATCTTTGGCCTAAGGAATCAAAATCAAAAACCGCAGTCATTAAGCATGAGAAAAATTGAACACATCGGCATAGCCGTAAAAGATTTAAAATCGGCCAACGAAGTTTATGAAAAATTGATGGGTCAGCCTCCGTATAAAATGGAATCCGTTGAAAGCGAAGGTGTAAATACTTCGTTTTTTATGAATGGCCCCAACAAAATTGAATTGCTCGAAGCCACCAATCCGGAAAGTCCGATAGCAAAATTCATCGAAAAACGTGGTGAAGGCATTCATCACATAGCTTTTGATGTGCAAGATATAGTGGCTGAAATCGCCCGACTCAAATCAGAGGGTTTTGTCATTTTGAACGAAGTGCCCAAAAAAGGCGCAGATAATAAATTAGTAGCTTTCTTACATCCGAAAAATACACTAGGTGTTTTGGTTGAACTGTGTCAAGAAGTTTCTGATTAAGCGTTAAATCCCGCGCAAATACTGATTTTGCTCTAAAAATTTGTTGCAGAATAATAAAAAAATAGTAATATTGCAACCGCAATTATAGGTCCTATAGCTCATTCGGTTAGAGCAACTGACTCATAATCAGTAGGTGCTTGGTTCGATTCCAAGTGGGACCACAAAAAAGACTTTCAATTTTGGAGAGTCTTTTTTTTTAATGTTAAAACTAAAGATATTTTTTTTTCGTTAATAAAACACGCTTTTAAAGATTGTCAAAACCAGCTTTTGCTCAATGTTATTTTAGCATTAAAACCCATTGTTAAACAAAAAAAAAATTTTGACGGAAAGATTTTTTACTTACTTTTACGGCCTATGAAAATTGTCCCGAACATTTTTTTACTGGTTTTATTGATGGTGAGTGCCTCTGCTACTGCTATTCCAAGCAATGGGCCTCCACCTCCAGGGATTCCGCCTCCAGGTCTTCCGATTGACGGAGATGTGGTCACTATGGCTGTTTTTGCCGCTTTGTTCGGTCTTTACAAAATATACAAATCAAGATTATTCAATAAAAAAACTCCGGTTTAAACCGGAGTTTTTGGTTATTTCTAATAGGCTATTTTTTCTGGTACAATCGACTTACGTATTTACCAATTACATCAAATTCTAAATTAACTTGCGTTCCAACCTGAAATTTTTTAAAGTTGGTGTGCTCGTGTGTATACGGAATGATTGCTACACTAAAACCGTTGTCTTTTGAGTTAACAACCGTCAGGCTTACACCGTTTACGGTAATCGATCCTTTTTCAATCGTAATATTTCCCAAAACAGTGTCGTATTCAAATGTATAATACCAACTTCCACCTGCTTGTTCGATTTTGATGCATTGTGCCGTTTGATCAACATGACCCTGAACGATGTGCCCATCTAGCCTATCGCCAAGTTTCATTGCGCGCTCAAGATTGACGATATCGCCTTTTTGCCAACTACTCATGTTGGTTTTTTCAATGGTCTCTTTGATGGCTGTTACGGTGTATAAATCCTTATCTAAAGCTACAACGGTCAGACAAACGCCATTGTGCGCCACACTTTGATCAATTTTAAGTTCGTGGGTGATTGAGCTTTGAATGGTAATATCAAGATTGTCTTGATTTTTTTTAATCAAATGAACGATTCCGAGGGTTTCAATAATTCCGGTAAACATCTTTGGTTTATTTTACTAAATTTGCACCTCAAAATTAGCAATAATAACGCGCTGCTCCATGAAAAAAAATGAAAATATAATTGTCGGAATTTCAATAGGTGACCTAAACGGAATCGGAAGCGAAGTAGTTTTAAAAGCCTTTGAGGATGCCCGCATGTTGGAGTTATGTACGCCTGTTATTTTTGCGAATGTCAAAATTCTCTCGTTTGTTAAAAAGACTTTTGAATCAACCTCAATGCTGCACGGTATTGATCATATCAACCAATTGGTGCCGGGAAAAATCAATGTTTTAAACATCTGGAAAGAACCGGTTGATATAAATTTCGGACAAAGTGATGACAAAGTTGGCGATTATGCTATCAAATCATTCGTCACGGCTACCACGGCACTCAAAGAGGGACATATTGACGTTTTGGTCACGGCGCCGATCAACAAATACAACATTCAATCGGATGATTTTAAATTTCCCGGACATACCGATTACTTAAACCAACAACTCAGTGGTGATGCACTGATGCTCATGGTTCACGATCGTTTGCGTGTTGGGCTTTTGACCGATCATGTTCCGGTGAACGAAGTGGCGAAACATTTGACTCCTGCTTTGATTGCTCAAAAAATACAAACTATTCACCAAACGCTCATTCAAGATTTTGCCATTACCCGACCTAAAATTGCTGTTTTGGGATTAAATCCGCACAGTGGAGATAACGGTGTTATTGGTAAAGAAGAAATCGAAACTTTTGCGCCAACCATTAAAGGTTTGTTCGATAAAGGCATCATGGTTTTCGGGCCATTTCCGGCTGATGGTTTTTTTGGCAATCAGCAATTTGAAAAATATGATGCGGTCATTGCAGCGTATCATGACCAAGGTTTGGTTCCGTTTAAAACACTTTCGTTTGGCAAAGGAGTGAATTATACAGCTGGATTGAACAAAATTAGAACATCGCCCGATCACGGAACTGCTTTTGATATTGCCGGCAAAGATTTGGCGGATGCTGGCTCGTTTAAAGAAGCGGTGTATTTGGCATTAGACGTTTATCACAACCGACAACAACATGAGGAAATTAGTAAAAATCCCATGAAAGTCCGCGAAAAACAAGCTGAAAAAAATAATAGGTAAAAAAAACACACCAAGGCTTTTGTGTGTATAATTATTTTATATCTTTGCGCTCCCGATTCGTTCGGTCAAATTGTTGTTGAAATGAAGCAGTTAGATGAGTTCTTAATTCCTTTTGCGGGATTAAAGTTAGGCAAACATCAATTTGAATTTCAAATCGGGAAATCGTTCTTTGAAGATTTTAACTTTGACGAATATGATGACGTTCAAGTTAAAGTCAATGTGATTTTAGAAAAGAAAAGTACGCTTTTAGAGCTGACTTTTAAACATCAAGGAACCGTTAATGTGCTCTGTGATTTAACCGGAGAACCATTTGATTTGCCGATTAAAGGAAAAATCAATCTATTGGTTAAGTTCGGTGAAGAATTCAACAATGACAATGAAGAGTTGCTCATTTTGCCACACGGAGAACATCAACTAGACGTTAAGCAATATATTTATGAAATGATTGTTTTGTCGGTTCCTCAAAAGAAAGTTCATCCCGGAGTAAAAGACGGAAGTTTGCAAACACCGGCACTTGAAAAACTAAAATCGCTTTCAGTGGGCGAGCCCAAAACAGAAAAAGAATCAGAAACAGACCCTAGATGGGATCAATTAAAAAAACTATTAACGGATAAATAATAGAATAAAATGGCACATCCTAAGCGCAAAGTCTCCAAGACCAGAAGAGATAAAAGAAGAACACATTATAAAGCAACGGTTGCTCAAATTGCTACTTGCCCGGTAACTGGCGAAGCGCATTTGTATCACAGAGCTTACTGGCACGAAGGTAAAATGTACTACAGAGGTCAGGTAGTGATTGATAAGTCAATCGAAGCTGTTGCCTAATACATTACCACAAAAGTTTACGAACTCTCACTCAATGTGAGAGTTTTTTTATTGGGGGTAACTTCAGTTAAATTAGCCAGCCAAAAAGGTTTTGGTTTTATATTTTTTTGTAATTTCCACCCTTTATTAAATCAGACTATTTAGTAAAATAAATTAGTGAATATGAATAAAATTACGGCCGCTATTACAGCTGTTGGTGCCTATTTGCCTGAGTATGTGCTCACCAACCAAATCCTTGAAACCATGGTGGATACCAATGATGAATGGATTACTTCCCGTACCGGCATCAAAGAAAGAAGAATTCTCAAAGGCGAAAAAATGGGTACTTCTTATATGTGTATTAAAGCAGCCGAAAATCTAATTCAAAAAAGCGGTATCAATCCGGCCGATATTGATTTGGTTTTGGTATCGACCACCACACCTGATATGCCGGTGGCAGCAACTTCAGTATATGTTGCTACACAGATTGGTGCAGTGAACGCTTTTGCATTTGATATTCAAGCGGCTTGTTCCGGATTTTTATACGGAATGTCAGCCGCTTCTGCATATATACAATCGGGACGTTATAAAAAGGTGTTGCTCATCGGAGGCGATAAAATGTCGTCGATTATTGATTACACCGATCGTGCAACCTGTATTATTTTCGGCGACGGAGCCGGAGCGGTTTTGTTTGAGCCCAACCAAGAAGGTTTAGGTTTTCAAGACGAATACCTCAGAAGCGACGGCATTGGCCGTGAATACTTAAAAATTGACGCAGGCGGTTCGATTTTACCTCCGTCAAAAGAAACGGTTGAGAACCGTCAGCACTATGTATTTCAAGACGGAAAAACTGTGTTCAAATATGCAGTTACAGGCATGGCTGATGTAAGCGAAAAAATTATGCAGCGTAATCACTTAACCAAAGACGATGTTAATTGGCTCGTTCCGCACCAAGCGAATCGCCGAATCATTGATGCCACGGCTGAGCGCATGGGTGTTGATGAAAGCAAAGTACTCATCAATATTGAACGCTATGGAAATACAACTTCGGGAACACTTCCGTTGTTGTTGCACGACTTTGAACACAAACTCAAAAAAGGAGACAATCTCATCTTTGCTGCTTTTGGCGGCGGATTTACTTGGGGTGCTGTTTATTTAAAATGGGCCTACGATACAAAATAAGAACTAAAACACTAAAACCAATATTACCATGGATTTAAAAGAAATTCAAAACCTGATTAAATTTGTGTCTAATTCAGGAGTAGCAGAGGTTAAGCTCGAAACAGGTGATATTAAAATCACCATCAAAACTACTTTAGAGGGCAACGCACCTGAAATTACCTATGTGCAACAAGCACCGGTAGCTCAAGCTTTACCACAATCACCAGTAGCTGCTGTGCCTGCCGCCGCTCCTGCTGCTCCTGCTGCAACTGCCGCTGATGACAATTCTAAATATGTAACCATCAAATCACCGATCATTGGTACTTTCTATCGCAAACCATCTCCAGACAAATCACCGTTTGTTGAGGTAGGTGCCAACGTAGGAAAAGGCGATGTGCTTTGTGTTATTGAAGCGATGAAACTCTTCAACGAAATCGAGTCAGAAATAAGCGGGAAAATCGTCAAAATTTTGGTGGACGATATGTCACCGGTAGAATTTGACCAACCATTATTCTTGGTTGATCCTTCTTAATGAGGTTGGAAGTTAGCGCAATGCAGACTTCTAAATTGTCTAATTGACACATTGTCTAATCAAAGAATTATGTTTAAAAAAGTATTAATAGCCAATCGTGGCGAGATTGCATTGCGTGTAATTCGAACTTGTCGCGAAATGGGCATCAAAACAGTAGCGGTATATTCGACGGCAGATGCCGAGAGTTTGCACGTGAAATTTGCCGACGAGGCCGTTTGTATCGGACCTCCACCGAGTAATCTTTCGTATTTAAAAATGTCCAACATCATTGCGGCGGCTGAAATTACCAATGCCGATGCGATTCATCCGGGATATGGTTTCCTTTCTGAAAATGCCAAGTTTTCAAAAATTTGTCAAGAACACGGAATCAAATTCATTGGCGCATCACCAGAAATGATTGAAAAAATGGGGGACAAGGCAACAGCCAAAGCTACGATGAAAGCAGCTGGCGTGCCATGTGTTCCGGGTTCTGATGGAATTTTAGAATCGTTTGAACAAGCCAAAAAAGTAGCCAAAGAAATCGGTTATCCGGTGATGATGAAAGCGACTGCTGGTGGTGGTGGAAAAGGAATGCGCGCCATCTGGAAAGAAGAAGAGCTTGAAAAAGCTTGGGAAAGCGCTCGTCAAGAAGCCGCTGCCGCTTTCGGGAACGACGGTATGTACATGGAAAAACTCATCGAAGAACCACGACATATTGAAATTCAAGTAGTGGGCGATGCTTACGGAAAAGCATGTCACCTTTCTGAGCGCGACTGTTCTGTACAACGGCGTCACCAAAAATTGACTGAAGAAACTCCATCGCCATTTATGACCGACGATTTGCGTCAAAAAATGGGAGAAGCTGCCGTGAAAGCTGCAGAGTTTATTCAGTATGAAGGTGCCGGAACGGTTGAGTTTTTGGTTGATAAACACCGCAATTTCTATTTTATGGAAATGAATACGCGTATTCAAGTAGAACATCCAATTACTGAACAAGTAATTGACTATGATTTGATTCGCGAACAAATTTTGGTTGCCGCCGGCGTGCCGATTTCAGGTAAAAACTATTTACCGCAATTGCACTCGATTGAATGTCGTATCAACGCTGAAGATCCGTACAACGATTTTCGTCCATCACCGGGTAAAATTACTGTATTACACGCACCGGGGGGGCATGGAGTTCGTCTAGATACACACGTTTATGCGGGTTATACGATTCCGCCGAATTATGATTCGATGATTGCTAAGCTCATCACAACCGCACAAACCCGTGAAGAAGCAATCAATAAGATGAAGCGCGCTTTGGACGAGTTTTATATCGAAGGTGTCAAAACCACCATTCCATTTCATAGACAATTGATGGACGATCCGGATTATGTTTCCGGTAATTATACCACTAAGTTCATGGAAACTTTTCAAATGAAATAGATTTCAAACACCAATAGAAAGCCTTACCTCAAGTAGGGCTTTTTTTATGCGTCATGTTTTGACTTCTAACCAAATAAAAAAGCCATCGGTTAAGATGGCTTTTTCGCGTTTTGTTTTATGTTGATTATTGCTTGATGAAGCGTTTCACAGAGGTTTCTCCGTTGGCGGTTACTTCAAGCAAGTAATTTCCGGTTTTGATGTTTGAAACATCGATGGTTCCGTTGGTGATTGTGCCTTTAGCAACTTGTTGCCCCAACATATTGTACATGTTGTACGAAGCATCTCCTTCAAGGGTAATGTTCAAGACATCACCATTTACCGGATTTGGATAAATAGTGTAAGCAATTGTATTGTTCGCAGAGGCTTCTCTAGCGGTTGAAGTGATGTTCACCGTATAATCTTCAACTTGCCCATATGAGAAAGCTTCGCAAGCAGTTGGAACAGCATTGTATTTCATAGAAACACGCATTCTGGTGGCTCCTAAAGAAGCTGTTGCAGGAATGGTAATTGAACCGGTCACAGGTGTTGTTTTAGAAGCGGTTTTAGTCCATACTGTTTCACCAGTATCCGCGAAATCACCATCTTGGTTGTAGTCGATAAATACAGCGTAACCTTCGTTATAAACGGTTGAAGTCCAACTCGGCGTAATGGTAATCGTGTAAGCCGTTCCTCTTACCGTATTGGTGGATTGTGCTGTAAAGTTTTCATAACCCGCAGTTCCGGTTGAAGTATTGCTGATGGTTCCGAAAACAACTTTGCCAATTTTCTCATCCGCAGTACTATTTCCTTGAGAAGTACAATAAGTCGTAGTTGCTGTTGAAGTAGTCACACTTACCGTGTTACTAGCTGTTGAAGCATTTCCGGCAGCGTCTTTAGCAATCACGTAGAAGGAATAAGTTGTAGCGGCTGTCAATCCGGTTACTGCATATGAGTTGGTAGCTGATGTGGCTTTGTATACACCGTTTTGATATACATCATATCCAGAAACTCCTACATTGTCTGTTGAAGCAGTCCAAGCTAAATTAGTGGTGGTTGCTGTGGTTCCTGAAGCAGCTAAAGCTGTTGGAGCAGAAGGAGCAGTTGTATCCACAATCGCAGCTTGGATGTTCAAAGTATAATCTTCAACTTGTCCATATGAGAATGCCTCACATGAAGTAGGAACAGCGTTGTATTTCATTGAAACACGCATTCTGGTAGCGCCTAAAGTTGCTGTAGCAGGAATGGTGAATGAACCGCTAACCGGTGTAGTTGTTGAAGCAGCTTTCGTCCAAACCGTTTCGCCTGCATCAGCAAAGTCGCCATCTTGGTTGTAATCTACAAATACGGCATAGCCTTCAGCATAAGTAGTGGCTGTCCAACTAGGCGTGATGGTAATTGTGTAAGCGCTATTTCTGTTGACATTGGTTGATTGAGCTGTGAAATCTTCATAACCAGCAGTTCCGGTTGAAGTATTGTTGATACTTCCGATAGCAACTTTTCCAATTTTTTCATCCGCAGTACTGTTGCCTTGTGAAGCGCAATATGCCAATGAAGCGGTCAAAGTAGTAACACTTACAGTATTGCTGGCAGTTGAAGCATTTCCGGCTGCATCTTTAGCAATCACATAGAATGAATAAGTTGTAGCGGCGGTTAACCCCGTTACTGCATAAGAGTTGCTGGTTACAGTAGCCTTGAACACTCCGTTTTGATATACATCATAACCTGTTACGCCAATGTTGTCAGTAGAGGCAGTCCAAGCTAAGTTTGTAGTGGTTGCGGTAGTTCCTGAAGCTGCTAAAGCTGATGGTGCGGTCGGAGCAGTTGTATCAACTACTGGAGCCAAAGTTGTTACGGATACCGCATTACTCGCTACTGAAGCGTTTCCGGCTGCATCTTTAGCTTTCACCGTAAATACATAAGTCGTTGAAGCTGTCAAGCCGCTTACTGTATAGGAGGTTGCCGCTGTTGAACCCAAAAGAACTCCGTCTTTGTATACATCATAACCTGTTACAGCTACGTTATCTGTTGCGCCTAACCAAGACAATGAAGTTCCGGTTTGTGTGGTTCCCGAAGCAGCCAGAGTTGGAGCCGTTGGTGCGACGGTATCGGTCACACCTGATGTAATCGTGAAGTTTGTATTAGAAACATCAAAGAAAATATGGTTGGTTCCTTTGATCATAATTCTATTGGTAGTTCCCGGTGTATTTGGAATAACAACAGATTCAGTTCCATCATTAGGAGTAGCAGCCAATAAAGTTGACCAAGTGTTTCCACCATCAGTAGATAATAAAATATCTACATTGGCACAATTGACACCATTAGCTGTTGTTCCGGCTACATTCCAAGTGATGGTTTGCGCGCTTCCACCTACATATGAAACAGCTGTATTAGGAGCTGTTACTGCAAATGGCCCGGCGGTAGCGTTCACGGTTACAATCATGTCATCGCTGTTGTTTCCGCCGCCCCCAGTTCTGTTGTCGCGAACGGTAAATCTGAAATTCATTGTTCTGGCAACTGAAGGAAGAGCCTCAACAGTTACTTCTGAACCTGCAGTTGTTGTAGCTCCGGTAAGAACTGAAGCCATTCTTGGAAAATATCTTGTAGGAGTAGTTACCGGTGAATAAGAACGGAAGTTCACACCACTGGTTTTAGTTGCGCTCGGTGCGGTTGATGTGGTCTGAGAATCCATTTGCTCCCAGTCATAAGTAAGCACATCGCCATTGGCATCAGTAGCAGTTCCGGTCAACATGAATGGAGTGCTTTTAGGAACGGTATAATCTAAACCGGCATTCGCAGTTGGAATTGAATTTCCGGTAGCTGTATTTACCGAACAAGTTTTCGCTTTGATGTTGTTGGTTACTTGTTGGATACTTACCGCGTGGAAATAGGCGTCTGAATGTGGTTGAACATCCAAAGAAGTAATTCCAGCATAACCCATAATAGTAGATCCGCTTCCCGGCTCTACTTGTACCCCGGTTCCTTCGTTGCTGTGGGTAAAAGTGTGGTTCGCACCGAATTGGTGACCCATTTCATGCGCTACATAATCAATGTCAAAGTTGTCTCCTGATGGAATTCCATCGGCTGGAGAAGTAAACCCACTACCTTTTCCTAGCGGAACAGAAGTCGTTGGATTCACACAAATACAACCGATACAACCGGCATTTCCACCGCCGCCTGTTGCGCCAAATAAGTGACCTATGTCATAGTTGGCACTTCCGATGTTGTTGGTTAAAGTGGTTTGCAATTCTTGATTCCATGCTCCACCAGCTCCAGTAGCAGCGGCAGAATAAGGATCAGACGAAGCTGTAGTATAAATCACAGTATCTGTGTTGGCAATCAAAACCATTCTAGCGGCAAAATCAGTTTCAAAAACACCATTGACACGCGTCATCGTGTTGTTGATAGCTGCAAGGGCTAAGGCTTTGGTTCCGCCAAAATAAGCAGTGTATTCACCGGTTACTGACATAGCCAAGCGATAAGTTCTCAAAGTGGCATCATCCGCATTTGGACGCGCTGCTTCTGTGGTTCCGCCTACAGTTATTGCATCGGTCACACGACATTGAAAACCATTGAGTGAAGGCATTTTGTCTGACTTGTTGTACACGCTATACGTTTTCAAATCCGTAGTGTACGGCTCGATGAACTCAGCAGATTTGTTCGGTCTGAGTACCATCGTTTGCAATCCCAGAGGAGAAACACTAAAATAAATCGTAGAACCTGGCTGGTCAATACTTTCGCCGATGTACGATTTGATTTCAGAATATCTGGCCGCAAGTTCCGGTTCCATGTTAGAAGATTCCTTTACGCGGAATTTCTCCATCACACCGGCTGTGTTTGGAAAAGAAACCACCAAATTTGATGGTCCGTTAGATATAAAACGCTTGGGAGCGCTCGATAAATTTTGCTTGAGTTGATTCACATCAAGTTCAAACAATTGTGGATGATTTAAGGATTGTTTGTTCGCAAAAGTTACTGCGTCGGCTTTTGGAGCGGTAACTTTCCAGAGTGATTTTCCTGATTGGGCAAATGAAAATCCACTCATGGCCAATAAGGCCAATGAAAGTAATCTAGTTTTCATCATTTAAATTGAGGTTTGGGTTATCGGGCAAATGTATCATTTAATTTTAATTGATTACATTGTATAGCAATGATTTATCAACATTTATTTTAAAAATTTAGATTCAAATTTGTGTATCTTCTATCAGAGTAGTTATTTTTTTAAGATTAATTCATTTCATGTAAAAAACGTTGATATCTTTTGAATGAATCAGCGCAAAAAAGCGGTTTTGCTTATAATTTTATCGAAATAATTTTAGGTTTATGTTTTTAAGTTATTGGGAAATAAACAGATGGTTCTCAGAGGTTGACTATACTATTGTTGGCAGCGGAATAGTCGGATTACATACAGCCTTACATTTGCGCGAGCGATTCCCGGACAGCAAAATTCTCATACTCGAAAAAGGCATGTTACCTGAAGGTGCCAGTACCAAAAATGCTGGGTTCGCTTGTTTTGGAAGTTTGACCGAAATCATTGATGACTTAAAAACGCATTCAGAAGAAGAAGTTGTTCAATTGGTTGAAAAACGTTGGAAAGGTCTGCAATTGCTCCGAAAAAATTTAGGTGATGCCGCCATTGATTTTAAACCTTACGGAGGATATGAATTGTTTTTAGACAGTCAATCATCGGCCTATCAAGAAGCCACACAAAAAATACGCTTTGTTAATGAAATTCTGCAACCTATTTTCAAAGCGGAGGTTTTTCACAAAGAAGTTGACCGATTTAACTTCAAAAACACACATGAATATTTAATTTTTAATCCGTTTGAAGGCCAAATCGATACCGGAATGATGATGCATGCTTTGCTGAAAAAAGCCATTTCAGAGAACATTCTCATTCTCAACAACCAAAAAGTAACGGATTTTTACGAAAATACCTCAGGTGTTTCGGTGACTATGGGCGATTTTAGTTTTAATACAAAAAAACTACTTTTCGCCACCAATGGTTTTGCCTCTGAGCTCATCGGTCAAGCCGTAAAACCCGCACGTGCTCAGGTTTTGATCACCAAGCCGATTGCTGATTTAGACATCAAAGGAACTTTTCATTTAGAACAAGGTTATTACTATTTCAGAAATATGGGCAACAGAATTTTGCTCGGCGGCGGACGCAATCTTGATTTTGAAGCCGAAACGACCACTGATTTGAGTCAAACCGAATTAATCCAAAATCGACTCGAATCACTCTTGCGCGAAGTAATTCTTCCGAATAACGATTATGAAATCGAACATCGATGGAGTGGAATCATGGGCATGGGCGCGAGTAAACGCCCTATTGTTGAGCGTTTGTCAGAGCATGTTTACTGCGGCGTTCGCATGGGCGGAATGGGAGTAGCGATAGGAAGTTTAATCGGGCAGGAACTTGCCGAATTAGTTTAAAATATGATCAAAAAAATCATTCGTTTTGTTTGGAAATTTACACTTTGGTTCATCGGACTATCCATTTTATCAGTCATTGTTTTTAGATGGGTACCGATTCCACTTACGCCGCTGATGATGACCCGCGCGGTTGAAAATAAATTCGACGGAAAAGACATGGTATGTAGCCATGATTGGGTTCCGATTGAGCAGATTTCTAAAAATCTTCAAAAAGCCGTGATTGCCAGTGAAGATGCGAATTTCTTGCATCATCATGGTTTTGATTTCAACGCGATTCAAAAGGCGATGAAAAACAACGAGAAAGGTAAAAAACTCAAAGGCGGCAGTACAATCTCTCAACAAACCGCCAAAAATGTTTTTCTCTGGCAAGGCCGAAGTTATTTCAGAAAAGCGCTCGAAGCTTATTTTACGGTGCTTATCGAAGTTTTCTGGAGCAAAGAGCGCATCATGGAAGTTTATCTCAACAGTATTGAAATGGGCGATGGTGTCTACGGAGCCGAAGCTGCCGCAAAATATTGGTACCGAAAACCTGCTGAAAATCTAACCAAGATAGAAGCGGCCGGAATTGCAGCCATTTTACCCAACCCTAGAAAATTTACTGCGACGAATTCATCCGCGTACATCAACCGCAAAAAAGGACGAATCGTCAAGCATATGAACTATGTGAAACTAGATTATTAAAAAGAAAGGCGCCCAATCAAGAGCGCCTTTTTAGTTTTATGCAAACAGTGGATTGTATTGCGGCCAATGTTTGTAAATCAGAATTCCGTTGAGCAGAACAACCGCAAGGGCCAATCCCAAGCCGGGAATATCAATAAACATATGAAACAGTAAAATGTTGATAGAAATCGGCGCTAGAAGGATAAGCGCAAAAGCCACCCATTTTCTCATGAGCAACAAAGCCCCGATAAAAATTTCCAACAAACCCAAAACCGGAAAAATATAACCGGTAGCGTTTAATGAATTCATAAATTCTGCAGCCGAGCCGGTTGGCGGTGGCAATGGAATAAAATGCAATAGTTTGTTACTTCCAAAGACGATCAAAACCAGTCCTAAAAGCAATCTCATAAGAAGCGTAAATCTTGAATTCATAGGCTAAATTGGGTTTAGTTAAACATCAAACGAAATCCTAAATTAATAATTAATTGTTTAGAAAAAAGATATTTAACGAATAAAACCCAAAAATAATTCTTAAAAATTTAATCAAAGCTAAATACTGAAATTCACTCCGGCTACGATGGTTCGGCCCATATTCGGGATTCCTTCGGGTTTGAGCCGCGATAAATGTGCGATGTATTTTTTATCAAACACATTATTGGCATTCAATTGAATTTCTATCAGACTTTTACCCATTTTTATTTTTCCGCCCAAACCTAAATTCACCAAAGTATAATCAACGGTCGGTGTTTCAAAAGTGCCGACGCGATTTTGCTCAAAGGTATGCGCGACATTAAGCGAGGCATAACCATCACTCAGCCATTTTTGAATATTGAATTCGCCGCGCAAAGTGTTGTTCCAATGGTTAGCGGGAATCAAAGGAAGTTTTGTACCATCGGTTCTTTCGGCCTGAACCGTCTGAAAACTGCTCTCAAAATGAAGCCAATCAAGCGGATGCGGATGAAAGTGCAAACCGGCCTCACCGCCGTAGAGTCGTGCGTCGCTTTGTACATATTCAAAAACCGGATGCGCCTCTAAGGTTTGTCCGTTGGGCGATAAATAAATGTACCGCTGAATATGGTTGTAAAATCCGTTGACAAAAAACTCCCAATGGCTGTTGCCGTATTCAAGGTTTAGATCGGTTTGGATGTTTTGTTCAGTTTTTAAATCCGCATTCCCAATTTCATAGCGATTGGTTCCTTCGTGCACACCGTTTGAGGAAAGTTCAGCCAAATTCGGCGCTCTAAAACCCGAAGCCAAATTCAAGCGCAAATTGAGATTTTTAACCGGAGAAGTTTTGTAACCCAAAGCCGCATTGAAACTTTCGTAGTTTTTGTCTAAAGCTGCAAAAGAACCTTCTTCGCCCAAAATACCGTTTGATTCGGTGCTAACTTTTCTGTGGTCAAAGCGCAATCCGGCTTGTATTGAGTTGTTGTTCCAATCGTAATTAAGCGTTCCGAAACCGCCGATATCAAAGGTATGCGCATCGGGAATCAAGTATTCTTCGCCCGAATTTTTGTTGGTTTGCGACATTCCTTGCACGCCCAAAATGGTTTCAGTATGCGCCGATTTAGGCAAATGAAACTTCAAATCATAATTGAATGTTTTGAGATTCATCCGCAATGAAGCGGTTGGACTGTCTTCGAATTCGCTGCGTAAATTGTCAATATAGCCCAAATCGACATCGAGTTTTGAGCGATTGAGATAAATGATGTTGTTCCAACTCAGCAAATGATTCAATACGCGTTGTCTGGGATAATCCGGATTTCTAAAAGTAGTTTGAAAACCAATTCCATCTTCGGGAATGCCTAAATTCAGTGCGTTGTAGTTGTATCGGACAACGCTTGAAAAATGAGCATTTGAATACCCAACTCCGGTTTTCAGATCCGTTTCATTGTAGCGCGAATTGGTTACGCGATCACCGCCTGAAATTTGATAATCTGCATGAGTATTGTAGGCACCGCGCGCCGAGAATTTCCAGTTTTCAGTTGACGTTTTTAATCCAACTGAAGTATTACTGCCCAAAGTATTGCTGAAAAATTTTTGGCTGACATTGGCTTTAAAAGTATCCGCCGGAGCGAATTTTTCAGGGTTAAAATAGAGCACGCCGCCCAAAGCATCTGAACCGTAAAGCAACGAAGCCGGGCCTTTAATTACCTCGACACTTTCAACACCGGAATCGTTGAGGCCAAGACCGTGTTCTTCACCAAATTGTTGGTTTTCAACACGAACGCCTTGCGAATAAACCAAAACGCGATTGCCACTCAGTCCGCGAATAACGGGTTTTCCGATGGAAGTTCCGGTAGAAATTTGCGAAACCCCAGGAATCGTTGCCAAGCCTTCAATGAGCGTCGAAGCGCCTTTTTGTTGCAACGAACGCACTGAGGCATGTTCGACTTTCATCACATTCTGCGATTGCAATTTGTTGAAGGCAGTCGATACAATAACTTCATCCATCTGAAAAACGGAATTCTGCAAAATGACATTGAGTTCATTGGCTCCCGAATGAAGCGTTACGCTCAATTGTTGGGTAGCATATCCCAGCGCCGAAATGGTGATTTTGATATTTTTTGAGGGCAATGAATTCAAGGTATATTTTCCTGATTCATCCGAATGCGTGCCTTGATGTAATTCAGCCAATTCAATGACTGCGCCTTGGATAGGCTTATTTTGGGTGTCGGTGATTTGCCCTGAAAGACTGCTTTGTCCGTGCATCATCGAAACCACACCCAGGCAAAAAAGAGAGATTATCTTTTTCATGAGTAAAAGGTTATAAATGAATAAATGCTTCTAAGGTTTTCTTAGAAGTGAAAAACATTAAATAACCTCTGCGGGCGGCCCGCGAACAAATAATGTAGTATTTGAAATGACAACCAGCGATTGATCGGCTGTGAAAATTTTTACCGACGAAGGTTGTGAAACTAGAAAATCAAAATGAAAAAGCTCCGGGCAAACAAAGGAACTAAAGGTAAACTCGCAACTCAAACATTCGTCAAACGGATGATGTTGGTGCGAAATTTCGGTTTTGCCCGAATAGACGTGATGACATTCTTTTTCTGAAAAAAGCTTGCTTAAGTGCTCAAATGAATGCACCGATTGCAGCAGCATCGAGAACAATACCGCCACAGATAAAAAAACATTCACCAAAAGGACCTTGCGTTTCATCATGTGCAAAAGTAGCAACACCTCAAAACAAAAAACCCGCTTTAACATAAATTTCAGAGTCAAAGCGGGTTGTTGATGTGATATTTTATTTAGACGAGCTTGTGCGCTACTAAATATTCTGCAATTTGTATTGCGTTGGTCGCAGCACCTTTTCTGAGGTTGTCGGCTACAATCCACATGTTGATGCTGTTGGGCAAACTCTCATCACGACGAATTCTACCTACAAAAACTTCGTCTTTTCCTTGCGCGTACATCGGCATCGGATAAGTGTAAGTGTCGGTATTGTCTTGAAGCGTCACGCCCGGAGTATTGTGCAGAATCTGACGCACTTCGGCCAAATCAAAATCGTTGCTAAAAGTAATGTTGATGGCTTCGCTATGACCGCCCACTACCGGAATGCGCACTGCGGTAGCCGTAACAGCAATCCCGTCATCACCAATAATTTTCTTGGTTTCGCGCACCAATTTCATTTCTTCTTTGGTGTAACCGTTGTCTTCAAAAACATCGCATTGTGGAATCGCGTTGCGGTGGATAGGATATTTATAAGCCATTTCACCTTGAACTCCGGCATATTCGTTTTCGAGTTGTTGGACGGCTTTCACGCCGGTTCCGGTAATGGATTGATAAGTCGAAACCACCACGCGCTCAATGTGGTACATTTTGTGAAGCGGTGCCAAAACCATCACCATTTGAATGGTGGAGCAATTCGGATTGGCAATGATTTTATCTTCGGCAGTTAAGGTGTTGGCGTTGATTTCAGGAACAATCAGTTTTTTATCAGCGGCCATTCTCCAAGCTGATGAGTTGTCAATAACGGTTGTGCCCGCTGCGGCGAATTTCGGAGCCCAATCCAACGAGGTTTGTCCGCCAGCCGAAAACAAAGCAATGTCCGCTTTCATATCTACAGCGGTTTGCATGCCTACTACGGTGTATTTTTTTCCTTTGAATTCAATTTCTTTTCCAACAGATTTTTCTGAGGCTACCGGAATCAGTTCTGTTACCGGAAAATTTCTTTCGGCCAAAACCTGAAGCATTACCTCGCCAACCATACCGGTGGCACCAACAACGGCTACTTTCATGTTCAATTATAGATGTGGTTAATAATGGCGCAAAGATACAAAAATAGGCTCCTGAAAATAAAAGCGTCTCAAATTTCAAAGCATAAAAAAAGGAAGCCGAAGCCTCCTTTTTAACGACAGTTTTTGAGTTCTATTTGTTTTTTAAAAGGTCGCGAATTTGGGTAAGCAATTCTTCTTGCGAAGGCCCAGCAGGCGCGGCAGGCGCAGGCGCTTCTTTTTTCTTCATGCTGTTGATGGCTTTGACCATAATAAAGATGACAAAAGCAATCACCAAGAAGCTAATCACCGCGGCCAAGAATTTTCCGTAGAGAATTCCGCCTTCGGTTTTCAGTTCTGCTAGGTTTTCAACATGGGCCGCTTGCAAGGCCGGATTCAACAAAGCAGGTGTAATTACATCTGATACCAATGAGTTGACAATCGCGCCAAAAGCACCGCCAATGATCACTCCAACAGCCAAATCCATGGCGTTTCCTTTGGCAATAAAGTCTTTAAATTCTGAAATCATTCCCATAATAAATTGTTTTTAGTTAAAAATTGTTCTGAGTTCGTTGTCGAATGTAATAAAAATTAACTTAAAGTTGTCAAGATTTCTTAAAAACTTTGTCTACTCTCGATAGAAAATCCTCTTGACACGCTGCGAGATGCCGGTCAAAACTTCATAAGGAATGGTTTGTAGTTTTTCGGCCAGGCTAATCACCGTCGGGTCTTCGCCAAAAATAATCACTGAATCACCTTCAAAGCAACTCATATTGGTTACATCAACCATCAGCATATCCATACAAACGCTGCCTATGATGGGCGCATGTTGTCCGTGAATATTTACATAACCCACACCGTTGCCCAAATGGCGCGAAATTCCGTCGGCATAACCAATCGGTATGGTAGCAATCACCGACTTTCTTTCAGCAATAAATCGCCGTCCATAACCAACACTTTCGCCGGCTTCAATGGTGCGCAATTGCGAGATGATGCTTTTGAGCGTGCCTACATTTTCCAGATATGGTTGTTCTTCCGGGTCGTTTGAAATTCCGTACAACCCAATACCCAAACGCACCATGTTGTATTGCGCTTTTGGGTAGTTGCTGATGCCCGAGGTGTTTAGAATATGGCGAATCGGTTTGATGGACAATTCCTGCATCAAGCGCGAAGACATTTCTTCAAACAAATTAATCTGTGACAAGGCAAATTCGTGATGAACCAAATCATCGCTCGTAGCCAAATGCGAGAGGATACTTTTGACATGAACTGTTTTTTGGGCTTTGAGAATAGAAATCAATTCGTCAAGTTGTTCTATTTCAAAACCCAAACGATGCATGCCTGTATCAAGCTTGATATGAATCGGATAATTTTTGAGTTTTTTCTGCGCTGCAATTTTCAAAAATGCGTTCAGCCCTTTGATGCTGTATATTTCCGGCTCTAAATGATGTTGAATAATCGCTTCAAAACTCGTCGTTTCAGGATTCATCACCATAATCGGCAGTTTGATGCCATGATTTTTAAGCGCGATGCCTTCGTCGGCAAAAGCAACACCCAAATAATCTACTTTGTGGTGTTCGAGCAATTGGGCAATTTCAAAACCGCCGTTTCCGTATCCAAAAGCTTTGACCATCACCATGAGTTTGGTTCTGGGTTTGAGTTTGGCTTTAAAGAAATTCAAGTTATGGCTAATGGCGTTGAGGTTGATCTCCAGAACGGTTTCGTGCGTTTTTTCTTCAAGAGCGCTCACAATTTTTTCAAAGTGAAAACTGCGCGCGCCTTTGATCAAAATGGTTTCGTGACCAAAATCGAGCTCGTCAATCTCAGCCAAAAAAGCATCGGTGTTTTTATAGGTCAGACAGTTCACAAATTTCGATCGATACTTGTGAATCATTTCGCCAATACCAATCACGCGGTTGATTTTATTAGAAATCACCAATTGCGAAACCTTTGAATACAGCTCATCGTTTGCCAATCCGCTTTGAAAAATATCCGACAAAATCAGCGTGCGTTTTTTGTGCTGCTTTTGACATTCCATAAAGTCGAGCGCAATTTTGAGCGACTGAAAATCTGAGCTGTAACTGTCGTCAATCAGCGTTGAATGGTTGATGCCGTTTTTGACTTTGAGGCGCATCTCAACCGGATACAGAAGTTCAACGCGGCTTTCAATCACCTTGGCATCGTAGTTTAAATACAACATCACCATAATGCACTGAATGGCGTTTTCTACCGAGGCGTCGTCTTGGAACGGAATTTTAATTTCAAATTCACCTTGAGCTGATTTTATCTTGAGTAGTGTTTTGTCAAGCACGGATTTTTTACCAATCAAAACATCGGCTTGTTCGTCTTTACAACTCCACGAAAATCGTTGAACTTTCGGATTGATAAAGGCTTCGACCGACTTGTTCTTGTTGTATATCAACACTTTGGCGTGGGCAAAAAGTTTGAGCTTTTCTTTCATTTTCTCGCCAATGTTGGAAAAACCTTCATCGTGTGCCGAACCAATATTTGTGAGAATTCCAATGGTCGGGCGCACAATTTTTTCAAGGTTTTCCATTTCGTGCGTGGTCGAAATTCCGGCTTCAAAAATGCCCAAATTGTGTTGCTCGTTAATGGCAATGACCGACAGCGGAACACCCACTTGCGAGTTGTAACTTTTCGGGCTTCGAATAATGTTGTAATCAGGGCTGAGCAAAAAGTTGAGCCATTCTTTGACAATGGTTTTTCCGTTGCTGCCCGTAATGCCAATCACCGGAAAATCAAACTGACTGCGATAGCTGGCCGCAAAAGCTTGAAGTGCTTCGAGTGTATTTTCGACGATTAAAAAATTGGCTTTTTCAGCTAAACCTTCCGGAATGCGTGTAACCACAAAATTGCATACGCCTTTTTCAATGAGTTCATCGATATACAAATGCGCATCGTTGTTCGGGCCGACAATCGCAAAAAACAAAGTTTGCGCGCTGTTTTGCTGCGAACGGCTGTCAATGGTAATGTTGTCGATGAGAATGCTCGGATGTTTGCCCACAAGCCGTGCGCGGATCATCGGGGCAATATTCTTAACAGATAAAACCAAGTTACTGTTTGTTTGAAGTTGCAGAATCTTCTTCGTGTTGTTCGTGACCTTTGCGCATCGCCTGATAATAAGCCGCACGACTCAAAGGCTCGTATTCTTCGGTTTCGCCGAGCAAGACTAAACTGTCGTTATCGGTTTTGCGATAGCTGTAGTTGGCGAGGTTTCCGGTGCGTGTACAAACCGCGTGCACTTTGGTTACATATTCAGCCGTGGCCATCAGGGCAGGCATCGGACCAAACGGATTTCCTTTAAAATCCATATCGAGTCCGGCCACAATCACACGAACGCCCGAATTGGCCAAATCGTTACAAATCTTGACAATTTCATCATCAAAAAATTGCGCCTCATCAATGCCCACGACATCGCAGCCTTGAGCCAAAAGCGCAATGTTGGCGGCGGCCGGAACCGGAGTGGAGCGAATTTCATTGCTGTCGTGTGAAACCACCATTTCGTCGTGGTAACGCGTATCGATGGCCGGCTTGAAGATTTCGACCTTTTGTTTGGCAAACTGAGCGCGCTTTAATCGGCGAATCAGTTCTTCGGTTTTACCCGAAAACATCGAGCCGCAGATGACTTCTATCCATCCAAACTGTTCTTTGTGATTAACGGTATTTTCGAGAAACATTTTATATTTTTCTTGCGCTTAAGATGAATAGTTTTTATTACTTTGTGGCGTGATATGCCAACCTAAAATTAGTATATTTACACCGCTGTCAAATGTAGAAAATTTTATCCAAGATTGGCTGGCAGTTGACAATTTAATCTCGACCTAACAAACCTGACAAATAAAACAACCTTCTTCAAAAAAGGACCCAAAAGTTATGAAAAAACAACTGGAAGCAGAGTTAATCAGCATTGCTCACCGAATTTTAAAACTTAAAAACAAATCCGAACTTTCTCAACTACATCAAGAAGCTCGTAATCTCTACGAAAAGCTCTCTGTTTTGCGCTTTGCCGAAGAACATTTTGCCGATATAAAACCGACCATTGGTTTGGCTGAAGTTGAAGAAAAATTACAAGCCGAAGCTATTTTTGAAACTGAAACCGCGGTGACTGAAGTTACTTCGGTGGTTCCTGAGCCTGAGGAAGAGCCAACGCCAGAACCTGCTGTTGATGAAGCTGAATCTGAAGCCATCGAGCTTTCTGTTGAACAAGCCCAAAAAGCTACTGAAGACGAAACCGAAGAAACGCCAGAGGTTGAAACTGAAGTGACGGCTGAAGAAGAAATTCAAGAAGAAGTTGCCGACGAAAACGAGCCGGAAACTACCGAAGAAAAAATAGTCTTTCAGTTAGAATCTGACGATGATTTAGACGAAGAAGAAGTTCAAGACGAATCTTTTGAAGAACAATCCGAAGACCACGATGCGCAAATCGAAGAAACCATCGGAGATTCTATCGAAGAGCCTGAGACATCTGAAGAAGAAACCGCCTTCAAACCTGCTTTTGAATTGACTTTTGATATCAAAGACGAAGAACCGGCCGAGACCAAACCGGAAACCAAAAGCGCTTCGCAACAAATTACTTTAGACGATTTGCTCGGGCCGAATTATTCTGATCCGGTTTTTGTTAAACCCGAAGATTTGGCCAAAGAAACACCGGCAACTGAGCCGTCATCGGTGATTCCCATCAGTCGCAGTTACAATACCGATGCTCCGGTCATTTCGATCAACAAAGAAGGGCAATCACTCAACGACCGCCTCTCAAAAGGCATCATCATCGGCCTGAACGACCGTATTGCCTTTATGAATCATTTATTTGCCAACAGCAGCGAAGATTACAACCGCGTGCTCTCGCAACTCATGACCTTTAATACCTTTGCCGAAGCCAAAGATTTCATCGACCACATGGTCAAACCCGATTACAACAATTGGGAAGGCAAAGACGAATACGCCGAGCGCTTCATGGAAATCGTCGAAAAAAGATTTTCATAAGCCCAAAAATAGATACCCGAAAATGCACGAATCATTCACAAAAGTTCGTGCATTTGTTTTTTAAAACCAGATTTTATGTCAAAACTCTACCTTGTGCCTACGCCGATTGGCAATCTTGAAGACATGACTTTTCGCGCAATTCGCATCTTGAGAGAAGCCGATTTGATTTTGGCCGAAGACACGCGCACCAGCGGGAAACTGCTCAAGCATTTTGACATATCTACCCAAATGCACAGCCACCACATGCACAACGAGCACAAAACCGTTGAACAAATTGTGGCTCGATTGCAATCGGGGCAAACCATCGCGCTGATTTCTGATGCGGGCACGCCGGCCATTTCCGATCCGGGCTTTTTGCTCACGCGCGCCTGTGTCGAACAAGGCATTGAAGTTGAGTGCCTGCCGGGTGCTACCGCTTTTGTTCCGGCACTGGTCAACAGCGGACTTCCGAACGACCGTTTTGTTTTTGAAGGATTTTTGCCCGAAAAAAAAGGCCGACAAACCCGTTATTTGGCACTCGCCGAAGAAACCCGCACCATGATTTTTTACGTTTCGCCGCATAAACTCATCAAGACTTTGACCGAAATCGTTCAGTATTTTGGCCCCGACCGTCCGCTGTGCGTTTCGCGTGAGCTGTCTAAATTGCACGAAGAAAACCGCCGCGGAACCGCCGCTGAAGTGCTCCAACATTTCGAGGCCAAACCGCCCAAAGGTGAAATCGTGATGTGTGTGGCCGGCAAAAAAGTGTAGGGCGTGCCCCTGCGGGTCGGGCTGTCAGCACTCGCTTTTCGGGCTGAATTAGCAGTATAGCCGAAACCATTTTCTAGCCCTCAAGAGCTCAAACAAAGCTTCCATCCCTCACGCGAGAATCGTTTACACAACATCCAATCCGGTAAAGACAAATTGTTTTCCGCTGAATAAACCTAGGTCTGAAAGTTTCAAATCCGGAATCACCAGCAAAGCCATAAACGACAAAGTCATAAAAGGAGCGCGCAAATTGCTGCCGAGTTCTTTGGCCATCGCGTCAATTTCTTGATACAAACGTCCGGTTTCCCAGCCGTCTTGATCGCTCATGATGCCCGCCACCGGCAAAGCCAACGACCTAATTTTATCACCGTCCACGGCACAAACGCCACCGGTATTCTCAATCAGCGTATTCACCGCGCGACAAATTTCTTCGTCCGAAGTGCCCACCGCCACAATATTGTGACAATCATGCGCTACCGAACTGGCAATGGCGCCTTTTTTAAGTCCGAAGTTTTTGATAAAAGCCACCGCGGGCGCTGCATTTTTATAGCGGTTCACGACTGTTATTTTGAGTAAGTCGTTGGCGATATCAATTTCGTGTTTTCCGGCGACTACTTTTGATTTACAGATGAGTTCATTCGTGATGAGTTGTCCGTCTAAAGCCTCAATCACCCGAATCGAATCTGAGGTTGCGGCCAGCGAAAAATCTTCAGGTTTTTTAGCCGAAGTATTAAAGTTATTCGGCGTACTAAAAGCAATCGGATTGATGAGTGACTTTCCGTAATCAGCGACCAATTTTCCGTCGATGTAGGTTTGCAAAACTTTGAAATGTGTCAAATCTTCCACGACAATAAAATCTGCTGCATCGCCTTGGCGCAACAAACCGACGTTCATGTTGTAATGCCGCACCGGATTGATGCAAGCCGCTTGTAATATCTGAAACAAATCCATTCCTTTGGCCACAGCGCGGGCACACAAAGCATTGATGTGGCTCACAATCAAATCGTCTGGGTGTTTGTCATCTGAACAAAACATCATGTTTTCAAAATGCTCAGGCAACAAATCGATGAGCGCTTCAAAATTTTTGGCCGCGCTGCCTTCGCGCACGAGCACTTTCATGCCCAACTGCAATTTTTCGAGCGCTTCATCATACGTAAAACACTCGTGGTCGGTACTGATGCCCGCCGCAATATATTTCTGAACCGCTTCGCCACGCAAACCCGGAGCATGGCCGTCAACAGGTTTGTCGAAGTGTTTGGCCCAGGCTATTTTTTGGAGCACTTGCGGGTCGTCAAACAAAACGCCCGGATAGTTCATCATCTCGGCCAAATAATAGATTTCAGGATGCGCCATGAGTTCTTTGATTCCGTCGGCGTCAATGGTAGCTCCGGCGGTTTCAAAAGCGGTGGCTGGCACACAAGACGGCGCTCCGAAGTGAAATTTAAGCGGCACTTTTTGTCCGTTTTCAATCATATAATGTACGCCCTCAATGCCCAAAACATTGGCAATTTCGTGCGGATCTGAAATCGTGGCCACCGTTCCGTGCAAAACAGCCAATCGGGCAAACTCTGAAGGAACGAGCATTGAACTTTCAATATGGATGTGTGCATCGACAAAACCCGGTAGAATGTAGTTTTTGACTTCGTGGTTTTGCTCTTGAATAGAGGTTATTTTTCCGTTTTCGACCGAAACAACGCCTGAATAAATGCGGCGCGCGGCAATGTCGACGATTTGTCCTTGAATTTGCATAAAGAAGAATTTAACCCGAAGTAACGAATTTTTTTTCAAACTCAATCTGAGTCGGTGGCGAATCTGCCCTTGTTTTTTCTAACTTTGACCTAACTTTAAAATCATATATCAACCAAACAAATTTTTTATGCGCTGGACTATTCAAAACCCACCCGACCCCAAACAAGTTGATGAGCTCAAAGCGGCTCTCAATGTCGACACGATTACCGCAACACTTTTGTTGCAACGCGGCATTCACACCTACGAACAAGCACGCGTTTTTTTTAGACCTGATTGGCAGGATTTACACGATCCGTTTTTGATGAAAGACATGGCTTTGGCCGTAGCCCGCATCGAACAAGCCGTTGAAAACCAAGAAAATATTTTGGTTTTTGGTGATTACGATGTCGACGGAACCACCGCCGTGGCGCTCATGTCATCCTATCTCAAAACCTTAACACCCAATGTAGCCACTTATATTCCTGATCGGTATGCCGAAGGTTATGGTATTTCATACCAAGGAATTGACTATGCCGATGACAACGGTTGTACGCTCATTATTGCGCTTGATTGCGGAATCAAATCAATAGACCATGTGGCTTATGCTTCTGAGCGCAACATTGATTTTATCATTTGCGATCACCATCAGCCCGGAGCCGAAATTCCCAAAGCGGTGGCAGTTTTAAACCCAAAACAAGAAGATTGCAACTATCCATACAAAGAGCTTTGCGGCTGTGGCGTTGGTTTTAAACTCATTCAAGCCTTAGCACAACGACAAGGTGAATCGGTTCAAGAACTCCGACCGTATTTAGATTTGGTAGCCACAGCGATTGCCGCTGATATTGTTCCGATGACCGGCGAGAACCGCATTTTAGCCAAGTTCGGATTAGAAGTAATCAATTCAATTCCGCGACCAGGTATTCAAGCCATGACGCAAAACCTTAAAAGAAAAAAACTTTCTATTACCGATGTGGTTTTTGTCATCGCGCCCAGAATCAACGCGGCCGGTCGCATCAAACACGGCAATGAAGCGGTAGCCTTACTCACCGAATACGACTTAAGTCAGGCGGAAATTTTTGCCTCTGAAATCGAAAAACACAACACCGACCGCAAAGAACTCGACCAACAAATTACGGCCGAAGCGCTTTTGAAAATTCAAAGCAACCAAGAACAAAACCGAATGACTACGGTGGTTTACGACCCTTCGTGGCATAAAGGTGTGATTGGTATTGTCGCTTCTCGACTCACCGAAACTTATTATCGTCCGACAATCGTCTTTACCCAAAGCGGAGATAAATTAGCGGCCTCGGCACGTTCGGTCAAAGATTTTGATTTGTATCAAGCGCTTGAAGCGTGCAGCGCGCATTTGGAACAATTTGGCGGACATATGTATGCAGCAGGAATGACGTTGCTCGAAGAAAACTATGCAGCCTTTAAAGAAGCCTTTGAACAACAAGTACAACAGACCATTTTACCTGAAATGCTTGAACCTGAAATTGAAGTCGATTTATCCATCAACCTTGACGAGATAACCCCAAAATTGTACAGAATTCTCCAACAATTTGAGCCGTTTGGACCGCAAAATCGCACGCCGGTTTTTTTAACACGCGGTTTGGTCGACACCGGTTTTGCCAAAAAAATTGGGCAAGATCAAACGCATTTGCGCATAACTGTTAAACAAAATAACGGGCCCTCATTTGGTGCGGTTGGTTTTGGACTTGCCGAGAAACTTTCGCTCATTGAAAACAAACAACGCTTTGATGCAGTATATTGCATTGAAGAAAATGAATTCAACGGGCAGGTGAGTTTGCAACTGCGCGTCAAAGATATTCGAAATTAATATGAGCAAAAACGATCCTTACGAGGCCCTTCGGCATCAGGAATTCAAATATTTTTTACTGATGCGTTTTTCCTTGGTGTTTGCCTGGAGCATGCAATTTGTGGTGATTGAATGGCAAGTCTACAGCTTGACCAAAGATCCGTTATCTCTGGGAATCATTGGGCTCATGGAAATTATTCCGGCGGTGAGCATGGCCTTATTTGCCGGACATATCGTTGACCAGAGCGAGAAAAAGGGTCTTCTGGTCAAATGCATTGCCGGTTTTTCGGTGATTAGTTTGGGAATGCTGGCCATGACTTTGCCTGAACTTTCAAAATCCTTGTCAGTCAATACCGTTTTATACACGCTGTATGCTTTGGTGTTTTTGGGCGGATTGGTACGCGCCTTTATTACACCAACTGTGTTTTCGCTGATGGCTCTGTTGGTTCCGAAAAAGATGTATCCCAACGCCTCAACCTGGAGCAGTTCTATTTGGCAAATGGCGGCAGTTTCAGGTCCGGCCGTGGGCGGTTTTGCCATTGGTTTGATCGGAATTCACGGCTCGATGTTTTTGGTTTTAGGCTTTGCGTTTTTTTCACTTTTATTACTCACCCGTATTGAAAAGAAACCTATTCTCAACCCAAAAATTGGTGAACCCATCATGCAAAGTCTTCAAGAAGGCGTGCGTTTTGTCTTTAGCAATAAAACCATTTTGAGCGCCATATCACTCGATATGATTGCGGTTCTTTTTGGTGGAGCCATGGCCCTTTTACCGGTTTTTGCTCAGGATATTCTCAAGGTGGGTTCAGAAGGATTTGGTATTTTGCGCGCAGCTCCGGCCGTGGGCTCGTTCATCACGATGGTACTCGCGGCTTATATTCCGCTGAATAAAAATGCGGGAATCAAATTGCTTGCGGCGGTTTTTCTGTTTGGCGTTTGCATTATTGTTTTTGGACTTTCGCGTTGGTTTTGGGTGTCGGTTTTGGCGATGTTTTTCAGCGGAATTTTCGACGGGGTTTCAGTAGTCATTCGTCAAACGATTCTGCAAATACAAACGCCCGATCATATGCGTGGTCGCGTGGCTTCGGTCAATTCAATTTTTGTAGGATCATCTAACGAATTGGGTGCCTTTGAAAGCGGACTCACAGCCAAATTGATGGGTACTATTCCGGCGGTTATTTTTGGTGGCACGATGACTTTGCTGACGGTCACTTTGACCGGTTGGTTGTCGCCTTCATTCAGAAAGCTGGACATCCATCGTGAAATGGAAAAGCTAGAAGATTAGTATTTTTTGAGCTCGAACTGTTCGCCATCAAAAACGCCATAAGTAAAATAGCCAATCCAGTCGCCTAAGTTGACATACTGAGAATTTTCTCCGACGTGGATTTGCATCGGTAAATGACGATGGCCAAACACCAAATAATCGTAGTGTTTGTCTTGTAGTTTGCGTTTGGCGTATTGAATGAGCCACTCGTTTTCTTCGCCCAAGAATTGTACATCGGCCTCGCCCGAAATGAGTTTGTTTTTGACCGATAAATATTGCGCCAATCTTACGCCAATATCCGGATGCAGCCAACGATACAACCATTTTGAAAGTGGATGGGTAAACACTTTTTTCATGCGTTTGTATCCTTTGTCGCCCGGGCCTTTTCCGTCACCATGGCCGATGAGAAATGTTTTTTGGTTAAACGTAAATTCTCGGTTGTCTCGATAGACAGGAATCCCTAATTCTTGCTCAAAATAGTCATTCATCCACAAATCGTGGTTGCCGACAAAAAAATAAATCTCGATGCCACTGTCGCGTATTTCGGCCAATTTGCCCAAGATGCGAACAAAACCTTTGGGAACCACCGTTTTGTATTCAAACCAAAAATCAAATAAATCACCCACCAAAAAAAGCACTGCTGCATCTTTTTTGATTTCATCGAGCCAACGCAAAAACTTTTGCTCGCGCGGCAGGCTAAGTTCGCGGGTGGGCGCGCCAAAATGTTGGTCAGAAGCGAAATAGACTTTTTGGTGAGCAGCGAGGTTCATCATTACAAATTATCTGAGGCGTACCACTCGGCATAAGACGATTCGGTTTCCTGAAGTTTTAATGAAAATAAGGCAATGTTTTCGGGCAATCGGCTTTGAATTTTTTGCGCAAAATCAATTACCATATTCTCGCTCGTGGGCTGATAGTTAACCAAAATCACATGATGTCCGCGCTGTTTGAGTTCTTGAGCCAATTCAATATGCGGTGTGTTTTGATTGAAAACTGTGGCGTGATCAAACAAATCGACAATTTCTTCTTTGACTATTTTTTTCAAATCTGAAAAGTCAATCACCATTCCATATTTTACGTTGGCGGTATCTGTAATCGGATGACCAATCACAGTAACCGACAATTTGTAGCTGTGCCCGTGAACGTTTTTGCATTTTCCGTCGTAGCCAAAAAGAGCATGGCCGGTTTCAAAACTAAATTGCTTGGTGATTCTGATGGTATTCATACGCGCATTTTACCGCACAAAAATAAGGTTTTAATCGAGACGGATTTGATTTCGAAAAGAAAACAGTTATGATTCGCGAGTACAAACAAAAAAAGCTGCCGAAGCAACTTTTGATGTTATGGATTCTCTTGAAAGCTTTGATTTTCGTTGGCTTCTGCGGCTCGGGCATTGAGGGCTTTGTCGTTGAGGTCAGTTACAAAGGCCACAAAACTGATGTTGTCGGCGTTGGCAATATTACTGGGAACAGGAATATTAAAGTTTCTGGTTACAGTTGTATTGCGATTGGCGCCTTCTAAAGATTCGCCCAAGATATTCGTGAGCGATGCTCTGAGTACATGATTGTGTTCAAAATTCGGAATCACCGCTAAACCTCCATATAGCTCAGTAATATAATTGCGTTGGTTGTATAAAAGATGATCTTCAAGCAAATAAACCACCAATTTGAGGTTGCTGTAATCTTCTAAAAAACGAGCGCGAACTTCTAAATTAATTTGACCATCCGCAACCGTTGAACTCATGGCTAAGCCCAAAGTGGTGTTGTTACTTGTGAGGTCAATAGCTTCTTGGATGTTGGATGTTTCGGGAAAACTCCAAACGGTCATTCGGTTGAGTCTTGAAACCGGTAACGCTAGTGCACTGCTTGGTAGAATCAAGTTTTTTAACGGGTCGATTCCGGCAAAATGATAAGGATCGTTTCCGTTGTGAATAGCTACTGACACCACATTGTTGGAAGCGTTTTTGGTTTCTTCAATCGCCCAAGCTACGCGGGTACAATTGCCGCACCAAGTGCCGGTGTAATCTTCAATCAAGACATTTTTCTGAAAATAGCCTGATACCGGCGGAGCCAACGAAGTTGAGTCAGGTTTTTTCTCAATAATTTCAGTTTCTTGACAGGAAACCGTCAATAAAAAAGTCGTCAAAAACAGACTGGAAGCCCATAATCTCATAGCAAATCAAAGTATTGGTTTGAGCGATACAAATAAACTGAAATTTCTTTTAGTATTCGTGGGATTATTTATTTATTTGTAGCAAGAATCTTAAATATGATGAAAAAACTTACCCTAATCCTGCTGTTTGTTGGTTTATTGGCAAAGGCACAAAACTCGATGCCTAACATATCCTTAACTAATCTTGAAGGAAAAACACTTTCGGTAAAAAATGACTTTGCCGAAAAAGACAAAATATACTTATTCTCGTTTTGGGCCACTTGGTGTGCACCGTGCATCAATGAACTCGATGAGCTCAACGATGTGATAGACGATTGGAAAAAAGAAGTCAACCTTGAAGTTATTGCCGTGGCTACCGATGATGCGCGCACGCAAAAACGCGTCAAACCGCTTATCAATGGCAAAGGCTGGAGTTATCAAGTATTACTCGATTCGAATCAAGAACTCAAACGCGCCTTGACCATTGTGAATATCCCTTACACGGTTGTGGTCAAAAACGGACAAATCGTGCATATTCAAAATGGTTATGTGCCCGGTAGCGAAACAGAATTACTCGCCAAACTCAAGACGCTTTAAGCCATGAAAAAAAAGACAATTGCTTTATGTATTGCTTTGGCAACAGTGTTTTTTTCGGGAAATGCTCAAGAAAATAAAGAAACGAAAGGAACTTTTAGCGGTGGTTTTGAAACCAATGCGCAATGGTATTTGAATGATACAGGGCTCAAAGATGAATACAACAACCCAACGGTTCATCCTGAGGATCCATTGCGCAGCAACAGTTATTTGTTTGCTAATTACAAAATCAATAAATGGATTTTTGGAATTCAAGCGGAAGGCTATGAGCAAAATGCACTTTTGAATATGAATCCCAAATACAACCAAACCAATATTGCAACTTATTTTGCCCAATATAAAGGCGAAAAACTCGATCTAACCGCAGGATATTTTTACGAGCAGTTTGGCAGCGGTTTGCTTTTTAGAAGTTGGGAAGACCGAGCATTGGGTATCAACAATGCTTTACGCGGTGGGCGCATCATATTCAAACCGGAAAATTTCTTAACTTTTAAAGGAATTTACGGTCAACAACGCACCGGATTTGATGTAGCAGAGTCACAAATTTTTGGAGGTAATTTTGATTTTTCAGTCTCAGATTTAATGGGTTGGAAAGAAATAGGGTTGAGTTTTGGATCAGACTACATCTGGCGCTATGAAAAGACCAATATTATCAATCCCAACTTTGTTAACTTGACCAACGGAATAGGAAGCAGAATGAGTTTGTCGTACGGCTCGATGTATCTTTCAGCTGAATATGATTACAAATCACCCGACGCGGTAGTTCAAGCGCCAGGCCAGATTGATAATCGACTGATCAAGTCCGGAAATGCACTTTTAATCAATGCCGGATTTTCAAAAAAAGGATTTGGTATTGACGGAACTTTTAGACGTTTAGAGAACATGAGTTTCTTTTCGGAGCGAGCTGCCAAAGGCAATGTGTTTAACGATCGCATCATGAATTATTTACCGAGTTTGACCAAACAGCACCACTACAATCTGGCAAACATCTATGTATATCAGGCTCAACCTAATGTGCTTTTATCCAACTCAGACTATGTCAAAGCAGGAGAGATTGGCGGCCAGATTGATTTGTTTTACGATTTTAAAAAAGGAACCGACTTGGGCGGAAAATACGGAACCAAAGTAGCGCTTAATTTCTCAAATTGGAACGCACTCAGCGGAACATACTATATCAATTTTCCTCAAGACTATAAAACCGATTTTTTTGGCTTTGGCAAAAGAATGTACACCGATTACAATCTTGAAATCACCAAGAAAATCAATCAAAAGTGGCTTACGAGTTTTACCTACATCAACCAATATTACAACAAGAAATATATTGAAGATGCGGGAGGTGAAATCAATACGCATATAGTAGGCGCCGAGGCAACATATAAAATTACAGGCGCACAATCGATTCGTTTTATGGGCGAGCATATGTGGGCAGATTACGACCGAAAAAACTGGGCAGCGGCTACTTTAGAATTTAACATCAACGCCCTGTTTACGGTGTATGCCTACGATTTGTACAACTACGGAAACGACTTAGAATTCTATCGAAATCATTATTTTAATGTAGGTGGATCTTTTAGAAAAAAATCATCGCGATTGGCTTTGAATTACGGACGTCAACGCGGCGGATTGGTATGTGTGGGCGGTGTTTGTAGATTTGTTCCAGAAAGCTCAGGTGTATCTTTGTCGTTTAATACTTCATTCTAAACTTATGAAATCAAGCTGGGTGTCAAAAGCAGGGTTGTTGTTTTTTTTTGCCTTAGTTCTTTTTTCTTGCTCGTCTGGCGAAGATGATTATGCTGAGACGCCAAAAGTATCGCCGGTACAATGTGATTTGTCTTTGGTGCCTTATCCAAAATTATCAGATTATCAGTTTTTTAAAGGAGACATGAAAAATCTGGAACCGGTTTATGGTTTGCTTCCTTATAAGCCCACCAGTGAATTATTTTCGGATTACGCGCTTAAAAAGCGATTCGTTTGGATGCCCAAAAATTCTTCGGCTGCTTATGTGAGCGATTCTGAGGTTTTAGATTTACCGGTGGGTGCTGTTCTGGTTAAGGTTTTTTACTACGATCATTTATTGCCCGACTTGACTACCAAAATCATCGAAACACGCTTAATGATTCGAAAAGGTGACGGCTGGATTTTTGCCGAATATGTATGGAACGACGAGCAAACCGAGGCTTATTTACAAGTTCAAAACACCACGCGAACACTCAGTTTGCAACAAGGGGCTGAGGTTTTAAATTTCACCTATAAAACACCCAATACCACTCAAGATTGTGCGCGTTGCCACGGAAATATAGTCACTCATAAAAATACCCCAATCGGCATCAAACCGCAAAATCTCAACAGCAATTATAATTTTTCAGACGGTAGTCACAACCAATTGACTCAATGGATTTCAAAGGGCTATTTAAATGCAACTTTACCAGCACAAATTACTTCAGTTGTAAATTATAACGATGCGAGTCAACCACTTGATTTGCGCATTCGCTCATATTTTGACGCCAACTGTGCGCATTGCCACAAAGATCAAGGCGAGGCACAAGAGTTCGGTTTGCGATTTGAATTTAAAAACACTGAAAATCCATATAATATGGGCGTTGGGCATCCGGCGCATCATCCGCTGCCGGGCTACAATGGTCGTTTGGTTTATCCTAATAATCCGGCGCAGTCTATTTTGTATTATCGACTCGATACCACCACGGATTTGTTCTATATCATGCCGGCCATCGGCAGAACGGTCAAGCATCGTGAAGGGGTTCAATTGGTTGAAGATTGGATCAATTCGTTTTAAACAAAAAAGGCCTGCCAAGCGACAGACCTTTTTAAATTATTCTTGAGAAGATTACTTCTTCATTACTTTTTGTGTAGAACGATTTCCGTAGTTGTCAGTAAAATGCAAAACATACATACCGGCAGGTAATTGCGCTACATTGAAGGTTCTTACTTCGTGTTTTAAATCTGCTTTTAAAACTGCTTTTCCGTTTAAATCAAATAGTTCAAAATAAGTTGGTTTGAGCGCGTCAAGTGTTAACTCATTTTGCATTACCGTTGATTTTACAATTACGCCTGATTCTTGTAATTGTGTAATTTCTTCGGTAGATAACGCTGGATCAAAACGATAAGTGATATCAACAAAATTGGTTGGATTTCCCACTTGGAAAGCTCTAAAAGAATAGTCTTTCGGATACGGGCCAACACCCACAACAGTATTTAAAAGATGTCCGTCGTTACCGCTGTGGCCACCTGCAGGAATCGTTAAATACGGCGTGTTAATCGGATAATTAGTGCCTTCTTCAACCGAAGACAAACATTCGTTGGCAAAGCAAAGCTCGAATCCAACGCCGTCTGTGTTGATTAGACTGTAGCAGTTAATTTTCACATTTACTGGTGCGGAAGATAAATTGTGTACGTAAAAATCCAACTCACCTTCCGGGTAAGTAGCTGCATTAAAACCAAACACTTGCCCAGAACTAATCGGTGTTCCGTCTTGTTTGGTCATGGTCAATTGCGCCTGTGTCAAAGAACTGGTCAACAATAAACCAAGAAGCAATATCTTTTTCATTTTGTTTGTTTTTCAGATTATTTTAGGATGATCTTTTGAACTTGAGTGTTGCCATTGGCATCGCTCATTTTAGCCATGTACATTCCTTTTTGCAAGAAGTTTAAATTAACCGAACCTCCGGCATTGACTTGTGCGGCCGGATAAACCACTTTACCTGTAATATCAGTAATCTCTAAAGTAACAGCATTTTCAGCTTTGATGTTGATGATGCCCGTTGACGGATTTGGCCAAATGCGCGCAAATGATTTATTAAATGTATTGTTTGCCAATAAATCAGTTGAATAAGCCGCTTGCATGATGGCTTTGGTTGCTTGATCTTGAATAAATACTATAACCGCCAAATCACTCAATTCTTCAATGTTCAAACCAGCTAAGTTACCTTGTAAAGTGTGTGTAGTAGCTACATCATGCGTAAAATCCACTGAAGTTCCGTTCGGATCTGGAATCATTTTCATCATTACATTGTGGAATGAAGTTTCGCCGTTGGTAGCAACGTTACCAGAAGTTTCTTTTTCAACCACAGCCACATGGATTTTGTAGTTACCGGTTAAGTACGGCATGGTGTTGATATTCACGGTTAAATCTTCTAAATCTAATTGATGCGTTGCGGTTAATCCGAAGAAAGCAGGTTTGAGTTTTTCAGAGTTCAAAGCTGACTGCAGCAAAGTTGTACTTGAGTTAGTTCCTTCTTTTGAATCAACTAAAAGGGTAGGTGCTGCATTGATTCCGTAATAAGAAACGCGTGAGCCTATTTCAGCGGTATAATATGGATCTCCGGTGCCTGGCCAGTTTACTTGATAATTAATCAAAGCCAAGTCTTGGGCATTGGTTCCAGTAGACAAGAATGGGTTAAAATAATTAGTGTTGAAAGAGTAACATGGTCCGCAAGTCGAGCTTGAGAATTTTTCATACAATGGGAATCTAGCCACATTTCCGCTGGCTACAGAAACGGATTTAGTCATGGAATCGTTGGTTAAATCGCCGTCATTTCCAGCACCGTTTACGTTAGAAACCCAAACTTTTAATGAATATAAACCAGGAGTTGCATCCCAAGTGTTCGGGTGTGAGTACGTATAGCTTTGACCAGCTGTCAAAGTTAAACCAGTTACGTTTTGTGTATAGATAGCTCCATTGTCAATTTGCCAGTTTACATCAAATGAATTGATGTCGGCAGTTCCCATGTTTTTGATGGTTCCATTGATGGTTTTGTTTCCAGCAGTTTCAATGGCATTCATGTTTACAGCAGTAGTTTCAGCATCAACCGCTTGAATCATATCAACCGAAATTTGATCGATAAAAATATTGTTGCCATATCTTGAAGTTCCCAAGATTACTATGTATCCGGTTCCGCTGATGTTGCCAGGAATATCAAAAGTATAGCTGTACCATCCGTCAGCTGCCACAACCGGAGCTAATTGAGTAGAACGGTTTACTGTTCCCAAAACAGTACCACCGGCAGCGCCTGTTGTATTGTAGTATACTTTTATGTTATCTGCATCGGTTGGATAGCCTGAATCGCGATACATTTTAAGTTTCACGCGATATCTTCCATCAGGAAAAGTAATGGCTGGCGAAGTCAACCTTCCCGTACCGCCAGAAGTAATGTTATAAGAATTAAAACGAGCCATACCAGCACCCGAAAAAGTAGCGCAATTCGGAGCGCCTCCGGTAGTTCTGCGCGCCCACGCATTAATGGTTGTTCCGGCATCACTTGTAACAGTGGTTGAAGTCCAACCTAAAGCAGTGTCAAATGACTCTGAAGCAACAGTTTGTGCTTGACCTATGTATGAAAGGCAAAGCATCAAAAATAAAAGAGTAGTTTTTTTCATGTTTTTGAGTAAGTAGTTAATAGTGAGTTTTTTGAAAAATTTTACAAGTTTAATGAATATTTCAATGTTTTTGTCAATGAAAGCATGATTTTTTAAAATAAATTTTATTTGTTGGTCAAGAGTTAATTTATATATTTGCAGCGCATTCTTGGGGATGTAGCTCAGATGGCTAGAGCGCTTGGCTGGCAGCCAAGAGGTCGTGGGTTCGAGCCCCATCTTCTCCACAAAAAAAGCCGAAGCAAAAACTTCGGCTTTTTTTATGTCATTTCTAAAAACTATTTGTCGTCTGAGATATAAGTTTTATTACCGTTAGAGTTGATGTAATATCTTCCTCCGCGGGGTCCGGTATAAACTTTTTTACCATTGTACATGCCTGTTACTTTATCTGGAGTTCTAGGTGCTTTTTCGGTTGTTTCGCGCACTTTTGCCTCGGCTTTTTTGGCTTTACTGTTTGTTTTTTCAGCTGATTCTTTCGCTTTGGTTGCTTTTTTCTCAGCTTTTTCAGCTTCTTTTTTGGTTGATTCTTTAGCTTTTGTAGCTTTTTTTTCGGCCTTTTCAGATTCTTTTTTGGCTGATTCTTTCATTTTATCAGCTTTCTTCTCGGCTTTCTCAGCGGTTTTTTTGGTTTTCTCAGCAGCTTTCTCTTTTTTCTTCTCAGCTTTTTCTTTTTTGTCTTTTACCGTTTTTTCAGTCTTGGCTTTGGTTGCTTTTTTGTCTTTTTCTTGAGCAAAAATCGAAGTTGAGAATGCCAAAATCAAACATAATACAAATAATTTTTTCATGATTTCAAGTATTAAATTAATCACTTAAAGGTAGCTTTTTTCTGAATATAAACTCAGTTTTTTTAGAAATATGCTCTGAGTTGAATACTTCCGTTGTGAATTGTGTTGCTGGTTTCGCTTTTTCTGCCTTGATAACTCAAATTTATATCCAGATAATCGGTCAGGCTTTTTTGCAAAAGCAAGCGCCAAGTGGTGTTTTGTCCGGGTTGTAAACCTTCGAGCATCTGAAAGGCTACCGGCGAGAGCGCATCGCCCGAAAAACCGTTTTTGTATAGCGAAAACTCACCATTCATGCTCATTTTTTTTAAGCCAGTATAAGTAAATGAAGTCCCGATGCGTGTTTGTTTGAGTATCTCAAACTTGCTTAACTGATTGCGTTTGTCTTGATATTCATAAAAAATATCCCAACTCGCATTTTCTGAAAACAAATAGGATATTTTAGGATTGACTTGCCACAAATTCAAACGATAGTTGCGCGCCTCATAATTCTCGGCAGAGGAAGTTGCGCGGCCTAACTTTCCGGAAACATCTATGAGCCAAAGCTTTTGAATCAGATGCATGTATTGCACTTGATGCGACTCATTGTTGTTTTCTTGCGCGCCGGCCGAAAGCAGATTACGCGCTCGATTTTCAAGATAATTATAGGTCACTGAATGATGTTGCTTGCCGCGATTGTAAAACAAACTATTTCTGATAGAAGTGGTCAATCCGAGCAAATCTTTATCTGAAGTACTAAAAGGATTCAAGTCAAAATTACTTCCGTTGCGACTGATTTTTCGGTCAATCAAATACGAAGTTTGGTTATAAAAATGCGACAAAACCTTTCTGATTCCATCTTTTTGTTGCCATTGCAAAGCGTTGAGTGTTAAGCTGGCCGAAAATTTATTTTGATGCGTTTTGACAAAAATCTGGTTCGGCAAAAACACCCGAATATATTTGGCCTGATCCGGAAACGGCGCAATTTCAAATTCCTGCAATTCTTGAATTCCATTGTTGTTGTAATCATTCCAAGCATAAACTCCTCGGCCGGGCTCAACTTCTAAATAAGTAAATTCTTGTCGGGCAATGTTTCCAGAAGCTGTTTCATAAGCCGCAGTGGTTTGAATAAATTGATTCAAAAAGCGTCCGCTGTACAATACTCGTGAATTCAGTGAAGGCTCATCAGTGCGCGAAGCATCTTCATAAGTCAAGTTTCTATAGTTGACAAAAACCGCCAAATCGTGCTGCTCATTTTGCAAGAGTTTTGATTTGAGATAATACGTGTTAGAGGTATTGACTTTTTGCAATCGATTACCCACCAAACTATCGTTTACCCGATGCAAGAAACCTATTTCAGCAAAGACCTTGGTGCTGTCACCGCGGCCTACAAAAGCGCCATATTCAGTAAAACGTTGGCTTAGCGACGAGAGCAATCCGGTGCTTTTGATTTTTTCTTGGTTGTTTTCAAGCCTGAGCGACGAGCCAATCCATTGCTTTTTGAAATGATATTTTATTTGCGATTTACTTCGAATAAACTTTGAATCGCTCAGTGAACCATTGCTATTCATTACGCTGCTTTTGGTTTGTATGTTCCATCGGCTCAGCGCAAAAGTGGCATTTAAGCTGTGCTTGTTCCCGTTAAAGTTTTCCGAAAAGTTGAGGTTTTCAAACTGATATCCCAAAGTCCCCTTTTGTGGCAATTCGGCCAAAATTCCACCCAACAACAAACCCTGATTGCCCGAGGCCGAAGTCAGATTCCAATCGCGGTCAAACTCAATTGAATTCATGCGTTCAATGGTTCGGAAGTTTTTTTGAATAAACTGATATTGCGACAGCGCATCGAATTTCCATTTTCCAGTAAACAATCGCTGTTTGACGTTAATTTTTCCGGCCAAACCTTGGTTGTTGGTGTCGTCTTTAGATGAAAACAAATTCACGTCGTTATTGCTGATCGCCGTTTCAAAATCAATATTGGTTTTTTCAGATGGATTAAATTTTCCGAAAACCGTCGCCATTTGCAATTTGACCGGTGCAATGAGTTTGATGATCGGATCGTAATGACCTTTTTTTTGACCGTTTTGGCGCGGAACATAGTTATAAACTCTTCCGACCGCTTCATTTGAAACATCGTAATCACCTTGATTTTCTCCGATGAACGTAAATCGAACATTGTATAAAACCGCATCGGGATTGGTGGATCGAACAAAAGTATCCAATCCGTCTTGGGTTATTTTTTCATACAAAATTTTGTTTTCGGCAAAAGTGTCAATATAAGCTGAGGGCGCCACCATTAAATTTTGATCATCGCCGGCTTGAGCCAAAATTTGTGCTTGCTCAGTCGAAAGATTTTGTTGCAACGGCTGATTTTTTAAATCGTTCTCAGAATATACCTGCGCGCCGATGCTCCAATCATCGCGCTTGTGTTCGGCGCCGAAATGCGTCACCAAACGACTGTAATTTCTATCTGAAAACTGATATTCTATGTTGATGCGCATCTCAGAAGTAATCGGAAAAAGCGAGGTAAAAGTCACTTCGCCTGCATTGTAATCAATCACATAATCGTTGTTTTCGCCGCGCTTGAGCAAAATTCCGTTTACATACACCCGCTCAGAACCCGAAATCACCAAAACGTATAACTCACCATTGTTTCCGCGCAATTTATACGGGCCTTGATTGCCTTCTTGTCCCACAAAACTGCTGCGCGCATATTGACCGCGAACCAATCCGGCCGAAGCGAAAACTTCAGTCGTTTTATCCGGTGCGCCAAAATTAAATCGCGTCGAAACGCCTTGTACTTTTTTGCTAAAATTCAATAGGCGCAGTTGTCGGTTTTCGAGAAATAAATCGCCGGCGCGAATGCTCCAACGCGGGCCAAAAAGCTCGATAAAAATCTGATCAAACTCATCTAGTTTTTGCGAGTAACCGTTGTTTTGCAGCGGAATGTTGTTGTCTTGAATCGAGGCGCGAATGCTTACTTTGTCTGAGATTTTACCGGTGATTTGCAAATCGAGATTCGAATTGACCACCGTGTTCTGGTTGTTGCCCACGGTGACTCCGCGCGTGATGCTGCCCGAAGTGTTAAGCCCGTCAAAGGGGACAAATTTTTTATACGGATTGGCCGAGACTTCATACAAGCGATATTGCCCGGTTTCGGTTTTGACCACGCGACTTTGGTTGTATACACTATAAGTGCGCGTGAGCGATGCCGGAAATTTGAGAAAACGCACCGTAAGTGTATCCGAGAATTGATTGAAGTTGGATTTTAAAACGAGTTTGCCTTTTGCGAAATCCATGTGATAATAAGCTGTGTCAATCTCGCGCTGATTTTTGTCGAGCAACTTAAAAAATGCCGCATTCACACTGACGCTATCAACAGCAATGGTGTCGCGCACCGCCAGAATCTTTCGGGCTTTATACGGCGTTTCTATTTCCTGAGCCCAAAGCCCGGAAAAGCACAAAATCGCCCATCCCAAAAGTAATTTCTTCAGCATTTCACTATTAACGGCTAAAGAACAAAAGTAGTGTTTTGCTGCTGAATCGGATTTTCTTGAGTTAAGCTTCTTTGGTGATGATTTGCATGGTTTCGCGGCTGATTTGTTTGAGCAGAACCGTTTTGTCTTCTTCGACCATTTGCGCGGCTTGTGCATTGAAATGGCGAATGGTATACAGCGAAACATTTTCATTATAAGCCACGCGGAATTTTTTGGCCAAGATGGATTTAAGTTCCTCAAAGTTGCCGAATTTGTCTTCAATACACACCGAAAAACTAATGGCCGAATTCTGAATCAAGCTCACTTTCATTTTGAATCGATGCAACAAAGCAAAAATCTCACTGATGTTGTCCTCCACAATAAATGAAAAATCAATCGATGAAAGCGATACCAACAATTGATTTTTCTTGACGATAAAACACGGGAGTTGCGGTTCTAAATCGGCGCCTTTGGCCACGCTGGTTCCGGGCAATAGCGGCTCAACGAATGATTTTACATACAGCGGAATTTCTTTTTTCTGCAGTGGTTGCAACGTTTTCGGGTGAATGACACTCGCACCGTAAAAGGCCAACTCAATGGCTTCGCGATACGAAATTTGATTCAGCAAACGCGCGTTTTCAAAATAACGCGGATCGGCATTCATCACGCCGGGAACATCTTTCCAAATCGTCACGCTTTCGGCGCCCAAACAATAGGCAAAAATCGCTGCCGTGTAATCAGATCCTTCGCGGCCTAAAGTAGTCGTGAATCCGTTGTCATCAGCGCCCAAAAAACCTTGAGTAATATTGAGCATTTTGCGTTTAACTCCTTTAGAAATGTTCTTTTGTGTGACTTCCCAATCTACTTCGGCATCGCGATAAGTAGCGTCGGTTTTAATGAGTCCGCGCACATCGACCCATTGCGTTTTAATGCCGCGATGATTCATATAATGCGCCAAAATCGTGGTCGAAATCAGCTCGCCCATACTCACAATTTGGTCATATACAAAGTTGTAATTCGGTGATTTGTTGTGCCCGATAAAATAATCGAGTTCGGTAAACCAAGCATTTACGGCCGCAAAAACCGCATGCTTATCGTCTTCAAACAAATCGAGCAAAATTTGGTTGTGGTATTTTTTGACTTCTTGAATCGATGATTGCAATGAAGCCGATTTGTTAAAATAATCACTCACAACCACTTCGAGCGCATTGGTGGTTTTTCCCATGGCCGAAACCACGAGCAAAACATCGCTGTAGCCCACTTGCTCGAGTACCGAGTATACATTTTTAATACCGGCGGCATCTTTGACCGATGCTCCACCAAACTTAAATATTTTCATATGTTTGAATTATATTTTTTATTGGTAACCTATGGAATCGCTCTTTTGTCCTTGGTGTTTGTTTACAACAAACTCGTTGTAAGTGGCGATTTCATATTCTAATGTTTAGAAAAATATTGTTCTACAAATTTTGTGACCGCCTCATCGTCCATTTGGGCTACGCGCCAATCATCCAACACGCGCGCACCCGATTTTTCATAAAAATCAATGGCCGGTGTGTTCCAACTGAGCACATTCCACTCAACGCGGCGCACCTTGTCTTTTTGTGCCTGACGCAACACATGTGCATACAAAGCCTCACCGATGCCTTGACCGCGCAGCGCCTCGCGCACAATCAAATCTTCGAGGTGAATCGTTCGGCCTTTCCAGGTTGAATATCGATAATAATAAAGCGCCATTCCTACAATTTCGCCGTTCATTTCGGCCACAAAAGTACCAAACATCGGTTGCGGGCCAAAGCCGTCACGCACCAAATCATCTGCGGTTACGACCACGGCATCGGGTTCGCGTTCAAAAATTGCTAATTCTCGAATAAGCTCGAGTACAGCGGGCATATCTGTAGGGTTTCCGATGCGAATTTTCATCATATTTTTGGATAGCAATTCCGGCTATTCACTTTTATCTTTTGCGCTGAACGCCATCGCAAAAGGATAATCGTTTCTATCCGGGCTAGGTGAATTAGTTTCGTCGGAAACAAATATACAAATCCGATAAATTTGAGCGCAAATAAGTTTTAACAAGCGTCCAATCTTTGACAAAAAAAGCGATATTTGCACCACTAACTACAACGATTTCGCAATGGAAGAACGCAACAGAACCCTCGGGGAATTTATCATCGAAAAACAAAAAGATCATCAATATTCCTCGGGCGAATTATCCAAAATTATCAACTCAATTCGTCTGGCGGCCAAAGTGGTCAACTACAAAGTCAATAAAGCAGGACTCGTAGACATTGTCGGCGCTGCCGGTGAGCAAAACATTCAAGGCGAAGACCAGCAAAAGCTTGATGTGTACGCCAATGACATTTTTATTCAAACGCTTATCAACCGCGAAATTGTCTGCGGAATTGCCTCTGAAGAAAGCGATGATTTTATCACCGTTCAAGGTTTAGACAAAGGACACAACAACAAATATGTGGTGCTCATGGATCCGCTGGATGGTTCATCGAACATTGATGTAAATGTTTCGGTCGGGACGATTTTTTCGGTGTTCAGACGCATCACGCCGGTTGGAACCCCGGTAACACTTGAAGATTTTTTGCAACCCGGAACCGCCCAAGTAGCCGCGGGTTATGTGATTTACGGAACCTCTACCATGCTCGTTTATACGACGGGCCATGGCGTGAATGGTTTTACGCTCAATCCGGCCATCGGAACTTTTTATTTGTCGCATCCGAACATGCAATTCCCAAAAGACGGAAAAATTTACTCAATTAACGAAGGAAATTATGTGCATTTTCCGCAAGGAGTAAAAGATTATATCAAATATTGTCAGCTGGAAGAAGGCGATCGTCCGTATACTTCGCGTTACATCGGAAGTTTGGTTTCAGACATCCACCGAAATATGATTAAAGGCGGAATTTATATTTATCCGACCAGTTCTAAAGCGCCCAAAGGCAAATTGCGTTTGCTGTATGAATGCAACCCGATGGCGTTTATTGCGGAGCAAGCCGGCGGAAAAGCCTCAGACGGTTTTGGTCGCATCATGGAAATTCAGCCTGCAGAATTGCATCAGCGCGTGCCGTTTTTCTGTGGCAGTTACAATATGGTTGAAAAGGCCGAAGAATTCATGCATAAAGCGCATCGTTCTTAACCACAAAAACCAAATAAAAAAGCCGCTTCTTTTTTCGGGAAGCGGCTTTTTTTATGTCGAAACGGAATTATTTATTCATGTGCGCCATTTCGTACACAAAAGTGTCTAGGTCAACTTTGCGGTCAATGAGTGTTAGCGCTTTGTCTACAATATAATTCACGTTGGCCGGTGTAAAGCCCAAAGCAATCGCGAATTTTTTGAGCAAAATTTCTTGTTTGTCCCCCAAATGATGATCGACATGTACCATGCGGCCTAAATCATACAAACGCTCGAGTCGTTGTGAGTACAAATACGGCGGATTGATCGGATATTTGAGTGGGTTTTCAAGAATTTCTTCAAACTCTTCGTGCGTGATTTCAAGTTTGGTGGCTAATTTTTTAAGAAATTCTTTCTCTTGGTCAGAAACATTTCCATCGGTCATAGCTACTCGAACAATGGCGGAAAAATGGCCTTTGTTTCTAGATTTAAATTCGTTGTCAAAAAGATCAGAAATAGACATAATAGTTTTGTTTTTTGTTCTCAAACAAAGTTAATTTTAATTGTATTTATTCAAACATAAAAGATGATTTTTAATCGAAAAACTTAGCTTTTTTTAAGATTTTTTCATTTAATTAATTACTAAGTTTACCCAAACTCAAAAGGCTTTTATACAAATCATTTTCATGAGCGAGTTTACCGTTTATTTTACCGTTGGTTTAAAGCATGTGCTGAACACTCAGGCCTATGATCATGTGCTTTTTTTGATGGCGCTTTCGGCAGGATATGCTTTTAAAGATTGGAAACGCTTGCTTTTACTGGTTTCGGTTTTTACTTTGGGCCATACGTTAGCATTGTTTTTGTCGGTTTTTGGCTGGTTAAGTATTGACAGCACGCTCGTTGAGTTTTGTATTCCATTGACTATTTTATTCACTGCTGTTGCCAATTTTTTCAGCTTTAAAAAAAGTAATGGAAAGCAAACGATGATGGTTGGTTTTGTAGTCACTGTGTTATTTGGCCTCATTCACGGATTGGGTTTTTCAAATTACTTTAAAGCATTGTTGCCCGGAACCGCTTCGGATAAAATATTTCCGCTGTTGGAGTTTGCGCTCGGAATTGAAGGTGCTCAAGCAACCGTGGTGCTCACTATGCTCATTTTATCGTATATTGCCCGCACGTTTTTTAAATGCTCGAATCGCGATTTTGTCATGGTAATCTCAGCATTTATTGTAGGCGTAACTTTGCCCATGATTCTATCGGCTGAATTTTTAAAACATTTATGAAACCCAATAAACTCAATAAATACGACAAAGCTTATTTGCGCATTGCCCGCGAGTGGAGTCAACTTTCTTACTGTGAACGCAAAAAAGTAGGCGCTATCATTGTGCGCGACCGAATGATTATTTCCGATGGCTACAACGGAACGCCTTCGGGTTTTGACAATTGTTGCGAAGACGAGGCCGGACTCACCAATTGGTATGTATTGCATGCCGAGGCTAATGCTATTCTCAAAGTGGCCGGCTCAACGCAAAGTTGCGAAGGTGCCACCTTATATATTACGCTTTCGCCTTGTAAAGAATGCAGCAAACTCATTCATCAATCGGGTATTAAACGCGTGGTTTATCAGATTGGATATCGCGATACCGAAGGCGTAGATTTCTTGCTCAAAGCCGGTGTAGAAGTTGACCAAATAGAAGAACTCGATTCATGAAAAAAAGACGCGTCATAGTTCCGTTGCTTTTGGCAGTCGCTCTGGCGCTGGGTTTTTTGCTGGGCGGTTATTTTAACTTTCCGGCGCAGCACAAACGCTGGCTCACCAACAATCCCAAAAATAAACTCAATCGATTGTTAGAATTAATCGATACCGAATATGTCGATTCGGTCAATACTGATTCTATAGTAGATTTGACCGTTAACAACATCTTGGCACAGCTCGATCCGCATTCGGTGTATATGTCACCAAGCGTACAAGCCGAAGAAGCCCAAAACATGAAAGGAGATTTTGTCGGGGTCGGAATTAATTTCTTTTTGTATAAAGACACGGTTGCTGTGGTCAAATCGCTTGAAAATGGCCCTTCAGCCAAGGCCGGAATTCTGCCCGGCGATCGAATTTTGTATGCCGGAAAAACGCGTTTATATGGTCGAAAGCTCGATTCGGAATATTTGTTTTCTGAGTTTAGGGGCGAAGAAGGCTCGCCGCTGGAGCTTACGGTTTACCGAAAAAGCATCCGTAAAAAATTCATGGTTCATTTAAAGCGAGCCGTGGTGCCGATTAAAAGTGTTGATGCGGCATTGATGCTTACGCCGACGGTTGGTTATTTAAAAGTCAATCGTTTTGCCGAGACCACTTATGCTGAGTTTCAAGAAGGCATGACCCGATTGCGCAATGCAGGCATGAAAACTTTTTTGATTGATTTGCGCGACAACAGTGGCGGTTATATGGAAATGGCCGTGAAAATTGCCGATGAATTATTGCCAAACAAAAAACTTATTGTTTTTACCAAAGACAAAAAAAGCAAAATCGAAAAAGCGTATGCCACTGACCGCGGTGATTTTGAAGAAGGAAAAGTCTGTGTGCTCATCAATGAAAATAGTGCATCGGCCAGCGAAATTTTGGCCGGAGCCATTCAAGACAATGATCGCGGAATCATTATCGGGCGCAGATCTTTCGGAAAAGGATTGGTTCAAAAAGAAACCAGCTTTGACGATGGGTCAGCGGTGCGTTTAACCATTGCGCGCTATTATACACCTACCGGGAGATCGATTCAAAAGCCTTATAAAAAAGGAGATGAAGCCGATTACGAAAACGAGTTCAACCATCGTTTTGAAAACGGAGAGTTGTATGATAAAGACAGTATCAAAGTAGCCGATTCGCTCAAATTCAAAACCAAAAAAGGCAAAATTGTCTATGGCGGCGGCGGCATTGTGCCCGATGTTTTTGTTCCGCTTGAAGGTAAAAAAGGCGAAGAAAGCATTCCGTACATTATGCAAGAATCGGGTATCGTTTCAAATTTTGTTTTTGAACAACTGGATGAAAACCGCGCTAAATTCTCAAAAATGGGATATCAAAAAACAGTTGATTATTTGAGCAAAACCGATGAATATCTCAACCGATTCCAACGACATTTAGACCAAATGGGGCTTCATGTTCGCTTGTCACAAAACAAATCACTGGTCAAAAAATATCTTACCGCTGAATTTGCCCAACAACTTTTTGGAGATCAAAAATATTATGAAATCGCACTTAAAAACGATCCGGTGATTGAGGCAGCACTCAAACAATAATCAACGTTTATCGTGGCTTTGTGCATCGATGCCGTTGTTCCAAAGCGTTAGAATATCGGTGGCAACTGCGGCTCCACTTCCTGCGGCAATTGCCAATTGACTGCGCCAACCCGCGAGTGTTCCGGCTACATAAATTCCATCGGCGACTAAATGATCTTGGTTGCGCAAGTAAATGCGTTGTTTTTCGGCCACGGCTTTTGGATGCGGCGCTACATAAGGCATCAATCCATCGATGTCAAAAGTGTTAGAATAGCCAATGGCTAACACTAGAGCGCGACAAGTGTAGGTGTTTTTGTTGGTCTGTACCGTAAAAGGAGGTGTGGTTCCTTCGACTTTGAAAACTTTTTCGCCTTCGATTTGATCAATGTGCGGATATAATTGTGCTAATTGTTCCAGCGATGAAGTGAGTAAATCAGCACCAAGCGTTCCGGCCTGAATTCCGTAGGCATTGTTGAATAAGGCTTCTTGTAGAGATGAAGTTTTTTGGTGAGCGATTATTGCTATTTTCTTGTCGGTGACAAAAGATTTTTTGTGGGCTGAACCCAAAACCAGCGCACAAGACACACCGGCAACTCCACCGCCAATAATCAGAACATCGTACACCATTTACGAGCGACCTTTGGTTTTTTCGGCAATTATTTTTGAAATCTTGAAAATGGCCAAAACACAGACAGCGCAAAATGAGGCCACCACGCCAATTAAGGCCACCATACTTTTTTCGCCGAATAAATTACTGAAGTCGAGTAAGGTAATATTGAAGATAACCAGCGCCAGCGCAATGGCCAGCAAAATATTGGTAAAGATTTTCATATTCGCGGTAAAAATTTGAGCAAATGTAACTAAAAATGGCCTTACAGAAATAAGCCTTTAACATTCGAAGCAAATAATTTAACGGCAATGGCCAAAAGCACAACACCAAAGGTTTTGCGCACCACGCCGAGTCCGGTTTTGCCGAGCATTTTCTCGATTTTTGCCGAAGATTTCAAAACGATATAAACCAATAATATGTTGAGTAAAATAGCAACGATTATGTTCTCAGCATAAAACTGTGAACGCAACGAAAGCAAAGTCGTCATGGTTCCGGCGCCGGCAATGAGCGGAAAAGCCAGCGGCACAATCGAGGCCGAACTAGCTTCGGTGTCGCGGTAAATGCGAATGCCTAAAATCATTTCAAGGGCGATAAAAAACAACACAAACGATCCGGCCACAGCAAATGAATGCACGTCGATTCCGATGAGTGAGAGGAATCCTTCGCCTACAAATAAAAAGGTAATCATGATGAGCGCGGCAGCCAATGTGGCTTTTTCAGATTCAATATGGCCGTGTTTGGCACGTAAATCCACGATTATCGGAATGGTTCCGACAATATCAATCACGGCAAAAAGCACCATGCCGACCGTAGCAATTTCTTTAAAATCAAAGTTCATAGGATTGAATTTGGCCGCAAAATTATTCATTATCACAAGGTTAAAAGCCAAAACGAAGTTAATTTTGAAAATACCAAGCCGGATTCTCACCAAAGTTGACCTGACTTCTTTAAATTTGCCGCATGTTTCAACTAGGCAAAACCATCGTTTCTGAAGACATTCTTGAAAAAGAATTTGTTTGCAACCTCAGTGCTTGCAAAGGCGCTTGTTGTGTAGATGGCGATGCGGGCGCACCACTTTCAAAAGAAGAAACCAAAATCTTAGAAGAAATTTTTCCGCAAGTAAAACCCTTTTTGCGACCTGAAGGCATTGCAGCTATTGAAGCCCAAGGCACTTGGCGTGTGGGAACCGACCAAGATCTTGAAACACCGCTTATTGACGAAAAAGATTGCGCCTATGTTATTTTTGATGGACAAACCGCATTGTGTGGCATAGAACAAGCCTATAATCAAGGAAAAGTCAACTGGAAGAAACCGGTTTCGTGTCATTTATACCCGATTCGCATCAAAGATTTTACGGAATTTGCCGCGGTAAATTATGACAAATGGGACATCTGTGATGATGCTTGCAGTTTAGGAAAAGAACTTCAAGTTCCGGTGTATAAATTTGTCAAAGAAGCGCTCATCAGACGCTTTGGTGAAGATTGGTACGCAGAACTCGAAACAGTGGCTTTGCAGTATCAAAAAAGTCCGCGCAGACGATAAAAAAATCTCTCTCATTATTTGGGTCAAAACCCGCATGGTTCATGTGTTTTTCAGAGCTTTTCGGGCTCTTTTTTTACATATCATCAAAACATTAAGTAGTTGTAAGACAGGTTTTTAAAAAAAACTTTCTTTTAGCTTATTTTAAAGCTTTGTTAAAAAATACAGCCGATTGTGAATAAGTTTGGCTTTCAAAATCGATGACAAATGGTCAACTTTGTACAGGTTAAAATCAAGCGATGATTTTGACTGATTTCTACACAAAAAACACACAAAAATGTCCGCAATAGAACCGATTCTACAAGAGAACAAAAACCGCTTTGTGATTTTCCCGATTAAGCATCACGATATTTGGGAATGGTACAAAAAAATGGAAGCCAGTTTTTGGACGGCTGAAGAAATTGACCTACAACAAGATTTAACCGATTGGAACAATACGCTCAACGCCGATGAAAAATATTTCATCAAACACATTTTGGCGTTTTTTGCCGCTTCTGACGGAATTGTCAACGAGAATTTGGCCGAGAATTTTGTCAATGAAGTGCAATATCCGGAAGCGAAATTTTTCTACGGTTTTCAAATCATGATGGAAAACATCCACAGCGAAACCTATTCGCTTTTGATTGATACCTATGTAAAAGACGAAGCAGAAAAAGACCAATTATTTCACGCCATTGAAGTGTTTCCGGCTATTAAAAGAAAGGCCGATTGGGCTTTGCGTTGGATTAAGTCAGATTCATTTGCCGAGCGTTTGATTGCTTTTGCAGCGGTTGAAGGAATTTTCTTCTCAGGAGCGTTTTGCTCGATTTTCTGGCTCAAAAAACGCGGATTGATGCCGGGCTTGACTTTTTCAAACGAGCTCATTTCGCGTGATGAAGGTGTACATTGTGACTTTGCCGTGCATTTGCACAACCATCATTTGGTAAATAAAGTGTCTAAATCGCGCATTCGTGAAATCATTGTCGATGCACTCAATATTGAGCGCGAGTTCATTACCGAGTCGTTGCCGGTAAGTTTGATAGGTATGAATTCTACTTTGATGATTCAATACTTAGAATTTGTAGCCGACCGCTTGTTGGTAGAATTGGGTTGTGCGCGCGAGTTCAATGTGAGCAATCCGTTTGATTTTATGGATATGATTTCGTTGCAAGGAAAAACCAATTTCTTTGAAAAACGCGTAGGCGAATACCAAAAAGCCGGCGTAATGAACAACGATTCTGAAGCCCAAAAAATTTCTTTCGACGCCGATTTCTAAAAAAATTCTTTTATACGCCACTTTGATTTTTACACGCCATAATGCCCAAACCAGACAGCCCTAGCCCCGATAGAGGCGGCATCCTTTTGTGCGGTTGTTCAGCACAAAAGATAAAGCCGAGAGCGGGAAGGAGCTTCTAAAAAACCTAAACAATTACCCGAGAGCAGTGAAGGGATTCGCTGTTGTCACAAAAACAAAACATTATGTATGTAGTAAAAAGAGACGGACACAAAGAACCCGTCATGTTTGACAAAATTACCGACAGAATTAAAAAACTCTGTTATGGGCTCAACGATTTGGTTGATGCCGTAAAAGTAGCCATGCGCGTCATCGAGGGATTGTACGACGGAGTGACTACTTCAGAACTAGACAATTTGGCTGCAGAAACCGCCGCGTCTATGACCATCACGCACCCCGATTATGCTTTGCTGGCGGCGCGTATTGCGATTTCTAACCTTCATAAAAACACCAAAAAATCGTTCTCAGAAACCATGACTGATATGTATCAGTACGTGAATCCGAGAACCGGAAAATCTTCGCCGCTTATTTCGGACGAAGTATACGAAGTAATCCAGAAAAATGCTGAGTTTTTAGATTCACACGTGATTTACAACCGCGATTTTAACTATGATTATTTTGGGTTTAAAACCTTAGAGCGTTCGTATTTGCTGAAGATCAACGGAAAAATCGTCGAGCGTCCGCAGCATATGCTCATGCGCGTTTCGGTGGGAATCCACTTGGATGATTTAGAGTCTGTGATTGAAACCTACGAACTCATGTCGAAGAAATTCTTCACACATGCCACGCCGACTTTGTTCAATGCCGGAACGCCGAAACCGCAAATGTCGTCTTGTTTCTTACTGACCATGCGCGATGACAGTATTGACGGTATTTACGACACACTCAAACAAACCGCTAAAATCTCGCAATCGGCTGGAGGAATCGGGCTTTCTATCCACAATGTGCGCGCCACCGGATCGTATATTCGCGGCACCAACGGAACTTCGAACGGAATTGTTCCGATGTTGCGCGTGTTTAATGACACCGCTCGTTATGTAGACCAAGGCGGCGGAAAACGCAAAGGAAGTTTTGCGATTTATTTAGAGCCATGGCATGCCGATATTTTTGAATTCCTCGATTTGAAAAAGAACCACGGAAAAGAAGAAATGCGTGCGCGTGATTTGTTCTTTGCGATGTGGACTTCAGATTTATTTATGAAGCGCGTAGAAGAAGACGGCAAATGGACGCTGATGTGTCCGAACGAATGTCCGGGCTTGTACGATACTTATGGGGAAGAGTTTGAAGCTTTGTACACTTCATATGAAGAACAAGGCAAAGGCCGCAAAACCATTAAAGCGCGAGATTTATGGGAGAAAATCCTTGAATCGCAAATCGAGACCGGAACGCCTTATATGTTGTACAAAGATGCTGCGAACCGCAAATCAAACCAGAAAAATCTCGGGGTGATTCGTTCGTCAAACTTGTGTACCGAAATCATGGAATACACTTCTGACGATGAAATTGCCGTGTGTAACTTGGCTTCTTTGTCGCTTCCGATGTTTGTCGAGAACGGAGCGTTCAACCACGAGTTGTTGTATACCGTAACCAAACGCGTAACCCGCAACCTCAATAAAGTCATTGACCGCAATTACTATCCGGTCAAAGAAGCCGAAAATTCCAATATGCGCCACCGTCCGGTAGGATTGGGCGTTCAAGGTTTGGCCGATGCGTTTATTATGTTGCGTATGCCTTTTACCAGCGACGAAGCCAAAAAACTCAACCAAGAAATTTTTGAAACGCTTTACTTTGCGGCCGTAACCGCTTCGATGGAAATGGCCAAAGAAGACGGAGCTTATTCAAGTTTTGCCGGATCGCCAATGTCGCAAGGAGAATTTCAATACAACCTTTGGGGCTTAAAAGACGAAGATTTATCAGGTCGTTGGGACTGGGCGTCGCTCAGAAAAGAAGTCGTGCAACACGGAGTGCGCAACTCGTTATTGGTAGCTCCAATGCCAACGGCTTCAACCTCGCAAATTTTGGGCAACAACGAAGCATTTGAGCCGTACACCTCGAACTTGTATACTCGTCGCGTGCTTTCGGGTGAGTTTATTGTCGTGAACAAACACTTGCTCGAAGATTTAGTTAAACGCGGTTTGTGGAACGAAGACATCAAGCAAGAAATCATGCGCCACAACGGATCGATTCAGAACATCGATTCAATTCCACAAGACTTAAAAGATTTGTATCTAACCGTTTGGGAAATGTCGATGAAAGACATCATTGATATGTCGCGTCACCGCGGTTATTTCATTGATCAATCGCAATCGCTCAACTTGTTTATGCAAGATGCGAACTATGCCAAACTCACTTCGATGCATTTTTATGCTTGGAAGTCCGGACTCAAAACCGGTATGTATTACCTCAGAACCAAATCAGCGGTAGACGCCATCAAGTTTACTCTGAAAAACGATAAAAAAGCCGAACCGACTCAAGATGCCGTTGCCGTTGAGGTAGCCGAGCCGAATGAAACCGGAGAAATGTCGGCAGAAGACTTTGCAGCCATGATCGAACGCGCCCGCAATGCCGGACCGGACGATTGTGAGATGTGTGGATCGTAATTATTGAGACATTTACATTCCATTAAACAGCTATCTATTGCAGGTAGCTGTTTTGTTTTTTATTCATCACATTAACCCGTAGATTTGTCAAACGATGAATCATTTGAATAAATTTATCCTCATGAGCATGAACTGGGAACAACTCTTATCACTCAAACGCCAAGGCGATACCGCCAAACGCTTGCGCAAAGAACAAGACGATACACGTTTGGGCTTTGAAGTCGATTATGACCGCATTATTTTTTCGGCGGCCTTTAGAAGTTTGCAAGACAAAACGCAAGTCATTCCGCTATCCAAAACTGATTTTGTACACACACGCCTCACGCACAGCTTAGAAGTTTCGGTGGTAGGCCGTTCACTCGGTCGTTTGGTTGGCAAGAAAATCATCGAAAAATATCCTTATTTGCAAGAAGTACACGGTTTTCATATGAATGATTTCGGAGCCATTGTTGCGGCTGCTTCGCTTGCGCATGACATCGGAAATCCGCCGTTTGGACATTCAGGTGAAAAAGCCATTGGCGAGTATTTTTCGATTGGCCCAGGCTTACAATTCAAAGAACAATTAACGGCCAAACAATGGCAAGATTTGATTGATTTTGAAGGCAATGCCAACGGTTTCTCGGTACTCACGGCCAATCGTCCAGGTATTGAAGGCGGACTTAGAATTTCGTATGCAACCTTGGGTGCCTTTATGAAATATCCCAAAGAGAGTTTACCCAAAAAACCCACCAAAAATATCTCTGATAAAAAGTATGGTTTTTTTCAGGCCGACAAAGAATTCTTTCAAGAAGTGGCTGCCGATTTGGGTTTGATTCCGAATAAATCAGGCGAGGACGTGGGTTTTGAACGCCATCCGCTGGCTTATTTAGTCGAGGCTGCTGACGATATTTGTTACACCATCATCGATTTTGAGGACGGTATTAACTTGGGTTTGGTTTCTGAAGATTATGCCTTGGAATACCTTATCAAACTCGTTCAAGGCAACATCGATACCGATAAATACAAATCGCTTGAAACACGTGAAGACCGCATTAGTTATTTGCGCGCGCTGGCCATCAACACGCTCATCAACGATGCAGTTCGGGTATTTTTAGAAAACGAAGAAGCCATTTTGCAAGGTAAATTCCCGTATGCGCTCACCGATAAAAGCAAGTACAAAGCACAGATGGATGACATTATTCAGCTTAGTGTTCAAAAAATTTACCGCAGCCGAGAAGTGATTGATAAAGAGCTTAAAGGCTATCAAATAATTCACACGTTACTTGATAAATTCATCACGGCTTATAACAATCGTGCTGAAGGAAAAACCACACAATATGACAAGCTTTTGTTGCAGATTTTGCCTGAAAAGCACCTCATTGAAAAAGAGTCTTTGTATGATCGTTTGTTGCACATTTGTCACTTTATTTCTTTGCTGACCGATGGCAACGCATTGCTTTATTATCAGAACATTACGGGGCTTAAATGATAGATTGTTAATGTTTTAAATCGATGTTTGAAATAATCAAAAAAATAAGTTAAGTTTGTTGCTCAAAAAATTTAAAACAATGAAAAAAATTACACTATTAGCCGCATTGTTTTTCTCAGTAGTTGGATTTTCTCAGGATAATAAAAAACTGATTCAATCATACATTGAGAGTAACCGTGGAAAGTTTGGTTTAACCGCTCAGGATGTTTCTGATTGGTCAATCCAAAGAGAATTTAATGGTAAAGGAACCAAAATCACCAGTTGTTATGTGGTTCAAAAATACCAAGGCGTTGAAATTTTCAATGCGCAGTCAAACGTTTCTGTGAAAGATGGTCAAGTTCTAAGATGGGCCAACAACTTCCACGCAAATGTTGCTCAAAAAGTGAATACAGTAAATCCTTCTTTGTCAGTGATTCAAGCTTTGAACAAAGCATTTACGGATATGGGTTATGCTGCTGAAAACTTCTCAATTTTATCTTCAGTTGACGGTAAAAACTTCAACATTACTGATGGGAAACACGAAGATCCGATTTTGGCTAAATTGGCTTTCTTGCCCATCGCTGATAAGTTGAATTTGGCTTGGGGTTTTCAATTCTATTCTCCGGATGCTAAGCATTATTGGGATGTAAAAATTGATGCGGTAAGCGGAAGAGTTTTGGATAAAAAAGATTTAACGGTAAGCTGTAATTTCGGAGATCACTCTAAAATAAACCATG
>JAXLVE010000013.1:0-106879 GCA_046329175.1 Flavobacteriaceae bacterium
ATCCAGAATTATGGGCTGCAACACAATGTGAGCTTGTCAACAGAATTCCGAATGAAGACCCTTTGATATACAATGCTGACATTGCTGGTGATGAAGTAACTGATACTGAAGCACAGCCAGAACTTTATCTTCCAAGTGACAGTTGCCATAACTTTATTGTTGACCCTAGTCTTGTCAATTGTTATCAGGAACACTATACCGATATCACCCCTGGAAATTATATGAACAATAGTGCTTTAATGAGTCAATGTTGGAATTTTACACAAGGGTAAGTAACCAGAATGCGTAACTACATCCGAAACAGCGCTACTAATGCGGGCTACTTATCAGGACTAGATTCTGCTAAAACTGATATTGCTGCTTTGTACGAACCCTTCGATGCTCGAGTAATCGGCGGTGAAGTTACAAGCATTGTTGACCAGCCCGAACTAGGTGGAGCAATTGTTTGTCGTAGACAAAATTATAGACTTCGTTTTCAGCCGGGCTATGATCAGGTTTTTTATGACGTAGACAACGGGCCTATAAGTCAAACAGCTGATGATCAATTTAATTACGATAATATATTTGATCATGCTATTGGAGTTCAAATACCCTCCATCAGCCATCAGACTCGAGGAGGAATTGGAGTCATCAGCAGCGTAATAGGTAATTGTAATTTTGAGTCGTATGTATCTGGAACTATATACTCTATGGCGGTTTTGGGTTCAATGAATATGACGGTAAAACTGTTGAATGAGATTGAAGTAAAAGACCCTGAACTATATGACAAGTTGATGGAACAGTATTATTACATCTTGAAAAAAATTACCACCTCAGGTGCAAAAACAGAACAAACGTTTTATAAAAATTAAAAACAAAAAGGATTGCTTAAACTCATAAAGTTGACCGCAATCCTTTTAAATTTGATATCGTGAAAAAATGGCTTCTTATATTGATTATCTATTGCCCAGTGCTGCTTTGTGCGCAAGCGCCTAACATTCATTGGCAAAAAGTCTATGGCGGAAACGGTAATGAAAGGTTAGACAAAATAATTCAAACAACCGATGGCGGCTATTTATTGGGTGGTGAGTCAGAAAGCGGCATATCAGGCGATAAAACAGTTACCAACTATGGTTCATCTGATTATTGGATTATCAAAACCAATGCAATCGGCGAAATTCAATGGCAAAAAAATTTGGAAGCAGCTCAGACAGCCAACCCATCGTAATGGAAACCACGGACGGTGGATTTTTGTTGGCGGCAGTTCTCAGTCAAACATTTCCGGCAATAAAACCGAAACACACATGGCTTCAATGACTTTTTGGGTCATTAAGCTAGACTACAACGGAACAATCGAGTGGCAAAACACCATAGGAGCCAACTTTAGTGATCTTCTTAGTTCAGTTATCCAGACACCGGATGGCGGTTACTTATTGGCAGGAAGTTCGGTTTCAGACAACTCCGGAGATAAGACCGAAAACAATGTTGGCTTTCCGTTTGGATTGCCCTATTATACCTACTTTGATTATTGGGTTATAAAAATTGACGCGCTCGGAAACATACAGTGGGACAATACCATCGGAAGCAAATTGACCGACGGTGCTACGGTAGCTGTCAATGCTTCTGATAGTGGCTACTTAATTGGCGGCTATACCTATTGCGATGTTTCGGGTGACCAAACCGAGCCTTGCTACGGCGATATAGATGGTTGGATTTTAAAATTGGATCTTGACGGAAATATTCTTTGGCAGAAAAAATTTGGAGGAAACAACAGGGATATGTTACAAACCATGATCTCAACTTCGGATGGTGGATACTTGTTTGGGTTTGATTCTAATTCTAATATTTCCGGACAAAAAACAGAGAACAATCTGGGCGGAAAAGATTACTGGATTATCAAAGTCGATGCGTTCGGAACAGTATTGTGGGACAAAACCATTGGTGGTTCATCAGATGATGTAATAACTGATTTAAAAGAAGACAACAACGGTAATTACTATGCTGTAGGATTTTCGAATTCTAATATTTCAGGTAACAAAACACAGAACTCAATAGGTGGTTATGACAATTGGGTTATGAAACTAAATTCTGATGGAAATATCATTTGGGATAAAACCATCGGTGGCTCTGACAATGACTATAATTCAAGTTTTGAGTATTTGGTTACTGATGATAGCCTTATTATTGGCGGCACAAGCAATTCGCCTATTTCTGGAGATAAAACTGCTGATACAAGAGGGCTATATGATTACTGGATAGTTAAATTAGAATCTGACCACTTAAAAAGTACGGCTTTTGAGGACTCTAAAATTTCTGTATTTCCCAACCCAACAGCAAAAGATATATCAATTGATTTACAACAAACATTTCAAAACATCCACCTCAAACTGATAAATCCGTTGGGGCAATTAATCTTCGAAAAAAAATATACAGATACTTCTAAAATAGAACTAACTCTTGATGGCTCAAAAGGGGTTTATTTTTTGCACTTGACCAACCCAAATGATGAAAAACTCATCTTTAAAATTGCAAAAGAATAATTTGCTTTCGGAATATTTGTTTTGAAGCAATCGTGTAACTGATAAACATAGAAATAGAATTTAGCTTTTTACTTTTTGCCTTGGATGCAAATCGAGTTGAGATAATTATAGTTGATAGAAAATATCTAATCAACGAGATTCACCGAACACCTATGTAAATAAAAACGTGTAGAGGTAAACTGTAACAAAAAAATCATCCGGCCACTCAAAAAAAGCTATAAAAAGGGCCTTCAAACCTAAACCAGCCGAACTTACTGCGCTGCGCTACGCTCAAACACACTTGGTTCTTAACGGTTTCAAAAGCCTCTTTTTATGTACGCTTTTTTTAAGACGCCGGAGGCTGACGCGCACAGAATGCATCGTGTGTTCATGTATGATTCGTTTTGCGGAAGGTTTGTTTTGAAATACCTATCTCACCGACTCCCGACGACCGACCCCCGACTCCCAACAACTTTTTTTACCTCTTTATCAATTATTTAACTACATTTACCCCACACCACTTATTTCACGACATTGAAACCTGCTTGAAAGGCTAAGGCTTTTTGGGTGGTACAACCGTATTGTTTGCTTGAGCCTATATGCAACTATTATTCAGTTTAAAAATCAAAATAAATGAAAACAAAAACAGCTATTTTAGTGAGCATGATTGCAATTTTAGTTACCTCATGCAAATCAAATTATTACTATCAAGTTTATAAAGCTACTGCTACTGAAAAAATTGAATTAAAAGATAATCGTATGGTATACGAAGATGCAAACTGCATTATATCCTACAATTTATGGGACCAAGGCGGAAACATCGGCTTTAGCTTTTATAACAAAACCGATCAGAATATCTATTTAAATCTTGAAGAGAGCTTTTTTATTTTGAATGGAGTTGCAAACAACTACTATAAAAACCGAGTTTTTACCGATTCTAAAAGCGGTATTGTTAGTAGAGCGATTTCAGGTTATAGCTTATTCCCGATGAGTTCAATAGCAATTTCAAATACCACAAGCAATATAACATCGTCTGGGTTTTCTACTTCATACACTGAAGAAAAAATAATCTGCATTCCTTTTAAGTCATCCAAACTAGTAGTTGAATACAAGATAAATGAATCACTGTTCAGAGATTGTGATTTGATGAAGTACCCTTCAAAAAGACAAGTAAAAACCAAGTCTTTTACCCAGTCAAATAGCCCCATCGTGTTCAGCAACAGATTAACATACCAAGTAGGAAAAAATGACAATTGGGTCAAGGTTGCCAATGATTTTTATGTCTCTGAAATCACTAATTTACCTCAAAGTGAAATGTTCAGTAATCAATACGAACAAAACTGCGGTAAAAAAAGCAGATACTCAGTTCAAGTTCCTAAAGATAGCAGTCCGAATCGTTTTTATATACGGTATGGTATTGATTTGAATGATTCAGATTTTTAGTATCTACCCGCTGTGCAAAGTCTCCCGACTTTACGCTAAGCTAACTTTGCATCAAGTACTTATCAAATGAAAAAGGTTTTTAAAACATCTACCCAATCAACAATTGTGGCGGTTAAAAAATGTGGCAATTGTTGGGGTCTTATTACATATCCTTCTTTCATGGTGTGTAAATTTTAATTACTAAAATCTCGAGACATTTGCGGTGTTTTTCACAGGAACATTTTTGCGGAGCTAGAGAATCAACAACAACAATGTGAGGTATTTTCGAAGGATAAAAGTTACTGAATTAAAATAAATGTTATCCATATTGTCGACATGATGGACCCATTCCTATTCGAAGAGATTCTTTATCTGTTAATGGTCTTCCACATCTTGAACAGAAACCAGTTTCAAGACCGAAATTTAAAACAAAAGTATCTATGTCTTTTGATATCTGAATAAAGTATTGTAAAACAGGTACGATTTGATTTTGTGTAGATACTGGCATAACATATCCTTCCCTATCGACTTTAAACAAAATTCTTCCAGTAGACTTATTCTTAATCACAATTACATGATTATTTCGAATTTGTTTTGCTGATTGGTAATGAGCATCAAACGTCATTTGTAAATGCTCAATAATACCATTTTGATTTTTGTATGTAAATCGAACTATTGGAAATTCTATCTTGGACTTTCGCCTATCTAATTCACTAAACAGTTGATACGCATCTAAGGCCTTAAAAGGTAATTTGGGCAAGGCCATTAAATGTGTCAAAAAAGCCCCTCCATACTTTTTAAAAACGGCCATCGCATGTTGGTGAACTATAAAGAATTGTTCACCCGTTACAGTTTTTGATTGAAAATAACGATTTGCTATTGATCGAACTGATTTATCCTCTAAACCTAAAGCAATCAAAAAGGCCTCTTCATCGTTGAATAGAGTTTTAACAGCATTACCCTCGAATGATTTCAAAACTTCTTCTCTACTGTCAAATTTATTATGTTGTAATGTTAATTCAACTAATGCTTTTTCAAAGAAATGTGGTTGTTGAAAAGAATCTTCAATTTCATTTTTGGATTCCCCATGAGTTACCTCATTAGAATAAATAGCTTTGATTTTCTCAAAAAACTCAATCGGAATACGAGTGTTTATATTCAAATGCTCATCAACATACCCCACTTCATTTAATGAAGTAATCAATTGGTCAAGGCTTATATTAAGTTCTTTGGTAATATTAGAAACTCGTTTCATTTGATTTAAATTCTCTAAGCCACACGCTCTTTGTATAAATGCGCTTGGAATTCAATAAATAATTTGCTGATATGGGCCACGTCTCCCAAAATCTCTTTGGCATCTTCTAGTGATTGATACTTGTTGGTGAGTAAAATCGGTAGTTTCTCTTGATCGAGTTCGTCCACACCCGTTTCAATGTATTTGCTCAACACGAACGTGATAAACTCTTTTTGTTGTTCATTAATCAAGGCAAAAATAGTCGCCTCGGCTGCTTTGGCTCTGGCTTCTCTTGTCAATGCAATATAGTTGCCATTAAAGACATATTCTAATACATCATATAGGTCGCTTTTTTCCATATCAACCAACTTTTGCAAAGTCAATAAATCATCTTTCGGGAAGCCTGCAGCATCTAAATTTTCTAATAGCGTTTTTCGGGTCATTGGATTGCTCCAAAGTTTTCGCAATTCTTCTTCGTCTCTAAAAAGCTTTGGCAACTCGCCAAATAAGTTGTTCAGAAACTCCTCTGCCGATATAGGTTTACCTTCGGCACTCCAAAACGAGGTCGAAACCATGTGTTTGATTTCTCTTTCTTTACCGTTACGCAATTTGACTTTTACTTTTGCGGCTGTCGGTGAAGGGCCACCTGGGTCATCAACGACCGGTTTTTCTGGTTTTGGCGTTGGGTAAGGCCTTGGTGTTTTGGGTTCGTCTTCAATTGGTTCTCCATCCCATTCAGGGTCTGAAAAGTGTTTATAGGCATCCACAAAGTCATAAATGGTAAAAAACTCTTTGCCATCAAACAAACGTGTACCACGTCCGACAATTTGTTTAAATTCTATCATTGAATTTACAGGGCGAAGCAAAACGATGTTCCGGATATTCCTTGCATCAACTCCGGTAGATAGCTTTTGCGAAGTAGTCAGAATGGTTGGGATGGTTTTTTCGTTGTCTTGAAATTCTCTTAAGAGCCTTTCGCCATCTTCTCCGTCATTGGCGGTAACACGAACACAATAATATGTGTCCTTGCTTTGAGCATTTTGGTTCACCAAATCTCTGATTAATGCCGCGTGCGCTTGATTAGCACAAAAAATAATTGCTTTTTCGTTTGGGTTGGTTTCATCCAAAAAGATTTTTACCCGTTTGGCTTCGCGCTCGACAATTTCAATGGTGCGATTAAAATCTTTTTCTTCATAAAGTTTACCTTCTTCTATTTCGCCTTCTACCACCGTATCATCTGGGGTGTAGCGATAATCATCCAAAGTCGTTTTGATCCGTTTTACTTTAAAAGGTGTTAAGAAACCGTCGTTGATTCCCTCTTTTAGCGAATAGATATAAACTGGTTCACCAAAATATTTGTAGGTATCTACATTGTCTTTTCGCTTAGGTGTGGCGGTTAAACCCAGTTGCACTGCCGGACTGAAATATTCTAAAATGCTGCGCCAATTACTTTCGTCATTGGCTCCGCCCCGGTGGCACTCGTCAATGATGATGAAATCAAAATAGTCGGCCGGATACTCCCCGAAATAGGGTGCCGGTTTTCCTTCTGCATCCGCGCCACTCATAAAGGTTTGAAAAATGGTAAAGAAAATGCTGCCGTTGGTGGGCACTTTTCCGCTTTTCTTTATCTCATTGGGTTTGATGCGCACCAAAGCATCTTCCGGAAAAGCCGAAAAAGAGTTGTAGGCTTGGTCGGCCAAAATGTTTCGGTCGGCCAAAAATAAAATTCTTGGTCTTCGGCTGCCGTCTCGTTTTAAATTCCAACGCGTTTGAAACAGTTTCCACGCAATCTGAAAAGCAATGGCCGTTTTTCCAGTTCCTGTGGCAAGGGTCAGTAAAATTCTTTCTTTGCTTTGTGCAATGGCTTCAACGGTGCGTTGAACGGCAATTTCCTGATAGTATCTTAACTGCCAACTTCCACTTTTGTCTTCAAACGGAACATGGGCAAATTTTTCTCTCCAATGGTTTTGATCTGAAAAGGTTTTGTTCCAAAGTTCGTCTGGGCTCAGAAAATGGTTTACCAAACCTTCTTCGCCTGATTTCATACAAATTTGGTAAATGGCTTTACCGTTGGTGCTGTAGGTGGTTTCTAGTTTTAATTTCTCAGCATACTTCTTGGCCTGCATTACGCCTTCGCCCACTTCCAATTCATCGCTTTTGGCTTCAACCACCGCCAATTTGATGCCTTTGTACACCAACACATAATCGGCAATTTCACGTTTGCCCCTGCCACCCCCTGTTTGAATTTTACCTGCCGTGATGTTGTATTCACGAAGGACTTTAGAGCCTTCCACAACGCCCCAACCACAAGCTTTTAGCTTTGGGTCTATGAGTTCTGCTCTAGTTTCTGCTTCGTTCATTTTTTACTGTATATTTTTTTTGTAGCCTGATTGGTAAGGTAATATTTACCTGTTTTTGCAGCTCCTTTAAATTCAATAAGATTTATTTCTCTTAGTGTTTGTAAATACCTTTTTGCGGTAGCATTTGATTTTCCTGTAACATCCATTATGTCTTTTATTGAAGCACCTTCATTTAGTTTTACAATTGTATTTACAGCATCAATTAGAGCATCAGTTACAGTATCAGTTACAGCATCAATTATACCTCGCTTTACAGCATCATTTACAGCATCATTTACAGCATCATTTACAGCATCATTTACAGCATCATGTTTTGCTGTCACAGTAACTCCAGGAAATACTACTGTAGTAGAACCAGCATTCGTATTCCATTTAGGACTTGCAAATCCTTTACTTTCACAGTCCTCTATCATCAGCACCGTTCCTCTGCCTATCTTTTCAATCATTTGACGTAAAAAGCAGATGTGAGCTATATCGGGATTTCGCGGAACAGATAAATGACTTTTCGCTAAATCATTGGGGGAATATCCTCCATATAGTGATCCTGAATTAATAATTTCCAAATGAGTTGGATAAAAAGCAATGTGAACAGTTCCTGAAACAGCTGAAAAATCTCTGTGAATTAAAGCGTTCATCAATCCTTCTCTCAAAGCAAACTTTGGATAGGTAACATCTTCACGCAGCCATCTTTTCTCACTGAACTTACTTCTTGTAGCAATATTGACTTCAAAAAATTGAAGTATTTCTTCGATGTTCCTGAAAAGATTACCTTCAAATAACTTATCGTAGCCGTAACTATTGGATATCTTACTATCATTAAAAACCGTTAAACGAACTCGGCTTTGGGGCAAGTATCTCGCTGGCTCTTTTGCAAAAAGAACAACAGCAGCATTCGTAAGATGACCATCTCTATAAAGACTATAATACGTTAAAAATTCTTCAATTTCATTTTCGCCAAATAACTTCCCTCGACCATATTTAGTTAAGTCTTGAATAGTCTTACGTATTTCTAGTTCATCCAAATCGTCTAAATCAACACCTAAAGCGGGTTGACGTTCCCAATGCAGTTCTGTTTTTTGTCTTTCGGCAATGAGTTTTGAAATCTCCGTAGCATTTGCTTTAATCGTTTTACTTCCTCGTCTGAAAAATATTTCTCCGTTAAAAATGTAAGGGGGCTTTGAGCCATTCCACACCTTTACAGATAGTATTTTCTTTATCCCAATTTGCTCTATAGAAACAGTAACAGGAGCTTCAGGAATAATAGATTGAAACAGATATTGCTTTAATTCCACCTCATAATTTTCGGCTTGGTCTATTCCGATGATTTTACCATCATCTTTTACACCAATCAAAACCATACCTCCCGCTGCATTTAGGAAAGCGCATAGAGTTTTTGCAATATCTTCTTTACGAACAACTTCTTTAAATTCAAGCTGTCCGCTTTCTCCCTGTTTTATCAGGTTTCTTATGAGTTGCTCGTTGTTCATGCTTGTAATGCTTTAAGTCTAGCTAATTCGTCAAGGTCAGCTTTTAATCGGTTGATGTCTTTAAACTCCGTTTCAATAAATTTCATTTCATCACCATCAAAATGACCAAATTCGTGTGCCCATCTTCTTTGATCCATAGGCTTACCATCTTGTATCGCTTCATTATACATGTCGATAATACGGGCATCTTCAAAAACCGGTGTTTTCTTAAACTCAAAATCAGGATTTTTGACACGTTCTTTTATATCGGTGTACATATATTGAGCTAATAATTCTCGTGCGTAGCGAACTGAGTAATGACTCAAGAAACCTCTTGGTTTATCTTGTGCAATTGCTCTTGCAAATTCCTCATGTGTGATTCCCGAACCATACCTCGGCAAAATAATTCCCAAAAAGAAGTCACATTCATCTACAGCTCGCAAGCAGGCTTCAGTATTGGAAACTCCCGGCGCTACGTATACTGTACCGATATGACTATTGAGTACTTTATATTTAAATTCAGCAGATTTATAGCTTTCTATAGTGGCACAAAGTACACGCAGTTCTTTCTCAAAACCATATACCGTAGATGATACCATTATTTTGATTACTTTTCTAGGCATAATTCTGCTTTTTCAATTCTCAACTCCCCCGCAAACGCCTTCTGCAAAATACTTTTTTTCAACTCCTCCAAATCAGCAATTTTCTTTTGATATATAGCTTCCAACTTTTGGGTTTCAGCGCGCAATGCATCCAATTGACGGACGATGGTTTGTTGTTCTTTGAGTGGTGGTAAAGGAACTTTAAATTCTCTCATTGATTTTAAAGAAACATTTTTAATAGTTGCTCCGGTTGCTTCTCTGTGAGCATAGTCTATGAAATATCGACTTGAAAGAACATACTTCACAAAACCCTTATCAACCTTTTCTTTGAGATTAAAATAGCATGCACTTTTACCCAAAATAATTTTCTCACCATTATAAAATGCAACATTACCTAATGTGCCATTTATCGAAACAAGAACTGTCCTATCATTGAGATTTTTCTTGTGCTTATTAAATTCATCAACATTCACTCGTTTAGTATTTTCCTTAAACTCTATTTTGCCATCTTTTAAGTTATTCCCGTTTATGAAATAATAGTCTCCGTCAATCGTATATTTTGGCGTTCCGTGAAGACCATCTCCCAATATTGTAGTTAACTCTTTTAATTCTTTTTTCTCCCAATTCCCATTCTCAAACACCCCCTGCAAATAGCTTTCAAAAAGTTCACGAGCGTTTTTGAGGTTTTGCTCGGCATGGGCTTTGGCCTTGGCGATGGCGGCAAAGGCTTCATCTAATATGGAAACGATGCGTTGTTGTTCGGGGAGCGGGGGATTTCAATAGGTTTTAGTTTGCTAATTGCAATAAAATCAATTGTTGTTTTACCACTTAATCCCAAAGTTTGTCCTTCAATGTTGAACAATAATGCATTAAAAACTCTGGGGCTAATTTTTTTTTATCTTTCACAACTAAGCCATTGAACTGCTGATTTGTAGTTGTTTCAATTTTTGTAATAGCATATTCTCCAACGGAAGCGGTGCAACAAAGTAAAACCGTATCTACTGGTAATACTCTCAATTTGGAAAGTGCAGCTTCTGTAACTTGTTGTTTAGTGTTAGTAATAATTCTTCCCTGCTCTCTTATGTCATCAATAGTAAACCAAGGAAAGTTTCCATTCTCCCAAAAATCTTTATTCGTTCTCAATGGTGTAGAGCCATTAATAATTTCACAAACATCACCTAAACTTTTTCTTTCCCAACTCTTCATATCAGTTCCAAAATTGAGTTAAGGATTTCGGCACTTTCTTCGTCCAAGGCTTTCATTTCTTCCAAAATGGCTTGCGGTGGGCGGAACGTAACTTCTTCTTTCTTGTTGGGGTTTTTAACGCTTAAATCAAACGTGCTTGGGTCTAGGTCTTTAACAGGTAACAACCAAGAGTTGTCGCTATCAGCAAAGGTTTTTTGTAGGGCTACAAATTCTGCCAGGTCATTTTCGTTGAGTGGGTTGGTCTTGCCCAAATTGCGGCTTAGATTCAACTGGTAGTACCACACGTTTTGGGTAGGTTTGCCTTTTTCAAAAAAGAGCACCACCGTTTTTACACCCGCACCGGTAAACGTTCCTCCCGGTAAATCCAATACGGTATGCAGGTTGCAGTTTTCTAACAAGGTTCTGCGTATGGCCACCGTGGCATTGTCGGTATTGCTCAAAAAGGTGTTTTTAATGACCACCCCTGCTTTGCCGCCTGCTTTGAGAATTTTAATAAAGTGCTGTAAAAAGAGCGAAGCGGTTTCGCCTGTTTTAATCGGGAAGTTTTGTTGCACTTCGGCACGTTCCTTTCCCCCAAAAGGCGGATTGGCCAGCACCACCTCATAACGGTCTTTTTCCTGTATGTCGGCCAGGTTTTCGGCCAGCGTGTTGGTGTGTATGATGTTGGGCGCTTCCACTCCGTGCAAAATCATATTCATCACCCCCAAGATATACGCCAATGATTTTTTCTCTTTGCCGTAAAACGTGCTTTTTTGAAGCGTTTCCCAATCTTTGGTCGAAAGCCCGGGTTTATTTAAGTAAGCAAAAGCTTCGCACAAAAAGCCCGCACTGCCCACAGCACCATCGTATATTTTATCACCTATCTTGGGACCCACCACTTTGACGATGGTCGTAATCAGCGGACGCGGGGTATAATACTCTCCGCCATTGCGCCCTGCATTGCCCATATTTTTGATTTTATCCTCATATAAATGACTCATTTCATGCTTTTCGGCATGGGTGCGAAAACGCAATTGATCAATCAGGTTAATCACCTCGCGTAAATTATAACCACTTTGGATGCGGTTTTTCAGTTCGCTGAAAATTTCACCAATCTTGTATTCAATCGTATTGGCACTCGCGGCGCTTTGCTTGAATTTTTTGAGGTAGTTAAAGAGTGGTCCATTTACAAAATCAGCGAGGTCATCACCCGTCAAAGCATTGTGATGGTCTAGTTTTCCGTCTTTGTCTTTGGGTGCGGCCCAAGTCGCCCATCGGAAAGCTTGGTCAATAATTGGCGTGTAGGTCTTGCCGGTTAATTCGGCTGCGGTGGCACGGTCTTTTTCTAAATCATCCAAATACTTGAGAAACAAAATCCAAGAGGTTTGTTCTACATAGTCTAGTTCACTGCCGCAACCCGCATCTTTATGAAGGATATCGTCAATATTTTTAAAAGTTTGTTCAAACATTTTTAATTTATTCTTTATTGGGTAAAGTTATCATTCTTTCAGATTCGCCGAAAAAAATATATCAAAGTCATAACATGGCATCAATCACGACTGGACATGATTCATCAAGGCAAATTCAATATCGTTTTGTTCAAAGCGCAATCAGAACTTTTCGGTTTTTATAACTGCACTAAAAACAAAAACTTAGCTCTAAAATTGGCTTTATGCAGCAAACAAGCAGTGGTAGTAGGTAAAAATAATCAAAAATCTCAGAAGGCAAAATTTTTTAAAAATGCTCCATAGCTTGATGGTATAGCGCCTTTTGACTCGATTTTATTTAAGATTTAAATTATTTTACACAACCTGTCTGTGGCAAAACCCTTCCAAAAACCGATTTTGTCACAAAAGTTGTGACAAAACTTGTCAAAAAATAGATTTTGTCACAAAACGAATGGCAAAGTATTTGTTTTGAACACTTTAAGACCAAACATCTGCGCCATGAAACGAGAAAACGAACTCCGAAAACTTTTGGGCATCAGCCAAATTGAAATGGCCATGCTTTTGCAAATCAGCCGCAGTCAATGGGCTATGTTTGAAATCGGGCAACGCGATTTGCCCTTGGCTGCCAAACAATTATTGGCTGAGCTCTTGCAGTATCTACAAACCACCGAGGCCCAGGCCAAAGCGCCCAACCCAAAAACCCAAACGGCTTTACAAAAAGAACTCGAGGCTCAGTTGCGCGAAAATGAATACCAACGGCTGCTTGTAGCCCAAAGAGCAGCCTTTTACGAAAAGAAATACCACCAAGAGCTGCGGGCTTGGCAACTGAGCGAGTTTTTAAAAACCCGCAAACACCATAAAAAATTCAAACAAATTCCGCATCTGGTCACGATGACGCAAAAAACAGTGCCCCCGCCCCCGCCCGAAAACCTCATCTTATGGCAACAGCACCAACACAAACAAGAGCTGCTTGAACTAGAGCGGTTGTTGCTCGAAAGCCAATACCGCAAGGTGAATAGAGCAGTAAATTGAGGCCGCTGAACCAATAGATTTAAGAGTTTTTACAGAAAATCTGCAACGCTGTCGTTTAAACGATGGTTTCAAAACAAACATTCCGCAAAACGAATTATAGTTAATCAAATGTTTCACTCGGTGCGCGCCAGCTACTCAGGTTCTCAGTAACCCCAAAAAGTAAAAAACCCTTTACAAAACTACTTCATTTATGTTAAAATCGTCCCAAATATTTCAATTTCAAAACATTACGGCCTAAAACTTGAAAACGGTGCCAACATTATTCACCCTTAAATTTTTTTATTATGGATTATTCAGTAAACAACCTGAGCACCGTGGCCGATTGTAATGCCTTACTTACATGGGCCGGTAGAGAGAAAGCAGATTTGAGTTTCAAAAAACTTTCTGACGAACGTTTAACCAGCCGAATTGCCGAAACTTCGCAAGAGCTGGATGCAGAACTACAAGGGGTCTTGACCGAGATTTCGGCTACCGAAACCATCATTAACATTTTGCCCGACGGACCTTCAAAAGACGATGCCATCAACAAAAAAACCAGATTAGAATATAAAAAATTCTTACTCGAAAACAGACGCGAAAGCTACGGAACTGTAGCCTTACTTGAAAAACAAATGGACTTGGCGCGCGTACAAGTTGAAATCGATGAAGTAGATGCCTTTATATCCGCCGTAGAACAGCGCAAAGCTGCCATTTGATTCCTTTGTTAATTGTTGCCAGAAAAGCAGGTGAAAGCCTGCTTTTTTTATGGGGTATAGTGAAGTGAACAATGTTTTTTTGCATTAAAAAACTCAGCGCAAAGTCGGGAGACTTTGCGGAGCTGATTATCGGTTACACGATTGCTTCAAAACAAACACTCTGCAAAACGCTCCATCAATAAATAAACGCCTCATTCCGTGAGCGTCAGCCTCCGGCGTTTTAAAAAAAGCGTACATAAAAAGAGGCTTTTGAAACCGTTAAGAACCAGGTGTGTTTGAACGGAGCGCAGCGGAGAGAGTTCGGCTGGTTTAGGTTTGAAGGCCCTTTTTATAGCTTTTTTTGAGTGGCCGGATGATTTTTTTGTTACTTTTTATCTCACTAAACTATACTTTACAGAGGAGTTCGATGAATCTCGTTGATGAGGCATTTATCTATCAATTATAATTATGTCAACTCGATTTGCATCCAAGAAGGCAACATTCAAAGTAAAGGCTAAATCCTTTTTCAATGCATTACGTTTTTACACCGCACTTAGCACCAATTTAAACAATGTCCTAAAACCTTTGACTAATCTTTTCACCCAAGAAAACCAAATAGCGCGAGATGTGTAATTCGTCAGTTCGGCTGCGCCTCATTGGGTCTGACGATTTCTAAAGAAGTTTAGTTCAGTTACATTCTTCTGCACCGACAACTGTAATTAACGTCCAATAACCTGATCCACTATCTGTTCGCGTTATATTTGCCCCGAAATTCTCCCACTACTGGCGTACCGCTATTTTATGCAGTTTTCATACAACGGCACGCAATACCACGGTTGGCAAATACAGCCGCAGGCGCGTTCGGTGGCAAAGCATCGCACGCCTTGAACACGCTGTTGTCAGAAAAATTTGAAATCACCGGTGCCGGCCGAACCGACAGCGGCGTGCGTACCCAAATGATGTATGCGCATTTTGACTATGAGCGCGCTTTGCCGAAAATCGGTGCACAAACTCAACTCGTTTTTGCCCAAAGACATTGCCGTGCAAAAAGTTTTGGCGTGCGTGATGAGGCGCGTACTCGATTTGATGCCACCGCGCGCACCTATCAATACCACATCCATCAGCAGAAAAATGTTTTCTTAGACGGTTTGAGTTGGTTTTATGGCAAAGAGCTTCATGTGGATGCGATGAATGCAGCAGCGCAATTGCTCTTGGCACACCGATTTTGAGTGTTTTTCAAAAGTGCATACCGGTGTATACTTTTGACTGCGCTATTTTCTGAAGCTTATTGGACGGTGCACGAAGATCGTTTGACCTTTACTGTTACCGCCAATCGGTTTTTGCGCAATATGGTTTGAGCCATTGTGGGCACTTTGCTCGGGGTGAGCAAAACAATGAGTTTGGCCGAATTTCAGCAAGTATTAGACAGTAAAAACCGCAGCGAAGCGGAGTTTCGGTGCCCGCACACGGATTGTATTTAACCAATATTGTGTATCCGTATGTTTCGTTGCACCAGGATATTGAATGAGAAAACAAAACACACATATAGAAGAAATCTTTAGCCCCGATTGAGCGTTATCCTTTTGCTTTGTTCTTTAAAGCAAAAGATAAAAGCGAAAAGCGAAACCGCTACTCAAATAAAATAGCTCAGTCTCGCCGGGAACTCAACGCTCAGCTAACTCAGATGAAAACGCGTGCTTTGATACCGTCGTTTTTAAACGAATTCTAAAATACGCCAAACCGTACCGTTGGGCGCTTTAACAGCGTGATTGCGTTTGCCATATCGCTCTCGGTGTTTGCGGCGCTCCGGCCGTATTTGCTCAAACTGACCGTAGACAATTACATCAAAACCCACGACGGACAAGGCTTGCTGTTGTATATCGTGCTGATGGGCGTGGTGCTCATGCTCGGGGATTTTGTCGCAGATTTTATTTTGTGCTCTGGGCCAACTGGCTCGGGCAAGATATTGTCAAAGACATCCGCGTGAAGCTTTTTAAACACGTGCTGAGTTTTAGAATGCAGTATTATGACAACGCGCCGGTAGGCCAATTTGGTGACGCGTTCGGTATCGAACATCGAGCAAATTGCCAAAATCTTTAGCCAGGTTTGTTTATGATTACCAGTGATTTGATGAAGATGCTTGTGGTGTTGCTCTTTATGTTTTATATGAACTGGCAACTGAGTTGGATTGTGGTGTTGGCCATGCCGGTGTTGGTGTTTTTTACGCGCATTTTTCAGCGCAAAATGCAAGTAGCCTTTGAAAAATTGCGCAACCAAATTGCCAACATGAACGCTTTTGTGCAAAGAACGCGTGACAGGCATGAAATCGTTCGGCTGTTTCACCGCGAAGCCATCAGGCGAAGAGTTCAGCGAGATCAATGACAAACACCGCAAGGCTTGGGTCAAGACTATTTTGTATAACTCGATTTTTCTTTCCGATTGCCGATATTATTTCATCGCTTACTTTGGGGTTGTAGTGCTCTATGGCGGGATTAAATTTTGCACGGCGACCATTTTACGACCTTCGGGGATTTGTTTTTCGTATACCATGTTTATTGGGATGTTGTTTAATCCGCTGCGTCAAATTGCCGATAAGTTCAACGAGATGCAAATGGGGATGATTTCGGCCAACCGCGTGTTTGACATCATCGATACCCAAGACCAAATTCAAGATACCGGAAGTGTTACAGCCAGTTTTTGAAGGCAACATTGAATTCAAAGACGTGCATTTTAGCTACATTCAAAACGAAGAAATCATCAAAGGCATCAACCTGCAGGTCAGGAGCTGGTCAAACCGTGGCCATCGTAGGGGCTACCGGAGCCGGAAAATCTACGATCATCAATTTGCTCAATCGCTTTTATGAAATCAACGCGGGCAGTATTTATATTGACGGCCGCAACATCAAGGAATATACTTTAGAAGTCGGTATAACCAATTGCCGTGGTGTTGCAAGATGTGTTTTTGTTTGCCGATACGATTCTGAACAACATCACGCTGCGCAATCCGGATATTAGTCGCGAGCAAGTGATGCAAGCGGCTCAGAAAATCAGGGTACACGAATTTATCACCAGTCTTCCAGGCAGTTATGATTACAACGTCAAAGAGCGCGGTGATGCTCTCGTCTGGGCAACGCCAACTCATTGCGTTTTGCGCTTATGCCGAAGCAACCCGAGCATTTGATTTTGGACGAGGCCACTTCATCGATTGATACGCATTCAGAAGAACTCATTCAAAGTGCTACCGATAAAATCACCCGCGGAAGAACTTCGGTAGTGATTGCGCACCGATTGGCGCGATTGTCAAGGCCGATCAAATCATCGTTATGGACAAAGGTTTGATTGTCGAGCAAGGCCTTACGCACACCGAACTGCTCAACATCTCGGGCGGGGCTTATTACAAGAACGCCCGATTCGCATTTCTATCGGTGGAAGAATAATTTAAAATTGATATGTTAGCTGTTAAAATTTCAAATAGTTAATATTTATCTTAAAAAATTATACTTTTAGGCCGCTAAAAAAATTAGAATGCGCGCTCAGATTTATCAGTTATTAATTTTTTGTTTGTTTTCCCCATCGCAGCTCAGGCTCAGACCGCTGTTGATTCACTGAAGCTCAGTGCCATTAAAACGATTCTATCAAAGTGGTACCACAACAATCGGTGCGCATTGATAACAATACCACTTATATTTTTTCGAAACCCAGAACCATTGATTTGATTCGGTATGTTCCGTCTGATTTATATCAATTCGGCGTTTCATTAACGCGCAAAGAAAACCTCAAATGGGATGCTTTGGCTTTGGGCGCTACCGCGGTAACGATTCCGTATGACCAAAAAATCCTTGAAGACGCCATTGATTTTGGCGATCGATTGGGTGGTTGGGATGAATCGCCGCGCTACAAACGCGTTTTGGGTTTAGAGTTTTTTCCGACCAGCGTGAGTTCAGGCGTTTATTATTTGGGCAACGGAAACACGACGCTTTTTTTGAGCGGATTCTTCTATGTAAAAGGGCTCATCAACCGACAAGATTATCGCGCACTGAATACTTCGAGCGAACTCGTTGAAGCGCTCTTGAGTGTGGGCGTTACCACGCAAGCTTTTAAACGCATGACCGGCCGTCAGAGCCCTATTGCGGCTATTGAAACCGGACACGATGGCGGGCATTGGACGCCTTTTCCGAGCTTTAGTGCCTTTGGCAAACACACACCGTATTACGACGCGATGCCGTCTGGGCACATGGCTACTTTTATGGCTACCCTTGTGATTATATCTACCAATTACCCCGAATATAAATGGATCAAACCGGTAGGGTATTCACTCGGTGGTTTGTTAGCATTCAGTATGGTGAGTAACAAAGTACATTGGGCGTCTGATTATCCGGTGGGGATTCTGATTGGTTATATGATTGGTAAAAATATTGCCAAGCGTCGCATTACCGTCAAAAAAGACAACACCGTGGGCATGGCACCCAAAAAACAGCGCTATGACGTGAGTTATAGTTTGAATCAATTCTACAACACCCAACTGGCCGGAGTAACCGTTAAGTTTTAGCGCATGAGCATGAAAAAAGTCGTTGTATTTATTTTAGTCACTTGTTTGACTACGCATTTAAAAGCGCAAAACCGCGACATTACCAGTGCCGGTGACATCATTCAAATTGCCCTTCCGGCCGCAGCACTGACCACCGCTTTTATTTATGACGACGACGGAACCAAACCCGTCAAACAATTTATTTTTGCCTACGGTAGTGGCTTTATTCTGCAACAATCGCTCAAACACCTTGTTCAAAAGCCGCGACCTGATGGTTCAAACAATTATTCTTTTCCGTCCGGACATACCACTTGCGCCTTTACCGGAGCTGCTTTTATTCAAAGACGCTACGGTTGGAAATACGGCGCGCCCTGCTACCTACTCGCCTCTTTTGTAGGCTATTCGCGCATTCAGGCCAAAAAACACGATGGTTGGGATGTACTGGCCGGCGCCACCATTGGCATCGGAACCAACTACATTTTTACCAAGCCCTATCAGAAAAAAGTTCAGGTAGGTTTTATCAACGATCAAAACGGCTATCAACTCGGTTTGACCTATACTTTTTAACGCGCACTGACCGCGTAAAACCCATTTGATTTTAAAATAATTCCGTACATTCGCAACCGGATTGACGCGAGTCATTTTTAGCAATTTTTTGAAATAACACTCTACAATGAAATACGATATTATTGTTTTAGGAAGCGGACCCGGCGGATATGTCACTGCGATTCGCGCTTCGCAATTGGGCTTTAAAGTAGCCGTTGTTGAAAAAGAAAACCTCGGTGGAATTTGCCTCAATTGGGGTTGTATCCCCACCAAAGCGCTTTTAAAATCGGCGCAGGTTTTTGACTATTTAAAACACGCTTCAGATTACGGTTTGACTGTGAAAGAATACGACAAAGATTTCAATGCTGTGATTGCGCGTTCGCGTTCGGTAGCCGATGGCATGAGCAAAGGCGTTCAATTCTTGATGAAAAAAAATAAAATTGATGTAATCGACGGTTTTGGTAAAATCAAACCGGGCAAAAAAGTCGACGTAACGGCTGCCGATGGTAAAGTAACCGAATACAGCGCCGATCACATCATCATTGCTACCGGAGCTCGTTCACGCGAGTTGCCCAACTTGCCACAAGACGGCCAAAAAATCATCGGTTATCGTCAAGCCATGACTTTACCATCGCAACCCAAGAAAATGATTGTGGTAGGTTCAGGCGCCATTGGGGTTGAGTTTGCGCATTTTTACAATGCGATGGGCACCGAGGTAACCGTGGTTGAATTCATGCCGAACATCGTTCCGGTTGAAGACGAAGACATCTCAAAACAATTCGAGCGTTCGCTTAAAAAAGCAGGCGTCAACATCATGACCAATGCTTCGGTAGAGCGCGTTGATACTTCTGGCAGCGGCGTAAAAGCCTTTGTCAAAACCGCCAAAGGCGAAGAAGTGCTTGAAGCCGACATCGTGCTCTCAGCAGTGGGCATCAAAACCAACATCGAAAACATCGGACTCGAAGAAACCGGTATTGCTACCGATCGCGATAAAATTTTGGTGAACAGCTACTATCAAACCAACGTTCCGGGTTATTACGCCATTGGCGATGTGACTCCTGGCCAAGCCTTGGCACACGTAGCCTCAGCCGAAGGAATTCTGTGCGTTGAGAAGATTGCCGGCCTACACGTAGAACCGCTTGATTACGGAAACATTCCGGGCTGTACCTATGCTACCCCTGAAATCGCTTCAGTAGGTTTGACTGAAAAAGCCGCAAAAGAAAAAGGATACGAAATCAAAGTGGGTAAATTTCCGTTTACTGCTTCGGGCAAAGCCAAAGCGGCCGGAACGCCTGATGGTTTTGTCAAAGTGATTTTTGACGCCAAATACGGCGAATGGCTCGGTTGCCACATGATTGGCGCCGGCGTTACCGATATGATTGCCGAGGCAGTCGTCGCGCGCAAGCTTGAAACCACCGGTCACGAAATCCTCAAAGCGGTGCACCCGCACCCTACCATGAGCGAGGCCGTGATGGAAGCCGTTGCTGATGCGTATGGCGAAGTGATTCACTTGTAAAAATTATAACTACAAATAGAAAATCCGTTGGGCAACCAGCGGATTTTTTTTTGCGGCTATTCCTGCTGTTTGTTGCAAGTCCTCAAAGCCTGCCCTGTTTTATGAACTCGGGCGAAATGTTCAGTTTACAACCTTGGCAATACGTTGTTTTGGTGCGGTAAACTAAACTGTTTTGAGCGCTTGAATCAAATAATCCAAATCGTCTTGGGTGTTCAGGTGACTCAGCGAAATACGCAGTGAAGGCTTCTGTAAATCATCTTCTGAAAGCATTTGCGCCAATACGTGCGAGGGCGAAATACTGCCCGATTGACAAGCGCTTCCGCGTGATACGGCGATGCCTTTCATATCGAGATGAAACAAAATCATCGCAGTTTTATCAGCGGCAAATGGCAGCATTACATTGACAATATTGTAGAATCCGTCGGCCGAACCATTGATTTTAAAGCCCGGAAAATGTTGGGCTAAAGCTGAAAGCAAATAGTCGCGTAATGAAAGAACATGTTCTCTATGCGATTCTAATTGTTCTAAAGAAATTTCGAGCGCTTTGGCCATACCGATGATGTTGTGCACCGATTCAGTTCCGGCACGCAGGCCTTTTTCTTGTTCTCCGCCCAAAAGCATCGATTGCATCAACAATCCTTTGCGGATATACAAAAAGCCAATGCCTTTGGGTCCGTTGAATTTGTGCGCGCTCGCCACCAAAAAATCAACGGGTAATTGTTGTACATCAATCGCTGTTTTCCCCATCGATTGCACGGTATCTGAATGAAAAAGAGCTTGATGCGCGCGGCATAGTTCACCTACTTTTTGAATATCGGTCACTACGCCGGTTTCGTTGTTTACGTGCATCAAAGACACCAAGGTTTTGATATCTTCGGCGAGTAATTCTTCTAATTGCACCAAATCAGGTTGACCGTCGGGAAGAATTTTCAAAAGCACTAAAGCAACATCCGTGTTTTGGGTCATTTCTTCTAACGTATGCAAAACGGCATGGTGCTCAGTCGGGCTGGTGATGATGCGTTTGACCTGCAAGTTGTCAATAGCATTGCGAAAAACCCAGTTGTTGGATTCGGTTCCGCAAGAAGTAAAAACAATTTCTGAAGCCGCGGCTTGGATGCTTTTGGCAATGGATTTTCGGGCGAGTTCAATGCTGCTTTTGGCTTGGCGACCAAAACTATGTGTTGAAGACGGATTTCCGTAATCTTCTTTCATAGAAGTTAACATCGCTTCAATCACTTCAGGAGCAATAGCCGTAGTGGCGGCATGATCAAGGTAGACTTTTTTCATGCGCCAAAGGTATTAATTTTCGTTTTTGATTGCGGGATTTCTGATGCGGATGGTGTAAATTAAAATCCTATTTTTGTCAAAATTATTTTCATGAAAAAAGCACTCGGAATACTGGCTTTACTTTTGGCGCTCAACAGCTGTGATGATGGTGATATGACCATTGAAAATGTAGATTTTCAAACGGTAACAGCAGCTAGTTGCGGCGAAACTATTTACAAAATTCGCGATAATGAAGCCATGTATCTAAAAATGCCTGAGTCTGAAAATGCATTTATCAATGAAGCGACACCTGATGGTGAACCGCGTGTTAAAACCATAGGCGGAAACATCAGTGTTACCTATCGCACCTACAATGGCACGGTTTCATCAGCCAATATTTGCAGTACGCCCAGCCCGGTGAGTCCGGCCGCTACGCAAGAATGGACAGCTGTGGGCGGAACTGTTGAAATTACCTCTACAGCCGTTTATTCCACACCCGATGCTACCACCGGTGCCACGAAAATTGTTCGCTACTTGCACAACATTGTTTTTAAAAATATCGTCTTTCAAAAACCCGATGGTCAGCAAATTTATGAGACCTTCAATTTTGGTGAATACAGCACCACGCCAACTTCATTGCCTTTTAACTTTATTGCGGACGATGTAAAACTTTGTACTTCTGCAAACTTATTATACAATGCCCGAAACAACGGAATCGAAGCCTTGTACATTGAGCAATTAGATCCGGCATTGTTATCAACAGATAACCTCGGAACTGCTAAAACAGCTTTGATTTCAGACACTACAAATCATTTGGTGTATCGTCTGTTCAATTCGGCGATTACGACAACCAACGATACTTATTTTTGTGGCGGAAGCTTTCCGGACGAACCAGCCGTTGATGAAGAGTGGATTGCCCAACCTGGCGTGGCCGGAACCAGCGGCATTATTGAAGTGACTACAACTACAAATGGAACCGGTTATTTACACACCATCAAACTCAAAGGGGTCACCTTTCTGAAAGGCAACAATACTTTCTATTACGGAAATGATATTTTGTACGGGAATTTGTTGACCAACTAACCTATTTGGTCTGTTTAAAATAAACTTCAGTAGCGCCAACTCCATACTTTTGATAGTTGGCATCTTGAAATGTTATTTGGTCATATCGACTGAGCATGGCATCCAAATCGGCTTTGAGCACACCCTCACCCACACCGTGAATAAAAACAATTTTCGGAATACGATTGCGCAAGGCAAATTCAATATGTCGTTGGGCGGTTTCAATCTGCAAATTCAAGATTTGATAGTTGCTCATCATCTTGGGATTCTTGACTAATTTTTCGATGTGCAAATCAAATTCAGGCGGCGGAATTTCGCCTTTTTGTCGAACTGCTGTGGGCTGTTTGTGCTTGAGCGGAACTTCTTTTTCTTGCTGAATTCTCTGAGCATTAAAACTTTTTATACGACCGCTTAAATCACTGGAATTTAAATTTTTAACTAATTGATTGACAAAATAAGTCATCGTAAATCCATCGGTGGTTTCAATGGTGATTTTATCTCCGTTAATCACCGAAACAACTCCGTCCATATCATCGTCTAAAACCGAAACCGGATCGCCAATTTTAAAGTTGCTCATCGTCTTTGTTTTGTTCTTTACTCGGAATCTTTGCACTCAATTTAATCAACCCAAAAATAAAAACACCCAAGGCAATCATCATGACGATTGTATTCTTTTCATCGGAATTTTGCTCGTAAAAAGCAACCCCAATAGCCACAACCATGATGTGCCAATAAAGATTTTTCATAAGAAATCGATTAAAATTGAAATTCAAAAATAGCAAACTTAAAATTGGTACATAGGCATTTTAAAAGGATATTTTTTGTAAAATTGTCTAGCCAAAAACTAAATCATGAACTGGGAAGAATACATGATACCGTGTATGAGTAAAGCGCTTTTCGGGCTTGAATGTCCGGGTTGTGGTGCACAAAGAAGTTTGCTGTTGGTTTTTAAAGGAAACTTCTCGGCAGCGTTTCATATGTATCCGGCTATTTATACCTTGCTTTTGTTTTTTGGTTTTTTGGCCTTACACTTTATTGACAAAAGCCACAACTATCACAAAATTCTCGTGCGCTTGGCGGTGGTCAACGGAGTCATTATGATTGCTGCTTACTTATACAAAATGTTCATTTTATAACCTGATTTATATTCTATGGAAAAAAGAAAATTACCCAATGCCTCGGCCGTACTTATTTTAGGAATCATGTCCATACTCACCTGCTGTTGCTGGGGTGTTATTGGTTTAGTCTTAGGGATTGTTGCCTTGGTTTTAGCCAAAAAAGACATGGCACTTTATCAAGAAAATCCAGAATTATACGAAGGATATTCAAACATCAATACCGGTCGAGTGCTAGCCATTATCGGGATTGTGCTGAGCGCAATTTACTTCTTGATCAATATTTATATGATAGTGGTGATGGGCGAAGATGGCATCAAAGAGTTTCAGCAAAATCTGATTGAAAAAATCAAACACCAACAAGAAATGGAAGAAATGGAATAAAAAAATCCTCCGGTTTTCGGAGGATTTTTTTTATCGTTCAAATTGCTTTAAAGTTTCGGTAATGATGCGTACACAATCCAGCAACTGTTCTTGATCCATCACCAATGGCGGTGCAAAACGAATAATATTGCCGTGGGTTGGTTTGGCCAACAATCCGTTGTCACGCAAAGCCATACAAATGTTCCAAGCAGTTTCACTTTCTTCAGTATCGTTGATCACAATGGCATTGAGCAAGCCTTTACCGCGAACCAAAGTAACAATGTTTGATTGCGCTACATATTTGCTCAACTCTGAGCGAAATAATTGCCCTAAACGTTCGGCATTTTCAGCCAATTTTTCATCGCGAACAACCTCTAAAGCCGCCATGGCTACCGCAGCCGCCAATGGATTTCCGCCAAAAGTTGAACCGTGTTGTCCGGGTTTAATCACATTCATCACCGAATTGTTAGCCAACACCGCTGAAACCGGATAAACACCACCTGAAATGGCTTTTCCGAGAATCAAAACATCCGGTTGTACATTTTCGTGATGCACAGCCAAGAGTTTTCCGGTACGCGCAATGCCGGTTTGAACTTCATCAGCAATAAACAAAACATTATATTTTTCGCAAAGCGCTTTGGCTTGGGCTAAATAACCTTCAGAAGGCACATAAACTCCGGCTTCGCCTTGAATGGGTTCAACCAAAAATCCGGCTATGTTGCTTGATGATTGCAACACGCGTTCTAAATCTTCGAGTGAATCGTAAGGAATTTTGATAAAACCTTCGGTATAAGGACCAAAGTTTTTGCGCGCGTTCTCATCATTAGAAAATGAAATAATCGTCGTGGTTCTTCCATGGAAATTACCTTCGCAAACTACAATTTGTGCTTGACTTTCAGCAATCCCTTTGACTTCATAAGCCCATTTACGGCAAATTTTGAGGGCAGTTTCAACGGCTTCGGCGCCGGTATTCATCGGAAGCACTTTGTCAAATCCGAAGTATTTGGTCAAATATTCTTCGTACAATCCCAATTTATCGTTGTAAAAAGCTCTTGAGGTAAGCGTTAAAGTTTGCGCTTGCTCCATCAATGCATTTACAATTCTGGGATGACAATGACCTTGATTCACCGCCGAATAAGCCGAGAGAAAATCGTAGTATTTTTTGCCTTCAACATCCCAAACATAAACGCCTTCGCCGCGGCTGAGCACCACCGGCAGCGGATGATAATTATGAGCACCGTATTTGTCTTCGAGTTCAATCAAAGTGGCTGAGCTCATTTTTTCAATCACTGACATAAAAAATCACTTTAAAATAGAAAATGGCCATTCCTACTTAAGGAGAGAAATCATCCTGATATGCCACAAAACTAGGCAAAAAATTAAGAATTCAACAAAAATGAAAGCCTTTTTACGACTTATGTTTATGTTCGTCTTGAATTTTAGACAATATGTCGTTCATCATTTCAATTTGCACCTTTTGAATCTCGATGAGTTCTTGTTGTTGATGCAACATCAAATGATCGAGCTTTTCGTGCAGCATTCTGATTTCGAGCTCTGATTTGAGGTTGATCATATAATCATTGCGCGCGCGTTCGCGGTCTTTTTCTTCCTGGCGGTTCTGACTCATCATAATCACCGGCGCTTGTAAAGCCGCAATACACGAAAGGATCAAATTGAGCAAAATAAACGGATACGGATCAAAACCTTTGTTGGCAAACCAATAAACGTTGAGGCAAATCCACACCAGAATGAAAAAACAAAACGAAATAATAAACGTCCAGCTTCCGCCAAAATCAGCCACGCGATCGGCCACGCGTTGTCCAAAAGTCAATTGCGTAGGCGCATCGTCAATTTGGTTGACAATGAGTTTGTTCTCATTAAGCGAGTTCATGACGTTGCTTTCTAACTGACTGAGTTCGCCCAAACCACGACTCAAATAATTGGCGATGTATTTTTCGCGGTATAAATTGAGTTCACTAAGCGAAATAGCATCGTCATCGGTAATTTGCGGATAATCTTGCTTGATTAAATCCAAAATAGAAAGGCTTACAAACTGACATAAAACACGCTCAGAAAGTGGAAATTCACTACCTGAAATCGCGCTTATAAAAGTATTTTTTTTCATTTGTTTTGCAATTGAATGGGTTAAAAAACAACCGTAAAAGTAGCTCCTTGATTATGCCCCGGGCTTACAGCGTCTATCCGGCCTTTGTGTTTTTCAACGATGGTCTTACAAAGATACAATCCTAATCCAGTTGGATATTCGTTGGCGGTACCCATTTTCTTTTCAGCAGTAAATTTTTCAAATAAAACACTCGGCGTTTTGAGCTCAAAACCCAAACCGTGATCTTGAACACTGATCAACAACTGATCGTTTTTAACTCGATAAACCAAATTGATTTCACCTTCAAGGTGCGAAAATTTGAGCGCGTTATCAACCAAATTAACCAACACCCGCAACAATAAATCAGGGTTAATCATCAAAGCATATTCTTTTACGAGCAGCTCAGAAGTCAATCGGATTTTCTTGAGTTGGGTTTGTTGACTTACTTGAACGGCCAACTTATCGTTTAATTCAGTTAATGAAATTTGCTGTTGTTTGGGCTCAATTGAAAGCAATTCGTCTTGAATCTTGAGCAATTTGATAAAACCGTGAATAAAGTTGAGTTGTTGCGTAGTGGCCTCATGAATGAGTTGGGCATATTTCGGAATCGGTTCGGGGGCATTCTCTTCGATAATCAATTGAGACAACGATTGCGAATTGGCGGTAAAAGTTTTTAAATCATGCGAAAGCAAATACAGCATGTCTTGCTTTTCGTTCAAAAACTTTTCGTTGCTCTGAATCATCTCAAGAATATGTCGCATGAGCAAACCAGCTTCGTCTTTATAATCAACCGGCAAAAGCGGAATTTCTCTCTTTTTCTGATAATTCAACAGGGATCTTGAAGCCAATTCAATCGGAAAAATAAGTCGTTTGAGCACCAACAAAGTAATTCCGGTGGCCAGCAAAGTCAAAACCAACGCCCAAATCAAAATCGAAATAGGCGACGCATTTTCTTGAACGAATAATACATAAAATAAAATACCTATCAGCGGAATATGAATACCGATAAAAGCGACGAATAAAAATTTAAAGGCATAGCTTTTTTTGAGAAAGCCAATCGAAGAAAGGTTTTGGTAAAGTTTCATGGAATAGGATGGTTTGTTTGTACAACAAAAATAACAACCTTCACCACGGAAATGTTAAAAACCAAAATAAGTTATCAAAAAAAAGCCGCTAAAATATCAGCGGCTCAATTCTTTATCGGTTCATTCTGTTTTCGAGAATTTTCTTAAACGAACGCCCTCTGATTTCATCCAAGGTCAATCCGGTCGCCAACACTTCTTCTTCAGTAATGGCTCCACTGTTGAGTGCGCGCAAGAAATAATTGAGTAAACCTTGCCCGGTGGCCGCATCGTCAAAAACATCGCCAATCAAAGTAGCGCGTGCGGCTTTATCTACAAAGGTTTTGAGACGTTCAACGGCATCGTCATAACTTTCTAAGAAAAACGCATACACCGCAGCATAACGCATCGGAAACTGCGCCGGATTCAAATCCCAACCTTGATAATAACCGTTCCAGAGTGAGTGACGAATATGGTCATAGCCTTTTTTCCAAGCGCGGTGCACTACTTCTCGGTTCTCGGCTTCTTGCGCCTGGGTCAAATCGCCTCGATGCGGACCAATCGGCATGGTGTTGGTCGCTCCGTCGCTGAGCCAAATGCCCGTATGCGCCAAAGCCACTTTGGTCATGTGGTGCGCAAAATCACACACCGGATGATCCATTTCTTGGTATTTGGCAGTAATACTGCAACTGGCCGTGTAATCATAGGTTCCGAAATGCATCGCAACACATCTGCCCTGCGCCGCCTGAATAAATCGGTACAGCGGATTGGTTCCGTCAATGGCCATAATCGCTTGCGTGGTTTCGACCATCATTTCCATTTTCAAAACACCAGCAGGCAAACCGAGTTCTTGCTCTAAAATGGCAAAGAAATTCGCCAAGGTTTGCGGCTGTTCCGGGATGGTCACTTTGGGCAACATCACCACAAAATTCTCCGGAAGTTTTCCGCCGGTTTCTTTGACCAAAGTCGATACAAAAATGTCTAAAGTACGCAATCCGCGCTCTTTCATTTCTTCGGTAAACGGCTTGATACGAATGCCCACAAATGGTGACAAAGTTCCCTCGCGCATGCCTTTGGCGAGTTCGCGCGCGGTTGATTCAGCGGTCTGATCTTCTTCTTCATTGCTGCGGTTTCCGTAACCGTCTTCAAAGTCAATGCGATAATCTTCAACAGCTTCGGTTTTGAGTTTGGTCACGACTTTATCATAAATGCGTTGGCTGAATTTCGGATCCGAAAAACCAAAAACACTTCCAAAAACTTTGTGGTTGGGTGCATAGGTTTCAAGAATTTCGAGTGCGCGTGCTCCCAAAGCTAGGGCTGCATCTGATTTAAAAAGATTCGCTCCGCCATATAGCGTATGCACGGGTTGACGCTCGCTGCGATCGCCCGGATATATTTGGTTAAAAGCCGAATTGGCCTGTTTCAAATTGTTGAATAATTGCTCTTTTTTATCGTTCGGAATGGTCATTTTAATTGCGAATTAGAAATTATAAATTACGAATTATTAGTTTTTTTTGAAGCTCGTCCCGCTATGCGCTTTAATCTTTTTTGCTTTGGCTACCCCGAGTGCAGTCGAGAGGCATTTTGATAAGCAAAAAAGGATTTCCGCTTCTATCGGGGCTAGGGCATCAGCTTCCTCTATAAGTGCTGTATCCAAACGGATTCACCAACAACGGCACATGGTAATGTGCATCGTCAAAGGTCTGAAAAATAATCTCGACCATCGGGTAAAAAGTTTGGGTGTTTAAATTGGCATAATACGCACCGGTATCAAAAACCATCTGATAGGTATCGGCTTTTAAAATGCGTTCAGGCGGCAACAAATCCGGAATTCTGCCATCAGCATTGGTCACGCCTTGCGCGAACGTTTGCCAGCTTCCGTTGCAAAATCTTCTGAGTCGAATGGTGATGTTCTTGCCCGGAACGCCCTCCGACGTATCGAGCACATGTGTGGTAATTTGACTCACTTTTAAAAAGCCAAAATTGCCTTCGGTCAGCAATTTTTTAAAGCGAATAATACTGATTTTATGCTGTTCGCCCATGGCAATATGCACTTCTTCTTCGGTGGAATTTTGCAAGCGGTCTTGCAGCAATCGGAGCATTTCATCGGCCGATTTTCCGGTGGCGCACACAATAAAAATAAAACCGTTTTTGGCTTCATAATCAGCATTAGCCTTCGCTAAAGCTTCAATGGTTTGATTGCTAGCAACGGCTACTCCGGCTTGTTCTTTTCCGGCAAACTTCTCGGTCAAACTCTTTACATCGCCAATTTTCGGGTGATGTGTAAACGATTCTCGCCAATCGGCTTCGGTGCAGTGATGGTACCAAATATCTTCGGCTTGGGCAACCAAGTCACGCTCTGAGGCAAACGGAAAATGTTGCATCATCGCATCGGTCCAACGTTGTGAACCGCAACAGGCAAACAAATGCTCCGCGGCAGTACTTTTATCTAATTGATTAAAACTTTCTAAATTCATATTATTCAAGGTGTGCGCCCTGCTCGATCCAGCAACGGATGAGTTTGCGCTCTTCTTCAGTGATATTGGTTTTGTTGTTTTGCGGCATCGTCTTAGTAATCACTACGCGCTGCAAAATCAAATCTTTCTTTTTCAAAATATCTTCGGGCGTATCGTATTTCACGCCGTTCGGAGCTACTTTATAAGTATCATCAGTCGGACTGGCCGAATGACATTGCACACATCGTTTTTGGATAATGGCATTGACTTCTGAAAAAGGCACTTGTTCTTTACAAGCATAGGGGTCAGAACTCGGCGCTGAAACAAAACAAGCCGCGAGTAAAATCAATACCGAAACCGGCAAAATCCAAACGTTGAGTTGCTTTTTTTCTTTGAGGTTCAAATAGTGTTTTACCCCGGCCGCGCCCAAGGAAATTATCGCCAAAATGAGCCACGGATATTCATAGCCAAAGGTCGACGGAAAGTGATTGCTCACCATCACAAACAACACCGGCAAAGTAAAATAGTTGTTGTGCAACGAACGGGCGAGCGCTTTTTTACCCAAAGTCGGGTCGAGCGGTAAGCCTTTCTTGGCAGCATTCACCATGGCTTTTTGCGAGGGAATAATCACAAAAAACACGTTGGCCACCATGAGGCTTCCGATCATCGCCCCAAAGTGAATATAGGCCGCGCGACTGTTGAACACATGGCAATAAAACCAAGCAAAAGCAATCAAAATCAAAAAACCAATCACCGCAAAAGCCACCGGTTTTTTAATCAAGGCTGATTTACACAATTGGTCGTACAAAATCCAGGCAACCACAAACGAACCAACGCCGATTAAGATTCCTTGCGTTGCCGTAATGTCGAGTACGTTTTTGTCAATTAAAAAAGCCGATGCATTAAAATAATACACCACAAAAAGCAAACAAAACCCGGTAAGCCAAGTAAAGTAGGCCTCGTATTTAAACCAATGCAAATCTTTCGGGATTTTCTTGGGCGCAATTTTGTATTTCTCTAAGTAATAAAATCCGCCGCCGTGCACCGCCCAAAGGTTTCCGGCCAATTCATCGCGTACATCTTCGGTTCGGTTGAGTGCGTTTTCAAGAAACACAAAGTAAAAAGACGCGCCAATCCAAGCAATGCCAAAAGTAATGTGCATTACGCGAATGATGATGTTGAGCCATTCCATAAAATGACTCTCCAGCGGTGAACCTTTTACTAAAATGTAGGTATTGGACAAGATGCCTACAAGCACAAGCAAAATGCCCGCATAAATGTAATTCAATCCGGTGGTGCGGATTTCTTCATTCTCTGATGGTTCTTCTTCAGATTTGGCAATGACTTTTTTGGGCAATTTATACGCCATATAGCTCAATGTAATCAGCAAGCCGAAATACACTGCATACAAAACCCAAATGATGAATAAATTGACTTTCACTATTTGTTGATTTTACCAAAAATTCTCAATCGGCTCACGCCACCGTCCGGAAATATATTCAAACGAAGGTGCGTAATCGGTCCTAAATTCTGTATTTCTGAACTGTATTCATGTTCGTGGTCAGCGCTGAGTTTTTGTTGCGGAAGTAGCGGTTTCCACTCGGCGGTTTCTATTTGGTCATCAGTGGTTACACAGGCTTCAATCGAGCAACTGTCTGGGTAATTCCCTTTAAAATGACACGTATCCACTACAATTCGTTCAGGCGTTCCGCGGTGGGCCAATCGCAAAATCACCCAGTCGCGGTTGTTGGGCGTTCGGTTGCGTTTGGTTTCCCAACCATCACCCATATTGGCGCCTCGATTGGGCATAATCAAATTGCCCATCGCGCTAAAAAACATATCGTTGCAGGCAATGGCTTGACCGCCGTTGATGGCCGCTGCCAAATCAAGCGTTTGATTTTCTGAAACTTCTTCCCAATTTTTAAACACTTCGCCATACACCCGAAAACGCGCCACGCCTCCGTCCGGGTAAATATGCAAACGCAAATGCGTGTAAATCGCGTCGTCTTGACAAGCGTAAAAGTTCTGCGAGCCCGGATCTAAAGGTGATTTAGTCAAGATTTCTTTCCAGGAAACGCTTTCCCAGTCGGTAATAGATGAATCGTCTGTAATATACGCCGCCTCTACCGAAGCGTGTGGTGGATGATTCCCTAAAAAGAAGTTGGTATCAATATCAAATCCTTTGATTTTACCCGAGGTAGCGAGTTTTACAATTGCCCAATCGTGGCCCGGTGTACGCTTTCTGCGGCTTTCCCAACCGTCCATCCATTTACCGCGATCGGTATATTTGTCGGCGATAAAAATACCGCGGGTGGGTTTGATGAGATTTTCTTTTTCGGCAAAAAAGTCGTCGGTACAAAACAATACCTGACCGCCTAATCGCTCGGCTGCTAAATCAGTTAATTGGGTAAAAGCCGGAGCTTCTTTGATGATTTCTTTTACTTTTTCAAAAGCCATTTTCCTTGGTTTTTATGTTCTATCGTTTGTTTTTTATATACAGTTGCTCCATTGACAATGGTTTCTTGCACCACGCCGTAGAGTTTTTGCCCGATGTATGGACTGATTTTATGTCTGAATAAAATATCTTCTTCTTGAATGGTTTGCGCTTGTTCGGGTTGCCAAATTACGATATCGGCATCAGCACCCACCGCCAAATTTCCTTTGTTTTGATTGCTGAGAAAACGAGCCGGCTCTGAAGTCAACAGCGGAATAAATTCGTCTAATGAAAATTCGTCTTTTACGGCTGTCCAGGAAGCATTGAGCAAAAACTGAATGCCGGCAATTCCGCCCCAAGCTTTCTTGAGATTGCCCGAATTCATTTCTTTGATTTCAGGTGGCGCGGGTGAATGATCGGTCGCTAAAAAATTGAGCACATTTGTTTTTAAAGCGTACTTAAGTTGCTCGTTGTTGGCTTTTTCGCGAATCGGTGGCGCGCATTTGTATACGCAATTACCATCTGGGATTTCTTCTGCTGAAAAATAAATATACTGGGTGCAGGTTTCCGCAGTAATCGGCAAACCTTCTGCTTTAGCGGCTTGAATCATCGCCAAAGCTTCGGCAGAAGCCACGTGCACAATATGCACCGGACAATTGTGTTTGCGACACATACGAATCATCAGCGCAATGGCATCGTTTTCCCATTTCTTCGGTCTGCTGGCCAAATAATGCTGATAACTGGTTGGATGCGAATCAAATCCACAATCTTCTTCTTGGTCGTACAACTCGCAATGCGCCAACAGCGGAATTCCGTAGCGCGCAATGATCGGCATGGCTTCTTCTAAATCGGCTTCGGTTACGTTCGGAAATTCATCAATGCCTGAATGCGTCAAAAAGCACTTCACGCCTACGACGCCCATTTCGAATAAGGCGGGCAATTCGTGTGCATTTCCGGGAACCAATCCGGCATAAAAACCCACATGGACGTGCATTTTTCCGGCTGTAGCAGCTAGTTTTTGCTGAAAAGCGGCAGCAGAAGTTGTGACCGGGCTCGCATTGAGCGGCATATCGATGATTGTTGTGGTTCCTCCGGCAGCAGCAGCTTGGGTGGCGGTATCAAAACCTTCCCAAAGCGTACGTCCGGGTTCATTAACGTGTACGTGTACATCGAGTACGCCGGGCATGATTACAGCATCGCCGAAATCTTCAGACTCGGGCAAATGCTGATTATCAATCGAAGTAATTTTTCCGTCGCGAAAGCCTAAAGTGGCAGGCTGTAATTTTTGGTCCAACCAAACGCGACTACTGTATATTTTTCTTTCGTTCAAAAGAGTATTTTTAAAAAAAGACAACCAACAAATATAGTTTTTAATTAAAAAAACACAAGGCTTTTTGCGAATAATTCAAGGCGAATTAGCCACCAATGGCAATCATGCTGCGGTTTTGTGAAAACAAGTCTGGGTTTTCAAATTTTCGGTCGTCATCCAACCCACCGCGGATCGGGAATTTAGCACGAAGGTTTTGTTCAATGAGCGGTAAAATCGACGCTCCCGAACGCAAGGTTTCGAGCAACGGCGTTTCTGAATTTGAGAAGAGACAATTCTTGAGTTTCCCATCGGCCGTCAAGCGAATGCGATTGCAGGTGCTGCAAAACGGATTGGTCACCGAACTGATGATCGCAAAACTTCCGGCATATCCTGAAATTTTATAGTTTTTTGCCGTATCGTGCAGAGCGTCTTCTAAGCGTTCAATCTGATGAAATTCGTAATGACTGCGCAACTTTTCAAGTATTTCGGCATACGAAACCAGCTTGCTTCTGTCCCACTCGTTTCCGTTGAACGGCATAAATTCAATAAAGCGAATTTGAATGTTTTGGTGCTTGGTCATGGCAATAAAATCGAGGATTTCGTCATTGTTAAAACCTTTCATCAGCACCACATTAATCTTAACTTGGAATGAACTTTCGAGCAATAGTTGCACATTTTTCATGACTTGCTCAAATTGATTGCGACGCGTAATTTGATGGTATTTTTCAGCAGAAAGTGTATCTAAACTCACATTGAGCGAACGAATCTCGGCCTTTTGAAAAGTCTCGATAAACTGATCCACCAGCAATCCGTTGGTGGTCAAAGTCAACTGTATACCAAGTTTTCCAAGTGATTGAATAATCTTCGCAGCATCTTTGCGCACCAGCGGTTCCCCACCGGTCAATCTGATTTTTCGCACGCCCAAATCAACAAAAGTTTGCGCGATGTGCAGAATTTCGTCGGCCGTCATCAAATGCGGTTTGGGCGTGAGTTGAATTCCTTCGGCGGGCATACAATAGGTACAGCGCAAATTGCAATGTTCGGTTAGCGAAATGCGCAAATAATCGTGCATTCGACCAAAAGCATCGTGCAATATCAGCTGTGGATTAGGCATGCTGGCCTCCGTTTAAAATGTTGAATAAATGCAAAACAGACGGAAAAATCGCTTCCATAGATTCCGCAGCTCCGGCCGCAGAGCCCGGCAACGCTAAAATGAGGGTATCGCCTTTGAATCCGGCCACACTGCGCGAAAGCATCGCATAAGGTGTTCGCTCTTGTCCGTAACTGCGCATAGCTTCTTCAATACCCGGAATGCGCCGGTCAAGCAACGGCAAAATTGCTTCGGGGGTTATGTCTTTGTGTGATAATCCGGTGCCGCCGGTAAAAATGAGCAAGTCTATTTTTTGCGTGGTATATTGTTCAACCAATTGTTGAATTTGGTCGATTTGGTCTGGAATAATGCGGTAATCAGTTAGATTCAATCCTAAAGTTGTGAGTTTTTCGGTGATGATTTTACCCGAAACATCTTCTTTATATCCGGCTGAAACGCTGTCCGAACAAACCACCACAGCCGCTTTTAAATCCGGCTTTTTATTTTTTAAAACATCTGATTTTCCGCCTTTTTTGTGCAATAATTTGATGGTCGAAATCTCAACGGCTTTATCAATGGGTTTGAGCATATCATACATGGTCAAAGCCACCACCGACGCGCCGTGCATCGCTTCGACTTCAACACCGGTTTTATATATAGTTTTGACCGTTACCTGAATTTCAATACTTTTTTCGTGCAGCTGATAAGCTACTGCGGTGTATTCAATCGGCAAAGGATGACAATCCGGAATCACCGAAGAAGTATTTTTGACGGCAAACAATCCGGCTGTGCGCGCTACTTCGAGTACATCGCCTTTGGGTACTTTTTTTTCAAGGATTGCTTGTATAGTTTCAACTGAACCAACCTGAACAATCGCATGGGCCACGGCTTCTCGGAGCGTATTGGCTTTGTGGGTAATATCAACCATATCAAATATTTTTCTTCCAGGTGTGAGTTCCGTTTTCAAAAATTTCTTTGCCAAAAATCGGCACTTTGGCTTTGATCGTTTCTACCAAAAAACACAGTGCATCAGCTGAAGCTTTCCGATGTTGGGACGATACAAAAACAAACAAGCAAATTTCTCCGGCTTTGACTGTTCCGAGGCTGTGATAAATGTGCATACAAGTCAAGTCAAATTGCGCAAAAGCCTGTTCGCGAATTTCAGCTAAAATTTGTTCTGCCATCGGTTCATACACTGAATAATCAATCGCGGCTACGGTTTGACCATCTATGACATCAGCGCGCACTTGCCCCAGAAAAATCTGATGCGCCCCGATGTTGGTTTTGCTCTGGTGTTTGGCAATTGAATCGGCAATAAACTCGGACGCAATGGCTCCGGCTACAAAAACCGTTTTTTTGGTAGATGAATTAGACATAATTTATGCGTTTATAGAAATCGACGCGGTTCCGCCGGGTAAATGTCCGACTTGGGTAAACCCTTGACTCAGCAGATATTCAGCGGCCAATCGGCTTTGATTTCCGTGTGGGCAAAATAAGATTATTTTTTGGTTTTTATCTAAGGTTTCTAATTGAGCTGACAATTCGTTCAAAGGCCAATTTTTAACGGAATTTCCTTGTATCACTGCTTCATGCTGCGGTTCGCGCAAATCAATGAGGCAATAATCTACATGGTTGAGCAAACTCAAAAAGCGACTTGGTTCAATGTTCTTGACTTCAGGCTGATGCTTTCGGCGCAACTCAAGTCCGCGCAACAAACCTTTTTGAATTTGCAACGGATTTTTCTCCAATGCGATGGTTTGAAATTGTACGCTTTTCAAATCAGCAATCAATAACTTTCCGGACAAAACTTCGGCTTGATTCAAAATGATTTTGATTACTTCATTGGCTTGCAAAGTTCCTAGCAATTGCGGCACCGTTACTACTGTTCCAGAAGCATCGCAATTGATTTGTTGGGTGATATGTTCAGGCTCAGGAAACAAACATCGATAAGTAGGCCCGGCTTGATGATTAAATACCGAAAGTTGTCCTTGCCAAGCGTGCACAGAGGCATACACCCAAGGACGGTTGAGCGCCAAAGCCACATCGTTGATGAGATAGCGTGCAAGAATCGAATCGGTGCAATCCACCAAAATATCATAACCCAAAGCGATGGCAAATGCATTAGCTTCAGTAAAAAAATCAGAATAAATTTTGATCGAAACTTCGGGATTCTGATTTTGGATAAAACGCTCTGCCACCTCTACTTTTTTTTGTCCACAATCGTTGGACGTGTATATTAACTGCCGATGCAAATTACTCCTTGAAATCACATCACCATCCACAATCCCTAAACGACCAATTCCGGCTGCGGCCAATTGTTGTAAAACAGCCCCGCCCAAACCTCCGGCGCCAATGACCAATACGCGCGCTGAGGCCAATTTTTGCTGACCTTGCGTGCCGATTTCAGGCAAAGCGATTTGTCGTGTGTAGCGTTCCATAATGGTTTATCCACCGGCAAACGGAGGCAATAAAGCTAGTTCGTCATGAGCGTTGATAATGACCTCATCATTCGCTATTTTTTGATTGACAGCTATAACAAAATGAACGGTTGATAAGCTTGGATATTTTTCGAGTAAAACAGTTTTAAGTTGATGGACTGAAGCGATTTGATCTAAAGAAAATAATTCCTCAGCAACACCGGTCATTTCAGCAATCAGTCCGAAATATTTCAAGTTGAACGCGCTCATGTGGTGTACAATTTAAATATGGCAATGCCCAAAACCAAGGCTAAAACGTTGCGTAAAGTTGCGGTATTGAATTTTTTGCTGCCGTAATATCCGCCCAAAATTCCACCCAGTGCTACAACCAAAGCCACCATCCCGGAAGTAGCCGGAAGCGAGACGCCTTGTGAAATCAGTCCAAACAAACCTGAGATTGAATTCACCAAAATAAACAAGGCCGAAACCGCTGCGGTTTGTTTCATTTGGGCCCAACCCAGCAACAGCAAAACCGGGCTCAAAATAATCCCGCCGCCTATACCAATAAGTCCAGAAATAAATCCGATGACCGCACCAATGAACAAGGCAGATGGCAAATGAATCGGTTTGGTTTGTTCTGTTGATTTTCCGAAAAAACCGAGCAACCTGAGTACAGCTATAATCAAAACTGAACCGAGCATGATTTTGTATATATGTGCTTCTACCGTTAGCATTCCGCCTAAAAAAGAAAACGGAATCGAAGTAATCGCAAACGGCCAAAATAACGACCATTCAAATTTTTTCTCTCGGTAATAAAAGTAAAACGAAATACCCGAAACCAGAATATTAAGGACCAAAGCAGTGGGTTTCATCATCGAAATCGGAAATGCAAACAAACTCATCAAAGCCAAATAGCCACTGGCTCCACCGTGTCCGACACTGGCATACAAAAACGCAACTACCGGCAAAAGCAAGAGCAATAATGGTGATTGGAATAATTCGTAAATGGGCATTTTTTGAGATTTTCAACCCACAAATATAGCGACAATTACACTTGCGGCAGCAGATATACGGCAACTTTATCACCTGATTTTAAGCAATAATTTCCGGCCGGAACATAGACCAAAACATTGGCCGCCACAAATGAATCGAGCATCGCAGAATCTTGATGCGTCAAAACGGTTACTTTGCCATTTGTTTGTTGCGCCTTTAAAAACTGATCGCGCACATTATCTACCTTATAATCATGCGCCAAAGGCAAACGAAGTGTCGATTCAAACGAAGTTTTAAATCCTGAAATCATTTGCAAAGCAGGCCAAACATAGAGATAAAAACAGGTCAAACTCGCCGCCGGATTTCCGGGTAAAGCAAAAACTAATTGCTGTTTTTTGTGCCCGACCCAAAGCGGTTTTCCGGGTTTTTGATTTACTTTATAAAAGAGGTTTTCAACGTTTAAATCAGACAGAGCTTTATTTACAAAATCATAATCACCTACCGAAATTCCACCGGAAATAATCAGCAAATCGTTTTCAGCAAGCGCGTTTTGTAAAGTTGTTTTGGTCGCGTTTAAATCATCGATGGTTTGATAATGTTGGAAGCTTGTATAATGAGCACTTCGCAAAGCAGCTTCGAGCAAAATGGAATTGCTATTGTATACTTTTCCGGGCAAAAGTGGTTCGCCGGACGCTAGTAATTCATTGCCATTGACCACGATTCCGATGCTGGGTTTTTTAAAAACCAAAACTCGATCGATGCCCAATCCGGCCAAAAAACCCATAGCCGCTGCATTCAAAAAAGTTCCTTTGGACAACGCTAATTGGCCCGTGGTGATTTGTGCTCCGGCGCGACGAATATTGGTTCCGGCACCAACGGCTTCAGACAAAAACAATTGTTGTTCTTGTTGCTGAACTTTCTCAATTTGAATGACGGCTTGGGCTGAACTAGGAACTGCTGCTCCGGTGAATATTTTTACCGCTTGTCCGGGTTTGAGCACAATAGAATCGGCATCGCCCGCTTTGATTTCGCCAATGATTTCATAACTCAACGCATCGTTCAAAGCCAGTGCGTAACCGTCCATCGTGGCTTGATTAAATGGCGGAAGCGAGATCGGAGCCAACATATCTTCGGCCAAAATATGCTGTAAAGCATCAGTCAACGAAAGCTGAGTAACCTCCGAACTCGGTAAGGCATTTTGCAACAATCTAAAAGCTTCAGCAACTGAAATCATAAGCCGGGTTTGTTTTTAACGGCAATGAGTTCGGCCGCCACACTGATGGCAATTTCTTGCGCAGTTTCACTTTTGATGTCCAAACCAATCGGGGCGCGCAGTTGTGACCACTGTTCAGAAGTAAATCCCTCTGAAAGCAAATCGTTTTTTAGGGTTTCTATTTTTTCGCGGCTGCCCATCATGCCCAAATATATGTAAGAACGTCCGAGCAATCGACGAATAATGACGCCGTCGGTACGATAGCCAAACGACATAATTACCACATAAACCGCATCGCCTTCGGGGATATATTGTTCAATTTCTTCAAAAGCAATCGTGGTTTTGTGGTGCGCAAACGCATTGGCTTGCATGGTATTGAGGTTTTCGCGGTGATCCAAAATATGGATCTCAAAATCGAGTCGCGACAGTACTTCGCTTAACGCTAAACCCACGTGGCCGCCGCCAATGATGTATACTTGCGCTTGCTTTTTGAGGGTTTCTTGATAACGCCAAACCGCAGCTTCGGGTTGCACAAGCGAAATGCCTGAATCGCTAAAAAAAACTTCTGATTTGTGGTCAGAAATAATATCCGATAACAACGATAAATGCTTTGAATCAAGATCGAAAAAAGCAATGTTTTGCTGTCCGGAACATATCATGCCTGACTGATTCTGCGCTGCTGATCTGTCGTGGATTTGCAACTTGGTGAAGGGTAAAAAGCGTTCACCTTGCAGCAAACTGCGCGCATATTCAACGAGCTTGTGTTCCATGATGCCACCGCCAATGGTTCCGAACATTTGATCTTCAGAAACCGCCATTTTAAAACCGGTTCTGCCCGGACTGCTGCCCTGGTGGCTGATAACTACCATCAAAACACAGCGCTTCTTTTGCTGCAACCAAGCATGAAGGGTAGCGAACAAATCCATAAATAGTGATTTATCGGTATAAATCCGTCAAGATTTTCTCGGGTGTGTAGGGCGCATCGACTGCTAAATCTGCCTTTGGATTGAACGCCCGCACCGCATCGCGCAATGCAAAATAAGCCCCTATTCCGTACATGAGTGGCGGCTCACCTACAGCTTTTGATTTTTTAATCGCGAGCTCGTGTCCTTCGGTTTCTAGATGCGCCACCTTGATTTGTTTGGGCACCGAGTAGATATCGGGCACTTTATAGGTCGATAAGGCATTGGACATCAATCGGCCTTCTTTGTTGTAGACAATTTCTTCGAGGGTCATCCAGCCGATTCCTTGCACCAATCCGCCTTCAATCTGACCGTTGTCAATGTCTTTGTTCATGCTTTTGCCAAAATCATGCACCAATTGTACTGAATCAAATTCATAGGTTCCGCGCAAGCAATCAACCGTTACTTCAAAAAGAGCAGTTCCGTAGACATGATAGGCAAACGGATGTCCTTTTTCTTTGGTTTTGTCGTAGTGAATGGTTGGCGTGGCATAATGGGCGTTTTCAGACAAAGCGACGCGTTGGGTAAAGGCTTTGAGCACCAAATCTTTCCAAGTCATACCGGTCGGTTTTCCGTCGGCCAAAACTTGACCTGAATCAAAAGTGATATTTCCATTGTGGTCTTGTGAAGCCACTGCTTTGAGTCTTTCAGCCAGTGCGTTACAAGCCAGTTCCAAAGCTTTTCCGTTTAAGTCGGCACCTGCACTCGCTGCAGTAGGCGATGTATTGGCCACACGCAACGTATTGGTCGATTCGATGCGAACGAGCGAAGGCGCAATGCCGAAAATTTCTGAAGCAATCTGTACCATTTTGGTGTTGACGCCCTGCCCCATCTCGACGGCTCCGGTACTGACCACCACACTGCTGTCGTGGTAAATATGCACCAAAGCGCGCGCGTGGTTCATCATGGTATTGGTAAACGAAATGCCAAAACAAATCGGTTGAACTGCCATGCCTTTTTTAAAGCGATGATTGTTTTTGTTGAACTCAGCAATACGCTGTTTTTGCTTTGCGTAATCGTACATTTCCATACAGCTTTCCCAAGCGTGATGTGCCTGGGTTTGTGTCAGGATTTGTCCGTAAGAAAGTTCGTCTCCGTCTTGGACTAAATTTTTCTGTTGAATTTCGGCTGGGCTCACGCCAAGGGTTTCTGCCGCTTTGACAATCGCAGCTTCAATCACGAATTTTCCTTGCGGGCCGCCAAAACCTCTAAAAGCGGTATTGGGTGGTAAATTGGTTTTACAACTGTAAGCCGTGGCTAAAACATTTGGTATAAAATAAGCATTGGTAGAATGAAAAAGCGTTCGTTCCATGACCGCCGGAGACAAATCTGCCGCAGCGCCCGCATTCTGGTAATGCGTGACTTCATAAGCGATGATTTTTAAATCTTTGCTCAAACCAATTTTAAAATCGGCCGAATACGGATGGCGTTTTCCGGTCATGCGCATATCGTCCATACGATGCAAAGACATCTTGACCGGACGCTGTAAAATTTGCGCGGCCATCGCCACCATCACCGCCCACGGAGTTGCTTGATCTTCTTTTCCGCCAAAGCCACCGCCGAGGCGAACCGTATCAATCTCAACTTTGTGCATCGGAATGCCCAACACTTGGGCCACCATGCGCTGAACGGCTGTCGGGCCTTGGGTAGAAGATGAAATCACAATGCTGCCGTCTTCTTTTGGTCGGGCATACGCACCTTGGGTTTCGATGTACAAATGCTCTTGACCGTTGACATCGCTGCGGCCTTCAATGATATGTTCACACTGCGCCCAAGACTGAGCCGTATCGCCCAAACGAAAAGTGCGCGGTGGGATAATGAGTTTATTTTTAGCTTGTGCCTCGCGCGGATCGGTAATAACTTCAAGCAATTCGTACTCAACTTTGATCAGTTGGGCAGCCATGCGGCAATGATACTCTGAATCACCCACAACAATAGCAATGACTTGTCCGCGAAAATGAACTTCACCGTCGGCCAACAAAGGTTCATCAGGGATAATTCCGCCAATTTGATTGAGTCCGGGCACATCTTGAGCCGTGAGAATCGCTGTGATTCCTGTTACTTTTTTGGCCTCAGACAAATCGATTGATTTGATTTTGGCATGAGCCACGGTCGCATCAAACGGAAGCGCATACAAGGTTCCGTATTGCTCGCGCAAATCGTCGAGGTAAATTGATTTTCCTTGAACGTGGTTGTGAGCGTCTATATTGATCATATCAAATCTTGCATATTTAATTGATTCGGAAACAACGACAAAAAGTGTCCGAAGAACAATTGTCGGGCGAGTAATCGTTTGTATTCTTGGGTTCCGCGCGCATCGCTAATCGGCGAAAGTTCGGTTTGCAAAATCGCTTCGGCCGCGCGAAGGGTTTGTGCACTGAGTTTTTTTCCGATGAGATAATCAGCCGTTGCCGAAAGGTATAAAGGCGTTGGCCCTACACCACCCATCGATAGATGCGCTTCGGTAATTTGATCGGCGCTCATTTGCAAACTAATCGCCGTGTTTACGCTGGCAATGTCTAGGTATTGTCGTTTGCACACTTTGTCAAAATAAAACAATCGCTGCATCGGCAACTCAAAAGCAATTTGACTGATGATTTCCTGCGGTTGTTTGTCTAAAGTTTTATAGCCGAGGTAAAACGAGCGCAAAGGCAGTTTTCGTGTGGCTTTCGTCATGGAATTTTGTAGCGTTATCTCGGCGTTGAGTGCCAACAAAATTGCTGTAAAATCGCCAATTGGGGAAGCATTTGCCAAATTTCCGGCGATGGTTCCGATGTTGCGAATCGGTGTGGACGAAATGAGTTTTAAAAATCGATACCACTCAGGAATGCGTTCTAACATAAACGGATGTTCCATGAGTTGGGTCACGGTGACCGATCCGCCCAAGGTTACCTGATTTCCGCTGATTTGAATTTGACTCAGTTCAGGATGGTTGAACAAATAATCGAGTTCGAGTCCATGCAGTTGATCGTGCTTTTGCACATATAAATCAGTTCCGCCGCCCACGGCCAATTGACCGGATGTAGCCGGAACATCTGCTGAAATCAAGGCCAATCGCTCGGGAATTTCTAAGAAATAATCCGGGATAAATTGGTTTTCTACCAACCAAGACAAAGGCTGTTGTGCGTCTTTGTTTTGCAACTCTTCGGCTACCAGAGCCGCTGCGCGCTCAATGGATTTGTATCCGGTGCAACGACAAATATTGCCGTCGATGGCGCTGATGACTTCATCGGTTGTTGGTTTACTGCACGTGAGCGCGTATCCGCTGAGCGAATTCACAAAACCTGGTGTACAAAAACCGCATTGGGTTCCGGAGCATTGCACCATGGCTTGTTGGACTTTGTTGAGTCCGTTGGGTAAATTGACGCCTTCAACCGTGACCACATGTTTGCCATGGATGTTGGCCAGCGGTGTCAGACACGAAGTAGCGCTCATATACTGAACCGAACCTTCTGCCAAAGCACCAATCAAAACGGTACACGCACCGCAATCGCCTTCGCGACAGCCGATTTTGGTTCCGCGCAAGTTTTGTTCATAGCGGATAAAATCGAGCAAAGTCGTGGCCGGATGCACCTCGGTCTGGATGAGTTCTTGATTGAGTAGAAATTGAATCATACTGGTTTTAGTATTCTATTTTGTCTTGGCTTGAGGCCCATAAACGAAAAGCTTCCAAGGCTTCTTCGCGCATGAATTGTTCGGTTACCAATTTGCGGTGGGCATACGGAAGTTCTAGTTCTTCGTAGATGAATTGATCGTCAAAATTGATATCGGCCGCATCTTTTTTGGTATTGGCAAAATACATTTTATCAGGTCGCGCCCAGTAAATCGCGCCCAAACACATCGGGCAAGGTTCGCAACTGGTGTAGATTTCGCAGCCGTCGAGTTGAAAAGTGCCTAGTTCTTTACAGGCATTTCGGATGGCCACCACCTCGGCATGGGCTGTGGGGTCGTTGGTAGAGGTAACGCCGTTGGCTCCGCGGGCGATGATTTTTCCGTCTTTGACGATGACCGCGCCAAACGGACCTCCGTTGCCACTCTTTACATTTTCAATCGACAGGCGAATGGCTTCCTGCATAAACTCGGTTTGTTTGTCTAAACACATAAAAATTAATTTGGGGTAAATATAAATAAAAGTTGATTTGGCGATTCATAAGGTGAGTTTAGAAAGTGTAAAAAGTTTAAGAAGCTTAGTTGAAACATTAGCCTGACCGACGACCGACAACATAAAACATCAGCTTCTGATTGAAGCCTATGTTTCTGTGAACAACTTGCGTGAGCGATTGAAGCTAAGTGCCGCGCACTGCGAAAAGCGCGACCCGCAGGGGCACGCCCAAATAATAACCAACCGACGACCTAAAACCGACGACCGACACCCAAAAAATTGTCGAATATATTCTACAAAAACTAAGGAAATATATTACGGATTTATTGATTGCTTCCTGTATTTTTGTCGATAGATAATCATTTGAGATTGTTTGACAACTGCCCCACCATCTATCCTGCTGCTGATTGTTGAAAATCAAATAGATTGTTATTGAAATCGTTTTTTACTAGGCCCCTCGAATTTCGCCACCGAAAAGTGGTGCATTATACTTTATTGGCGTGTATGCTACTATTGCAGTTATTGGCTGTGGTGGTTTGGTATCAAGAAACCTATGGCGCAAAGAAAACCCGGCGCGCCTTTGACCATTGGACGCAAGCCAATGCGGTGAATCGTTGGACCGATCAATTGATTGCGGCTTTGTTCGATGCACAACTGCATTTTCACAATTATACCGAGCACGGAACCGCTGAATCGCTCAAAGCCTATCGTCAATCGTTATCGGTAGCCGCGCAAGCCAGCGACAGCTTGAAGTTGGCTCCGCAAAAACTGGATGATTTTGCCGCGGTAGTTACCCAACAAAAGCAAACCCAAGCCTTTATTGAATCGCTCAAAAAGCAAATTGACGACCAGTTATCGCAGCAAACTTCAGACAAAAAATCGGGCAACACCGCGCCTTTTGAACTCTCAAGTCTGAGTTATAAAAAAATACTCGACAGCATCAAAACCAATACGGTGATTACGGTGGATAAAATCAATCGAAAAGGTTTGTTGGCCCGACTTGCCGCAGCGTTTTCGGGCAAGATGCAAGTTCAGAAAGAGCAACTCAAAACGGTCATCACGATGAAATACAAAGACAAAGTCGTGACCGGAACCATCGAGGATTTACTCAAAAGCATCATTGAGCAAAGCAATCTTTATTATCAAAAAGAATTCAAGAAATTGCGCAAATCATTTCAGCAGATGCATGCGCGCGATGCGCAGTTGGCCCAATTCAACACGCAATTGCTCTTGCAAAGTCAGCAATTTCTACCCGCTTATGCCCAGGCAATCAAACACTACCAACAACAAAAAGAAGATGAGTTTAAATCGCGTTACCAAACAGGAAAAGTGGTAAAAAGCATAGCCTTAGTGATGATTATTCTGTTGATGTTGGTGATATCGGCAATTCTTTTTGGCTACACGCGACTGACTTATGCTTATGAAGAGCGTTTGCAAGAAGCCCAAGAAAAAATCAAGCAAAACCTCAAGTTCAAAGATCGCATGATGGGTATGATTAGCCACGAAATCAGATCGCCTTTGAGTTTGTTGGCGTTGTACAGCCGCAAAGTCAAAAACACGACCACCGAACCCGAGGTCAAAGCCACTTTTGAATCGATTGATTTTACGACGCAATCGTTGTTGTTGCTTTCGCATCAATTATTGGCCTATTCGCAAGAAGACGCGCAACATCTGAGTTTAAAGAATCAGAACTTCAAACTCAAAGAAGAGATATCTCGGATGTTATCAGCCTTGACGGATTTGGCGCAGAGCAACGAAAACAAACTCAAAACAACAATTGACATAGACGAATCATTTGAAGTTTGTGCCGACATCGGTCGCATTCACCAATTGTTCTATAATATTGTAGGAAACGCCAATAAGTTTACACGTAACGGAACGATTGAAGTGGTGGTGATGGCGGGAGTGATTTCGGAATATGAAGTAAACTTGCAAGCCATCGTGCGCGACAACGGAGCCGGAATCAGCCCGGAAGAACTCGAACATATTTTTGAGCCTTATTATCAGGGAAGCGCCTCGGGGCAAACCATGAATAGCGGTGTTGGCCTGGGCTTGAATTTATGCAAAGAAATCGTAGAATTGTTTGATGGTGAAATTCAGGTTGAAAGCACTCATGGCAACGGAACAACCGTAAGTTTTACGATCATCTTGAGTCAGGCTTAAACCCGATTCGTTGAATTAATTAAATCATTTGCTTATGACACCACCACAAAAAAACAAACCGGGACGATATACTTTTCTGATTGCCGACGACCATATGGTGGTGCGACAAGGCGTGGCCATGGTGCTCAAAGATTTGTTTTTTAATGCCAATATCCATCAGGCAGGCAGCATCAAAGAGACCATTAAAATGGTTCACGAACATACGATTGATTTGCTCATTCTCGACATTCATTTTCCGGATAGTCACAGTTTGAATCTGATTGGCGAACTCAAAGAATTGCAACCCAATTTAAAGATTCTGGTTTTTTCGGCTTACGATGAAAATTTATATGCGCTGCGTTATCTGAATGCCGGTGCTTCGGGTTATTTGAACAAAGCTTGCACTGAGGACGAAATGAAACAAGCGCTGCAAAGCATGGTCGTATCAGGCAAATATATCACCCAAAACATCAAAGACAAAATTCTCGATTCATACATCTCTAAAAAACCGCTCAATCCGCTGGAGCAATTGTCCGATCGCGAAATTGAAGTGGCGCGCTTACTCATTAAAGGTTATGGCAACATGGAGATTTCAGAAGCGCTGGGCATCAAAAAATCGACGGTGAGTACGTTTAAAAATCGCATCTTCGAAAAATTGGCTATCAACAACTTAGCTGATTTAATCGATATGTTTCAGTTGTATCAGTAATCGCCGCGAAGCATTATAAATACTGGCTTTTTAATTTATACTGTCGAAATCATTCTACAAAATTCAACCTTCAATTCTACAAAATTCAGCGATGGGTTGGCTTAGATTTGCTCTAGTAATCAGTTGTACTGCTTTGGTAAAATTGGTTCTAGTAAAGTGTTGTACCTAAATATCCTGTGGGACGGCTTAATCCCATAAAAAAGCAATTCTGTGGGATTTTTAGGGAAACACCTTCTAGCCAAAACCAAAATGATATAACTATTGCTGTTTTTGTTTTACTCGTGTTGATTGACAATTTGGGCTCGTATGAAACTCGCAAGCAGTCAGAAATGAACTGACTTGAGTAATAATCATCCTTTTGTTTAGAGGGTTTAACGGGGTATGTTTTGGGTTCCGTACCGACGGTCCATTTTGTTAATCACAATTATAAGAGGTATTGTATCATTTATGATGGATCGTATTAATCAACTCATTGAGCTTAACCTACGCTTTTTATATGAACACCAGCATCAGCAGGCGGATTTCAAAGATATAGTGCTTTGGAACAAACTTCCGTCGACTGATGCTCAGGTGCTCGCTGAAATCATGGTGCTCAAAAACTTGATTAAAACAGTTGACCAACAACAATTTAAACTCACGGAACACGGACAACAAATATGCAAAGATGGCGGATGGCTGATGTATACAAAACAAGTACGCCAACAAAAAAACACGCCGGTGGTTTCGCTCAAAAAATCTGAAGAGAAGAACGCATCGCGTTTTAGCAAGCTCATCAAAAAGTTAGGTGATGCCTTGAGCAAAAGCTGAGTACTATTTAGCAAGCAAAATCTGACTTCCAAATGCTGAAAATTACTACATTCGTTCATCGAGAAATCAAGCATGAACTCTGTCAACTCAACCCTAAAAATCAGGCTGGCAACCGCCGTCGATGCGCATAAGCTTAGTCAACTGATTGCCCAAAACGCGCAATTGCTTTTAAAACCACATTACAGCGAAGAGCAACTCAAAACATTTTTGTACTATTACGAAACTGAAGTCATCCTCGAAAAAATGACTAGACAAACCGTTTTTTGTGCTGAAATCAATGGTGAAATTGTCGGAACCATAGCCTTAGAAGGTAAATTCGTCATGGGATTTTACACCCAAACCGATAAAATTGGTCTTGGCATCGGAACCTCGCTTTTAAAACATCTAGAAAACTATGCCCAATCACAAGGCTTGTCAAAACTTTGGCTTTCGGCCTCGCCGATTGGCGTTCAATTTTATCAAAACCGAGGTTGGGTCAAAGTAAAAGATTTTGTTGTTGATTATCTGGGCGTTGGTTTTGAAGAAACTTTGATGCTCAAAAAATTAATTTAACTTACCAACCCATTTCATTACTTTACAGAAATCAGAAAATTAAATTCAGATGAAAAAAATAATCGCTTTGCTGTTGTATGGTTTCGCCGCTTCCGGACAAATCAATGCAGTTGATTTTGCCAATTTTAAAAAATATGAATCCCCAAATAAAGCCCTGATGAATGAATCAACAACCAACAATCGCATTGTCTTGATGGGCGATTCTATTACCGAAGGTTGGATCAATAGCGATGCAGATTTTTTTGCTCAAAATCAGTTAATCGATCGAGGAATTTCTGGGCAAACTACTGCCCAAATGTTGCTAAGATTCCGAAATGACGCAATTGATCTGAAGCCCAAAACCATTGTTATTTTGGCGGGCATTAATGACATTGCCGAAAACACCGGAAGCATAAGCGTGGAGCAAATATTTTCAAACATAAAATCGATGTGCGATCTGGCGCGCGCCAACCAAATAAAAGTGGTTTTGTGTACCGTTTTGCCTGCGGCTCAATTTCCGTGGCGACCGCAAATCAATCCAATTGAAAAAGTCTTGGCACTCAATGAAATGATTCGCAACTATGCCCAGCAAGAAAAAATATCTTTGGTGGATTATTTCACAACGATGAAAGATACGCAAAACGGTTTGCCTAAAATTCACTCTGAAGATGGCGTTCATCCAAACAAAGAAGGTTATGAAGTGATGAAAAGTTTGTTGTTAGAAAAACTTAAGAATTAAATTCAAATATTTAATAATCAATACTTTTAGATTAAAAGTTTATATTTGAATCAAACAATTAAATTATCAGCCTATGAAAAAATTACTACTTCTCTTCGTTTTAACTTTCGTTATGCCGGTTTACAGTCAATGGCAACTGCAACAATCTGGCGTGAGTGTATCGCTCAATGATGTATATTGTATTTCAGAAAATGTGGTCGTTGTTGTGGGTAATTCGGGAACCATACTCAAAACAACTGACGGCGGTGAACATTGGATCCCCAAAACTTCATCCACCACTGAACACTTAGTCAAAGTTCAGTTTGTGAATGCAAATGTGGGTTATGCAGTAAGTTCAGTAGGCACTGTTTTGAAAAGCACCGATGGTGGCGAAACTTGGATTACAAAAGGTATAACCAATTCAAGCTATTATTCGAGCCTTTCATGCATAGATGAAAATGTTCTTTATGTAGCTAAGGAAGTTTTAAAAAAATCTACCGATGGCGGTCAAACTTTTATAACCATCACAACTCCGGCAAATGTCAAGAACATACAGTTTTTTAATGAGCAAGTTGGTTACATTTCTTGTGATATTGGTTTTTACAAGACGACCGATGGTGGAGCAACCTGGACTACTTTGGTGAGCAATTCAAACTATGATTCTATCTTTTTTATCAATGAAAACGTAGGTTTTCTAGCAAATAATACTGGATATTCCAAAACAATTGATGGCGGACAAACTTATACAGAATTCCCTATTGATCAGGGATTTTTCACACATGGATTTGTCTCTGATATTTTTGCAACCAATGAAAATACCGTTTGGGACACGAATTCAATTTTGTTGCTTTGTTGGTGTCCAGATTATCATTGCATTTCAAAATTGGATTGGACTGATGGTGCACAAAAACCATTTACCAGTAGTTGCGAAGATTACCTAAATGAATATGAAAAATACAATGCTGTTTACTTTGCCAATCAAACTACAGGATATATTGTTGGATATGCCTCTTCAAACATGTTTCCATCAGCGGGATTTATTTACAAAAACACCACCGGAACCATGCCTTCAATGGGTATTACAAATAACAAAAAAGACATTTTTACGATTTATCCAAATCCGGCGCAAGACAACATTCACTTATCATTTGAAAAAGTTAGTTCGAGTAATGTTTCAGTAGAAATTGTGGATGGTTTAGGACAAACTGTTTTGAAACAAGAATATGCAACTGCTGCATCCATCAGCATCAATACGCAAAGTTTTGCTAAAGGAGTTTATTTCTTGACCGTTGACGATCATCAAAACAAACAAACCCAAAAGATTATTATTTACTGATATGCGTCGAGCTTTTCTTGGATTATGGCTGATTATTTTATCCGTCAGTTGTAGTCAAAAAGAAAACTTCAACATCGCTTGGACCCGCGAACAAGCGCCCGAGCATTTCACCGCCAAATTTGAAACCATAAAAGGTGATTTTGAAGTTGAAGTTACCCGAAAATTATCGCCCAAAGCTGCCGATCGTTTTTATCAATTAGTCAAGCATCAATATTTTGACGACGGAATTTTTTACCGCGTTGTTCCGGGATTTGTCGCGCAGTTTGGCAATACCGATGCCGCTTTGATGGAACATTGGCGCGCCGTGAAAATTCCAGACGAGCCGGTGATTTCAGGCAACGAAAAAGGTACTGTTAGCTTTGCCCGCGCTGGAAAAGAAACCCGCGATTTGGAGCTTTTCATCAACCTAAGCCACAATGCGGTTTTAGATACTTTGCCATTTGAAGGGGTAAAAGGTTTTCCGTCATTTGGTCGTGTTACACGCGGAATGGATGTCGTTGAAAAACTCTATTCCGGTTATGCAGAAAGTACGATGGATGATCCGAATATGTACACCAATTGGGCTGTTTTCTATCAAAAATACCCAAAACTCGATCTGATAAAAAAAGCTTATTTAATCGACTAAGTCTAATCTCAAGGCTGCAACTGATTTGATTTCAATCAACTTAAAAAAATCATTCAAAAAACGTTTGCAATTTGTTTCAAATTAAATTGTCGGGTGTTTTTATTTCTATAAATTGCCGCTGTTTTAAAAATACTTCAAAAACAAGACTGTATTTTTAAGAATTAAACAATTTATTGATATTCAAACTCACTAAACTCAAAAATAATGAAACCCGAAAGTTTAATGATGTCGCACGGTTTTAAACCGGAACTCTCTGAAGGCGCCATCAAATGCCCTATTTTTATGACCTCGACTTTTGTGTTCAAAAATGCCGAAGAAGGAAAAGCATTTTTTGAACTCGCTTACGGAAAAAGAGCCAAAAATGAAGGTGAAGAAATGGGCTTAATTTACAGCCGCATCAACAATCCCGATCTAGAAATTCTTGAAAATCGCTTGTGTTTATGGGACGAGGCTGAAGACTGTGCCGTTTTTGAAAGCGGAATGGCAGCCATCACCACCGTGCTGTTAGAATTTTTAAAACCCGGCGATGTGGTTTTGTTCAGCAGCCCGGTATATGGCGGAACCGATCATTTCATCAAAAAAATCCTTCCGAAATTTAATATTCATTCGTTGGAATTTACCGTGGGTCAATCTCAAGAAGAGATCATCGAATTGGTCAACAACAGCGGTATGGCCGACAGATTGGCTTTGGTGTACATTGAAACACCGGCCAATCCGACCAACGATTTGATTGATATTGAAGCCACCAAAGCCATAGCCAAACATTTTTCAACTTCAGAAAAAGAAGTGTATTTGGCGGTTGACAACACCTATCTCGGGCCGGTTTGGCAACATCCGCTCAAACACGGAGCCGATTTGGTTTTGTATTCAGCCACCAAATATATTGGCGGTCACAGCGATGTGATTGCGGGCGCTTGTTTAGGAAATGCTTCACTCATGGCGCGCGTCAAAGGCATGCGTACCTTTTTAGGCAATATGGCTAGTCCGCACACCGGTTGGCTTTTGTTGCGCAGCTTAGAAACACTCAAAGTGCGCATGGATATGCAGGCTTTGAATGCCGATAAAGTGGCCGAAATGCTCAATGCGCATCCCAAAGTTGAAAAAGTTTATTATTTAGGAAATTTCAAACTCGGCGACAAGCAATACGAAATCAAACAAAAACAATGCGCTACCAATGGCGGCATGATTTCGTTTGACATCAAAGGCGGTGAAAAAGAAGCCTTCCAATTTTTGAATGCATTAAAGCTGATTAAATTAGCGGTGAGTTTAGGAAGTACCGAAAGTTTGGCCGAGCATCCGGCCACCATGACGCATTGCGATGTAGACGATGCCGACAAAGCTAAATTCTCGATTACCGAAAAAATGATTCGCCTCTCGATAGGTGTTGAAAATCATCAAGACATCATCAGCGATATTCAACAAGCGCTCGAAACAATCTAACAAACGAAGAACTTTTATAACTTTGATGCTCTGCTCGCGGATATTCCTTCGGCAGAGCATTTTTTATAGATATGAAAAAAATCTCCCAAGAACAGCAAACAGAATTTCTGGAAGTTTTACAACTCAGATTCAATCAAAATCCAAAAAGACATCCCAACCTAAATTGGTCTGAAGTCGGACAAAAACTGATGGCTTCACCCGCAAAATTGGCCGCAATCTTTGAGATGGAAACCAGCGGTGGCGAACCCGATTTGGTTGTTTTTGACGCGGTTTGGTTTTATGTTGATTGCAGCGCAGAAAGCCCAGCCGGTCGCCGAAGTTTGTGTTATGATGCCGAAGCTTTAGATGAGCGAAAAGTACACAAACCCTCGGGAAGTGCTCAGGATATGGCTACTAAAATGGGCATATCAATTCTAAACGAAAACCAATATCGCGCATTGCAGACGCTGGGGAAATTTGATTTAAAAACTTCAAGTTGGATTCAAACGCCTGCTGAAATTCGAAAATTGGGCGGTGCGCTTTTTTGTGACCGACGATACGATGCGGTTTTTATGTACCACAACGGTGCATCGTCTTATTACGCGGCACGCGGATTCAGAGGTTGTATTCAAATTAATCTAAGATGAAAAGAATTTTTAATTCCATTCTCTGGCTGGTTTTGCTTTTGAGTTTCACGGATTTGAGCGCGCAAAAAAATTCCATACACATAAGCGGACAAATGCGAAACGTAATGCGCAAAGGCGAATTGTTTGCAACCATTGCGCTCGATACGATTCATCCGCGAGCGCATTTATACGGATTTGGCCCCGAAGCTTATCTCAAAGGTGAAATTACCATCATCGACGGGCATGCTTATCGTGCGCGCGTGGTATCAAAAACGCAAATGAAAGTCGAAGAAACCTTTGATTTAAAGGCGCCTTTTTTGGGTTACACATACATCGAACATTGGCAAGAAACTTCAATTCCGGAAACCGTTCACAGTTTAACAGACCTGGAAAATTACTTGACTACCATCGCGCAAAAACATACAGCGCCTTTTTTCTTTAAATTGGTTGGAACCTTTTCAAAAGCGGATATTCACCTGGTCAATTTGCCCGACGCTGCCCAAGTAAGTTCACCCGAAGAAGCGCATCAAGGACAAGTGAATTATCTACTCGATCATCCGTCGGCTGAAGTCATCGGGTTTTTCTCGACCGTACATCAAGGCATTTTGACCAAACACGACACGTTTTTACATCTGCATTTAATCACCACGGATCGTTCAAAGATGGGACATGTCGATGCGGTTGAATTCAATGCTAAACAGATAAAATTGTATCTCCCGGCGGAATAATTCCAAAAAACCACCTAAATTTTGTCAAAGCAGCCCAAGTATTTCTGAAATTTGCATCGGTTGAATCAACTTTCGAACGATGAATCGAAAAGACTTTTTAAAACTTTTGGGATTTTTACCCTTGCAAGCATCAGTTATGAAACTAAATGCCTTACACCAAATTTCTGAGCAATTGCCGCCAACGCCTAGAATGCCGATTTTGTTTTTGGGACACGGAAACCCGATGAATGCGATTGAAGACAATACTTTTACGCGCGGTTTTCAGGCCGTTGCTAAAACTTTGCCCAAACCCAGAGCTATTTTGTGTATTTCTGCGCATTGGGAAACCAAAGGAACTTTTGTAACGGCTATGGAAAAACCCAAAACAATCCATGATTTTGGCGGATTTCCGCAGGCTTTGTTCGATGTGCAATATCCCGCGCCGGGCAGTCCGTGGTTGGCCAATGAAACGCATGAACTCGTAAAAACAACCTCGGTGTCACCCACCCAAGATTGGGGACTCGATCACGGATGTTGGACCGTTGTTAAGTTTTTATTTCCTATGGCAGATATTCCGGTGGTGCAAATGAGCATTGATTATTCGCAAGGCGGTGCTTACCATTATGAATTGGGCAAACAACTCTCGGCGCTCAGACGCAAAGGAGTACTGATTGTGGGCAGCGGAAACACCGTGCACAACTTGGGTATGGTGGCTTGGGACAAAATGAATGTGCCCGGATTTGCCTACGATTGGGCAACGACAGCCAATGAAAAAATGAAGCAATTGATTTTGAAGGGCGACCACCAACCGCTGATTGAATTTCACAAGCAAGGCCGCGAGTTTGATTTGTCGATTCCGACGCCGGAGCATTACTTGCCACTGTTGTATATTTTGGGTTTACAAGAAAAAGATGAAAAAGCGACCATTTTTAACGATGCCTTGTTGGCCGGCTCACTCAATATGATGTCGGTGAAGATTGACAAAGCCTAAAAAAGATTTGTTTATCCGACGACCGCCAACGCTTCCAACAGAACAATCAGTTTGCTATTTAACCACATGCTTCTGTGAGCCGCACGCGTGAGCGGTTGAAGCTAAGTGCCGCGCACTGCGAAAGACGCGACCCGCAGGGGCACGCCCAAAAACCGACGACCGACTACTGACAGCCGACGACCGAAACGGTGAACTTTCTGTTAAGTTTTTCCCATCATTTTCAATCCTTACATAAAAAACCTACTTTTATGGCACTAAACAAACGGCCATGATTGAAATAGTAAGAACCAATGCCTCAAATCCGGATTTTTTAAAACTCGTCCGCTCGCTCGACATCGAACTGCAATTGCGCGATGGTGCTGAGCATGAGTTTTTTGCTCAATTCAACGGACTTGAAGGCGTTAAATATGCGGTAGTTGCCTACAAAAACGGCAAAGCGGTGGGTTGCGGAGCCATCAAGGCTTATGACGACCAAACCATGGAAATCAAACGCATGTTTGTAGCACCGGATGAACGTGGAAAAGGCATCGCTTCGGCTATTCTGAAAAACCTAGAAGCTTGGACCAAAGAACTTCATTTTCATAAATGTATTCTAGAAACCGGGGTCAAAATGCCCGAGGCCATTGCTTTGTATACCAAAAACCAGTATGATTTGATTCCGAATTTCGGACAATATGCAGGTGTGGAAAACAGCGTTTGTTTTTTGAAAAAAATTTAAACTTCATTGTAACTTCAAACAGCAACAGCAGACTAAAGCCTGGTCGCTTTGGGCAAGTTGTGGTTTGTTATCAGGGCGCTTATCATCAAAAAATCTCTATGAAAAATATCTTTACTATTGTTTTGTTCTTTGCCATTTGCAGTGTTTTTGCTCAAAATCAAACCGTTAGCGGATCTATAAAACCTGCAGCGGCTCATTATAATGTTTTGTTGTATCCATCTGGGAAAAATACTTTTTTAAAAGCGGCGCTTACAGACAACGACGGGAAATTTATCTTCTCGCAAATTCCGCAAGGCGAATACTTGATTAAAGTGTCGGCTCCGGGGTTTTTAGATTACCAGTCAACGGTTTTTAAAGTAAATGACCAATCGGTGGTTTTGCCCACAGCGGTGCTGATTGAAAAAGTGAATCAGTTGGATGAAATTACCGTTAAAGCCAAAAAACCCATGATTCAGGTTTTGGCCGATAAAACGGTTTTTAATGTGCAAAATACCATCAATGCTACTGGGACTTCTGGCTTTGAATTGCTCAGAAAAGCACCGGGCGTGGTGATTGACAACAACGATAATTTGATTGTGGAAGGAAAATCGGGCGTTTTGATTTACATCGATGGAAAACAATCTTATTTAACCGGAGCTGATTTGACCAATTTCTTAAAGACGATTCAGGCCAGCGATGTAGACAGCATTGAAATCATTACCCAACCTTCATCCAAATACGATGCGGCCGGAAACGCGGGCATCATCAACATCAAACTCAAGAAGAACAAAAACTTCGGCACCAACGGAACCGTTTCGAGCGGAACCAATATTGGTCGCTATCAAACTTCTATCAATTCATTATCGCTCAATAACCGCAACAAAAAGAACAATTTTTACGGAAATTACAGCGACCGATTTGGTGCGAACAAAGACTTCATCAACATCCATCGCGAACAAAGCAACACGATTTTTGATTCGCGTTCGAGAACCAAAAACACCGTCAACGCAAACAACTTAAAAATTGGTTATGACTATTATGCAAATGACAAAAACACTTTTGGGGTAATGGTCAGCGGAAATTTCAACAACAGTTTTAGCAATGCCAATACGCGAACACCTATTATGCCTATTAATTCGGCTGTTTATGACAGTATTTTGGTGGCCAAAAACAACGATCATCACCGCACTTATAATTTGTATTCAAATGTGAATTATAAGTATGCAGATACTTCTGGAGTGAGTTTGAACATCGATTTGGACTTCGGAAAATACGGAAGTAAAAAAGAAGTCAATCAGCCCAATACATATTTGGCCAATGATGAATTGACGGTTTTAAACCAAAACATCAGCTATCAAAATACACCTACTGATATTGACATTGCCACTTTTAAAACCGATTACGAACAACGTTTTTGGAAAGGAACCATCAGTTTAGGGATGAAAACATCCTTGGTAAAAACTGATAATACTTTAGATTTTTATAACGTAATTGGCGGAACCAACATTTTAAATCCTAACCGCAGCAACAATTTTATTTATAAAGAAAATGTCAATGCGGGTTACATTAATTACAACCGAACAATTAAAAAATTCAACTTTCAATTCGGGGTTCGACTGGAAAATACCAATTCTGACGGAGAGCTCAATGCTTTGGTCACAACGAACAATCAACGCGTGAAAAGAAATTACACTAATTGGTTTCCGAGCGGCGGAATTACCTACAACATGACCCAAAAACACTCGTTGGCTTTGATCTACAGTCGTCGTATTGAGCGTCCGGATTACCAATCGCTTAATCCATTTGAATATCAAATTGACGAATTGTCGTTCATGCGCGGAAACCCGTTTTTAAAACCGCAGTATACCGATAATTACAAACTTTCGCACACTTATAATTACTCGCTCAATACGAGTTTAAGTTATACGCGGGTAAGCGACTTTTTTGCTCAGGTAATTGAAGCCTCGGGCACCAGCAGAAGTTTTTTAACCTCGCGCAATGTGGCTACAGAAGAAGTGATTAATTTGGGGGTTTCGTATCCGTTTGATATCAACAAATGGTGGAATGTATATCTGAGTGTCAATGCTTTCAAGAGCATTTATACCGCAACGAATGATTCGTTTAATTCAATCAGTCAAGAAACGTTAAATATTTACGGTCAGAATACTTTTAAACTTCCGAGCGGTATTTCAATGGAAGTTTCAGGTTGGTTCAATTCGCCGTCGGTTTGGGGCGGAACATTCAAAACAAGCAGCATTGGATCGTTGGATATGGCTTTTCAGAAACAATTTCTCAACAAAAAACTTACCGCTCGCTTGGCATTCTCAGACATCCTTTATACTTCGCCCTGGAAAGGTCGTACGCGTTATGCCTTTGTCAATATTGTGGGCGATGGCGGGCAAGACAGCCGTCAGGTGCGCTTTAATTTGAGTTATAAATTCGGAAACGACGCCGTGAAAAAATCACGCCAACGCGAAACCGGATTAGAAGACGAGAAAAACCGTATTGGTCGCTAGTTATTCAGCCGAAGCAACTTCGCCTTGCCATTGCATAAAACCACCCATCAGGTTGAAAGTGTTTTCAAAACCGAGTTGGTTCATAATCTGACAAGCTTGGGCACTGCGTCCGCCGGCTTTACAATACACATAGTAGTTTTTAGATTTGTCGAGTTCGTCAACTTTATAGATGAATCCTTGACCTTCGTATATGTTGATCATTTGGGCGTTGGGAATGATGCCTTCACTCCACTCTTCGGGCGTTCGTACATCAATAATAACTGCATTACTATCTGAACTGAGCTGTTTTGCCCATTGTTGTTGGGTTAAATCCATGTTTTTTTGGGTAAAAATAGTAAAATCAGGTGAAAATCAAACTTTGAGATGATAACAGAGCCTTACCAAATAAGGATTTTTGAACCGTTAACAAAAAAATAACACAACATTTGTATATACAAATATAAAACCTACTACATTTGTATCTACAAATTTTGCAAATACAAATATGAGAATTGAAGAAATCATAAAATCAACAGTAGCGATGTCTGACGCCAAGAAAGCCATCCTGAACTTGATGTATACGCAAAACATCATCGGAGAAAAATTCAGCGAACTTTTAAAACCTTATGATTTATCGGGTGAACAATACAATGTATTGCGCATCCTCAGAGGACAAAAAGGCGTTCCGGCCAATATGTGTGTCATTCAAGAGCGCATGATTGCCAAAAGCAGTAACACTACCCGACTCATCGATAAATTGTTGCTCAAAGAATTAGTTACCCGCGAAGTTTGTCCGGATAACCGTCGCAAAATGGAAATCATGATTACCCAAAAAGGTCTTGATTTATTAGCAACGCTTGACCCAAAAGTGGATGCACATGAAAACAGTTTGGGCGCTCGCTTATCAGCTGAAGAGCTCATTCAATTTAATGAACTATTAGAAAAATTTAGAAAAGATAAACCTTAATTTCAATCAATATGAAATCAATTATAGACAGCCTTAAATGGCGTTATGCCACCAAAAAATTTGACGCTTCGAAAAAAATTTCAGCAGAAAATTTAGCAACCATTAAAGAAGCTTTGCAACTCTCTGCTTCTTCATACGGATTGCAACCGTATCAAATTATTTTTGTCGAAAACCCTGAACTCAGAGCGCAATTACAACCGGTAGCTTGGGGACAATCCCAAATTGTAGACGCATCACATTTGGTGGTTTTTGCCAACCAACTCAACGTGGGTAATGAGCACATCGATGCGTATTTTGAAAACATGACCAAAACCAGAGGAATTGCTTTGGCCGATGTACAAGGATACAGCGATTTTATGAAATCTAAAATCATCCCGCTACCTGAAGAAGCGCGCAACAACTGGACTTCAAAACAAACCTACATTGCCATGGGTAAACTCTTGACTGTAGCAGCTTCACTTGAAATTGACGCGACTCCGATGGAAGGTTTTGAACCGGCTGAATTCAACAGAATCTTAGGCTTAAATGAACGCGGACTGAATGCCTCAGTTGTGGTTGCGCTTGGATATCGTCATCCAGAAGATGCCACGCAACACTATGTCAAAGTAAGAAAATCAGCAGAAGAACTATTTGTAACTCTTTAATATTAATCCTTAACAATTTAACACCATGAAAAATTTAAAAAAATTAGCCTTATTGGCATTTGTTGCAGTAAGCACAGTAACTGTTTCTGCACAAACTAAAAAAATCGATGCTGCCAAAAGTGACATTCACTGGGTAGGTAAAAAAGTAACCGGTCAACACGAGGGAACGGTGAACTTTAAAGACGGAAGCTTAGTGTTTAAAGGTGCCGATGTAAAAGGCGGAAAATTTACCGTTGACATGAACTCAATGACAGCAACTGATTTGAGCGGTGAATACCAAGGAAAACTCAACGGACACTTGAAATCAGACGATTTCTTCGGAACTGAAAAATTTCCAACTTCAACTTTGACATTCAAAAAAGTTGCTAAAAAATCGGCTGGAGTTTACACAGTAACGGCTGATTTGACCATCAAAGGAAAAACCAATCCGGTAACTTTTGATTTGACTGTAAAAGGAAACACCGCTTCGGCTAAATTGGTGGTGGACAGAACTAAATACGACATCAAATACGGTTCTGGAAGCTTCTTTGACAACTTAGGCGACAAAGCGATTTACGATAATTTTGATTTAACAGTGAATCTTGTATTCTAATCAGGATAAATTGCTAAGGAAAGAACCTTGACCTCACCGTCAAGGTTTTTTTGTATTATAAACTACTCATTTTCATTTGTTTTGTACATTTGAGTGAAAACTTAAACAATCAACGGTCATGAAAAATATTGTGCTACTTCTGCTTCTCATCTTCGGATTACAAACTTCATTGGGTCAATCCAAAAAAATCAACATTCAAAAAAGTTCGCTTACTTGGACGGGCAAAAAAGTCACCGGTGAACATCAAGGTTCGCTTCGGTTCAAAAACGGAAGTTTAGTTTTCAAGAACAAGAAATTAACTGGCGGAAATTTTGTAGTAGATATGACTTCGCTCAACAACACGGATCAAACCGGATCGGACAAAGCCAAATTAGAAGGTCATTTAAAGTCTGCTGATTTCTTTTATACCGAAGGTTTTCCTACGGCGCTAATGAAATTCAAAAATATTTCTTCTAAAGGCAAAGGTTCGTACAAAATTATTGCCGATTTAACCATCAAAGGAAAAACAAATCCAGTTACTTTTGACTTAAATCTAAAAGCAAAATCAGCCACGGCGCACTTGGTCATTGACCGAACCAAATACGGAATTCAGTATGGCTCAGGAAGCTTTTTTGAAGATTTGGGCGACCGAACCATTTACGACGAATTTGATTTAGACGTAGCCCTGGTTTTTTAATATTGTTGTTCTAAGCAATATTTAGGATATTTGGCGGGCAAAATTTACCCATGAAAAAAGTAGCCGTCATTGACAATTACGACAGTTTCACCTACAACTTGGTGCATTATCTCGAAGATTTAAATGCCTCGGTGACGGTTTTTCGCAATGACGAATTTGAGCTCGATGAACTGCAAACTTTTGATAAAATAGTCCTTTCACCCGGCCCGGGATTGCCTGCTCAAGCCGGAAATTTACTTCAAGTCATTCAAAAATACGCTGCCCAAAAAAGCATCCTCGGAGTTTGTTTGGGCATGCAAGCCATTGCAGAGGTTTATGGTGGTGAACTCATGAATTTAGCTCAAGTACAACACGGAGTATCGACTGAGATTGAGGTAAACACTGAAGAAAAAATCTACCGTGGATTACCGCAAAAAATTCAAATCGGGCGTTATCATTCTTGGGTAGTGAGCCAAAATAATTTCCCGAATGAACTCGTCATTACCGCGCAAGATGAATTCCAAAACATTATGTCGCTCAGACATCAATCGCTTGATATTACCGGAGTTCAATATCATCCAGAAAGTATCCTCACACCGCAAGGCAAACAAATTTTAGCCAACTGGCTCAACGATTAGCCTTTTTAAAACCAATTTCAGCTGTTAATTAATCGTTAAATAAAATATTAAACAAACGTTTAATTTAAACACATGTTTAATTTTGTCTGTGATTTTAAACTTCAACCATGAATAGTTTAACCGACTTAAACGAAAAGCAAACCAAAATTTTATTAGTCGCTGAAAAACTCTTTGCCGAAAAAGGCTTTGACGGAACTTCGATTCGCAACATCGCTCAAGAAGCGCAAATCAACATTGCGATGGTTTCGTATTATTTTGGGTCCAAAGAAAAAATGCTCGAAAGTTTGATTTTGCATCGCATTGAAGACATCAAAATGCAGGTTGAAAATTTATCTCGTGAAAATATTTCGCCGGTAGAAAAAATCAACCGCTTTGTAGAATTGTACATTCAAACCATCAACAAACACAAATGCTTTTACCAGATTTTGTTGTTTGAGCAATCTTCCAAAAAAAGAGAAATTGACTTTCAGTCGTTTTCAGAAGTCAAAAAAGCCAACTTAGAAATCTTCAAAAAAATAATCGCCGAAGGACAAGAACAAGGTGTTTTCAAACAAAATGTCAATGTGACCTTAATTCCATCAACCATCATCGGAACCTTAGTTCATTTCAGAATGAGTCGTCCGCACTATGAACATGTTTTGGATTTGCGCACTGAAGAAGCCTACGAAAACTACATCAAAACCGAACTCACACAACACGTAAAACAAACCATACAATCACTGCTTAAATATGAAAATTAAATCGATCTTCTGGAGCTTGCTGTTTTTGCTCGGAAGCATGGCTTTGCAGGCGCAGCAAAAAACGAGTCTTCCCATCAAAGAAGCGGTGCAAATGGCACTCGAAAAAAGCCATGAAGCAGCGCTGGCCAAAGCCCGAGTCAACACCAAAAAGTATCAATATGAAAGCGTCAAAAACAATCGCTATCCCGATGTAAAACTATCCGGACAATACATGCGCTTAACCGATGCTGACATTACGATGAAAACCGCTTCTTCTTCAAACAATTCATCAAATTCCGGAGCCAGCAAGCCAGTGAATCAACTGATGCTCGCACAAGCGAATGTCAGTATGCTGATCTTTTCAGGTTTTAAACTTCAGAACAGTATTGATGCCGCACAAAATTTGTATTTAGCCGAAAATGCTATGGCAAAAGGCTCAAACGAAAATACCGCTATGAGTGTGATTCGCCATTATGCCGCAATTTACAACAAGCAACAAACCGTTGAACTTTTAGAAGAAAGTCTTAAAAGCAATCAGCAGCGGGTTCAAGATTTTACCGCCATGGAACAAAACGGACTTTTAGCACGCAACGACTTACTCAAAAGCCAATTGCAAGTTTCAAAAGTGCAACTCAGCTTAGACCAAGCGCAAAAAGATCTTAAAATGTTGCGTTTTGAATTGGCTCAGTTGCTTCAGTTGGATCCGGCAACCGAAATTTATGTGAGTCCAGAAAATATTGACCCAAAACTGTTTACTTATTTGCCCAAAACCGCCAACGAAGCTATGGATTTGCGCTCTGATTTAACCGCCTTGGATTTTGAGAAAAAAGCAGGAACGTCCAATGTAAAAGTAGCTCAAAGTGCTTATTATCCTTCGTTCTTGCTCAGCGGAGGCTATATTTATCTCGATTTGCAAAATGCTATTCGCGTTGAAAATGCCATGAATTTCGGATTGGGTTTATCGTATAATTTGAGCTCATTGTTCAAAAACGGAACCGAGGTAAAAGCAGCCAAAAGCAAGCTCGCTGAAATTGAAAAACAGCAAGCCCAACTCAGTGATGAAATCAAAACCGAAATTAAAAATGCACAAGAAAACTACGAACTAGCTCAAAAACAAGATCGCGTTTATGCTGAATCGGTAACACAAGCCACTGAAAATTACCGCATCGTTAAAGACAAATACGACAACGGATTATCAAATACCAATGATTTGCTCGAAGCCGATGTAGATCAACTCAGTGCGAAAATCAATCTGGCCAATGCCAAAGCCAATGTAGCGCTCAAATACTATGAATGGTTGCACAGCACCGGACAATTACTCGAAACTTTTCAGGATACTCAAAAATAAAACCTCATGGAAACTAAAAAAACCAACAAAAAATTCATCTTCATCTTCGCAACCTTGATTTTGGTGGGCGGCAGCTACGGAGTTTATAAATATCTGCATTCATTGGCACATGAAACCACCGATGATGCACAAATTGAACGCAATATGAACCCGATTATTCCCAGAGTTTCGGGCTATGTTTCAAAAGTATATGTTCACGACAATGACCTCGTAAAAAAGGGTGATACCCTATTTACGATTGACGATAAAGATTATTGGGTTAAATTAGAAGATGCCAAAGCAGCGCTGATAGCGGCCGAGGGTAGTTATGAAGCTGCCAAAGCCGATATCGGCAGTGCTGTGGCGAATGTTGCGGCTTCTGAAGCCAACGTGCAATCAGCCGGCGGAAACATTGAAACCGCCAAAATCAGACTCGGTCGCGCAACCAATGACTTTGATCGCTACAGCAATTTGTACAAAAATCACTCGATTACCAAACAACAATACGAACAAGCCTTGGCAGCCAAACAAGAAGCCGAAAGCCAACTCAGAATTTTACAGCAACAACAAAAAGCCAGCGCTTATCAAAAATCGGTGATTGTAGCCAAATCAAAAGTAACCGACAAGCAAACCGAAGTGGCCGCTGCGAACATTGCGCGTGCCAAAGCGGCTTTGCAAGCGGCAGAGCTTAATTTGGGTTATACGGTGGTCACAGCAGCTTGCGACGGTCAGGTGTCCAAAATAAACATTCAGCCGGGGCAATTTATTCAGCCGGGACAATCGTTGTTTTATATCATCAACAGTCAGCAAGCTTGGGTGGTGGCGAATTTTAAAGAAACGCAACTCAACAAAATGGTCGTTGGGCAAAAAGTGAGTTTGAAAGTAGACGCTTATCCGGACACCGAATTTGAAGGTCAAGTGGTTTCGTTCTCACCGGCCACAGGATCAAAATTCTCGTTGTTGCCACCAGACAATGCAACGGGTAACTTTGTCAAAACCATTCAAAGATTACCGGTCAAAATCAGTATTGACGCGAGCAAAGAAGCCGAGAAAGTCAAAAACTTGCGTCCGGGGATGAACGTTGAAGTAGACGTACATGTTCAGTAAAGTTTCAATTGAGATAGAAGTTTGTTAAAATCTCTATACTCCTAGCCCGGATTGAAATGAAAATCCTTTTTGAAGGTGCAACCGAAAAAAGATTGGAATGGAAAGCCGGAAATAGCTTCAAAAAAAATAAAAAAACAACCCACAATATTGCTTTATGGTTCAGGCCGACGACTTGGTAGAATACGGTTTTAGACGCGTGATTATTACAATTACCGCGGTTTTGTGCGCGCTTTTGGAAATTGTCGATACGACGATTGTAAACGTGGCGCTCACCGACATGCGCGGAAGTTTGGGCGCGACGCTCAACGATGTGGCTTGGGTGATTACGGCTTATGCGATTGCCAATGTAATTGTGATTCCGATGACCAGCTGGCTTTCGCAACAATTCGGGCGAAGAAATTACTTTGCGGTTTCGATTGTAATTTTTACGATTTCGTCGTTTTTGTGCGGAAACGCTAACAATATTTGGGAGCTCGTGTTCTTTAGGTTTATTCAAGGTTTGGGTGGCGGTGCGCTTTTGGTGACGGCTCAGACCATTATTACCGAGAGTTATCCAGCGGCCAAACGCGGTATGGCACAAGCGATTTACGGTATGGGCGTGATTGTCGGGCCTACTTTGGGTCCGCCGCTGGGTGGTTATTTGGTGGATAATTTTTCGTGGCCGTATATTTTTTACATCAACATTCCGCTGGGCATCATTGCTACTTTCTTGACGCTGACCTTTGTGCGCAGTCCTAAATACGGCGAAAAGCTCAAAGCCAATCAGGTAGATTGGTGGGGCATTGTCTTTTTGGCGGCCTTTATTGGTTCGTTGCAATTTGTGCTCGAACACGGCCAACAAGACGATTGGTTCAACGATACCACCATTGTAACCTTGAGCATCGTGAGTGTATTGGGATTGCTCGCATTTATTTGGCGAGAGCTTACTTATCAGCATCCGATTGTCAACCTCAAAGTTTTGGCCGACGGCAATTTGCGCGTGGGTACTTTGATGTGTTTTATTTTAGGATTTGGCTTGTATGGTTCGACTTTGTGATTCCGATTTACACGCAGCAGATTTTGGGCTGGACGGCTACCGATGCGGGCTTACTACTGATACCCGGTTCAATCACCACCGCTTTTATGATGCCGATTATTGGCAATATGATTCAAAAAGGCGTTCCGCAACCGTATTTGGTGGCATTGGGCTTTTTTATTTTCTTTTTCTTCACGCTGTGGATGCACAACAATATGACACCCGACACCGGAAGTGAACATTTGTTTTGGGCACTGATTCTGCGCGGTATTGGTTTGGGCTTGCTGTTTGTGCCGATTACAACCATGGCGCTCTCGACCTTAAAAGGAAAAAGCATTGGCGAGGGCGCGGCGTTTACCGGAATGATGCGTCAATTGGGCGGATCGTTTGGGATTGCGATTATTACAACCTACATCACAAGATTCTCGCAAGAGCACCGAGTGAATTTGGTGGCTAAATTAGATGTCACCAAGTTTGAAGTGCAACAGCGCGTGACCCAACTCCAGCAAGGTTTTATGTCTAAAGGTTTTAGTGCCAATGAAGCGCTGAACAAAGCTTATCAAGTGTTGGATTATTCAGTGATGAAACAAAGCACGGTTCAATCGTATATGGATGTGTTTATTTATTTGGGAATTCTGTTTTTGTGTTGCATTCCGGTGATTTTGTTCATCAAAAAAGGGAAAAAAGTCGATATGAGCGAGGCAATGCATTAAACGCTGACTTATTTATCAACAAAAATTTATAATTATTTAGTTTTAAATATATTTGACTAATAATCAATATATTACAAACAAAAAACTAAAATCATGGGACTGTTTGGCCACAACCTCAAGAAAATCATTCATGAGTTTAGAATCAAAAGTGAAGACTATTCGAATGATTTAAGCAATGAAATTCAAGAATCGTTAGAAGATTTGAAATCAGAATACGATCAGTACCACGAATCGTTTTCTGAATTAGTCCATTTTACGGCGAATATCAAAAATAAACTTTCATCTGAAGAAGCCAATAAACTCGAAAAATTAATCTTTGGCCTCAAACACATTGATCATTGTGCCAAGAACGGTGTGCATTTAATGCGTGATTTATATCGACAACAACGCAGAACTACACGTGAAACTTTACGACTGTACGAAGAGTTTGATACATAAAAAAAGTCCCTTGATTGGGACTTTTTTATTATGCTTTGATTTTTGATTTCAATGCTTTTGGAACACCACCTTTGTGCAATAGGATTCCGGTTGATTTGAGCTGAACAAATGCTTTGGTCACATATAAATAACCTTTATAATCGTTGGTTTCTCCCCAAGAGTTTTTGACTTTGTAATATTCTTTCCCGTTTTGATCTTTGGCCAAGCCTACAATCTGCATGGCGTGATCATCGGTGGTAGCAAGTGTGTACAAATGCTCTAAACGCAAATCATCAGTCACTTCTTTTTCTTTGATTGGGCCATCAAACATGGTTTTTCTCTGCTCCGGAGTAATGCTGTTCAAATCGGTATCTGGCACTTCAGCTACACCGTTTCTCCAACTAAAATAAGGTTCGGAAACATCCGAAGACCAAGCTACGGTATATCCTTTACTCACAGCATAATCAATAATGTCGGTCAGTTCCTTCATCGGAACATTGTATACTAAATCATAGCTCCAGTTGTCCGGAACAGGTAAAACGATTTTTTGGTAAAACGGTTGATCTTTGTAGGATGAGAACTCAATGTAATCGTCCGGATTAATCCCGACTACTTCTTTGGCAAATGATTTTGGGTTGTATGTTTTTCCGTTATAAGTGAAGGTTTCGGGTAATTTCCCCAACTTTTCATCCATATAATTGTTGATGTCTTTGACCCAAGATGCACCTTTATTCGGATCTTCATTCTTCATATAGGCATCTAAAATGGCTTTAAATCCGTCTTGAAAAGCATCAGATTTAACGGTTCCTTTTCCGTAATCTTCTAAATTATATGCCGATTGTGGCATCGCTCCGTATTTACGCAACATATTCATCACGTCGTGCGTCTCTCCTCCATCGCCCAAGCCCATGTGTCCATTGAACAAAATGTAGTTTCTGGCTTTTCCTAAATAAACATGACGCGCTGAATAAATTTCAGCCAAATCTACCGGTTGCTTTCCGTTTCGGATCATTTCGGATTCTAAAAAAGAGTTTCCGGAATAACTCCAGCAAGTTCCGGCAGAACCTTGATTTTTAACGGAAGTTTTTTCAAGATCAATCACATCGGTAAATACAAATTTTGAGTTGATCGAAGCATTTCCGATTACTTTTTTGATCAATTCGTCTTGAGCAAACAAACTCATCGAACAAAGCGCTGCAGCAAATAATAAAGATTTTTTCATTTTTGGTTATATAATTAGCGGGCATAAAAATAGTAAAATCCCCTGAGGCAATAGCTTAATTAACAAAATAATAGAATGCAATTAACGGGTAAAAACAAGCTTGCTGGCAGTTGACAATTGAGCATCAAAAGCATAACCTTCGTAGTTAAAACCTTTGAGTTCTTCGAGCGTTTCAACTTGATGATCAATGATGTAACGCGTCATAAGACCGCGTGCTTTCTTGGCAAAAAAGCTGATCATTTTGAGTTTCCCGTCTTTTAAATCGAGAAAATCACAAGTGATAACTGGCGTTTTCAAATCTCTAAACTGAATCGCCGATGCGTATTCGTTGCTCGCTAAATTAATCAGCAATTCTCCTTTTTTGAGTTCTTTATTGAGCGCTTGTGTCAGCAGTGGTTTCCAGTAAGTGTATAAATCTTTGTACTCATCCACCGGAAATTTGGTGCCCATTTCTAGTCGATAAGGCTGAATCAAATCCAGCGGTTTGAGCAATCCGTACAAACCCGACAGAATTCGAACGCGCTCTTGCAACATAGGCAATTGATCTTCAGAAATATGGTAAGCATCCAACCCAACATAAACATCACCGGCAAAAGCATAAACCGCTGGACGCGCATTCTCAGGGGTAAAAGGCGTTTTCCAAGCTTTGTTGCGTTGCCAATTGAGCTGTGCCAAAGCATCTGAAATCGACATCAGTTCAGATAAATCTGCAGGTTTTTTCTTTTTGAGTTCTTTGTTGATGATGCGACTGTGTTTCAGAAAACTCGGTTGCGTATACTGAGTCGTGGGCAAAGCAGTTTCAAAATCGAGTGATTTGGCGGGTGATAATAAGATTTTCATCGATGAGAATTTTATCTTCCAAAAATAACATTTTCAACCGAAAACCACTAACCCAACCAACCTTCTCTGTCTAAACTTCGGTACTGAATCGCCTCAGCAACAGTTTGCCGCAATAACCTCTGAAGCTTCTAAATCAGCGATGAATGCCACTTTAGCGTTGTTGTTAGTAGCTAGCAAGAATTCTGGGTCATAAGCGCGCGCCGACAAATTCGGCTGAGCCGTTCCATTGCGGTTTTAAGCAATTGACCCGGAAGCTTCATCGAGCGCACAAAACCGACGAATCAGCCGACTGCCCATCTGTGCATTATAATGAACTTGTCGATGAGATGCAAACCTTGCGCTCAATGTTTTTACCCGAGTCACGCGTTTTCGGATGTTTTGACTGCTTTCGGCCGGATGTTGGTCAGACAATTTCTCGAACGGCACTGGGCTCACTTCGATATGAATGTCAATTCGGTCTAAAAGCGGACCTGAAATTTTGCTCATATAGCGTTGCATTTCGTAAGGTTTAGGCGCATTGGCTGCCTCAGAATCAACAAAAAATCCGCCCGGGCTCGGATTCATACTAGCAACGAGCATAAACGAAGCCGGATAAGTCACGGTAAATTTAGCTCTCGATATGGTTACTTCTCTGTCTTCAAGCGGTTGACGCATGACTTCAAGCACATCGCGTTTAAATTCGGGCAATTCATCTAAAAACAAAACGCCGTTGTGCGCCATCGAGATTTCACCGGGTTGCGGATACGTCCCACCGCCCACCAAAGCTACATTAGAAATCGTATGATGCGGGCTGCGAAACGGTCGGCTACGCATGAGTCCGGATTCTTTGACTTTTCCGGCTACGCTGTGAATTTTGGTGGTTTCGAGTGCTTCTTCTAAAGTCATGGGTGGCAAAATACTCGGCAAACGTTTGGCCAGCATGGTTTTTCCGGCACCGGGCGGCCCGATGAGAATAATATTGTGCCCGCCAGCCGCGGCAATTTCCATACAGCGTTTGATGCTTTCCTGTCCTTTGACATCGCTAAAATCGTGTTCCGGAACCTCTTCGATAACCAATAAATCTTGCAAGCTTTCAACCGGTTCAGGTATGAGGTTATTTTTTCCTTCAAAAAAATCAATGACTTCTTGTAGATTTTCAACGCCATAAACGTCTAAACCCGAAACGATGGCCGCTTCACGCGCATTTTGTTTGGGCAAGAAAAAACCTTTGAAACCTTCGGCTTTGGCTTTGACAGCTATAGGCAGAGCGCCTTTGATGGGTTGCAAACTTCCATCCAACGAGAGTTCTCCCATCATTACATAATTCGGATAATCTTCACTGACCAACTGACCTGAAGCGAGCAGAATTCCGAGCGCCAAAGTCAAATCATAAGCCGAGCCTTCTTTGCGCAAATCGGCCGGAGCCATATTGATGGTGATTTTCTTTCCGGGCAAAGCATAGCCATTGTTTTTGAGCGCTGCGGCAATGCGATAACTACTTTGATGGCATTGTCGGGCAATCCGACCAGATGATACCCTATGCCGGTATCAATATTGACTTCAATCGTGATGGTGGTGGCTTCAACGCCAAAGACGGCGCTTCCGTAGACTTTTACTAACATGGCTGATAAATATTTAAAGGCGAATAATTATGAGGCTAAAATTAATAAAATTTTAAACCGGACGCTGGGTCAATTCATTTATTTTTGCTGCCACAAACAAAAAACATCATGGGATTATTCAATGCAATTTTAGGAAACGCTTCAGAAGTGAGCCTCGAGCAAGTAGCCAAAGAATTTGAGCCAATAATTGTTGAAGGCGAACAAATTGAACTGGCTTTTAAACTCGTCAAAGATATGTTCATCTTTACCAACAAACGATTGATTTTGGTCGAGAAGCAACTCGTAGGAAGTAAGGTTGATTATTTGTCGATTCCGTACCACAGCGTGGTGAAATTTTCTAAAGAAAGCGCCGGATTACTCGACTTGGATGCCGAACTTAAAATCTGGATTCGCGGTGAGGCTGCTCCGATTGTCAAACAATTTGGCAAAGGCGGCAACAACATCAACGAAGTGTACCGCGTTTTAGGCAAACACATTCTCTAATAAAATTAAGGCCGGCCATTGCGTCGGTCTTTTTTTTTAGAACTGAAATCGAACAAAAACATTCGGTGTAAAACCCAGCGAATAATACTCTTGCAGTTTATATGCAGTCGTATTCAAACTACCAGCGGTTGCATATTGACGCTCGTATTCTCTGGCAAGTAATGATTTTCGGTTGTATAAATTGTAAATCGAAAATCCGGTTTTGGCCGACCATTTTTTGCTGTGGGCAAATTCATAAATACCCGACACATCAAAGCGGTGATAAGCCGGCAAACGTTGCGTATTAAAGCCGGTAACTTTGTTGTTGCTGTCTAACTCGCTGTAGGGTTTCCCGGTATGCCAGAACCAACCACCGGTGAGCGAGAATCGGTTCCATTTTCTGAAGAATGATAAACTAAAAGCATGCTTGATATCGGCATTGGTCGGAAAATATTGCTCGTCATTTACGCCGTCAAATCTGTTCTGTGAATCCTGATAACTATAGGTCATCCAAATACGGCCCAAACGCGTGTTCTTCTGAATCAGCACGTCAATTCCTTTGGTGAAGCTTTGCCCTTGATGGGTTCCGAAATCAAATGGGTTCAGAAAGCCAAACGTCAGCGAAGTCAAACCGGTAGCTGTTTTGTAATAAAAATCCGCATCAAAAACCCAAGAACCGGTTTTGTAAATAAGCCCCGAAGTATATTGCTGCGACTTTTGAAGCGGATAAACTTGATTGTCGGCCAAAACCCAAACGTAATTTTCTAAGCTCAAATCATTGACAATGCTCTCGCGCACTTGACTCACCAATTGACTCTTTTGTTCATATGAACCTTGCCAAGTCAGCGATGAAGTCAACTTGTGTTGAACAAACAACCTCGGCTCCCAATTTTCAGAGGCCAAAACACTAAATCTGCTGTAGCGCAATCCGGTTTGAAACAACCATTTTTTGAATTCGTATTTAGCGGCAACATAGAACGTGTGGGTTCTGTTAAAACCCTGTTTTTGGTCTAATTGAATATTGATATCCTGATTCAAACTATTGAACGAATGCGAAATATCATAACCCGAAAGTTGATATCCGGCCTCAAAACCGAGTGGCTCATTTACTTTGAAATTCCAATTGATTTCTGCGCCCGAATCGGTTACGCGGTTGCGCTTTTCAAACTGTTCAAACGTTGTTGCGGTCGGGAATTTAGTTTTGCGGTAATTAAATACAAAACCTGAATAATGCAACAAAACGCGTTGCGAAAATCGGTCGCTGTGTTTTTGGTTCCAAATAAAGCTGTAGCCTTGATTTGAAATATTCATCTTTTGATTTTGGGTAATGGATTTGTCAAGCGTGTTGAAATCGAGTTGATTGTCAATCCACAAAGCAGTTGCTGAAAAATCGGCTTTATCGCTCGGTCGGAAATTTAATTTAGCCGTAAAATCTTCAAAGCCAAATTTGTTTCGATCGCTAAAATCTTTGAATTGGGTATTTTGAAAAACTTTGTCGGCCAATGAATTGAAAGTAGGCGTTTGCAACCATTGGGTATACGATTTGCGTCCGGCCAATTGCAGTCCCAATTTGTTTTTCACCAAAGGAGTTTGCACATAAGCATCGGCATTGAGCGCATTGATACCGGCGCTGGCTGTGGTTTTATCTGAAATTTTATCAGTAGATTGAATCGAGATTAAACTAGACAAACGCTCCCCGTATCGGGCATCAGTTCCTTTGTTTTGATAATTAACCGTTTGTGGAATATTCGGATTAAAAGCCGAAATCATTCCGTATAAATGTCCGGGATGATACATGCGAATTCCATCCCAAAGAATCAAATTCTGATCAAACGAGCCACCGCGCACATACAAACCACTCGCGGTTTCATTGGGGCTTTTCACTCCGGGCAATTGTTGCAGTGACAGCATGATGTCGGTATCGGTTACACCCGGTAAAGCCTCAATTTTTTGCGGAAATAATTGAATTTGATTATTGTTTTTCTTGATTCCTTTAGACAAAAAACAATCAATGAGTACTTCTTGCAATTGCTCTTGCAAAAGCGGTTCTTGAGCCGAAGAGGACAGCGCAAAATAGCGTCCGTCAATCGAAGTAATTTTTAAATGTGTTTGTTGTGCAACCGCTTGGTGAATTTGCTCTAAAGTATATTCCGCCTGAGGTAAATTGAGTTTTTGATTTATCACCAAACTATCCGCATAAGAATAACGAACATCAAACTGCTGTTCAAATATTTTAAGTGCTTGTGCGAGTGGTTTGGCCGTAAACTCGTTCAAATGAGACACTGACTTTTGCGCCCAACCGCAGTGGGTAAAGAGCAACAATAGTAAGAGCCTCAGTGTCAGCTTCATTCAAAAAGTTCGATGGTTCCGTCCGGATTGGTTTTGTGTTTGAGTTGTAAAGGTAAACAAACTGATTGTAATGCGGTCGCCAATGATTGATGCGGGAAACTTCCGGTATAATTGACCTGAGCCAAATTTTGCGGATATTTTATCGAACAGTGATATTGATTTTCAAGTTGCTGAATGACCATTTGCAAAGGCATATTGGCAAAAGAAGATTCGCCAGAAACCCACAAAGGTTGGGCGTTGTTGTCTTGATTCCACGTTTTGATTTCAGAACCATTGATGCGAACGTTCATTCCACGGGTCAAAATCCATGTTTTATCTTGATGTGAAACGCGAACTTTGCCTTCAAAACACGAAACTTCTAAGAAATCTTTTCCGGTCAATACATTGAATTGAGTGCCCAAAACCTGAACCGCTCCCATCGGGGTTTCAACGGTGAATTTACTTCCTTTAGAAACTTTAAAAAAAGCTTCACCGTTTAATTTGATTTGTCTGTTCAGTGAAAACCACTTGGGATAATCTACGCTTGAATGCGCATTCAAAATAACTTGTGAATCATCATTCAAGGCAAGTGTTTGGGTATTTCCGTACGGTGAGGCAAAATGCTCTGAAAACGAAAACACAGCGTTCCATCCAAAAAACAAAAGTACCGAAGCCGCCACCGCGATTGAGGCATAAAGCGAAATAACTTTTGCCTTCGGACTGGCTTTGGGCTGCTGGATTTTATTTTGAATGGCAGCAAAATTTTGCTCCAAATCAGGTTCGTTAAGTTGCATTGAAGCAAGGCTGCCACGCAACTGAGCATAAGCTTGATAATCGGCGTCAGAAACCATCTCGAGCAACTGATCGTCCGAGATTTCTCCGACCATCCAGTGCGCTAAAAACGAGTCATTTTCATCGGGGCTTGACCATTGACTTTTCATAACACTTCTTTTGTTTATACATTTTTTACTACTTGACGCAGAGATACCAAAGCCAAGTGCATTCTTTTTTCTACAGCTTTTACCGATAAATCCAAAACAGAAGCAATTTCAGTATAGGATTGATTTTCAAATCGGTTCATCATAAAAACCACACGTTGTTTTTCAGGCAAATCAGCGATGGCTTTTTCTAATTGTTTTTTGAGTTCTGTTTCTTCCATCAGAAACTCGGGGCTCTCAGAGTGTGTAGACCCCGCAGGGTTTTTCCACTCGAAATCGGCAACCACTTTGTCATGCTTAATCATATTGAGCGAAATCCTGATGGCCGTGGTATACAAAAAACTCTTGGCTTGCTCGGGTTTTAAAATCCCACAGTTTTCCCAAAGTTTTACAAAGGCATTTTGGGCAACATCATCGGCGCGTTCAGCATCTTTGAATTTAAACACCAAAAAGTTTCTCAGGGTCTTAAAATGCGCAGCAAAAACCGATTTAAAAACGGCTTCAGAACAAAGACACAACTGATCGCTTTTTTCTGGCATTCCATTACCTCCTTAAATTCGTTACCACACGTTCTTTGTACAAGAACATGTGGCAACGGGCAACTTATTTAACTCCTTTTTCAATTATGTATAATATATACTTACGGGCATGAAATCTGAATTTGGTTCTGAAACGCTTGTTGGTTCATAAAGGTATACGAACCACCGGCAAACGACACTACAATTGGGTAGGTCATGATTGGAATCGGACCCGAATTCGGATTAAAATACTGCAATAATTCACCATCAGAATTTACAGTATGAACAGCGCCTCCGTACTGAACTTGTACCGGATAAGCTATGTTAAAACAATTTCCTAATGCTTGACTAAAATTAAATGGAGCACTCGTACAAGTTACAAAATCATTGGGTGTATATCCTGCACACTCTGCATTACAAGCATTGCTAAAAGTGATGGTGTTTCCTTGGTTATCTACTACACAAACAGGCGTATAATCTGTAGGACAAACACATCCGCCACAATTGGGTGTAGCCCATTGTTGTGATGAACTACAATTGCTATTTACCCCAAAATCAACGGTTAAGAAATCAGCACCGCTGTTGTTCATGATTGGATAATTGTCAATCGTAATCGGTAAAGCCGACAACAAATAAGTACCAATAGGTTCATACAAACTGTTGTACACTACAAAATGATCTGATGATGGATTGGTGTATGTAAAATTAATCGTCAACGAATAACCTCCTGAAGGATTGCAATTTCCAACGGTTGTAGAAAGATTGCTGATGATACATTGACTCGAGTTACACGGAACCAAATCATTTTGCGTATATCCAGCACATTGTGCAAAACACATATTGCCAAATTCAACAATTCCGTTAGGTGTTTGTACGCATACCGGCTCGTAATTTTGTGGGCAATTGCATGAACCAGCATTACAATTATTGATCATTTGGTAAAAATCATAAGTGCTGTTTAGTACCACGGTTTGGTTTTGATAAACCACCGAAATTGGAAATAACACTTCAACAACTCCGTTGAATCCAGAGGCATTGGCAAACTGAACCAACTCAGATTGATTGTTGATTGTTACCACTACTCCGTTGTGCGTGAGTTGAATTGGATACACCAAATCAAAACAAAAAGTGTGTTGCAAATCTTCAATAAAAGTAGAAACTCCGCATTGCTGAATCAACGCGGTCAGTTCTTGTTCATTGTTGATGGTTTGCAACGCACCACCACTCTGTACTTGAAACGGAAATACCACACCAGCTAAAAACATGTTAGGCGATTCATTTTGAAGAATGCTTAACAAGCCGTCCAAATTAGCTACTGTAACAGTTGTTCCGTTGTTGTACGAAAAAGTCATCGGAAACACAAAATCAAAACACAGCATTGCAGTCGCCGGATTGGCTGTAGTTGCATTTTTGCCGTGCGAGACGGTGTGCTCCAATTTGAGCTTGTTCAAAACTGTTCTCAGAGCTACGCTTTGCTCTGTCGCAGTTTCGTTTTTGATGGCGCTGTCGTCAGAGCATGAATACATGCCTACTGTCAACAAGACCATCGTTAATAAAATTTTAATCTTTCCCATAGCAATTTTTTTTGATAGCGTTTTTTTTATTGAGACAACCCAAAGTGACATCACCCTTCTTTTTTTTGAATATTTTTTTCATTTTTTTTCTAAGCATAAAAAAATCCCAACAAACATTGGGATTGAGCGGTTATTTATGATAAGCAGAAATTCCTTTTTTGAGCCAAGATTCAAACGTTTCTACATCTGTATAACTGATGGTTGGCTGTTGCAGGTTTAGATTTTTCTCTTGCTGATTAATTAAAACATACATTGGCTGCGTGTTGGTGTGGTAACGACTGATCATAAAATCAGTCCATTTATCACCAATGGTTTCAATTTGTTCACCCGTGTCTTTTGAAATATGCTGCTCACCCATTGGCAAAGGTCGTTTGTCATCCACATAAAGAGAGATGAGCACGACTTGTTCTTTCAAAATCGGCAAAATACGTGCATCTGACCATACATTGTTTTCCATCTTACGACAATTCACACAGGCAAATCCAGTAAAGTCAAGCATGATGGGTTTGTTCACTTTTTTGGCATAGGTCATGCCTTTTTCATAATCGTCAAAAACGGTAATTCCGTGTGGTCCGGATTTGGCTCCTTCGGGCAATTCTTGAGCAACGGTTGTCACCCCTGAATTTCCCAGTCCACGAGGGCTTTCGCTGTATTCGAGCGGTGGCGGAAACGCATTAATCAGTTTCAGCGGTGCGCCCCACAAACCCGGAATCAAATAAACTGTAAAAGTCAAAACCAAGATACCTAAAAGCAGTCTTCCGACAGAAATATGTGTAAGCGGACTGTCGTGCGGAGTCGATATTTTTCCGAATAAATACAAAGCCAAAACGCCAAAAATAGCAATCCAAATGGCTAAGAATACTTCGCGCTCTAATAAGTGCAATTGCAAAACCAAATCGGCATTGGATAAAAATTTAAACGCCAAAGCCAATTCTAAAAAGCCTAAAAATACTTTGACCGTATTGAGCCATCCGCCTGATTTTGGAAGAGAATTCAGCCAACCCGGAAACATTGCAAACAGCATAAAAGGCAATGCCAAGGCCAATGAAAATCCGAGCATTCCCACGATTGGGCCGATTCCGCCACGTGAAGCTGCTTCAAAAAGCAAAGTTCCAACAATCGGACCGGTACACGAAAACGAAACCACAGCCAAAGCTAAGGCCATAAACAAAATTCCGATGATACCGCCGCGATCTGCCTGACGATCAACTTTATTGGCCCAAGTATGCGGCAAAACAATTTCAAAAGCCCCCAAAAATGAAATGGCAAAAAACACCAACAACACAAAGAAAATTACATTGAACCACACATTCGTTGCTAATGCATTCAAGGCATCCGCCCCGAAAATAGCCGTTACAAGCGAACCCAAAATCACATAAATAGCAATGATGGAAATTCCGTAAATAATGGCGTTCTTCTTTCCTTCGGCTTTGGTCTTGCTTTGTTTGGTAAAAAAACTCACCGTCATCGGAATCAGCGGAAACACACAAGGCGTGAGCAAAGCTGCAAATCCTGAAAGAAACGCAATCAGAAATACGCTCCACAAACTGCGCGGAATGGTTTCTGAAGTTGTTTGTTCGACTTTGGTTTCGGCAACTTTTGTTTTTACTGAATCTATTTTCTGAGTTACCACAGGCTCATCCGCAACCAAGGTTGTTGTATCGATGGTTTCAGCACCAGCAGTTTTATCAGTAACAGTTTCAACCGCCGGAAGTGTAAAAGTAAATTTCTTGGTGAAGTTGCTGCACATTTGCTTACAAGCCTGATAATCAACCGAAGCATCAATGGTTTTGAGTCCAGCTTTTACCTCTATTTCTTGTTCAAAATGCGCCTTGTTTTCAAAATAAATTTCATCCACGCCAAAAACATCATTGAAGGCTTTGTGCGTGCCGGTTTCTTTGGTTTTACCAATGAGTTTGAAATCTTTTCCGGCGTTGATGTATTTGATTTCAGTGGGCAATGAACCACCATCGGGCGTAAATTGCGAATACATATGCCATTCTTTTTCAATCTGCGCATCCAAAACCAATACATAATGATTTTCGGATTTTTTGCGAACGCTGTTTTTCCATTTGACCGGATCAACGATTTGTGCATTTACTGAAATCAAAAAGGTCAACGACCAAAACAGAAAAAAGAATTTTCTCATGAGTGCAAAGTTATTTTGAGTATTTTTTGGGTAGAACCGCTCACTTTAAAACGCTCATCAGCTCGGTAATTGACAATCCAAACTACCGCATCGCCTGAACAAAGCAACCAAGCATTTTGTTTTTCAAGCAACGATAAACGCTCGTCTTTAAAATACTTGCTCACCTTTTTTGATTGGCCGTTCATCCCCAGCGGATAAAAAACATCCCCGTTTTGCCAGCGACGTAAACTGAGCGGAAAATGAATTTTATCAGCGTCGACAAAGATAACCGAATTGCCCAAAGCTTGGATGTCAGCTACCTGACTAATAGAAATTTTTAAGGGAAAATTAACGCCTTCGGTCATAGACACGTTATAAATTTCGTCGGATGAAGCCTCTGTCAAAGGATACAAAATCAAACAATCGCGATCTTTGAGCAAACCGTAATCTTTAGAAAAAACCTGTTTGCCCGATGACGCAAAACACAAATCGTAAATGTCTTGCCAAGCCGAAAATCCATACGATTGCAGCCAAGAATACAGATAAGCTTGATAATTTTTCTTTTCGAGCAATTGGGTCAGATTGATTGCGAGTTGATTTCCGTTAGATTCTATGATTTCAGAATAAAGTTGCGCAGCGGCATCCTCGGCCAAAGAACGCGTTTGCTGCAAATGGGCTAAAGTATTTTGAAAAGCTGGTAAAAAATCGGTAGACAAATTTTTCAACTCCGGCACCAAATGATGTCTGATTTGATTGCGCAGATATTGATCGGATGCATTGCTGCTGTCTTCGCGCCAAGCAAGTTGCTCGTCTTGCGCGTATTTTAAAATTTCATCTCGACCAAAGGCCAGCAGCGGACGAATGATTTTTCCGTTTTGCTCCGGAATCCCGCAAAGTCCGTCTATTCCGGTGCCGCGGCTTAAGTTGATGATAAAGGTTTCGAGTACATCATCGGCTTGATGCGCGGTCAAAACATAATCATATGCTTCTTGTTCTAACAACTCGGCAAACCAATCATATCGCAACACGCGCGCGGCCATCTGAATCGAAATACCGTTGTTGTTGGCATAAACTTCGGTTTCAAATTTTTGGGAATAAAAAGGCAATTGATGTTGCTGTGCATAGTTTTGAACGAATATTTCATCAGCATCGCTTTCATCGCCCCGCAAACCAAAATTCACATGAGCCAAACCCAATTGGCTGTCACTTTTTTGCATGAGCGAAACTAGAACCATGCTGTCAATTCCGCCACTGACAGCGAGTAAAAGTCTTTTCCCGGTCAAGTAAGAAAAACGTTCTTGGAGCTGTTTTTGGAATCGTTCAAGCATGCCCAAAGATATACAATTGAAAGATTAACTCAGCACTTTGTGCATGGCTTTGGCTTTGACCAAACATTCTTGGTATTCGCGCTCGGGCACAGACAAAGCGGTAATGGCACTGCCCACCGAAAATGAAACATATTGATTTTGCTCGTTGTACAAAATACTGCGGATGACCACATTAAAATCAAAATCACCTTCGGGTGTAAAATAACCCACGGCGCCACTATACAATCCGCGTTTGGTTTCTTCGAGTTGTTCGATGATTTGCATGGCCGAAATTTTCGGCGCTCCGGTCATACTGCCCATCGGAAAAGTCGTTTGTAAAGCATCCACCGCACTGAATTCAGGTGCTAATTCTGAACTTATCGTAGAAATCATCTGATGCACTTGTTCAAACGAATAAATACCACACAATTCCTCAACTTGCACTGAACCTTTACTGGCGGTTCGCGACAAATCATTGCGCACCAAATCAACAATCATGATGTTTTCAGAACGCTCTTTTGGGTTGGTTGCAAGTTCTTCTTTGGCTTGATCATCCAGAATCGCGTCTGCAAAACGAGGCGCTGTTCCTTTAATAGGCTGAGAAATAAGCTTATTGCCGACTTTTTTCAGATAGCGCTCAGGCGAGGCCGACATCAAATAATGCTGATAATTTCGGAGGAAAACTGCAAATGGCGGATGCGAAATGGCGTTGAGTTTCTGGTATTGTTTCCACGGATCGATGGTAGCATTTTCAGCGTAAAATTCCATGCAGAAATTGGCTTCATACACATCGCCCAAATGAATGTGTTTTTGCAAAGCTTGAACTTTTTCAAGATAGGCTTCGGGCGAAATACGCGCTTGAATATGCAGCGAAGTTTGCGTCTGAGCAGTTGCTATTTCTTGATTTTGAATGGAGTTCCAATCTTCTTCAAGTTCATCGTCACACATCGGCAAATAAGCAACTTCGAGCTGATTCCCACGCAACAAAAACAGTTTTTTGGGTTGAAAGAAAAACAATTCCGGAAACTGCAAACCGTCAAAATTCTGTGAATCTAGAGCTTCAACATCGTTTTTTAAATCATACGACAAATAACCAAAAAGCCAATCCTGCGTGGTTTTTTGATATTGATTGAGTTGTTCAAATGCATTGTAATGGTCTGTCTGAATCGAAGTCAAAGCATCCACAGCCAAAACAAAATCAAAATCGCTGTAGGTTTGTTGGTGCGCATTGCTGTCGAGCAAAACCACTTCGCGAAAACTGCGCGACCACTGCAGCAATTGTTGCTTTATTTTTTCAGGATTTGTTATCGTATGTGTAACCGATGTTCTCAAAGCTGTTTTTTAATCGGGCTAAAATTACAACAAAGCAGGCAATTTTCTGGCACACTTTTTATAGCGCAGCCCGCAGTTGATTTTTAAAAATAATGGCCTATTGAGTGAATAATACGCGGAACAAAAACCGAATTGAGTTTACATTATTTATTCACTTAATCTATTATTTTTATGAAAACACCTCGCATTTGGGTAGGCACTGTCCTACTATTCGCCACACTTTTTTTCGCTTGCAAACAAGGTGAAGCACCCGCTGAAGAAGCAGCAACCTCGGCTGAAATAGCCGCTCAAGAACCTGAATCTGCATCACAAAACACAACTAAACCGCTCGATCAAAGACCGCTCATTCGTACAGCCGATTTAAAAGGAAAAGTCAAGAATGTTGCGCAATCTACCGAAATCATTGAAAACACCACACGGCATTTGGGCGGCTATGTGGTTCAATCGCATCTGCAAAGCAATGTTGTTGAAACCGGACAAGTCAAAATAAGCCGCGACAGTACGCTAAAAACCACGCGCTATAATGTTGAAAACACCATCAAAATTCGGGTTCCGAATCGTCAATTAGATACGTTGGTACATGCCATTTCAAAAGAAGTTTGTTTTTTAGACAGCAGAAATCTCGATCAAAAAGATGTTTCCGAAGATTTCCTTAGAAATCAAAAAACAATCGCTCGTCATGAAAAACATCAAAAAAGACTCAGTGATGCCATCGATCAAAAAGGAAAAAAACTCAATCAAATAATCGATGCTGAAGGACAAGTAGATACGGCTCAATCGGTCGTTGATGATGCTCAAATCAATCAATGGTCGCTCAAAGATCAAGTAGCTTACAGTACGATATCCGTGGCTTTATATCAAGACGAAACGGTTTCGGCACAAGTGATTCCGACCGTCAAACATCCCAATGATTATCATCCGGCCTTTGGTTTACAATTGTTAGAAAGTGTGCAAAACGGTTGGTTCATTCTTGAAAGCATTTTGGCTTTTATCACACAACTTTGGAGTTTGATCTTGTTGGGGATTTTGGGTGTCTGGGCCTTTCAAAAATGGAGTCATAAGAATGTTAAAAAACTCCATCCGAGTTCGTAAGAAAATCACATAAAAACAAAAAGCCGTTCATCTTGGAACGGCTTTTTTATATCAATTAAGTTTTTTTACACGTGTAATGCGCGATTGTCTGTGGCAGCCAAAGCAGCTTCTTTAATCGCCTCGGCAAAAGTTGGATGCGCGTGACTCATTCTTGAAATATCCTCGGCTGAAGCGCGGAATTCCATGGCGGTAACGGCTTCGGCAATCAAATCGGCAGCGCGCGCACCAATCATATGAACGCCCAAAACTTCATCGGTCTTGGCATCGGCCAAAATTTTGACAAAACCATCGGTATCACCACTAGCTCGGGCGCGACCCAAGGCTTTAAACGGAAAGCTTCCGACTTTATAAGCCACTCCGGCTTCTTTGAGTTGCTCTTCGGTTTTTCCGACGGCAGCCACTTCAGGCCAAGTATACACGACGCCCGGTATTAAGTTATAATCGATGTGCGGTTTTTGTCCGGCTAAATATTCGGCCACCATCACGCCTTCTTCTTCGGCTTTATGCGCCAACATAGCACCACGCACCACATCGCCAATCGCGTAGATATTTGAAGCGGTGGTTTGCAAATGATCGTTGACTTGAATTTGTCCGCGCTCAGTCACTTGAACACCGGCCTTTTCGGCATTGAGCCCATCAGTATACGGACGACGACCCACAGCCACCAAACAATAATCGCCTTCTAAAACCAATTCAGCGCCTTTGGCATCATCGGCTTTGACCGTAACGGCTTTTCCTTTGCGGGTAACTTCTTTTACTTTGTGTGAAGTATAAAACTTCATACCTTGTTTTTTAAGGACTTTGGTCAATTCTTTAGACAGGGCTGCATCCATACCCGGAATGATTCGGTCTAAATATTCCACCACCGAAACCTGTGCACCCAAACGCAAATACACTTGCCCGAGTTCAATACCAATCACACCGCCACCAATGATGATGAGATGTTTCGGAATTTCAGGAAGTTTCAAAGCTTCGGTAGAAGTAATGATGCGCTCTTTGTCAATTTTGATAAACGGCAGACTCGACGGTTTTGAGCCGGTAGCGATGATGCTATATTTGGCTTCGATGGTTTGCAAAGTTCCATCGGCAGCAGTAATGTTGATGTGCGTGGCATCGGCATACGAACCAACGCCGTTAAAAACCGTGATTTTGTTTTTTTCCATGAGGTAGTTGATGCCGCCAACGGTTTGATCCACCACTGATTGTTTGCGGGCTATCATCTGAGCCAAATTAACCTTGACTTTTCCGCTGATTTCGATGCCGTTTTCGGCCATATGTGCCAATTCAGCATATTGGTGTGATGATGACAACAAAGCTTTTGAGGGAATACAACCCACATTGAGGCAAGTTCCGCCCAAAGAGCTGTATTTTTCGATAATCGCAGTTTTGAATCCCAACTGGGCAGCGCGAATGGCCGCTACATATCCGCCGGGACCCGAACCAATAATAGCTACGTCAAATGAACTCATAGAATATATTGTTTTAGTAGTTTTTAAAAATTTGCCTCAAAATTAGGGCTTTTTTTTAAACCTTCAGGCCAAAAGATTGCTAATTTGATATGGCTGAAAATCTCTTGTAATAAGCACCTAACTCAATGATAAATAATTATATTTGATGAAAATTGCAGCTATGAAAAAATTATTTTACCTAGGAGTGCTTCTCATTTCTATGAGTTTGAACGCACAGTTTTTTGAAGGATTTGAAAACGGTGCTTTTCCGCCAACAGGTTGGTTGGTCACCAATACCGGAACTTTAGACAATCAAGTATGGAAAAGAAATACGATTCCTTGGCCTGCTTATGAAGGAACCTATTGTGCTTTTGTAGACCGAAGTAATTTTGGTCAAGGAAACACCTTAGAGAATTGGTTGATTACCCCGGCCATAACCATAGGTGCCAATAAGGCTTTGTCTTTTTACTGTAGACAAACTATTGGGGGTGATGTTGGTACTTTGTATCAGGTAAGGGTATCAACTTCTTCTCAATCAGATTTAAATAGCTACACCACAATTGCCAGTTGGCCTGAAAGTAATATGATTCCGGCGCTCGATTATATTCGAATTGGATTTCCTTTGACAGCATATCAAGGACAAACCGTACACATAGCTTTTGTAAAGGTTTTTACACAACCAGGACAATCTACTTCAGGTGATCGTTGGTTACTTGACAATGTAGCTGTTGGAGACATTCAGCCCAACGACACTGGGCTAAGTCAAGTTATGATGGGTCAGATACAGGGGCATATTCAATATGCAGCACAGTCAGATTGCAGCAATGGAGTTCCATTTGAGAATGTTAAGGTTATTTTTTCAGGCGATTTGAACGCAACTAGATATACAAACAACACCGGAAACTATTATTACCAACACTACGGTTTAACACCTACTGTGATGGTTACTCCTAATTTGATGACTCCAAACTATTTTAATATTACGCCACCTTCATACACGTTTCAACTCACAGGACAATCAAGCAATCTGAATGCTGATTTTTGCATCACACCCAATGGTACGCATCCGGATTTAGATATTGCCATAACACCCGTCTGGAATGCACGCCCCGGGTTTTATAGTGATTACAAAATCACCTACAGAAACAAAGGAACTACGGTACAATCAGGTCAAATTAATGTAAATTTTTTAGACGGTGTTTTAGATTTTGTGAGCGCATCACAAACACCTGACGATATACAACTCAACAATCTTTGGTGGAATTTTAGCAACTTGGCTCCGTTTGAGACTCGCTATTTGAGTTTTACTTTATACTTGAATTCACCCCAAGAAACTCCGCCGGCCAATGCTGGAGATGTGCTTTATTTCGGGGCGCAAATCAACTCAAATCAAGTCGATGAAACCACAGCAGATAATTCGATGACACTCGAGCAAACAGTGGTTAATCCACTGGATCCGAATGACAAGCAAGTTTCTACTGCGCAATACGGAATTATTGGGGGTGAATTGCGCGATTTGTTCTACACGATTCACTTTCAAAATACCGGGACCGCCAATGCGCAAAAAGTCATTATTACCGATTATTTAAACGCGCAGCTAAATGATGATACAATGGACTTTGTCGCTTCGAGCCATCCGGTTGAAACCAAATACAATGCAAGCAACCGAAAACTGGAATTTGTGTTTGACAACATTAATTTGCCGCCCATGAGTACCGATGAAGCGGCCAGTCAAGGTTATGTTAGTTTTAAAATCAAGCCGGTAGAGAGCATTCAAGAAGGCGATACGGTTGAAAATACCGCTAATATCTATTTTGATTTCAACGATCCGATTGTGACCAACACCACCTCGACTTGGTTTTATTCGGTTTTGGCCAACCCTATTTTTGATCAAAACACTTTAGCGATTTATCCGAATCCGGTGGATCAAGTATTACACATTCAGACCAAATCTGAGTTGCTGGTTCAAAAAGTAAAAATTTACAATCAGTTAGGGCAAATCGTTAAATCAGTCGAAGACAGCTTGAATTCAATCAATGTTTCTGAGCTCAAATCCGGATTGTATTTCATAGAACTTGATACGCAAACCGGGAAAAAAACACAAAAATTCATCAAATTGTAAAACAAAAAAACCGCCTCCAACAGAAGCGGTTTTTTTATTAAAATATTTCAATCTTAGTGATGATGCGGGCCATCGTGCATGTGCGCGCCATCGTGAATATGCTGATGCAATTGTACAGCCAAAGCATTGTTGCCATCAGTGTCATCCGGGCCAATTTCAATCACACCGTCACCATCGCCGTCTACAGCGCTTGATAAATCTACTTGGCTCATAATTTGGTTCAAATCAAAGTTGAAAACCAAGTCATAAGTTCCGTTGGTAATGACCAAGTTTTGATTCGGATCTTCGTAATCGATTTCAAATTTCTCATTGAGATTGTGCCAAAACACAAACGGAGTTCCGTCAATAGTTCCGTGTACTTCAAGCGTTTTGTTGAACATCGGCGAAGCACTGTCAATACTCGGACTCATTTTGAATTCAACTTCTTCATAAGTTCCGTTGGGAATACTTACCGAAGTAATCGGAGCGGTTGTGTTGAGCAAATCGAGCACCCACGGACCTTGCAATTCGTTGGTGTCATCGCTGTTAAAAAATCCATGATCGTCATCACCGTCCATATGACCATTGTCGTGGCCATTGTGCTCGTGACCTTCACCGTGCTCATCTTGCGCATTGAATTCGATTTCGCGGATGTTTACCACAAAACTCGTGATGTCAATAACCGCAGCATTGGCATTGCGCCCGGCAGAATTGTTGTACGTAGCAGTGGCACTAATTTGAAGTGTTCCGTTACTCGACGATGAGCTGCTGCTGTCACTAGAACACGAAGCCATCAAAAAGAACATTCCTAAAACAGGCATTAAAGTTTTTAAGTTTTTCATTGTGATTTGAGTTTTAATTAAACATGATTGGTTTCTTTCAAAACAAATACACCTTTGTAAACCCTAAGTTGATGTTTGTTAAAATCATTTTCGTCAATTCTAATGGATGAAATAAAGCGCTGAATTTGGCAAAAACATCCGCTCTATTATTAGCAAACTTTGTCTACTTTTGCGCCATGGGAAGAAAAAAAACCGACAAGATTATTTTTGAAGACATACGCATTACCGATGCCGGAGCCAAAGGCGTTTCGGTGGCCAAAGCGCCCGACGGAAAAGTCATTTTTGTGCCGAATGTAGTGCCGGGCGACGTGGCTGATATTCAAACTTTTAAAAAGAGAAAAGCCTATTACGAAGGCAAGGCCATTCGCATCAAAGAATTTTCTGCCGATCGCGTTGCACCGGTTTGTCAACATTTTGGGGTTTGTGGCGGATGTAAATGGCAAAACATGCGCTACGACATGCAATTGCAGTACAAACACAACGAAGTTTTAAATCATTTGCAGCGCATCGGAAAAGTAGAACTTCCCGAATTTGAACCGATTTTAGGCTCGGCCGAGCAGTTTTTTTACCGCAACAAAATGGAGTTTGGTTTTTCCAATTCGCGTTGGTTAACCCAAGCCGAAGTAGACAGCGAAGACAACCACGAAAATCGCAATGCGGTTGGTTTTCACATTCCGAAAATGTGGGATAAAATCCTCGATATTACCCATTGTCATCTGCAACAAGATCCATCGAATGACATCCGAAATGCGATTCGCACTTATGCCAACGAGCACAACTTGGCGTTTTACGATCCGCGCAACCGAGCCGGATTGCTCAGAACTCTGATGATCAGAACTGCTTCTACCGGTGAAATCATGGTGCTTATTCAGTTTTTTGAAGAACAGAAAACCGAGCGTGAAGCTTTGCTCAATTATCTGATCGAAACTTTCCCACAAATTACTTCGCTGCAATACGTCATCAACGGCAAAGCCAACGATACCATTTACGACCAAAACGTCATTTGCTACCACGGACGCGATTATATCATTGAAGAAATGGAAGGCTTGCAGTTTAGCATCAACGCCAAATCGTTTTATCAGACCAATTCGGCACAGGCCTATGAATTGTACAAAATCACACGCGAATTTGCCCAGTTAACCGGTACAGAAACCGTGTATGATTTATATACCGGAACCGGAACCATCGCGCAATTCGTTTCCAAAAAAGCCAAAAAAGTCATTGGCGTTGAAAGCGTTCCCGAAGCCATTGCCGATGCCAAAGAAAACGCCAAAAGAAACAACATCACCAATTGTGATTTTTTTGTAGGCGATATGAAAGCCGTATTCAACGATGCTTTTATTGCGCGCCACGGACAACCCGACGTGATTATTACCGATCCGCCCCGTGACGGCATGCATAAAGACGTGATTGATCAATTGCTCAAAATTGCACCAGAGCGAATTGTTTACGTGAGTTGTAACTCTGCTACACAAGCGCGCGATTTGGCACTTTTGGATGCAAAATACCGCGTAGCCCGCGTGCGTCCAGTGGATATGTTTCCGCAAACGCATCATGTAGAAAATGTTGTACTTTTACAGCGCAAAAACTGATTTTGATTTTGCTATGAACATGAAAAAAACAGCCTTGCTCGGTTTGCTCTTATCGATTTTTGCTCTCGGATGCGAGAAAGACGACATCTGTAGCGATACTACGCCCACCACTCCGCGGCTGATTATTGACTTTTATGATTTCAGCAATCCAACATTGAGTAAAAATGTGACCAATTTGGCCATCATCGGCGAAGGAATGGAAACGCCTTACCAAACGTATAACGGCGTGAGCAAAATTCAAGTTCCGCTGGATGTTTCGCAAAATCTCTCCAAATACAAATTCGTACTCAATTACAATAACAGCAATCCGGATTTTGTCAACACCGATTTGATGGAGTTTGATTACAGTCGTTACCAAGTATATATTTCTAGGGCTTGCGGCTATAAAACTTTGTTTAGTCTAAACGATACGACTCCGTTTATCCATACCGATGCCGCAACACCAGACGGTTTGTGGATGCGCAATATTACCGTAGTTGAACCCGCCATTTCAAGCGAAAATGAAACACACCTTATCATTTCTTTTTAGTGTGCTGATGCTGAGCTCGGCGATGGTTTTTGCGCAAGACAAAGCAGAAAAACCTAAAGATTCTGTGGCTGTAAAAACCAATCGCTATGGCATTCGCGCGGGTGTTGATTTGTTCAAAATTGGCCGATCCTCTTATGAAAAAGACTACAAAGGCTTCGAAGTGGTAGGCGATTATCGGTTGACCAAAAAATATTATCTGGCCGGCGAAATCGGCAACGAAAACAAAACCACCGATGACGATCGACTGAACTTTACCACCAAAGGAACCTATTTTAAAGTGGGCTTTGATTACAACTTATACGAGAATTGGCTTGACATGGAAAACATGGTATACTTGGGTATGCGCTATGGCGTGAGTGCTTTTAGCCAAACTTTGAACAGCTATAAAATTTACGATCGCTATCAGTATTTCACGCCCACACAAACCATTGAATCGGGCGAAAAATTTGATGGCTTATCTGCACAATGGGTTGAAGTGGTGGCGGGTGTCAAAGCCAAAATCATCAACAATTTTTACTTAGGATTTAGCTTTAGAATCAACAAACTCGTCAGCAACAAAAAGCCTGATGGTTTTGACAACCTCTATATTCCGGGCTTTAACCGAACTTATGACGGCACTTTTGGCGCCGGATTCAATTATACTCTTTCGTATATGATTCCGATTTATAAAACCAAAACACCGGTGACAGCTCCACCCAAAAAGTAATTATTTAATTTTCCTAAATCCTTTCAAAAAAATCCAGCGCATAAAAATGTGCTCACCGTCATTGGTTTTCACCGCTTGAAATTGCGGAGCCAACAAGGTTCCCGCCACAAAAGCAGTAAACATCAGCCACATGCCCGATAAATGCGAATATGATTTAAGGATGAGTTGCAATCCGATAAAAATAGCTCCGAAACTAAGCAATTGATAAATAAGTGCGCGTATTTGTAGTTTAGACATAATTAATTTTCATTGTAGTTAGGATTAAACTTCGCCCGCTTGCTACCTTCGTACATTTCATACTTCACGAGTCTCGCTTCTAAGCTTCCGTTGTAGAGTTTTATTTTGCGCGAAGGCTTGAGCCCGACAAACTTCAAAGCTTCAAGATTTGCGGTAATAAACCAAGCATTGGTTCCTGGATAATTTTGTTTTAGAGTATCGCCAATTTCGCGGTAAAAGCGTTCCAATTGAATATCCAATCGCTCGCCATACGGCGGATTAAAAACCATATGCAACGGGCCTTGCGTTTCCTTTTGCGTATCAAAAAAACTGCGCTCTTGCACCGAAATATATTCACTCAAATTGGCGTTATCTATATTGTCTTTGGCTTTGTGCACGGCACTCGGCGCTTTGTCATAACCTTTGATGGTATACCTAAATTCGCGCGTGCGGTTGAGCAGCGAATCAGTCACTTTGTCAAACAAATCGGCATCCCAATCCGGCCATTTTTCAAAGGCAAACTCGCGGCGGTTGATATTGGCTGGAATATTACACGCAATCATCGCGGCTTCTACCAGCAAAGTTCCGCTGCCGCACATCGGATCCAAAAAATCGCTCTGACCTTCCCAACCCGAAAGCAACAACATACCGGCCGCCAATACTTCATTAATTGGAGCAATATTCGTAGCCGTTCGGTAACCTCGGTGGTGCAATGAAGCGCCTGAAGTATCCAGTGAAACCGAAACCTGATCGCGATCAATGTGTACGTGAATACGCAAATCCGGTCGATCTTTGTCAATGCTCGGACGCACTCCGGTTTTAGCGCGAAACTGATCGACAATTGCGTCTTTGGTTTTGAGCGCTACAAACTGCGAATGCGTAAAATGCTCTGAATGCACGGTCACATCCACCACAAAAGTTTGGTTATCGAGTAGATATTTTGACCAATCAATTTCAGAAATTCCTTTGTACAGAAGTGTATCGTTAAAAGCGCGAAATCGGTGAATCGGTTTGAGAATTTTGAGTGCCGTACGCAGCGCCAAATTGGCTTTGTACATAAAACCTTTGTCGCCTTTAAAGTTCACCACGCGCAATCCGGCTTGAACTTCTTGTGCGCCCAAAGCTTTGAGTTCGGCAGCCAAGATTTCTTCAAAACCAAAAAAGGTTTTGGCCACCATTTTAAAATTATTTTCCATCGTAAAATCGGGTAATCGGTGCAAAAATAGTCTAAATTTGCCCTCGAAATTGATTCATGAGATAAATGACCGAAGATTCATCAGCGAAAAACCCACAACCGGAGGTATGCAGCAATTGGTTCGCCTCGTGGTTCGATTCGCCTTATTATCACATTCTGTACAAGGAACGAAACTACCGCGAAGCCCAGATTTTCATGGACAACCTCACCCATTACCTGAACCTGCCCGAACAGGCCAAAGTACTCGATTTGGCTTGCGGAAAAGGCCGTCATTCGATTTACCTGAACCAACTCGGTTACGATGTTTTGGGTGTGGACCTATCTGAAAACAGCATTGCCACGGCCAGCAAAAATACCAACGATACTTTGCATTTCAAGGTGCACGACATGCGCGAGCCGTTCAAGGAAAAATTCGATGCGATTTTCAACCTGTTCACGAGTTTCGGTTATTTCGAATCGGATGACGACCACTTAAAAACGCTCATCGCTATCAAAGAAAGTCTCACCGAATACGGTTTTGGCGTGATTGATTTTATGAACGTAAACCAAGTCTTGGCCACGCTCGTCCCTGAAGAAACCAAAAGCGTCGATGGAATTGATTTTCACATCAAACGCTATCATGCCGAAGGCTATATTTTTAAAGAAATCAGCTTTACCGATCAAGGTCAAGATTATCATTTTACCGAAAAAGTCCGCGCTTTTACTTTACAAGATTTTCAATCGCTCATGGAACAAGCCGGCATTTATTTACTCGATATTTTTGGCGATTACAAACTCAAAAAATTCCACAAAACCGACAGCGAACGCCTCATTATGATCTTTAAATGATACCGTATTTATTACCCTTTTTATCGGTTATTCTGGGTTATGGTTTGGCCATCGGGCTGCAACCCAAAAAGAAAAAAAGCCTCAAATTGCTCTTGGCTTTCAGCGGATCGTTTTTGCTCTCGATGACCGTCGTACATCTGTTGCCCGAAATCTACAAAACCGCGCAGCCAACAGTGGGTTTGTTCATCATGCTGGGCATTTTGTTGCAAATCATCTTAGAGTATTTCTCGCAAGGCGCCGAACACGGACACGTGCACGGACATGACCCGCTCACCCAAATCCCTTGGTTGCTCTTGGGTAGTTTGTGTCTGCACGCCTTTCTCGAAGGATTGCCTGTAAGTCAATATCCCGAACTCGCGCTGGGCATCAGTATTCACCACTTGCCCATTGCCATCATCTTAACGCTGTTTTTAATCAACGGAGGTTTACCCAAAATTCAAACCTTGCTCACGATGTTACTCTTTGCACTCATGACACCGGCGGGTGCTCTACTGGCCTCCCATTGGCCGGCCGCAGCGCAATATCAATCGTATGTGACCGCACTGGTCATTGGTATTTTGTTCCACATTTCGTCGACCATCATCTTTGAAAGCAGCGAAGGACACAAATTCAATTTGGCCAAAATCACGGTCATCATTTTGGGCTTTGCCTTGGCGTATTTGATTTAGGGCGTGACCACAAGGGCCGGGCTATTCGTTTCAATCTTTTTTCGTTCCTCAAAAAGGATTTCCACTGCTATCCCTCACGCAATTTCGCGTCAATTGAAGCATTCGTCAAAACTGAAGCTTTTAAAGATACCTGAAGTCCACCGGACTTCCTCCTTTTAATTTCACACGAGGCGCAGCCGAACTGAGCGAAGCTAAATCTCACGCAATTAAAAGGTTAAAATTTAAAATAATGATTTTTTAATTAAATTAGCTACTTTAAGCTAGGTATTATGAATAGAAAAATTTTACTTCTTGTCCTCTTCTTCCCCGTTTTATTGTTGAACGCCCAATGCTTTACTAATGCAGTTTCAAGCGAAGGAACAATTATCCTCAGAAAATCTGACGGTACACTTTGGGCAAGAGGTGACAATAATACTGGTTTAGTCGGAAACGGAACAACTGAAGATGTTGTTGAATTAATTCAAATTGGTTCAGATTCTGACTGGTCGAATGAATTTTGCGCAGTTCAGGACAGAGCATACGCAATTAAACAAAATGGTACTTTATGGTATTGGGGCGGAATTATTAATCCTCTTTTGCCAACTCAAATCGGAACAGATACTGATTGGCTCAAAGTGAACGCTTCAAGTTATGCTGTTGCAGCCATCAAATCCAACGGAACTCTTTGGACAATGGGAAAAAATTCTAATGGCGTTCTAGGTATAGGTAATTCAGATGATAATTATACCGTAAACAACCCGATACAGGTTGGTTCAGACAACGATTGGAAATTGATTTTCTCTGGGGCCAATAATTTTTATGCGCTCAAAACAAATAACACATTGTGGTCTTGGGGTAGTGAACTTGCTTTGGGTTATCAAGTAACTACCAATAGTGATTATTCTTTTCCTCACCAAATAGGCGAAGATACCTGGAAAACAATAGCAGGTTGCTTTGGCAAAACATTTGGAATTAAAACAGACGGGGCGCTTTATGGCTGGGGTTATGATTTGCAACATCTTATTTCATCAAACGACTATAATTTTATCCCAATTCAAATTGGTACTGATACCGATTGGAAATTGATTGATCCGGCACAAAATTTTGTAATTGGTTTGAAAGAAAATCATACCCGATGGGGCTGGGGATCTAATTGGCAATACAATTTAGGCACCGGAAATATTACAGATATTAGCCAACCAACCCAGTTAGATTCTGCTAGAGATTGGGAAATGATAAATATCGATGTAAATGGCACTGGTCATCCCAGTGGAATCAAACAAGACGGAGCCCATTACATTTGGAAAAGTATTTGGCCACCTCTAAATAATGGGGTCTACCAATTCCCAACACCAACTGTTATCTTTCAAAGTTGTACACTACCCACAACTAACTTTGATGATGAATTATTTAAGATTCATCCAAATCCCCTAACGAATTTTTCAACGATGACCTTTAATGAAATTCAAGAAAATACAATCCTAAATATCTTTGACCTTACCGGTAAAAAAGTCATGACCGATACCTGCACAGGTATTCTATACACACTTGCAAAAGGAAATTTGAAACCTGGACTTTACATAATACAACTCATTGATGCAGCCAAAAAAACAACCACTAAGAAATTGATAATTCAGTAAACAAAACCCCAACTGCCCTATAAATTTATAGTACTTGGGCGTGACCACAAGGGTCGGGCTATTCGTTTCAATCTTTTTTCGTTCCTCAAAAAGGATTTCCACTGCTATCCCTCACGCAGTTCTTATTCTAATCAAACATTTATCAAAACTGAAGCTTTAAAAGTTCTGTTTCAACTCCGAATTCAGCGCGAAAATCACTACTTTTGAAAGTCACAAAAAGACAAAAATTCAACATAAAAATGTCCTTTACCAAAACCACCGAACAATCTTCACATTACGAAGCCTTAGAGCAAATGTCTGTGCAGGAGTTATTGCGCAACATCAACCGCGAAGACCAAACCGTTCCGTTGGCGGTTGAACGCGCTTTGCCCCAAATTGAACAACTCGTCACCCGCGTAGTCGAGCAACTCAAAAAAGGCGGGCGCTTGTTTTATATCGGTGCCGGAACTTCGGGGCGTTTGGGCATTGTTGACGCTTCAGAATGTCCGCCTACTTATGGCGTTCCGCATAATTTGGTCAACGGCATCATTGCCGGTGGAGACCAAGCCATTCGCCGCGCGGTTGAAAATGCCGAAGACAACACCACCCAAGCTTGGCTCGATTTGCAAGCGCATCAGATTTCTGAAAATGATTTTGTGATTGGCATCGCCGCTTCGGGCACCACGCCTTATGTAATTGGCGGTCTTGAAGCTTGTAACCAAAACGGCATCGCTACCGGTGGAATTACCTGCAATGCCGGAAGTCCGTTGGCACTCACGGCACAATACCCCATTGAAGTGGTTGTCGGGCCGGAATTTGTTACCGGAAGCTCGCGCATGAAAGCCGGAACTGCTCAAAAACTCGTTTTGAATATGATTTCGACTACGGCCATGATTCAACTGGGCCGTGTAAAAGGCAACAAAATGGTCGATATGCAACTGAGCAACAACAAACTCGTCGATCGTGGCGTGCGCATGATTATGAGCGAAATTCCAGTCAGTTATGAGGTAGCTTCAGAATTGCTTCAAAAACACGGCAGTGTGCGCAAAGCCGTAAATGCCTACCACCAAACCCAATAAAAAATACCGATATGGGAACCAATCGCGAGGTTTTAAACCAAGGAATCAAAAAATTAGCATTCGCTTTACCAGCATTATTTACGGGCCCGGCGGTGATTTACAACGCGTTTATCAACCAACAAAACAACTGGCACTATTTGGTTTTGTCCATCGGTATTGCCATTTGTTTGACCGGTGTTTATTTGATGTTCCGCGGAATTCAGCTGATTGTACAAAGCATGTTTGATTACAACGACGACTGATGGACGAGTTACTCTACATAGACCAAACTTTTGAGCAACTACAACTTTCTAATAGCCGACTCACCCACAGAGAGTTTGATGGTTGTCATTTTGTGAACAGTCAATTTTCGGGTTGCGATTTCTCGGGCAGTATTTTTACGGGTTGCACTTTTACCGATTGTAATTTATCGATGGCGCAGCTCAGCGCAACCCAACTGGCCGGTGTGGTTTTTAAAAACTGTAAAATACTCGGGCTAACTTTTGACAAATGCTCAGACTTTTTGTTTGAAGTTTCATTTGATCATTGCACACTTGATTTTTCGTCATTTGCGCACAAAAAAATGCCCAAAACATCTTTTGCGGGCTGCTCACTCAAAGAAGTGAGTTTTATTGAAGCTGATTTGAGCGGTGCCGATTTTGACCACGCCGATTTAACCTTGGCGATTTTTAACCAAACCCAACTGGCCGGTGCTGATTTTACTACCGCGCGCAACTTTACGATTGATCCGCAATACAACCCCATGAAAAAAGCGCGCTTCACCAGCCACGGGCTTTTGGGGTTGCTCGCACAATACGATATCAAAATAGATGTGTCATGAATATAACCGAAACTTATCTCGAAAGCGTCCGCAAGCAATTTTTGTATTACAAAACTTTGGGCGAAAAGGCCATGAAACAATTAGAGCCCGAGCAACTTTTTGTGATGACCAATGATGACACCAACAGCATTGCTACGATTGTCAAGCATTTGGCGGGCAATATGCTTTCGCGATGGACCGATTTTTTAACCACCGATGGCGAGAAAGAATGGCGCAACCGCGACAGTGAATTTGAAAACGACTTGCAAACCCCAGAACAAGTTTGGGCATTGTGGGAACAAGGCTGGGCGTGTTTCTTAGCCGCGCTCGATAGCTTATCAGCAGCGCAATTGGGCGAGATTATTTACATCCGCAACGAAGGCCACACCGTGATGGAAGCCATCAACCGACAGTTGGCGCATTATCCGTATCACATCGGGCAAATGGTGTTTTACGCCAAGCAACTCAAAGCGACTCCGTGGGATAGTTTGTCGATTCCGCGCAATGCTTCGCAAAGTTATAATGCCGATAAGTTTGCGCGTGACAAAGGCATTCGTAACTTTACCGACGACGAGCTTAACCGGCTACGCTAACCCGCAGCCCTGGTGGAAGTGGCGTCCTTGCTGGCTGGGGTTCAGCCGGCAAGACACAACGAACGACAGGAATAGCTGCCCAAATAAAAAATATGAAAAAATATCTGCTGTTATTTTTACCGCTGCTGCTGAGCGCTTGCTACAAAACCGAGTGCAACTGCAGCGATTTTAAAACCGGAAAATTCGAATCTGAAATTGTCATCAATGGCGTCACGCAGCGCACGACTTCGGTGCATACCGATTCGTTGGTGATTGAAACCTATAAAGGCAAAACCGATACCGCGACGATTCGCTGGGTGAGCGATTGCGAGTATGTTTTGCGCCAGATGCATCCGAAAACGATGGCCGAACAAAAGGCGATTTCGATTAAAATTTTGACCACTGACAAAAATTCGTATACATTTGAATTTGGCTTGGTGGGCGACGATGCGCGCCAAAAAGGAACCGCGCACAAAATTGAATAAAACAAACATTCCATGGAAATATTTTTGAACCCGAACGCTTGGGTAGCCTTATTAACCTTGACTTTTCTGGAAATCGTCTTGGGCATTGACAACATTATTTTTATCTCGATTACTACCGGAAAACTCCCCGAAGAGCAGCGCAAAAAAGCCACCAAACTCGGTATGTTTTTGGCGATGTTTATGCGCATCGTATTGCTTTTGGGCATCTCGGTGCTCATTGCCATGAAAGAGCCTTGGCTGAGTTTTCACTACGATTGGTTTAGTGCGCAAATCTCGGGGCAAAGCATTATTTTGTTGTTGGGCGGTTTGTTTTTGATGTATAAAAGCACGCACGAAATCCACGAAAAAGTAGATCAGAAAGGCCAAGAAGAAAAAGAAATCAAAACCTCGGCGGCCACCTCATTTGGCAAGGTAATTTTTCAAATCATCATGATTGATTTAGTGTTCTCTTTTGACAGCATCCTCACGGCTGTGGGCATGACCAACGGTATTGAAGGCGCTTTGTATATTATGATTGCTGCAGTGATTATCTCGGTGCTCATCATGATGCAATTTGCCGTTCCGGTGGGCAATTTTGTCAACAAGCATCCGTCGATTCAGATTTTGGGCTTGTCGTTTTTAATCTTGATTGGCTTTATGCTCATCACCGAAAGCGCACATTTGGCCAACGCCTCGTTCTTTGGCAACCATGTAGAAAGTGTTCCGAAAGGCTATTTGTACTTTGCCATTGCGTTTTCGTTGCTCGTGGAAGTTTTAAATATGAAAGCAACTCGAAAAAAATAATTCATAAGATTAATCGAAATAAAAAAGGCTGTCTCATTTCAAGACAGCCTTTTTTCTATTCTAACGACAACGTAATTTGTCCGTCGTCATCGAGTTCGGTAGGAATATCCAATGGCTCGGTATCGTCAGAAACACTTTGAACTTCTTCAGGTTCGGCTTCTTCAGGCGCCTCATACGGCAATGACTCGAGCAAATTGATTTGTTTGAGTTTATCGGTGGTGAGCTGGTTGCCCAAGGCTTTAAAACCTTTGACGGTGATAAACGCTTCGATATCGACCACTAAATTGTCTTTTTGAACGCCTTTGTTTTTAGCAAATATCAATTCGGCTACCGGACGGTAATCAGTCGAGACAATCTCTAAGCGCGTGTTCGGGTGATCGTTAATGAACGTGTCTTCTTTGCCTTCAGATTCTACCAAGAAACGCTTCAAGAAGTAGCGCTCTTTTTCGCCATCGTAATAAATGGCCGAAATCGGTTTGCTTGGTATCCACTTCTCTAAAACAATCATGTCTTCGTCAAAATGCGTAGTCAACTCGGGAATAATGGTTTTGAGTTTTCCGGATTGATGAATAATCAGCAAGCGATCGTTGGGTTTAAACTCACCCAAAAGCTCACCGCGACCATCTACGTTCAGACGCTGCACGGTATCGTCAAACCAAACTTTGCGCGGACGCAAGGTCGAGATGCCTTTTTCTTTGAGTTCGATTTTCTTGATCGGATATTTGCTCACGGTGTTTCCGCGAGAGGCGCGCCCTTTGATGGCAATATCGGCAAAATCAACATCCCATTTAAGCTTTTTGATGCTGCCCACTTGTCGCAGCAAAATGGTCACGGTCTCGGCCTCGCCGTTCGGATTGGCCGAAAAATACAGCACCATACTGCCGGGTTTTTCTTGCGTTAAATCATAGAATTTATCACGGGTAACGCCACTCACATTGAATCGTTTGATAAATGAAGCACCGTTCTTTCCGTCGCGGTAAATCATATTGTAAATCGTGCGCTTGTCATTTTTGTCAAATACGGCAGCGTAGATGATGTCTTTGCCGATGAACTTTTTATCATCTACTTTGGTAATCATCATTTTTCCGTCGCGTAAAAACACAATCACATCGTCAATGTCAGAGCAATCGGCTATGTATTCGTCGCGTTTGAGGCCGGTTCCGATAAAACCTTCTTCGCGGTTCACATACAACTTGGTGTTGCGCAAAACCACTTTGGTGGCTTCAATCGTGTCAAAATTGCGGATCTCGGTTTGACGCTCACGACCTTTGCCGTATTTGTCTTTGAGGTTCTGAAAATAAGCAATCGCAAAATCAGTCAAATGGTCTAAATCGTGTTTGACTTGCTCCATTTCGGCTTCGAGTTTGGCAATACCTTCATCGGCTTTGTCCGAGTCAAATCGCGTGATGCGGATCATTGGAATCTGCGTAAGCTTTTGCAAATCGTCGTCGTTGATCTCGCGCACAAAGTCTTTTTTGAACGGCTCAAATCGCTTGTACAAGTATTGGTATAAAGTTTCGCGATCAGAATACAATTTGAAATCAATATACATTTCTTCGCGGATGAAAATCTTCTCAAGCGTTGATAAATGCCATTTGTTTTCGAGTTCGTCGAGCTGAATCTCGAGTTCGCGCTTGAGCAAATGCTTGGTGCGCTCAGTCGATAAGCGCAGCATTTCAGAAACGCCCATAAACACCGGATTGTTGTCGACAATCACACAGCCCAGCGGCGCTATTGAAGTCTCACAAGCGGTAAACGCATAGAGCGCATCAATGGTTTTATCAGGTGATACGCCCGGCGGAAGATGAATCAGAATTTCAACTTCGGCGGCGGTGTTGTCTTCAATTTTCTTGACTTTGATTTTACCCTTTTCGTTGGCCTTTAAAATACTGTCAATCAGGGTGGAGGTATTGGTGGTAAACGGAATCTGGTTGATCACCAAAGTCTGCTTGTCGAGTTGCGAAATCTTGGCGCGCACCCGAACGCGACCTCCGCGCATTCCGTCGTTGTAGTTCGATACATCGGCAATACCGGCGGTTGGAAAATCCGGAAAGATAGCAAACGATTTGCCTTTGAGAATCTTGATCGAAGCGTCGATGAGCTCGTTGAAATTATGCGGCAAAATCTTGGTGGACAAACCTACCGCAATCCCTTCTCCGCCTTGCGCGAGCAATAACGGAAACTTCACCGGCAAATGAATCGGCTCGTTTTTTCGACCGTCATAACTCAGTTGCCATTGAGTGACTTTGGGCGAATACAAAATGTCTTGCCCGAGTTTTGAAATACGCGCCTCGATGTAACGCGAAGCCGCAGCACCATCGCCCGTGAGAATGTTTCCCCAGTTTCCTTGCATATCGATGAGCAAGTCTTTCTGACCGATTTGTACAATCGCATCGCCAATACTCGCATCACCATGCGGATGGTATTGCATGGTATGCCCGACAATGTTGGCCACTTTGTTGTAGCGTCCGTCGTCGAGTTCTTTCATCGAGTGCATGATGCGGCGTTGCACGGGTTTAAAACCGTCTTCGATGGCCGGCACCGCGCGCTCTAAAATCACATACGAAGCGTAGTCCAAAAACCAGTCTTTGTACATACCGGTTACTTTGGTAATGGTATCGTCGGGGTTTTCGTCGTTTTCGTAAAAATGACTTCCGCTAGCATGGCGAATCACCTCATCAAAGCCTTCAGCGTTTTCATCGGCTGAAGCTTCCTGGGGTTCTTCTCCGTCGGGAATATTTTCAAATTCTTCTTCGTCTTTCATTTTTTTGGGTAACACAAAGTTTCGCTAAGTTGGTCACTAAGTTTCACTATGTGTTTATTTAGTTATTCTAAATCTCTGTTTAAGTCAGGAATACTTCGTGTAACTTTCTGCTCCTACACTACTCAACCACATCCAACTCGACCTTCAAATTGTTGATGATAAAATCCTGACGGTCGGGCGTATTCTTGCCCATGTAGAATTCCAACAAAGTCTCAATCGGAGTGTTCTTGTCGAGCATCACCGGATCGAGGCGGATGTCTTCGCCAATAAAGTGTTTGAACTCATCGGGCGAGATTTCACCCAATCCTTTGAATCGAGTGATTTCAGGTTTAGGTTTTAATTTTTCTATGGCTGCCAAGCGTTCTTCATCGCTGTAACAATAGATTGTTTCTTTTTTGTTGCGCACCCGGAACAATGGCGTTTGCAAAATGAACAAATGCCCTTCTTTAATCAGCTCCGGAAAGAACTGCAAAAAGAACGTAATGAGCAGCAAACGAATGTGCATCCCATCGACATCGGCATCAGTAGCAATCACAATGTTGTTGTAGCGCAAACTGTCGTAATCTTCTTCGATGTCTAAAGCGGCCTGCAACAAATTGAATTCTTCGTTTTCGTAGACAATCTTTTTGGTCATACCATACGAATTGAGCGGCTTCCCGCGCAAACTAAACACCGCTTGGGTATTCACGTCGCGACTTTTGGTGATCGAGCCTGAAGCCGAATCACCCTCGGTAATAAACAAGGTGCTCTCTAAACAGCGCTCGTGTTTGGCATCGGTCAGGTGCACCCGGCAATCGCGCAGTTTCTTGTTGTGCAAACTGGCTTTTTTGGCGCGCTCACGTGCGAGTTTACGAATGCCCGAAAGTTCTTTGCGCTCGCGCTCGGCTTGCAAGATTTTCTTGAGCAAAGCATCGGCGGTCTCGGGGTTTTTATGCAAGAAGTTGTCGAGTTTGGTCGAAACAAAATCATTGATAAAAGTACGGATGCTCGGACCATTCGGGCCTATATCCGTCGAGCCTAATTTGGTTTTGGTCTGCGATTCAAACACCGGTTCTTCAACCTTAACCGAAACGGCAGCCACAATCGACTTGCGAATATCAGACGCCTCAAAATTCTTGTTGTAAAAATCGCGGATGGTTTTGACCACCGATTCGCGAAAAGCGTTCAAATGCGTTCCGCCTTGGGTGGTATTTTGCCCGTTCACAAACGAGTGGTACTCTTCAGAATACTGCGATTTGCTGTGGGTAAGCGCAAACTCAATATCATCGCCCACCAAATGAATAATCGGATACACCGTGTCTTCGTCGGCAATGGTTTCTTGCAATAAATCTTTGAGTCCGTGGTCTGAGTAATATTTATCGCCGTTAAAATACAGCGTCAGACCCGTATTGAGATAGCAATAGTTTTTGAGCATACGCACCACATACTCATGGCGGTATTTGTAGTTTTTAAAAATGGTATCATCGGCCACAAACGACACTTTGGTTCCGCGGCGTTTGGTGCTTTCTTGTACTTCTTCTTCGAGGGTGAGATTTCCTGCGGCAAACTCAGCGGCTTTTTGTTGGTTGTCGCGCACCGATTCAACCCTGAAATAATTTGACAGCGCATTGACCGCTTTGGTACCAACTCCATTAAGACCCACCGATTTTTTAAACGCTTTAGAATCGTACTTACCGCCCGTGTTCATTTTTGAAACCACATCCACCACCTTGCCTAGTGGAATGCCGCGACCGTAATCGCGCACGGTGACCATTTTGTCTTTGACGGTTACTTCGATGGTTTTACCGGCACCCATGACAAACTCGTCAATACAGTTGTCAATGACTTCTTTGAGCAAGATATAAATACCGTCGTCGGGCGAGGAACCATCACCGAGTTTTCCGATGTACATACCCGGTCGCATACGGATGTGTTCTTTCCAGTCGAGCGAGCGTATATTGTCTTCGGTATATTGTGTTTGTTCTGACATGGTATAAAAATCGAATAGCACGCTAATGTAAGGCATCGCGGCTGATTTTAAAAGGCAGTAATACAGAAGTTATCAAACGGATATTGACAATTTTGGAGTGCCTCAGAGACTGAGATGCTGACGCTTGTTGAATGAAACGTTTAATTAACGATGATGCGTTTTGCGGAATGTTTGTTTTGAAACAATCACGAAACCGATAAGCATTGAAATATATTTTAGCTTTTTACTTTTTGCCTTGGATGCAAAAAGTAACAAAAAAATCATCCGGCTACTCAAAAAAAGCTATAAAAAGGGCTTTCAAACCTAAACCAGCCGAACTCGCTACGTTCCACTTCGCTCAAACACACCTGGTTCTTAACGGTTTCAAAAGCCTCTTTTTATATACGCTTTTTTTAAGACGCCGGGGCTGACGCATACTGAATGCGGCGTGTGTTTATGTATGATACGTTTTGCGGAATGTTTGATTTGAAACAATCGTGTAATCGACTCCCGACAACTGACTCCCGACGACTGCCAACGCAACAACTTTTTTTGCCTCTGTAAGAAATTTTACTACATTTACCCCACACCACTTGAAACCTGCTTGAAGAGCTAAAGAGCTTTTTTGGGTGGGGTGTGATATATTAATAAGTTAGCACCAATGCAAATTAAAGATTAACAAAAATGATAATCAGATAAAGATGAACAACGATATTTCTAAACTAACAGAAGAATATTTGGATAAATATTGCGAGGATAAAAAATATACTTTAAAGAAAACTCTAAAGATAATTTCACTCGCATTGAAGTTTCAAACTTGGTTAAAACAATCCTTCGATCTATACGAGGCAATTGCTTTAGTCGTTGGTGGTAGTCCGAAGCTAAAGTAAAGTCGAATTTGACTCTATTAAGAAAACTCTGATTGACAACCCGGAAATTCTCGGAGGCGTTGAAGTCAAAAATGTTAAAGCTGTTCGACCAGATATACAATTCTAATACAAACAACTAGAGACGAAATCAAAATAACCTTAGCACAATTGATGGAAATGTGAATTACTTTAATAGTCCGACACCAAGTGAAGAATATAGGGCTAAACTAACAACTGGTGGAAGTACGATTATCAGTGACTCAATACAAAAATGGAACACTATTTTTGCAAGGCGAGACGACAATTTGTTTTCTTGTGTTTGCGACCTTGTTGAAGAAATAGCTACACCGAGTGATGTAGAAATAATTTCAAGATTCTTTGCTAACGATGAAACAAGTCTTCAAAAGTTTACGCGACATACTCTCCCGAGCTATTAAATGTGGCTGAAGCAAGTTAGGAAGACAATAGGAGATGAGGCCTTTAACTTCTTTGAACCATATGACCAAAAGTGGCTTGTAGCTGCACAATGCTTACACAAAGCTAATATTCCATTACCTGAATTTTCTCCCATAATAATGCCGGCATCTAAGGCATTTGAAGGTTTCGTCAAAAAATTGCTTGTCACAGTAGGTTTTTACCCACCAACTCACTTTCAAAGCAAAACCGCAAATTTCGCGTACTTAAAAGACAAAAACCATGCTGAAAGAAAAAAACTGGAGGCAATTGAGACCCATGTAGGAACTTATCTTGATAAAATAGGAGTCTGTCTCGATACAAATAGAAATTTCATGATGCATAGCAATGCAGCTATTATAACAAAAATTGATACTTATGAAGAAGCGTCTTCTAAGTTGTCCGAGATTCATGATGACATTAATGAGATATTTACCTACTTCAAAAAAGTAACATCGTTTGGCATTTAACTATGGATAATAAGGAACTACTTGATAGCACGTTTATTTCTATTAAACCGAGATTAGACTGAATGGATATTCAGTTTCAGTTCAAATACATTGATTATGGATTCCAATTCTCAATTACAAAAAAATTATGGAAAGGAATTCTCCGTGTTTATGCTAATAAGAAGCAACAGATCAAGTACGACCTGTCTCCACTAAAGGAAGAATCAATCAAATATCAAATTGAATTAATTCTAAGTGAAAAATTACCCGCAGAAATAAAGCTTGAAGATGTTAAAGACGAAGCTAATGGTTCAGCAAACATCTCATTTGTTCCGATTATAGGTACCGATGAATCTGGCAAAGGAGATTATTTTGGACCGCTTGTTAGTGCTGGAGTTTATGTGGACCTAATTACAAAGCCACTACTTGAAAAGCTAGGCGTGAGAGATAGTAAAAAGTTAAGTGACAAACAGATTTTAAATATTGCACCAAATATTCGCAAAATCTGCTCTAATCAGTTTTCAGTTATTGAGATTTCTCCAGAAACATATAACAATTTATATAACCAATTTAAGTCTGAGGGAAAAAACTTAAACGTTTTGCTTGCCTGGGCACATGCCAAGGCACTAGAGGAGGTATTATTAAAAGTTGATTGCGAACACGCGTTATCTGACAAATTTGGGGATGAAAAATTTATAATTAGTAAACTACAAGAGAAGGGTAAAAAGATAATTTTACGTCAGGAACACAAAGCTGAAGTCAACGTTTCTGTTGCAGCAGCTTCTATCTTAGCACGAGAAAGATTTTTAGAGAAACTAAAAAAACTTTCTACCGACTTAGCTGTTGACTTACCCAAAGGTGCTTCACCACTAGTAATTGAACAAGCTAAAAAAGTTGTCGAACTCCATGGAGAAGAAACATTGAAAAAAGTAGCCAAAATGCATTTTAAGACAACTAATTCGGTAATAAAAACACAATAATGGAAGATTCAGCTAAAGCGAATGAACTCAGGAAAAGTGGCGACATTGATTCTGCCCTACCAATGTATAGAGCACTATGGGAAGCTTCCCAGGACAAATTCGCGGCAGCAGGACTACTGTATTGCCTTAGAAAAAAGAAGATGTTTGATGAGGCTTTAGCACTAGCCGAAGAAGTATACTCAAAATTCCCTGAATTTGACTGGAGTAAAAACGAATATATATGGATTTTAATTCAAGGCAAATTATATACATTCCCGCAGAATGGGCTACTAATAGACATGGTTGCGTTAGTAAATAAAGTTCTTAAGTTAAATCCAGACGAAATTGCCTACAAAATAACTGTCTTTAAATTGTTAAAAACTGCGAAGTATCACGGTGACTGGAATTTATTAAATGAATGGATTACAAAACTAAGTCCCGATATTTTAACTGGCTATACTGACGAGGAAACGGGGTGGACCGATAAAGTGCTTTGGTATTACTACCGGGTTAACGGTTTAATTTATTCTCATAATGAGAACGAGGCAGTAAGAGTTATTGACGAAAATTGTGGCAAGTTTTATAAACAAAAGAAGTACTTTGAACGGTTAAAGGCAAAAGCGCTTATTAGTCTTGAGAAGTTTGAAGATGCATTGGAAGTATACAAAATTCTAGTCACGGGCAGATCTGATTGGTGGTTACTTCATGAATACGGTGGATTGCTAGTAAAACAGAAGAAAGTTGATGAAGGATTTAGCTATTTAATAAAAGCTGCTATAGCTCCTCCAATGAAGCCTGAATTGAAAGTAACCCTCTTTGCAGATATAGGTTCACTTCTAGTTCAATATAAACAACCCGAGCAAGCGATTCAACATTTTAAATTGGCTAAAGCGGTCAGAGAGGAACAAGGTTGGGGTCTTAGTGATTTAAATGAAAAAATCACTTCACTTGGTGGAAATGTAATTGACCAAACAGATATAAGAATTCTAATCCGCAACTGTCAGGAAATTTGGAATGGCTTTCTAACTAATGATGAATTAAGTTCATTAAGAAATAACAAATCAACAAAAGGCCAGACAGGACATGTCACAAGTCTTGTTAAAGGACGGCCATTTTGCTTTATTAAAACCCAAGACAATCAATCCTATTTCTGTAGTACTGCAGATTTACCAAGCAAAACTCAAGTAAATGAAATCGTAAAATTTGATGTAAAACCTTCATTTGATAAGAAAAAGAACATAGAAACTTTGAAGGCAATTAACATTAGACGAGTATGATGTGAAGGATTCAAATGGACAATACGCGATAGCGTGGATTTGCAACCAGATAGCGCGGATGTACAATCCGTGCTACAATCAGTACTATAGAAACAAAGCACGGATTGCAAATCCGCGCTAGCTATACAGAAAATTATCACCCCAAAACATCGCTAAGAGCAACTGTGCTATCGTATACACGCTGGCTTCAAAACAAACACTCCGCAAAACGCTTCATCAATAAATAACCGCTTCATTCAGTGAGCGTCAGCCCGGCGTCTTAAAAAAAGCGTACATAAAAAGAGGTCTTTGAAACCGTTAAAAACCAGGTGTGTTTGAACGG
>JAXLVE010000014.1:0-97565 GCA_046329175.1 Flavobacteriaceae bacterium
AAAATCTATGATTCATTAGAAATCAACAAAGCAGACGGTTCAAAATTAGTGCTTGAAGTTCAAGCGCACATTGGTGAAAACACCGTAAGAACCATCTCAATGGACTCTACAGACGGTTTGAGCAGAGGTGCTGATGTGCTTGCAACCGGAGCTCCAATTCAAATGCCGATTGGTTCAGACATTTACGGAAGACTTTTCAACGTAGTGGGTGATGCCATCGACGGTTTGGGAGATTTACCAAAAGAAGGAGTCAGTGGAACACCTATTCACAAAGGAGCACCTAAATTTGAAGACCTTTCTACATCAACTGAAGTTTTATTTACAGGAATCAAAGTAATCGACCTAATTGAGCCTTATGCAAAAGGTGGTAAAATTGGTTTGTTCGGTGGTGCTGGTGTAGGTAAAACCGTATTGATTCAAGAGTTGATCAACAACATTGCAAAAGGACACGGTGGACTTTCAGTATTTGCTGGAGTAGGTGAGCGTACCCGTGAAGGGAACGACCTTCTTCGCGAGATGTTGGAGTCTGGTATTATTAAATACGGAGAAGATTTCATGCACTCTATGGAAAACGGCGGTTGGGATTTGACCAAAGTAGACAAAGCAGGAATGCGTGATTCAAAAGCTACATTCGTGTTCGGTCAGATGAACGAACCACCAGGAGCTCGTGCTCGTGTAGCGCTTTCAGGTTTGACCATTGCTGAGTACTTCCGTGACGGAGCAGGTTCTGACCAAGGGAAAGACGTACTTTTCTTCGTAGATAACATCTTCCGTTTTACACAAGCAGGTTCTGAGGTATCGGCACTTTTGGGTCGTATGCCGTCAGCGGTAGGTTACCAACCAACTTTGGCTACCGAGATGGGTGCGATGCAAGAGCGTATTACCTCTACCAAAAAAGGATCTATTACCTCAGTACAAGCGGTATATGTACCTGCGGATGACTTGACCGATCCGGCACCGGCAACCACTTTTGCTCACTTAGATGCAACAACGGTATTGTCTCGTAAAATTGCCGAGTTGGGTATTTATCCAGCGGTGGATCCACTTGATTCAACTTCACGTATCTTGACGCCACTTATTTTGGGTGACGATCACTACAACTGTGCACAAAGAGTAAAAGAGATTCTTCAGAAATACAAGCAATTACAAGACATCATCGCTATCTTGGGTATGGAAGAGTTGTCAGAAGAAGATAAATTAGCCGTATCACGTGCGCGTCGTGTACAACGTTTCTTGTCACAACCTTTCCACGTAGCAGAGCAGTTTACCGGTATTCCTGGAGTTTTGGTTGATATCAAAGATACCATCAAAGGGTTCAACATGATCATTGATGGTGAATTAGACCACTTGCCAGAAGCAGCTTTTAACCTCAAAGGAACCATCGAAGACGTTATCGAAGCTGGACAAAAAATGTTGGCAGAAGCTTAATAGGAATTACGAATTATGAATTGTGAATGTGTTTCGCAATTTGTAATTTGAAATTCGTAATTAAAAATTTATGATTTTAGAAATAGTATCACCAGAATCAAAACTCTTCCAAGGCGAAGTAACATCGGTATCCTTGCCGGGTACTTTGGGCAGTTTTCAATTGCTCAACAACCACGCACCGATTGTGTCTACCTTGAAAGATGGTGAGATCAAAATTGGCGCTTCCTCGTTTTCATTTGACAAAGAAGTGGCCGACAAATTCACCAAAATCAATGAGCAAACCTATTCGCTAAGCATTAGCTCAGGAACCATTGAAATGAAAGACAACAAAGTAATTGTATTGGTTGACTAATTCCAGACAATGAAATAATAGTAAAAGCTCAGCATTATGTTGGGCTTTTTTTATTAGTAGCTATTCCGGCTATCCGCTATAGTCCTCGCTGCGCTGCGGGCTGCCGCTGCTATCCGGGCTAGGGCATCGGTATTCCTAGTGAAAATGTCTTCACATCTATCAAGAACCAAACAATCCGGCCATATAAAGCCAAACCAAAATTCCGCTGGCCATAAAAGTTGAGATAATCACACTAAGGCTAACCAAAAAGGCTTTCAGTTTTCTTCCATCGCCTATAAAGTTGTAATAAAACACCGAAAAATAGCCCATCTGCAAAAGCAAACAACCAAAGTAAATTAGGTTGGTGTCAATATTGGTGAGTAAATTCAAGAAAGTCAAAACCACAAAAATCAGCGTACAAAAGGCATACATAAACATTCCGGCCACCAAATGTTCGGTATAGTTGTATTTTTCTTTGCGGTAAAAAAGCCAAAAAATAAAAGCCATAAATGGCAACGAGACCAAAACGGTCTTGTTTGCGTGGGTTCTGATAAAATGAGTCGCCTCGTATTGTCGCTCGTACATCTGAATCATATGCTGCTTTGATGTTGCGTCCATTTGCATCAACTCTGGATTTTCTTTCAAGACATCGTGTTTTTCTTCTACACCATCGGCGGTCATGGCAATTAAATTGAGTGCAGCCACAATCATAAAGAAATTCAACGGAGAAAAATATTTCTTGCGTTTCCCTTCGACATATTCTTTGGCTACGCGGCCGTTTTTATAAATGAGTTCTTTGAGCAACACCAAAAAACTCTTGTCAGCATGTGTAAAATAATGAAAAGCCTCGTGAAAAACTTCGTGCATGCTCAACCGATGCAGCGGTGTTTTCTGTCCGCAATTCGGGCAAAAATGATAATTTTCGACAAGTTGAGTTGCACAATTTTTACACGATGTTTCCATAAAATCAAGGTTTACCGCAAGATACAAATTACCGCTTTTCATCAAATCATAACGGCCTATTTTCTACCTTTGGCGCATGAAGAAATTTCCGAAAAACCTCCAACAGAAACTCGACGAGCGCCAACGGGATCAAGCCTTGCGCACTTTAGGTTTGTGGTCATCCGAAAAGATTGATTTTTCTTCAAACGACTATTTGGGCTTTTCTAAAAACACCGACTTGTTTGCCCAAAACCATGCTTTTTTAAAAGCAAACCATTATACCACCAACGGCGCTACCGGTTCTAGGCTTTTATCTGGAAATCATCCGCTGTATGCGCTTACCGAAAAATACATCGCCGCGTTTCACCAATCCGAAGCCGCGCTGATTTTCAATTCCGGTTACGATGCCAATGTTGGTTTTTTGAGCAGTGTTCCGCAGCGTGGCGATGTTGTTTTGTACGATGAATTGTGCCATGCTTCTATCCGCGACGGTCTTCGTTTATCTCATGCCAAATCCTATAAATTTGCGCACAACGATTACGAAGATTTAGAAAAACAACTCGAAACACACAGCGCGCAACCTACCAATATTTATATTATCACCGAATCTGTCTTTTCTATGGACGGTGATGCGCCCAACTTTGAAGAGCTCGTTCGTCTTTCAGAAAAATACAACGCCTATTTAGTGGTAGATGAGGCACATGCTTTGGGTGTTTTTGGCAATCAGGGTGAAGGGTTGTTGCAAAGTCAGCAATTACATTCCAAAGTTTTTGCGCGCATAGTCACCTTTGGCAAAGGGCTGGGTTGTCACGGAGCTGCGGTTTTAGGCAGTACTGATCTCAAAGATTATTTGGTCAATTTTGCGCGCAGTTTTATCTATACCACCGGTTTGTCGCCACACAGCATTGCTTCTATTTTAAAAGCCTACGAATATCTGGCAACACAGCCACAAACGCTCATCGAATTGCAAACCAACATCGCTTTTTTCAACCAATACAAAATGCAATTGGGGCTCAAACCGATGTTTGTGTACAGCAAATCAGCCATTCAATGCGCCATTATTCCAGGCAATCAAAAAGTAAAAAACATCGCACAGCAGTTGCAAGAAAAAGGATTTGAGGTTAAACCGATTCTTTCGCCCACCGTGCCCGAAGGCCAAGAAAGACTGCGTATTTGCTTGCATAGCTACAATTCGCAACAACAAATGACTGCTTTACTCAACGGACTTTTGAGTCTTCTTTAAAATTTTTTTGTAACGTTTGAAACATTTGTTTACTCACGACCTGAATCCAAAAAAAGCTTTTGACTTCGGATTCGGTCAAGAGCGCATTTGAACGTTTCATTCATCAACCAAAAGAATCATGAAAAATTTAGTCACAAAACTCTTCATTGTTTTCATAACAACAATTAGCATTGCCTCGGTGCAAGCGCAATCATCAGCTAAATCGCTTTTGTGGAAAGTCTCGGGCAATGGGCTTTCAAAACCGTCTTATCTGTACGGAACCGTTCACATGATTTGCGCTCCGGATTATTTCTTATCCAATCAAGCCAAAACCGCTTTTGCTCAAACCGATCAATTGACGCTCGAAATCAATATGTCTGACCCGCAAGAAATGCAAGCGGCTCAAAAATTGGCGATGGGTGAAAAACCTTTGAGTCAGACTTTGACCAATGAGCAAAAGAAAAGTCTAGAAGCCGTTCTTCAAAAAAATCAGTTAGGAACACTTGCTCAATATGATGCCTTTACCCTAGAAACGCTCATGAGTTTGATTTTTATGAAATCGTTTGGTTGTGCCGATTTAAAATTCTACGAAATGGAATTTATTCAATTGGCTGCACAAAGCAAAAAACCGGTGACGGGTTTAGAGAAAGTTTCAGAACAAATAGAAATTTTGAATCAATCGTTTACCGATGAACAAATGATTGCTTATCTGGATGAAATCACGCCAAAAATGTGCGCTGATTTGGTTCAAGAGTATAAATCACAAAATATTGACGGCGTTTTGCAACTCATAGCCCAAGACCAATCAATCGATGCCGAAGCTCAGAGAAAACTTTTACAAAACCGCAACGAACATTGGGTAAAAGTCATGCCGGAGATGATGCAAAAGCAAAGCATATTTTTTGCCTTTGGAGCCGCACATTTAGCAGGAAAACAAGGTGTTGTCGCGCTGCTTAAAAAAGCTGGATATCAAGTTGAACCCGTTTTAGACTAAAGTTTTGAAAGAAAAAGAACAAGCTTTTTTGCGTCGGATGGACGAGCACAAAGGAATCTTATTCAAGGTTTCTAAAATGTATATGGACGATCCTGAAGACCAGCAAGACTTGTTTCAAGAAATCATTTTACAACTTTGGAAAGCCTATGACAGTTTTAAAGGTGACAGTCAATTTTCGACCTGGATGTATCGTGTGGCCATCAATACGGCGATTGTCTATTTCAAGAAAGAGAAACGAAAGCCCGTTCAGCAAGCTTTTACCACCGAAAATATTCCCGAACAGCCCAGCAACACCGACGAACAAGAAAGCCAAATCAATCATTTTTATCGCGCGGTTCAACAGTTGGACAAAATTGACAAGGCGATCATTTTTTATCAACTCGAAGGGTATTCGCACCGAGAAATTGGCGCCAACCTCGGAATATCCGAAGTCAATGCCCGAGTGAAACTCAATCGCGCCAAAGAAAAACTAAAACAAATCATCATAAAACAAGGATATGGATTTTAATGAATTACAATCAGCTTGGAACAACGAAAACCCACAAAACGTAAAGCTTCCCAGCGATTTAGAAAAAATCAACTCGGCCCAAATGCCGTTGGAACGCATCAAGAAAAACCTCAAAAACGAATTTATCTATCAAATAATATCGATTGTGTTTTTGGCTTTTCTACCATTCATTTATGGTTTTCCTGCATATGCTTACGCGCCTTTTTACTTGTTGTTCTCGATTTTTGTAGGCATTTGCATTTATTATTTGGTCAAGCTTTATCTGTTTTACAGACAACTCGGAAAGACCACTTTGAGCACCAAAGACAGTTTGTATGAAACGTATTATGAAATCCGCGTCAATATGGAACTCTACAAAACATTTGGCTTTGCGCTCACACCGTTTGTGATTTTGTTTTTGATGGGCTTGCTATATTTAAAAATGCCTGATTTTTTCCAAAGCGGACTTCAAGATCATTCGCTTTTGATCGCCATTCTCTCGATTGTTCTTTTTTCGATGTTGTTCACGGGCATCGTTTTAGAATGGTGGGTGCAATACTTCTACGGAAAATATGCGCGCGAAATGCGAAAAGTCATCGACCAGCTCAAAGAAGAATAAAAACAAAGCCCGTTATCACAACGGGTTTTTTTATTTTTGCCAAAACAATTCGCATGAAAATATTCATCACCGGAATCGGTACTGACGTTGGCAAAACGGTTGCCTCTGCCATCGTTACCGAAGCGCTCGAGGCCGATTACTGGAAACCCGTTCAAGCCGGCGATTTAGACCATTCTGACAGTCATAAAATTCAATCGCTGCTCAGCAATTCAAAAACCGTAATTCACCCGAATGCTTATGCGCTCAACACTCCGGCCAGTCCGCATTGGGCAGCCGAGATAGACAGATTGCGGATTGATCTCAAAAAAATCAAAGAGCCCAAAACCAAAAATCATTTGGTAGTAGAAGGTGCCGGCGGGGTTTTGGTTCCGCTCAACGAGCAAGACTGCGTTGTTGATTTGATCCAAGCTGATTACAAAGTCATTGTAGTTTCGCGTCATTATTTAGGCAGCATCAACCACACTTTGCTCACGATTGAGGCGCTCAGAAACAGAAACTTGAACGTTGCCGGAATTATTTTCTCAGGCGATGAACATCCGTCTACCGAAAAAATTATTCTTGAAAAAACTCAATTGCATTTCATTGGACGAATCAATCAAGAACCCTATTTTGATGCGCATGTGATTGCCGATTATGCCGACGAGTTCCGCGAAAATCTTCTTAAAATTTAGCGATGAATCTATCTCAAAAAGACCAATTATATCACTGGCATCCGTATACACAACACCAAACCACCGGCTTGCTTCCGGCCATTGTTAAAGGCGAAGGAGCTTTGCTTTGGGATGAAAACGGAAAAGAATACATCGATGCGATTGCCTCGTGGTGGGTCAATCCGTACGGACATGCCAACCGTTTTGTAGCCGATGCGATATACAAGCAACTCACCACTTTAGAACATGTGTTGTTTGGCGGATTTACCAATGAACCCGCTGTTTTGTTGTCAGAAAAACTACGCACCCTTTTACCTTCGAATCAGAAAAAAATATTCTTTTCAGACAATGGCTCAACTGCCGTTGAAGTTGCGCTCAAAGCAGCTTTGCAGTATTTTTACAACAAAGGCGAACAACGCAAAAAAATCATTGCTTTTGAAGATGCTTTTCACGGCGATACATTTGGCGCGATGGCCTCGAGTGGAATTACTTTTTTTACCGAAGCTTTTCAAGGCTCGCTTATTCAAGTGGATAGAATTCCGGTGCCGATTCCGGGTCGCGAACACGAAAGTTTGCAGCAACTCGAAAAACTTTTGGCAACCGATGATTATGCTGCGTTTATTTTTGAACCGCTCGTACAAGGCGCTGCCGGAATGGTCATGTATTCGCCCCAAGCCTTAGAAGCTTTGATGCAAGCTTGTCAGCGAAAAAAGGTTTTTACCATTGCCGATGAAGTCATGACCGGATTTGGCAAAACCGGAAAAAATTTCGCCTGTGATTATCTGAGCATTCAGCCGGATATGATGTGTCTTTCAAAAGCGCTTACTGCAGGAACGATTCCGATGGCTCTGACTACTTTTACCCAGGAAATCTTTGATGGTTTTTTAGATGTCGATGTCAACAAAGCGCTCTTTCACGGGCATACTTTTACGGCCAATCCCACCGGATGTGCTGCCGCTTTGGCCGGTTTACGTTTGTTAGAATCTGAGTCGATGCAAGCCAATATCCAACGCATCCATCAAAAACATTTGAATTTTCAATCGCATTTGGCTCAACATCCGAAAGTTAAAACCACACGCGTTTTGGGCGTTATTCTCGCGCTTGAAATCAAAACTGAAAACCAAGAAAGTTACTACGGAAACTTGCGCAACAAACTCTATCAATTCTTTATTGAAAACGGAATTATCTTGCGTCCGGTGGGTAACATTGTCTATATTTTGCCGCCTTATGTCATTACTGATGACCAGCTTGATAAAGTCTATCAAATCGTTGAGCGGGCCATTGAAATGGTGTAACTTTGCCGCCAAATAACTTTGTTTTGAAACACCGAATTGCCATATCGGCACTAGCTTCTGTATCGCCGCTTGGGTCTGACCCGAACACCATCGTCGCGCATTATGCCACGCAACAAACGGCTATGGCAAAGAAAAACTTTGGTCTTCATGAATATTGGGCGGCGAGTTTGCCCATTGAAGATGCGCAAAGATTAGAGCAATTGCGGTTGTCTGAGGCCAAATACAAAGCGCTTGATCCGTCGGTGCTGATGGCGATAGACGTTTCGCGTCGTGTGTTGGAACAAGCCGGATGGCAAAAAGGCGATGCGGTTGGGATCAACATTGGCTCATCCCGTGGAGCGACACATTTACTCGAACAATATCACGAAGAATTCATTACCACCGGTAAAACGGCAACATTGAGTTCGCCCACAACTACTTTGGGCAATATTTCGAGTTGGGTAGCGCACGATTTAAAATCAGCTGGGCCTGAAATTTCACACTCCATCACTTGCTCAACCGCTTTGCATGCGGTATTGAATGCGGTGGTTTGGCTTGAATCGGGCATGGCTGATAAATTCATCGCAGGAGGCAGCGAAGCACCGTTGACGCCCTTTACTTTGGCGCAGATGCAGGCTTTAAAAATTTATTCAAAAGAAACCGAAGGCTATCCGTGTCGCGCTTTAGATATAGATAAAACCCGAAACACGATGGTGTTGGGCGAAGGCGCTGCAGTGGTGGCTTTAGAACGAGAACACCCGAATCCGTTGGGATATATAACTGGAGTAGGTTATGCTACCGATGATTTGCAACACAATACCTCGATATCGGATCAAGCCGAATGTTTTCAGAAATCTATGAAAATGGCTATTGGCCCAACACCTCTGGGTGAAATTGATGCGATTGTCATGCATGCGCCCGGAACCATCAAAGGCGATTGGTCTGAATATAAAGCCATCGAAAAACTCTTCGGAAATAAGTTACCCATGCTCACAACCAACAAATGGAAAATCGGCCACACTTTTGGCTCGTCGGGTTTGCTGAGTATGGAACTCGCGCTGTTGATGCTACAAGAACAGACTTTTTTCGGCACGCCTTTTTCAAATCCGTTCATGCTTCGAAAAAACATACAAAATGTGCTCATCAACGCCGTGGGTTTTGGCGGAAATGCCGTGAGTATTTTGGTTTCGAAGTCATAAAAAAAGCCGCTTGATTCAGCGGCTCTTTTATTTATTCTAAAATTATTTTTCGGTTGACAGTTACTCCGTTTTCAAGTGTAATTTTCACAATCAGTGCTTCGGTAGCAACATTTACTAAACTTGATTGATAGTCTTGAGCGTGAACAGTATTGTTTTCAGAAAGCAATCTGCCCAACAAATCATAGATGCCCACCTTTTGAATATTTGAAGGAGCATGAATGTTTACCTGATGTTTTTGACTGTAAACAATCACAGCATCTGGGTTGAATACTGGTTGTTCGTTGCTCAACAAGTATGGGTTGAATCTAAGCTCAAAACGCGTGTCAAATGTTCCTGTTGCGGTGGTGAAGGTGTAGGTTCCGTTTTTGAGATTTTGGATAACATGGTTGAGTTTGTCAATTAAATAAACATTTTGATTTTGAAAGAAACCATCTGTGTTTTCGATGGCAATGGTGAATGTACCGGCTACAGTAGTGCTGTATCCAAGCGGAATAATATCGGTGTCGTTAAACGGAAGCGCTCTTCCTTGAATCGAGTAGTTGTCGGTTCCTTGGATGGTATACAATGACAAAACATTTCCGGCTAAAAGTGTTTTTCCGTCGTAAAGCGTGTCATAACCATTGGTAGCACCACTCAGATAACCAAGCAAAACTTCGTTGTAAGCCCCTTGCGTGTTAGATATGTTTACCCAAAGACGATTTTTGTCCACGGCGGTGTTAGTTGTTCTTTCGGAGTTTGCGTTGTTGCCCGCCACTCGATAAAACTGATTTTGATTGCTCGCTACGCGCATGCTGTTTTTAAAGTTTGCGGTGTATGTTCCAGCAGCCAAAGATGAATTGGCCTCGATAAAGAAACCTTGTCCTGAAGCAATTTTTCCATTAGGAGCTACACCACCGGTTATGGCAGATGAAGCGGTTTTAATACCTCCGGTCAGATTGTATTTGGCATAATCATCACTGGTGTAATTATATGTGGCGTTACCCGGAATACTGCTGCTAATGGCGGTGTTGTGCGTCCACAAATAAATCGTTCCATTGACAATACCTGCGTTGGTTGGATCGGTCAAGAACAAATCAATATCAATAGCTGAAGGATAAGGATTTCCGATCAGGTTCATATATCCGGCGCCTTTTTGAATGCTCACCGGAACAACTCCTGTATTAGGTGTTCCAACAAAACTTCCTTCGTAAATGCCCGAACTGGTGTTGGTTAAACTCCAGCCTTGCGGTGCGCGGATGATATAACCTTTACCCGAAGCCATTACGGCATTTCCGCTGGCTATTGATGACCAATTGTTGATGATGGGATCAAAGCTGTAATATTTGTCAGGCTGTGTGTTGGCGGACAATTGGTTGAGTTTCCAGTTTTGGACCGGCGAAGACCAATAACTGTAATCGTATGCTTTCATCGGTGCCGATTTTTTGTAAGCGGTAATGCTTCCAATGTTGGCGGCAGTGTCATCTACTTGCACCAAACTTGCTTTGTCTTTTAAAATGATATTTGCAGCGCTGGCTACATCAACTGAGGTTTGAACAATTAAGTTACTGCCGCTGTTAACGGTTAGTGTGGCTCCGGCTGTAACCTGACAAGAGCAAACATTTAAGTCTGAGGTCAAAGTTAAGTTTCCAGAAATCACGACCGGTGTTGTACTGGTTGGTGTTCCGTTCCAAGCGCCATTGCTGTAGGTAACGGCTGCCGGAACAGTGATAGTAATCGGAGTTGTATAGACTGTTGGGCAAGTTCCGCTTTGAACTACTGCTCTAAAATATCTGGTTGAAGGAATGTTTCCGATTTGTGTACCAGTGAGGGTAGTAGCTGTTGAAGCTATATCAGTAACTCCGCTGGTAAAGGCGGCATCATTGGCATATTGCCATTTGACGACACTTCCGGTATTACCCGATAACACAATCGAGTTGGGTTGAGTATTTCTACAAATGGTGCTTGCAGTGGTACTTAAAGTTCCGGCCATTGTTGCCGTTGATATCGTTACAGATTGTGTCACCCCTGAGGTTGCACCGCCGCAGAAACTGTCTACGCGTCTTACCCAATAAGTAGTGTTACTAGTTGGGGAGACCGTAATTGAGGCAGTTGTGGCGCCAGAGATTACGTTTGAGCCAACAATAGTTCCGGTTCCCCATTCAAAAACACCATTGGTTCCGGTGGTTCCTCCCGTGGCAGTTAGAGAGGTTGAACTACCGCTGCAAATTGAAGTTGTGCCGGTTATTGAAGTTGGCGCCGTTGATGCGGTTGTTACATTAGTAAAAGTGATGCTGATATTTGATTGTCCGGTGTTTTCGACATTACGTAACTCGATAGTTGATGAAGGGCCTAAGTCAAAAGCACCAACACTAACATTATAATTTCCGTTACCGCTCCAAGTAGCTGCAGACCAAGCAAGCGTTCCGTTGATGTACAATTGAGCTACATCATCCCAGTTTTGCATGTAGATGTTATAACGTCCGCAAGGGAAACCTTGTCTTTTTACGGTGAATGTGTGGTAGTCTGCCGGAACATTACAGCCGCTCCAACCTGCTGAGCTTGAAGGTGAAGTTGTGTTTGCCCAACTGTTGGTTCCGGTTTGGGTGTCAAAATTTAGACTGCTAACACTATAGTATCCTTGGTATGTTGCCGAGGCTAAGTTAATATCGGCACCTGAATAACCGTATACATTCCAAGTATTGTTGCCAAAAGAAGATGGGTTTCCGGCGGTTGAGATGGTTACAGTGTAGGTAATTCCTGAGGTATACGAGCTACATCCAGAATCATAACGACGCACCCAATATGTGGTGGTTGAACTTGGCGTGATGTTTAAAGTAGCTGATGTTTGACCAGAAATCACATTTGAGCCAACCGTTGAGCCTGTTCCCCATTGAAAAGTTGAGCCCGATTGGCCCGTTCCTCCTGAAGCGGTTAATGTCATAGAGGTAGCCGGACATGGTGAAGTAGTTGATGGAGTAATCGTGGTTGGCGCTGTTGATGTGGCTGTCACATTCACAGTTGTAGTAATCCAACCTGAATTAGTCGCTGGACACGGAGATGGATCTACTCGACGCACCCAATAACCGGTCTGAACTGTCGGATTTACTGTAATTGAATTTCCGGTGGCACCCGTTATGATATTGGAACCTGCGCTATATCCGGAGCCCCATTGGTACACAGCTCCTGTTCCGTGTGTTCCTCCTGAAACGGTAAGCGTGGTGCTTTGCTCGGAACATATAGTAGTAGTTCCGCTGATGGTCGTGGGTTGCGTTGAAGGTTGATTAACCGTTACGGTCAAAGTTACTCCGGCAGTATTTTGGCTACACGGAGCCGGGTCAACTATTCTTACCCAATATGTGGTAGTGGTGGTTGGATTGATGTAGTAAGAAACGTTGGTTGCTCCTGCTATAATGTTCGATCCGATGGTTGTTCCGGTTCCCCATTGATAGCTAGAACCGGTTCCGAGCGTTGCGCCGGTAGCAGTTAAGGTTGTTCCTCCGGAACCGTTGCACAATGAAGTGGTTCCTGAAATTCCGGTGGGTGCCAATGACGGATTGCTTACGGTAATATATACACTAGCCGCAGAAGTAGTTGTGTTGCACGGAGCTGGGTCTAAACGGCGAACCCAATAACTCGTTGATGAACTCGGATTTACAGAGATAGAAGCAGTCGTTTGGCCGGTTAAAATATTACTGCCCACGGTTGAGCCAAATCCCCATTGATAAGATCCGCCTGTGGCTAAAGTTCCTCCGGTTGCTGTTAAAGTGATACTGTTGCCACGACAAACTGTGGTTGCTCCACTAATGCCAGTAGGAGCTGTAGATGCAGATGATACCGTTATGGTTTGTGTTACCCCCGCTGTAGTTAAATTACAAGGTGTTCCGTCAACTCTTCGCACCCAATAAGTGGTGGTCGCTGAGGGATTAACATAATAAGTTGATGATGTTGCTCCAGAGATAATGCTCGAACCCACGTTTGAGCCGGTTCCCCATTGATAAGTAGCACTAGGAGCAGCGTATCCTCCAGTAGCAGACAAAGTGGTTCCTGAACCTGCACACAAAGTTGTGGTTCCTGAAATTCCGGTGGGTGCTGTTGAAAAATTTGTACAAGCAGTATAGCTGAAGGTAACTTGAGAGTTTCCGCCTTGCTCGTAATATTCTAAAACTAAATCAACATTTCCGCTGAGATAGAATTGTGATGAAGTTGATGAAATATATCCGTGATCTACAAAATTATTGATGGTAAATGTCGTTCCTCCGTCGATGCTAAGTCGATAACCATCATCACCAGCAACCGTAAAAGTATAATATCCGGCCGTGAAGTTTTTGCGCATTTTAAATCTAATTGAAAACTGATCCGTATAGGTTCCGCAAAGATTAGCACCTGACAATGAACCGGAACCTAAGTTTTGATCGAAGGTTTCCGCTTGCGTTACATATCCGCGATAATTAGTGGTAAAAGCATTGCTCGGCGGATTGGCTGTATCGATTGCTGAGTATACATATCCAATCCAAGAACCGCTGCCGTAAGCAGTTTGATCACCCGCCGGGGTATTAACTGTAACTGATGTGTTGATTCCAGGTGTATATGCGCTACAAGGGCTTGGATTGGTTCTACGCGCCCAATAAGTAGTTGTTGAAGTTGGGGTTACGGTAATTGACGCACCGGTTTGACCGGAAATAACATTTGATCCGATGATTGTTCCGGTTCCCCATTGATATACTGCCCCTGCGGCAAGTGTTCCCCCACTGGCAGTGAGGGTAGTACTGTTGCCCAAACAGAGAGTTGTTGTTCCACTAATGGTAGTTGGAGCTGTAGATGGACTGGTTATGGTAACCGTTTGTGTTACTCCAGTGGTAGTGTTGTTGCATGGTGCCGGATCAACTCTTCTAACCCAATAGGTGGTTGTTGAAGCTGGAGTTACTGTAATTGACGCGCTCGTTTGTCCAGAAATTATGTTAGAACCCACAGTTGAGCCCGTTCCCCATTGATAAGATCCGGTTGTGCTCAAAGTTCCGCCAGTTGCAGTAAGTGTAGTGCTGTCACCTAAACAAAGATTGCTGGTTCCGCTAATTGCTGTGGGCGGGGTTGAATTTCCGCTGCAATACAAATATGAAAATGACAATCTAAACTCACCACCTTGATCATAGCCTTCTAATACTAAATTGGTCAAACCACTCAAGAAAAAAGTTGCCGTAGTGGATTGATAAGAATGGTAGTTCCAGTCGGTAATAGCATAGGTGCTTCCGCCGTCAAAACTCAATCTATATCCATCATCACCACCAACAGTAAAACTATAATAACCCGGCGCAAAGTTCTTTTGCATTTTATACCTAACAGCAAATAAATCACTGTAGCTTCCGCAGATATTGGTTCCTGAAATAGAACCTGATCCGATATTTTGATCAAAGGTTTCGGTCTGAGTTAAGTAGCCTCGGTAGGTAGCTGAAAATGGATTTGTCGGTGGGTTAGCATGTTCAATGTCTGAATATACATAACCGATCCAAGAACCTGATCCATATGAGGTCTGATCTCCGGCTGGTGTACATTGCGCGGATGCTGTTTCTACACTAAAAAAGATAAGTGCAAGGGCAATAAAAATTAAATGTAGTTGATTAAATACAGCAGTTGCAATAACGACTGTTTTGTCTTTTAACTCCGATAAAGTAACTTTTTTCATAACACTAGCAGGTTAAGTTGATACAGTTGGGGTGGGTTGTTTTAAAAATCGACCAAATGTATTAAAACATCGATGAAATACACAAATAAATCAATAACATATTTTTTTTCCTACATTTTACGAAAACGATTTAGTTTGGTTTAAAGAAATAAAAAGAGCTTCATTTTCAGTTGTTTAATCTGAAATATTAAATTTTTTTAACTCTTTTAAAATTTACTGTAAATACTTATAATATTTTGGAAGAAGTGTTTTTTACCGATAAAATGCAAAAGACATTCGGTAGAAAAAGCAGTGATTTAGCGAGCGCTATAAGGTAGATTCTAATTCATGAATTTTATCATAAACCAAAGAGGTTTCATAGCCTTTTCGGAGCAAAAACTCAGTGCATTTTTTCTTTTTTAGTAAAAGATTAGATTCTGTGGTTTGTTGCCAAATTTTTTCGGCTAAACAAGTAAAGTTGTCGTAATATTCTTGGTCGGACAATTCTTTAATTGCAGTATTTATAATGCGTGAAGAGATATTTCTTAACTTAAGTTCATTCGAAATTCTTTGTTTGCCCCAAAGTTTAATTCGATGTTTTCCGCGAGCAAAAGCAATGGCAAATCGCTCTTCATTGAGGTAATTGTTTTCAATTAAATGTACCACCAATTCATCTCGTTGTCTGTAGGGCACATTGAGCTGATGCATTTTTTGACGAACATCCTCATGACAGCGCTCTTGATAAGCACAATAGTGTTCAAGTTTCTTTATTAGCTCTTGGATTTCAGCGTTAAATGAATTCATACAATCCATAAAGAAGAAAGTCAAAATTAACTTCTTTTTGAAAAACTTTCTTGAAATCATTTAAATTAGGTTTAATTTATTGACTAATAATAAGTTATGGTTTTATAAGAAAAACCCTGTAAAAAAAGAACTAAGCGAGTAAATTGTTTGTTTTTAAGTGAATTTGTTTACAATTTCATCATCTCAAGAGCATCATTTTAAATGAAATAGTAGTAATTTTGACCTACCCAATCTACACAACAAAAACAGCCTGCTTTTTTTATGCGCTAACGTTTCATAACCACAAAAAAATGAAGATAAAATTACTCATAACAGCTCTCTTATGTAGTTTTTTTTCGGTTGCACAGTACTCTATCACCGGAACGGGTTCAGGGAATACTTACACTCAAAATTTTGACACTTTCAGAGGAACAGCGATTACTCTTCCTACCAATTGGGCGGTTACAACGGCATCGTATAATGCTACGTACCCAATTATTACTTCTGGAGCAGCTACTCCGACCGTAGCGAACGCTTCTGGAAACAATTGTTATGCTGGTCGAGCTTCAAGTGTAAGTTCAGATTATGCTATTTTGCAAAAACAAGCCACCTCAGGTTCAACCACTTTTACCTTTAGCGCAGTCAATAATACTGGAGGAATTGTGGACGGTTTTGTTATTACTTGGAATGTTGAGCAGTATAACGATGCGGGTAGAGCTACCACTGTCGCTATGGATTACAGAATTGGCGCCGGAGCCTACTCAACCACAGGTGTTACGGGCACCAACAGCTATACAGCTACAACCGGTTCGTCAACATTGTTTAATGTGGTTCAAACAGCCAGAGCCATAACCATCTCGGGTTTATCGATTCCCAATGGGACAAGTGTAGATTTTAGGTTTTCAATTGCCAACGGAACCCCGTCAGGCAGTAATGCACACATAGGAATTGACGATTTTACAGTTTATGCAACTTCGCCCACACCATCATCTTACTCAGGTGTTACGGCCGGATCTGGAGCTGAGCCGGCTACGATTTCATCCTTGGTAAACACGTTAGCCTCATCTTCTTTAAACTTTGATTTTTTGGTAACTGATGATGCCAATACCGTTGCTGCCAACGATGCTTTGCCCACGTTAATCAGCCAGATAGTAATCCCTCAAGGTACTGGAAATGATATTGCCGATTGGACACAGGCGATTCTAGGAGCAGAGCTATCAGACGGAACCAATACTTTGACCGGAACTGTCAACGCAACGAACATCACTTTTTCAGGAATTAATACCGCCACTTTAGGAAATGTTTCTGATGGTGGGACCAAAACTTACAGGCTCAAAATATGGCTCAAAACGGCTTTGGGCGGAACCTTGCCAACCACCATTGATGGGCTTAATTTTGCTTTTAAAATCGACAGAACAAATTTTACAACTGCCAGTATAGCCACTTCAACTCAGTTTGAATCTGGTACAGGGACCGCAGTTGAATCTGGCGCTACAAATAATGAAGTAACGGTAGTGACAACTAAAATCGTTTGCACCAACACACCCGGCGCGACACAATATGTTGGCGTTAACTTTTCAACACTTCCAACGGTTTATGCTCAAGATGCCAACGGGAATCAAGATTTAAATTACAGCAGTAACGTCACGATTACCAATGCCGGTTCTTTGGCCATGAGCAATATGCCGACTGCTTTTTCGGGAGGAGTACTTACTTTTCCGGTTAATTTTCAATATTCCGCTCCAGGCAATGGTACTTTAACCATCAATGCCAATCCGGTTGCAGGCGTAACACCGGCCACAACCAGCAGCATAACGGTGGTTGTGACATCGCCAGAAATTAATATTTTAGGAAATGCTACTTCGATTGTTGATGGCGATACCACTCCAACCACTGCCGATTGGACAGTTTTTCCAGCCATGGTGATTGGTTCAACTACTACAACAAGAACGTTTACAATACAAAATACAGGAACTGCTGCTCTGACCATTTCAGGAATCAGTTTTTCAGGAGTTAATGCGGGTGATTACACAGTCACTACTGCGCCGGTTTCACCAGTTGCTGCGGGAGGTTCAACAACTTTTACAGTTACATTTAATGCGCTTGCTTTAGGCGTTTCAAACGCTACATTGATTATCAGCAACAATGATGTGGACGAAGGAACCTATGATTTTGCCATTCAAGGAACCTCCACGGCGAGTGCAGCTTCAGATATTTTTGCGGTGGCTTTATCAGAACCAGCAACCATCGCTTCAACCATCAACGATGCAGCAAACCTCACCTCTTCAACCGGAATTCAAGTATGGCAGTTTCAAGTGCGAGATGGTGGAGCAACAACCGATGCTGATAACCTCAGTACGATTTTAACCGATTTTACCATCACCAAAGCGACCGGAAACCAAGTAACCAGTTGGTCAGACGCCATTAAAACGGTGGCTTTGTTTGACGGAACAACTCGGTTAGCCAATGGAGTTGTCAATACTACGGCCGGTGTGTATAATATCACTTTTTCAGGCTTAAATGTTGTGGTGCCTGATAACACCCAAAAGACATTATCCTTAAGACTTTCGCTTAATTGCGGAATAGGTTCAACCAATTTTGATGGCGATGATTTTGGTTTTTCCATCACCAATGCCTTGACTACTTTTTCATCAGCTGGTTCAGGAAAAACGGCATTTGGTGCTCAATCATCAGCCAATGCTAAAAACGTCATCAGCGTAACAGCTACTAAGTTGGCTTTTACCCAACAACCTGTCACAACAGGAGCCGGAAATACCATGACCAATGTCATTGTAGCGGCTCAAGACGCTTGTGGTAATTTAGATAAAGATTATATTGGCTCAGTAACCATAAGCAGTACCGGAACTATGAGCGGAGGCACCATGACGGTAAGTGCCGTGGCCGGTCTGGCAACTTTTACGAACATTATTCATACGGTGGTTGGAACCGGTTTTGTACTCAACACTTCTTCAGCTTTTCCGTCGGTGAGTAGTTCTACTTTTGACATAGTTGCTGTCACGGTGCTCAATGCCGGTGACTTGGCTATTTTAGCAGTTAATACAACCGCAGAAGCTTCGGGTTCGGCCGATGAAATCTCGTTTGTTTGTTTTCAAGATTTATTACCTGGAACAACTATTTATCTCACCGACAACGGATATGAAAGGGTCTCGGCAGGCCTCTGGGGTAATACTGAAGGAATCATCATGATGACCCGAACCAATACAACGCTCCCAAAAGGAACCATCATCACGATTCATACAACCAATGGAGGTGTCAATGACGGAACTGATTACACCGTATATACCTGTGGTGTTTCCGATGCCAATTGGACTAAATCAGTAGCTTCATCCGCTTCTTATTTCTTTGATTTGAATAAAGACGATCAAGTTTGGATTTGTCAAGGAGGTGTTTGGGGCAATACCAATACAGCGCTTCACGACATGACCTACAACGGAAATGTGTTGTACGGATGGACTGATATTCCATGGAAAACTGCCCCGGCTTGGGACATTGCCAACGGAACTAAAGGCTCGACCATTTATCCTAAAAAAGATTGTTTTACAACCGATGTGGCCAACCTTGAAACAGGTGCTTCTCAGGTAAAATTCAACGATCCGGTGGATCCTGATTTTTCAACCACCACCAACGGAAAATATGAATGGATTGCACTCATTAACAACCCAGCGAATTGGAACTATTATTCATCGGATGCTCTCTTTGACAGTAGTGGTTATAATTATTTAGGAGCCACCACTTGCCCGGGAATGATTGTAGCTTCAGATACTTATGTCAATGGGAAATGGACCGGATTCAAAGACACCAACTGGTTCAACTGCGGTAACTGGGATACACTCATGGTTCCCGATGCTACTGTAGATGTACAAGTGGGCGATAATGTTTTTAATCGTCAAGCTACCGTTGATGCTACCGCACAGTATGCATCGGCATATAGTTTTATTGCTTCAGCCAAAAACCTTACAGTTACTGGCGAGAAAGTTGAAATAATCGGCAATACCAACAACAAACTTGAAGTTCACGGAAATGTTTTGATTGACGGGCCTGCCGGCTATATAGATATGGACGACTCAAATTCAGCAACGGCAGATGGTCAATTATATTTGTATGGCAATTGGAGCAACAGTATTGGTTCGTCGGCTTTTGATGAAGGCAACGGAACTATTCAATTTGTGGGAACCGGAGTTCAAACCATCAGTAGTGCAGCCACAGCAGGCACAGAAACATTTTACAATGTTATTCTCGATAATAATTTTGATACCGCTACTTCAAATGATTTGATTGCCACCGGAACACTCACAGTGAATGCGACCAGAAATGTCAACATTGACGGCGCGGGATATATTGTTGCCGGGAAGAAACTCAGTCACAATGGTAATTTAACCATCGCCAACAACGGACAATTCGTTCAAATTGATGAAACCAATACCACCAATGATGGAACTTATACCGGCACAAAATTTCAAGTGAACAGAACTGCACAGGTAAAACATTACGATTATGTATATTGGGGCTCGCCAGTTAAAGATTTTCCGGTAGCTTCACTTCCGAATACTAATCGATACGAATGGAGTACGCTTCAGGCCAATGCCAACGGAACCACCGGAAATTGGGTGACGCCAACTACTCCGACAATGACCGCCGGTAAAGGTTATATTGCCCGCGCTTCGAACGGAGCCTCAACCGCTCAAGCTATGAATTTGGTATTTCAAGGCGAGCCCAACAACGGACAATTTACTTTTCCAATTAATCGCGGAACCTACACCGGGCCAGATTATGATGCTGACCCAACCAATGCGACCAATGCTTTGACAACGCAACGCGATGATAACTGGAACTTGTTGGGCAATCCGTACCCGTCAGCGATTGATGCTGAGAAATTTTTAGTGCTCAACCAAACCAAAATTGAAGGAACCGTCTGGATTTGGAAACACGGTTTGGATCCTACGGCTTCTGGAAGCCCATTTTATAACAATTACACCTACAATTATTCTGCAACCACTGATTTAATAAAATACAACGGATTGGGCTCGACCGAGCCGGATACATTTGCCGGCAGCATTGCCTCAGGTCAAGGGTTTATTGTAGCGATGCTCGATTCAGCGCCGCAACCCGGAAGCACGGTTACCTTTAGCAATGATTTGCGTCGAGGTTCTTTGGTGAGCGCTTCAGGATTGTTTGACAACACTGATTTTTTTAGACTTTCATCAAATGCTACGGTCAATCGCCCTGAGAACAAAAGCAGAATTTGGCTTGATGTAGTTAATCAACAAGGCGGACAAAAAGACACCGCGCTCATCGGTTATTCAGAAAATTCAACTTTGGGTGTTGATCATATGTATGATTGTGTGAACTCGATTAAAAATGAGTTGACACTATATTCAATGATTGATTCGGAGGCTTATATTATTCAAGGAAGACCATTGCCGTTTGACCAAGCAGATGTGGTTCCGATGGGTGTGAAAATTGCCAACGAAGGAGCGCACACCATTGCCATCCGAAAAGTGGACGGTTTGTTTGAATCAGCACAACAAAATATTTACCTCGAAGACAAACAACTTGGACTCATCCATGATTTGCGTCAAGCGCCTTATACGTTTACTTCAGCAGCAGGCAGATTTGACGATCGTTTTGTTTTGCGATATACCAATGAGTTTTTGAGTAATCCTGTTTTCGAATCCAATCAAAATGTAGTTGTATTGGCTAAAAAAGATTTCATAGAAATTCATTCATATAATCAAAACTTACAGCAAGTTCAAGTGTATGATGTTTTAGGCAGAAATGTTTTTGAAAGTAAAAACCTAGATCAAGTCTCGTTGAATATCAACGGCATTAACCCATTCAATCAAGTGCTGATGGTTCAAGTCAAACTCAAAGACGGAAGCGTAGTCACACAAAAAATAATCTATTAATAATAGTTAAATAAAAAAGCCCGGTGATGTTCCGGGCTTTTTTTATGGTAATTTGAATTACGCTTTTGCTTTATTGCTTGCTTCTAAGTTGCGCTCAATTTGATGTCCTGGGCGCGACCATTTTGGTTTTTCGCCTAATGAAGCAAACTGAGAATCCTCGGCCTCAACGGTTTTAGGCTGCATGAGTTTGATAAATGGTTTTTGCGGTTGCAAGCCCAACATTTCAAACATTTTCATGTCTTCATTCACATCCGGATTGGGCGTGGTTAATAGCTTGTCTCCGGCAAAAATAGAGTTGGCTCCGGCAAAGAAGCACATCGCCTGACCTTCGCGGCTCATGTTGGTTCTTCCGGCTGATAAACGAACTTGAGTTTCAGGCATGACAATACGCGTGGTGGCTACCATACGAATCATTTCCCAGATTTCAACCGGTTTTTCGTCTTCCATGGGTGTGCCTTCAACAGCCACCAAAGCATTAATCGGCACGGATTCCGGTTGTGGACTCAAAGTCGCCAAAGCCACCAACATACCTGCGCGGTCTTCAATGCTTTCGCCCATTCCGATGATACCACCGCTGCAAACCGTTACGTTGGTTTTGCGGACGTTTTCGATGGTTTGCAAACGATCTTCAAATCCGCGGGTTGAAATGACTTCTTTATAATATTCTTCAGAGGTGTCCAGATTGTGATTATAGGCATACAATCCGGCTTCGGCCAAACGTTGTGCCTGATTTTCGGTCAGCATCCCCAAAGTACAGCAAACTTCCATGTCGAGCTTGTTAATGGTACGCACCATTTCTAGCACTTGGTCAAACTCAGGTCCGTCTTTTACATTTCGCCAAGCGGCACCCATACAAACGCGTGAAGATCCGCTTGATTTAGCGCGTAAAGCCTGCGCTTTAACTTGTTGCACCGACATCAAATCATTGCCTTCAATATTGGTGTGATAACGCGCTGCTTGCGGACAATATCCGCAATCTTCAGGACACCCGCCGGTTTTAATCGAAAGCAAAGTCGATACCTGAACCACATTCGGGTCGTGGTATTGGCGGTGGATGGAAGCTGCTTCAAAAAGCAAATCCATCAAAGGTTTGTTATATAAGTTGACGATTTCTTCTTTGGTCCAATTGTGTCTGATGGTACTCATACATCTAATTTTATGATTGCCTCAAAAGTAGGCAATATGTTCTGAAATAACAATGAGGTTTATTCTGGGTTTTTGAGATAGTTGCGCGTAAAGCTCAAATCATTTTCAATGGCTTTTTTGAGCGAGTCAATCGAATCAAACTTGAGTTCGTCGCGAATGTGTTCCAGCATTGAAACGGTTAATGTTTTTTCGTATAAATCTGCTTCAAAATCTATAAAATAAACTTCTACCGAAAGCGTTTGCCCATCTACCGTTGGGTTTGTGCCGATGTTCATCATGCCATAAACGGTTTGCCCATTGATGATGCTTTGTACAATATACACGCCTATTTTAGGGATGAGTTTATAATCGGCATCAATAGCCAAATTAGCCGTTGGAAAACCGATGGTTCTGCCCAATTTTCTTCCGTGGACGACTGTTCCGCTCAGGTGATAGTTATAACCGAGGTATTGATTGGCCAACGCAACGTTTCCGTCTAAAAGAGCGGTTCTGATTTTGGTGGAACTCACCGAGACGTCTTCGATTTGTTGTGCCGATATTTGTTCAACATCAAAACCGTATTGATGCCCGAAATCAATCAAATCGTGAATATCGGCAGTGCGATTGCGTCCAAAACGATGATCATATCCGATGACAATTTTTTGAATATTGAGTTGGTCAACCAAAATTTCTTTGACAAATTCTTCGGCTGTGAGTCTTGAAAATGTTTTGTCAAAAGGATGAATAATCAAATGGTCTAAACCCGTTTTTTCAAGTAATTTGGTGCGCTCTGCAATGGTATTGAGCAGTTTGATTTCAGATTGATCTTGCAAGATCATCCTCGGATGCGGAAAAAAAGTCAGAATCACACTTTCACAATCGCTTTGATGTGCACTGTTCAATAGCTGCTGCACGATTTTTTGGTGTCCGATGTGGACTCCGTCAAATGTACCGAGTGTAACAACTGTTTTTTGATTGCTGCTGAAAGAGTCTATTGAGTGAAAAATTTTCAAACGCGCTATAATTTCTTGGCGCAAAGGTATATTATCTGATTGATTTTTTTCAAACGTTTTTTTAATTGCAAACAAACTAATTTAATGGTACAACTGTAGTATTATTAAATTCACAAATCCTATGTTTTTTACTTTTAAAAAGTAGGGTATTTAAGTGTTAATCTGTTAAAAAAAACAATCTATTTATCAATTAATTACAAAATAGATAGTACATTCGCAGCGCATTAACCCACTTAAATTGAAATGAAAAAATTACTACTTACCTTAACAGTTGTAATGACTTTTGCAGGAGCTTTTGCACAAAGAAAAGCTACATGGTCTTACACTTCTGAGAAAGTTTTAGATTCTCAAAGAATTAAAGAGGAAAACTATTCTCAAAACCAACAATTACTTAAAATTGATTTGACCAATTTCAAACAAAGCTTGGCCGGAGCAAAAGACAAATTTTCACATCAATCCGGAATATTGGTAAATTTTCCGAACATCGCCGGAGAAATGGAAACTTATGAAGTCTGGGAAAACTCAAACTTTGATCCTGTATTACAAGCAAAGTTTCCGGATATTCGTGCTTACATCGGAAAAAGTATAGATCATCCGGGCTCAACCATTAACTTTAGTTTGTCTCCCGACGGGGTTCAAACCATGGTAATGCGTCCAGACAACGGAAGCGAGTTTATCGAAGCATACAGCAAAGATCATTCAGTGTATGTTTTGTTTGATTCTGCAACTCGATTGGCCAATCGTTTGCCTTTTAACTGTAGTACTGTTGACCAAAAAATTAGTACAGAATTGGCAGAAAATCCTGCAATTGCAAATCGTTCTAACAATCAACTGTACAAAACGTTGCGTTTAGCGTTGTCTTGTACTGGTGAATACGGAGTTTATTTCGGAGGAACAGTAGCCGGTGCTTTAGCCGGAATGAATGCGACCATGACCCGTGTGAATGGAATTATGGAAAAAGATTTAGCCGTTCACTTGAATATGATTGCCAACAATAACTTGGTAGTTTATACAAATGCATCAACCGATCCTTATTCAGCTGCTGGAGCTGGTTCAGGTGGTGCTTGGAACGCAGAGTTAATGAATAACTTGCACAATGTTTTAGGTGATAGCGCGTTTGACATCGGACACTTATTTGGCGCTTCTGGAGGTGGAGGAAATGCAGGTTGTATCGGATGTGTTTGTTCAAACGTTTTAGCAACCGGAAATGGAGCTGAAGACAGTTACAAGGGCTCTGGTTATACATCACCATCGGATAATATTCCAGCCGGAGACACTTTTGATATTGATTATGTAATCCACGAAATGGGTCACCAATTAGGTGCCAACCACACCTTTTCTCACAATATTGAAGGGACTGGAGTAAATGTTGAGCCTGGAAGTGGTTCTACCATTATGGGTTATGCAGGAATCACAAATTATGATGTTCAAACACATTCGGATGCTTACTACACCTATAGAAGTATTCTACAAATACAAACTAACTTGACAACCAAAACTTGTCCGGTAAGCACACCAATTACAAACACACCACCATCGGTTTTAGCTAAGGCAGATTTCTCGGTTCCTTCGAATACACCATTTGTTTTGGTAGCGGATGTTTCAGATGCTGAAGGAGATACATTATCTTACTGCTGGGAGCAAAACAATACAGCTACTTCTGCTTCAAGCGGAGCGAATTCAGTAGTTTCACCAACCAAAACTACAGGTCCAAATTTTAGATCGTTTATTCCTAAGTCAGTGCCAGAGCGTTACATGCCAGATATGGCCAAAATTTTGGCAGGTACTTTTAACGCCAATTGGGAGTGTCTTTCAACAGTAACTCGTGCGTCTAAATTTACCATTACCGTGCGCGATAACAATCCAACTGGACAACAAACCAGTACTGATGAGGTTATTGTGACCACTAAAGCGGCATATAATAGTACTACGGCTCCAACCGGAGCGGGTCCTTTTACGGTGACTTCACAAGCTACAACAGGTATTTGTTGGGCACAAGGAAGCACACAAACGATTACTTGGGATGTGAACAATACAACCAGCTTAACGGGTTCAACCAATGTAAATATTAAATTATCAACCGATGGAGGTTTAACGTTCCCATATACTTTGTTGGCGGATACACCAAACGACGGTTCAGAAGAAATTACGGTTCCGAATATTGCTGCTTCACAAACTTGTCGTGTAAAAGTAGAACCTACCGGGAACTACTATTTTGCCATCAATGCTAAGAATTTTTACATTGGATATGAGTCAGTTACTACATGTAACACATATACATACAATACTCCATATAATATTCCTGACGGAAGCAACAGCTATACTTCAAAAACCATTAATGTGCCAACCGCGGGAACTATTACAGATGTTAATATTACCTTGAATGTTACGCATCCGAACCTTCAAAACTTAACGTTTGCATTTCTTCGTCCGGGCGGTTCTTTGGCGACATTGTTTACCCAACAATGTTCAGGCAGCGCCGATATGAATGTAACTTTTGACGCCCAAGGTTCTGCGTATACTTGTGGAAGCCCTTTAACAGGAAACATTATTCCACCAACCAATTACAACTTAAATGGTTTGAACGGTTTGAATAAATTAGGCAACTGGCAATTTGGAATTAAAGATAATGTTGCCGGAAATGCCGGAACGGTTAATTCAATATCACTAGAAATCTGTGCTCAAACATTTATTCTACTTTCGAACAATGAATTGACATTTCAAGATTTAGCGGTTTATCCAAACCCTTCAAACGGAAACTTTACAGTCGAATTCCAATCTAAATCAAATAACAAAATCGGAATTGAAGTATTCGACATCAGAGGAAGAAAGGTTTATGGAGAGTCATTTGACAATACCGGAATGTTCCGTCAAAACTTGGCTTTGTCAAATGTTCAACCGGGAGTTTACATGGTATCTATTATTGATGGTGACGCCAAAACGGTTAAAAAAATAGTGATTGAGTAAAAAGCTCACGTTGTTAAATATTAAAAAGCGCTCCATAACGGAGCGCTTTTTTTTGACATAAATTGTATATTTGAAGACTATTAACCTCCTTAAAATTGCTGTTATGAAAAAAATATTATTTTTCTTGGTCGCTATTTTTTCGATATCGTTCACTTATGCGCAAGATGCGATTTGGAAAAAAGTTGACGACATTCCTTCAGGATTGGCTCTCTTGCCACGCGATTCACATCCAACAGAATTCAAATTATTTATGCTCAATATGAGTGCTCTCAAGGCGCAATTGGTTTTGGCTCCATCGCGCAACAATGTTGGACAAGAGTCAAATGTTATAGTGGCTTTTCCAGATTCAGAAGGGAATTTAAAACGGTATAAAATTTACGAAGCATCGGTTATGGATCCAGCATTAGCTGTAAAACATCCTGAAATTCAATCGTATGTGGGTTTGGGAGTTGACGATCCAACAGCCAGAATCAGATTCAGCACCACTATTTTTGGCTTGCACACCATGACTTTGTCTGGAGTTGATGGGGCAACGTTTATTGATCCATACAGCAAAGATTTGAATTATTATATGGTATTTAATAAGTCAAATTTAACCACCACTAAAACCTTTAAATGTGAAGTGGCTGAAGCCGGTATTGATTTGGCTGATACAACTCCGATTCAAAACGCACTCAACCGAGCTAGCAACAGTTTATACAAAACGTATCGATTGGCTTTGGCTTGTACCATTGAATATGCTGCTTTTCATGTGAACGCTGCTGGAGTGGGTTCGGGAACTTTAGCTCAAAAAAAAGCAGCAGTTTTGGCTGCTATGGTAGTAACAATGACGCGTGTAAATGGTGTTTACGAAAGAGATATGTCGCTCAATATGGTGTTGATTGCCAATAATGAAAGCATCATCAATATTACTTCAGACACCTTAGATAACAACAATACAAACAACGTTCTTTTAGATCAAAATCAAACCTTTATCGATGCGACTATTGGTAGCGCCAACTATGATATCGGTCACGTAGCCAGTACAGGCGGAGGAGGAGTCGCAACTCCGCAATCACCGTGTAATGATGGTATCAAGGCGCGTGGAGTTACCGGCTTGCCATCACCAGTGGGTGATGAGTATGACATTGACTTTGTCGCCCATGAGATGGGTCATCAGTTTGGGTGTTCACATACCTTTAATGGTGAACAAGGAAACTGTGGAGGCGGAAATCGCGTGCAGACATCAGCCTATGAGCCGGGTAGTGGTTCTACCATTATGGCTTATGCTGGAATTTGTTCTCCTGAAGATGTTCAATTGCACTCAGACGCCTATTTTCACGCCAGAAGTTTACTGCAAATGATTTCATTTGTAAATGCCGGTGGGAACTGTGCCGTAGCTGTTGCCAACAACAACAACCCGCCAGTTGTTAATGCAGGTGCCAACTATACAATTCCCAACGGAACGCCATTTGTTTTGACTGGTTCGGCTACGGATGTCAACGGAGATTCATTGACTTATTGCTGGGAGCAATACAATTTTAGCTCTTCAACCGCTTTGCCATCACCAACTGCAACCGGAGGTCCCAACTTCCGTTCTTTTAATCCGACGGCATCACCTAAAAGATATTTCCCGGCTTTTGCCAGTGTTTTAGCCAATAATTTAGCAACCACTTGGGAAGTCATTCCAACAGTATCTCGATCTATGGTTTTCTCATTGGTGGTTAGAGATAACAGAAGTCCTTTGGGCGGACAAACCGAACGCGGAACCATGAACGTTACCGTTGCCAGCGTTGGCCCTTTTAAAGTTACTTCACAAAGCACAAACACTGCTTGGGACAGAAACTCTACTCAAACTGTGACTTGGGACGTTGCGGGAACTACAGCCAACAACATCAATACCGCCAATGTTAATATTAGATTGTCGATTGATGGAGGAACAACTTTCCCATATTTATTGGCCGAAAACACACCTAATGATGGTTCAGAAGACGTAATAGCTCCGAACGTAACATCGTCTAATTGCCGTATCATGGTTGAGGCGGTAGGCAATATATTCTACGCCCTAAACACAAAAACTTTCTACATTGGTTATACCATGGTGAGCGGATGTAATACATACACATTCAACACACCATTTAACTTGCCGGACGGAGCAACCAGTTATACAGTTAAAACTATTAATGTTCCTTCAACCGTAGGTACCATCAGCGATGTGAATATTACCATTGATGCCACGCATCCTAATTTGCAAAATTTAGTAATGGCTGTTGTTCGACCAGGTGGATCGCTTGGTATTTATTACAACCAACAGTGTTCTGCAAATGCCAATATGAACGTAACTTTTGACAGTCAAGCCCCGGCATTAGTTTGTGCCAGCCCGACCAGTGGAACATATGCACCTCCGGGAGCATTGAATTTCAATACGTTCAACGGATTTAACCCACAAGGGAATTGGCAATTTGGATTTAAAGATGTGGTTGCAGGAAACACGGGTTCAATTAATTCAATTGCTCTAGAAGTTTGTACTGTTAACTTTGTTATGGCCAACAACAGTTTTGAGTTTGAAAACTTCGCGATGGTTCCCAATCCAAACAATGGAGATTTCCGTGTTCAGTTTAACTCAAATTCAAACCGCAACATACAAATTTCGGTCTATGATATGAGCGGAAGATCCATCTTTGACCGAAGCTATGCCAACCACGGATTATTCGAACAAGATGTGCGTTTACAAAATGCACAGGCTGGAGTTTATCTGGTTTCTATTTCAGACGGAGAAAACAAAATGGTCAAAAGAGTAGTGGTTCAGTAATCATGCCGACATAAAATAAAAAGCCGCTTACAAAGCGGCTTTTTTTATTCGGTTACCCATGAAATATGTTGGGTGATTTGCGGCACTTCAGTAATGGTAAAACGCAAATCAACCGAAGTTTGTTTTTGGTTTTTAGCTGCCACCAATTTGCCTTGCTTAACTGCGTAATATCCGGTTTGTCCTTTGCAGTAACAAAATCTGCCAAACAAAACTTTTTGTTGCGCGAGCGCTTCATTTGCCAAGCTCATATTGTCTTGATTGCTCACTTCAAAAATCACTTCTTCGCGGTATTGTGCGTCTTGCAGATTGCCCTTGACTTTGCGGTTATACGTATATTGATAAACGCTTTTGGCATCATCATCAACCAAGGTATAATACAACCTGCCAAACTCATCAGTTTTGAGTTCTATGGCTTTATGAGCGTTTAATTTTACCGAGCAGTTGCCGTCTTTTGGGCATTCACTGGTTAACGAAATTACAGGTTCAGAGATTGTTTCCTTTTTTGATTTACACGAAAGCAAACTAGTTAAGGCCAAAAGAAAAACCGCTTTACTTAAGCACAGATATTTTTTTGGATATTTCATCTTATTTTCCGTTAAAAGTTGTCATCGTATTCGAGATGCCCGCCGTGCCGAATGATCGAATAATCTCAGCACCCAATTGTAATCGCTCGGGTAAAAGTTGGTTTTCCTGATCTGACCATTCACCCAATACGTAATTCACTTGTTGGCCTTTTTTAAAAGCATCGCTGATGCCGAATCTAAAGCGCGCGTATTCTTGTGTGTTCAAGATTTGCTGAATGTTTTTGAGTCCGTTGTGGCCGCCGTCGCTACCTTTGGTGCGAATTCTAATCGAACCAAACGGCAAGTTCAAATCGTCGGTAATGACGAGTAAATTTTCAAGCGGAATTTTCTCTTTCTCGAGCCAATATTGCACGGCTTTTCCGCTGAGGTTCATATAGGTATTGGGTTTGAGCAACAAATAAGTGCGGCCTTTGAATTTGTATTCGGCCAAATCGCCCAAACGTACCGTCTGAAAAGTCAGCGATTCGGTGCGGGCCAAATGATCTAAAATTTTAAAGCCGATGTTGTGGCGGGTGTTGACGTATTCGGCGCCAATGTTGCCCAAGCCGACAATGAGGAATTTCTTCATAAGGTCAGTATTGTCAATGTTTTTTGGTGTAGAGAATAAACTGAAAAACCATTTCATGCGGTAAAAGTAGCAAAATTTGCGTTCGCTCAATTCGCTTCGCTCCGGTTAAGCGTAGGCAGGTTCCCGGCTCAAAATAAACCAAAAAAAAAGCACCAGCGTAAACTGATGCTTTTGTATAGCGGTTTGAAAAAATTATTTTTTCTTTCCTTTTGCTCCTTTTTCTGCTTTGGCAGCTTCTTGAGCAGCTTTCATCGCAGCACGTGAAATCTTCACTTGGCAAATTACCGTGTTGTCTGGGTGCATTAATTTGAAATTGTTGGTCTCTAATTTAGTAACATACAATTTGTTACCCATTTGCAATTCTGAAATGTTGGCTTCAACATAATCCGGAAGGTTTTTTGGCAAAGCTTTCACTTTCAGTCTACGCAAGTTCAAACGCAAGTCACCACCCAACAATACACCTGGCGAAGTTCCCACGATTTTCACCGGAACTTCCATCATGATTTCTTTGCTCTCGTTGAGTTGGAAGAAGTCAATGTGTAAAATTTTGTCTGATACCGGGTGTGTCTGAATGTCTTGTAAAATAACATTAGCAGACTTGCCGTTCAAATCTACGACTACTGTGTGCGCATTCGGAGTATACACCAAATTTTTAAACGCTTTTTCTTCTGCTGAAAAGTGAATTGGGCTTTCTCCTCCGTAAATAACGCAAGGTACCATTCCAGCATCACGTAAGGCTTTAGTAGCTTTTTTGCCTACGCTTTCTCTTTCTTGTCCTTTAATCGTAATCGATTTCATTGTAAAAAAATATAGTTAATAAATAAAACTCTTGTTGTTGGTTTGCAGTTGCCTGTTCACCGGTTTTGGGGCGTTCCTCTCGTGCCTCGAGTCGCGCTTTTCGCTCATAGTCCTCGCTGCGCTGTGGGCTATCCGCTGCAATCGCTAACGCAAATTTCTGCTAACCGTTAGCCTTGTCTTTCCATCATCGCCACCACGCCGCCTTGCCCCTTCGCTAAATCAGTCCACCGGACTGATTTTTAACGCTCGGTCACATCAGAAACTTCCCGCTAATCGAGTTGTTGTTTTGTACCATGCGCATCACATCGGCAAAAAGCGGGGCACAACTCACGACCCTTATTTTGTCAGACGACCTTTGCAGCGGAATCGAATCAGTTACGATTAATTCACTCAGTTGCGAACGCTCGATTTTTTCATACGCATCACCTGATAAAATCGCGTGGGTACAAATGGCTCGAACACTCAAGGCGCCTTTTTCAATCATCAAATCGGCCGCTTTGGCTAGCGTACCGCCGGTATCAACCATGTCATCTACCAAAATCACGTTTCTGCCTTTGACTTCTCCGATGAGTTCCATCGTGTCAATCACATTGGCTGCGCGACGTTGTTTGTAACAAATCACCACGTCTGATTCTAAAAATTTAGAATAGGCATACGCTCTTTTTGATCCGCCCATATCTGGCGAAGCAATGGTGAGGTTTTCTAGATTTAAACTTCTTACATACGGCAAAAAGATTGTCGATGCAAAAAGATGGTCTACCGGTTTTTCAAAGAACCCTTGTATTTGGTCGGCGTGCAAATCCATCGTCATGATGCGGGTTGCGCCCGCGGCATCCAATAAATTGGCCACCAACTTGGCTCCAATCGGAACTCTGGGTTTGTCTTTTCGATCCTGACGCGCCCATCCGAAATACGGAATCACAGCGGTAACGTGTCTGGCCGAAGCTCTTTTGGCGGCGTCTATCATGAGCAACAATTCCATCAGGTTGTCTGAACTCGGAAAAGTCGAGCACACAATAAAAACCCTGAGCCCACGGATGGACTCTTCATACGATGGCTGAAACTCGCCGTCGCTGTATTTTGAAAACGTCACTTTTCCGAGCGGTACGCCATAATGAGTGGCAATTTTTTCCGCCAGATAGACACTTTGCGAACACGCAAATATCTTAGCTTCCGGTTCCTGGTGTGGCATTTTTGTCGGTTGTTATTAGACCGCGACGTTGCATACAAATTGACCTGCTCATTTCTGAAAAGCCAGACGTGTATAAACGCCTCGGATGTAGTTAGTTAGTGTGTGTTGCCGTAAATGCGGGGCAAATTTAGAAATAAAAATCAAGTTTCTAAGATTATTTTTCACAAATTTCTTTAGGATATGCTAGATTATTTTTTACATTTGCACCGTGTTTTACAGCAAGCATGATTTTTATGTTTGTTTAAAGCGATAAAGCCAACTGTTGTTGGTTTTTGTCTGTCACGCCCGGATGGCGGAATTGGTAGACGCGCTGGTCTCAAACACCTGTGGGAAACCGTGCCGGTTCGACTCCGGCTCCGGGTACAAAAAGTCCTCTCTGAAAAGAGAGGACTTTTTTTTGCGCGGAGTCAAACTTTTTTGTTTGACGGCTCAGGGTACAAAGCTTTTCTTCGGGAGGGCTTTTTCTTTTTAGGAGTATCTGACTGTTAATCAGAGGGCCCTTAAAAACTTTACCTTTCAAATTGACTTTTGAATTTTAGGGAAGTCAAATTTATTTCACATTTGCCCAACCATAGCCCAACGCATTACTTCACCGCCTTAATCACATACGTCACAATGCCCCATATCATCAATTGGGTTTCATCGGTTACTTGAATCGGCGGATATTTTGGGTTTTCGGGCATGAGCCAGAGCTCGTCTTTTTTGCGTTTGATGCGTTTAACGGTAAATTCTCCATCAATAAAACACACGGCAATTTTGTGGTTTTGCGGTTCAAGGCTGCGATCAACCACGAGTAAATCTTGGTCATCAATACCGGCTCCAGTCATAGAATCGCCTTGCACGCGTATGTAAAAAGTAGCTAGCGGATGCTCAGAAAGCGCCTTGTTTAAATCAATCCGCGATTCCATAAAATCCAGCGCCGGTGACGGAAACCCCGCCGAAACGCCATGGCTCACAAAAGGCAACGGCTGTGCTTGGTCAAGCTCGGGTTTATAAATAAGCGGCGTTGTTTTTTTTACTGACATTTTACGGTGAGAATTTGGTCTAAACGAGTGGTATATTTGGGCGAAAGCAATTGCTGTTTCATGTTCCAAGTTTTTTCGCTTTGTGTGCCGAGCTTTATTTTTCGGTCGCCCACTTTTCGGTTCATGGCATCAATGGCTTTCATCAGCGGCAGATGTTTCGGGTTTTCGTCTTCAAATAAGTCAAACTGCTTTTCGTTTTCCGGGCTCAGTTGGCTCACAATCACACCGGCTTTGGCAAAAATCAAATCGGGATTTCTTCGGTAAATTTCACTCAATAAATGCACAGCAGTTTGCACGAGCGTCAAGGTCGATTGGGTGGCAAAAGGCAAGGTCATTAATTGCTGATAGCCGCGGCTTTTTCTTTTACCGTCCGAATAATCAATCGTTTTTAAAAACACATAAATAGTCTGACAACACGATTTTTGCGCCCGTAATTTTTCGGCACAAACCGAAGCAAAAGTTGAGACGCGCTCGCGCAAAGCGTCAAAATCATTGAGCGCTTTCGGAAAACTTCTCGTCACAGCGATGGTCTTTTTTTCGGTCAGCGGCGCTTCGAGCCCCAAAACCGATTGACCTTCGAGTTCGCTCACCAAACGCAAACCCACCACGCCCATTTGCAGTTTGATCCAAGCGCGGTGTTTTGGGTCGATAAAGTCATAAGCGGTTTGAATGTTTCGGTCTTTCATTTTTTTACTCAGCCTAAAACCAATGCCCCAAACATCCTCAATCTTGGTCCATTTGAGCGCCTTGATGCGTTTCTCATCGCTGTCAATCACATGTACGCCTGAGGTTTGCTTCGGAAATTTACGCGCAATTTTATTGGCAATTTTTGACAAGGCTTTGGTTGGGGCAAAACCCACACACACCGGAATGCCCACCCACTGTTTGATGCGGCTTTTCATTTGCAATCCGTAGGTATGAAAATCATCCACACGCAGTCCGTCAAAGTTCAAAAATGCCTCGTCTATGCTGTACTCTTCAACGCAAGGTGTATACTGTCGCAAAATTTCAAACACGCGTTGGCTCAAGTCACCGTAGAGCGCATAATTTGAAGAGAACACTTTGACGCCTAATTGTTTTAATTGCGCGCGCACCTGAAATTCCGGAGCGCCCATTGCAATCCCGAGCGCTTTGGCTTCGTCGCTGCGCGAGATGATGCAGCCGTCGTTGTTTGACAGCACCACGACAGGTTTTCCGTTCCATTGCGGTTGGAAAACGCGTTCACACGACACGTAAAAATTATTGCAATCTACCAAAGCGTACATGGCTTAAAGGTACGATTCAGCCGTAAAAAATAAAACCGGCAGTAGTTAAATTGTGTGGTTTTTTATCGGAAGCACTTCCGGCTCTGCGCTTTTATCTGGGCTTGCTCAAGACCGCCGCCCAGGATAACCGCTGCGATCCGGGCTAGGGCAGCGGTGAGTAGGCAAACGTATGGGCATAAAAAAAACCACCCGAAGGTGGCTGTATTTTTTTGATTTTCTTATCTGAGCAAATCCATCACCAGCGACGGAAACAAACCAATGGTCAAGTTGAGTAAAATTGCCAAAATCGCAACGCTGTAGATCAATACCGGTGTTCCGGTGCGCGTTTCGTTTGGCTCTTTGGTGTACATCGCCAAAATCAGTTTGAAGTAATAACCCACACTGATGATTGAGTTAATCACCGCAGCAATCACCACAATCAAATAACCGGCTTGAATGGTCGGTCCGAACAAAGCCAACTTGGCAAAGAATCCGGCAAACACAGGAATTCCCGCCATCGACAACAAGGCTCCGGTCAGAATCGCAGCCAAAAGTGGATTGGTTTTACCCAAACCGTGGAAGTTTACAATGTCTTCGTTCTCTCTGTTTTTACACACATATAACAACACGCTAAACGCTGCAATACCCGCGAGCGCATAAGCCGAAGCATAATACAACAATACAGAAGCCGCGTCGGTCGTATTGAGCAAAGTCATAAGCATAAAGCCTGCATGCGAAATCCCCGAGAAGGCCAACATACGTTTCACATTGGCTTGTTTGAGTGCCATGATATTTCCTACGGTCATCGAAGCAATGGATACTACCACCACAATGATTTGGAACTGATAGTTGATGTCGGCATTCATGGCCGTTAAGAGTTTGAACAAAGTGGCCATCGCCGTTACTTTGGCCAAAGTGCTCATCGTTGCAGTAGTGAGTGAAGGCGAACCTTCGTATACATCGGGTGCCCAAAAATGAAACGGAACCGCCGCAATTTTAAAGAACATACCAATGGTCATGAGCGCAATCCCAATCGGGAACCAAATTGGCAATTCGGCTGAGCGTGATAATTCTGAAATTTCTTGGGTGTCAAAAGTGCCCATCGCGCCATAAATCATACAAATCCCGAACAAGATAATTCCTGAGGCAAACGAGCCCATCAAGAAATATTTCATTCCGGCTTCGTTGCTTTTCAGGTTTAAACGATTACTCGCTGCCAACACATAAAGCGAAATCGACAAGATTTCAATGCCCAAGAAAAACATCGCCAAGTTGCCAAACGATACCATCGCAACAGCACCTGATAAAAGGAAAATCTTGATGGCGATAAAGTCCGATAATTTGGTAGGATGACTTTCGTAAAAGTTGTAACTGAGCATGACCAAGAAAATCGTCAAGATGATAAACAAAGCCGAAAAGCCCGAAGCAAATTTATCTTGAACCATCATGTGGTTGTAGAAACTTCCTTCGCAGCCGAACTCAGATATCGTCAAACCTAATACGCCCAACAAACCCAACACGGTGAGTGGAATCAATATTTTTCTCAGATTTAGGATTTCAAGCAACAGGCAAAATATACCCAATCCTACAATAGCAATTAATGTATTCATTTTTTATCTGACGATTATCGGTTGATTTCTACTAATATATTTTCGATGCTCGGCTTAATCAAATCGGTGATGGGTTTTGAATACAATCCGAATATGAACAAGACCGCCACAATAGCGAGCAAAACAATTTTTTCGTTCCAGTTTACCTCGGCAAAAAGCTTGGTGTTGGTCTCGCCCAACATCACGTGTTGAAACATTCTGAGCATATAATATGCGCCCAATATGATGGTCAATCCACCGGCAATAGCAAAAGCCATATTCACTTGGAACAAACTGTACAATACGGTAAATTCTCCGACAAAGTTAAAGGTCGATGGCAAAGCTACCGAAGCCAAAACCAACAACAAAAACAGCGAAGTAAACTGCGGACTTTGAGCGCGAATGCCTCCCAATTCAGCAATTTGACGCGTTTGGTAACGACGCTCAATAATTTCGGCCACAAAGAACAATCCAACTACAACAAAACCGTGGGCAAGCATTTGCAGAACCGCACCACGCAATCCGTCTAAGGTCAAAGTGTATGCGCCAGCCGCGATGAGTCCGACGTGCGCCAACGATGAATAAGCCAATAATTTTTTGAGGTCTTTTTGACGCAAAGCAACGATGGATCCGTAAATCACACCGGCAATGCTCAAGCCAATCAGCGCGTATTGATATCCTTTAGCGGTAAGCGGAGCGATTGGTAACTGCCAACGCAAAACGCTGTACAATCCCATTTTGAGCATAATTCCCGAAAGCAACATCGTGCCCACAGCCGGCGCTTTTTGGTATACATTAGCCTGCCAAGTATGAAAAGGAATAATCGGAATTTTAATCGCATAAGCTAAGAAGAAGCCCATGAAAATCCAGAATTGTTGTCCGCAAGACAAACGCAATTCGTATAAATCTTTGATAGCAAAACTTCCGGCTTGCAAATATAAATACACTAGTGCGGCCAGCATAAACAAGGATCCGCCCAAAGTGTAGATGAAGAATTTAACCACGGCTTTTTTGCGTTCTTCTAAATCGCCATTGCCCCAAAGTAGCGCGATGAAGTAAATCGGAATCAGAGAAAGCTCCCAGAAAATATAATACAACAAAGCATCGGTGGCCATAAAGGTGCCGACCATCGCAAAAGTCATAAACAAAATCAAGGCATAAAGCGAACGCGCGTTTTTGTAATGGCTACCCCAGCCTGAAAGAATAATCAGCGGAGTCAGTGCAGCCGAAAGCAAAATCATCGCCATCGACAAACCGTCGGCTTGCAAAGCAAAGGCTACATTCGGATGCGCAATCCATCCCGAGGAATAGGTAAGTGGGTTTCCGCCGCTCATCAAACTGAGCAAATGAACACTATAGCCCAGCGAAATCAATCCTACCAGCAAAGCTACTTTAGGAGCTAATTTATCGCCGGAAAGATAGGTGGCCAGCGCGCCCACCAAAAACAAAAGCAATAAGTAAACTATATCCATCGGTTACTGATTATTGAACGAGAAATAAATACGAAATAATAGCGCAAACCCCAATGACAAAGGCAAACAAATACAAACCGATGTTTCCGTTTTGTACTTTTCGGCCCTGAGAGCCCAAAGCTACTGCGGTTTTACCCAAGCCGAAAATGAGCCCTGAAACAGCAGTTTCTATATAATCTCTAAAGAGACGCGATAAGCTGTTGATGGGTTTTACGATGATCATTTCGTAGCATTCATCTACATAATATTTGTTGTATAATACCTTGGCAAAACCTTCCATTTGTTTGTCTGCCGGCGGTAATTGTTTCTTTTTGAGGTATTGTGAAAAGGCAATGCCGATACCGATGAGTCCGCCTATAACAGCCACTGCCATGAGCATATACTCATTTGGTCCTAAATGATGTGCCTCAGCTTTGTGTGCCGATAAAACCGGAGCTAAATATTCGTTGAGCCAACTGTTGCCCGGCAAGCTGATAAGTCCGCCCACGGTAGCCAAAACAGCCAAAACAATCAGCGGGAAAGTAATCAGCGCTGGGCTTTCGTGTAAATGGTGTTTTTGTTCTTCGGTTCCTCTGAAATCGTTAAAAAACGTCAGATATAACAATCGGAACATATAAAATGCGGTCATAATCGAAGCGACCGAACCAATGATCCAAAGCGCTTTGTTGTGTTCAAAAGCTACCATTAAAATTTCGTCCTTCGAGAAAAATCCTGAAAACGGCGGAATTCCCGAAATAGCCAACGACGAAATCAAAAAGGTCAGATACGTAATTTTCATGACGCCTTTGAGTCCGCCCATACGGCGCATATCTTGTTCTCCGTGCAAAGCGTGAATCACCGATCCTGAACCCAAGAACAAACACGCTTTAAAGAATGCATGCGTAATCACGTGGAAAACGGCTACTTCATAAGCGCCCAATCCCAAAGCCATAAACATGAGCCCGAGTTGCGATACGGTTGAATAAGCCAATACTTTTTTGATATCATTTTGAACCAAACCAATTGTGGCGGCTACCAGTGCAGTAACGGCACCAACGATTGCGATGATGTTTTGTACTTCAGGTGCCAAATCAAACAAGAAGTTCAAGCGCGTAATCATAAAAATACCCGCCGTAACCATCGTGGCTGCATGGATGAGCGCCGAAACCGGAGTCGGACCGGCCATCGCATCCGGAAGCCAAGTATACAATGGAATTTGTGCCGATTTACCGCAAGCACCAATGAATAATGCCAAGGCAGCTGCGCCCAACCAGAAAGCATCCGCTTTACCAGTAGCTAACGCAGTTTTGAGCGACATAAAATCTAAAGTCGAGAACAAAACGCCCAAGATGAAAATCCCGATGAGCAAACCTAAATCGCCCACGCGGTTCATGATAAACGCTTTTTTGGCCGCGTCGTTGTAGTCTTGATTTTTATACCAGAATCCGATGAGCAAATACGAGCAAAGACCCACGCCTTCCCAGCCAATAAACATCATCGGAAGGTTGCTGCCCACAACCAAAATAATCATGAAAAACACGAACAAGTTTAAATACGCAAAAAACGAATGCATTTTTTCATCGTCGTGCATGTAGCTAATCGAATACAAGTGAATCAGCGAGCCGATTCCGGTGACGAACAACAACCACAAAATCGAAAGTTGATCGAGCAAAAATCCGAAACTTACTTTGAAGTTGCTGATGCTCATCCATTCAAACAAATCTACCGTGACCGCTTGTTTGCTCTGATTGATTTGCATAAAGAACATCACCGAAGCAATGAATGAAACCGCTACGGCCAAAGTTCCGATGGCTCCTGAGACGGTTTTACTGAGTGATTTGCCCAAAAATACATTGATTAAAAAACCAACGAATGGCGCTAATACCAACAATAAGGCGAGAGAGTTATCCATTGCTGTTTATCCTTTTAATTTTTTTAAGTTGTCAATGTCAATCGAGCCCAAATTGCGGAAAATCGACACCAAAATGGCCAATCCCACGGCTACTTCGGCAGCGGCTACCGCCATCGAGAAAAATACAAATACCTGTCCTTGGGCATCTTGATGATAGGTTGAAAAAGCTACGAACAACAAATTCACAGCATTTAACATGATTTCAATCGACATAAAAACGATGATGGCATTTCTGCGATACAACACTCCGAACACGCCAATGCAAAACAAAATGACGCTCAAGAAGATGTAATTTTCAATACCTATTTGATTCAGAATATTGTTCATATTACTTTTCTGATTTTTCTTTTTTAGACAATAACACCGTTCCAATCATCGCTGCCAAGAGCAAGATAGATGCATATTCAAACGGCACCATATATTCGTTGAGCAATACTTTTCCGAGTACTTTGATGGATTGATAATCCTCGCCCGTGGATACGTATTCGCCCACAATTGGTTTTGAATTCACAAAAATGGCAATCAGCACCAAACACATGAGGCAAAACAAAACCACCGCTGCCCAACGCGTTACACGTGGTTTATGAACTTCGTCTTCTTTGTTGAGGTTCATGAGCATGATGGTAAAGAGAAACAAAATCATAATCGCGCCCGAGTACACAATAATATGCACAATGGCCAAAAACTGTGAGTTCAAAAGCAAGTAGTGACCGGCAATCGAAAAGAAACAAATCACCAAGTAAATCGCCGAATGGATCGGGTTTTTGGTAAAAATGGTCAAGAACGCGGTAGCCAAAGTAATGGCCGATAACACGCAGAATAAAATGAGTACTACTGACATTAGTTCGCGTTTTTAGATTGTGAGTTTTGAATAGCCATCTCCAGCGGCATCACCAATTTATCTTTTCCGAAAATAAAATCTTCGCGGTCGTAACTAGATGGGACCAACACTTTTGATTTGGTCAAGTAAATTGCATCTTTCGGGCAAGCTTCTTCGCACAAACCGCAGTAAATACAACGCAGCATATTGATTTCATAAATCGATGCGTATTTTTCTTCGCGGTACAAATGTTTTTCTTCGGGCTTGCGCTCAGCAGCCACCATCGTAATGGCCTCGGCCGGACACGAAAGCGCGCACAATCCGCAGGCGGTACAATTCTCGCGACCTTGTTCATCGCGTTTGAGCATATGCTGACCGCGATACACTGGGCTCATCGGACGAACTTGCTCTGGATATTGAATGGTAACTTTGCGCTTAAAAAGGTGGCGCAGGGTAATGAACAACCCTTTGATAATGGCCACCAGATAGAGGCGCTCCCAAAAGTTCATTTGCTTGTTGGAAACCACGACTTTTCTGCCGGACAATGAAATAGTTTCAATTGAAGCCATTTGTTTTTTATTGTTTTTTCAGAAGCCTTTTCCCGCTATTCGCTTTATCTTTTTTAGCGTTGGTTTTCTTTGCACTACAACGCAAAGCTAAAAAAGGATGCCGCTGCTATCGGGGCTAGGGCATTGGGTTTTTATTAATGTTTAGGTTTAATCCTAAAACTTGTTATTTTTTATCATTCATTATATGCCCAAAAGAGCGGCAATTTCATGTCTTAACAATACAATTCCGGTAATCACAATATTGGCAATCGACAGCGGAATCAAAATGCGCCAACCCAAATGCATCAATTGGTCATAACGGAATCTTGGAATCGTCCAGCGCACCCACATATAAAAGAAAATGAATCCGCAGATTTTAGCAAACAAAACAAAAATTCCAATCACGTTGGCTGCATTCACGCCCCAGTTTTCAAGTGCCCAACCCATGCCTGGATAGTTGTATCCGCCAAAGAAAAGCACTGCCAAAATGGTCGATGAGATAAACATGTTTGCATATTCTGCAAACAAGTAAAAGCCCATCTTCATCGATGAATATTCAGTGTGGTAACCACCAATGAGCTCTGATTCACACTCAGCCAAATCAAACGGTGTACGGTTGGTTTCGGCAAAAGCACAAATCAAGAAAATCAAAAACGAAAGCGGTTGGTAAAACACGTTCCAATGCATGCCGGGTTGTTGTGCTGCGATTTCACGCAAACTTAAAGTTCCCGTCATCATCAAAAGCGCTATGATGGAAAGCCCCATGGCTACTTCATAAGAAACCATTTGCGAAGCTGCACGAACGGCACCCATGAGTGAGAACTTGTTGTTCGATGCCCAACCCCCAATCATAATTCCGTAAACACCTACTGAAATAACTCCGAAAATATACAACAAAGCCACGTCGATATCAGTTGCTTGCAAAATAATGTCTCGGCCAAATAGGTGTAATTTATCGCCCCATGGAATCACGGCACTGGTCATCAGCGCAGTACTCATAGCTATCGCCGGTCCAACCACAAATAAAAAGCGGTTCGGCGTATTCGGGAAAAACTCTTCTTTTGAAAACAATTTCAAACCATCGGCCAGCGGTTGAAAAATACCGCCAATTCCTGCGCGATTCGGCCCAATACGATCCTGTAACCAAGCGGCAATTTTTCGTTCGGCCAAGGTTGAATACATCGCCATGAGCATGGTTATGGCAAATACCACCACAATGACCACACTTTTTTCTATGATAAAAGCACTATCCATTGTGGGTCAAGTTTTGTTGGTTTTTAATGTCTTCTTCGGTCAGAGGCACGCTTTGCATACTGATTTTTTTACGGTCTGTATCGCGTCCCATCAAAATATTCTTTTCGGTGTGAATGGTCACTTTGTCCAATTTACGGGTGTAGTTATTTTGATTGATTACCGAGTCTTTCTCAAACTTGCGAGGCCCTTCAATTACCCAATCTTGCGGATCTTTATGGTCAAAACGACATTCGTTACAGATGAATTCTTCTACTTCGTGGTATTCGTTTTTGCGACCGGTCACGCGTTGAATTTCATCACCAAACATCCAAATAGTGGTTTTTCCGCAGCATTTGGTGCAATTGCGATGCGCATTATAGGGTTTGTTGAACCAAACTCTTGATTTGAATCGGAAGGTTTTATCCGTGAGCGCGCCCACCGGACACACATCAATCATATTGCCTGAAAACTCATTGTCAATAGCTTTTGAAATACAAGTCGAGATGTTCGAGTGATCACCTCGGTCCATGACGCCGTGCACGCGGTTGTCAGTGAGCTGATCGGCCACCATTACACAACGATAACACAAAATACAACGATTCATGTGCAACTGAATGTTCGGACCAATATCTTCAGGTTCAAAGGTTCTTTTTTCTTCAATGTAACGCGACTGAGATTTTCCGTGCTCAAAGCTCAAATTTTGCAAATCGCATTCTCCGGCCTGATCGCAAATAGGGCAATCGAGCGGGTGGTTGATGAGCAAGAATTCGGTGACAGCTTTGCGGGCTTCGGTCACACGCTCAGAAGATTTGCTGTTGACTTCCATGCCGTCCATCACTTGGGTTACGCACGAGGCCACCAATTTAGGCATTGGACGCGGATCGGCTTCGCTTCCTTTAGAAACTTCTACCAAACAACAGCGACATTTTCCGCCGCTTCCTTTGAGTTTTGAATAATAACACATGGCCGGTGGCACCGACTCGCCGCCAATCATTCGGGCAGCTTGCAAGATGGTGGTTCCCGGTTCTACGTCAATCGATTGACCGTCTACAGTTACTTTCATATTTTGAGATTTAAAGCCGAAATCAGCTTTTCATTATACGGTTTGTTTTAATAAATGGCGCACTTTTTCGAATGGTTCGGCCACAAAATGTTCTCTGTTTTTGACCTTTTCAGGGAATCTGATATGAAACTCAAATTCTTCTTTAAAGTGACGAATCGCAGCAGCCACCGGCCAAGCAGCAGCATCGCCGAGCGGACAAATGGTGTTGCCTTCAATTTTGCTTTGAATCGTCCATAAAAGTTCGATGTCTTCTTCGCGACCGTGACCGTTTTCAATGCGGTGCAATACTTTTTCTAACCAGCCGGTTCCTTCGCGGCAAGGCGAACATTGACCACAACTTTCATGGTGATAAAAACGCGAGAAATTCCAAGTATTGCGCACGATACAAGCCGTGTCGTCATACACGATAAATCCGCCAGAACCCAACATGGAACCAGTAGCAAAACCTCCGTCGCTGAGTGATTCATAAGTCATGAGGCGGTCTTCACCGGCCGCAGTTTTGAAAATCAAATTCGCTGGCAAAATGGGCACCGAACTTCCGCCCGGAACAAATGCTTTGAGCGGACGATCTGAACTCATTCCACCTAAATATTCATCTGAATTCATGAATTCATCAACACTCAAGCCCAATTCAATTTCATAAACGCCCGGATTTTTGATGTTTCCTGAGGCCGAAATTAATTTGGTTCCGGTAGATCTTCCGACTCCGATTTTGGCGTATTCTTCACCAGAATTATTGACAATCCAAGGCACGGCCGAAATGGTTTCTACATTATTTACCACCGTTGGATTGGCCCACAAACCAGATACCGCCGGGAATGGTGGTTTGATTCTGGGGTTGCCTCGTTTTCCTTCGAGTGATTCAATCAGCGCGGTTTCTTCACCACAGATGTAGGCACCGCCGCCGATTTGCACATACAAGTCTAAGTCATAACCGGTTCCGAGGATATTTTTCCCGAGCCAACCTGCCGCTTTTGCCTCAGCAATGGCACGCTCGAGAATTTTGTATACCCACATGTATTCACCGCGGATATATATATAGGACAAATTCGCACCCAAGGCATAGCTCGAGGTGATCATCCCTTCAATGAGCAAATGCGGAATGTATTCCATCAGGAAACGGTCTTTAAAAGTACCCGGCTCTGATTCGTCGGCATTGCACACTAAATGTCTTGGTTTTCCTGATTTTTTGTCGATGAAACTCCACTTCATACCGGCCGGGAAACCCGCACCACCACGACCGCGCAGTCCTGAAGTTTTTACTTCTTCAACTACTTCGTCCGGAGTCATGCTTTTGAGGGCTTTCTCAACCGAGGCATAACCGCCTTCTCTGCGGTATACTTCGTAGGTTTTAATCCCCGGAACGTTGATTTTTTCTAATAATATTTTCTTCGACATATTATTTATCGTGTAAGTTGATTTTACCTTCTTTGCAATCGGCAATGAGTTGGTCTACTTTTTCTTCAGTCAGATGTTCGTGGTAAAAATCGCCCAACTGCATCATCGGAGCATATCCGCAAGCGCCCAAACATTCTACACCACGCACTTCAAACATTCCATCTGCTGTAGGTTCACCCACCGGAATACCTAGTTTTTTGCAAGTGTAATCCATCAGATTTTCGACACCGTTCAAACAACAAGGCGAAGTTTGGCAGAATTCAAACATATACTTGCCAATTGGACGTTGATTGAACATGGTGTAAAATGTAACCACTTCGTATACTTCAACCGGTTTGATGCCCAGGATTTCAGCTACCTTATCTTGTAGCTGAATGCTCAGCCAATTGTCATGTGCATCTTGAACTTCGTGCAATACAGGCAACAAAGCTGATTTTCTCTTGTCGGCCGGATAATGACTGATAAGTTCGTTGATACGTTCCATCAAGGCTTCGGTGATGTTGATTTGCTGTGGATGTTGGGTTATTTTCATTTAAACTGAAAATTTAAATTCTTCATTTATTTTTATGCGTCGAGTTCTCCGGCAATTACGTTCAAACTAGACAAAATAACAATCGCATCAGAGAGCATCGCGCCTTTGATCATTTCAGGATAAGCCTGATAATAAATAAAGCACGGGCGTCTGAAATGCAAACGATACGGGGTTCGGCTACCGTCGGTAATCAAATAAAAACCAAGTTCGCCATTACCGCCTTCAACGGCGTGATATACTTCGGCCACCGGAACCGGAACTTCACCCATCACAATTTTAAAGTGATAAATAAGCGACTCCATATTGTGGTATACGTCTTCTTTTGGGGGTAAATAATAATCCGGAACATCCGCGTGGTATGGGCCTTCAGGCAATTTATCCAAGGCTTGACGAATGATGCTTAAACTTTCCCAAACTTCTGCGTTGCGCACACAGAAACGGTCATAAGTATCGCCTGAGGTTCCCACCGGAACTTTAAAATCAAAATCTTCGTACGATGAATACGGATGCGCCACACGAACATCATAATCAACGCCGGCTGCACGCAAATTCGGACCGGTGAATCCGTAAGAAATGGCTTTCTCAGCACTGATTGGTCCTACGTTTACGGTTCGATCAATAAAAATACGGTTGCGCTCAAAAAGGTTTTCAAACTCTTTCCAAGCTACTGGGAATTCTTCTAAAAATACGTTGAGTTTTCGGAAGGCTTCTTCAGACCAATCGCGTTCGAATCCGCCAATGCGACCCATGTTGGTCGTCAAGCGAGCACCGCAGATTTCTTCGTAGATTTCGTATACTTTTTCGCGGAATTGAAACACATACAAAAAGCCCGTATAAGCTCCGGTATCTACCCCGAGAATTGAGTTGCAAATTAAGTGATCGGTAATGCGCGCGAGTTCCATGACAATCACACGAAGATATTGTGCGCGTTTCGGAACTTCAATACCGAGTAGTTTTTCTAATGTCATCCACCAAGCCATGTTGTTGATCGGCGATGAGCAATAGTTCATACGATCGGTGAGCGGCGTAATCTGATAAAATGGACGATTCTCGGCAATTTTTTCAAAAGCTCTGTGGATATATCCGACGGTTGGCTCTGCATCTAAAATGCGTTCGCCATCCATGAGTAATATGTTTTGGAAAATTCCGTGTGTAGCCGGGTGTGTAGGCCCGAGGTTGAGTATCGAGAGTTCGCTGCCGTCTTCGTTTCGTCGTTGGTCAATTACTTTGGCGTAACGATTCTCTGGTGATAACAATAAATCTGACATGGGCTATCTGGAATTATATTAGCAGTTGGTAGTGGTTCTTCCGAAGAAACGGTCGTCTTTGTCGGTACGTCCGCTGTCTTCCATTGGGAATTCTTTGCGCATCGGAAACGATTCCATCTCATCCATATTCAAAATACGTTTGAGCTGCGGATGCCCAATAAACTCAATGCCGAAAAAGTCATAAGTTTCGCGTTCCATCCAATTGGCTGAAAGAAAAATATTGCTGACGGTTTTGATTTCGGGTTTTGAACCGCTTAAAAAAGCACGAATGCGGATGCGTTTGTTTTCGTACCAATTGTGCATATGATACACGACTGAGAATTGCTCAGACTCGTCGTTGTCCGGATAGTGAACACCGCAAACATCGGTCAAAAATTCAAAGCGTAAATCTGGATTGTTTTTCAGGAACAAAATCACGGCGGTGTTTTGAGCCGCATCTACTTCAAAAGCAAATACATCTTGTTCTTGCTGAAAATATTTCACTGCGTCGCCAAAAGCTTCAGTGAGTTTATTTTGGATATCTGAGTTTTCTAATGCCATCTTCGTTATTTGATGTTATAAGAAGCCAAAAGTTCTTGGTATTCTGGCGAGCTTCTGCGACGAACCGATTCTGATTTTACCATTTCTTGCAATTTCATCACGCCATCGACAATTTGCTCCGGTCTTGGCGGACAACCCGGCACATATACATCCACCGGAATGACTTTGTCAATACCTTGCAGTACTGAATATGTGTCAAAAATTCCACCCGATGAAGCACAAGCACCCACGGCAATAACCCAGCGGGGCTCAGACATTTGCTCGTATACTTGACGAAGAATCGGCGCCATTTTTTTTGAAATTGTACCCATTACTAAAAGCATATCAGCCTGACGCGGAGAAAAACTCACTCGCTCAGAACCGAATCGAGCTAAATCGTAATGCGAAGCCATCGTGGCCATAAATTCAATACCGCAGCAAGAAGTGGCAAACGGCAATGGCCAAAGTGAATTGGCTCGGGCAAGACCTACAACATCGTTCAGTTTGGTTGCAAAGAAGCCTTCACCAACCACACCTTCAGGCGGTGCAACCATATTTATTTTAGAATCGCTCATGGTTTAAGTATTGTAAATTTGAATTCTTTTGATAAAAATTCATCATTTAAAATCGAGTTTTATTCCCACTCCAAGGCTTTTTTCTTGATGATGTAGAAAAATCCAACGAGTAAAAGCGCCATGAAAATGACCATTTTGACCATGCCTTCGGCGCCTAAACTTTTAAAGTTGATGGCCCAAGGATAGAGGAAAATGACCTCTACGTCAAACAAAACAAACAAAATGGCGACTAGGAAATATTTTACAGAAAATGGAATACGTGCGTTACCTACGGATTCAATTCCACATTCAAAGTTTTTGTCTTTAGATTGTGAAGAGCGCTTTGGCCCGAGTTTGCCTGAAATGATGATGGTCATTACCACAAAACCCACGGCCAGAAGCATTTGCATGAGAATCGGAAAGTAATCTAATTGTGTCGATTGCATGTTGCTGAATTGCTTTAAAATTTTACAACGACAAAGATAACTTTCATTCATTAATTAGCAACCAAAAAGTAAAATTTAGTCCATGAAACAACTTGTTAAATTGCTAATTTTTACTCATTATAAATAAGGTAAAAATTGATTGAAATTTTATCAGAAAGTATGGCTTAAATAAAAGAAAAACGCCCCGATGTTCTCGAGGCGTTGTTTAGTAAAAGTCTGAAAATCGATATAATTTAAAGAACGTGAACCTCAGTGGCCACTTTTCCTTTTCTTCCGTCTTCTTCTTGATAACTGACGCGGGTGCCTTCTCGAAGATCTTCAGCTTTAACTCCTGAGGCGTGAACAAAAATGTCTTTGCCAGTTTCTTCATCGGTTATGAATCCGTATCCTTTAGATTCAATGTAAAATTTTACAGTGCCTGTGCGCATGGTAATGGTAATAAAAAATTAAATAAAAACAAAAGTAACTTTTAAAAGTATACAAATGACTCTGTTGTGTTATTTTTTTGTAAAATTTATTGATTTACAAGCTTTTTGCTTTTCTGTATGAAGAAACCTAATTCAAATCAAGTTGAATTTGCAATTCTTTAAGTTGCGCCGAATCAATCGCTGAAGGAGCATCAATCATCACATCTCTGCCTGAGTTGTTTTTCGGGAACGCAATAAAGTCGCGGATGGTTTCTTGTCCGCCCAAAATGGCTACCAATCGATCCAGACCAAAGGCCAAACCTCCGTGTGGTGGCGCTCCGTACTGAAAAGCATCCATCAAAAAGCCAAATTGATTTCGGGCTTCTTCGTCCGAAAAACCTAAATATTGAAACATCAATTGTTGGGTAGCTTTATCGTGAATACGAATCGATCCACCACCAATTTCGTTTCCGTTGAGCACCATATCATAGGCATTGGCGCGCACTTTTCCGGGATTGGTTTCGAGTAAATTCATATCCTCAGGCTTGGGCGAGGTAAACGGATGGTGCATGGCATGCCAACGATTGCTATCTTCGTCTTTTTCTAACAGAGGAAAGTCAATCACCCATAGCGGAGCAAATTCGTCGGGTTTTCGCAAACCTAATCGAGTTGCGATTTCCATACGCAAAGCACTGAGTTGGGTGCGCGTTTTATCGGCCGGGCCTGAAAGCACAAAAATCATGTCTCCCGATTTAGCGCCGGTGATTTGGGCCCATTTACTCAAATCAGCTTGGTCATAAAATTTATCTACGGATGATTTAAAGCTGCCGTCCTCGTTGCATTTCACATACACCATGCCCGAAGCACCAATTTGTGGACGTTTTACCCAGTCAATTAAAGCGTCGATTTCTTTGCGGGTCATTTCGCCACAACCCGGAGCGGCAATTCCAACCACGAGTTCAGCCGAATTGAACACGCCGAAATCCTTGTGTTGTGCTACGGTGTTGAGCTCGCCGAATTCCATGCCAAAGCGGATGTCCGGCTTGTCGTTTCCGTAGGTTTTCATCGCGTGTTCATACGTCATGCGCGGAAATTTATCCACTTCAATTCCTTTGATTTCTTTGAGCAAATGACGGGTAAGTCCTTCAAAAGTATCCAAGATGTCTTCTTGTTCTACAAAAGCCATTTCACAGTCAATCTGGGTAAATTCAGGTTGACGGTCGGCGCGCAAATCTTCGTCGCGGAAACATTTAACAATCTGAAAATATTTGTCCATTCCGCCCACCATAAGTAATTGCTTGAAGGTTTGCGGAGATTGCGGCAAAGCGTAAAATTGACCGGGATTCATGCGGCTCGGTACCACAAAATCGCGGGCGCCTTCCGGAGTTGATTTGATGAGGTAAGGCGTTTCAACCTCGCAAAATCCTTGTTTGGACAAGTAGTTGCGCACTTCCATAGCCACGCGGTGACGGAAAAGCAAACTGTTTTTAACCGGATTGCGACGGATGTCAAGATAGCGATATTTCATGCGGATGTCTTCGCCGCCGTCGGTTTCGTCTTCAATGGTAAAAGGCGGAACAATGGCCGGATTCAAAACAGTGAGTTCTTGAACCAAAATTTCAATGTCGCCGGTAGGAATATTAGGGTTTTTAGATTCGCGTTCGATGACGGTTCCGCGCACCTGAATCACAAATTCACGACCCAAAGTTTTGGCTTGTTCAAACACAGTTTTGTCGGTGCGGCTCTCATCAAAAACCAATTGCGTAATGCCGTAGCGGTCGCGCAAATCGACCCAATTCATAAAACCTTTGTCTCTTGATTTTTGTACCCAACCCGCGAGGGTTACTTCGGTGTTGATGTGGGCGCTGTTGAGCTCGCCGCAAGTATGACTTCTGTACATGTTTGAAAATTTAACCGCGCAAAGTTAACCATAATTGTCAATTAACCATACGGTTTTTTGCCGAAGATACGCCGCTGCGTTAGGGATGGGAGCGGCATCCTCCCGATTTTTTCGGGAGATACAGCGAACAGCCCGACCCGCAGGGAACGCCCTGTTGATAAGGCTTTAGGTGCTATTTGTAAAAATCCCAATGTTAAGTTTTATCTCAATGTTACCAAATTGTTAAGTAAAAGTTTGGTTAATGTAAATTAATGGCTAATTTTGGACTATTAAAGAACAACTTAAACAACCTACGTATGAAAAAGTTTATGATTTTAGCAGGATTGATGATTTCAGGTTTCATGTCTGCCCAAGCATTGGAGCCGCAATTTGAAGTAGTAGGCAATAGAATTCAAATTACTTACTTCTACGATAACGGAAGAGTGCAACAACAAGGTTTTTATAAAGACGGAAAACTCGATGGAGCTTGGACTTCGTATGACGAGCAAGGCAATAAACTCGCAGCCGGAACTTATGCCCAAGGGCAAAAAGTGGGCGAGTGGTCGTTTTGGAGCGGCGCAGAATTAAGCCGTGTGCGTTATACCGACAACCAAATTGCTATGGTGAGTAGAAACTAAAAAACTTAGATTTTATAATATCAAAAAGCCCGCTGATGAAGCGGGCTTTTTTACGTTTGTTTGTTTTTTGTTGCAGTTTTATGAAGCAAGTTTAGCAGCTCTTCGCTCGCGCAAACGATACTTGATTCGTTTGACCAAGAAGAACATCACCGGAACAATCACCAATGTCAAAATGGTTGCATAGGTCAATCCGAAGATGATGGTCCAAGCCAGTGGCGACCAGAAAATTACGTTGTCACCGCCAATAAAGATGTGCGGATTCAAATCGGTAATGAGCGAGAAAAAGTCAAAGTTCAAACCAATAGCCAGCGGAATCAAACCAAGCACAGCTGTAAGCGCGGTAAGCAATACCGGACGTAAACGCGATTTACCTGATTCGATGATGACTGCTTTGATTTCGTCCAGCGTTAAATCATCGTGTGACTCGACGCCTTTTTCTTCGACTTTTCGGTCCATGAGCAATACGAAGAAGTCCATGAGTACGATACCGTTTTTCACGACAATACCCGCCAGCGAGATGATGCCCATCATGGTCATCAGAATCACGAAATCCATATTCGCGATCACATAACCGTAGAACACACCACTAAAACTGAGCAATACCGTAAAGAGAATCACCATGGTTTTAGACATCGAGTTGAACTGCAATACAATAATCAAGGTAATTCCGGCAATCGCGAGCAAGAAAGCTATGTTCAAGAACGCTTGGTTTTTGCCCTGCTCTTCTTGTACGCCCGAGAATCCGTAAGCAATGTTCTTAGGCAATTTGTAGCTCTGCATCTGTTGAGCAATTTCTTTGGTAATTGCATCAGCATTGTAACCGGTCAATACATTTGAATAAATGGTCATCACGCGTTTGTGGTTTTTGCGTTTGATCATGTTGAATGTATTGGTTTTCTGCGTGTGCGATACAGCCGAAACCGGAACTTGCATGATTTGTCCGTTGTTCGGATTGCGGAACGTAAGCGACTGGTTAAACAAGATGTTCTCATTTTTGCGCTGATCTTCCTGCATGCGCATCACAATGTTGTAATCGTCGTCGCCTTCTTTATAGGTAGAAATCTCTTGACCATACACCGAGCGACGCAACGTAAACCCAAGTTGTCCGGTGGATACGCCGATACTTCCGGCGTTGGCGCGATCCACATTGACTTCGAGTTCCGGGCTGTCTTTGTTGATGTCTACTTGCAATTTTTCAATACCCGGAATATTTTTCGAGTTGATAAACGCAATAATTTTACTCGACTCAGTCAGCATTTGATTGTAATCGTCGCCTTTGAGCTCTAAACTGATCGGATATCCGGCCGGTGGTCCGTTGGCGTCTTTTTCAACGGTGACAATCGCGCCCGGAATTCCTTTGACCAATCCGCGGATTTCTTCAAGAAGTTTCGAAGTATCAACGCCTCGACGGAATTTGAACTCACGAAAGTTGATCGAAACTTTACCTTTGTAAGGCGTTTCATTGGCCGAGCCCGCATCGACATTCGGATTACCCGCGCCAACGCCTACTTGCGAGACAATTGATTCGGCTAAGAAGTTCTCACCGTTTGATTTGTCTTGGTATTTATCGAGAATTTTAATGATTTGATTTTCAACATAACGCGTGGCCTTGTTGGTTTTCTCGATGTCGGTTCCTTGCGGATATTCAATATAAGTAATGACTTGGTTTGGGATGTTGTCTGGGAAGAAAAGGACTTTTCTAGGGAACACACCTACCAACACAAAGGATAAGATGAGCATTCCGATGATGCCCACAAAGGCAAACCAAGCGTTGCGTCCGGTGAGAATTTTAGCCAAAAACACTTTGTATTTTTCTTCCATTCTCGGGAAAAAACTGTGCTGAAAGTCTTGTGTCCATTGATAAATTTTGAGGTGATAAGCCCACATCAAGCCCAAAGCAATCACGGCTAAATGCCCCATCGATTTGAAGAATTTTCCGCCGGTGCTGTAACCCACTACCAAAAAGATGACCGCTGCCACACCTATGTAAATCGTATTGCGACGCAAGTTCTTTTTAGAAACATTTCGGTCTTCAATATCCATAGAACCGCCCGTCATCGCCGCGTTCACGACCATCGCCACAAACAACGAAGCACCCAAGGTTACCGACAAAGTCATCGGGAAGTATATCATGAATTTACCCATCGTTCCCGGCCACAAAGCAAACGGCAAGAAAGCCATCAAGGTCGTTGCAGTGGATGAAATCACGGGCCAAGCAATTTCACCGATGCCCAGTTTAGAAGCTTGCAGTCGCGTCATGCCTTTTTTCATGTTGGCAAATACGTTGTCGACCACCACAATACCATCGTCCACGAGCATTCCCAATCCCATAACGAGCCCGAAGAGCACCATCGTATTGAGCGTTTTACCCATCGAGGCTAGCAAAGCAAAAGCAATGAACATCGACAGCGGAATCGCAGCGCCCACGAACAACGAGTTGCGCAATCCCATGGTAAACATGAGCACAATCATCACCAGAATAATCCCGAAAATGATGTGGTTCGAAAGCTCGTTTACCTGATGCTCCACACGCGATGATTGATCACCGGTAAACTCGAGTTTGAGGTTTTTAGGCAAATAATTCGCTTGGGCTTCTTTGACTTTTTCGCGCGCTTGTTCAATGGCCGAAATCATGTTCTGACCCGAACGTTTTTTAACGCTAAGCATGACCACTTCTTGTCCTCGTTCACGGGCGTAGGTGGTGCGTTCTTTTTCTTTAAAGCTAATGGTGGCAATGTCTTTTAAATACACAGATCCGCCAAATGATTTTACGATGATGTGGTTGAGTTCGGCCGGATCTTTCATCTCGCCAATGATGCGGATGTTGTTGCGCGAACCTTGCGATACCAAATTTCCGCCCGACAAAGTCATGTTTTCGTTGCGCACGGCACCTTGAATATCATCAAAGCTTACTTGGGCAGCAGTCATTTTGAAAATGTCGACGGCAATTTCAACTTCTTTGTTGTCCACACCCAAAATGTCTACTTTTTTAACTTCGGGAACTTCTTCGATGTCATCTTGGAGTTTCTCTCCGAATTTTTTGAGTTGTTGTGCCGTATAATCGCCTTTGAGGTTGATGTTGAGCACCGGAACTTCTTCAGAAATATTGAGCTCAAATACATTGGGCTCGACTTTGCTACCGTTGTCGAGATTCGGCCAATCAGTGTCGGCCTTGGCATTGTCTACTTTGTCTTTGATTTTTTGTTTGGCCAGTTCAATGCCGATTTTGTCGTCAAACTCCACGACAATCATTCCGTAATCTTGAAACGAACTCGAAGCAATTTTGTTGACTCCGCTGATGTTTTTGAATTCTTTCTCGAGCGGTTTCACCACGAGTTTCTCTACATCTTCAGCCGAGTTTCCGGGGAAAACCGACGAGATATACACTTTGTTTTCGATGATTTCAGGGAAATCTTCACGCGGCATAGAGATGTACGAATAAATCCCCGCCACGACGATGATAAAAGTCAGGATGTACACCGTTACCCGGTTGTCAACGGCCCAACTTGATATGCTAAATTCTTTGTTATGTTTGCTCATTTTTTCAGTTTAAGGAGGTGAATCAAAGAATGTTTGGCTTAGAAGTTAAGCTTCATTCCCTCTGAAATGTTGTTTACGCCATCGGTTACAATCACATCTTCAGCCGTTAATCCGCTCAAGATTTCAGTAACATTGTCTGAAGATTGCCCAACTTGAACCACGACTTTTTTAGCCGTAGCGGTTTTGTCTTTGATGTTTTCGGCTACGTATACATAGCTTTCGCCTTTTGCATCTTTTTGAATGGCGTTGGCCGGAGCTACAATCGCTTTTTTGTTGGTATAATCAATGATGCGCAACTTGGCCACTTGGTTTGGACGCAACAGACCTTGCGGATTCGGAACGCTTACTTCAATACCAAAACTGCGGTTGCTTGGATTGATAAAATTGCCCACTTGACGCACTTTTCCTTTATAAGTTTTGCCCAAAGATGTTAGGAAAACATCTACTTCAGTTCCGACTTTGAGTTTGCCGATATAGGTTTCAGGCACCGAAGTCGACACATACATATTGCTCACGTTGACAATGCGCATCAAACCTTGCGGCGTGCCCGGAGCTACAACTTGTCCTTTTTCGACAAAAACTTCGTCGATGGTTCCGCTAAAAGGAGCACGAATAACTGTTTTGGCTAATTGTGCTTTCATTTGAGCCACACCTTTTTGCGCACTGATCATATTGGTTTGCGCTTGTAAGTATTGCATTTCAGAACCGATTTTTTTGTCCCAAAGATTTTTCTGACGGTCAAAATTGGTTTTCGCCAAAGCGTATTGATTTTCTAAACTCGCCAATTGTTGGCTCAGCCCGGCATCGTCTACACGACCTAAAATTTGTCCTTTGGCAACGCTCTGTCCGGCTTTGGCATTGAGGCTGGTCAAAGTTCCGCTGAACTCAGGTTGTACGATGATGTTTTCTTTGGTATCTACACTTCCCTGAACTTCCAAATAATGGCTAAACACCGTGTCTTTGATGGTTTGTACCGATACCAATGCCTCGTCCACTTTTACGTTTAGGTCAGTTAATGCTTTGTCAATCTTGTCAATGTCCGCTTGCAAAGCCGCTTTTTTGGCCTGCAATTCGGTTACTTTTTTGCCTTGGATCAAATCGTCGATTGAGCCTGAAGTTTCTTCTTTTTTACCGCATCCGATGACCATTAAAGCCGATGCGAACAGGAGCGTGATATGTTTTTTCATGGTTGTATGTAGTGTTTATTTAGTTTTTACTGAGTAATTTTTCTAGAGCCGCCCGTTTGGTGATGACATCCACCATGGCTTGCAAATACGATTGTTGTGCGCTGTACAATTGACGTTGCGCATCGGTCAAATCGAAGCTTGAAGTGATTCCTTCTTTGAATTTGATTTGGTTTTTGCTTTCGATGCGTTCGGCCAAATTCAAGTTGCTTTTTGAAGTGCCCAATTGCTCGAGGCTGAATTCGTAATCGCTCTTGGCTTTTTCAAAGTCCAATTTGAGTTTTTGCTCGGTTTCAGTGAGTCGGGTTTTGGATTGTTCGAGTGCGATTTTGGCTTGTTGTGTTCGGGCGCTTCTGCCTAAACTGCTGAAAAGTGGAACCGTCAAACCGACGCCTACATTAGAATAGTTATACCAAACTTGATCGCTGTTGAACATGGTAAATCGGCTGCCAAAAGTGTTCGAACCAAAATTTACCTGAGCGCCCAAGGACGGCAAGGCTTTGCTGCGTTCTAACTTGAGCAACAATTCGCTGCTGGTGAGCGTGTTTTGTCCGATTTGATAATCGATGTTGTTTTTGACTTGAAATTCTTCTTTAAGAATCGCCAAATCCATGTTGTTTTGGGTGAGATTTTCGAGTTTGTCTTTTAAGGTCAATTGATCTTCGAGGTTCATGCCTAAAACAAGTTTGAGCATATTGAGCGCAATGCGTTTTTGACGTTGAACATTCTCGAGCGCGCTGTTGACCGAAGCCAATGTAATCTGCAATTGCTCGACGTTTTCTTCTTCGATAAAACCATTTTTGTAGATTTCTTTGGTGTCGCCCAAGGTTTTCTCGAGTGCAGCTTTGTTGCGCTGAAAAATCGCGATGCTTTCATCGGCCAGCAAAACGTTGCCATACGTGTTGGTTACAATTTCGCGCAATTCTTGTTGGGTTTTGACCTTGGCGTTTTCTGAAATTTTCAGATACGTTTTAGCCGATTGCAATCCGACAAGATAAGAACCGTCAAAAATCAGTTGCGTCAATTTGAGACTAGCATCCATCGAATTGTAGTTTCCGAAAGCAATCGTGGTGCTTTGTCCATTGACATTGATTTGATTTTGCTGAATTTTTAAATTGTTCAGATAGTTGACATTTCCGCTGATTTGTGGCAAACCAATAGTCGTGGTTTCCCACTTTTTCTTTTGTGCGGCTTGAACATCGCGGCTCGCGTTGATGGCGCTGTAGTTGTTTTCAATGGCATGACTGATGGCCTCTTGTAGCGTAAACGCGTAGGATTGAGGCTGATTTTGCCCTTGCATCACTATTGAAAACAGCACCAGAATGAGATAGAGTTTGTTTTTCATAAAGTTGACTGATGATTATTAAAGTGTGTATATAGATAATTGTTTTTCAAGTTCTTCGATGCCTCTAGGTGTGGCGATGGCGCGTGTGTGGTATTCAAGCGCTTTGGCTTCGAGTTCGTAGGCATCTTTCTCGAGCATGGTGTTTTCGTTGATGGAAAAAATAAGCGTGTAATAAAACTTTACAGCAGCCTCTACGTCTGTTTCTGCTCGGTACAAACCTTCTGAAATTCCTTTAAAGATGTTTTGTCGGAACATATGACTGCAATCTTCGACTTCATTGGCCATCATTTTTTCATAAATTTCCGGATAGTGTTTTTTGAGCTGATAGGCCGGCGAATGATCAAACGATTGGAACATTTCTTTGAACATCTTACGCATTTCAAAATTCTCGGCAATAGCGTTGTGGTTTTGTGCGACCACTTCGTCCATCACGGCATGAATTTTTTGATGAACCACCTCAGTGCCTTCTTCGATAAGCTTTTCTTTGTTGCTAAAATATTTGTAGATGGTTTTTTTAGAAATGCACATCTCACAGGCAATATCGTCCATCGTCACACTTTTAAAGCCGAGCTTCAAAAACATATCCGTTGCCTTTTTGATGATTTTATCTTTCATAGGGGAGGGTAAATTTCGGGGCAAATGTAAATTGGAAACTTTTAATACCAAAAAAGTTTCCAAAGTATTTACAATTTTTTAACATATGCTTCTTAGGCGATTTTGTCAAACCCGTCAGAAAGATTTACTTTAGCCAAAAATTATTTTCATGCAGAGTTTAGCAGCGTATCAGGCTTCTTTTCAGTCCTATCTCAGCCAGCAGCAACCCGAGAAAGAACCTAAAAATCTTTATGAACCGGTTCGGTATATTTTGGGTCTGGGCGGCAAACGCATTCGTCCGATTTTGACTTTGATGGGCACAGAAATCTTCGGAAAAGACCATCAAGAGGCACTTCCGGCAGCAATGGCCGTTGAGGTTTTTCACAATTTCTCCTTGGTGCACGATGATATTATGGACGATGCACCGCTGCGTCGCGGAAACGAAACTGTTCATGAAAAATGGAACCTCAATACCGGAATTCTCTCGGGCGATGCGATGCTTATTTTGGCATATCAGTACTTTGAACAATATCCGCCGGATATTTTTAAAGCATTGGCGCAGCTTTTCAGCAAAACAGCCTTGGAGGTTTGCGAAGGTCAACAATGGGATATTGATTTTGAAACCCGCGACGATGTAACGCTGCCCGAATACCTCAAAATGATTGAGTACAAAACGGCGGTTTTGGTAGGTGCCGCTTTGCAAATGGGCGCCATTATTGCTCAAACCAGTACAGAGAATGCTCAATTAATTTATGATTTTGGCCGCAACTTAGGCATTGCTTTTCAGTTGCAAGACGATTATTTAGACGCTTTTGGCGATCCGGAAACTTTTGGCAAACAAGTCGGTGGCGATATCATCGAAAACAAAAAAACGTATCTCTATCTCAAAGCAGTTGAATTTGCTTCGGATGAAGTGCGCGAACAGCTCACACAGTTGTATTCTATTCGTCCTACGGATCCGATCGACAAAATAGAATCAGTCAAGGTTATTTTTGAAAATACCGGAGCTGTTGCCGCCACCAGAGCTGCAATTGAACAATACACAGAATTGGCTTTTTCATCACTCAATCAACTGCAAATTAGCGATCAGGCCAAACAAATGCTTCATGCTTTCGGATTGAATTTAATGGGTCGCTCGGTGTAAAATGTTTCCCAAAACCGCAAATTTTCTTTTCAATGATTCGATGCAAAACCCAAAATTTTTGTGGTTTACGGCGGTATTTTTCTTTGTATTTACGCCATTGGCTTTAGGAATTGATTCGGTTGTATTGGCCCAAGATTTTGCCTTCGGAAGAACCATTACCAATGTTTTAGCGGTATTTTATTTCGGGATGATGTTCTGCTTGGCTCATGACACGTTGCGACAGCTGATGTTGCACATGGTTTGGCTGTCTTATCTGGGTGAGCTCATTTTTTGTGAGTGGCTCGGCATGTATCATTATCGAACGCCCGGTATTCCGTTGTATGTCCCGTTTGGGCATGCGATTGTTTATGCTTCGGGTTATGTTTGGGCACACAGAGCATGGGCAATCAAGAACGAATCGTTGGTTCGAAAAATATTTACCGGACTGTTTTTGATTTCGTTTTTGGCCGTTGGTTGGTGGTTAAACGATATCTTTACACTGGTATTTGCCGTGTTCTTTTTTGCTTTACTCAAACGAAAGCGCTGGCAGAATTTATATTATTTTATTGCGGTTTGTGTTGTTTTTATTGAATTGGTCGGGACTTATTTTGGTTGTTGGACTTGGTCCGAGAAAACCTTTGGATACATCCCAGCGGCCAATCCACCCATTGGAGCTGTGTTTTTTTATGCCGGCGGTGATGTTTTGCTGGCTAAATTGGTTCAAAAATTAAATCAAAATCGAGCTTTAAACAATTGATTTCATGAGTTTTATTGCGCCTTTAAATACCGACATGCTTTTGGATGAAGCTTCTAAAGAGGCACTTTATCTAAAACTTATTGAGCAAATCAACAAAGATTTTAATTTGGCCAACGAAGGCATTGATTTTCCGATGAGCACCACACCGGAGGAGCTCAAAATCCAATTGTACGAAAAGATTTATCGGATGATTCAATTCAAGTTTTCGGAATATCTCAATTTACTGTATATAGTTGATGTGCCCGAAGATCAAGTCAAAAAGCTCGACGGTTCTGATCTGCATGAACTTTCAAAGCAAGTTGCTTTTTTGATTCTTAAACGCGAATGGATGAAAGTTTGGTTTCGCAGCAAGTATTAAGATTTGATTTGCTCAAAGATTTTTTTGAAATAAACACTACTCTGAAAAAAGTCTACAGGATAATATTCTAAAACATCACAACCTAATATCTTAGCTGAAAAGAAATCTAATGTTTGTCGTTTCATCGAAAACTTAAACTTTTTTGGGTTTAACTTTTCTAGAACTTCGGCACAAAATTCCGAACAATACAATTTTTGATTATGCGCTTTAAAATCGGTGTCGAAAACAATTTTTTGCTTTGAATAGCTCTGGAGAATTTTCTTTAATCGCGATATTTCTTTTGCAGAACTCGGGCACATCCAAATGCTTAGATAAAATAAATCGTTTGGATTTTTAAAACCTGAAAGTGATTGAATGACTAAGTCTGATGGCCCGTCAGAATCATTGGTTACATGATAAATGATTAAATTCTTGCCTTGTACGAATCCGATGCCAACATGTGTACTTTTGGAATCTTTTAAATTGTATTTTTCGGCAATTAAGCCTACTTTTTGTCTAGTTCCGCGGCAAATTAAGTATATATAATCTGTTCGAGTTATGTTTTGAGCTCGGAGTTCGCTATGCCACAATAGTATTCCGGCAGACCATAACATGAGCAAGGTCCGAATCAAAGTTGTCATAAATTTAGTTCTTATTGGGTAGTGAACTGAATAGTAATTTTATAAGCTAAATTGTCATTTGCTTCTGGATGCGCGTAATATCCGTAACGACAAAAAACAGCTGTTCCGATACCCAAATAGCCTATGTTTGAGACGTTAATTTTAATCAAATTATCCAGGCCCAAACCTGCTTCAGCAAATACATTTTTTTGATTCTTAAACAACTTTTCGGTAGTATTTTGTTGATTCAGCGATTGACCCCAACCAAAATGGTTGTATATACTCAACCCCGGTTGTACATATTTAGTTTTCAGTAATAAAGTTCCGAAATGATGTTTTAAAAATAGGTGTGTGTAGCTGTCAGATGAGAACTCATAAGGTTTCATGGTTTGAAAAGTATTTTTGTTTACATACGGAATTGCGGCATCGTAACTTCCTTCGCCAGTAAACTGCAAGCCCAAAGGAACCGTTTTGTTGAGATATCCGGTCTCAAATCGGTAAGTAGTTGTTCCAAAATTCGTGATGTAAAAATTTTGCTCAATGGCCATTTGCAGTTTTAGGTAGTCTAAATTGCCCTCTAAGAAATTTTTGAAACCTTTAGATCCAAAAAAATACAAAATAGGATAGGTTGTTCCCGAACTAATATTTCTATTGAAAACCTGCGTTATTTTTTCTCGGTAAGCAAATCTGAGATAGGTTCTGACATCGGTATTGTGGTATCTGCCCAAGTTTAAAATTTCTGTGGTCGGATAAACAGGCTTTACTTCGGTTCGATTTAGCGAGGTTTCGCCCGTGATATATCTTGAAATTCTGTAACGAGCCACCAACGAATTTTGATGAATATTGTCAAACCATGAACCCATAAAAGTTCTCCATTTAAAAAGGTTTTTGTTATACAAACTCAAATCGGTTCCGCCAATTTCTCGCAGATTGTTTTGATGGCTAATTCCAATCGAAAATTCATGTTTTTTTGAAACAACAAAGTTCGCTTCATAACCATACTTCCATTGCTCATCAGCAGTTCCGTAACCTGAAAATGCACCAAAAGAGAATTTTGAAGAAAATTTATCATTGGTAAAAAAACCCAGACCTAAGCGTGTTTTTTCAAACTGATTATATTGTATGGTTTGCCCAAGATCAAGGTCAACATAACCTAAATCAACTCGATTATGAGCTAGTTTTTCAGCTATTTTTAAAATCCGATCTAAGTTGTGTTTTTGGCCTAGACTATCCATAAAATGATAGGTTTTGATTTCTTTTGCGTTGAGTTGTTCCTTTCTGTTCAGGTCCCAAAACGATTGGTCTTTTTGTCCGGCACCAGGTGCTAAATGAACGCTCTGTAGCGCAAATTCTTTTCGGTTTAGGTGGGGATTAATTTCTACCTGATTGATATAGCTTTTCCCTTCAAGGATTATCCCAACTTTTTTTGAAGGATATTCATCAATTTGCAAGACATAATTCAATTGTTCCGGAAACCAATAAGCTCCGTTGATCAATTGATATTGTTGTTGGATTTTTAAATTGATTTTGCCGCGATGATATGGAGTTGCAATGACGTTTTGAACGGCGTATTTGTTGGAGTTTACATACAGCAAGCCCTTCAAACCATCAAAATTCTTGTTTTTTTTAGGTTCATACGAAATGATAAATACTGTGTCTTTTTCTTTGAGATAGGTGTCTTCAATTTTGAACTTATATTTTTTTAAACTCCCCACACTGATTGGGTTTAGATAGTGGACGTTAACGAGTTTAATGTCATCTTGATAAAACGAAAACGGTTGCATTTCAGTAGCGACCGAAGCAAACATCGGATTTTTGAAGCCCGATACGCGTGTGGCCAATACTTCTTCATCGCTTAAATCTGGACTGATAAATTTTCTGCGCGAAACATTCTCCATGATAAACAATTGTTTTCCTTTCATGAATTGCTCTAGCCCAATACTGTCTTTAGAGTCATTTGAATTGAGTTTGAAGTCAGCAACCAATTTATTATAACATTGATACGAAAAAGACAGTAATTTTTCTGGGTTGTTGCGGTCTTTGTTCTCAATAACTTTTTTCATGATGCGCCAAGCCGGATTCTCTCCCGGATAAACCGTAACTTCTTTTAAGTTTTGACTATCAGGCCTTAAGCTAAGGGTTAAAGGCGATTTCGGAGCTTCATTAAAAGCCAATGTTTTGGTTTGATAACCAACAAAGCTGCACCGAAGCGAAGTTATCTCTTGAGTCGAATAATAACTAAACGCACCATTGATATCGCAACTAACAGAAAGCGAAGGCTTATTGTTGAAAACAATATTGGCAAAGGCCAATGGCTCTCCTGAGGTTGCATCGATGACTTTTCCACGAAGTGTTTGCTGCGCATACGAACCCACGATAAAAAAATAAAAACACAGAATAGAAATTTTTCCTCGCATATATAAATATATAAAAACCACAGTAAGCTATTTCTCACTGTGGTTGATTCATTATCTAAGGTTGTGGCGACCAACTGCCACCGCTGCCGCTGCCTGAGCCACCGCTAGAAGAGGTAATCACTAGTGGTCGAATAGCTTTTTCATCCATCCATCCGCCAACAACAAGTCCGATGAGTCCGCCCACCGCGGTGCCAATCGGGCCAAAAGAACTTCCGATAGCAGCGCCGATACCACCCCATACAACGGCATTGAATCCGTTAGAACGATTTAAAAATATAGGCTCGGAATTGCTGCTCTGTCCTAGAGAACCTTTGCCGGGCGCAGTTTCGCTCTGATCAAAATAGGGAGATATCAAATTGTAGTTGATGGCCAAAATGCATAAAACATCTCTTTTTTCCTGATCATTAATTTTACTTTTTTGAACTTCATCCACCAATTGAGTAATACTGTAGTGTTCTAGGGATTTTTGTAAAAACGCCTTGGCCTGATCCGAATACTTAGAACTTTTAATAATAGAAGAATTGTCTGAATTTTTGAAGCTTGCTAAAATTTGATTGAAATTATCTACTGAAATTTCACCGTGTGCAGGAAAGAACTTTTTGATATAAAGGTCTAAAGTTTCTTGATCAATGTTGTTGAGTTTACCATTCTGATAATCAAGATAGACAGCTTTGGCAGCTGTAATAACATCAGCTCCAAATTGATTGTAAGGGTTGTTTGCTTGCGCAAAAATAATAGGGGTACAAAAGACTGTAGCAACAAGGCTTAAAAGAAATTTTTTCATGATACATAAATTTTAAATGGCGTTGATAATAAATAAATTGAAATTTTCTCGAGAAATTCATGGGTCTAAATTAGCTTGTAAAACCATCTCATAGGTGTAGTTTTTCTGCAGCGTTTCTTAAATCAGCTAAAAAGTTTAAAAATAAATCCGCACAAAAGGCATAAAGGCTTCGCTGTACACAAAGTCATCTTTTTTAAATAGCACGTTGTATCTAAAACCAATTGTTACGTTATCTGCACGGTAACCGGCGCCCAAGTACAAGGCGGTGTTCCAGAAGTTGCGCTTATAATCCAACACTTTGAATTCTTGATTGACACGAACTTCTTCTAATTCAGCCGAAAGTTGTACCGCTTCAACAGGATTAAAAAGGCCAATCAAACTGCCTCCGTAAATATTTGAAGTATATTCATTTTTAAACTTGACATGACTGCCTTGCAAGCCCACACCGGCTGATACATAATCGTTGAAATTATAGATGGCACTGGGCGCAATTAAGATGTCGGTATAGCCCGAACCTACACTCACACCCAATCCGCCGCCAAAGCTCACATGGCCCCAAAAATCTCCTTTGGGCGCTTGGTTTTGAGCACTTAGTAAGTGACTGAAGAAAATTCCCAAAAATGCGAATATCCATTTTATTCTATCCGAAAAAAACACATTTTTAAACATGTCAAGTTTTTTTTTGATTAAAACATAAAAGTATCCAAAATAATGAGAAATGAAAGGCATTTATTGTACTTTTGCCTAACATTTTTTAAAAATCCGCACATTCCTAATAAAATTATGGACAGGTTTTCATTTCTGAACGCAGCACATACTCAGTTTTTTGCCGATTTATACGAACAATACACCCAAAACCCAGACAGCGTTGAACCCAGTTGGAGAGCATTTTTCCAAGGATTTGACTTTGGTATGGAGTCTTCGGGCGAATATATCGGCGAGCAAATCGCAACCGAAGTACAAACGGGCGCCGGTTCTGAAAAACTTCAGAAAGAATTCAACGTTCTTCGTCTGATTGACGGTTACAGAACCCGCGGGCATTTGTTTACCAAAACCAATCCGGTGCGTGATCGTCGTGTGTATGCACCCAATTTAGATTTAGAACATTTCGGACTTAGCGCAATCGATTTAGATACGGTTTTTGATGCAGCCAAAGTTTTGGGCAAACAACCTTGTTCGCTCAAACAAATTCTTGCGCATTTACAAAATATGTACTGCCAACACATCGGGATTGAGTACATGCACATGGAAAACCCGATTTTTGTCAACTGGGTGCAAGAGCGTATCAATCAGAATGACAATCAGCCGAACTTTAATGCGGAACAAAAAAAACACATCCTCGGCAAGCTCAACCAAGCGGTGTCATTCGAGAACTTTTTACATACCAAATACGTAGGCCAAAAACGCTTTTCACTTGAAGGCGGAGAGAGTTTAATTCCGGCGCTCGATGCCGTGATTGAAGCTGCTGCCGAAAAAGGCGTCGAACATTTTGTCATGGGTATGGCGCACCGTGGTCGTTTGAACACCTTGGCCAATATTTTTGAAAAACCCACTCAAGATATTTTCTCAGAATTTGACGGAAAAGACTACGACAAAGAATATTTTGACGGCGACGTAAAATACCATTTGGGGCTTACATCAGAGCGCAAAACCAAATCGGGCAAAAAAATCAACATCAACTTAGCACCGAACCCTTCGCACCTAGAAACCGTAGGAGCAGTGATTGAAGGAATTTCGCGCGCCAAACAAGACAAATACTTCCCGGATGATTTCTCAAAAGTTCTTCCGATTGCCGTGCACGGAGACGCCGCGGTAGCCGGCCAAGGAATTGTCTATGAAATTGTTCAGATGGCACTTTTGGACGGATACAAAACCGGCGGAACCATCCACATCGTCATCAACAACCAAGTCGGTTTTACCACCAATTACCTCGACGCGCGTTCCTCAACCTATTGTACCGATATCGCCAAAGTAACGCTTTCGCCGGTGTTGCACGTCAATGCCGACGACTCTGAAGCCGTGGTGCATGCCATGCTGTTTGCGCTTGATTTCAGAATGCAATTCGGACGCGATGTATTCATTGATTTGCTCGGATATCGAAAATACGGGCACAACGAAGGTGACGAACCGCGTTTTACCCAACCGGTGTTGTACAAAATCATCGCTCGCCACAAAAACCCGCGCGATATTTACGCCGAAAAGCTCATCACCGACGGAATCATCGATGCCGCCTATGTGACTAAAATCGAAAATGACTACAAAGCCAAGCTAGATGAGAATCTTCAGGCTTCGCGCAAAAAAGATAAAACCATCATCAAACCGTTTTTGCAAGACGAGTGGAAAGGATTCGTTCAGGTTTCAGATGAGGAAATGCTTCAAAAAGTGGATACCAAGTTTGACCGCAAAAAACTCGATCAAATCATCGAGACCGTTTCTACTTTGCCGTCTGACAAAAAATTCATCAGCAAGATTCAAAAAATCGTTTCTGACCGCAAAACCATGTACGACAACAACGCTCTAGATTGGGGAACGGCAGAAGCTTTGGCTTACGGAAGTTTGCTCACCGAAGGTTATGATGTGCGTATTTCAGGTCAGGATGTCGAGCGCGGAACGTTCTCACACCGCCACGCCGTGGTCAAGGTCGAAGACAGCGAAGAAGAAGTCATCTTGCTCAACCAACTCAAAGACAAAAAAGGACAGTTCCACATATACAACTCGTTCTTATCAGAATATGGCGTACTCGGATTTGATTACGGTTATGCGCTGACCAATCCGAACGCGCTGACCATTTGGGAAGCTCAATTTGGCGATTTCTCCAACGGAGCCCAAATCATGATTGACCAATACATTTCGTGTGGCGAAGACAAATGGAACAACCAAAACGGAATCGTACTCTTGTTGCCGCATGGCTATGAAGGACAAGGAGCAGAGCACTCATCGGCGCGTATGGAGCGCTACTTACAGCTTTGTGCTCGCCACAATATGTACGTAGCCGATTGTACCACGCCGGCCAACTTCTTTCACTTGTTGCGCCGTCAAATGAAAACCAAATTCCGCAAACCACTCGTGGTGTTCTCACCGAAGAGTTTGTTGCGTCACCCATTGTGCGTTTCGTCGGTGGATGATTTAGCCAAAGGCGAGTTTCAAGAAACCATTGACGACAATAGCGTTGATCATAAAAAAGTAAAAACCGTCGTGTTCTGCACCGGAAAGTTTTATTACGATATTTTGGCCGAGCGCGAAAACTTGGGCCGCAACGATGTCGCTTTGGTGCGCATTGAGCAGCTCTTCCCATTGCCGGTGGAGCAACTCAAAGCCATCATCAAAAGTTATCCGAATGCCGATGATTTTGTTTGGGCACAAGAAGAACCCAAAAATATGGGTGCTTACGGATATATGCTCATGAATTTTGATTTGGTGCCGTGGCGATTGGCCTCGCTCAAAGCCTATGCAGCTCCGGCCGCCGGAAGTCACACGCGTGATCGTCGCCGACATGCCGATGCGATCAGAATGGTATTTGACAAAAATTTATTCAGATCATAAGAAGCTCATTCCCGCTCTGCGCTGCAATCTTTGGGTTCTTAAAGAAAGTACCAAAAGGATTTCCGCTTCGATCGGGGCTAGGGCAGCAGAGTAAACAGAAACAACAACAGTACAATAAAGAATAAACTAAAATACAATATTATGATTTTAGAGATATTTGAAATTAAAAGGAGGACAGCCAGTGGCTGTCAGGTATTTTAAATAATCTGAATCAGAAAGAAATAATCAAAGAAATAACTAAAATACAATATTATGATTTTAGAGATGAAAGTCCCCTCACCGGGCGAATCAATCAAAGAAGTTGAAATTGCCACTTGGCTCGTGAAAGACGGAGATTATGTAGAAAAAGACCAAGCCATTGCCGAGGTTGATTCAGACAAAGCAACCCTAGAACTTCCGGCCGAAGCCAGCGGAGTTATAACGCTTAAAGCCTCTGAAGGCGATACGGTAGCCGTAGGCGCTGTGGTGTGTTTGATTGACACCGCTGCTGCCAAAACCGCTGCTGCACCTGCCGCTCCGGCTGCCGCCGAAAAACCGGCTGAAGCTCCTAAAGCAGAAGCTCCTAAATCTGCTTCCGCTCCGGCACCGGTAGCTGTTGCTACTTATGCAGCGCATACGCCATCTCCTGCAGCCAAAAAAATATTAGAAGAAAAAAACATACAACCTTCAGACATTGTTGGCACCGGAAAAGGCGGTCGCATTACCAAAGACGATGCAGTCAATGCCGTTGCTTCGATGGGCACACCAACCACGGGTGGCAGCCGCGGTAGCGAGCGTACCAAACTTTCAATGTTGCGTCGTAAAGTAGCCGAGCGTTTGGTTTCGGCTAAGAATGAAACTGCGATGCTCACTACGTTTAACGAAGTAGACATGACCAACATCTATGCGCTGCGCGAGCAATACAAAGATGAGTTCAAAAACAAACACGGTGTGGGCTTGGGCTTTATGTCGTTTTTTACCAAAGCCGTAACCCGCGCTTTGCAGTTGTATCCGGATGTGAACTCGATGATTGACGGACAAGAGAAAATTTCTTATAACTTTTGCGATATCTCGGTGGCGGTTTCCGGTCCGAAAGGATTGATGGTTCCGGTGATGCGCAATGCAGAAAACCTGACCTTCCGTGGCGTAGAAGCCGAAATCAAACGTTTGGCATTGCGCGCCCGCGATGGTCAAATTACCGTGGATGAAATGACCGGCGGAACTTTTACCATCTCGAACGGTGGCGTGTTTGGCAGTATGCTCAGCACCCCAATCATCAACCCGCCGCAATCAGGTATTTTGGGCATGCACAATGTGGTAGACAGACCGATTGTGCGCAACGGACAAATCGTCATTGCTCCGGTAATGTATGTGGCGCTTTCGTATGACCATCGCATCATTGACGGTCGCGAATCGGTAGGATTCTTGGTAGCGGTCAAAGAAGCGCTTGAAAATCCGGTTGAAATATTAATGGATAACAACCCTAAAAAAGCCTTAGAGCTTTAAGGGTTTCTTACGACCCCGGATGGGGCGCCTATATATGTGAATCCCGCTTGTTTATCAGGTGGGATTTTTTTGTTGGCTTCGGTCTGACGCAGATTTTTCGTTTATTTGTGCAGCCGCGTGAGCGATGGAAGCAGAAATCTTGAGCTGGCCGGAGCAGCGCGCAGGGCGCTCAAATTGCCGCGAACAGCGCGACGCGAGGAGGCACGACGAAGCGGCACGCCCCAAAAATCAGCAAACAAAACAAACGGCAAATCATGAAACAAAACCAAAAACAAGCGGCCATCGGGTTTATTTTTATCACGATGCTCATTGACATTACCGGTTGGGGTATTATTATTCCGGTGATTCCCAAACTCATCGAAGAACTCATTCAGGGCGACATCAGCGAAGCGGCTAAAATTGGCGGCTGGCTGACGTTTGCCTATGCGATCACCCAATTTATTTGTGCCCCGCTCATTGGCAATTTGAGCGATAAATACGGACGCCGTCCGGTGATTTTGATATCGTTGTTTGGGTTTGCCATTGACTATTTGTTCTTGTCGATGGCGCCCACCATTGGTTGGTTGTTTGTGGGTCGCATCATTGCCGGAATTACCGGAGCGAGTATTACCACGGCCTCGGCCTATATAGCCGATGTGAGCACGCCTGAGAATCGCGCCAAAAACTTTGGAATGGTAGGTGCTGCCTTTGGTTTGGGCTTTATTATTGGGCCGGTTATTGGCGGATTGCTCGGGCATTATGGAGCGCGGGTTCCGTTTTATGCCGCGGCGGTTTTGTGTATGCTGAATTTTATTTACGGTTTGTTTATTTTGCCTGAATCATTGGATGTTTCTAAGCGTCGTCCGTTTGAATGGAAGCGCGCCAATCCGGTGGGAGCCTTGCTTAATTTGCGCCGATATCCGCAGTTGTTGGGTTTGGTCACTTCGATATTTGTGTTGTATGTGGCCTCGCATGCGGTGCAAAGCAATTGGAGTTATTTTACGATGTATCAACTCAAATGGGATGAGAAAATGGTCGGGATTTCACTGGGTATTATCGGTATTCTCGTAGCCATTGTGCAGGGCGGATTGATTCGTTGGGTGAACCCGAAACTCGGTAATGAAAAATCGATTTATGTAGGTTTTGCTTTGTATGCGGTGGGCATGTTTTTGTTTGCCTTTGCTACGCAGAGTTGGATGATGTTTGCTTTTTTGGTGCCGTATTGTTTGGGCGGAATCGCCGGACCTGCATTGCAGTCTGTCATTTCAGGTGATGTGCCACCCACCGAACAGGGCGAAATTCAAGGAACACTCACCAGTTTGATGAGCGCCTCAGCCATTGTGGGGCCGCCGATGATGTCGACCTTGTTTTATTATTTTACGCATGACCAAGCGCCGATTATTTTTGCCGGAGCACCCTTTGTATTGGGCGGAATCATGATGCTGGCCAGTGCTGTGATTGCTTATTTTTCGTTTAAGAAATAAAAAAATCCCGCTCTTTTGAAGCGGGATTTTTATTTGAGGTTTGATTTTATTGTCGCACGAGTTTGACGGTTTTTTCTTGAGCACCGCTACTGAGTTTGGCAAAATACACTCCAGATTTCAAGCTTGACAAATCCACGGTTGCATGGGCGCTTTGAACGGCTTTAACCAGCAAGGTTTTCCCGAGTATGTCGGTGATTTCGATTTGATTGATCGAAGCATTTTTCATTGAAAATGTCATTAAGCCAGAAGTCGGATTCGGATAATAATCAAGACTTCCGTTTTCAAAAGCATCCACGCCCAAAAACGGCACAAATTCGGTCGTGCAGGTATTGGTCACAATGGCCGGATTGAAGTCAAAATAAATGTTGGCACTGTTCGGAATCACATCGCCCAAAGCATATCCGGCTTTTGGTTTGACTTGAAACACCACATAACCGTGTCCGGTGATATCGTCACCGGCTACCGATGGAGGCAAGTTGATTCCGTCAAAACGCCAAGTTAAATGCGTGCCTATGCGATCAAGCGTATAATTATGACTGGCACGAATCATTTTTACAGAGCTCGCATCGAGTTGGTTGTCGAGCACATCTTCTACGCGAATGTTGATAGCTTCGGCCGTTCCGGTGTTTTCAAAACGAATGGTATAAGTCAAATAATCATCAGCCGTAAAACCTGAATGTACAATTTTTCCGCCATGGGCTTCGGTTTTTTCGTTGGGATCATATGAGCCTACTATAATAGAAGTCAGTGAAGCACTGTTGTTGGCGGCATTGGCATCGGTATTGGCTATCGCTACGGTATTGGTGAGCGTTTGTCCTAAGCTTACGGTTGGAATCGTCGGCACTTGCATCAAAACGGTGATGTAGCGAGATTCGCCCGGAGTCATGTTGGTAGCATTATAGGTAAAACCATTGGCTGACTGCGTGGCATTTACAGAATTTGAAATGAGACTCAGTGTCGGGTCTGCTTGAAAACTCACATTGCCTGAGGCCGTTTGATTTCCTTCGTTTTTAATCACTAAGGTGTTGCTATACACAAAACCCGGTCTTGGATTGTTGTTGTTGTACAATTGTACCGATAAATCTTGGCATGCTACCGGCGTAATGGCAAAGTTATAAGTGGTCACACCTGAACCATCGGCCACCGTTACATTTGAATAATTGGCTTGGGCAATTAAATATTGGGTGCCGCAATAATTGTTGTCAATGCTGTAGTGTAAGTCATATACATTGGCCGGATTGGTCTCGTACAAATAATGTACTCCGTTGTTGGTATTGATGTGATGCAATGCCCCCGAATTAATGGCGTAACTAAAAGTTCCTTGGTTGTAATTTTGCTCGCCACTGTCTTGCGTTCCGTTGTTGTTACTGTCAATAAACGCATTGAGTTTGATGCCACTTGATGTGCTGAGTGGCGTATTGCTATACATATAGGCTTTGTCAAAATTTGGGTCAGCTACCTGCAAGTAATGAGTAACCCCTACAGTGCCAGAATTGATATTTTCCTGAGTTATGGTTAAGTAAGAACTTAAAGCCGATGAGCTTTCGCCAGGTGCTAGACTTGCAATGTTACCGGAAGCAGTTGGATACTGGTTCCACGGAAAATAATACAATGAAATATTATTGGCCGGACAGTTGGTCGTTGTATTGGTTGCTGTGATTTGATAGTTGATAATATCACCCACATTGACAATTCCGTCGGCATTATAGTCATTATAGGTAGCGTTTACCTGACCCGATAAAGGGCTCGCTGTTAAAAGCGCGATGTTGCTGTTCATGATGAGCAGCCCGCAATCGAGCGTTATATGATATTCATAAATGCCCGCTGCCAACCCGCTGATAATATATTCCTGTGAACCTGCTGGTACCATATATTGACCTATTTCGACTGAATTCAGAAAAAGCCGAATGTTCACACTCGAACTGAACGACCATATATTTTGAAACTGAATTTCGCCATCTGACATCCCACAATGTGGATAAACTGGATTAGCATAAATGGGCGGAACCATATTTTGAACACTGATGGCAGCCGGGTTAGAAACATTTCCTAAACCATCTACCAGAACATAAGTGATGACATCATTAATACCCGGAAAAGCACCTGCGAAATTTTGATAAGATACAAACATTCCGGTTACATTAAAAAAACCACCCATAGAGGTTTGAATCGAAGATTGTATTCCGGGTTGACTGGGATTTAAATCAATATTATAAGACGAAACATCACCAAAAAGAGTGTCATTGCCGAGTACATCAATCGTTATCCCGACACAAGAGTATTCAAAGTTATTAGCTTCGTCACTCACGGCAATGGACGGTTGTGCATATAAGCTTGTACTCGAAACCAAATGAATGAGCAATAGTGTGAACAGAAGGGAATAATTTCTTTTCATAGCGTTTGTTTTTAATTTATTAGAAAGCCCTGAATTGGGTTCAGGGCTTTCTTTTCTGAATGGTTTTATTCTTTGATGATTTTAAAAGTCTTGATTTGCTTTTGTGCTTCGGCCTTAACGAAATAAACGCCCGGCGCCAGAGCCGACAAATCAATTTGTGCTTGGGTTGATTGTGTGTTTTGAGTGAATACTACTTGTCCAAGAGTAGTGGTAACACTCACTTTTTCAATCGGCAAATCATTAGAAATTATAAGTTGGTTGCGCACCGGATTTGGCGCGTATTTTAATTCGTTGAAAGCAAAAGTAGCGTTTGATAAAAACGGCACAAATTCCGTCGTACAGGTATTGGTCACAATGGCCGGATTGAAGTCAAAATAAATGTTGGCACTGTTCGGAATCACATCGCCCAAAGCATATCCGGTTTTGGGTTTTACTTGAAACACCACATATCCGTGACCCGTGGTTGGGTCGCCTTCAACCGAAGGCGGCAAATCAATGCCGTCAAATTGCCATGAAAGCGCGCTGCCCAAACGTTTCAACACATACGGATGGCTGGTTGCGATGGTTCTGACTGAAGTTTCATCGAGTTGCGCATCGAGTACATCATCTACTTTTACGTTGATGGCACTTGCGGTTCCGGTGTTTTCAAAACGAATCGTATAGGTCAGATAGTCATTGGCTGAAAAATCTGAAAAAACAATCTCAGAACCATGACTTTCGGCTTTGTCATTCGGATCGTATGAACCGATGATGGTTTGAGTCAAGCTAGAATTATTATTGTTTGGAGCTATATCATTCGGCAACAAACTAATCGAACAAGTGTTGGTGAGTTGTTGTCCTAAAGCCACTGTAGGAATAGTCGGAACCTGCATGGTTACCGTTATATTACGCGTTTCGTGCGGTTGTAAATTGGTAAAGTCAAAGGTAAATCCGTTGGTATTCATGACCGCTCCTGAAGCAGAAGTACTAACAATGCTGAGCGCAGCGTCTTTTGTAAAAGTCACGGTTCCTGAAACAGTTTGGTTGCCTTGGTTGGTGTACGTTAAATAATTTTGATAGATAAAACCGGGTCTAGGTGGCGCAGAATAAGTGTAGAGATATACAGCTAAATCATTAAAAGGCAAAACGGTCAACGGGAAATTATAGGTAGTAATCCCTGATCCATTAGCCACGGTCACATTTGAATAACTGTTTGGTGATACTGAATAATTAGCCGCTAGTGCCGGATGAACAGCGTAGGCCAAATGATATACATTGGTCGGGTTTGATTCGTAGATAAAATGCGTTCCGTTTGACGATGCGATATTGTTGTCAGCTCCACCATTGATGGTGTAGGTAAATTCACCTTGCGAAAAATTGATTTCACCCGGATCTTGAACTCCATTGGTGTTGGTGTCTATAAAAGCGTTGAGTTTAATGCCGTCAGAAAGGTTTAAACTCAATTCGGACATGGCATCATTAATAATTTGGTTTCCGTTGAGCGTTCCCAAAACCACCACAGTATTAAGTACCATTCCTGTATTAATATCATTTTGGGTAATCGCGTAGGTGGCACTAAACGTAGTGGTATCGGTGTTTCCGGAACTCAGCACGGCAATAGGTCCGCCCACAATATTGAGTTGTTGGTTTGATAATGTAACGTTGGTTATATCGTTACAATCATTATTGGTTACTGCAAAAGTATAATGTACTACATCGCCCACATTGGTATAGCCATCGTTGTTGTAGTCTTCATAAGTGGCGGCCATAGACACTTGGATTCCGTATAAATTACCTGATAGTTCAAAGCCTAAGTCAAAAGATTCAAAACAATTTGTCAGCAAGATATCTTCGGCCAAAACATTCAATTGATAGTTTCCCGGTGCCAAATTCGCAATGGTGGTAGTTGTTCCGGTTCCGGTAATGGTTTGTGTCGGTCCATTGGGTTGCTTGGTGCAATGAATCGTCCAAGTGCCCATATCCGGCAATCCGCTCAAAGCAATAGCACCGCTGTTTACTTGACAACTGGGCTGTGTTACCGAATCAATAGTCGGAGTAGGCGTTCTGCAATAATCTACCGTAACGGTTACTGTTGCCGTTGCGCAATTGCTGGGGTTGTTGATTTCGCAAATTTGATAAGATAAGCTGTAGGTTCCACTGGGCGTTTGTGAATTGGCATAAACATAACCTTGGGCATTGATGCCAATATTCGAATTGGTTGTCCAAAGTGTACTAACTACCACATTGTTTATGGTAGCCGGAGTGCCGCCAACAGTATCGTTTTGGAGCGCATTCCCCACTCCCGGCGGAGTAATCAGACCGTCAGAATTTGTAAAAGTAAAGTTGTCATCGTTGGCCTGAATCAAAAGCGTCGGAAGATTCACTACAGAAATTGTACTTGTGCTTGTGCAACCAGTCGCATCGGTTACGGTACACATTACTGCATAAATTCCGGGTGCATTGACCGGCAGTTGAAAGGTAGCTCCGCCCGATACAGTAGCCGCCCCATTCATACTCCAAAGATAAGTGTAGGGTTGTTGGCCGCCTGATACAGAGGCTACTACTAATGAGCTAGGAGGCATAGTGATTGAATTTAAAAACACCTGTAAGCCGCCATTGACGACCAAGTTCACGGGTACAATCGTCGTGGTCAAAGCAACTGAATTTTCAACACGAGCAAAAATAAGTTGCGGGCTAGAAGTTGATTGATAATTGCTCGGATTGGCTATCGGATTTAGATTGTTCGTAGCATCTGCTTGTGACAGATGATACGTAATGTTGAACTGCGCCGGATTTTCATTGGCGATGATTTGACTGCTGGCTTGGGTCAAATCAAAAGTAGTGTCGCTGCAATAATTGGTCAGCGTGATGTTTTGTGCACTGCTAAAGATGCCCATCATCAACAGTACGAGGAGTAAAGTTTTTTTCATAGCGTTTTTTGGTTTAAAATAAAACCCTGAACACTTCATTCAGGGTTTTACTTTCTGGTTATTTATTCTTTGACAATTTTAAAAATTTTGCTTTGTTTTTGTGCCTCGGCTTTTACAAAATAAACGCCCGGAGCCAAAGAGGTCATATCTAATTGGGCTTGCGTTGATTGTATGTTTTTAGTCAAAACTACTTGTCCAAGGGTAGTGGTAATGCTTATTTTATCCATCGGTGTATTATTTGAAATCGAAAGTTGGTTTTGTACCGGATTCGGAGCATATTGCAATTGGTCTAATGCAAAAGTGTTGTTGGCCAAATTCGGCACAAACTCGGTCGTGCACGTATTGGTTACAATGGCCGGATTAAAGTCAAAATAAATATTAGCCATATTCGGAATCACATCGCCCAACGCATAACCCGCTTTTGGTTTTATCTGAAAAGTAACAAAGCCATGCCCAATGTTGGTGTTGGCTACAGAAGGCGGCAATTGAATATCGTCAAAGAACCAAGTCAAAGTGCTTCCTTCGCGGTTAAGTGTATAACTGTGACTCGCATTGATCATCATCAAGCTAGTTTCGTCTAATTTACTGTCCAATTCATCGGTGATTCTGACAAACTCAGCATTGGCCGTTCCGGTGTTTTCAAAAGTAATGGTGTAGGTCAAATAATCATCGGCACCAAAAGTAGCATGTACTACACGTCCGCCATGGGTTTCGTATTTCTCGTTCGGATCGTATGAACCCACGATGGTTTGGGTAAGTGTTGCTTGGTTGTCGCTCAATCGGATGTCATTGGTGGTAGGTGCAATACTCGCCTGAAAATGAACCAAATCGCCCAAAGCTACCGTCGGAATGGTTGGGGTTTGCAAAGTGATATAAATATGTCGTGTTTGATTCGGCCCTAAATTGCTGAAGTTATAAGTAAATCCATCTGCGGTGGGCACAGTGCCCGGAACAGAAATACCGGTGATGGTTTGGCCATCTATATTGTGAAAAGTTACTGTGCCACTCATGGGTTGAGCACCATAATTGGTGTAATACAAATAAATTGTATGAGCAAAACCTGGTCTTGGATTGCTGCCATACATATAAAGACCCAAATCTTCATAAGGTGTTGCCGTCACCGGGAAATAATAAGTGGTGATTCCAGATCCATTCGGAACAGTAATATTGTTGAGGCTTGGTGCAACTCCGTAAAAACCTTGGTACGGAGTATAAACACTAAAACTAATGTCATAAGAATTAGCAGGGTTTACCTCATACAAATTTGTAAATCCAGCCGCATTTAAATTGTGTGTCACCCCATCATTATTGATTTGGTAAGTGAATTGTCCGTTGCTTAAGCGGGGTTCGTTTAAATCTTGAATACCGTTGGCATTGGTGTCTGCAAAAGCAATAAGCTTGATGCCATCGGTCATGTTTAGGTTATTAATATAACTTAAGTTGGTATAAGTAGATTGAGTAGCACTTCCGGCATTACCTGCAATGGTCACCGAATTGTTCACCAGTCCGGCATTGATGTCTGCTTGGGTAAGGGTATAATCATAACTCAGTGATGTAGTATCGGTAGCTCCGGGCGCCAAAGACGCAATGGTTCCCACAGCCGGAATTTCTCCGTACATTCTTGTAATGTTGGTAATGGTACAAGCGCTGTTGTTGGTTACGTTAAACGAATAGTGAATGACATCACCGGCACTCGGCACTCCGTCGGTATTGGTATCTGTATAGTGCCCCACCATAGAAGCATTCAGGAAACTGACATTCAAATAGGCCGGTGGACTATAACATCCTTGGTAGTTTTCGACTTTTATCCAACTGACCCAAGGGCTAACATTGTTAAGTGTTGCGGTAGTTCCTGTACCGGACAATAATATTTGGTCGTAGGGGCCGAATAAGATCCAACCACCAGCGGGCAGCCCCGAAACCGTAACTGTAGCTCCTGTGTTAGAACAACTTTGAGGCGTCACACTGGTAATGATGGGTGCATTGAGCTCGTCACAACCAATGTTTACATAGGCATGTCCCAAATTATATTCAGTAGGAGAACCAATTTGATCAATGTAATATTCAATTTCATAAGTACCCACGGGCACAGGGCCATTTGAAAAAATGACCGAACCGGTATTCTCATCTAAGGTCAACGCATTAGATGACGAAGAAACACCGGTAAAACTGACGTTTGACAAAGTAGCCGGCATACCGTTAAAGGTATCATTGTCAAGCACATCTTGAATAGCAATGGTGGTTGTTGTCCCATTCGGAATGGAGGCATAATCATCCTTTACCCGTATGGCTGCATTTTGAGCAGAAATTTTTGTGCTCATGAAAAATGCAAAAAGGGCTAATACAAAATAAGGGTAGTTTTTTTTCATCATTTGTTTGTTTTGGCTATCAAATGTAGAGAAATAATTTTTCTCTGCCATCGCTTGGGTTTAATAATTTTCTCTAATTCAACTTATTGCAAATACACGCAATGGTTGTGATAATCAATAATAGCGTGCGCTTGCATGAGCATGTCCGCGCCAATAATGCCTTGAACCATTGGCGCCTTGTGTTGGCTAAGCGCTTGGTTAACGTGTGATAAATCAAAAATCACTAGTGAGAAATGCGCCGTTTTCCAGCGTCCGATTTGCAATACATTGTGCGGAGCAATCTGCGTAAACATACCCGTAGCTCCGGCTCCGGCGGCCAGGGTTGACGATTTCTGAGCGTTCAGCCCAAAAAGTTCGGTGCCTTCAAAACCCACACAACTATTGCTGGCTCCGGTATCTAGGATAAACAAACCCGACACGCCGTTGATTTTCGCTTTGACTAGTAAATGCTGGGTTTTGCTGATTTTGAACTTTACTTTTTTGTATCCGTGTGGCTTGAGTATTTCGGGTAGATTTTGCATAATCTATATCTAAATGCGTTGTGGGTAAAGTTCGCAAAAGAATTGTTCTAGCCAAGCATTTAATTGTAATTTTGCCCGAGTTTTAAAACCCAAGATGATTACCGATACCCACACCCATTTATACAGCGAGGCTTTTGCCGATGATCGCGATGCTGTGATTGCGCGCGCTTTGCAACTAGGCGTACAGCGTTTTTTTATTCCGGCCATTGATTCTAACTACACCCAAGCCATGTATGACTTAGAGGCGGCTTACCCCGAAAACATGTTTTTGATGGCGGGTTTGCATCCTACTTATGTCAAAGAAAATTACGAGCAAGAACTCGCGCATGTAGCCCAACAATTGACCGAGCGAAAATTTTATGCGGTGGGCGAAATCGGGATTGATTTGTATTGGGACAAGACTTTTCTGAAACAGCAACAACAAGCCTTCAGACAACAAATCGCTTGGGCTAAAGAATATCATCTGCCCATCGTGATTCACTGTCGCGATGCTTTTGACGAAGTTTTTGAAATACTTGAACAGGCCAAATCACCTGAGTTACGCGGTATTTTTCACTGCTTTACCGGCAATCACCAGCAAGCTTTGCAAGCCATTTCATGTGGGATGAAACTCGGTATAGGCGGAGTAGTTACTTTTAAAAATGGCCAAATCGATCAGTTTATCCATCAAATTGACCCGAGCCATATTGTTTTAGAAACCGATTCGCCGTATTTGGCTCCGAATCCGTATCGCGGCAAACGCAACGAAAGCGCCTACATCGTCGAGGTATTGCGCAAACTCGCTGAATTGTATCAAATCACGCCTGATGAATTGGCCCAAATCACCACGCAAAATTCACGAGAAGTTTTTGGTATTTAAGCGGCTAAAGTAGCGGCAGTTGTCAATAATTTTTGTTTTTTTGTTGCATCAAATAAAAAACACATGCAAAAATTCGACGCGATTCGCCCGTTTTATGACGCTGAGGTCAATGAGGGCTTGCGCGCATCGGTCAACCACCCGATGATGAAAGCGCTGATGAATTTTACTTTTCCGGATCAACCTGATGAAGTCTGGAAAGAGCAATTGCTCAAAACGCATTCAATCCGCGATTTTCAGTGTAATTTTATTTATCAATCGCTGCAAAAAGTACTCGAAAAAACCTCGGACGGACTCACGACTTCGGGTTTTGAAAAGCTCGAGAAAAACACCGCTTATTTATTTATCTCAAACCACCGCGACATCATCCTAGACACCTCGCTGCTCAACGGCGCTTTGTTTGAACACGGATTGGTGATGACCGCCTCGGCCATTGGCGATAACTTGGTGCGCAAGTCTTTCTTGAAAACGCTCTCAAAACTCAACCGAAATTTTGTGGTGCAACGCGGATTACCGCCACGCGAATTGCTCGAGAGTTCAAAACTCATGTCTGAATACATCCGACAGTTGTTGCGCCGCGAGAACCGTTCGGTCTGGATTGCGCAACGCGAAGGCCGCACCAAAGACGGCAACGATGCCACACATTCAGGGGTTTTAAAAATGCTCGCCATGGGCTCAGACGAAGCCAATTTGATGGATTACTTCCGAAAAATCAAAGTCGTGCCCGTATCGATTTCGTATGAATACGACCCCACCGATGCGCTCAAAATGCCGCAACTCATGGCCGCTGCTAACAACGAAATCTACATCAAAGAAAAGAACGAAGATTTCATGACTTTGCTCAGCGGAATCATGGGGCAAAAAAAACGCATTCACATTCATATTGGCGATGTGCTCACAACCGAAATCGATCAAATTGAGCGCGAAAACGACAACACCAACAAACAAATTCAAGCCTTGGCTCAAGCCATAGACGATTCTATTTTGACCAGCTACAAACTCTGGCCGACCAACTACATCGCCTATGATTTGCTGTATAAAACCAATGAATATGCAGCGCATTACACCGAAAACGAAAAACAGCTTTTTGAGCGTCGTTTAGATATTAAAATTGATCAGAACAACCCGGTTTTGTGGGAAGGTTTCTTGAGTATGTACGCCAATCCGGTGGTCAACAAACGCAAATATCAAAATGCAATCTAAACCGCGCATCTTGCTCATTTATACCGGTGGAACCATCGGGATGGTCAAAGATTTCGAGACCGGTGCGCTCAAAGCGTTTAACTTTTCAGAATTACTACAGAATATACCCGAGCTCAAACAGCTCGATTGCCAGATAGAAACCATTTCTTTTGCCGAGCCTATTGATTCCTCCAACATGAATCCGGCCTATTGGGTCAAAATAGCCGATATGATTGGCGACCGCTACCCAGAGTTTGACGGATTTGTAGTGTTGCACGGATCAGATACGATGTCGTATTCAGCCTCGGCCTTGAGTTTTATGCTCGAAAACTTGGCCAAGCCGGTGGTGTTTACCGGTTCGCAATTGCCCATCGGAGATTTGCGTACCGATGCCAAAGAAAATCTCATTACAGCCATACAAATTGCCTCGTTGCAACACAAAGGCAAACCCGTGATTCAAGAAGTATGTTTGTATTTTGAATATAAACTATACCGCGGCAACCGCACCACCAAAATCAACGCAGAGCATTTCAATGCGTTTACCTCGCCCAATTACCCACCATTGGCTGAATCAGGGGTGCATCTGCTGGTGAATCACCCCGCTTTGTGGCCTCAGGACAAAACCAAAAAACTAATTGTGCACCATGAGCTCGACAGCCATGTCGTGGTGCTCAAAATGTTTCCGGGCATCAATGAGTCGGTGCTCAATGCGGTGCTGTCAATTCCCGGGCTCAAAGGCATTGTGCTCGAAACCTATGGCTCGGGCAACGCACCTACTGAAAATTGGTTTATACAGTCGCTCAAAAAAGCCATCAAGTCGGGTTTGCATGTAGTGAATGTGACCCAATGCTCGGGCGGAAGCGTTCGGATGGGACAATACGAAACCAGTACCCAACTCAAGAAAATAGGGGTGATATCGGGTAAAGACGCCACTACCGAAGCCGCGATTACCAAACTCATGTACTTGTTGGGTCAGAACGTAGCGCCAGCGGTTTTTAAAACTATTTTTGAAACCTCGTTGCGCGGCGAACTCAGCTAGTATTTTTCTTTTTAAAGTCAAAAAAAATATAGTTATTTGCACACCTAAACTAGAGAGGTGTCCGAGTGGTTGAAGGAGCAAGCCTGGAAAGTTTGTATGTGGGCAACTGCATCGTGGGTTCGAATCCCATCCTCTCTGCAAGACAAAAACCGAAGCGGTAGCTTCGGTTTTTTTATGAGCACAAAGTGCGTCGAAAGTTCACTTTCGTAAGCACGTGGGCTCATAAAAAAAGCAACCAGCTTTGCCAAAAGCTGGTTTTTGGTTTGACCACAGAACCCCCTTAGGGAACACCGCAGGTAATCCCATTAAAACCACCCGCGTCGAAAGTTCACTTTCGTAAGCAAAGCGAAACAAAAAAATCCCAGCTTTGCAAAAGCTGGTTTTTGCCTTGACCACTGACTCCCCTTAAGGAACACCACAGGTAATCCCCTTTAAAAGAAGTTCCAACAAAATACCGCAGGTGTTTTGTGAGCATCAAGTAGCCAAAAGTCTAATAACCTGTTTTTGTATGATTGTCCGCCAAAAAACACCGCAGGTAATCCCCTCACAACACCACCAGTTTTTCGTAAGCAAAGCGAAACAAAAAATCAACTATTTCTACAGAACCCAAGTCTTTCGCAATCAAAGCAAAAAACCAAACGATTCCCAACACCTTTAACCCAACTTCACCCCATAAAAAAAAGCAGGCTTACACCTGCTTTTCTGGCAACAATTAACAAAGGAATCAAATTTCGGCTTTGCGCTGTTCTACGGCTGATATAAAGGCATCTACTTCGTCTATTTCAACTTGTATACGGGCTAAGTCCATTTCTTTTTCGAGCAGGGCTACAGTTCCGTAGCTTTCTTTGCGGTTTTCAAGTAAAAATTTCTTATACTCTAGTTTGGTTTTCTTGTTGATGGCATCTTCTCGGGTAGGGCCGTCGGGCAAAATCCCAATGATGGTCTCGGTGGCAGAAAGCTCGGCCAGTACTCCTTGAAGTACTGCTTCGAGCTCTTGTGAGGTCTCGGCATATTTAACCGTTAATCGTTCGTCAGAAAGTTTTTTGAAATTCAAATCTGCTTTCTCTTTACCGGCCCATGTAAGTAAGGCATTACAATCGGCTGCGGTGCTCAGGTTGTTTACTGAATAATTCATAATAAAAAAATTTAAGGGTGAATAATGTAGGCACCGTTTTCAAGTTTTAGGCCGTAATGCATTGAAGGTGAAATGTTTGTGAAAATTTTAACTTTTTGCAAGCAATACAAATTTATATAGGAATGTAGGAGAAGCTGCGGTATTGTTGGGTTTGTTGGTGTTTGGCTGTATGAATCTGACGGATAATTAATTAGGGATTTTTTTGAGTGCAGGAGTTCACTAAAATCAGTTTACTGCTGTTGCAATTTGTAACGCAAAATCGAAATTGCAACAACTGCTGTTGCAAATCAAATTTTAAAATTCAAATTGCAACATAGATTGTTGCAAAATGAAATCGCAAAATGAAATTGCAACAGGTATAGAAAATAGGTACTGCTAAAATATTTTTGAAAGTTTAAATACAGAGATTATCCATTATATTTGACTTCAATTTGAAGTAACATTTTGGCTAGAATTTTTACATGACCCGAGAACATCAAATAGAACAAAGTTTTATTACGCGTTTACAAGATTTAAAATATACTTATCGCACCGATATTCGCGATCGATTTTCGCTTGAACAAAACTTTCGTGAGAAGTTCGAAGCCTTAAATAGGGTGCGTTTGAGCAACTCAGAGTTTGCGCGTTTGCGTGATGAAATCATTACACCGGATGTTTTTGCGGCCTCTAAAAAGCTTCGTGAAATCAACTACTTCCAACGGGAAGACGGCACACCGTTGCATTATTCCCTCGTAAATATAAAAGATTGGTGCCGCAACGATTTTGAGGTAATCAATCAACTGCGAATCAACACTGAAAACAGTAACCACCGTTACGATGTGGTTATCTTGATTAATGGGTTACCCGTGGTACAGGTCGAGCTCAAGGGAATTAGCATTTCTCCGAGACTAGCGATGCAGCAGATCATCGACTATAAAAACGATGCAGGCAATGGTTACACGAACTCACTCATGTGCTTTATGCAATTGTTTATTGTGAGTAACCAGTCTAATACCTATTACTTTGCCAACAATAAAAACCAACATTTTCAATTCAATGCCGATGAACAGTTTTTACCGGTGTATCAATTGGCTGATGAAAGCAATAAGAAAATAACCCATTTAGATTCTTTCTCTGATAAGTTTTTGTCTAAATGCACCTTGGGTGAAATGATCAGCAAATACATGGTGTTGGTAGAGAGTGAGCAAAAGCTTTTGGTGATGCGTCCTTATCAAATATATGCGGTAAAAGCCATCATGGATTGCATCAACCAAAACCGGGGTAACGGATACATTTGGCATACCACCGGTAGTGGTAAAACCCTCACCTCGTTTAAGGCTTCTACCTTGCTCAAAGGTAATGAAGATATCGAAAAATGCCTGTTTGTGGTTGACCGAAAAGACCTAGACCGTCAAACACGTGAGGAATTCAACAAATTTCAGGAAGGCAGTGTAGAAGAGAATACCAATACCGAAACATTAGTACGCCGTTTATTATCATCTGCCCATGCTGATAAGGTTATTGTTACCACCATTCAAAAATTAGGATTGGCGCTAGACGTGACCAATAAAAACAACTACCGCGACCGACTCGAATCGTTACGGGATAGCCGCATCGTGTTTATTTTTGACGAATGCCACCGCTCGCAGTTTGGCGAAAACCACAACGCCATTACAACCTTTTTCCCGAAGGCGCAGTTGTTTGGTTTTACTGGAACCCCTATTTTTCCTGACAATTCTAATTATATTGTTCGCGAAAACGAAGAGGCTACTTATAAAACAACTGAATCTATCTTTGAAAAATGTTTGCATGCCTACACCATAACGCATGCGATTGAAGATAAAAACGTATTGCGTTTTCATATTGACTATTTCAAAGGGAAAGGCGAGGCCAACCCTAAGCCGGGTGAAGCCATTGCGCAACAGGCAGTAGTAGACGCCATTTTAGAAAAACACGATGCCGCCACCAACCACCGAAAATTCAATGCGGTGTTGGCCACGGCCTCTATCAATAACGCGATTGAATACTATCGTTTGTTTAAGGCAACCCAGCAAAAACTGAAGGCTGCCGATGACCACTATGTGCCGCTGAATATTACCTGTGTGTTTTCGCCACCGGCACAACTGATGGCTAAGGAAGGCGATGCCAAAAATGCCGAAGACATCAAGCAATTGCAGGAAGACTTACAACAAGAAAAACTCGACAATCAGGTAAACCCCGAAGAAAAGAAAAAAGCGTTGATGGAAATTATTGCCGATTATAACGCGCAATTTGGCACCAACCACAACATCAATGAATTCGACCTGTACTATCAAAACGTACAGGCGCGCATCAAAGACCAAAAATACAGCAACAAAGATTACCCGCACAAAAACAAAATAGACATTACCATAGTAGTCGATATGCTGCTTACCGGTTTTGACTCGAAGTTTTTAAATACCTTATATGTAGATAAAAACCTCAAGTACCACGGGCTTATTCAGGCCTTTTCACGTACCAACCGCGTACTGAACGATACCAAGCCATACGGCAATGTTTTGGATTTCCGTTCGCAACAAGAACAGGTCAACCAAGCTATTGCACTGTTCTCGGGCGAAAGTTCAGATAAAGCCTTTAAAATTTGGATGGTCGAGCCGGCTCCGGTGGTCATTGAACAGTACAAAAAAGCCGTAGAAGCACTTGAAACTTTTATGCACGAACACGATTTGGCCAACGAACCTGAAGAAGTTTATAACCTGAGAGGCGACAGTGCCAAGATTGCGTTTGTGAAAAGTTTTAAAGAAGTACAACGCCTCAAAACGCAATTGGATCAATACACCGATTTAGATAACACCCAAAAAGCCGTCATTGAAACCATCTTACCCACCGATACGTTGCAATCGTTTAGAAGTTCGTATTTAGAAACGGCCAAGCAGTTCAAAGCCCAACGCGACAAAGAAGGCGACCAAGCCCCTGAAGACATTCAGCAACTCGACTTTGAGTTTGTGTTGTTTGCCTCGGCGGTGATAGATTACGACTACATTATGAATTTGGTGGCCGACAACCTGCAACTCAAACCGTCGAAGCAAAAAATGACCAAAGACGAAATTATTCGTTTGCTCAGTGCTACCGCCAACTTGATGGACGAGCAGGAAGATTTGACCGATTACATCAACAGCCTCGACTGGAATGCCGGGCAGGATGTAGAGAGTTTGCGCCAAGGCTATCAAAGCTTTAAAACCCAAAAGAACGATGCCGAGTTGGCACGTATAGCCAACATGCATGGTTTGACTACCGAAGCGGTAAAAGCCTTTACGGCTGATATTGTAGACCGCCTTATTTTTGACGGCGAAAAACTGACCGACTTGTTGGAACCGCTGGAACTAAACTGGAAAACCCGCAGTGCCAAAGAAGAAGCCCTGATGAAAGACCTTATACCGCTATTACACAAACAAGCCCAAGGGCGCGAAATCTCAGGACTCTCGGCTTATGAATAATACAGACAATAAATTGATACCGGAGTTACGTTTTCCTGAGTTTTTGAATGAGGGGGAATGGATTGAAAACAATTGAATCGTTTGATGATAACGAGGCTAGTAAAGAAGATAGTATATTGGAGATTTTGCTTGATACGAAGACTTCAAAAAATATATAATAACTCTGTCTGAAATTAACTCAAAAAGGTAAAAATAAATCAGAGTTATACCAAAGGATTCCGTCCTTGACACTTGCATTGCTTCGATTGTTAAATGCAATTATTATAAAGTAGAAATGCGCCACAAATCAACAAATCAATTCTATTTGCAATTCTGATAATTAACGTTTAGTTTATTTTACCTATTTTAAAAAATGCTGACAGATTAAAAATTTGGCTGGTCAAATTGTTCCAAAATTAGTAAAAGTGTTTTTGAAAAATTTACAATTCTAAAATCAAAATTAGCAACAGAACAACAAAAAATCGCCGACTGTCTTTCTTCGTTGGATGATTTAATCACCGCCCATACTGATAAACTTGATGCTTTAAAAGAACACAAAAAGGACTGATGCAAAACCTGTTTCCGCAGGAAGGCGAAACACGGTGCCGAAGTTGCGGTTTAAGGAGTTTGAGAAGGATGGGGAGTGGATAGAAAAAGCGCTAGGTGATATTGCATTTTTCCTAAATGGAAGAGCTTATAAACAAGAAGAATTGCTGCCAGAGGGAAAATATCGCGTACTTAGAGTTGGTAATTTTACTAATAATACTTGGTATTATTCGGACTTAGAGCTTGACGAAGATAAATATTGTGAGAAAGGAGACTTACTATATGCTTGGTCTGCTTCATTTGGGCCACATATTTGGAATGAAGAAAAAGTGATATATCACTATCACATTTGGAAAGTTAATAACAAAGAAGGAATAAATAGGCAATTTTTATTCAATTTATTAGACTACGAGACTTCCAAAATGAAATCTCAATCCTTAAATGGATTTGCTTTAATGCATATCACAAAGGGAACTATTGAAAACTGGGGAAGTTTAATTCCAAAGTCGGAAAGAGAACAAAAAAAAATAGCCGATATCCTTTCTACTTTAGATGATTTAATCAAAGAACAAACAGAAAAAATAGAACAATTAAAACAGCATAAAAAAGGGTTGATGCAAGGGTTGTTTCCATCGTTGTCGTCGTTGTCGCCGTCGTTGTAGAGACGCGATGCATCGCGTCTACACCACACAACGCTCACAACCACCAAACCTACACACACCACAACGCAATGACCATCAACCACCACAACGCAATCACCACCACACCCCGCAACACCACACACCTCACCATCAAACCCTACCATCACACCACAACGCAACACCAACCACCACACCAATCCACCACACCACAACGCAAATGACCATCAACCACCACAACGCAATCACCCCCCCACGTCCCACCAACCACCACAACCATACCACAACCACCAACGCAATACACCCACCACAACGCAGCCACCCCCACAGCATGCATCAACCACCCAACGCAATCACCACTAACCACCACAACGCAATGACCATCAACCACCACAACGCAATGACCACCAACCACCACAACGCAATGACCACCAACCACCACAACGCAATCACCACCAACCACCACAACGCAATCACCACCAACCACCACAACGCAATCACCACCAACCACCAAAAAAAATGAAAAAATACAATTCCCGATATCGCATTGAATCTGCCCGGTTAAAAAATTGGGATTATGGCGATGCGGCATTGTATTTTGTTACCATTTGCACACAAAACAGGGTGCATTATTTTGGCGAGATTAAAAATGGCGAAATGCAATTGTATGAATTAGGCAAAATTGTTACCTCTGAATGGATTAAAACATTTGAAATCCGACAGGATATGAATTTATCTATGGGGGATTTTGTGGTTATGCCCAATCATTTTCATGCCATTATTGGAATTGGTGAAAATGCATACAATACGCGTTATGATAGAGACGCCATGCATTATGGAGGCGCGATGAAATATAGAGACGCCATGCATGGCGTCTCTACGTTTGGCCCGCAATCAAAAAATATGGCCTCCATAATTCGTGGTTTTAAATCATCGGTTACCGTTTATGCCCGAAAAAATGGGATTGATTTTGGTTGGCAATCCGGTTATTACGACCATATTATCCGAAATAACGAATCGTTCCAAAAAATATCAAATTATATTATCAATAATCCTGTAAATTGGCAGGAAGATAAATTTTTCAAAACAACATAAATGACAAAAAAAGAACAAGACCAGTTAGGAAAAACCCTTTGGGATATCGCCGATAATTTACGCGGGGCGATGAATGCCGATGACTTTCGCGATTATATGCTGTCGTTCTTATTTCTACGATACCTTTCGGCCAACTATGAAGAATCGGCTAAGAAAGAACTCGGCCGCGATTACCCGCAACTAGAAGCCAACGATAAACGCAATGCCTTAAGTATTTGGTATGCTGCCAACCAGGCCGATGTACCCGAGTTTGAAAAACAAATGCGCCGCAAAGTGCATTATGTCATTAAGCCCAATCATTTGTGGAGCAGTATAGCCGAAATGGCACGGACGCAAAACCAAGAACTTTTATCAACCTTAGAACAAGGTTTTAAATATATCGAAAACGAATCGTTTGAGAGTACGTTTCAGGGCTTGTTTTCTGAAATCAACCTGAATTCTGAGAAGTTAGGTAAAACCCATTCTGAACGTAACGATAAACTTTGTGTGGTTATCCAAAAGATTGCAGAAGGTATTGCAGACTTTACTACCGATTCGGATACCTTGGGTGATGCCTATGAATATTTGATTGGGCAGTTTGCCGCCGGTTCGGGTAAAAAAGCCGGAGAGTTTTATACGCCGCAACAAATCTCGTCTATCCTTTCGGAAATTGTGACCTTAGACAGCCAAGACCCAACCCAAGGACCAAAGAAAAAATTAGATAAAGTACTGGACTTTGCCAGTGGTTCGGGTTCATTGTTATTAAATGTTCGAAAACGAATTGTTGATAATGGTGGGAGCATAGGAAAAATCTACGGTCAAGAAAAAAACATTACGACCTATAACTTAGCCCGAATGAACATGCTGCTTCATGGGGTGAAGGACACTGAGTTTGAAATATTCCACGGCGACACCTTACTCAACCAATGGGATGAGCTCAACGAGATGAATCCCGCCAAGAAAATCGTCTTTGATGCGATTGTGGCCAATCCGCCGTTTAGCTTGCGTTGGGAACCCAATGAGGCTATGGCGGAAGATTTCCGTTTTAAAAGTTTTGGCTTGGCTCCTAAGTCAGCCGCTGACTTTGCTTTCTTGCTGCATGGTTTTCATTTTTTAGCCGACAACGGAACCATGGCCATCATCTTGCCACACGGCGTATTGTTTCGCGGTGGTGCGGAGGAAAAAATCAGAACCAAATTGCTCAAAGACAATAATATCGATACGGTCATTGGACTTCCTTCTAACTTGTTTTACTCTACAGGAATTCCGGTGTGTATCTTGGTGTTGAAGAAATGTAAAAAGCAGGAGGATGTGCTGTTCATTAATGCCAGCGACCATTACGATAAAGGCAAACGCCAGAACACGCTAAGCGAAAAACATATTGAACAAATCATTGATACCTACCAATACCGCAATGAGCTACCGAGATATTCCAAAAGAGTATCGATGGAAGAAATCGAAAAACAAGGATATAACTTGAATATTTCGAGGTATGTGAATACTTCGGTTGAGGAAGAAAAAATTGACTTACGTGCAGTGAATTTAAAACTGGTTGATATTAATAAGAAGATTAAAGAGGCTACAGAGAAGCACAATGAGTTCCTGAAAGAATTAGGATTGCCGCCGATTTAAATATGGCGGTAATCTCACCCTTCCCCCTCCAAAAAATCCTTCACCACCTTCAAAACCTCTAACCGCAAAGTCAGTTCAGCCAATTTTTGATCGTGTTGTGCGCGGTTTACCGCTTGTACTTTTGTCGTCACCCTTTGATGAACCCCAAAGCGGTCTTCGGTTTTGCTTTGTTGGATAAAATCGGCCAAGCCCATGAGTTGTTCTTGTGCGGTTTGCTTTTTTTGAAGCAGTTCTATTTTTTGACGCACTTGGTATTGTTCGATGCCATTCTCGCGGAGTAATTTTTTCTTATAAGCCTCTTGCCAGGTTTTATCTGCTGCGGTTGTTTTTTTATTTTGAGCCGTTTGCAGATGTTGCGTGATAGACGCCAATTTTTGCAGCGCCGATAGAGGCAAAGAGCGTTTGCCTATTTCATACATCGATAATTGACCGCGACTGATGCCCAACAATAAAGCCATGTCTTGTTGCGAGAGTCCAAACGAGGCGCTGAGCGAAATTTCATTTTTCATGGGGAGGTATTTTTGAAGTGTTGCAATTTTTGCACACGCAACAATTTTGCCACAACTGTTGTTGCAATTCTATTTTTTGAATTCAAATTGCAACATACCCTGTTGCAAAATAAAATTTGAATATCAAATTGCAACAAATGGGTTTGGTGTGGGGAGTTGATGGGGAGGGTTGTCGGTTACTTCAATATAAACATTCCGTAAAACGTTTTGCCACCCTCTACGCTGCAGGACACGGCTGCGCTTTGAGATTTATAAAATCTGTCGTGCAACGTTGTTAAAAACCACGATGCTATTGAAATAAAAAAATTCCAGAGTTTCTGTGGATTTGAAGAACCACATGGCTTGAGAGGTTGATTTTTTTGTCGGGGTATGTATGAATCAGTTTAAATTTTAGATTAATTATCGCAACAGAATTCATTTGCGCATCAAAGTTATAGTAAATGCTAAAGCCATTGCCTTTGAATGCATTTTTTGTTTTTTTCATTTGATGCAACAAACAAAAATCTTCGAGGTATTTGAAATCTTTTTTGTTGATTCGGATGCTGATGGATTCAAAATTTGAAAACGCGCGCGGATAATTACGACCCTTTGACATTTTTTTATTAAAGTCTTCAAAAGTCATTTCTTGCTTGATTTGGTCACGGGTAAACCCCAGGTAGGCTAAGTATTGGTTTTGATATTCGATGTTGCTGAGTTCTAAATTGGTTTGATTTTTTGTCAATTTAACAGAGGTATACCACGGAATCGAATCTTGTAGTTTGATGTTTTCAGTAGTCAGCACAATGCCTTTTTGTTGGGCTAAACGAATCAATTTTTGTTGTTCACCGATTTGTCGGGTTTTAAATTCAAGGCCAAAATCCCCAAGTTGGTCACCAAATTTTCCGGTTTCTTGGGGCTGAAATAATTCAATGGTAGCTGATTTGCCGATGAGGTATTTTGCTTGATACGAATCGATGTTTGTTTTTGTACTCGATTCACGACAAACAAACAAAGTGTCTTTGATGAAGCTGTTTAAAAAAATGTTTTGATAGGTTTCGGGGTCAACACATAAAAATATTGTATTACAGTCGGTGGGTTTGGGTTGCTGAGCAAAAGCCAATCTGAAAATCAATAGCAAAGGAAGGATGTATTTCATAAATAGCTGTTGGCAACAATTGGCACTTTATTTTATAAATATAAAAATATACAACAATTAACAATTTCGGTTTGTGTTTCAGACAATTTTTATTGTTCCAGATCAGTCTGCCCCTTAACTGCGCAGGGGTGATAGGGTTGTCGGTTAAGCGATTGCTTCAAAACCAACATTCCGCACAACATATCATACATAAGCACACGCCTCATTCAGTGCGCGTCAGCCCCCGGCGTCTTAAAAAAAGCGTACATAAAAAGAGGCTTTTGAAACCGTTAAGAACCAGGTGTGTTTGAGCGCAGCGCAGCGGAGAAAGTTCAGCTGGTTTAGGTTTGAAAGCCCTTTTTATAGTTTTTTTTGAGTGGCCGTGTGACTTTTTTGTTACTTTTTTTGGCTACGGAAAAAAAGTAAGAAGATGAAACTTACACATTGATTATCGTTGACACGTTTGTTTCAAACGAATATTCCGCAAAACCTAGTAATGCATAAATGCACGCCGCATTCAGTGCGTGTCAGCTGCTCAGTTGCTCAGGCACATGGATTAGTTTTGGAGCGCAAAGTAGCTCAAAGTCAAAACGAAGTTGAGAAGGTTTAAAAAGTTTAAGAAGTTTAGTTGCAACATGCGTTGCACGGATCATCGCTCATGAAATGCTTCACTCGGTGCGTGTCAGTTGCTCAGCATCTCAGCATCTCAGCATCTCAGTAACTCAGTAACTCAGTCACTATTTCCCCTATTCCCAATGGCCTAAAAAATGTATCTTTAAACAAAGATTCCGCAAAACCCTATGCGCCCGATTTACTTTTTACTCTTCATGCTGCTCAGCTGCACCAAGGAAAGCCTCAACGGCGAATCTCTTATTGCGTTTGGCCCTGAACAATCCGTAACTCTCAGCGGTTGGAGTGCTGATGCGATGGAACCTTTTCTGTCGGCCGATGGCGGGCATTTGTTTTTTAACAACCTCAATGACGGAATCAATACCCAATTGTTTTATGCCAATCGAGTAGACGATGCGCATTTTGTTTGGGTCGGAGCGCTTTCGGGGGCCAATCAACCAACTTCGCCTAGGCTCGATGCCGTGGCCGATATGGATGCACAGAATAATTTTTACTGGACATCAACCCGCGATTATCCCGCTGAGTTGAACAATCTTTTTCGCGGTGATTTTAGCTCGGGCAACATCCTCCATGCAGCGCGTGTGCAAGGCGACTTCAACAAAAACACACCCGGCTGGCTCGTGATGGATCATGGCATCAGCCGCGACGGACAATATTTGTACTATAACAATGCACGGTTTGACGACCAAAATTGCATCGGTCCTTGCGAAACCGAAATTGGCATCGCCCAAAAAGTCAATGCGACTACTTTTAACAGACTCACCAATTCAGAACAAATCATGGCGCAAATCAATCAGCCGCAATACATCAATTATGCGCCTTATATCAGCAACAATCAAAAGGCGTTGTATTTCACCAGATATTTAAAAGGTAGCTTGCCGGCGACACCGTTGTTTGAAATTTGTGTGGCCACCCGAAGCCAAACCAATGAGGCTTTTTCGACGCCGCGGGTTTTGTTTTCAGAGGCTAATTTTATCGAAGCACCCACTTTGAGCCCTGATGAGCGCATTTTGTATTACCACAAAAAAGTAGGCGAGGTGTATCAAATCAAGATGCGATATCGAAAATAAAAGATCGTATTTTTTATAAATTTTTTCTCGTGTAATGAATGCAATTGCCTTATGTTTGCAGTCCGTTCAAAAAAAGGATAATTTTTTCACAGAATTCATTTTTTGCTTGAATGGATAAAAAAATGCTATTCAATAACAAACAAAAAAATGAAGAAGATTTACTTTTTACTGCTTGCGCTGTTAAGCTTTGCATCTCAGGGTCAAAATTACGATTACACGGTATATCATCCGTCTAACTCGGGTATTGCCTCGGCAAACATCAATGACCTAAAAATAGATGGCAGTGGCAATTTGTGGATGGCTACCTCAGATGCTTTAACCATGTTTAACGGGACTACTTTTACCAATTACACCCAAAACAATACAGGCTTTCAGCTATCGACCTTACAAAAATTGGCCATCGACGGGCTCAACCGCAAGTGGGTAACAACAGCACAAAACGGTTTGATCATGTACAACGGAACCACTTGGTCTCATTATCGCATGGACAACTCCGGGCTTCCAACCAACGTGATCAATGATATTGCGGTGGATGCTTCGAATAATGTTTGGTTAGCGACTTCTGTAGGATTGGTTCAATTCAACGGAACTACTTTTACCACCTATAACACTTCAAACTCACAAATCAGCGGTAATGTGATCAACTCGGTGGCGGTCAACAGCGCCAATACGGTTTATTTTACCAACAACGGAATACTCGGCAAACGCAGTGGAAATACCTTTTCGATTGTGGGTGATCAGGCCAATAAAATCCTAAGAATCATCGGCAACGATATGTATGTTACCTCTTTTGGTGGCGGCTATATGAAATACACCAATGAAAACGTCTCGGGCAGTTATATTTATCAAGCTTCTTGTATGCTCGATTGCCAAGTTGAAGGCTTAGACGTGGATCAAAACAGCAAAGTTTGGTTGGGTTTTGCTCGCGAATGTCAAGATGGAGGATTGCAAAATTTTACGGATTGTCAAGGTTATTATCCGGCCACAGCAGGTGCAAGTTTTGAATACATTCATTGCTTAGAGGTTGTAAATTCAAATACTATTTGGGTGGGAACCTATGAAAACGGTTTGATCAAAATGGCTACAACCTCAGGTACCTGCAATGCCCCGAATAATTTGTCGGTGTCCAACATTACCTCGAATTCGGCTACTTTTCAATGGAGCGCGCCGATTGCTCCTTCTAATGGTTATGCGGTAATGATCAACAATGCGCCTACTATGGGCGGAACCACGTATCACACCAATACCAATTCATTAATAGTAAGCGATTTAAATCCGAATACAGACTATTTTTTTTGGGTGGCTGCCGATTGTGGCAACGCACAGAGCCAATGGGTAGGTAGTTTTGCTTTTTTCACACCGGCCGAAACCTGTTTTGCGCAACTCAGTTGTGCTGCCTTGGGCGCTGTGGCCATCAAAGAAGACGGTTCGCTATGGACCTGGGGCGTGAATGTCAACGGATCTATCGGAAACGGCACGAGCAACAATACCAATTTGCCGGTTCAAATTGGCAATGCCAACCTTTGGCAAAGTGTTTCAGAAACAGCTTATACCGGAATGGCTATTAAAAACGACGGCTCGCTTTGGGCTTGGGGTCAGAATATCGGAAACATTAGCTTCAATGATCCAAGTGCGGTTTTGTCACCGGTGCGTATCGGAACCGAAAACAACTGGCAAACAGTCTCGGCAGGCACGGGCCATACCATGGCGCTCAAAACGGGTGGAACACTTTGGGCTTGGGGGCAAAATGGATACGGGCAACTCGGTTTAGCGTCTAGCTTTAATTTCTTTGACCCAACACAAGTGGGCACCGATACTTGGAGTTTTATCTCTGCGGGTTATGATTATACTTTGGGCGTTAAAACCAACGGAACGCTTTGGGCTTGGGGTTATAATGACAAAGGGCAATTGGGCACCGGAAACTTGAGCAACCGAAATGCTCCGGTACAAATTGGCTCGGCTACCAACTGGCTAAAAGTGTATGCAGGAAACGGAAGTTCGTTTGCGATTAAAACTGATGGCTCACTCTGGGCCTGGGGAGACAACCAATACAATCAATTGGGCGACGGAACCTCTACCAACAGAACCACGCCGGTGCGCATCGGTACGGCTACGGATTGGCAACACATTGGAACCGGAGGGGCACATACTGTGGGCAAAAAAACCAACGGAACCATCTGGGCTTGGGGTCTTAATAATTATGGCCAATTAGGCAACGGAACCACTACTTCACAAGTTGCTCCGGTACAAATTGGTCAAGCTACCGATTGGCTCACGGTAGAGGCAGGTGTGTCAACGACTTCAGCCATCATGACCGGCGGAACAATGTATGTTTGGGGCCGCAATCATTTGGGGCAACTCGGTGACGGAACCACGACGCAACGCACTACACCAACCCCAATCAATTGTCCGAATACTACTTTGGCAGATGATAATTTTGCTGTCGAGCAAAAACTAAAAGTATATCCGAATCCGGTGCAAGATATCTTGAATATAGAATTTGATTCTGAAGTTGAGTCGGTAGTCATCTACAATTTGATGGGACAAGAAGTGTATGTTCAATCGCCGAATTCAAAAGATTTTAAATTGAATATAGCTCATTTATCGGCGGGAGCTTATCTGGTTAAATGTACTTCAGGAAGTCAAATCAATACTTTTAAAATCATCAAACAGTAATTTTTAGAGCATCAAGCTGCCCATAGAATCTACAGAAAATCCTCAAGTTTACCGCTTGAGGATTTTTATTTAAGCAATTTCAAGCGTGCGATGTTTGTTCTAACAAACCTGAATTTTTGCAGTAGTCACAGTGATTTATATGGTGTAGCAAAGCGCATAAGTCGTTTTGGGTTGTTGTTTTTTGAGCGGATTCTTGATAAAGTACATCCAGCGGACTGTGCGGTTTTTTTCTTTCATAATGGGCCACATGCAAATACACTAAAGTGGTCTCGATTCTGGAGTGCCCCAGTAAATCTTTGATGCTTACAATGTCGAGCCCGTCTTCGAGCAAATGCGTCGCAAAAGTATGTCGCAAAGTATGCGCACTGACCGGCTTTTTGATTTTGGCCTTGCGCACTGCTTGCAGAATTACCCAAGAAAATCCTTTCTGTGAATAGATTTGCCCTTTGTTTTTATATGGATTTTTTCCGCCGTTGAGCAAGTATTCTTCGGGCTCGTAGCTTTTAAGATATTTTTGAATCCAATCCAGAAGAACCGAACTTATCGGTACATATCGGTCTTTTTTGCCTTTACCTTGTCGCACATGCAGCATTTTTCGGTCAAAGTCAATATCGCTGGGCTGCAACTGACGCGCTTCGGCAGCACGCAAACCACAACCGTAAAGCAAACCGATGAGTACTTTGTGTTTGAGATTTCCGGCCGAAGAAATGAGTCTTTTGGTTTCGTTTCTGCTCAAAACAATCGGCAGTTTTTTCTCGGCTTTAATAATCGGCAGTTGATGATTTCGATGTGCTTGGCCTTCCATTTTATAAGCAAACCGCAGTCCGTAAACTGTAAATTTAAAATACGAAAGCGAGGCGTTGGCAGCGTTTTGATACAAGTGAAACAAATATTTTTCAACCTCAGAATGTTCGGCCTGCGTAGGAATGCAATCTAAATAAATGGCCGCATGCGCCAAATGTCGCGCATAGTTTTCAAAGGTGCTTTTGCTTCGGCCCATGATGGTGGTTTTGATGTGTAATTGCTCATAAAATGCGGCGAAACCCGTGACCGTAGCGCAAGCAATTTCAATGATGTTTTTTTTGCATGATGGAGTTTTTAAGAAGTCCGAAAGTAGTGAATGCGGATTTTTTTACAAAAAAAGAGAGCCGATTTTCATCGACTCTCAAACCCAATTTATTTCCAACCACCGCCCAGGTTTCGGTACATGCGCACCGTCGCACTGAGCTGTTCTTTCTTGGTTTCGTTGAGCTCCAACTTAGCTTCTAGTGCATCGCGCTGGGTCATCAAAACTTCTAAGTAATCGGCACGAGCCGCCTTGAACAAATCGGCAGAAATGTCTATAGAACGGTTGAGTGCCTCTACTTGTTGTGACTTAAGAGTATAACTTTTCTGTAAGTTTTCCATTTTTGAAAGCTGGGTCGCTACCTCGATATAGCCGTTCAAAATAGCGCGCTCATAATTATATAAAGCTTGAATCTGTCTTGCATTGGCATTTTTATATTCAGCTTTGATGGCGTTTCGGTTGATGAGCGGCGCGGCTAAATCACCGACCAAACTGTACAACAACGATTCGGGCATCGTAA
>JAXLVE010000015.1:0-81414 GCA_046329175.1 Flavobacteriaceae bacterium
TTTTCCTGAGTTAAGTTTTATAAAAATAAGCTCAATCTTGATTTGTTAAAGTGTGTCAATTTTTTATTTTTTTTTCAAAATGACACAAAATCTGTGTCAAAAAAAATTTTTTTTAAAAAAGTGACACAAAAGTTGTTGCAATTTATTTTCTCAATTCAGAATTGCAACAGCAGTTGTTGCAAATTGTTTTCTCATTTCAAAATTGCAACAAAATATCTTGATTAGTTTCCGAGAATAATTTCGAATTTGAGTTTCGATTCGCGCCTCGTTTTGGGGTTTCCAACAACGTTTCGCAGCTACCCGTAGTGGCGGAAAAGCGAGCAGCGTACGCTCCGCTAAGATAAAATTTTGTTCGTGAAAACCAAACGAGAAGCTAAGAAAATCAAGCCATTGCGGGTAGGTGCTGTTGTTGGATGCCCCGCTAATTGTAGATTTCGTTTCAAATATTTTCTAAAAATAAATTTGTCTTTTACTTTTATAGTATCTATATCTACATCATCAGTCTTTTGGCTTTTGCATTCCAACTACAATTTTTATATCGTGACTTTGTGAAATAACTTTTATATCATGTGATAATCATATGAGTCTATTTGATGAAATTGTCCAAAGAATATTAAGACCTATAAAGTAAAAAGTATTAATAAAGCTATTTTGACATTTTATATTTCAGCAATATAATAAAGATAATTAAGCTAATAATTGAGCTAAAATGAAAAGCCCAAAATATATTATAATACACAGCATCAATAAAGCCCCACGAGCTATTAATGAAACAATTCGCTAATAAGAATTGCTAAAAATAAAATTATAAAAACTCTAATTATTTTCATTTTATAAATCATTTTTCAGCTTAATTTTTGCCAATAATGGTGACAACGTTTTCTTGCTAGGCGCGCTGTTGCGGAAAAAGCGAGCCGAGTAAGCTCCGCTAAGATAGAGTTTTTGCGTGAAAAACAAAGCTAAAGCTAACAAAATCAAGCAATGGCGCTTAGCAAGCAAGCTACTAGCAGTGTTTTTAGTTAACCCAAGTCATCTAAGAATTTTTGTCTAACATTTTGATCAATATTCAAACATTCATTTAAAACTATAAGTCCAAATTTTAATAAATCTCTATTTCTTGACTCTTCGACTATTGCAAGTCGTTTACTTCCATGGAATAAGTTATTTCTAATTGCTCTAATAATCAATAACATTTCTTTAGCGTTCTGATTCTAATTGGTGGCGATTTTCCCAACTTAATTTATTATCTCTGGAATTTAAGTTTTTTTGGAGGCGATGCAAATAAGTAATTTGTGGCTTCATTCAAAATCTTGTTCTCGGATTATTTAATTTGTTTTGAAAAAGCTTCGTCATTATCTTCTCCAAATTTATCCTAATTAGCCATTGTATTTCTTCTTCTGTCACCTGTTGCATATCCTGTATGTTTCAACAAATTCCATTCTTGAAAATGCACAAAGAAATCAAACGTGATATTTTCATTTTGTCCAACTTGTCGATTCAGTTTGTTTTTTGAATTGTTGAATATGTTCCATATATGTGATTATTGTGCGGTGCTTAAACATTGCTGGTAACGTTTTGCAGCTAGACGTAGAAACGGAAAAGCGAGCAGCGTTATCTCCGCTAAACTAAACAAAAAACGTGAAAACCGAACATTGACGCAACACAAAAAACAGTTTTTGCGTTTAGGTGCGGTTATAAGACGGCAAAATTTATGCGCAACTTAGGTTCGCAAACAAAGTCAAAAAGTTTCCGATTTGAACAATTTTTCAGTTTATTTTACGAACTTATTTTCACACAAAGTTTGTAAAAACTTTATCGAAAAAGCCCGAAACTTTTGTGTTTTCGCAGATTTAAAACTTGCTGTCGTATAACTCTCATATCCCCAAAAAACCATCCAAAAACACCTTTTTCTAACGGAATATGTCTGAGTATATGAGTTCCTAGCGAAGATATAAAAATTTATAAATCATCAAACGGGCTTTTGATCATTTGTATGCTCAGGGTGCTCACGTGCGTATAGATTTCAGTGGTTTTACTGCTGTTGTGGCCCAGAATTTCTTGAATGTAGCGCAGGTCAGTTCCGTTTTCGAGTAAATGTGTGGCGTAGCTGTGCCGCAGCCAATGCAGCGTAACAGGTTTATCGATATCTGCTTTGCGCACCGCTTCCTTGAGTATGTGTTGCAAGCTTTTAGCAGAATAGGGTTGACCGGGTTGGGTGGCTTCAAACAGCCAAACTTTGGGTTTATATGCGGCGTAATATTGTCGCAGCATTTCTAGGATGTTGGCCGATAGCGGAACAATTCGATCTTTTTTTCCTTTGGCTTGTCTGATCACAACAATGTTGCGGTCTGACTGAATATCGGCAGGTTTCAAAGCAATCAGCTCGCTACAGCGCAGGCCACAGCTATAAATCATACACAGCATCACCTTGTGTTTAAAGTTTACATGCGCATTCAAAATCAGTTTCACCTCGGCTTTGCTCAATACGTTGGGCAAAAGTTTTTCGCGTTTGGGCCGGTGAATCAGTTCTACTTCGAGTTTGCGCTGCTGAATTTGCGCAAAATAAAGTTTTACGGCATTGACAATTTGGTTTTGGTATGAGGCCGAAAGTTTTTTTTCTAAAATATACTCATTGTTAAACTTTATCAAATCGTCAATATCAATCTCGTCAACGGTTTTGTGATTAAAAAAATCCAGAAAGCAAATCAGCGCATCGCTATAAGTTTTTACTGTATGCTCGCTGTATCGGCGCGATTGCAGCCAAAGTTTAAACCGCGCCACTTGTTGCACGATTGATTTATCCGGAGTCTTATCAATTCTGGGAGCGAGCCGCAAAATGGCTCGGTTGCGTTCGGTATCGGGCACATGCCAACCGCGGTGGGTATGACTCCAACGGGCGTCGGCAAAAGTTCTAATCCATTGTGAAGTTTCAAAATCGTCGGTGGCTACCAAGATTCTAAATTCGGCGCGATGCACCAGCGGGCGGGCGTTCCAATTCATGGCGTATAAAAATTTTAGGCGTATAGTGGTGTAAAAATAAATAAAATTCACCAAAATCAAAGGGTGTTTTTGGGTGCTTTTTGGGGCGTGCCACCGGCTGCGCTGCGCTGCGCCGCTGTCGGGCTGTTCGCTGCTAGTCCTCGCTCGTGCCTCGCTGTGGGCTATCCGCTGCCATCCCTCACGCACACTGGCACACTGCTAAACTTCAGGCATTTGTCAAAACTGAAGCTTTTAAAGATACCTCAAGTCCACAGGACTTGCTCCTCTTAATATCAAATCTCACGCAGATAAAAAAATTTCTTTTTTGAATGTTAGAATTTCAAAGCTAAAACTGGGGCAATTAGTTTCCGTCGGAGCGATTTGCGTGAGCGGTTGCAGCTAAGTGCCGCGCACTGCGAAAAACGCGACCCGCAGGGGCACGTCCAAACATAAAAATCAATCCGGAATTTTGGTGTGTGACTTGAAATTCTTGCCACTTTCACCCAAGAAGTTTACCTTTGCCGCACAACAACACAACCATGTACAAACAACTTATTCGACCTTTGCTTTTTGGGTTTGATCCTGAAAAAGTGCACCATTTTACCTTTTCGGCTTTGCGTTTTGCCTGTAAAATTCCGGGTGTTCCGGCTTGGCTCAAAAGCGCTTATGAAGTTGCAGATGCGCGGCTGCAGCGCGAAGTTTTTGGCCTGAAATTTAAAAATCCGGTGGGTTTGGCCGCGGGTTTTGACAAAGATGCCAAGCTGTATCACGAATTGTCTTATTTGGGTTTTGGTTTTATTGAAATCGGTACGCTCACGCCCAAACCGCAAGACGGAAATCCTAAAAAAAGGTTGTTTCGTTTGCTCGAAGATTCGGCCATCATCAACCGCATGGGTTTTAACAACCAAGGCGTGGATGCGGCGGTATTGCGTTTGCAAAAAAACAAAGGCGTACTCATTGGGGGCAACATCGGTAAGAACAAAAACACGCCCAACGAGCAGGCCACGGCGGATTATGTATACAGTTTTGAAGCTTTGTATGACGTAGTTGATTATTTTGTGGTCAATGTCAGTTCGCCCAATACGCCCAATTTACGCGCTTTGCAAGACAAAGAACCGCTCACCCAATTGTTGCAAGAACTGCAAAACCGCAACGCACAAAAAGTCAAAGCCAAACCTATTTTGCTCAAAATCGCTCCGGATTTAACTAACGAGCAGTTATTAGATATTATCGATATTGTTCAAACCACCCAAATTGCTGGCGTCATTGCCACCAATACCACGTTGTCGCGCGAGGGTTTGAATTCATCGAATCAGTCAGAAGCGGGCGGTTTGTCAGGGAAACCGTTGACAGCGCGCGCCACCGAGGTCATTCGGTTTTTGGCACAAAACAGCCAAGGTGCGTTCCCGATTATTGGTGTCGGGGGCATTCATTCGGCACAAGATGCGCTTGATAAGCTCGAAGCCGGCGCCAGTTTGATTCAGTTATACACCGGATTTATTTATGAAGGTCCGGCACTGGTCAAACAAATCAATCAAGCGATATTAGCTAAAATAAGGTAAGAAAATCTGCGTCAGGTAGCCTACAGCAATGGCAAAACCAAAACTGATGAGCGTTCCGATGAGTACGTATTCAGTCAGTCGGCGGTCTTTGGCCTGGGTTAAATCGCCAAACCGAAAGATCGACTTGGCCGCCATCAAAAAACCAATCGAGGCAAAGTAACCGCTCACCACAAAAAAGTACACAAACAAGCGTTCGAGGATGCCGATGTATTTGCCGGCATTTTGCAAATCGGTGGGTTGGTCAGTAGTATCGGGCTCGTTCGGCGTCCAAATCGAGATGATGTTTTTAATCAGAATAGAAGTAGGCGTGGTCAAAAACAAAACACCGCTTGCATACAACCACATGCGCTCATCAAGCGTGTATAATTTCAAATTGACTTGCTCATATAACAATACAATGAAGGTTATTGAAATCAAGTGCAACACCTGATCACCCAAAAGCCAATAACGCTGTGTTTTGGGTTTTTGAAGATACAGTTTGAGCAAATCAATGAGTCCGTGGAGTAGAGCCAACAACAAAGCATAGCCTGCAAATTTCCAAGACCACGAAACCAACCAAGCCAGTAAACCGTGCAGCAAGATGTGGGCATACAGATAAATACTTTTGATTTTTTGCTGCATTTTATCGGCCACCCAATGATTGGGCTGTAGCACAAAATCGCCCAATAGATGAGCCAGCAAGAGTTGAGCAAATAAAATCATGGTGCGATTTGTTTGATTCGGTTTCGATAATATTGATTTAGTTCGCGCAGCAAATCAAATTGAGCGCGTTTGCGTCGACGGCTCACGGCGGCTTGGGTAATGCCCAGTTGTTGCCCGATTTCTTCTTGCGAAAAATTCGGATGTTCTAAAGCCGCCACCACATATTCGGCGGGTTGTGCCAGCCAATGGTTCATAAAGGTCAGGCTCAGTCGGAGCATCAAGTTGATTTCGGTGTCAAAAGTGGCATCGCTGCTTTGTATGGCGAGTGTGGTTTTTTGTTTTTTGAGCGTTTCAAACAAATCGCCCGAGCGGACAAAAGCGCTGCCATTGCTCTCAGAAATTTTCTCGGCAGCGTAGTTTTTTTCGCCCAAACCAATACTCATACGCGCGTCGAGTTTGAGCGTTTTTAAATAAGCTTTGATCAAAAAAGCGGTATGCAAAGCATCTTCGGCAGCCGGCACTTCAAGCTGAAATTGGTCGCCACGGTAAATTTCCCATCGAGCGGGCGATGGTCCGTATTGGCCGAGTATTTTTTTTAATCCTTCGAGCCAATCTGATTGAGCTGGCTTGCGCGAATTGATCATATCTCCGGTAATAATGGCTATCATCTGATGATTTTTGGTTGTGCTAAAGTACTAAACGTTTTTTAAATTATAACCATTTTGTGTAATATTTTAAATTATAACCATTTTATGTAATATTTTAAATTATTACCGAATAGCATCATACAAATAAGCCAAGAAAACGATTTCGTAGCCCAAAATTCTTTATTATATTTGGCGCTCTATGAACAAACTCAAAATCATCGAATGTCCGCGCGATGCCATGCAAGGCATTAAACCGTTTATTCCTACCGAGCGCAAGGTTGCCTACATACAATCGTTGTTGCGCGTGGGTTTTGACACGATTGATTTTGGCAGTTTTGTTTCGCCCAAGGCCATTCCGCAAATGCAAGATACGGCCGAGGTTTTGGCTTCGCTTGACTTGTCGCAAACCACCAGCAAACTCTTAGCGATTATTGCCAATACACAAGGCGCAGTTTCGGCAGCGGAGCACCGCGAGATTCAGTATTTGGGTTTCCCGTTTTCGATTTCAGAGAATTTCCAAATGCGTAACACGCACAAAACCATCGCCGAATCACTCTTAACGCTCCAAGAAATTCTCGACATTGCAGCGGCCAAAAACAAAGAAGTGGTCGCTTATTTATCGATGGGATTCGGCAATCCGTATGGTGATCCTTGGAACGTTGAAATCGTAGGTGAATGGACCGAAAAACTCGCACAAATGGGCGTGCGTATTTTGTCGTTGTCTGATACCATTGGCAGCTCAACGCCTGAAGTCATCACGTATTTGTTCTCGAATTTAATTCCGAAATATCCGCATATTGAGTTTGGTGCGCATTTGCACACCACGCCGGATAGTTGGTATGAAAAAGTGCATGCGGCCTACCAAGCCGGTTGCACGCGGTATGACGGCGCCATCAAAGGATTTGGCGGTTGCCCGATGGCCAAAGACGATTTAACGGGCAATATGCCGACCGAAAAACTGCTTTCGTATTTTACCGCACAAAAAGCCGAAACTGGACTCAATCCGACTTCATTTGAAAGCAGCTACAACGAGGCTCTGAAGTTGTTTGGCGAGTTTCATTAAATCAAATTTATTTTCAGGGCGTGCCACCGGCTCCGCTGCGCTGCGCCGCTGTCAGGCTGTTCGCTGCTAGTCCTCGCTCGTGCCTCGCTGTGGGCTATCCGCTGTCATCCTTCACGCGGATGAAACATTTTCTTTTTTTTGAATGATAGAATTCCAAATCAAAAACTGAAGCAATTAGTTTCCGTCTGAGCGATTTGCGTGAGCGGTTGCAGCAAGTGCCGCGCACTGCGTAAAACGCGACCCGCAGGGGCACGCCCCATTTAAAAATAATTTTAAAAATCCGAAGTTTTTTGACCATCTAAAACCGCTAACCAACCACAAAAATGACTATATTTGCCTGCAATTTAACAACAACAACTAAATTGCATGAATGCACACAACTCCAAAATCATCGGAGAAGGTTTGACCTACGACGATGTATTGCTGGTTCCCAATTATTCTAGTGTTTTGCCCCGGGAAGTCAGTATTCGCTCAAAATTTTCAAAAAACATCACGCTCAATGTACCGATTGTTTCGGCCGCTATGGACACCGTGACCGAAAGTTCGATGGCTATTGCCATGGCGCAAGAAGGCGGAATTGGCGTGTTGCACAAAAACATGACCATTGCCGAGCAAGCTGCCAAAGTTCGCAAAGTCAAACGCGCCGAGTCGGGGATGATTATAGATCCGGTAACATTGCCTTTGACGGCCAAGGTCATTGATGCCAAAAATGCCATGAAAGAATACGGTATTGGTGGAATTCCGATTGTAGATGAACAGAAAATTTTAAAAGGCATCGTTACCAACCGAGATTTGCGTTTTGAAAAAAACAACGCGCGTCCGATTGTTGAGGTCATGACCAGCGAGCATTTGATTACCGTGGCCGAAGGAACTTCGCTCGAGCAAGCCGAAGTGGTTTTGCAAGGCAACAAAATCGAAAAACTTCCGGTAGTGAATGCCCAAAATAAACTTGTCGGATTGATTACTTTTCGAGATATCACCAAACTCACCCAAAAACCTATTGCCAACAAAGATACTTATGGACGACTCCGAGTGGCTGCGGCCATTGGTGTGACGGCCGATGCTGTTCAGCGCACCGAAGCTTTGGTTCAAGCCGGTGTGGATGCCATCATCATAGATACCGCCCACGGACATACCCAAGGCGTAGTGCTTGTTTTAAAAGAAATCAAAGCCAAGTTTCCGCAGCTCGATGTGGTGGTAGGCAATATTGCTACGGCCGAAGCTGCGAAATATTTGGTCGAACACGGCGCTGACGGCGTAAAAGTAGGCATCGGTCCGGGCTCTATTTGCACCACACGCGTGGTGGCGGGTGTTGGTTTTCCGCAGTTTTCGGCGGTGTTAGAGGTGGCCGCTGCGATTAAAGGAACCGGCGTTCCGGTAATTGCCGATGGCGGAATTCGCTATACCGGTGATATTCCCAAAGCTATAGCGGCCGGAGCTGATTGCGTCATGCTCGGTTCGCTTTTGGCCGGAACCAAAGAATCGCCGGGCGAGACCATTATTTTTGAAGGTAGAAAATTCAAATCTTACCGCGGAATGGGCTCGGTTGAAGCCATGCAAGAAGGTTCAAAAGACCGATATTTTCAGGATGTTGAAGACGATGTCAAAAAACTCGTTCCTGAAGGCATCGTAGGCCGCGTGCCTTATAAAGGCGAACTCAACGAAAGCATGCAACAATTCATCGGCGGATTGCGTGCCGGCATGGGTTATTGCGGAGCTCAAGATATTCCGACCTTGCAAGAAAACGGACGATTTGTACGGATTACTTCAAGCGGTATTACCGAAAGTCATCCGCACAATGTGACCATTACTAAGGAAGCACCGAATTATTCGCGCTAATTACATATAATTTTTGAGCTCTTTTTTGAGATAAGCCAAAGCGGTGTTGCTCGGGGCGCTTCGGTCAACCATTTCGGTTAAGATGGCTTCGCGCAACGCATCGGCATTTGTTACTTTTTCATTCAAAGCCGATTTGCGAATGATTTGAACCGTAGCGTTTTTGGCCATGACAATCGCGGTCCAACATTCGTCAGACATATAGATTTGTTGGGTCAGGTTGTGTTCGAATTCTTGTTCGATGAGCTCGACCAAATAGTTTTCGTAGTGGTTTTTCTCTTCTGAAATTGGCGCTACACGCAAAAGCAATTTGCTCGGATTGATTCGCTCTAAATACAAAGCCATCCGTTCAAAAGCTTGTAAGCGCAAAGGCAATGATTCTTTTTGTAAATCGCGTTGCACCAACCAACGACGCGTGTTGCGTTGATCTTTAAAATAAGCGGTAAAAAAGTAATAGGCAACGCCTCCTGTGACTAGTGAAGGCAATGTGTAGCTTAGAATTTCAAACAGTTTATTTTCCATAATCCGTATGTTTTTTTAAGCGACAAAAATAAAAGAATAGTTAGCATCATTGAATTTTTGTTTGAAAGAAATTAACAATTGACTTTCATGGCCTAAATTGACTTACTTTAGCAGGAAACAAAATCTCAAAATCATGAAAGCTTTACATGCCTTTTTCCTCTTGTTCAGCACGCTATTATTTGCTCAGAATATTTCTATCCGCGGAAGCGTCAAAGATGCACAAACTCAAGAACCACTCATAGCCGCATCAATAGGTGTACAAAATTCAGGCTCGGGAACCATTACCAACGAAGAAGGTTTGTTTCAGCTTTCTGCGCCTAAATCTTCGGTGATTGTCCTTACTTATTTAGGATATAAAACGTTGATGATACCGGCCATTGAATTTACTGATGATGTAAAATCAATGGCACTTGAACCCAGCGAAGAAAAACTCGAAGAAGTTATCGTGACCAAAACGCCATTGCACGAATATTTGTTGGATGTTTTTAAAGTTTCAAAAGCGCGTTTCAACAAGCCGATTTTGTTGCATACGTATTATCGTGAGTTTGTCAAATCGAATGGAAAACATGTGAAATTCTCCGACGGATTGCTCGATTATCACGTCAGCGGAACCACCAAAAAAACAAAATCTGAGTTGGTCATTCCGCAAAATCGCTCATTCTTTTTATCGAACGATGAGGACGATGAAGATTCGCGCTCACTGGTGAATATTCAAACGGCTATTTCCAGAAGTTATGATTTTGGCTATTTTATAGAAACCTTGCTCGACGACGATCATTATGAAGATTATGAGTTTATGCTCAAATCCAAAAAAGACAACAGCGGTACTGAGTTGTATACGGTTTATTTTGAGCCGTTGACTTCTATTGAAAAACCGCTTTTTAAAGGTTGGGTTACTTTTGATCCGAAAACCAAATTGATTTATGAAATTGAAACCTTTATGGCGCCGTCGCATCAGCAATATGCTAGAACCATAAATTTCTTGATTGGTAAAGCTTCGATTTTAGATACCAAGTACAAAGTTGCCTTCAAGTTGGTCAACAACAATTATTTGATGTATTACAGCAACCGTTATGGCAAGGTCAGAATTTGGAACAAAAAGCTCAACTATCTCGAGGAATGTCGCAGTGATTTGATTGTCACCAATTTTGAAAAAGACCAGCCTTATGACAAAAAATCGGTCTACAAGAAAAAACGTCTATACGACAAACCAACTAATTACACCGATAAATTCTGGCAAAAGAACAACGCCATAGTGCTCACGGCCGAAGAAGAAAAAGTGATTTCTTCGCTTGAAAAAGAAACTGTAACAGCTCCGAAATCAGAATGATTTTAGCTTCTTATTTAAGTGTGAAATCCTTACTTTTGCCTTCCGTCTGAAAAGTTCAGTAGCTCTGCAACTCAGGCGCTCAGTAACTCAGCAACCTAAAAAATGCAAAAATATATCCATCAACTCAATGAGGCCCAGCAGGCGCCCGTTTTGCACAAAGACGGCCCGATGATCATCATTGCCGGTGCCGGTTCGGGCAAAACCCGCGTGTTGACCGTGCGCATAGCTTATTTGATGAGTCAAGGCGTTGATGCATTTAACATCTTGGCGCTGACTTTTACCAACAAAGCCGCGCGCGAAATGAAAAGTCGTATTGCGCAAATTGTCGGTAGCGGCGAAGCCAAGAATCTGTGGATGGGAACTTTTCACTCGGTGTTTGCCAAAATTTTGCGTGCCGAGGCTGACAAATTGGGCTTTCCGTCGAACTTTACGATTTATGATACCCAAGACAGTGTTCGACTGATTTCGGCGATTATCAAAGAAAAACAACTCGACAAAGACATCTATAAACCCAAGCAAGTTTTGGGTCGTATTTCGTCGTTCAAGAATAGTTTGATTACGGTTAAAGCGTATTTCAACAATCCTGAATTGCAAGAAGCTGATGCGATGAGCAAAAAGCCGCGTTTGGGTGAAATTTATGAAGAATACGTTGAGCGTTGCTTTAAAGCCGGAGCGATGGATTTTGACGATTTGCTCTTGCGCACCAACGAATTGCTCAACCGTTTTCCGGATGTATTGGCTAAATATCAAGATCGATTTAGATATATCATGGTCGATGAGTACCAAGATACCAACCATTCGCAGTATTTGATTGTGCGTGCGTTGTCTGATCGATTTCAGAATATATGCGTGGTGGGCGATGATGCGCAGAGTATTTATGCGTTTCGAGGCGCCAACATCAACAACATTTTGAACTTTCAGAAAGATTATGCGCAGGCCAAAATGTATCGATTGGAGCAAAACTATCGCTCGACCGCTAACATAGTCGAAGCTGCGAATTCAATCATAGAAAAAAACAAATACAAACTCGACAAAGTGGTCTGGACGGCCAACGAACAAGGCAACCGCATCAAAGTGCACCGCAGTATTACCGATGGCGAAGAAGGTCGTTTTGTGGCCGGAACCATTTGGGAGCACAAAATGCAATACCAAATGAACAACCACGAGTTCGCGATTTTGTACCGAACAAACGCTCAGTCACGTGCCATGGAAGACGCTTTGCGCAAACGCGATATTCCGTACCGCATATACGGCGGATTATCTTTTTATCAGCGCAAAGAAATCAAAGATGTGTTGTGTTATTTGCGTTTGGTGATCAACCCGAAAGACGAAGAAGCTTTGGTGCGTGTGATCAATTATCCGGCGCGCGGTATTGGCGATACTACGGTCGAGAAGCTCACGGTGGCGGCCAATCATTACCAGCGATCGATATTTGAAGTCATGGAAAACATCGACCGAATTGATCTGAAACTCAACGCCGGAACCAAAAACAAACTCCAGGATTTTGTGACCATGATCAAGAGTTTTCAGGTGATGAATGAAACCCAAGATGCTTTTTTCTTGGCCGATCACGTGACCAAAAAAACCGGTTTGGTGCAAGAACTCAGAAAAGACCCAACGCCCGAAGGTATTCAGCGTATTGAGAACATTGAAGAATTGCTCAACGGAATCAAAGATTTTACCGAAGGGCAAAAAGAAGTCGACGGTGCGCGCGGCGCTTTATCAGAATTCTTAGAGGATGTAGCTTTGGCAACTGATTTAGACAAAGACACCGGCGATGATGACCGCGTAGCACTCATGACCATTCACTTGGCCAAAGGATTGGAATTTCCGACGGTGTTTATTGTGGGCATGGAAGAAGATTTGTTCCCTAGTGCCATGAGCGTGAGCACGCGCAGCGAACTCGAAGAAGAACGCCGTTTGTTTTATGTAGCGCTGACCCGTGCCGAAAAGCAAGCTTACCTGACGTATGCTCAGTCGCGTTATCGTTGGGGCAAACTCACCGACAGTGAACCTTCGCGTTTTATTGAAGAAATTGACGGGCAATATTTAGAATACCTCACGCCTGAAGAAAACAATTACCGTTTTAAACCGATGATTGACACCGACATTTTTGGTGAAATAGACAAATCAAAACTGCGTTTGGCCAAACCAGTGAGCGGAACGCCTCCTAAAATACCACAGCCACAGCCGGCAGCGAATATCCGCAAACTCAAACCGATGAACAGTCAGGCGCCAAGTCAGCATCAAAATTTGTTTGATGGCCAACTGACCGTAGGCAACATCGTCATGCACGAACGGTTCGGCAAAGGACAGGTGCTTGCTTTGGAAGGCGCCGGTGCCGATAAAAAAGCCGAAATTAAATTTGAAGTAGGCGGCATTAAAAAGTTGTTGTTGCGTTTTGCCAAGCTGGACATCATTGGATAGTGAATTTTTTCCGGAAGCACCCGCCCGCGTGAGCGGTTGTAGCTAAGTGCCGCGCACTGCGTAAAACGCGACCCGTAGGGGCACGCCCCAAAAATTAACCGCTGAATTGTTCTTGTGTTGATGGGTTTATTCGTTAATTTGCACAGACAAATACAACGCACAAAGCTCATGGCCGAATTCATTAAAATATACGAAGACAAACCCAGCGAAGCCGCGATTAAAAAGGTCGTTGAGGTTTTGCGTAATGGTGGTTTGGTGATTTATCCAACCGATACGGTTTATGGTTTGGGCTGTGACATTACCAACAGTCGCGCGCTGGAACGCATTGCCAAAATCAAAGGCATCAAGCTGGAGAAAGCCAATTTCTCGTTTGTGTGTCACGACTTGAGCAATTTGTCAGACTATGTGCGCCAGATTGATACTTCTACCTTTAAATTGCTCAAACGCGCTTTGCCCGGACCGTATACTTTTATTTTGCCCGGAAACAACAATTTACCCAAAGAATTTAAAAAGAAAAGCACCGTGGGGATTCGCGTGCCTGACAACAATATTGCGCGTGAGATGGTTCGTGTGTTGGGCAATCCGATTGTATCGACTTCGATTCACGATGAAGATGAGGTTTTGGAATATTCAACCGATCCGGAATTGATTTTTGAAAAATGGCAAAACCTAGTTGATTTGGTTATTGACGGTGGTTATGGCGACAATATGGGCTCGACGATTATTGACTTGTCGGGTTATGAGCCGGTGGTGGTAAGAGAAGGTAAAGGTGAGGTAGATATTTTTTAGTAAACGATTTATATTCTAAATAAAAAACGCTCAGTGTATGCTGAGCGTTTTTGTTTTATGGAGTTTGCAAATTATTTTGCCGGTTTTTTCATTTCTTTTTCAATCATTTCGTAGAACTCGTCAATTTTTGGCATCACGACGATGCGGGTTCTGCGGTTTTTAGAACGATTGTCGGCTGTGTTGTTGGCTACCAGAGGAATATATTCGCTGCGCCCGGCGGCAATAAGTTGTGCCGGATTTACTTTTAAATCTTTGGTTAACACGCGTACAATAGCCGTGGCGCGTTTGACGCTTAAATCCCAGTTGTCTAGCAAAACAGCGTTTCCGGTAAACGGAACATTGTCGGTGTGACCCTCAACCATACACTCAAAAGTAGGTTTGTCGTTGATGACTTTGGCTACTTTGGCGAGTACTTCTTTGGCGCGGTCGCTGACCATATAACTGCCGCTTTTGAAAAGCAATTTATCGGCAATCGAAATAAACACGACACCTTTCTCAACATTGACTTCAATATCCGGATCTGAAATGCCTACCGAACTTTTGAGGCTGGTGACCAAAGCAAGTGTTACACTGTCTTTCTTGGTAAGCGCATCTTGCATTCTGGAGATTTTCAAATCTTTTTCTTTGATGGTTTCGAGCGCTTTTTCGATGTTTTGCGCGCCTTGATGCGTGAGGGTCGTCATGTTACCGACATTGTTGATCAAATCGGCATTGTTCTTTTTCAAGAAATCAATTTGACTCGACAGAGATTCTTTTTCGCTCAAACACATATTGAGTTTTACGGTGGTTGAGTTCAACAAATCTTGGCACTCTTTGTTTTTTTGCTCGAGTTCGGCAATTTTCTTTTTGGTTCCGCAAGAAGCGGTTAGTAAACCAAGAACAGATAGGGCTAAAACGATTCTCTTCATAATAAAAGGCTTTGTTTGTTATGTTGGCAAAAGTAAGTCATAAAACGCACAGCTACCAACTTCATTCTATAAACTAATGTTAAAAAATATCCTGAAAGCGTTTTTTTCGGCGCACAAAATACTGATAAACAATGCTGGTGGTCAGATAATATTTATTGCTTTGTTTCTGGGTTCGTTTGCGGCAGTTTTTAGGCAACCTAAAATAGAACCAAAAATGCGATCGCAAAACAGCCCAACAATGCATCGGTTGCCGTTTGATTAAAAATTGTATTCCTGCAATGCCATCTAATGAAAGTCGGATAAAAAGAACCGGAAATAATCGAGAGGTCGGTAAATTCTTGGTGAGCATGAACAGCGAATTTCTGAAATTCAGAAAAGTTTTCTGCGGATTACCTTGTTGCAGCGTAGCGCCGCCCACGTGAAAAACGGTAGAATTTGGTTCGTAAATGGCTCTGAAGCCTAGATTATTGGCACGCCAGCACAAATCGATTTCTTCTTGATGCGCAAAAAAGTCGGTGTCAAAACCGCCTAAGGTTTCAAATATTTCTTTTCGGATGAAGAGGCAAGCGCCCGAAGCCCAGAAAATTTGGGTGCGCTCATCGTATTGGCCTTGATCTGGTTCTAGCGTATCAAACAAACGCCCGCGGCAAAACGGAAAGCCGAATTGATCGATATAACCACCGGCGGCTCCTGCATACTCAAACATCGATTTGTTTTTAAAATCTAATATTTTGGGTTGCACCATACCGGTCTGAGGTTCGTTTTCAAAAATTTCCAAAATGGGTTGTAGCCAATTTTCGGTGACTTCAATATCTGAATTGACGAGTGCTAAAATTTCTTCGGGAACGTTTTTCAAGGCTTGATTATAACCGCCGGCGAAGCCTAAATTTTGTGTGTTTTGAATGATTTTTACCTGTGGAAATTTGCTTTGAACCACCGAAACAGAATCATCCGTAGAAGCATTATCTGCCACATAAATGACCGCTTGCTCAGAATACGCGCACACCGAAGGCAAGAATTGCTCGAGTAGGGCAGCTCCGTTCCAGTTGAGAATGACGACGGCTATTTTGGGTGGATTCATACTTTATTTCTTAGAGGGAATATCGGCGAGAAATTTATATTGACTGTGCTCAAAATCCATTTGGCAAAAATAGTGATTCAAACCATTGGTCACCATGAGATATTCGGCGTTGAGCGCTAAATTGTACCTCGCAATTTGATCAAAAACGCTTTCGGTGATCGGGACTTCGGGCGCTTTGCATTCGACCAAAAGGCGCAGTTGGCCATTCGGTTCAAAAACGACAATGTCATAGCGCTTTGTAAGCCCGTTTATTTTGAGAACTTTCTCGACATTGATGTGCGAAAGCGGATAGTTTTTTTCTTGCAACAACCACTGAACCGCGTGTTGACGCACCCATTCTTCGGGCGTGAGCATCACAAACTTTTTACGGATGTCATCAAAAATAGCCGTTTTATTTTCACTATTTTTGAGCCGAAACCGATAGGTCGGAAAATTGAGTTTTTGCATGAGCCAAAGATAAGTAAATTGTCGTTGAGCCGGATAATGATTTAGAAACCGAACAATCAATGAGCACATAAGCCCAGCCCCGATGGGAAGGAAAATCCTTTTGCGGCGTTTTTGAGCGCAAAAGATTTGGAAGGACAGCGGGAATATGCTACCAAAATAAAACAAAAACCTTGGACGAAGTAGTTAAAATAGTCAACGACATCAAAGCCGGAAACCTCAAACCCATTTATTTTTTGATGGGCGAGGAGCCGTATTATATTGATAAACTTTCGGATTTTATCGAGCAAAATGTGCTGACCGAAGACGAGAAAGGGTTTAATCAAACCGTGATGTATGGCCGTGATGTGAGTATGGAAGATGTGATTTCTTCGGCCAAACGCTATCCGATGATGGCAGAGCGCCAGGTAATCATCGTGAAAGAAGCGCAAGATTTGGCCAAGAGTATTGATAAGCTTGAAGCTTATGCTGAACAACCGACACCCACGACGGTTTTGGTTTTTGGCTACAAATACAAAACGCTCGACAAACGCAAAAAAGTAACCAAAGTCCTCGAGAAAAACGGTTTGGTGTACGAGAGCAAAAAGCTGTACGAAAACCAAGTGGGCGATTGGATCAAACGCGTCTTACAAGGCAAAAACTATGGCATTGAACCCAAAGCGGCTGCCATGCTTGTGGAGTTTTTGGGAACTGACTTGAGTAAAATTAACAACGAACTCGAAAAGCTGCAAATTGTTTTGCCCAAAGGCACGACGATTAATGCGCAACACATTGAAGAGAATATTGGTTTTAGCAAAGACTTTAATGTGTTTGAATTGCGCAAAGCGATTGGCGAGAAAAATCAGCTCAAAGCGTATCAAATTGCCAAGTATTTTTCGGACAATCCTAAAGACAATCCGATGGTGTTGACTACGGCGCAAGTTTTTTCTTTTTTTGTGAACTTATTGCAATACCACGGACTCAAAGATAAAAGCCCGAAAAATGTGGCGTCGGTTCTGAAGGTGAATCCGTTTTTTCTCAAAGATTATGATGTAGCATTGCGCCATTATCCGATGAAAAAGGTCAGCAGCATTGTAGCCAAACTTCGAGATATTGATGTGAAAAGTAAAGGCGTGGGCGCGAATTCATTGCCAACGCACGATTTGCTCAAAGAAATGTTGGTGACGATTTTCTCATGATGGATAGCTTTGTATCTTTGGCGCTGCTATAACCACCACTAAACTTAAATTTAATTATGAAAATGATGAACAAAAATACCGTTTTGGGCTGGGCAACCTTGATTATGATTATTATGGGATTAATCCTCATTGGAATGGGTGTTTTTAAATATAACGAAGTGGCCGGTTGGGGCTTCGGAACCGTCGGAATCGGCTTTTTGGCCAACGCTTGGGTGTTCAACGCACTCAAAGGAAGAGTCTAATATTCTGCGCGTTGTTGATAACTTTTAAGCTCCTTCAGTGGGGCTTTTTTTATGTGGGCTGTTAACGTTGAGGTAATGATTTTTTAACCGACATTATCAAGTGATTTACCTCAAATTTTTGAATAGACCGTCAAACTATTCTAATATTGACCCTCTAAACCCAAAAAAACTATGATTAAAATGACAAAAACTATTTTGGGGTTATTGCTCTTGTTTACTGCGTTCGCCCATGCGCAGTCCGGAGTTGCAGTAACCTATTACGATGGCAACGTGCAAAACTTTAGCGTGGCCACCAGCGGAAAGCTCTATTTTGACGCTTCAAATGTATTAATCAAAACCGATGCTTCGGTAACAACACCCACCACGATTCCGGTGGCGTTGATCAGAAAAATCACCTTTGGGGGTAACTTAGCCAACGAAACTTTTGAGGCGACCAACAGTTTGGCTTTATATCCAAATCCGGGCGATCAAGAAGTGCGCATCAGTTCAATAGTGGATCAACCGCTCAAAACCCAAGTTTACACGCTCACCGGACAATTGGTGATGCAAGGCGAATATCAGCCCAACCAAAGCATCGATGTTTCGGGGTTGACTTCAGGTTTGTACTTTTTTAAAATCAATGGTGTCACCCTTAAATTCAGCAAAAAATGAGCAAGTTCTATTTTACTTTAGTCGCTTTGCTGCTGGTGAGCGGAATGTCTGCACAACAAAAAATTCGCGTACACAATTCAGGAAACACCCTTTTTGCCAAAGAAATTACCTCGGTTGACAGCATCAAACTTGATAATACCTTCGCCAAATTCAAGCTATCGGCTGATCCGAATGTTTTGAATTTGCAAAAAGCCGTCATCGACAGCTTGACCTTTACCACGAACAATGTGGTTTTAGACAAAATTTACATCATTTACAACGGCGCTGACAATGCCACTATTATTAATCCGTATGCAACGCAAGGCATCAATATTACCGCCAATGCCGGAACGGTAGTAGTCAACGCTGCTTCGGGCATAGCCAACTTAGAATATAATATTTTGGGTGCAACCGACAACGGAAGTCTAACGCTTACCTCAGACACCGATGTTCAATTGGTTTTGAACAACTTGACTTTGACCAATCCATCGGGCGCGGCCTTTGACATCTTGGGTGGACATACAGCCAACATTGTTCTCTCAGCCGGAACGACCAATACTTTAAAAGACGGAGCTACCAGTACGCGCAACGGAACCATTACCACCGACGGGCCCATCACCATCAGCAATACGGGTTCGCTCGTTATTTACGGATTGGTCAAACACGGCATCAATACTTCGTCAAATATTACGGTTGCCAACGGAAATATCACCATTGCTTCAGCTGTTACCGACGGATTGCACAGCGAAGGTTATTTAATGAACGGCGGAACCGTGACCATTACTTCATTGGGTGACGGAATCGATGCCGGAAACGGACTGATGGCTATCCACGCCGGAACGCTCAACGTAACATCTACTTCGGCGGATGTAAAGGCTTTAAAAACGGGTACCAATGTCATCAATATCGATGGTGGAACTTTTAATCTGAATGTTTCAGGTGCGCAATCCAAAGCGGTGAGTGCCAAAGGCGATATCAATATCAGCGGTGGAATCTTTACGGTAACTATTTCGGGAGCTGCAGTATTGGTGGCTGAAGGCAGCGGATTCAATCCGTCGTATGCTACTGCTTTTAAAACCGATGCGAACATCAATATCTCAAACGGAACTTTCAACGTTACTTTGGCGGCAACGGCCAACGGAGCCAAAGGTTTTTCAGGAACTACGGGCATCAACATCAGCGGAGGTAATTTTACGGTGAGTGCTGCCGGAGGTGCTGCTACCTATACCAATGCAAGCGGTCTGGCCGATGCTTATTCGGTAACTGGTTTTACTTCAGATGCTGCCATTTCAGTAGACGGGGGAACGTTTAATTTGACTATTTCAGGGGCAGGCGGTAAAGGAATCTCGGCAGATACTTTGGTCAACATCGGCAATGTTTCAACCGGACCCAATATGACCATTATCAATACGGCCTCGAGATTTTTGGTTTCAGGAACCAACAACGCTGCAACGGCCAATTATGTTGCGCCTAAATGTATCAAAGGAACGACCGGAGTGAATATTTCTAATGGTCAATTGACGCTTTCAGTAGCCAACCAAAACAGCGTTTGTATCGATTCAGACGCAACGATTAATGTGAACAGCGGAGCCATTGGTTGTACAGTAGGTGGCAATCAATCAAAAGCACTAAAATCAGTAGGCGATATGAATTTGGGCGGCGGAACCATCAACATCACAGCTACAGGTGGAGTGGCTTTAGAAACTTCAGGTAGCGGAAATATACCATCTTATTGCGCCGGATTAAAATCAGATACCAACATCAATTTGGCCGGAACCAACGTCACCATCACCGGAACCGGAGCCGCTTTTAAAGGCGTTTCAGCCAACAATATCAACGTAACAGGCGGAACGGTAAGCGTTACATCCTCAGGAGCTGGTGCTACTTATACCAATGCTACCGGAGCAATTGATTCGTATAGCTCAGCAGCTTTTTCGGCCGATACTAGCTTGAATATTTTGGGCGGAAGCGTAACAACCAATTGTTCTGGGAATGGCGGAAAAGGTTTAAATTCTGACGGAACCATTACCATCGGAAGCGATACAGGCAATCCGACGCTCAACATCAGAACCACCGGAAATAGATTTACTGTTTCGGGCAGCAATTACAACCATCCTAAAACTGTTGCCGGTGTTGGCGCGGTAACCATCAACAACGGAAGTATCACCATTAATTCTTCAGACGACGGAATTCATTCAGATGCTACTGTGATTGTCAACGGCGGAAACACGATTGTGAATGCCACTTCAACCACGCAAGGAATGGGCGAAGGTGTTGAGGCGCCAATTATTCGTTTTAACGGAGGCGTAACCAATATCACTTCTTCAAATGACGGCATCAATGCAACCTACGGAACTGTTGCGGGCGGAACAGAGTCGAATGATAACAGTCATTTGTACATTACCGGCGGAATTGTAATTGTGGCCGGAAGTGATGCTATTGACAGCAACGGAAACATTACCATTACCGGCGGAACCACGATTGTTAACGGACCAACGAACTCACCTGAAGAAGGCATGGATTTCAACGGTACTTTCTTAATGAATGGCGGCTTGCTGATTTCGGGTGGTTCAAATTCAAATATGACCAAAGCGATGGCCAATACATCAACACAAGTGAGCATGTACATCAAATCATCAGGTCAGTTGGCGGCTACTTCGCTGTTGCATATTCGCGATGCGGCGGGCAATGAAGTTTTGACTTTTAAACCCAAAAATGCAGTGTATTATTTTCATTTCTCTCGACCTGAATTAACCCAAAATACAGGCTATAACATTTATTTTGGCGGTTCGTATACTGGCGGAAGTTATGTAGGCGGAACCACCACTTGGGGCTTGTACACCGGCGGAAGCTATTCACTGACCGGAGCCACGCTTAAGAAAACATTCACTTCTTCAGCATCAGCTACAGTGAATACCGTGACTTTTTAAAATCATTACCCACCACTTAACCAATAACCGGTTTTGAAGCAATTCTGGCCGGTTTTTTTATGAATTATTGCAATTATCAGATATTTCTAATCATTTATTCATTGGTTGATAGCATTTAAAAACGGATGAATTTTTTTTACATCAATTGCTGTATATTAGCCCGTTAATTTGATTCAAATGAAAAAGATTTTTTACTTTTTGGGACTTGCTTTGTTGTTTGTCCATTTATCGATGCAAGCACAAGCACCTAATTATCTATGGGCTCAAAAGAGTGGCTCTGTGAACGGTATCTCTATTTCGGCGATGACCGTTGATGCGAGTGGAAATAGCTACATTACAGGAACTTTCAGAAGAACTGTGACCATAGCAGGTACTTTATTGGATGCCGGTAGTGGAAGCGGAATGTTCTTAGCCAAATACGATGCTAATGGAAATGCAGTATGGGCCAAAAAAGCAGTCGGTAATGACAGCATTTTGCCACAAGCTATTGCGGTAGATGCCAACGGAGATGTTTATGTTGGCGGCGGTTTTTATGCAACCACTTTTACCATGAATAGCGTTACGCTCACTAACAGTGATGCGTCAACAACTTTCACAGATGATTTTGTGCTGAAGTTTAATTCAAGCGGAACCGCACTTTGGGGAAACAAGTATTTTTCAAATAACTTCGGAAATGATTATGTTTTTGATCTTGCCTTAGATTCTAACGGAAATGTTGTTTTGGTCGGAGGAAATCACGACACGGTTACCAGTTCAAGAAATATTTTTGTTGAAAAAGTTTCTTCAACCGGTGGATTCTTGTGGTACAAAAGCATTTCAGGAACCGTAACCGATTATGCCAATAAGGTTTCTGTAGATAGCAACGGATATATTTATGTTTCAGGTATATACAACAGTCCGAGTCTTACCATCGGAAGTACAACCTATACCAATGCCGGCGGTTATGATATGTTTCTGATTAAATATGATAGTGCGGGTAATTTAATTTGGTCGAAATCTATTGCGAATGTCAACGATATCTCTCCATTGGGAATGAACGTTGATAACAGTGGAAACCTCTATTTAAATGGTTATTTCAATAGTCCGAATATTGCTTTTGGGGCGACTACTTTAACCAACCCCGGAACAGGATTGTACAGCTATTTTTTGGTTAAATATGATTCCAACGGCAATTTGCTGTGGGCCATTAAACCCAACGGCGGAAATACAACTGCCAATGGTGAATTAGCAGTTGATGGCTTTGGGAATTGCTTTTTCATCGGAAGATATACTGCCAATTTTGTCATGGGAAGCACCAATTTTAACAATGCCGGTGGTCAAGATATTTTTGTGGCACATTACAACAGCAGCGGAACCTTTATTTGGGCCAAAACCATTGGCAGTACTTTAGATGATTACAGCGCCGAAATTGCGCTGGGTCCGAATGGGAATTGCCATGTAACCGGAAACTTTTTGAGTGATTCACTGACTTTTGGGACCACAGTTTTGACCAATCAAGGCAACGATCCTTCGTTTACCGAGTACTTTTTGACTAAATTAGACAATACCAACCTAGCAATGAGTCAGTTTGCCCAAGATTCGTCTGTATTCAAACTCTATCCGAATCCGGTACAAAATCAATTTGAATTATCTTCAGCTTTAAATATAGAAAAAGTTGAGGTTTATTCGATGCTCGGTCAATTGGTCAAATCGTTCCCAATGCAAAATCAATATGAAGTTTCTGATTTGAAAAAAGGAAGCTATTTGGTCAAAGTCACTTCGGGTGAAACTTCTGAAAGCAAAATGATTCTCATCGATTAATTTTATCAAAAATATCTCTCAAAACGCTTCAAATTTCTGAGGCGTTTTTTTATGCTCAGATTTCTATTTTGAGGCTTGCATTCTTTTTATTATCAACTATCTTTGCAGACATTGTTTTGAAAACAGTTCTTTAAAATTCACATTAATTAAATCAAATTATAGTTATGTCAGACGATAAAAAAGTCATATTCTCGATGCAAAAAGTCAGCAAGGCTTACCAAGGAAGTGACAAACAAGTCTTAAAAAATATTTACCTCAGTTTCTTTTACGGTGCCAAAATCGGAATCCTCGGTCTGAATGGTTCCGGAAAGTCATCTTTGCTCAAAATCATTGCCGGTGTCGATAAAAGTTACCAAGGCGATGTCGTTTTTGCGCCGGGTTATACCGTGGGTTATTTAGAGCAAGAGCCGCAACTCGACGACAGCAAAACCGTGATTGAAATTGTTCGCGAAGGCGTGGCCGAAACCATGGCGGTGCTCGATGAGTTTAACAAAATCAACGATATGTTTGGTTTGCCTGAAGTTTATGAAGATGCCGACAAGATGCAAAAACTCATGGATCGTCAAGCTGAATTGCAAGACAAGATTGACGCTTTGGGCGCCTGGGAAATCGACAATAAATTAGAAGTTGCTATGGATGCTTTGCGCACTCCCGAAGGCGATGCTTTAATCAAAAATCTTTCGGGTGGTGAGCGCCGCCGTGTGGCTTTGTGCCGATTGCTTTTGCAACAACCCGATGTATTATTGCTCGATGAGCCTACCAACCACCTCGATGCCGAAAGCGTTTTGTGGTTAGAACAACATTTGGCGCAATATGCCGGAACTGTGATTGCCGTAACGCACGATCGTTATTTCTTAGATAATGTAGCGGGTTGGATTTTAGAACTCGATAGAGGAGAAGGCATTCCGTGGAAAGGAAACTACTCATCGTGGCTCGATCAAAAATCCAAACGTTTAGAACAAGAAGAAAAAGTAGCTTCTAAACGCCGCAAAACTTTAGAACGTGAGTTAGATTGGGTTCGACAAGGTGCCAAAGGCCGTCAGACCAAGCAAAAAGCGCGTTTGCAGAACTACGATAAATTGCTCAACGAAGATCAAAAACAACTCGAAGAGAAACTCGAAATCTATATTCCGAATGGTCCCCGATTGGGAACCAACGTGATTGAAGCGCAAAATGTAGCTAAGGCGTTTGGCGATAAATTATTGTACGACAACCTCAATTTTACCTTGCCTCAAGCCGGAATTGTCGGGATTATTGGGCCAAACGGTGCCGGTAAATCAACCATTTTTAAAATGATCATGGGACAAGAACAACCCGATGGCGGAAGTTTCACGATTGGCGATACGGTAAAAATTGCTTATGTGGATCAATCGCACAGCAATATTGATCCGAACAAAACCATTTGGGAAAACTTCTGCGACGGTCAAGAACTCATCATGATGGGCGGCCGACAAGTCAATTCACGCGCATATCTTTCAAGGTTTAACTTTGGCGGAAGCGATCAAAACAAAAAGGTTTCCGCATTGTCGGGTGGTGAGCGTAACCGTTTGCATTTGGCCATGACGCTCAAAGAAGAAGGCAACGTTCTTTTGCTAGATGAGCCAACCAATGATTTAGATATCAATACGCTGCGAGCGCTTGAAGAAGGTCTTGAAAACTTTGCGGGTTGCGCGGTCATCATCTCACACGACCGTTGGTTTTTAGACAGAATTTGTACGCATATTTTGGCGTTTGAAGGAAACTCAGAAGTTTATTTCTTTGAAGGTGGTTTTTCAGATTACGAAGAGAACAAAAAGAAACGTCTCGGCGGCGATTTGACTCCGAAACGCATCAAATACAGAAAACTCATCCGAAACTAATTTTTTCAAATCTTCAAGAGAGCAAAATACATGTGTGATTTGAAAAGGTTATTTTGGCTGATTGTGTTGTTGGGTTTTGGCTCAAACGCGCAGTCAATTTCTGAGCGCAAAAGCATCGAAGAACAAATTAATAAAGCCGGAAACTATTTTAATCAAGGCGATTACAAACGCGCGCTTGATTTATCCAAAACGGCACTCAAGCGTTCGTACAAAGTCAACGATGATTATTGTTTGGCGCATGCGTATAATGCGATTGGAGTTATTTATGACGAATTTTCTGAGGCCAAATACGCTTTGTCTTTTTACAATAAAGCGCTGGAACACGCCCTAAAAATCGAAAATGATTCGCTCAAAGATTGGATTTACAGCAATTTGGGAAGCGTTTATTACTTCAATAAAATCGATGTCAAAAAAGGGATTGATTACTACAAAAAGGCCCTCGTTTATGCTGAAAAGATCAATGATAGTACGCAAATAACTTTCGGAAAACTCAATATTGCGAGCGCTTATTTCTCGATGAGCGATTTTAAAAACGGCGTTCAATATTTGAAAAGTGCTGAAAGTTTTGTCAAACGTCGAGGTTTGCCTGAAATGCAATTTACCTTTACATCGCTTTCGGGCATTTATAACACACACATTGAAAAACCACAATTGGCGCTTGAATTATACAATCAAGCCGTGGCTATTGCCAAAAAACACAAACTTGAATCGTTTTTGGTCAATGCGTATGATAACATTGCCGAACATTACAAAACATATGAGCAGTTTGATTTAGAAAAGCAGTTTAGATCCAAATCTAAAGCACTCAGAGATCAGTTGTACTCTCAGGAAGACAAAGAAATTCTCTCGGAATCAGCTACACAAATCCAAATGGATGAATACCGTTTGCAGCTGGAACGCATCGAACTCGAAAACGAAAAACATCTACAAAAACTGCAAGAATCCAAAACCGTTTTGTGGCTCGGATTGGTTTTAGGAGCCGCATTGCTGGTATTGGTTTTTACTTTATACCGAAGCAATCGCTTTCGTCAAAAAGCCAATGCCGAATTGATGTTGGCTAATGAAGAATTAAAACGAGCCAAAGAAAAAGCCGAAGAAGCCTCGCAACTCAAAACTCAGTTTGTATCGACCATTACACACGAACTCAGAACGCCCTTATATGGAGTCGTGGGCATTACCGATATGTTGGCTGATGAGCATCCTGAAATCAAAGAAAGTACGCATTTGAATTCGCTTCAATTTTCGGCGCGCTATTTACTTTCGTTGGTGAATGATATTTTGCAGCTCAACAAAATGGAAGAAAAGAAAATCAATCTTGAAAAAATTCCTTTTGTTTTGGCTGACGAGATTGAAATTATTCGCAATTCTGTTCAATATATCGCGGTCAATAACAACAATAAGCTTGAGATTATCATCGATCAAAATATTCCGGAACGTCTTTTAGGCGATAAGTTGCGTTTGGCTCAAATTATTATGAATCTGACCTCGAATGCGCTCAAATTTACTCGTGATGGTTGGGTAAAAGTCGAAGCCCAACTCAAAGAAGTTAAGAATGATCGCTACGAAATTCAATTTTCAGTCCAAGACAATGGCGTAGGCATTTCGCCCAATGATCAGAGTAAAATATTTGACATGTTTGTACAAGTAGGTCGCAGCGATGAAGATTATCAAGGAACCGGTTTAGGGCTGGCGATTGTCAAGAAATTGGTAACACTTTTTGGCGGACATATTCATTTAGAAAGTACCTTGGGTCAAGGTACGACTTTTACTTTTTGTATCGGATTTGAGAAAGCAGACGAGATTGTTCAAGAAGTTGTTCCTGAGTTGATTACTCCTGAATTATCCGAGGTTAAAATACTCATTGTTGAAGACAACAAAATCAATCAACTCGTCACGCAAAAAATCATGGACAAGCATCAAATTAAATGTGATATGGTCGCCGATGGTTTTGACGCTCTGAAAATTTTGGAAGCTCGAACCTATGACGCCATTTTGATGGACATCAATATGCCGGGTATGAACGGATACGAAACCACCAAACGCCTGCGTGCAATGGGCATTAAAACACCTGTGATTGCGCTGACAGCTTTTGATAAAGACGAAGTGAAAGCTGAGGTTTTTGCCAGCGGTATGAACGACATCATGATCAAACCTTTTGAGCCACATCAGTTGTTTGAGGTTATTCAAAAACAGTTGCTCAGCGTCAATTAATACCAGCGTTTTTTATTCTTTTTTGAACCCGAAGACTTTCTGGAATTTTTAGATTTGCCACTGCGTTGTTGTCCTTTGGCTTCAGGTTGTGCTGCACCCGAACGATTTTGAACCGGTTTTTCTTCTTCTTTCCAAGTAAACGGATGATCGGCGATGGTTTTGACATCTACTTTGATGAGTCGCTGAATATCTTTCCAATACGGCGCTTCATCTTTTGAGCAAAATGAAATAGATAAACCACCGTGTCCGGCACGACCCGTTCGGCCAATGCGATGCACATAGGTTTCGGGTATATTGGGCAAGTCAAAATTAATCACATACGGCAATTGTTCAATGTCTATGCCGCGCGCCGCAATATCGGTAGCCACCAAAATACTGACTTCTTTGTTTTTAAAAGCCTCTAAAACCCTTTGACGCGAGGTTTGGGTTTTATCTCCGTGAATGGCTTCGGCTGCAACACCGCGTTTGCGCAACGAGCGAACAATGTTATCCGCACCGTGTTTGGTTCGCGAAAACACTAATACATTTGAGAGGTTTTCATTGCGAATCAAATGATAAAGCAAATTTCTCTTTTCAGATTTCTCAACAAAGTAAATCTGTTGCTCTACTTTTTCGGCGGTTGATGAAACCGGAGTGACCGTTACCGTTGCCGGATCGGTCAAAAACATTTCGGCCAATTCGCGAATCGGCAGTGGCATGGTGGCCGAGAATAACAGCGTTTGGCGATTATCAGGCGTGAGTTTGACAATTTTTTTTACATCGTTCACAAAGCCCATATCGAGCATCTGATCGGCTTCGTCCAAAACCAAAGTGTGCAAATGGTCTAAATCAATAAAACCTTGTTTGTGCAAATCGAGCAATCGGCCCGGGGTTGCAATCAACACATCGACACCTTTTTTGAGTTTTTCCACTTGTGGATTTTGCGAAACTCCACCAAAAATGGTAGTTTGGGTCACATTGGTGTATTTTCCGTAGGCATCAAAATTCTCACCGATTTGCAAGGCCAATTCTCTGGTAGGCGTAACAATTAGGGCGCGAATCAGTTTTCTTTTTTTGTTTGAACCAACAATTCGATGTAAATGATGTATGATGGGAATGGCAAAAGCAGCAGTTTTTCCGGTACCGGTTTGGGCGCAACCCACTAAATCACGTCCGTCTAAAATCACGGGAATGGCTTGTTCTTGAATGGGTGTGGGCTGAGTATATCCTTGGTCAGAAACTGCTGTAAGGATGCTTTTGGATATGAGTAAATCTTCAAATAACATATAAATTTGGCTTTAGTACTTAGTTTGTACAAAGCGCAGCAAAGATAGGTTATTTAATTGATGCAGATTTTACTTCGGTAAAGTTCACTTCCATTTTGGCAATCATTTGCGGTTTTGGGTCGTTGGCTTTCATAAAATCAGTGACCAAATAACCAATAAGTTTGCCCACCAAATGACTGTTTTTTTCTTCACCCAATTCAGGTGCTCCTTCGCAAATGTGCAAATAAGCAGCATTTTGATGGCTGGCAAAAAAGTGAATAAATTGACGCGCTTGTTCAACCGAAAAACCGCTCAAAGTCATAGCGCTGCTAGCAATTCCCGGAATGGCATCCAGGTCAATTTCAATACCATACGTGTTGTCTTTGACAAAATTTTGGGCAACTTGAAGTTCGTTCTGAAAGTTCTTGGCTCCGCGAATCGCTATTTCGTCATAAGTGTTGAATCGAACGCGCGAGTTGATTTTCTTGATGCGTGTGAGTACTTTTTTGGAAGTGTAATTTTCGTGCAAACCAAAAATGAAGTATTTGTTCAAAAAACCTTCTTCAAAAGCATACGAAAAACCATTGCCGCTGTGACGACCTTCAAGAATTCTAAAATCTGAATGCGCGTCAAAATTTACAGCGTTGATTGGTTTGCCTTTGGCCAAGGCGGTTCCTTTGATGTTTCCGTAGGCGTTGTTGTGTCCGCCGCCAATCACAATCGGAATTTTATCGGCCTTGACGATGAGCGAAATAATGTGTGAAACTTCTTTGTCAATGCGCATGACCAAATCGCTGAATTTTTTGCGATCGGCAATGTTGTGATAATTCAGGTTGGCAGCTTCAGCCATTTCTTCAGCAACATCAATATGACCCAAAACCAAAAGTTCGCTGCCTTTGCAGAATTTGTTGAACTGAATGTTGGCGATGCTTTTGATGGCGCTTTCCCAAGCCGAATGCGATCCGGGACGACCAAAATTGGCTCGAACCCCAATATCTTCAGGAATACCCAAGAGCACATAACGAGCTGGGGATTGTTGTAAAAAAGTCGCTATAGATTTGGTGCCTTTGGGAACCACTTGCATCTTTTCGCCAAATTTAATTTCACCGCTTCGATGATTGGTAACCCGCGCCAAATCTAGGTTGCTAAACGGTATAAGCTTATCCATAAAAACTTTTTTAACGCTGAAAATATATTCAAGCAAACTTACGTTATAAACTCAAATATTATTATTTTTGTTCAAATTAAATATAAAATTATGGAAAATCAGAAAAGCAATTCAAATTTAAAAGCAGTTATAGCTGTGTTGGCTTTGCTTTTGGTGGGAAGCCTTGTGTATATCTTCAAGATGACTTCAGACGCCAAAGCTTTGCAAACCGAACTGACTGAAACTAAATCTGACAAGGCTTCGGTCATGAAAGATTTAGAAGAGCTCAAAGCCAGATACGATGCAGCCATTGCTGAAAACACTTCAATGTCAGACGAGTTAATCGCTGAGCGTGAGAAAGTTGTTAATTTGATGGCTGATTTGAAAAAGTCTAAAGGTGACGCGGCTTCGATGGCGAAGTACAAAAAAATGTACAATGAGCTCGAAGGCAAAATGAAAACACTCATGGCCGAGAACGAAGCGCTCAAAAAAGATAACGCCAAACTTACTACGCAACGCGACAGCACGGTAACGGTTTTAGGCGAAGCGCGCAAATACAACGAAGTTTTGGTCGGTCAAAATGAAGAGCTTTCTAAAACAGTTGAAATTGCTCAGAAGCTTACCATCAGCAACTTAAAAACAGCTGCATACAAACTCAGAAGTTCAGGCAAACAAATTGAAACAGACAAAGCCCGAAGAGCAGATATCTTAAAAATCAGCTTTACCATTGCAGAAAACAAAGTGGCCAAACAAGGCGATAAAACTTATTACATTCAAGTGATTGACAGCAAGAACAATGTTTTAGGTGAAAAGAAAACCGAAAATTTTGGTGAAAACTCTTTAACATATAGTTTCCAAACTACGGTTAAGTATGAGAATAAATCTGTAAATGTTTCGCAAGATTTACCGGGACAAAACTTTGAAAAAGGAACGTACTTTGTCAATGTATTTGACAAAGGCGAATTGGTGTCAAAATCTAGTTTCAGTTTGAAATAAACTCAAAATAATATCAACAAAAAAGGAACCTAATTCGGGTTCCTTTTTTTATGCGATGATTTTTCCGTTGATGATTACTTGGTCAATCAGATTACTGCCAAAAGCATAAGGCAACTGATAAAAAGACGGAATAGATTGGGTAATGATTAAATTGGCTTTTTTGCCAAAGGTAATACTGCCATGCGTTTTCGATAATCCCATAGCGTATGCTCCGTTGATGGTGGCCGCATTGATGGCTTCTTCGGGCGTCATTTTCATTTTGATACAAGCGGTCGCTACCACAAAATTCATGTTGCCGGACGGAGTGGAACCCGGATTAAAATCTGTAGCCAATGCGAGCGGCAAACCGGCTTGCAACATTTTTCTGGCCGGCGTATACGGAATACTCAAAAAATACGAGCAAGAAGGCAAAGCTACCGGCATGGTCTCAGAATTTTGAAGCGCCAGAATATCCTCATCACTGACCAATTCTAAATGATCTACCGATAAAGCGTTGTATTGAACACCCAAAGCCACACCGCCAATCACATTAAACTGGTTGACGTGAATCTTTGGAATCAATCCGTGTTCTTGTCCGGATTTTAGAATTTGAGCCGTTTCTTCAACCGAGAAATAGCCGCTTTCGCAAAAAGCATCTATATATTCGGCAAGATTTTCTTGGGCGATGCGCGGAATCATTTCGTGGATAATTTGATCGATATAACCTTGATGATTGTTTTTAAATTCACTCGGATAAGCGTGTGCGCCTAAAAAAGTTGCTTTTACGGCGATTGGATAATTTTCTTTCAATCGTTTTACCACGCGGAGCATTTTGATTTCATTCTCAGCGGTGAGCCCGTACCCAGATTTGATTTCGACGGCGCCGGTTCCTAACTTCATCACTTCTTCCAATCGGATTTTGGATTGCTCGTACAATTCGTCTTCAGAAGTTTCTTGTAATTTGGCGGCTGAATTCAGAATCCCGCCACCGCGTTCGGCAATTTGTTCGTAGGTGAGTCCGTTGATGCGGTCAACAAATTCCTGCGATCGATTTCCGGCATAAACAATATGCGTATGGCTGTCGCACCAAGTAGGCAACACCGTTTTTCCGGTGGCATCTATGAGATTTACATCGTTTAATTTCGGGCATTTTTCCATCGAACCAAAATCTTGAATCACATCGTCATTGATGAGCAAATAAGCGTTTTTAATCGAAGGTAATTCTGCCATTTCAGCGCCTGAAACTTTCAAAACCGAGGAATCTCTGATTTGTAAAAGTTCCTGAATATTGATGATAAGGGTTTGCATTTGGTTTTTTTGGTAAATGTAATTTGAAATTTAAAAACTCCTATATTTAGTCACAAATAATTCTCGATGAAAAAGGTTCAATACGACAAGGTCAGAAAGGTTCAACCTGAATATTTTGTGTACACGGGCGTTAACACTACCGAGCCGGTGGATATGCAAATGTTCGTGTATAACGATGTGGGTTTTGAGCAATACGAACATGTTTCATTTGAACGTATTCAAAAAGAAATCAACGATGAACAGCAACTGCAAGATGTAAAATGGCTCAATATTCACGGGCTGCATCAAGTAGAAGTTATTCAGAAAATTGGCGAACTTTTATCGTTGGAACCTTTTGTGGTCAGTGATGTTCTCAATGTAGCGCGCCGACCCAAAATAGAAGAGTTGAACGATATTTTGTTTTTCAGCATCAAATCAATTTTGCCGGATAAACAAAAGAAACTTCGCGTTGAGCAGTTGAGTTTTATCCTCAAAGACAATTTACTGGTTTCGTTTCAAGAAAAAAAGAGCGATTTTTTTACACATATTCGCGAGCGCATCAAAACCCACAGCGGAATTGTCCGCAAAAAGCGCAATGATTATTTGCTGTATTTGTTGCTCGATGCGGTCATGGAAAATTTCTACATCACTTTAGAATATTACGAAGGTTCAATAGATGTTTTAATGGCCGAATCAAAAAATAACGAAAACCAAGAAGTTTTGGTCCGGATCGAGAAAACGCGCGAAGAACTCAATTACCTTAAACGATCGTTGTTGCCGATGCGCGATGCGCTTTTAAGTTTAAAAACCAAACACAGCGAAGACGACATCAAAGCCATCGAGCATACCAACCATGTGTTTTTTGCGCGCTTGCATCAGAAATCTTTAGAAATTCTTGAGCAAATTGAATACGACATGAACACGCTTGACAGCGCTTCAAATTTCTATTTTTCGGCCCAAAGCCACCGAATGAACCAAATCATGAAATTGCTCACGGCGGTTTCGGTTATTTTTATGCCGCTGACTTTTATTGTGGGCGTTTACGGAATGAACTTTGAATTCATGCCGGAACTTCACTACAAACCGGCTTACTTTATGGTTTTGGTTGGAATGTTTTTGATTGTAGTGGCGATGGTGTTTTATTTCAAAAAGAAAAAGTGGTTTTAGTGACCGGGTTTGAGTTTGAGCCAAATGCCTTTGATGGAAGTGATGTTCAGAGGAAACTCTAAGAATACATGTGTCAAACTCAAAAAGCTTAGAGCGATAAATCCGATTTTAAAATTGTAGATATACAACGCACTACTGATGACCCAAATGGCTAAAATGGTTTTCAGTTTGTTTCCACTCAAGTTTTTCCCCCAACCAATAATGGATGTTTTTGAAAACCAATTCAAGTAGTGATAAGTATAAGCAAAGGCAATAAAAATCTGAATTTTGATGCCCATCGGTGATAAGACTTCGAATTTATTAAGTTGCGTGCCATTCATTAAATGGTCAATGGTAGCACCAACAATTCCAAAACCGCTGTCAACAAAAGAATTTTTGCTGTGTTCAGAAAGGTTGTAGTATTCCATCGGATTGATTTTACTCATCCAAATAATCACCGGAACCAAAAACATCAAAACTAAGGCTATAATGCCCGGTTTGCTTTTGGTATTCATCGTTCCGTAAATCATAAATAAAAAGGTAAACAAATACACGTGAATCAAGGTGGGAACAAAAATCATCACACCGAATGACACATTGGGCAAGAAATACAACGTCGGAATGGCCACGGCAATGCTTCCGGCCAAGAAAAGCCACAGATGTTTTGGGTTTTTAAAATGAATCATACCAATGGCAAACAGCAAAGAAATAAGCAAAACTTCATCGGTTGATTCTACAATTCCATCAAAAAAGCGCTTAGCAGCCAGAGTTTGTGCCCAACCAAAAGCATCAACTCTTTGCAAAAAAGGCAACGAAACAACCAAGGCCAAGACTACAAATAACCAAATCCAATTCGTGTTTTTTGAAAAGTAATTTTTCTCTTTGAGCCAATTGATTTCGGTCAAATAATGCAAAGGCCCCAAAAAAGTATACGAAAATAAAAACATTTCAAACGGAATGTGAAAAGCCAAAAACAAGGAAACTACAATAAGAATCACATTGACTAAATCGATATCTCGTGTATTCATGGGTTGTGGGTATGGTTGATGGTCAAAAATAGTAATTAATGTTTGGCCTTTACAATTCATCCGCAAAAATTGACAATTCGGTATTGAATAATTTTTTTCTCGGTTCAAGCCGTTTACTTTTGGAGCACTAAACTTAAAACATGAAAACGATTATTACTTTTTGTCTGTTGGTCTTTGGTGCAACGCTTTTTGCACAGCAAACTATTTCAGGAACTGTTGTAGACAACAAATCAAAGCCGATTGCCGGAGCTAATATTTATTTAGACGGAACCTACGACGGCGCTTCAAGCGATGAAAAAGGACACTTTTCATTTACCACAACAACGACCGGAAACCAAACCTTGGTGGTGAGTTTTTTGACCTTTGAAACGACTACACTGATTATCAACGTGGCTGATTTTAAAGAGAAAACTGTAAAAATGCGCGAAAGTGTCAATACGCTCGATGCTGTTGTGGTGACCGCCGGAACCATGGAAACCGGTGAAAAAGCGCGTGTTTCGGTACTCAAACCGCTTGATATTGTGACCACGGCCGGATCTGCCGGAAACATCATTTCGGCCTTGCAAACTTTGCCCGGAACCCAAAGCGTAGGCGAGGACGGACGCTTGTTTGTACGCGGTGGCGAAGCCGATGAAACTCAAACATTTGTCGATGGTATTCGCGTGGGGCAACCTTACGGAGCTTCGGCCAATAATGTGCCTACCCGCGGAAGGTTTTCACCGTTTTTATTTAGTGGAATTTCATTCTCAACTGGTGGTTATTCGGCAGAGTATGGCGAAGCACTCTCGAGTGTGTTGTTGCTCAACACCCAAGATCAGGCCGATCAGAATAAAACCGATGTTTCGTTTATGACTGTTGGTTTGGGCGTCGGACATACGCAAAAATGGAAGAAAAGCTCGCTGAGTTTCAACACGGCTTATATTGATTTGGCTCCGTATCAATGGCTGATTCCGCAAAATGTAGATTGGAACCGACCGTATCAATCACTATCTGGTGAAACGGTGTATCGCTACAATACCGAACGCGGAATTTTTAAACTGTATGCTGCTTTTGATGCGGCTCGATTTGACATCAATCAAGAAAGTGTAAACTCGGTGAATCCGATTCGTTTTAACCTTGAAAACAACAATTTTTATCTCAATTCATCCTATAAAGCTAATTATTCAGGGCAATGGCAATTTACTTCCGGTTTGGGATACGGCTATGCGCATAACTTGATTTACATCGATCAGAATCAGGTGCGCAACGATGAACACACTTCACATTTAAAACTCAAAATGCGCAAAGGTTTCTCGGACCGATTCAAGTTATCGTTTGGCGGCGATTATTTCCTGACAAAATTCTCAGAATCATATGCGGCTTATCAAGGCAACACCAATTTCTTGGATTATCATTCAGGTATTTTTGCCGCGTATTCAGAAGGCGAATTGTTTTTGTCTAAACAACTCGGAGCCAAAATAGGTGTGCGTTGGTCGTATAATGATTTGCTTAAAACTTCGGCGGTGACTCCGCGGGTTTCGATGGCGTATAAATTCAATAAATCATCACAGTTTTCGGTGGCTTACGGAACTTTTGAGCAAACTCCGGGGCAAGCTTATCTGAAGTTTTCAAAATATCACAACTTCGAGAACGAGCAAGCAGCGCATTATATTTTGAACTTTCAATACGCCAAAAACAAAAAGACTTTGCGTTTAGAAGGCTATTATAAAGATTATCAAAATCTGATTAAATACGACACCGATCAAATTCAATACAATTCAACATTCAGCAATACCGGAAGCGGTTATGCCAAAGGAATTGACTGTTTCTGGCGCGATGGTTTTACGTTTAAAAACTTAGAATATTGGTTGTCGTATTCGTACATCGACACAGAGCGCGATTACAAAAATTTCAAAACGCAAACCACGCCAAGTTTTGTGGCCAACCACAGTTTATCGATTGTTACCAAATACTGGATTGAAAAATGGCGTTCGCAGTTGGGGTTAACGCAATCATTCGCCTCAGGCAGACCGTACACTAATCCGAATGAAGGCGGTTTCTTAAACCAACGCACGCAATCGTACAGCAGTTTGAGTTTTAGTTGGGCGTATTTACTCAGCCAGCAAAAGATTTTGTATTTTTCGGTATCCAACGTTCTGGGAACGAGAAATGTTTTTGGTTATGAATATGCCAATCAACCTATCAATAATTATTACAATCGACGTGAGATTACACCCACGGCTGACCGGTTTTTCTTTATCGGGTTTTTCTGGACCATCAGCGATAACAAAAAAGACAACCAACTCAACAATTTATAAGCTGCAATTCATCCTCAAAAATCAACAGTTCGGTAGGATTAAATTGTTCACTTGAATAGGTCAGCATACTTTTGAATCAGAAATTAACAACAAATCATAAAAACAAACTCATGAAAAAAATCATCACACTCGCAGTTATCTTCATCGCCTCAATCGCTCAGGCACAACCCGGAAAATTTGAAGAAGGAATGGGCAAAGCCTTTGGTTTATGGGGTGAAGGAAAAAGCAAAGAAGCCTCAGATTTATTCGAGCGCATTGCCTCGGCCGAAAAAGGAAGTTGGTTGCCGAATTATTATGTGGCTTTGGTGAACACCACAGCCTCGTTCATGGAAAAAGACAAAGAAAAAGTAAGTGCTCAATTGGCCAAAGCGCAAAGTGCCTTAGATACCGAATTGGCCAAAGATTCGAACAATTCTGAACTTTGGGTAATGCAAGCCATGATTTATACCGCTTGGGTGGTTTATGACCCAATGACCAACGGCATGAAACTGACCGGAAAAGTTATGGAAGCCTACGGAAAAGCACAAGCGTTATCGCCAGAAAACCCGCGCGCAGTGTTCGGAAAAGCCGAATACGAAATGAATGGCGCTAAATACTTTGGCAACGACATTAAACCGATGTGTGCAGAAATAGATCGCTCCATTGAATTGTTCAACAAGTTCAAACCAGAAACACCGTTTTCGCCGAATTGGGGCTTAGACCGCGCTTTAGAATCACAAAAAGCTTGTAACAAGAAATAATCTCATTGAATAAATAAAAATGAAAGCATTCGCGCACGTATTTAGAGTTGGTTTGCTGGCTTGCCTGGTGTTTGGCGTTATGGTCTTAATCAATTTGCTCTTGGGAAACCAAGTATTGATTGGCCCTGATTTGCTCAAAGGTTTTGCCTACACCATTTTGTATACTTTTTCACTCTATTTTGCGAATGCCTTTATTTTTATTGCTCTGGATAAGCGATTTGCCCAAGATCGATTTTCAAAAAAACGATTGTTGATTGGTTTTGCAGGTTCATTGGTGGCAACCTTAATCGTTATTTTCTTGTTGCATTTTTTTGAAGCCGTACTGGTCGATCAACAAGATTTTAATGAGTTTTTAGCCAAAGAACGCGCTTCTAATTACATAGTTTCGGTGGTAATTACGCTCATTGTGACTTTGTCTTTACATGCTTTTTATTTTTACAAAGCCTATCAGGATTCCAAAGTTAAAGAGCAGAAAATCATCGCCGGAACGGCCAATGCCAAGTTTGAAAGTTTAAAAAACCAGATTGATCCGCACTTTTTGTTCAACAGTTTGAATGTTTTGAGTTCGCTCATCGAAGAAAACCCTGAAAGCGCACAAAAGTTTACCACCTCGCTTTCAAAAATCTACCGATATGTGCTCGAGCAAAAAGACAAAGAACTCGTGCCGCTTGAAGAAGAACTTTCGTTTGCCAAAACCTATATGAACTTGCTCAAAATGCGTTTTGAAAACAGTTTGTTTTATGAGTTGCCTTCAGCTGAAATTGATCCAGAGGCCAAAGTGGTTCCGCTTTCGTTGCAGTTGTTGCTCGAAAATACGGTTAAGCACAACGTGGTGAGCGAGCAAAAACCTTTACACATTAAAATTTACATCGACGGAGATTACTTAGCGGTGGAAAACAATTATCAAAAAAAAGAAGTCTTGCATGACCGAAAAGGCGTAGGTTTAGAGAACATCGCCAGCCGATATGGCATCATTTCAAAAAGAAAGGTTTTGGTCGATCAAACCCAAGAACATTTTACGATTCGCATTCCTATTTTAACCCAACAAATCACCAGTATGGAAATATCAGTACAACAACAGAACTCAGCTTATTTTAGAGCTAAAAAACGCGTAGACGAACTCAAAGGCTTTTACGGTAATCTTGCTTCATATTGTATCGTGATTCCTATTTTAATCTTTGTCAATCTCTATTTTACACCTGGATTTCAGTGGTTTTGGTTTTCGTTGTGCGGCTGGGGCTTCGGATTGATGATGCATGCCTTTAAGGTTTTTGGCTACGGAGGTCAGTGGGAAGAACGCAAAATCAGACAAATCATGCATCAAAATCAACAATACAAAACTTGGAAATAATATAGTTATGGAAACAAATTTCAACGAACAAGATCAATATCTCCGCGCTCAAAAGCAGGTAGAAGAACTCAAAGGTTTTTATGGACATTTAGCTTCATACATCGTAGTCAATACGGGGCTCATCGTTTTGAATTTGGCGACTTCGCCACATCAAATTTGGTTTATTTGGCCACTGGTGGGTTGGGGCATCGGACTTGCTTTTCACGCGATGCGGGTGTTTAACTTCAGTCCATTTTTTGGCAAAGATTGGGAAGAGCGCAAGATTCGCGAGTTTATGAAAGAAGAACTCGAAAAAAGCAAAAAATTCAACGAAACCTATCATGAATAATCATTTTTCAGATCAAAACCCGATGGATGCCGAATACCGATGGGCGCACAAAAGAGTCAAAAAAATCAAAGGGTTTTACACGCATTTGCTCGTGTATATCATCGTCAATATATTCATTATGATTGCTCGTCAAAGCCCGGAATCCGGCGAAGAAAACCTAGCTTTTTGGAGTTTTGAAAACTTCTCGGTGGTTTTCTTTTGGGGTTTTGGACTTGTCATGCATGCGCTTTCGGTTTTTGGCAAAGACTGGCTTTTGGGCAAGCGTTGGGAAGAAAAGAAAATCAAAGAACTCATGCGCCGCGAAGAGCAGGAGCGAGGGTTGTAAGTTATTGGGGCGTGCCACCGGCTTCGCTGCGCTGCACCGCTGTCGGGCTGTTCGCTGCTAGTCCTCGTTCGTTCCTCACTGTGGGCTATCCGCTGCCATCCCTCACGCACTGAGAGATTGCAGATTAACGAATAACGATTGTTGATTTCAGAATCAAGAGCAATGAGTTTAGCAGAATGAGTGAAGTCAAAATTTAAAATACAGAAAATGCTTCCGACAGACGCTCGCGTGAGCGGTTGAAGCTAAGTGCCGCGCACTGCGTAAAACGCGACCCGCAGGGGCACGCCCAAAACAAAAAGTTTTAATCATCATCAAAAAAATATGCAAACCTTAATTATTGAAGACGAAAAACCGGCCGCGCGCCTCTTGCAACGCAAACTTGAAAAACTGGGCGTGGGTGTGAGCACAATGCTGCATTCAGTGCAAGAAGCCATTGAATGGTTCGCGCAAAACCAGCATCCGGATTTGATTTTTCTGGATATTCAGCTTTCGGATGGATTGTCGTTTGAGATTTTTGAGGCCATTGAAATCAAAAGTGCCATTATTTTTACCACGGCTTATGATCAGTATGCGCTCAAGGCTTTTAAACTCAACAGTATTGATTATTTGCTCAAACCTATTGACGAGGATGAATTAGAAGCCGCCGTGCGCAAGTTTCAATCATCACAAGCCAAAGCTCTGGCTTTTGATATGGAGCAAATCAGACAGATGTTTCAACCGGCGCAACCGACCTTTAAAAAACGTTTTACGGTAAAAGTGGGCCAGCAAATCAAAGTGATTCCGATTGAAGAAGTCGAATGCTTTTACAGCGAGAACAAGGGCACTTATCTGCACACTTTTGACAACCGAAATTACTTGCTTGAAACTTCGCTCGATGTGCTCGAACAAGAACTCGACAAACAAGTTTTTTTCAGGGTAAGCAGAAAGTATATTTTGCCGATGAAAGCGATTCGCGAGATTTCGGTGTATTCAAATTCGCGGCTTAAAATTTTACTTCCGACGTACAACGAAGACGAGATTATTGTGAGCCGAGAACGCGTTTCTGATTTTAAGAATTGGATCGGATAAACTTAATTGATTCAACTAAGTAGTTTTGTTTAAAAAACTAGAAAACAGAAATTTAAGTTTTTGATATAGAATTTGTCTATTGCCTTTTTTTGAGCCTATTTACTCAATCGGTGTAAAGTATATACGGTAAAACTCAACAAGATAAAAGCGCCGATTTGATGCATCAACCCAAGTGAAATCGGAACGTAATTGAGCAGGGTAAAAACGCCCAAAGCAAACTGAACAAAGACCATCGCGAACATCGCATAAATGCCTTTTTGTTGTTGCGCGTCTAAGCTAAATTTTCGCGATTGAATCATCAACCAAACAATCAAACCAACCACGATATAAGCCAAAGTTCTGTGTACGAATTGCACACCGCTTTTGCCTTCGGTTAGGTTGAGAAATACACTTTTTTGTTCGATCCAAACGCTGTCGTGAATGAGTTGTCCGTCGCTCATCAGCGGCCAATGATTGTGAATAAGCCCGGCGTTGAGTCCGGCCACAAAACCGCCGTAAATGATTTGAACAATCAGCGCAATCAAAGCGAATCGCGTTATTTTTCTGAGTTCTATTACAGGTGTTTTTCGCTCGGGATAAATCAAATCCAAAGCTACCCAAAGCGTATAAGCAAAAGTCAAAAACGCAAAAGTCAAGTGCAATGAAAGTCTGAAATGGCTTACATCCGGATGGTCTACGAGTCCGCTTTTGACCATAAACCAACCGAAAAATCCTTGCAAAGCGCCCATTCCCAATAGCGTAAAGCATTTTTTGAGCGTGCTTTGATCAAGTCGTTTTTTGAGCCAGAAATAAACAAACGGAATAATGAAAACCAGCCCAATGACGCGACCAATCAGTCGATGGAACCATTCCCAGAAATAAATAAACTTGTAATCTGAAAGTGTAAAGTTGTTGTGAATATTGATTTTTTGATATTCAGGAAACTTCTGATATTCTTCAAAAGCGTGTTGCCAAGCGGTCTCGTTCATCGGTGGAAACGTATCGGTCACCAAATGCCAATCGGTCATCGAAAGCCCTGAATTGGTCAGTCGCGTAATGCCGCCCACCAGCACCATAATAAACACCAAAACACAGCCGCTGAGCAGCCAAAAAATCACGGATTTGTTATTTGTTTTCATGATTAGGTTGTATTTTTTGAAGCTTTTTCCTGCTGTTCACTGCAATCTTTGCCTCGAACACCTTCGGCAAAGGATTTCTGTTGCCATCAGGGCTATGGCAATGGTTTTCACTTTAAGTGGTTACTTTTTTTAATCCCATTTGGTTGGCCTTGCGCATCATAAATTCATAGGCTGCATCGTATTCGTTGGCAATTTCGCCTTCTAAAATGGCTTCTTTAATCGCTTCTTTGAGCATGCCAATTTCGCGCGATGGCGGCAAATTAAACATTTCCATAATTTCTTCGCCGGTAATGGGTGGTTGAAAATTGCGCACGTGATCGCGTTCTTCAACTTCTACTATTTTTCGGCGAACGATTTCAAAGTTTTTATGATACTTTTTAAACTTAATCGGGTTTTTGGTCGTGATGTCAGCTTCGCACAAAATCATCAGCGATTCTACGTCTTCTCCGGCGTCAAAAACCAACCTACGCACCGCAGAATCTGTGACCAAATCTTGCGAGAGCACAATGGGTCTTGAACTCATCATGACCATTTTTTGTACAAACTTCATTTTCTGATTGAGCGGCATGTGCAAACGTTCAAAGATTTTCTTGACCATTTTTCCGCCCAAAAACTCGTGTCCGTGAAATGTCCAACCTTGCTTTTTATGAAAGCGTTTGGTAGGCGCCTTGCCAATATCGTGCAACAAAGCAGCCCAGCGCAACCATAAATTATCGGTATTGGGGCAGATATTATCAACTACTTCTAGCGTGTGGTAAAAGTTGTTTTTATGAGTTTGTCCTTCAATTTCTTCTACATTATTGAGCGCGGTTAATTCAGGCAAAATCAAATCGAGTAAGCCGGTTTGGTACAATAGCAAAAATCCTTCAGAAGGTTGTTGGGTCAATAAAATCTTGTTGAGTTCTTCCACAATGCGCTCGCCTGAAATGATTTTGATGCGCTCGTTGTTTTTACTAATCGCATCCAATGATTGAGCTTCGATTTCAAAACCAAGTTGGTTGGCAAAACGAATGGCACGCAACATTCTCAGCGGATCATCCGAATAGGTAATATCCGGATCAAGCGGAGTGCGAATGATTTTATTCTTTAAATCTTCTAAACCATCAAACGGATCAAGTAAATCTCCATAAGTTTCTGAATTTAAAGAAAGTGCGAGTGCGTTTATAGTAAAATCGCGACGGTTTTGATCGTCTTCTAAAGTACCGTTTTCAACCACAGGATTGCGACTTTCAAAAAAGTAACTTTCTTTTCGGGCGCCCACAAATTCTATGTCGGTATCCTCAAAGCGCAACATGGCCGTTCCGTAGTTTTTAAACACTTGAACTTTGAGTTTGTTGGGCAAAAGCTCGGCTACTTTTAAAGCCAAATCAATACCGCTACCCACGGTGACAATGTCAATGTCTTTTTTGAAATTTCGTTGCAGTAAAAAGTCGCGTACAAATCCGCCAATCACATAACTTGGAACGCCCATTTCTGCTGAAGCCTTTGAGACCACTTCAAAAATTGGATGCTGTAAAGCGTTAGAATAATTTGATTTCATTTACGGACGGATGATTTTTACCTGTGCGTCTTTGGTTAATTTGATAATCGTCGAAGGCTTAGCTCCCGATTTTTCGCGGTGCAAATTTACTACATAGTCTACACCCTTGATAATTTCGGACGAAATTTCTTTGAAAGATGCAGGTGTTGGTTGTCCTGATATATTGGCAGAAGTCGAGACTAGCGGTTTTTTCATGCGCTCCATCAGCTTGTAGCAAAACGGTTCTTTGACGATTCTGATGCCCAAAGTTTGGTCTGAAGCAATTAAGTTGGCAGCTACATTTTTGGGATCATCCAAAATGAGCGTGGTGGGTTTTTCGGACAAATCTAAAATTTGCCAAGCTACTTCGGGAATTTCTTTAAAAACCTGATACATCATGCGCTCGCCGTTCATCAAGCAAATCATACTTTTGGTTTCTTCACGTTGTTTGAGTTGGTAAATTTTTTGAACCGCTTCGGCATTAGTAGCATCGCAGCCCAAGCCCCAAACGGTATCGGTTGGATACAAGATGATTCCGCCTTGCTGAATGACTTCAAATGCTTTGTGTACTTCGGTATTGATATCCATAGCAAAAATTTGCGCAAAGATAATAAACCACAGTTTTTTTAGCGGCCAAAAATGAATGATTCTTTTGAGTATATTTGCTCATTAAAATTGAACAAATGCTCAGCAACAAATCCATTCTTATTACCGGTGGAACCGGTTCACTCGGCAAAGAACTCACTAAAACCATATTGCAAAAATGGCCCGATGTAAAACGATTGGTCATTTATTCGCGAGACGAACAAAAACAGTATCAAATGGCTCAGGAATTTCCCGAGTCAAAACATGCGGCAATTCGCTATTTTATTGGTGATGTCCGTGATTTAGAACGTCTCAAACGCGCCTTTAACGGAATTGATTATGTCATTCATGCCGCAGCTATGAAGCATGTGCATATAGCCGAATACAACCCAGATGAATGTGTCAAGACTAACATTGGTGGGGCAGAGAATGTCATCAAAGCTGCCTTATCTTCTAACGTGACCAAAGTAGTGGCTTTGTCTACAGATAAAGCATGCGCGCCGATTAATTTATACGGAGCGACCAAACTTACTTCAGATAAATTATTCATTGCGGCCAACAACATCAAAGGTCGTCAAGATATTCGTTTTTCGGTAGTGCGCTACGGAAATGTTATGGGTTCTAACGGTTCGGTGATTCCCTATTTTATGGCCAAACGCGATGAAGGTGTTTTGCCGATTACCGATCCAACCATGACACGATTTAATATTTCGCTCCAAGGCGGTGTTGATATGGTTTTGCATGCGCTTGACCAAGCTTGGGGCGGAGAATTGTTTGTGCCGAAAATTCCTTCGTACAAAATTTTGGATGTTGCTCAAGCCATTGCCCCCAATTGTGAACATCGCGTGATTGGTATTCGCCCAGGCGAGAAAATTCACGAAGAAATGATTACGGCTTCTGACTCATTTACGACCTATGATTTAGGAAAGTATTATGTGATTTTACCGCAAGTAACTAATTGGAATTTAGAAGATTATAAGAAAGGGTTTAATGCGCAATTGGTGCCGCAAGGATTCAGTTATACCTCAGGCGATAACACCGAATGGGAAACTGTAGAATCGATGCGCAGACAAATTAAAGATCATTTATATCCTGATTTTCAACCCAAATAAAAAGCATGATACCGTACGGAAAACAAAATATTACACAAGCGGATATTGATGCAGTAAGTGTCGCGTTACAAGGTGATTTTCTCACACAAGGCCCGACGATTTTAGCTTTTGAACAAGCTTTTTCAAAATACATAGGTTGCCAATATTCGGTAGCAGTGGCCAACGGAACTGCCGCTTTGCATTTATCTGCTTTGGCGCTCAATGTTCAACCGGGTCAAAAAATCATTACCACTCCGCTCACCTTTGCAGCTTCAGCCAATTGTATTCGTTATTGTGGAGGAGAAGTCATCTTTGCTGATATTGATCCGCAAACCTATTTACTCGATATTCAAAAAGTTAGGGCTTTATTAGAAGCCTCACCCCGCGGAACTTACCACGGAATTGTTCCGGTTGACTTTGCCGGAAATGCCGTAAATCTTGAAGCGTTCAGAAAATTGGCCGACGAATATGGTCTGTGGTTGCTTGAAGATGCTTGTCACGCACCGGGCGGTTTTTTTACGGATAGCCAAGGTAAAAATCAACATTGTGGTAATGGTCAGTATGCTGATTTAGCGATTTTTTCATTTCATCCGGTCAAGCACATTGCTACCGGCGAGGGCGGTATGATCACCACCAATGATCAAAAATTATATCACAAATTACTTGAGTTGCGCACCCACGGTATTACTCGCGATGTAACTCAATTCAAAAATTCAAAAGCTTTTGCCGCCGGACAAGAAGTTGGTGCTGATGAGCCTTTTCCGGGTTGGTATATGGAAATGCAAACCTTGGGTTATAACTATCGATTTACTGATTTTCAGGCTGCTTTGGGCATCAGTCAACTCTCGAGAGCCAATGAAGGTATCGAGCGCCGAAGAGCCATTGCTGCGCGCTATCAAAAAGCGTTTGCGAATCAATCGTTTATCAAAGGACAATCAGGTATTGTTGAAGGACATGCCTATCATTTGTATGTGATTGAAGTGCCGAATCGTCTGGGTTTGTATAACTATTTGCGCACCCAACAAATTTTTGCGCAGATACATTACATTCCGTGTCATTTGATGCCGTATTACAGAGATTTAGGCTGGACTGAAGGCGATTTGCCGGTAGCCGAAACTTATTACAAGCACTGCATTAGTTTGCCGATGTACCCAACACTCACCGATGAGCAACAAGATTTTGTGATTCAAACCATCCAAGATTTCTATGTCTAAAATTGCCATCATACCGGCTCGAGGCGGAAGCAAACGCATCCCGCGAAAGAACATTCGTGACTTTCTCGGAAAACCTATTTTGGCTTATGCGATTGAAGCCGCTCAAAAAAGTGGTTTGTTTGATGTTGTTATTGTATCGACCGATGATGAAGAAATAGCGCAAATCGCTCGACAGTTCGGTGCTGAAACGCCTTTTGTCCGCAGCGCGCAAAACAGTAATGACACCGCAACTACAGCCGATGTTTTGCTTGAAGTTTTAGATTTTTACAAACAACAAAATATTCCATTTGATCAAGCGGTTTGCATTTATCCGTGCGCGCCTTTTGTAAAGCCTGACTTGCTTACTGAGGCGGCAGAAGTTTTGCAAAAACACAAAGCTGATGTAGTTTTTCCGGTTATTCGATACGGACACCCAATTCAAAGAGCTTTGAAACTCGATGCCAACGGAAAAATCAGCGCTTTTTTTGACGGATATGCCCAAAGCCGAACCCAAGATTTAGAAGTTGCTTTTCACGATGCGGGGATGTTTTACTTTTTTGATATAGCCAAATTTGAACAAACTAAATCACTCAGAACAGCAAATACCATCGCTATTGAAGTTGACGAAAATGATGCTCAAGATATTGACAGTGAATCAGATTGGCAGTTGGCCAAACTCAAATATCAAAACCAAAAATGAGACAATACCAGTGTTTGAATCAAAGGGTTTTTGCATCGCAGGCTTTTCATATTGAGCCGATTCGCGATCAAGATCAGCATTCGATTATGAACATTCGCAACGAGCAATTGTATCATTTGCGCCAGGCCGAACCATTAACGGCTGAAAAACAAGCCAACTATTTTGCAACGGTGGTGACTGGTTTATTTGAACAACAAAAACCTTCACAGTTGCTTTTTTCATTTTTTGAAAACGATGAATTTATTGGTTATGGCGGATTGGTCCATATCAATTGGGTCGATTTGAATGCCGAGATTTCGTTTGTGATGCGTACCGAATTAGAACAAGAACACTTTGCGTATTATTGGCAAAATTATTTACAACTTATTGAGCAAGTAGCTTTTGAAGGTTTAAATTTTCACAAAATATTTACCTATGCGTTTGATTTGCGACCGCATTTGTATTCGGTTCTTGAATCTTGTGGTTTTAAAAAAGAAGCCAGATTGCCTGAGCATTGTCAATTTGAAAACAAGTTTTATGATGTGGTGTATCACGCTAAAATAAACCGCAGACTTAGTTTTAGAAAAGCCAATGCAACAGATATGCAACGCTATTTTGATTGGGCCAATGATGTCAGTGTTCGAGAACATTCGTATCAGTCTGAAGCGATTTCTTTTGAGACCCACCAATGGTGGTTTTCAAATAAAATCAAGGACGATTCTTGCATGATGCTCGTTTTTGAAAATCATTTACAGCAAGCGGTCGGTCAAGTGCGCATTCAAAATAATTCAGAACAACAAGCCATCATCGGAATATCCATTGATAAACACCACCGCGGAAAAGGCTATGCAAGCAGTATGATTGCACAAGCCAGCGATTTTTTTCTAAAACAAAATCCCTCGGCCGTCATCAGCGCGTTTATAAAATTGACTAATCCGGCCTCGGCTCAAGCATTTTTAAAAGCGGGTTACAGACTTGATAAATCGCTAGATTATCAGCAAATTCCCAGTCAACAATACACCAAAAGTTTATGAAAATAGCCCATTGTCATATCGATGCACAGAGTCCGGTCTTTATTATTGCCGAACTTTCTGCCAACCACAACGGAAGCCTTGAAAATGCGCTCGAAACCATCAAAGCGGCAAAAAGAGCCGGGGCTGATTGCATTAAATTGCAAACCTATACCGCCGATACTATTACGCTTGATTCAGACCAAACAGATTTTTTAATCAAAGGCACTATTTGGGACGGGCGAAAACTGCACGATTTGTATCAAGAAGCCTACACGCCTTGGGAATGGCATCAACAATTGTATGATGCTGCCGCTGCTGAAGGATTGGTTTGTTTTTCATCTCCTTTTGATAAAACAGCGGTTGATTTGCTTGAGTCGCTCAATTCGCCGGCTTACAAAATTGCTTCGTTTGAGATTACCGATATTCCTTTGATTGAATATGTGGCTTCAAAAGGCAAACCGATTATTATTTCTACCGGAATTGCCCAACAAGAAGACATTGAATTGGCGTTGGATGCCTGCAGACGAATGGGGAATCAAGATATTGCATTATTAAAATGCACCTCGAGTTACCCGGCCCCGATTGAAGAAGCCAATATGATAATGGTGCGCGATTTAGCTGAGCGTTACGGCGTAATCAGCGGTTTGTCTGATCATACGATGGGCAGCACGGTTCCTATTGTAGCAACGGCTTTTGGCGCAAAAATTATTGAAAAGCATTTTATTTTGGATCGTTCCATTGGTGGTCCAGATGCCTCTTTTTCGATGAACGAAGCCGAATTCACTGCCATGGTACAAGCGGTGCGCGAAGCCGAAAAAGCCATCGGTGAAGTTGATTACCAACTTACCGAAAAACAAGTCAAAGGCAGAGATTTCAGCCGCTCGTTATATGTGGCTCAAGATATTGATGCAGGTGAAATTTTTACTGAAAAAAACCTGCGCTCTGTTCGTCCCGGATTTGGAATGCATCCAAAATATTTAAAGGATTTTATCGGAAAAACCGCTGCGCGTTCGTACCGCAAAGGTGACCGTTTTGAAGGATAATTGATTTATTAAAGTCTAAGCTTATGTTGACACCGATAGTTCGTTTGATTAAAAAAGCCAAATACCAAAAGAGATTTACACAAGAATACAAGCAATTCCAAAAGAATCAAAGTAATTCTCCGAAGGGCTATGCTGCTTTCAGAAAGTTATTTGTATTAACTCGTGGTAAAAGTAACGATGCCCTTTCGGCTGAAATTGACCGAAAAATTGGGAAATATTCAGATGTTCCGTTGGATGGAATTTTAGCAAATTTTACGCCTGAATTACTACAAAAAGCGGTGACTCAGATGCAAAAAGACGGTTATTATGTTTTTGAGCAAAAACTAGATGCTGCTGTGATCGATGAGATTTATCGCTACGCCCAACAAACGCCGGCCAGATATATTGATGTCAACAGTGCTACGCAGGCTTATTCGCAAGACCAAATTATTTTTGATGCCCAAAAACCGGTTTCACCGCGATATCAGTTTAATGATGCTCAAGTTTTGGCCTGTGCTCCGTTGCAAAAACTTATTTTTGATCGATCCTTGTTTGCCTTTGCCCAAGAATATTTAGGTTGCAAACCTATTTTAGATATTGTTGCATTTTGGTGGAGCGCTCCGTTTGGCGGAAAAGCAAAAAATGCCGCAGCTCAGATGTATCATTTTGATTTAGACAGAATTAAGTTTATCAAATTCTTCTTTTATTTGACCGATGTTGATACCCATACCGGCCCGCATTGTTATGTAAAAGGTTCACATCAGACTTTGCCCAGAGAAATTGATCGCGATGGACGATTTGAAGACCAAGAAATGACCGCTGTCTACGGAGCAGAAAACGTACTTGAATTAGCCGGTAAAAAAGGAACCATTATGGCGGTTGATACACGCGGTTTTCACAAAGGAAAAGAACTGGAATACGGTGAGCGTTTGTTGTTTCAAATTCAATATACCAACAGTATGTTTGGGCAATCTTATGCGCCATTTGATGGCAAACTTATTTTGCCTGAATATACTAGTCAAATCCAACAATATTCGTATTCATACCAAAACATAGCTCAATAATATGACGATCGATCGTATTGTAAATCAGAAAATCTTACTTCAAACTTCGAATCATCCCACGCCGCATCTGGAGACCGAACTTGAAATCATGCAGCGTTTGCTCGAGCAAGGCAATACCATTTATTGGATGATTTGTCGCGGAGATTTTCAAAGCTGTTTTCACAATCCTGAGCACAAAATCATGCATTGCCAAGTGTGTCATTCACGGGTAAACAAGGGAGCACAAGTTTTAAAAGAAAGCGTCGAGCATCATCAGAATTTGCATATTATTCACTATCGAGATTATCTTTCTTTGGCTGATTTTAAAAAAAATTATCCGGCAAATCCTTTGGTTTTTGATTCAATAGATCAGCTCAAATCACATCGGTATAAAAACTATGATCACGGCTTGGCGACGATGTCTTCGCTTGTATCGTATACGCGCGACCATCGCCCTGATTTGCGGAAATATCAAGATTTTATTCAGCGTGGTTTGCTTACCGGCGCTTATTTATACGACACATTTGATTTGGTGATTGATCAAATCAAACCCGATTTAGTGATTTTATTCAACGGAAGATTTATCGAGAATCGGCCGCTGTTGCGCATTTGCGAACACAAAAATATTCCTTATGCCACACATGAACGCGGAGGAAAGATGAAGAATTTTTTGTTTCGATTTAACTCGATTCCGCATTCATTTGAAGCCATTGCGCAAGAAATTCAGACGCTTTGGCAAAAAAATGATCCGCGCCGTGAAGAAATCGGAGCGCATTTTTACAACAAACGCGTCAAAAGGGTAGAAGATGCTTGGTATTCGTTTACCAAAAACCAAAAATACGGACAGCTTCCGGCGAGTTTTGAGCAGAACAAAGACAAAAAAATTATTACCATTTTTAATTCTTCTCTTGATGAATACGAAGGATTGTCGGGCTTTGGTCCTAAATTTTACCCAAATGACAACGACGGTATTTTGCAGTTGTGCGAAAGTTTAAAAGCCTTTCCGAATATTAAAGTCTACATGCGCGTGCATCCGAATCTCAAAGGAATTGACAACACGCAAAACCGCTTTATCAATGAAAAACTCAAGCATTCCAACATTGAAATCATTGCGCCCGAAGATGTAGTTGACAGTTATGAACTCGTTCAAAAAAGCGATATTATTATTGTTTTTACTTCGACTGTGGGCATTGAAGCTGCTTTTGCTGGAAAGAAAGTAGTTTTGCTCGGGCGAGCGGCTTATGAAAGTTTAGATTGTGCGGTGATTCCGCAAAGTCATGATGAATTAATGACCATTTTGACCGATGAGAACTACGTTTTTCCATCTATCAATCCTGAAAATCCGCTGAAGTTTGGTTATTGGTTTGAAAGCTATGGCATTGATTACAAATATTATCAGCCGCAAGGCATCAGCAAAGGTTTGTATTTGGGCAAACGCATCAAAGCTAATTTTATCTTGCGCAGAATCAAGCGCTTGGCTAAATGGTTTTAATCAAATCAATTTAATTTTTAATCTCATCCACATGAAAAAAATACACGTTGGTTTTTTGTTATCGTATGATTATGAATTGCTCAAAAAATCATTGCCTACGGTTTATGAAGATGCCGACCGTATTTTTCTGGCCAGAGATAAAGAACTCAGAACCTGGAAAGGACAAACCTTTACCATTGATCCAGCTTTTTACGATTGGTTACAAGCTTTTGACGTGGATCATAAAATTGAGATTTACGAAGATGATTTTTATGTTCCCGAATTGTCAACCATGCAAAACGACACGCGCGAAAGAACCATGCTGTCGCACAAAATGGGCATCGGCAATTGGCTCATTCAAGTGGATTCTGACGAGTATTTCATCGATTTTAAAAAGTTTGTGGCCGACCTCAGAAAATATGACCACTATTTAGATGAACCCGAAAAAAACAAGGTTCAGTTTTTTGCTTTTTGGCTCATCATTTACAAATACACCCAAAACGGAATTTTGTATGTTGACCAACCGCAGAAAGCTGTGTTTGCTACGAATTATCCAAACTATAAACAAGCGCGCAGAACCAATCAGCGCGTGATTTATTTAGACAGTTTGGTGTTGCATGAATCGGTGGCTCGCTCAGAATCAGAATTGAGATTCAAAATCGAGAATTGGTCGCACAATGTTGATGTGAATCCGGATTTTTTAGATAAATGGATCAAAGTTGACGAGACCAATTACGAGCAAATGACTGATTATTATTACATCGAACCCGAACGATGGAAGAAACTCAGTTATTTTCCGACGCAGAACATAGCCGAGATCAAGAACTTTATAGCCGGTGCTCAAAATTTAAAAATCTCCAAAACCTTTATTGCGCTCAAGAATTTTGGGCAATGGTTTAAATTTTTGTTTAAATAATTATTTCTTCTTGAAAAATCGATTGAGGTTTTTCATTTCTTGAGTCACCAATTCGTAATCGATTTGTTCATCGGTGAGCGGCTCGAGTTTTTTGTCGGTTACATCAAACAACCCTGAAGGATAAATATTGGTAATTTGATTCGGTTGAATGATGGCAAAACGTTGATTATAGCCGCAAATGAAGCTTTTTCTCAGCTTTGGCTGATACATATCACAACCAAAACTATATTCTGAAATTGGGTTTTTCACGCCTAAATAATGTTGCATCATCGTTGGCGCCAAATCGTAATGAAGGGTTTGTTCAGTGAAGGTTTTGGGCGATTTTGTAGCGTCGAAAATCATCATTGGCGTCCTGATTTGGTAATCGGTAAAATTTCCGCCGTGTTGCCAATAACCTTTGTGGTTGTCGTTGAATTCTTGTCCGTGGTCTGAAGTAATCACCACAATTGTATTGCTGAGCTGACCGCTTTGTTCGAGTTGTTGCAAGACTTGACCAATAAGACTGTCAATATAATGCAGCGAATTTTTATAGCGGTTAATCAGTTCAGCCGGATTGTAATCATCGTCTAATTCAAGATAATTTACCTCAGAAAGCGAAGGTTTAAAGGCGATTGGATAATCTTTGGGATAGTCAAATCCATGCGCCGAATCATAGAACAAAAAGCCAAAAAACGGTTCTTTTTTTTGAGTTAACTGGCCAAAATGATTCAACCATAAATCATTGATTTCACGATCACGGTCGGCCGGACGTTCTGCTTTTGAAGCCAAGCGCAAATTCGGTATATGCGCAAATACATTTCGGTTAAACGGCGGATTCTCGACATTTGAACTGCTCAAAATATCCAATTGATACTTTTGTTTCTGAAGCTCAGCCATCATCACCGGTTGAATTTCTTGGCCAGTAAAAGTGTCAAAATAAGTGGCTGGAATTCCGTAAAACAATGAGAAAATGCCGCCGGTAGTCATATTTGATCCGCTAAAATGGTTCTCAAAAACTTGACATTTTTTAGAAAAAGCATAAATGTTCGGAGTGATTTGTTCGTTCATCATTCCGTTGCGCCAGGTGTCGATGACTAAGTATAAAATATTCTTTTTGGGTTGAATTGTATTTGAAACAATAGGTTTGAGCGGATACTGAACGTTTTGCGAGGCTTGCTGTAAAGCCATTTGTTCGTTGCGTTTGGCTTTTTCAAGGTCAACCAGCCCGAGTTTCATGAGTAAACTATCAGCGGTAAGTGGATAAAAAACCGGAAACACATTTTTGATTTGCGTTACGGGTCTAAAATAATTGGCGTCAGACCAAGCATAGACCAAATGCGAACTCAACAAAGCCACAAACCAAAAAAACAAGGTTGGCTTTATTCGAAGCGAAATGTTTTTGTCTGATATTTTTGATGCTATATAGTAAAAGAATAGCTGTAATACCAAAAGCAAAACTACAAATAAAACGGCTAAGAATAAGTTTAAAGCTGAAAACTGAAAAATATCCGAAGAGCGTTTGCCAAAAACCAATTTGAGTACAATGGGCGAAAGATGATAACGAAATTGTTCAAAAATAACCGTATCGAGTTTGGCCACCATTAATAAGAAAGCTGATAAAACGATGTGAACTACTTGTGTTATTTTTTCAGATTTAGTAATCTTAAACAACAGTAAACTCAGTAATAAAGGCAAACTTCCCAATAAAAAGAAATGACTCATGGTTGTTAAAGCCAAATAAATCTTGAGCCAAAAGCCTTCGATATTTTCAAGAAAATGAATGTATTGAAAAGAAATAAAAAAGAGAACGACCAAATTCAACAGAAATACTAAATAGAGTTTTCTTTGAAATACAGCAGTTGTGGTTTGCATATTTATGATAGGGTAATGAGCAATAAATGAATATCTTAGGCTATTTTTGAATGTTAATTTTGTGCCCTTGAGCGGTAAAAGTAACGATTAAATTGCAAAAATATATTGCATTAGCTACTTTTGTTGGCACATAAAGATTTGAATGTATTTAGTTGTCAATCCTCGTTTTGAAGCCAAAAAACCCGAAATCTCAGGGTTTATTGAAAATTTTGACCAGTCGGGGAAGATGTTCGTCGATGGCAAGCGCAACAAAATCAAACTCTTTGAGCTTTCAGACACTACACTCAATATCAAATCGTTTAAAGTTCCCAATTTCATCAACCGAATTGCCTATAAATTTTTCCGTAAATCTAAAGCGCATCGTTCATACGAATTTGCTATGCGACTGCTTGAAAATGGTATCGGAACTCCAGAACCAATAGCTTACAGCGAATCGTCGTCTTGGTGGAGTATGGGCCGCAGTTTTTATGTGAGTGAACAACTTTCGGTTGATTTGACCTATCGCGAATTGGTTGAAATTCATGATTATCCCGATGCCGAAAACATTTTGCGACAGTTTGTTCGTTTTACATTCTTACTGCACGAAAAAGGCATTGAATTTTTAGACCATTCACCCGGAAATACACTGATTAAAAAACGAGAAGGCGGTTTGTATGATTTTTATTTGGTTGATTTGAATCGAATGAATTTTCACGCATCGCTTGATTTTGAAACCCGCATGAAAAATATGTCGCATCTCACGCCACAAAAGAAAATGGTTGAGTTGATGAGTCAAGAATACGCGCTTTTGTATCCGCTCAAAACAGAAGCTGAAATTGCTGAGTGCATGTGGTTTTATACCGATGATTTTCAGAAAAAATTTCATCAAAAAATTCGCCTTAAAAAGAAGCTTAAATTTTGGAAATAATCTCTATAGATTTGCTCGCATTTTCTTGAGTTCACGATATCTAACGGCTACACTTAGGGCATTGAGATAACAAATAATTATTCCTTTCTGACCATCCAAAATACCTAATCGAACCAAATATTGGTACAAAAATTTATAGGCCGGATGTAAGTAAAAGTGGTAAAAGTTTGGCTTGACACCTTTTGAAAATTCTTCTTTGGCTTTGAGTTTTCCGTAGCTAATCATTTTACCTTTATAGGAATCATAATCGGTATATGAATAGTGAATGAGTTTGTGTTTGAGCTTACCAACTCTACCATTTACTTTAAGTTTTTCATGTACCAATCGCTCGGTGACATATCGCGCTTTATCTTTTTGGAACAACCTGAAAATTTTATCGGTTTGCCATCCGCTAAAGTGTAAATGTTCGTTTTTGAAATAGAAAATCCTATAGAATAAATACGCGCTGCAAGCATCGGGTTTTTGAATGGTTTCAATCACTTCTTCACGCAATTCATCGGTAAAGCGCTCGTCGGCATCTATAAATAATATCCACGGATTTTGCGCCGATTCAATCGCAAAATTGCGTTGTGAGCTATAATCGACAAATTTATTTTGAATGAGTTTTGCTTTCGGAAATTCCTGAACCAATTCGACCGTTTTATCAGTACTGAATGAGTCAATAACAATGATCTCGTCAGCAAAATCAATGTCTTGTAAAACGGCTTTGATGTGTTTTTCTTCGTTATAAGTAATTATGAGCGCGCTCAAAGGCAATTTAACCGGAGTGATGTTCAATACATTTTCAGTGGTTTGGACAGAAATATTTTCTTGAACAAAACAGTCTAATTGATTTAAAAACAATTCGGGTTTGAATTGCTCATAAAGCATCGGAGTATTTGTTTTGAGTTCTTTTTCTGAATATTGGCGAATGAGTTCTGGTTTAAAATCATTCAAATGAACCGAAACTTGTCGAATCCCGTCTTCAAAAGTGGCCCAGATTTTCTTTTCAATCCAAGGTGAAAAAATGATGAATGAAGATTTCTGCAGTGATTTGGCTATGTTAATCGCGCCTCCGTCGTTGCCTATAATCAAATCACACTGATTCATGATGGCAATAAAACTGCGCAAATCCGGCCCGAGTAAATCAAAATAAATCTTGGATTTGGTTTGCTCAGAACACAAATCATAAACCTTTTGCGCTTGATCAATTTGCTTCGGGAAATAATTAAACAGCAAATTCACATCATATTGTTCGCCAATAAAATTAACCACTTGGGCCATATATTCGAGCGGATACGTTTTTGACGGTTCGCTGCCAATAAGGCTAATCATCACCGTTTTTCGGTTGGGATTGACCTTGTGTTCGGCAAATAATTTTTGGGCTTGCCGGTTTTCGTCGTCTGAAACAAATAATTTGGGTAGCGGATCAACTTCAATAGTTAAATCAAGCGGTTTGAGCAATGACAATCGACGTTCAATGGCTAATCCTAAATTGGTTTTTGGATACGCTGTAAAAGGCAAATTATCGGTATACAAAAAGCTTCTTCCGGGTTTTTTATACGATATTTTGCGTTTGGCTCCGCTTAAGAAAACAAACAACCAACTTTCAAGTTTTGAATAAGCATCAATGACCAAATCATATTCTTCGCGACGAATTTGCCATGCGAGTTTAAGAAAGGCCAGATTATTTTTTCGGTGTTTCTTTTTAAAGAGAATAATTTGATCAATGTTCGGATTGCCTTCTAAAACCGGCGTGGTCGATTCATACACCAAATAATCGATGCGGGCCTCAGGATACGCCTTTTTGAGGTTGTTGCAAATAATGCTGCTCACGAGCACATCGCCAATCATTTTTTGTTGTATGACCAGTATTTTTTTCAAGGCTATTTTTTCTTGGCGGTTAGTTCGTTTCGGCTTACACGTTCGTTAAAGGATTGTATGTAGGCTTTGATAAAACGTTCCATTTGCGTTTTTAGTCTAGGCTCGCGCTGCAATAAATTATTTTTAAACAAGGAATCGTTTTTGAAATTGTATAATCCCAATGATTTATTGCCGTCAAAAGCCAAATAATAATCACCGCTGATGTAATTGTATACATTGTCAACGTATGACACGACAAAATCTTTAGTTGAATTATATGATTTTCCGTAGGTGACCACCGTATCGCTGATGTTGAGTTCATCTAATACACTCGGAAGGATGTCAATTTGTTGAAAATTCTTTTCGTTGACAGCTTGAAAATCCGGTCGCGATGGGTCAATCATCAAAATTGGAATTCTGAATTTACCCACATTGGTGGTGTATTTCCCTTGTCCAGAAGCCGAGGTATGATCGGCCGTGAGCACAAACAAAGTGTTTTTGTACCAGTCTTGTTTTTGGGCTTTTTTGAAGAATAGACGCAGCGCATAATCGGTATAAGCGACGCTTTCGTGAATTTCTGTGCTGCCTTTGGGGAATTTTCCTTTGTATTTTTCAGGAATGGTATACGGAATATGTGATGATATGGTAAAGATAGAACTAAAAAACGGTCTTTTGAATGTGCCGATTTTGTCACAGAAAAACTGTAAAAACTCTTCGTCAAAAATGCCCCAAGAACCGTCAAAGGCGCCGTCTTTTGGGTATTGATCTTTGCCGAAATATGCGTCAAATCCGGCTACGCGACAGTATTGATCAAAATTTTGGCTTCCGTTAAAGGCACCGTGAAAAAAGCTGGTGTAATACCCATTTTTCTTGAGAATTTTAGGTAAACCATATACTTCATTAAGCGCGTAGGCTGATGATATGAGCGGTGAATTCATCAAACTCGGAACACTCGACATCGTTGATGGAACTGCATCAATAGAAACTTTTCCGTTGGCAAAACCATTTTTAAAATAATAGGATTTTGTGATGAGTGAATCTAAAAATGGCGTTTGTCCGATGTGGATATTTTCATCGCCAAAACTTTCTAATATGATGATGACCAGATTTTTTTTGTTCGGATTTCCTTTGGCAGGATGAAACAAAACCGGATTGAAGATTTTATTGAGTTCTTGTTGACTGAAGTATTTGGGGTCAGTAAGCGTTTCTTTGCTGCCCAAAGTTTTGAGAATGCTGTAAGGCGTATTGAGCACCACAGCCGTATTGCCAATTGATGTATAATTTACCGCATCAACAATGCGAATGGGCTTTGAATTGATTCCGCCACGTGCCATCAAAAAGCAAATGCCCAAGCCTGCAATCATGATAGACAATTGCTTGACAATGATTGATGGTTTGTATTCTATTTTTTCGGTACTAAATTTTGCATCGCCCAAAAGCTTCCAAAGCACCACCGCAAAAACGATGAATCCCAGTGGTAAATACCAATAATTCATCAAAAACATCGGAATGAGTCCACCAATTTCGTTTTCCATTCCTTTGGCGGTAATCAATCCGAATGAACTACGTCTGCCAGTGAATTTAAAATATTCAAAATCGACAAAATTCGTTGCCAAAAAAATCAAATTCACTGTAAAAAAGGCAATCTTCAAGCCTTTTTGATATCCTTTTTGATATTGAAACGAACCCGGCAACAAATGCAACAATACAAAGAGCAAATTGGTAAACCCAATCGCGGATAAATCAAACACAGCACCACCTAAAAAACTGTTGGCATCAATATTCGGAAAGAAACTTTTATTAAAAGCAATAAATACTATGCGACACAGCTGATAGGCCAAAAAAATCACGAAGATTCTTCGACATAATAATTTCATTAAACTGTAATATTGACTCATCCGAACTTGGTTGTCATTTAGACTGCTACGTCGTATTCGCGCAAAGCGTTGTTGAGCGAAGTTTTTAAATCGGTAGATGGCTTGCGTTTGCCGATAATCAGCGCACAGGGAACTTGGTATTCGCCGGCTGCAAATTTTTTGGTATAACTTCCGGGAATCACTACCGATCTGGCCGGAACAATTCCTTTCATTTCGATTGGAGTATCACCGGTTACGTCAATGATTTTGGTAGAAGCCGTCAGGCAAACATTGGCACCCAATACGGCTTCGGTTTCAACGCGAACACCTTCAACCACAATACAACGCGAACCGATAAAAGCATGATCTTCAATAATCACCGGCGCGGCTTGTAATGGTTCTAAAACACCGCCAATTCCAACGCCGCCACTCAAGTGAACATTTTTGCCAATTTGCGCGCAACTGCCGACTGTAGCCCAAGTATCCACCATGGTTCCTTCGTCTACATAGGCACCAATGTTCACATAACTAGGCATCATAATAACACCTTTGGATATGTAAGCGCCGTGTCGCGCCACCGCATGCGGAACTACGCGAATACCTTTTTCGGCATAACCTCGTTTGAGCGGAATTTTATCATGGTATTCAAAAATGCCTACTTCGTGCGTTTCCATTTTTTGAATCGGGAAATACATCACGACTGCTTTTTTTACCCATTCGTTGATTTGCCAACCATTTGCGGTAGGCTCAGCCACGCGCAAAGTTCCGGTATCGAGTAAATCAATGACTTCTCTAATGGCGTTTGTGGTGGTTGAATGTTGGAGTAAATCGCGGTTGTCCCAAGCCGATTCGATAATTTGACGCAATGCTTCCATGAATAAAGATTTTGCACAAATATAGCGGCAATTTTTAAAAAGAAAAACCGGTAAAATTAAAAAGCGGTTAAGTTGAAGGTTTATTCAGAATCTGCCAGAGTTGAAGTGGCTGCAGCGTGCTGAAAATTAATTAAGAACCTTTTGGTTTTGGCGTACAAATACATCTTAATGTTATCAAACAACATCACGGTTATTGGGTTTGATTTTTCGTCTTTGCACAAATAAATGGTTCCTTTATCGGGTAAATCGGTTTTAGAAATCACCGTTAAATGATAAGGTTGATCAGCTTGAAGTTTGATTTCGCTGTCAGTGAATTCTGCACGTTGCGGGGCAATGGTTTGAATGCTTCCCCACTGTTGTACTTCGTTGCGCGACTGTATTTGATTGTAAGTAAATACTTTGCACTGAGCAAAACTGCCGAGCGAAAATAAAAACAAACAGAGGGGCAACAATTGTTTAAGCTTCATTTAAAATGATTTGGTAGCGCAATTAACTCAAAAATTTGATTAAGAACGCTGCAAATAAAAACAATATTTTAACAACTGTCAACAATTTTCTGTTGATAACTTTAAAATCTTTGTTTTTTGCCCTCTGTTGAACTTGTATCTTTGAAGTTCTAAAAGATTAAAAAATGCCTAGAGTTTTAGCGATAGATTATGGACAAAAGCGCACCGGACTGGCCGTGACCGATGAATTGCAAATTATTGCTTCAGGCTTGACCACCGTGGCTACTTCTGAGCTTATGATTTTTTTGGAAAATTACTTTAAGCAAGAAGCGGTTTCTAAAATTCTCATTGGCGAACCCAAACAAATGAACGGGCTTCCGTCGCAAAGTGCAGAGATGATTGAAAAGTTTGTCGAAGCATTTCAAGCCAAGTTCCCCGAAAAAGAAGTTGTCCGAGTTGATGAACGCTTTACTTCAAAACTCGCTTTTCAGTCGATGATTGATGGTGGTTTGTCAAAAAAGCAACGCCAAAATAAAGCGCTCATTGATGAAATTTCGGCGACCATTATGCTGCAAGATTACCTCACACGCAAGATGATTTAGCCGCTCATTAAAAAAATACTAATTCTTACTTCTAAAAAGCCGTATGTGTATTTTTTGATTATTTTTGCGGCACTTTTTAGTGATTAAAAACAGATGATATTATCAATTGTGGGATATGGCGATCCGGTGCTGCGCAAAGTCTGCGAGCCCATTGCTGCTGATTATCCCGAATTAAAAGAAACCATTGCCAGCATGTACGAAACCATGTACAATGCCTATGGCGTGGGTTTGGCTGCTCCGCAAGTGGGCTTGCCGATTCGCCTTTTTGTGGTGGATACGGCTCCGTTTGGCGAAGACGAAGATTTATCCACCGATGAACAAAAGCAACTCAAAACCTTTAGACGTACCTTTATCAATGCCCAAATTTTAAAAGAAGAAGGCGAGGAGTGGGGTTTCAACGAAGGTTGTTTGAGTATTCCTGAAGTGCGTGAAGATGTTTACCGTCACGAGCGCATTACCATTGAATACGACGATGAAAACTTCAACCGAAAAACTGAAGTGTTCGAAGGTTTGATTGCCCGCGTGATTCAACATGAGTACGATCATATCGAAGGGATTTTGTTTACCGATCGCATCTCGACCCTCAAAAAACAACTCATTAAAAAGAAACTTCAAAACATCATGGAAGGCAAAACCCGTCCGGATTACAAAATGAAGTTCGCCGCCAAAAAAGGCCGATAAAACAGATTAACCTAAAAGAAATAAAATACCAAAAATGAATTTAGAAAGAATACTCGCCATTTCAGGAATGCCCGGCATTTACTCATTGAAATTGCAAACGCGTACCGGTTTTGTGGCCGAATCGCTCATTGACGGAAAAAAAGTAACGGTCGGCCTCAGAAGCAACGTGAGTTTGTTGTCAGAGATTTCTATGTACACCCATGATGGCGAAAAACCATTGGCCGAAGTAATGCGTGCCATTGCGGTGAAAGAAAACGAAGGTCCGGCGATTTCACACAAAGAAGACAATGCCAAATTAGCTGCTTATTTTTTGAGTGTGGTGCCTGATTATGATGCCGATCGCGTGTATCCGTCTGATATCAAGAAAGTGCTCAACTGGTATAATATTTTACAATCAAAAGGGTTGGTTTCAAAAGAAGAGCCAACTGCTGAAAAGCAAGCTGAAATAGAAGCGGTCGTTGAAGAAAAAGTAGCCGAGGCCAAAGCCAAAAAGACAAAATCTAAAAAAGAATAGTTTTTCAAACCTCTTATAAATCCCGCTGATGAATTTTCTGAGCGGGATTTTTTATTTTTACACAAACCATTTGAGATGAATTCCAGAGCCCAGCAACTACAAGCTTTTGACCGATTGTTAAACATCATGGACGATTTGCGTGCGCAATGTCCGTGGGATAAAAAGCAAACCTTGGAATCTTTGCGTCATTTGACCATTGAAGAAACCTACGAACTCGGCGATGCGATTCTGAACAACGATTTAAATGAGATCAAAAAAGAACTTGGCGATTTGTTGTTGCACATTGTTTTTTATGCCAAAATCGGCAGCGAAACCCAAGATTTTGACATTGCAGATGTATGCAATGAAATCTGTGAAAAACTCATTCATCGTCATCCGCATATTTATGGTGATGTTCAAGTAAAAGACGAGGAAGAAGTCAAGCAAAACTGGGAAAAACTCAAACTCAAAGAAGGCAAAAAATCAGTTTTAGAAGGTGTTCCGCAAGGTTTGCCGGCGCTGGTAAAAGCCAGTCGAATTCAAGACAAGGCCAAAGGCGTTGGGTTTGATTGGGAAGAGCCGCATCAGGTTTGGGACAAAGTTCAAGAAGAACTCAGCGAGTTGCAAGCCGAAGTTTCCGAAAGAAATCATCAGCGCATTGAAGCTGAATTTGGCGATGTTTTGTTCTCAATGATTAATTACGCAAGGTTTTTAAATGTCAATCCTGAGGATGCCTTAGAACGCACCAATAAAAAGTTTATCAAGCGTTTTCAGTATTTAGAATCCAAAGCCACTGAAATCGGGAAACCACTGTCAGAGATGACTTTGGCCGAAATGGATGTTTTCTGGAACGAAGCCAAAAAACTTTAATTATTCTGAAGCGCGTTTGAGTCCGTTGCGGTCGAGTAAGGTTATTTTCTTTCCGCTGATTTCAATGAGTTTACTTTTGTTGAATTCCGACAACAATCGAATACAACTTTCGGTCGCTGTGCCAATCATACCGGCTAACTCCTCGCGAGAAACGTGCAATCTGAGCGAACCATCCGGATTTTTACCAAAAGTACTTTCTAAATACAAAAGCGTTTCAGCCAATCTTTCCTTGACATTTTTTTGCGCCATCGAAACCATGTGATCGTCGGCTTCTTTGAGATCGCCACAAATGGTGCGCATCACATTCATCGAAAATTGGTTGTTCTGATTAAAAAACGACAAAACTTCACTTTTCGGAATAAAACACACTTCCATATCTTCCATAGCCACTGCGGATAAATTCGCAGGCTCTTCGCTGATCATTGAACGCTGACCCAATAATTCACCGGGCTTGACCAATTTGACGATTTGATCTTTGCCGTTGGTGCTGAGTTTGGTGAGTTTGCAAACGCCGTCTTTGACGCAATAAATGCCGTTGACATTCTCGCCTTCTTCAAAAATAGGCTCACCTTTTTTAATCGTGTACGAAGTTTTGCAATTGGCCATGTGAAGGAGTTCATCCTTTGAAAGCGCTTTGAACGAGCTGAATTCTCGCACGATACATTGTTCGCATTTACTCATGTGGGTATTGATTTGTTGAGGCTTCAAATTTAAACATTAATATGACAAAAATCATATTTTGTTTTGAACAACCGACGGTAATTTGTATCAGGTAAAATTGAGCAAATTATGGACACCAACCAATGTTTTCACTGCGGGTTGGATGTGGTCGAATCAGACACAATTCATTTTGACAGCAAGACTTTTTGTTGCGCAGGATGCAAAACCGTGTATGAGATTTTCAGTTCCAACGGCATGGACTGTTACTACGATTTTCAACAATCGCCCGGCGCCACACCGCAAGAAATAAAAGGCAAATATGACTTTTTAGACAACCCCGAAATCGCCGAAAAACTCCTTGAATTTAACGAGTCAGAAACGGCTATCGTATCGCTGTATATTCCGCATATTCACTGTAGTTCGTGTATTTGGGTACTCGAAAATCTGCAACGACTTCAGAGCGGAATTACCCAATCGCAGGTAAATTTTCCGCAAAAGAAGGTACGCATCACCTACAAACCCAATTTGGTTTCGCTCAAAGAAATGGTTTTGTTGCTGAGTTCCATCGGTTATGAACCTTATATTAGTTTAGAGCAATACGAATCGGGCCAGCACAAAGTCGATCGAAGTCTTACCTATAAATTAGGCGTAGCTTTTTTCTGTTTTGGCAACATTATGTTGTTGTCGTTTCCGGAGTATTTTGAAATGAGTGAATTTTGGCTCGATCATTATAAAGTTTTTTTTAGATGGCTCATTTTTGCTTTGGCCTTGCCGAGTTTTTTGTATTCGGCCAGCGGATATTACCAAGCGGCCTACAAAAGCTTGCGTGCCGGATTGCTCAATATTGAAATTCCGATTGCGCTGGGCATTATTGTGATGTTTGTGCGCAGTTCGGTAGATATGCTCATGAACTACGGACCGGGCTTTTTTGACAGCATGACCGGACTCGTATTTTTTATGTTGCTGGGCAAAACTTTTCAGACCAAGACTTATAGCTTTTTGAGTTTTGAACGCGACTTTAAATCGTATTTCCCGATTGCCGTTTCCAGAATCCGCGGAAATCTCGAAGAAAACGTTGCGGTGTATGACATTGTCAAAGGCGACCGCTTGCTCATTCGCAACCAGGAACTCATTCCGGTAGATGGAATTCTCATCTCGGCTCATGCAGAAATCGACTACAGTTTTGTAAGCGGCGAGGCCAATCCGGTGTTCAAACAATCCGGCGATAAAGTTTACGCGGGTGGAAAACAAGTAGGCCAAGTCATTGAAATGGAAGTTTTGCACAGCGTTTCGCAGAGTTATCTCACACAACTTTGGAGCAACGATGTCTTTCAGAAAAAAGTCACCCAAAAACACAAAAGTATTACCGATACGGTGAGCCGTTATTTTACGCCGGCTTTGCTGATCATCTCGATTATTGGTTTTGGCGTTTGGATTCCGAGCAACACCAATACCGCGTTTAATGTATTCACGGCCGTGCTCATTGTGGCTTGTCCGTGTGCCCTGGCGCTGACGGCTCCGTTTACTTTAGGCAATATGTTGCGCATTCTGGGCAATCAAAAATTCTATCTCAAAAACGCTACGGTCATTGAGCAATTGGCCCAGACCGACACGATTGTTTTTGACAAAACCGGAACCATCACGACCAATGCCGGAGCGGCGATTACTTATCAAGGCGAAGCATTGTCAGAAGAACAGACTTTGGTTCTGAAAAATGTACTGCGCGCGTCCAACCATCCGCTGAGCAGAATGCTGTATAATCATTTACCAACGGCAGCACGGATGAGCGTTGCATCGTTTGAAGAAATTCCAGGAAAAGGTATCGTTGCTAACGTTCAAGGTATGAATTTCAAAGTCGGATCGGCTTCGTTTACCGGAAGCACCGTGACTTCAGAGTTGCATCAGACGGCGGTGCACATTCAAATTGACGATACCTATAAAGGTAAGTTTGTTTTTCATAATCAATATCGTCATGGTTTGAGTGAATTGTTTGAAAAACTCAGTCAGAAATATACGCTCAAAGTTTTATCGGGTGACAACGAAGGCGAACGCGAAGTTTTACAAAAGATTTTGCCTGCAGGAACCGAACTGGTTTTTAATCAAACACCGGAACAAAAACTCGAATTTGTGAAGAACCTTCAAAGTCAAGGCGCCAAAGTGATGATGGTCGGTGATGGACTCAACGACGCCGGCGCACTGGCCCAAAGTAATGTAGGCGTTGCCATTGCTGAAAATGTCAATGTATTCTCGCCGGCGTGTGATGCTATTCTCGATGCGAGTCAATTTGAAAAACTGTGGTATTTCTTGAAATTATCACACGGATCGATGCGCACCATCATCATGAGTTTTGGATTGTCCTTACTATATAATGTAGTAGGCTTGTCTTTTGCCTTAACCGGAAATCTCGAGCCTTTGGTAGCGGCCATCATTATGCCGCTGAGCACCATTACCATCGTGAGTTTTGTAACGATGATGACCAACTTTTATGCGCGATTTACGCGAAAATAACCCAGCATGACAAAAGTCATGTTTTAAGAAAATAGTCAGAAGTAATTTTGAAAAGACAATTTTAGGTATGAGTGTCATTTATTTATTAATCTCCATCAGTATCGCAGTAGCCATTGGCTTCTTTATCGCTTTTGTGCGTGCGGTGAAAACCGGGCAGTACGACGACGATTATACACCGTCAGTCAGAATGCTCTTTGAAGACGAACTTCTCACAGATAAACCAAAAACAATAAAAACAGACGAAAAATCAATGTAATTATGGAAGTGCAACAATTTTATTACGACAACAAAATCGTCAAAAAGTTCCTGTATGCGACAATACTTTTTGGCGTGGTCGGAATGTTGGTCGGACTGATTCTGGCCATTATGTTCCTGTTCCCGAACATCACCGACGGAATTCCGTGGTTGAGTTTTGGTAGGCTCCGACCTTTACACACCAACGCAGTCATTTTTGCCTTTGTTGGTAATGCAATTTTTGCAGGTGTTTACTATTCACTGCAACGTTTGCTCAAAGCGCGTATGTTTAGCGACTTTTTGAGCAATCTTCATTTCTGGGGTTGGCAGCTCATAATTGTTTCGGCAGCCATTACGCTTCCGCTGGGGTTTACTACTTCGAAGGAATACGCAGAACTTGAATGGCCTATTGATATTGCCATTGCGCTCGTTTGGGTGGTTTTTGGTATCAATATGATTGGAACCATCCTCAAAAGACGTGAGCGTCACTTATATGTAGCCATTTGGTTCTACATTGCCACTTTTGTGACGGTTGCGGTGCTGCATATTTTCAATAGTTTGGAGTTGCCGGTGAGCGCTTTAAAAAGTTATTCTGCTTATGCCGGTGTACAAGATGCACTCGTGCAATGGTGGTACGGACACAATGCAGTGGCTTTCTTCTTGACCACACCATTCTTAGGATTGATGTATTACTTCGTTCCTAAAGCCGCCAATCGTCCGGTGTATTCATATCGTTTATCAATTGTTCACTTTTGGTCCTTGATTTTTATCTATATCTGGGCGGGTCCACACCACTTGTTGTATTCAGCTTTGCCGAATTGGGCGCAAAACCTTGGAGTAGTGTTCTCAGTGATGCTTATTGCTCCGTCTTGGGGTGGTATGATCAACGGATTGCTAACTTTACGCGGTGTTTGGGATAAAGTGCGCGAAGAGCCGATTTTAAAATTTTTCGTAGTAGCGATCACCGGTTATGGTATGGCTACGTTTGAAGGTCCGATGTTGTCTCTTAAAAATGTCAACGCCATTGCCCACTATACCGACTGGATTATTGCCCACGTGCATGTAGGAGCCTTGGCTTGGAACGGATTCATGGCCTTTGGTATGATGTATTGGTTGATTCCGCGTATGACCAAAGGTCCGTTGTACTCAACTAAATTGGCCAACTTCCACTTCTGGATTGGTTCCTTAGGAATTATCTTGTATGCATTGCCTATGTATGTAGCCGGATTTACTCAGGCTTCTATGTGGAAACAATTTAACCCTGATGGAACTCTTGTTTATGGAAATTTCCTTGAAACAGTCAAAGAAATTATTCCAATGTACGCCATGCGTGCCATAGGAGGAACTATGTATTTAGTAGGTATGTTGGTTTTGGTGTATAACATCATTATGACCGTTCGTGCCAACCAAAATGTTGAAGATGAGCTGGCTCAAGCTCCTGAATTGCAAAAAATAAGTAACCAACGTTTCAAAGGTGAGCATTGGCATACTTGGTTGGAAAGACGCCCAATTAAATTGACTGTTTTTGCTTTGATTGCTATTTTGATTGGAGGTATTATTCAGATTATTCCAACGATTATGGTCAAATCAAACATACCGACCATTGCAGCAGTAAAACCTTATACACCGCTTGAACTCGAAGGTCGTGATTTGTACATCCGCGAAGGTTGCGTGGGTTGTCACTCTCAAAATGTACGTCCATTCAGAAGTGAAGTAGAGCGCTATGGACCTCAATCTAAAGCTGGTGAATTTGTATATGATCACCCATTCTTGTGGGGTTCAAAACGTACAGGACCTGATTTGTTGCGCGAAGGCGGAAAATACAATGACAACTGGCATTTCAACCATATGTGGGATCCACAAAGTATTTCTGCTGGTTCTATTATGCCGGCCTACAAATGGTTATTTGACAATAAAGCGCTTGATATTGCGAACATTGAAGACAAAATGCATGTGATGCAAAAACTCGGAGTTCCATATACCGAAGAGCAAATTGCCGGAGCCAAAGCAGCCATCAAAGAGCAATCGATGAAAATTGAAGCCAGCTTGCACAGTGATCCAGACTTTGTAAAAAGTTATGAAGAAAGCAAGAAAAAAACTGCTGCGCGTGGGGAAACTTTTGTTCCGATGCACGAGCGTGAAATTGTTGCACTGATTGCTTATTTGCAACGCCTTGGAACCGATACTAAAGTAAAAGATAACGCTAAAAAATAAAGTCATGTTCGAACAAATTAAACACAACATGGAGACGATAACCGGAGTGGCGATTTATCCGATGATCTCCTTATCAATATTCTTCTTATTCTTTGTCGGGCTTGGCATTTGGGTCGTTTCCTATAAGAAAGAAAAAATCAACGAATTGCGTCAGATTCCGCTCAATGATAACCTTTAAATCTGAACCGTCATGAGAAAATTAATTCCCGTATATATCCGTATTCCGGTCATCTTTTTTAGTGTGATGCTCGCTTTAGAATATTTTATTGATTCTGGCGACCGACCGGCTTTTGTAAAGTTCCCGATGGTTTCGGTGTTCTTGTTTGTCTTCTTGTTTTTACTGATTTCAATTGAGATCACCCTCACAGCGGTTGACAAAGTTACTTATCACTTGCTAAGCGACGAACAGAAAAAAGTCGTGGATGATGCCGCCAATTTGAGCATCAAAGACAGCGAGTGGTTCAAAAAACTCATGAAAGCACTTACCAAATCTGAACCTATTGAAAACGAAGGGCAATTGATGCTCGACCACGATTACGATGGTATCAGAGAGTTAGATAACAGACTCCCGCCTTGGTGGTTGTATTTATTCTACATCACAATTATTTTTAGTTGCATTTATTTGGTTCGCTATCATATGATGGGCGCTGATGATCAAGAAACTGAGCTTCGAAAAGAAATGGCTCAAGCTAAACTCGATGTTGAGGAATACATGAAAACCGCTCCAGATTTGATGGACGAAAAATCTGTGACTTTATTGACTGATCCGGCTGAACTTGCCAAAGGGAAAGTCATTTTTGAAACCAACTGTGTAGCCTGTCATAGAGCTGATGGGGGTGGTCAAATTGGTCCTAATCTAACCGATGAAAATTGGATTTTGGGTGGTGGAATCAAAAATGTTTTCCACACCATTACTAATGGTGGACGTGACGGAAAAGGTATGATTGCTTGGAAAGCGACGCTCAAACCAAAAGAAATTCAACACGTAGCGAGTTATGTATTGTCTTTGCAAGGTACACATCCAAAAGATGGTAAAGCACCTGATGGCGAAGTTTGGGTTGATCCAGATGCTGCCAAAGTTGCTCCTGTCACTGCTGCAACCAAAACTGATAGCACTGCTGTTAAAAAATAAAAGCCATGGCACAAATTCCTGATGAAGCGTTTAGAGATACCATTGCCACCATTGATGATGATGGCAAAAGAAAGTATATCCATCCTAAAAAACCATCTGGAAAATGGTACAACTACCGCAAATGGGTCAGCTATTTTTTGCTGGCCCTGCTGGTAGTGAATCCGTTTATAAAAGTCAATGGAAACCAATTCATGATGTTCAATGTGCTTGAACGTCGATTCAATATTTTCGGATTTCCGTTCTGGCCTCAAGATTTCTATCTGTTCGTTCTTTTTATGATTGTCGGCGTGGTATTCGTCATTCTGTTTACCGTTATTTTCGGACGTATTTTTTGCGGATGGATTTGTCCGCAGACTATATTTCTTGAAATGGTTTTCAGACGCATCGAGTACTGGATTGAAGGCGATCGCGGGGCACAAATCAAACTGAGCAAACAAGCTTGGGACGCAGAAAAAATCCGTAAGAAACTCACCAAATGGTTTTTGTTTGCTGTGATTTCGTTTGCCATAGCCAATGTGTTTTTGGCTTATTTGATCAGCAGCGATGAACTCATTTTGATGATTGAAGACGGGCCGATGCAGCACTTAAGTACGCTGATTGCTTTGATGATTTTTACCGCCGTATTTTACTTTGTGTTTACTTGGTTCCGTGAACAGGTGTGTATTATTGCCTGTCCTTATGGAAGATTGCAAGGCGTATTGCTCGACAATAAATCCATCAATGTAACTTACGATTTTGTTCGCGGCGAAAAAGAGCTCGGTCGCGCTAAGTTCAACAAAAATGAAGACCGAGCACTCACCGGAAAAGGCGATTGCATCGATTGTCATCAATGTGTAAATGTTTGCCCGACCGGAATTGATATCCGCAATGGAACTCAGCTTGAATGTGTAAACTGTACGGCTTGTATTGACGAGTGTAACACCATTATGAAAGGTGTTGGTTTGCCACAAGGATTGATTCGTTATGCCTCTGAAGACGAAATTGAAAAAGGTGCCAAGTTTAAGTTTACTACGCGTATGAAAGGGTACACGGCTGTGCTTACTATTTTGATGGGCGTACTCATTGGGTTGTTGTTTTTGCGCACCGAAGTTGAAGCGACAATTCTGAGACTGCCGGGTCAATTGTTTCAGCATAAAGGTGAAAATATTAGCAATATTTATACTTATAAAATCATCAATAAAACCAACGATGATATTAAAAATATCCATTTTAAACTGAAAAATATAAAGGGCAAAATTACCGTCGTAGGAAAAGACAACTTGAGTATCAAACGACAAGGCATGGCCGAAGGAACTTTGTTTGTTGAAATTAATCAGTATATTTTGGAGCATGACAAAACCCCGATTGAAATTGAAGTATACGACGGCAACAAGAAAATTGAGACCGCTAAAACCAATTTCCTGAGCCCACGTACTTTTGACTAATCCCAAAAAATAACAATATGTCAACCGATCTTCCACTCAAAAACAAGTTCACCTTTAACTGGGGACATTCCATCGTTTTAGCCTTTGTGCTATTCATGGCATTTATTGGCTCATTTGTATATCGCGTTCAGTCGAACTCAAAATATGACAACGAACTCGTAGTCGACGAATATTATAAACACGATGTACATTTTGGTGATGAGTTAGTTCAGTATCAAAATGCCCAAAAAATGCTTCACAGGCCTCAAATTGAAGTAGTTTCTGAGGGTATTCTGGTAACTTTTCCGGCTGAGATTGATACGCAAAACATACAAGGAAAAATGTCCTTTTACAGGCCGTCTGACAAAAAATTGGATTTCGAATGGCCGTTTTCGAAGTCTGGTCCAACTTTGCTCATACCTAAATCAAAATTGGCAGGCGGCCTCTGGGACATTACCCTTTCATGGCAAAACGATGGGAAACCTTTTGCTGTAAAACAAACCATTTATTATTAATTCATTATGTTGATCACTGCCTTGCTTTTTGGTCTTATTAGCAGTCTGCATTGCATAGGTATGTGTGGCCCGATTGCGATGATGATTCCACTCGATCATCAAAATCCAGCGCGCAAAGCAATGCAACTCATGAGCTATCATTTAGGCAGAATGACATCATATGCTGCCTTAGGATTACTATTTGGTTCTTTAGGACAAGGATTGTATTTAGCAGGCATGCAACAAGAACTATCTATTGTTGCCGGTATTGCTATTTTAATTTTGGTCGTGATTCCTGAGCGCATTCTGGCCCGATACAGTTTCTCACAGCCTTTGTATCGTGCAGTGGGCGCTGTTAAGGCACAACTCGGATTGCAGCTCAGAAAGAAAGGATTTGATTCTATTTATCTCTTGGGTTTGTTCAATGGTTTTTTACCTTGCGGATTAGTCTATGCCGCTTTATTTGGTGCGGTTACCGTTCAAAATCCATTAGGTGGCGCTTTGTATATGGCTATTTTCGGATTGGGAACCACCCCGCTGATGAGTGCTCTGGTTTATGTACAAACCTTTTTTACAACACCCATCAGAAATAAAGTGCAAAAGCTGATTCCATGGGCCACTGCGGTGATTGCCGTTTTATTTATTTTACGCGGATTGGGTTTAGGCATTCCGTATGTTTCACCCTCATCAATGAATCTATTTGTTCAACAACAATCTAATTGTCACTAAAAACAGTATGTAATTATGGAAAAGCACGATTTATTACACGAATTTCCTGAATATCAAGACAGAATTCACGAATTAAAAACCAACGATGTTCGCTTTAGAAAAGCCTTTGACGAATACCACGAGGTAGAGCACAAAATTCACCGAATCAACAACGGAAATGAGCTCGCCACCGACGAACAAATGAAAGAACTCAAAGCGCATTTATTGTTTTTGAAAGACGATTTGTATCAGCAACTCAAAAGCAATTAAAAGTAAACAACCTGAAATAAAAAAAGCACACTTTTTACGGTGTGCTTTTTTCGTTGAAAAGAGTATTTATTATACGGTCATGGAGAACAATTGAGTTTCCGGAGCGTTGCGTTTGAGTCTGAGGTCAAAAGCCATACAGATGTTGCGTACAAAGGGTTTTCCGGCTTCGGTTACTTTCATTTTTGAGCCTTCAATCACGAGCAAACCATCGTGAATCATTTCAGATAACTGAACTATTATATCCGGAATTTCGGCGGCCATTTCGGGTTGATTTTCCCAGGAAGTTTCAAATTGGCACATCAAATTGAGAATGTGTTTTCGGACAATTAAATCTTCATCAGATAAAATATGGCCGCGCATCACCGGAAGTTTGTTCCATTCCAAAAGCTGGTAATAATCTTCAAGATTCTTTTCATTTTGCGCAAATCCGTACCAACTATCGCCAATAGATGAAACACCTAAACCGATCATGAGTTGTGTTTTAGATGAGCTATAGCCCATAAAATTTCGGTGTAAATTGCCGTTTTGCATGGCTTGATACAAACTGTCGGTTTCGAGCGCAAAGTGATCCATACCAATTTCGTGATACCCAAATTCTGAGAGCAGCATTTTGCCGGTTTCGTACAATTGACGTTTGTAATCATCTTTGGGAACATCTTCATCTTTGAATCCGCGTTGCCCAGTTCCTTTGATCCAAGGCACATGCGCATAGCTGTAAAAAGCCAAACGATCGGGGCGAAGCGCGTTGGTTTTTTCAATGGTATCAATCACATCTTCAACGGTTTGAAAAGGCAAACCAAAAATCAAATCGTGTCCGATCGAAGTATATCCAATCTCTTTGGCCCAAAAAGTCACTTTGGCCACATTGTGAAACGATTGTACACGGTGAATAGCTTGTTGTACGGTTTCGGAATAATCCTGAACGCCGAAACTCACTCTGCGAAAACCTAAATCATAGAGTTTTTGCAAATGCGCTCTTGTGGTATTATTCGGATGCCCTTCAAAACTAAAAACATAATCTAGGGCAACACGTGCATGACTCAGAATTCCGTTGATGAGATCTTCGAGGTTTTGTGTTGAGAAAAACGTGGGTGTTCCTCCGCCCAAATGAATTTCTTTGATCAAAGGTTTTTCGCCCATGAGTTGGGTGTAAAGATGCCATTCTTTGAGTACAGCTTCTATATACGGATGCTCTACTGCGTGGTTTTTGGTGATGCGTTTGTTGCAACCGCAAAAAGTGCACATGCTCTCGCAAAAGGGTAGGTGAATGTACAGACTGATTCCTTGCTGGGCGTTACTTTCATTAAATGATTTCCTCATTGAGGCTACCCAATAATCATAACTAAAACCGCTTTCATCCCAATACGGAACTGTCGGGTAACTGGTGTAGCGCGGACCCGGTACATTGTATTTTTGAATCAGTGAAGTTTTCATACCTAATGAATTTACCTCAAAAGTAACCCACAACACACCGATTAAAAATGATAATTGTCATATAAAGAAAAAGCCCCAAAACGGGGCTCATCTTATTCTGATTTTAACTGACGCAATTGCTTGAGTTTTTCTTTCCAAGTGTCGAGGCTTTCTCGGTGTTTGGCAATGTTCTTTCGAACTTCAACTACAATTGGATTCTCTTTTTTGTCGTTTTTGCTGTTGAAGAACTGAATGTTGTTTTCTAATTGGAAAATTTCATTCTGTAATTCTTCGATTTTTCGTGCAATGAAAACTTTTTCGCTTTCTAATTTGCGGCCATCGTCATTGATGCTTTCCACACGGCTGGCAAATCGGGCCATATCGGTTTCTTTCTTGCTGGCGCTGAGTTTTTCAAACAAAGCATCGAGAATTTTGTTGAATTTACCTTCAATGTGACGACGCGCTTGAGGAACCTTTCCAAAGCTTTTCCAATTTTCGATATGCGCTTTGATGGCATCGAGGTCATTTTTGTGGTGGCCGGTCATTTCAAAACTGCGCAACTCTTCAAGATAAGCTTTTTTCTTTTCGAAAGCTTCAACTTCTTCCGCGCTGGCGCTGTTTCGGTTGGCTTTGGCTCTTTCAAAGAAATGATTGCAAGCAGCACGGAATTCTGTCCAAAGTTGGTCCGAAAATTTGCGCGGAACATGACCGATGGTTTTCCATTCTTCTTGAATTTGTTTCAAGATTTGTGAGGTCGCTTCAAAGTCATTACTTTCCTGAAGTTCTTGTGCCTTGGCTACCAATGCTTGTTTTAGATGCAAGTTATGATTCTGACCTTTTTTGATGTCTTTGTAGAATCCGTTTTTGACCAAATTAAAACTTCTTACCGCGTTTTTGAATTTTGCCCATGTCTCTTCGCTTAATTCAGCCGGAACTTTTCCGGTAGCAAAGAAGTTATTTCTCAAAGCTTCAACTTGCGTTACCAAAGCGTTCCAGCCTGCATGGCTATTGGCTTTTTGTTCTGCTAAAGCTTCAATTTGTGCGATGATTTCATTTTTGCGTTTGAGGTTGTCTTCTTCGGCTGCGCGGAATCGGTCAAACCAAGCTTCGCGTTTTTCGTGCATTTGTTTGGTCAGTTCGCTGAATTTGGTCCAAAGCTCTTCACGGTGTTCACGAGAAACCGGGCCAATTTCTTCTTTCCAAATGCGGTGTAAATCTTGCAATTCTCTAAAGGCATACATGATGTCTTCTACATGCAAAAGCTCTTCAACGCGAGCAATGATTTTTTGTTTTTGCTCTAAATTGTGTTTAAAGTCAAAATCGCGGGCTTCGCGGTCAAGATGCAAATAATCGTAGAAATTTTCTAAGTGAAAATGGTAATTGTTCCAAACGATGTTGTATTTGTCTTTTGGAATCGGTCCGCAATTTTTCCAGCGCTCGCGCAACTCGTTGAAATGCTTGAGCGTGTCTTTGATATTCTCTTGCGGATTGATGAGATTTTTGAGCTCTTCAACAATCGCCATGCGCGCATCAAGGTTGGCTTTGAGTCCGGCCTCTAAACTTTTGAAATGTTTGTTGATGCGATCGCGATAACCCGAGTAAAGCTCATCAAACTTTGCCTTAAGCGGAAAATGATATTTAAAATCCTCGGTGGTGTCGGGGTTTTGTGCGTAGTATTCTTCGCGTTTCTCGTCTAAGAAATGGTAGTATTTTGCTAGGAATGATTTTTTGAGTTCTTCGACGTGATTGCGCACAGACATCACTTTTTCGGTGGCGGTCAGCGATTCTAATTCACTGATGAGTTGTTCCATCGGCATGCTCTCGTAATCGAGCATTGGAGCTTCTTCGCGAATCGTAGCATCTTCACTCTCGGCCGCCGTTACATCGGCAATGGCATTCATTACATGATCGTGGTCAGCTTGAGTTTCGGTTTCTTCAGCGGATGATTCCGGTTGTTGTTCTTCCGGCGTCATTTCAACGTCCGTTTCAACTTCTACTTCGGAAATGACTTGAGGAGTTTCGATAACTTCTTCAATTGTCTCTGAAACAATTTCTTCTGAAACTGTGACTTCTTCAGTTACAGCTTCAACTTCATCGGTGGGAATTGATTCTTCAGCTTCTGAGATAACTTCGGTTACTTCGGCTACTACTTCAGAAGTTTCGTTTTCAGGGTTTTGTGTAGATTCTGTGTTTCCATCTGCCATAGATTCAGGAGTTGGCAGGTTATCATTCTTTTCTTCTAACATTTGAAAAATGTTTTAGTTGGGTTATTTACTTAGACTTTTGGTTGGCGAAAGATAGTAAAGCAACTGAAATATACAAAGAAAATAAGGGATTTATCGAGCAGTTGTCATAAATTCAGTTGAAATGAATTTATTATTTGTTAAAACCTAAATTTTTTGAAACGGATTTTATTTATTTTGTTCAACAAAAAGTATTTGCTTAAAAAGCTTTATAAATCATGAAAAAATTAGCCATTCTATGTTCTTTTGCTTTTCTATCAGCTGCTTCAGTGGTAGGTCAAGAAAAAAAAGAAATTATTTCGGATTCAAAAACACCCAATCAAGAAGTTCAAGCAACTGATTTCAGATCGACTTTGGTCTTGCGCGCTGATCAACAATCTGCCTATCGCGAAATCATCAAACGGTATGCTGTGATTACCCGTGATTTGCGCAAAGCTGGTTTGACCATTGATCAAAAAGAATTGAAAATGCGCGAAATAGATTTGCAACGCGATGCTGAGGTTAAAGTTCTTCTGACTCCGGAGCAATTCAAAGATTATTTAAACGATAAAGAAGAACGCATGAAACGTTCGGTTGGTTTGCAAAAAAAACAACATCCGCTCGGAACCAAATAATCATCGGTTCCAGATTCGCCAAGCTTTTTCAGCTTGAAAAATGAGCATTTGCCATCCATTTTTGGTTTTTGCTCCTTTTTTTTTTGCTTTTTTTAAAAATAAGGTTTCTTCAGGATTGTAGATTAAGTCATAAGCTAAATGCTTTTCGGTAAAATATTCATACGGAATATCTGGGCAATCCTTTATGTTTGGTGCTGTTCCTAATGGCGTACAATTGATAAAAATTTGAAAATTGTCAAAAGTCGTGGCATTGATGTGTTGATAGGCAATCGTATTACTGTCAGATTTTCTCGAGGCAAAGGCATACGGAATATCCAACTCTTGTAAAGCATAAGCTATGGCTTTAGCAGCTCCGCCGGTTCCGAGGATCAGCGCTTTTTTGTGATGCGATTCCAAGAGTGGTTTGAGTGATTTTTTAAAACCGTAAGCATCTGAATTGTATCCTTTGAGTTTTCCATTTTTGAAGCGAATCACATTGACTGCTCCAATTTTTTGGGCTTTGTTTGAAAGTTCATCCAAATACGGAATGATGGTTTCTTTATAAGGAATCGTTACGTTGAGCCCGCATATATTGGGATATTGGGTCAGAATCGTTTTAAAATCATCTATGTGAGCGAGGTCAAAATTTTCGTAAATACAGTCATCGGCTCCGGCTTGGGCAAAACGTTCGGTAAAGTATTTTTTTGAAAACGAATGACCGATGTTTTTTCCGATGAGGCCGTATAATTGGGTCATGGATTACAAATATTTTTGAATGGCATTTTGCACTGTGCTCATTTCCCAAACAGCGGGGAATAATTCTTCGAGAACGGTTCTTTTTTCAATATCACTACGCAAAGCATTGGTTAAGTGAAAGTTGGCTTTTTCGGTTTCGTGTAAAATAAAGTACAATCCGGCCAAACGATAAGAAATATCGGCTTGCTCCGGGAAATATTCAGAAGCTTGCAACAAAGCTTGAACACCGCTTTCGTATTCGCCCAAATAAACCAATATATCAATCCAATACAGCCAAGTGTCGAGCATTTGATCACCGTGTTCAACGGCTTTTCTAAAACCGTATTCGGCTTCTTCATAATTACCAAGTTCTTGATTGATGGTCGCAAAACGCTTCCAGTAATAGCGATTTTGATCATCTATACCCAAAGCTTTGTTGACATAAAACAAGGCTTTTTGATAGCTTTTTTGACGGACATAAAAATCAGTAATGGCAATCCAGCCTTTGTCTAAAAGCGGATCTTCGTGTACGGTTTTGTTGAAGTATTTAAGGGCTAAATTTTTATTGCCCAATTTCTCATAGCATTTACCAATTCTGAGTAATGCATATGATGTCGGGTCGTCAAGTTCGATGGTTCGGTTATAGCTCTCGATGGCTTCTTCGTAACGTTTGAGGCGTTCGAGGGTTTTGGCTTTTTCCATGAAAGCACCCAAGAATTCATCATCGATATAAGTAGCATACTCAAAAGCTCTGAGTGCTTGTTCGTACTGACCCAAACTGTAATGCAATCTACCTTGCTGATGCCAAGCAATTTCGCTGTACGGATTTTGATCAATATAACGCGAAAGATATTCAATGGCTTGCTCGTTTTGATCGAGAAATTCAAAACAATACACCACATTATACAACGCGGATTGATCTTCAAAATCTTCTTCGAGGCATTTAATAAAGTTTTCTTTGGCCAGTTCTAGATTATCCATAAACAGATATTCCATACCGATTAAATTATACACATCGGCCAAATCATCTGTAAACTTCAAAGCCGTTTTAAGCAATTCAACCGCTTTTTCGTGGTTGTCTCGTTTAGAGTAAATGCTGGCTTTTTGGATGTAAATTTCTTCGTTGTTGGGTTCAATGGCATACAACTCGTTGAGCAGTTTTTCGGCTTGATCTAGCTGGTCTTCGTATATCATCATCTCAACTTGAACCAATTTTAAACCGGTGGATTTTGGATGTTGTTCTAAAGCCAACTTCAATGCTTTTTTGGCCAGTGCGGGCTTGCCCATGTCTATGTAGTGAAGGATAATCTCTTCAAATTCTTCCGAGTCAAAGAAGAGAACCTTGTTGGTTTTCAACATAGACTCAAATTTAGAAAGAGATAAATTGTAGTCTTCTTCTTCGTCGCTCAAATGCATAGGCTTAAGTTTAAAAATAACCCAAAATAAAATTAGGAAAGGTTCTGCTCGTGGTGGATTGAACGAATATTTGTTGTGAACAATTTAATTAACAAACATTCGGGCTAATTTATTGTATTTCAAATTGAATCTCGTCGAGTACTTTTAGTAGGATTAAACAGCCTTCGCGAATTTCTTCTTCTGAGATAGTTAGTGGCGGTGTTATGCGAATCGCACAACCTTCAAAAAGCAACCAAAATAAAATCAGTCCGCGCTCGTGGCATCTGAGAATCGCTTGGTTGGTAATTTCAGGATCTGAAGTCATAGCGGCCAGCATCAATCCGCGACCACGCACTTCTTGAATCAGCGGATGAACCAGTAAAGTGCGAAACAATTGTTCTTTTACTAAAGTTTGCGGCATCAAATCAGTTTCTGTGATTTCGCGCAAAGTCGCCAAACAAGCAGCGGCAATCACCGGATGTCCGCCAAAAGTCGTGATGTGTCCGAGCTTTGGATGATCGCTCAGCAAATCCATATGAGCTGCCGAAGCCGTAAAAGCGCCTACGGGCATTCCGCCGCCCATGCCTTTACCGAGAATCACAATGTCGGGCACTACGTTGTAGTTTTCAAAGCCAAAGAGCTTTCCGGTGCGCCCAAAGCCCGGTTGAATTTCGTCAATAATCATCAGTGCGCCCACTTGCTCACAGCGTTGTTTTACTTTGCGTAAAAAATCGTTTTGAGGTTCTATGAATCCGGCGCCGCCTTGGATGCTTTCGAGAATAATTCCGGCGGTTTTTTCGGTGATTTTTTCTAAATCGGCTTCGTTGTTAAAGGTGATGAAATCAACATCGGGAATCAGCGGTCGAAAAATTTGTTTGCGCTCTTCAAATCCCATGACACTCATGGAACCCATGGTATTTCCGTGGTAGGCATTTTTACAAGAAATTAATTGACTGCGTCCGGTCACACGACGAGCAAGCTTGAGCGCGCCTTCGGTAGCCTCGGTTCCTGAATTGACCAAATAGGTTTTTTCAAGCGGTTGGGGCAGAAGTGAAGCCAGCAATTTGCAATAAACCACCGCTGGATCTTGCGCATATTCGCCGTAGACCATTACGTGAGAATATTTGTCAAGTTGGTCTTTGATGGCTTGATTTACCCGCGGATGTTGATGCCCAAGTGAACAAGCCGAAACGCCTGCTACAAAATCTAAATATTTTTTTTGATGAACATCATAAATGTAAGAACCTTGGGCATGTGAAATTTCCATGCCGAGCGGATGCGGTGAGGTTTGCGCTTGATATTTGAGGAAGTCTGATTTCACAATTTAACTTAGTTTTCAATTTTTCCTTCGTTGAAATAGCCCCCGTCATAAGGACCAAATTGCATGGTTTTGAAATCCCATAGCGTTTTATTAATATGAATTTCTTTGCTGTATTGCGGATTATTTTTTTTGTAATTTTCATACGAATCCACTTTTTCTGGAAATTGAAACTTACCGTTTTTAACTAGAAGGAGTTGATTGTTTTTGTCAATAATAATTCGATTGTTGTAATTGGTAAAAATATATTCAGGAGTTATTTTGTCTATAGATAAAGTTTCAATTTCTTCAAGTTTATCTTCATTTATATAGCCTCCGTCATAGGGGCCAAATTGCATCGTTTTATAATTCCACAAAACTTGATTAACAAGAATTTCTTTTTTAAATTTTGGATTGTTTTTTTTGTAATTGACAAATGAATTGGGATTAGAAGGAAATCTAAATTTTCCATCTTTGACGAGCAACATCATCCCATTTTTATCCACTACAATTCGGTTATTATACTTTTCAAAAAGTTCCTCAAAAGTGATTGGTTTGTCTATTTTTTCACTGACTTCAACTTTACCTTCATTAAGATAACCACCATCATAAGGTCCGAATTGCATGGTTTTAAAATTCCATAAAACCTCGTCAATCGTTATTTCTTTACTGAATTTCGGATTGTTTTTTTTATACTTTTCGAAAGAATTGGCATTTTCAGGAAATTGAAACTTACCATTGTTGACGAGCAATAACTGATTGCTTTTGTCTTTTATGATGAAGTGGTTGTATTTTTCAAAAATTTCTTCGTAGTAAGCTTGACTCTGCGGAATTCCTGCTTGAACAATTTGTTTTTGCTTTTTTTCTTGTATTTCCTTCTCCAGAGCTTCTTTAGCTATTTCTTGCTCTAGTTCGAGTTTGAATTTTTCTTCGCGTTTCTTCTTCTCAACTTGAACCTGTTCATCCAACGCATTGTCTTCGACACTAAACAAATCGTCTTTTGATTTGATTCGCTCGTCTTCACGCCAAACAAAACCGCGCAATTTTCGGGCATTCTCGGGTAAATCTTTTTCGGGATAAATATCGCCATCCACATTGGTGAAAAAAGTCATGGTGTCAATGGCGTTTTTGTCCATCGTCATGTTGATGCGGCTGCTGACGTTTTTGTTGATACCAATGAGCTCATTTTGATCGTTGCGCATATAGTAAATCACTTCGGTGTTTTTGACTACATCGGCCTCGTAGAGTTGATTGTCTTTGAATTTTCCGAATAAGTTCAAGCCTTTGACTTGATTATAACCCTCGCCAATCGTGTCTTTAGAAATTATAAAAGCATTCGTCAAAACCTTGAGTGAGTCGAGTTTCTGAGTTTTGTCATTGCCAATTAAATGCATGACATCACCGGTGAGTTGGTTTTTATAATTCCACAAAATGGGTTTTCCAATCAGTTGGGTAACATTGGTCATTTGACTCGAATGAATCGAATCGCATTTTCCGCTCATATCGGTTTTGTAAAAACGAGCGTTGTTGTAGGCGCGCACAATTCTATGATCCGGTTTTCCGGTCACCATCAAGATTTTTCCGTGAATGTACACCGAATCTTTGTCAACTAAATTAATGGCCACGGCACGTTTGGTCACAAAAAGCGAATCTTTCTTTTTAAAAACCTCGGCATAATGACCTTTGACGATGCCTTTGTTGATGGTATCGGTGATTTTTACATTGTTGGTAGCCGATGCAAATTCGCGCGTTCGGTCGTAATACAAACTGTCGCCTTCGATGCGTCGGTCTTTGTATTTGATGTATGAATTGCGAATGAAATGCCCAATGTTTTTCTTGCTGTCGTAATCGCCTTTTTCGGTGTAAATGAAATTGTCTTTTGAGGTAATGGTCGATGGACCCATTAAAAATGCCTGACCATTGTGGTTGTAATAATCCAAACGATTTGATTTTACTACATATTTCGGATTGGTGATCGTAACGGCCGTTTTGAACTGAAATTTCTTTTCGGTGGCATAATAACGAC
>JAXLVE010000016.1:0-64716 GCA_046329175.1 Flavobacteriaceae bacterium
CCCTGCTTCGTTTACCACCCTGGTCTATTTTTGGAATGCCCAAGAAGGAATCGCTGCAGGTAACCCAACCAATGGATATTTTGAAATTTACAAAACCTCTGACGGCGGCACCAACTGGACGCGTATTGCCACGACCCCGGCGCTGATTCCGGTTGACCCTCAAGAATATACTTTGCCCAATAAATTTACCACCAGTGGCAATAGTATCTGGATTGGAACCACCTTTGGCAGACTACTTCATTCTACTGATAAAGGAGCCACTTGGTCGGTTTCACAATCGCCAATTCCTGACTTTGGAGGGGGGATTAATGGAGGTGGTTGGGGTAGTATAGCTTTTACCGATGCCAACATCGGTCTGCTTCTAGCTGATGTTTATGAATTATACAGAACCCTAGATGGAGGGGCTACATGGTTTCCGGTTTCTGTTGGTCCGGATACCCCAATGAAAAACTCAGATATCTCAGCGGTACCTGGTCATCCGGGTATGTATGTTACTGTAGGTGAAGATTTAATTAACTCACCTGCTCGTGGTTCGGCGTACACGCTTGATGGAGGAAATACTTGGATTGCTATTGTCGATACGAACGAAGTAAGCGGTGGTGTTGTATCTATGCTCAATGAAAACCACGGATTTGCCGGTGGATATAACGCTTCATCAACAGTAGGCGGAATTTTTCGTTGGAACGGTATGGCTTCATTGCCTTTATATACCAATTCAACTATATTGCTCCATGCTTTTATTGACACAAACAACAATGGCGTTCAAGATGCTAACGAAATCAACTATTTTGGTGGAACTTTCAGTTATCAGATCAATTCTGGTACGCCTCATTACATCAATACAAACAGTAGTGAATATTATTTGTTTGACATCAATCCTCTCGATAGCTATAATTTGGGATTTTCAACACTCCCAGGAGCTGGTAATTGTAGCAACACTTATACACTGCCTGTAGCTTCTTTCAACAATGTTTCGTTACCGGCTAATTCGGGTACTGTGGTTTATAACTTTCCACTCGTCCCAACCAATGTCAACTGCACCGATTTGTCGTTAGATCTTCTATCCCCTTGGTGGCCAAGACCCTCAGTCAATTATTCAAATCGTTTGGTTTATAGAAATCAAAGCTACCAAACCATACCCTCAGGCGTTGTCACTTTTAACAAAGACCCAAACGTTACGATTACCTCAATTTCTCAAAGTGGTATTGTTGCCACGCCAAGCGGTTTTACCTATACCTTTACCAACATGTTTCCCGGTGAGTATAGAGTAATTGATATATACATGCATGTACCACCGATTCCAACGGTAGCACTCGGTCAGGTGCTTACCGCTACGGCTTCAATCACCCCAACGGACTCGTTTCCTCAAAACAATACAAGCACGCTATCTCTGACCATTTTAGCGTCTTATGACCCCAACGATATTACCGAAAAACACGGGGGCAAAATCCTGCATTCGAGCTTTACGAGCAATGATTATCTCACGTATACCATCCGCTTTGAAAATACCGGAACCGCCGATGCCTTAAACATCAGGGTGGTAGATTTGCTTGATGCGCAACTCGATGAAACCTCGATCAGAATGATTGATGCCAGCCATCCGTATATCCTTGACAGAGTGGGTCAAAACCTAACTTGGAGCTTTGACAACATCAACTTGCCGCCTTCTGTGGCCGATACCGAAACTGGAAAAGGATACATCACCTTTGAAGTAAAACCCAAACCGGGCTACGCCATAGGCGACATCATACCGAATACGGCTGATATTTATTTTGACACCAATCCGGCCATCACCACCAATACCTTTCATACCGAGTTTGTGGCAACCCTTGCAGTCAGTCAATTGGAAGATGACGATTTTGCGATATATCCCAACCCAACCACCAACCTCATAAATATCTCGGCTAAAAAAACCAATGCCTTGATTGAATCCATCACCCTGATGGACGTACTCGGAAAAGTCATCCTCAACCAAAACGTCCATATGTCTAATACATCCGCCGATGTTGCGCAACTGTCCAAAGGGCTTTATTTCTTAAAAATCAAAAGCAATGGGACTGAAAAGGTTATTAAAATTACTAAAGAGTAAAGTGTAATAGCTGTTGAGAGGTTGAGAGACTGAGTTAGTGAGTGAATAAGCAACTCAAGCTCAAAGAGTGAAGCGTTTCATTGATGATGATTCGTTTTACGGAATGTATATATTGAAACAACCGCTAACTTCCCCTTAAAAAATATGGGCTGGAAAATTTCACTCATCATCATACAAAACCCAACCACAGCAATCAAAGATAGTTCTTTGTTACAAGGCTTGGGCTTTAAAGATTATACACTGCGCGAAACAACTCATTTTGAGACCGCTTTAAATACCCGCGACACAGTAGCTGTGGGTGAAATCAACGGTTATAAGGTAATTTGTGATGGCTATAAGCTCACCGAGCCTATGTTTGAAGCGCCTCATGGTTTAGAGCTTTCACCAGTAGAATGCGATTTGGTTGCCTTGTTTCCTGAATCAGAAATTCTAAGTGTGGCCTGCCATAGTGTGAGTGATTATCATGCCTACTGCCTCATTGAACAAAGCAAAAAAACTAGGCTTAAAATAGTTTCGCCAGATGAAAAAATAGAATTCGGTTCAGCTTTTTACGAAGAACAGCTTTGGTACCAAAAAGCGCAAAACATAGAGGGTGAACTATGTTGGAACCTAGATGAGTCAGATAATCCGGACGATTTTTACCGCGAAGCCCAACTCATGGAAGAATTCACCTTTGGGGTGCTCAAACGTCCTTTTGGGTTAAACCTCAATGAAGAAGATGGCGAATCTCTTTTTGAAACACCTAATTTTAGAATCTATGAGGTGGGCAGTTCAAAATACCAAATCAACAAAGAAAATGCCCGAGTCATTACCTGGAAACGCATCTTGCTGTATATTGTTATTTTCTTGATTTATCAACTCATCAGGCACTATATAAAAAAATAGAGCTAACTGCAAGACATCTAGTTTCATTCTCGCTGCACAAAATATCCCAACTTTGCGCTCAGCATACTTTGACTCAGTTCACACACACTGAATAAAACGGTTTATAGATTGTTTGTTTTGAAACACCTGAGTCACCAACTCCCGACAACCGTTTATCAAGCTTAAAAGGTTGACAAAGTTGCGTCAAAAGATGCGCATAAACCCATTCGATATTTAACATCCAACATAAATAAGCGGTCTATAGCGCAGCGTGTCCAAAGGCGCAACCGTGTCCTACAACAAAGCGTTCTATGGCACTCAGAAGCTCAGGCGGCACTCAAAAACTTTTACCCCGCTCAAAAAAATTGCTACATTTAAACCTCACTACTAATGACACTCACCAAACCTGCTTGAGGTGCTGGCTTTTTAGGTTAGATACCAAAATGGTGTGTAGATAAGTTAGCGACCAGCATACAAATAACGATTAACAGAGTTAAGCAATGTTTCATTTCAAGGCAGAAATAAATATTATAGGGATTAATCCTTTCGTTTATGTACCTGAAGTAATTCTTCTTGAGATATTTAAACAAGCCGCAAAAGACAAAGGACACATCCCAATTAAAGGCACCATTAATGGTGAACCCTACAAACAGACCTTAGTAAAATACAGTGGCCAATGGCGATTGTACATCAATACAGCAATGCTCAAAAATTCTCCGCAACGCATTGGGGAATTCATTGACATTACAGTGGGTTATGATCCTGAGAGCAGAGCCATTGAAACACCGGCAAAATTTTTAATAGCCCTAAATGAAAACCCAGAAGCAAAAACTGTTTTTGATGGATTGTCTGCATCCAGAAAATTAGAAATCATCCGATATTTATCTAGGTTAAAAACACCAGAAACGCTCGACAAAAACATCCAAAGAGCTATCGATTTTCTTTTAGGAAAACAAAGATATATAGGCAGAGCAAAACCATAAACCAAAGTAAAATTAGGAAAACAAATCCGCTAAAAATATTCAAAAGAACATTGAAGTATATTATCCAAGGCGCCTACGCATCATCTCCTAAAGAAATTTTAGTTTAATCTTAAATATAATCACAATGAATCCAGTAGTACATTTTGAGCTTCCATATAAGGATGCACAGAGAATTGCAAAATTTTATTCCGAGAGTTTTGGTTGGAAAATAACCGACTTAGGAGCACAATCAGGTAATTATATTTTGGCACAAACGGCCATCGGTGATGCTAAGCCCGGTGCTCCGGCAGGAACGATTGACGGAGGATTTTATCCGGTAAAACCTGATTGGCCAAGTCAATACCCATCTATTGTAATCGGGGTCGAAAATATCAACGAAACCATCCAGAAAATAAGTCATCATGGTGGTACCGTTTTGGGTGAACCCATGGCAATCCCCAATTTTGGTATGTATGTTTCGTTTTTAGATACCGAAGGCAACAGAAACAGCATTATTCAACCACAAGGCATGTAGCAAATCGAAAGCTCAAATCAATTGACTTTAATTAGAATAATATAATAACCTCCTGCCCAGTGAGTAAATATGTACATCAGTTAAGTGGCGGCGACTTGCGGTCAATAGCACAGGCAAACAAGGTCGTGGCGTCTGTCAATTCACAAGAAGAATTTGACGAGTTGTTTTCTGAAATACAAAACCCCGACAGAAAAGTGGTCATGAGGGCCGCTGATGTCATCGAAAAAATTTCAATAAACAATCCCGAGTTCCTACAAAAGCACACAACCGACATTTTAGCTCTTTGTCAAAAAGCTACTGACAAAGAACTCAAATGGCATTTGGCATTACTGGTTTCAAGAATAAACTTAAACAACACAGCGTTTGAAAAAACCTGGGCCACACTCGCCAACTGGGCCACGAATCAACATGAAAGCAAAATAGTACGGGTAAATTCTATCCAAGGTTTGTATGAGCTTTTGATGCAGAAACCCGAGTTACAACACAACTTTGATTCAATACTCACAGAACTCGAGAAAGAAAACATTGCCTCGATAAAGGCAAGAATCAAAAAGTTAAAAAATGTTCGTAAATAAACCTGCTGCCCTACTGCGCAAAAGCTAGCGACGTTGCGCTGATTTTACTTTGATCTACTGAGGTAAAAATTCTACATGAAAAAAACGCAAATAAAAGAAAATCAAGCCATTGCGAGAAAGTTCTGTTAGTGTCTGGTATTTATTTTTTTATGAATCATTTTTCTGAACGTATTTTCTGATAGCATCAATATATTAATTGTATCATTGCACTTATTTGGACCTTTAATCACAAAATTATGAGAAGCTTTATCTTGCTTTTGCTAAGTGTTATTTTGAATATTCCGGTATTTGCGCAAGACGGAACTCCTGACTTGACCTTTAACACGACCGATATAGGCCACAGAAATGGGTTTGGTCCCTACAATACCGTAGCCGATCCTAATACTTATTTTACCAAAGTTGCGGTGCAAGCTGATGGCAAGGTGTTGTGCAGCGGTCAGTTCACGCAATATAACGGTACCACTTGTAGTACGCTTATTCGCCTTACTGCTGACGGACTTTATGATGCTACCTTTAATACCGGCGGCGCGGGTTTGGTCGGAACGGTTAACGCTATTATTGTACAGCCGAACGGTAAGATTTTGATAGGCGGAGAATTATATTCTTATAACGGAACATCCGTTCAAAATGTCATCCGGCTCAATGCTGACGGAAGTTTAGATGCAAGCTTTACGGTTACAGTGGGTCAAGGAAATTTAAATGCGGTTAACGCATTGGCCCTTCGCCCAGATGGTAAACTCTACATAGCAGGAATATTTGATAATATAAGCATCGTACGTGTGGATGCCAACGGTGTGACAGATACTACCTTTACTTGTTTGGCCAACGCTTTTCTTGCTCAAGGTAATATTAACTCCTTAGGCTTACAATCAGATGGTAAAATTATCGTGGGTGGCGGATTTACAAGTTATGGCGCTACTTCTCGAAACAGAATACTCCGATTAAATACTGATGGCAGTCTTGATACGAGCTTTGATCCCGGCACCGGAGCCAGCGCAGTTGTAAGAAAGGTAATCGTTTTGCCTGATGATAAAATCTTGATGATGGGTGACTTTACCAGTTACAATGGCAATTTTGATACCTACCTTCTTGCACGACTAAATTCGAATGGTGTTTTAGATACTACCTTTACTCCTGGTTATTTTAGTATAGACCTTGGGGTTATTGGCGTATTAAATTCAATGATTGTTCAACCTGATGGAAAGATTTTGGTAGGAGGGTCATTTAATTACCATGGGGCGACTCCTATTTTTGCCAATGCTACATCAGTAATCAACATCGCCCGTTTGAATGCTAATGGTACTAGAGATACTACTTTAAGTGCTGTTGGTACCGATGATGTCATCTATGACTTGGCCATGCAAGGAACTACTAAATTTATTGTCACCGGAAATTTTGAAACCTTTGCCAATGTAGCGCGACGCCGACTAGCACGCTCCTTAACTAACGGAACAAATGACATGACTTTCAATACCGGTACGGGTGCTAATAGTTCTGTTTTAGACATGAAGGTTTTGACTGATAACAAAATACTGATTGCGGGAGCCTTTCGATTATACAATGGCGTGGTCAGTAACCGAATTGCCCGATTAAATTCGGATGGAACTTTAGACCAAACTTTAAATGCCAATTTATTAATCGATTCGAACATTTATACTTTCAAAGTGCAGCCCGACGGAAAAATCCTTATTGGAGGCTCGTTTACTAAAGTAGGTACGGTTTCTAGAAATTTAATAGCGCGCCTGAATTCCGATTTTTCTTTAGATACTACTTTTAATATTGGTACTGGTTTTTCTTCTAATCGAGTTACAGATATGGCTGTACAGAGTAATGGTAAGATAATCGTAGTAGGCTATTTCACGACCTTTAATGGGGTGGCTTGCAAGCGGGTAGCCCGACTCAACGCCAACGGTAGCCTGGATACCACTTTTAATGTGGGCACCGGAGCAGATGGTTCTATCTCTACGGTACTCTTACAAGCCAATGGGAAGATTATTTTGTTTGGCGGTTTTAGTAATTTTAATGGGGTAGCCAAAAAAGGAATGGTACGATTGAATTCAGATGGTAGTATCGATACTTCTTTTATTGTAGGGACATACGGGTTGGTCGGAACCGTAAAATGTGCCACAGAGCTTTCCAACGGAAAAATACTCATAGCGGGTAACCTAAACACATTCAACAATACAAACACTGGTGCGATCATGAGGTTAAACCAAGACGGAACCAAGGATACCACTTTTGTTTTTGCACATGATACAGCTTCAACCATCGAGTCGTTTGTGGTTCAACCTGATGGTAAAATTATTATTGGTGGTACCGCTTTTGATCAACTTTATAATGGTCTTAAAAATGTAGCCAAATTGAGTGCGGATGGCACTGTTGATAATACTTTTACTTTTAATACACATTTAGGTCCTAATGGTTCTGTTTATTGTGTCGGATTACAGACCGATGGAAAGATTATCATAGGCGGCAACTTTGATACTTTTGATACCGTGGGTAAAAATTGTGTAGCAAGACTTAATAACACAGCTCCGTTGAGCGTTGATGATGTGGTTGCCTCAAACGATATTGCCGTATACACTGAAAACAATCGTTTAAAAATTGACACCAATGGTAAACCTTTGCAGTCGGTTGCGGTTTATGATTTAAACGGCAAGTTGCTCTATCAGACCCACAATGTCACGCATACAAATTTTGTTATTGAATCTATCCAACGCACTTACCAGTTGCTCCTTTTTAGATTTGTTGATCAACAAGGCAAAATTTCAAGTTTTAAAACCATTTTTTAAAATTTTAAAATGAGCTTTTTTCGAAAATGTTGGTTTTTGAAATTGTTATCATTTTTTAGAAATGTAATTTGAGGTTGCAGTAAACTACGTGCTACTAATTTAGCCATTTTTTCAAAAATATCTCGAAAAAAAATAATTAACCCTGCTGCGCAAAGCCAACCGTCTTTGCGCTAATGCCGCCGCGTTCTCTGTCAACCTATACTGTGCTTCACAAGCTTTACAATCGTTCTGTCACCGGTCATTTATACCGTTGGTTTGCACTACTTAGCATTTCAACAACTGCGCCAAAAACAACCAACCAGCCCCTAGTTGGCTCTTAAAAAAATCTTAAACCTGCTTCCTACGCCATTTTTGTCAGAAATAACAACCAAAAAGAGCCTTTTACGCAGGGTTTTGTTTGAGTCTCGTTTGAGTCTTGTTTGAGTCTGGCTTGTAAAACACCCCCTTTTTACAAACAAGACTCAAACAAAACTGCTTGAACACTCAAAGCACGGTGCCCGGCTTGGGCATCAAAATCAGCAGCTCGTGTCGACCAACCTTTACAAAATTTTGGCAAGGCTTCTGCCCTACTTTTAACTCTTATCATAACGCATTCAAAATACTGAATATAAACACATTAAAAACATTTACCTAACTACTAACTAAAGTTTTATTGGGATATTTAAGATACAATAACCGTCCCGCAATTTTAACAAATGATACAGAAAATCTGTCGCTTTGAGTCACGTTTGGCAGCTAAGCAATGCGTAAAATAAAGGCGAGGTTAACTGATCATTGTGCCTCTAAAAATACAACCGCGCGGCTTAGATTGGTCCATGGTACACCATACACATCTTAAATACCGCAACACAACCAACAGTATTAGAGCCAGCAAAATATTTATTTATACTAAATTCACACTGCAACCTACCCGCCAATAAGTGCATGAGCGCCTAGAGCTTTACACGGTACTTTGAGTTTTTAAAAAGCGCCCGCGCAGCCTTAACTGCATCATACCGCTATGAAAAACAGCTACCTTTTTGTATTTTTGGTGTTATAACTTTTTGCACACATGCTCAATCTGTTGGCAATTAATCTTAGCGCAACAACACTTGATAATATTTATATCGAATGAAACGAACCTTTGACCTGCTTTTTTCATGCATTGCGTTGCTTGTTTTTGCTATTCCGGTCACTGTTATTTCTGTTTTAATCAGAGTTAGAGAAAAGCATACAATACTATTCAAACAAGAAAGAATCGGTAAAAACAAACAACCTTTTCAAATTTTGAAATTTCAAACCATGGTAGACGAAAGACCTACCAAAACCGGTAAAATATTGAGAAAAACTGGGCTTGACGAGCTACCTCAATTTTTAAATGTACTAAAAGGCGATATGAGTATCGTGGGGCCCAGAGCATTAACCAATCATGATATTCAAAGACTTTCTTGGCAGGACGACTATCATTCTATTCGTTGGAGGCAAAAGCCCGGCATCACCGGCTATGCTCAAATATATGGTGGTCAACACAGAAAAACTTCTTGGTTTTGGGATAAGTATTACATCAAAAACAACCACGTCTTTATTGATTTTGCAATCATTATAATTTCGTTTTTGATGAATATTTTCGGAAAAACAAGAGTACGGCAAATAATTTTCAGAAAAAGTAGTTTAAAGTAAGTATGAAAGTAAAAATGATCTTGCCTGCGCTGGCCGAAGCCGAAAGTCCGTTTTGGCGACCTATAAAGTATTCGTTGTTTCCGCCCTTGGGGCTTGCAACCTTGGCGGCTTATTTATCACTTGACGATGAAGTTGACCTTCAAGACCAACATGTTGAAACCTTAAATCTGGACGATAATCCTGATTTGGTAATTATTCAAGTGTATATCACCAATGCTTATCGAGCCTACAAAATAGCCGATCAATACCGAGCCCGCGGCGCTTATGTTTTACTGGGCGGGCTTCATGTTAGTTCACTTCCTGATGAAGCATCGCAGCATGCAGACACTATTTTTATCGGCCCCGGCGAAGAGACTTTTCCACAGTTTCTAAAAGACTTTAAAAACAGAACGCCTAAAAAAGTTTATAGTTCCAGTATTCGAACTTTAGAGCAAATCCCACCGATCAGAAGAGATTTGATCAAAAGAAACAGGTATTTGGTTCCGAACTCAATTGTTGTAACCAGAGGATGCCCACATCATTGCGATTTTTGCTACAAAGATGCTTTTTTTGAAGGAGGACGTTCTTTTTATACACAATTAGTTGATGATGCTTTGGCTGAAATCGATAGACTTCCGGGTAGGCATTTATACTTTCTTGACGACCATTTATTGGGCAATGCAAAATTTGCAAGTGACCTATTTGAAGGGATGAAAGGAATGAACAGAGTTTTTCAGGGCGCTGCAACGGTTGACTCTATTTTGCGGGGGAATCTAATTGAAAAAGCAGCAGAGGCCGGACTCAGAAGCTTGTTTGTAGGTTTTGAAACGTTTTCACCCGAAAATCTCAAACAAAGCAACAAGAAACAAAATCTTGAAAAAGACTATGTCAAAGCAGTAAATCGGCTCCATTCATTGGGTATCATGATTAATGGAAGTTTTGTATTTGGCTTAGACGATGATGATCGAGATGTGTTTAGACGCACAGTAGATTGGGGCGTAAATAATGCAATTACAACTTCGACCTATCACGTTTTAACCCCTTATCCCGGTACAAGATTATTCAAAGACATGGAACAACAAGGGCGGATTTTGACTAAAAATTGGGATTTATACGATACCCGAAATGTAGTGTATCAAACAACTAATCTTACGTCTGAAGAATTAAAAAACGGATATGATTGGGCCTATAAAGAGTTTTACAGTTGGTCTAATATTTTTAAAGCAAGTCTCAAACATGAAAGTCATAAGCACAAACTAAAACACCTTTTTTACAGTGGTGGATGGAAAAAATTTGAACCAGTTTGGAACTTTATGATCAAGACCAAAAATCTCAATGGCATGCTGCCCATTTTAGAATCTATATTGGCTAAAGTAAACCCTGATGCCCCGGTAGCAAGTTTCAATGAGGTTTCAATAAATCAAAAAGCAGAACTCATTTTACCTCTAAAGAACTCAAAAAATTAAGAGAAAAAGTCTTTGCCGTCTAACCCCTTAAAAAACTTGAGCGCACCAGCATTCTTGGTTGGTTTTGGTAATGGCCTACCGAAAAGATGAATATAAGCACAACGCAGTGCCCGCCGATGTCATTGAAATCATCAACGCACAAGACCCCAAAGAGCTGGTATTGGACCCGGGGCGTTATAAAATAATCATTAAGAACAAAGCCTACACCGTCATTGATGCCTTTGATGTGAAGATAAAGTAGTCAAAAATAACCGCCCGACAAACAACAAACTAATGCCTTGTCTGGCCAAGCACCATCGAGGGTTATTGAGTACCTAAGTTGCTGAGCGACCAAGAGACTGAGCAACTGGCGATCACCGAGTGAAAAGATTCATCAGTGATGATGCGTTTTGCAGTATATTTGACCTACAATTACTGTATCACAGTCATTAGAGGAGAGGATATGACCTTAATTGCAGTTGATTAAATTATGAGGTTCCATCGGATAATCAGTGCCGTTGACATTCACTTTTATTCTTTGCATGAAGTATTCAACAACGCGCAAATTTTTTGGGTCACTCTCTGCACTGATAAAAGAAGTGAAATCTTTTATAAAATTAGAGCAATCCGAAAAATGTCGTTTGATCATTTCAATGGCCGCACCGCGCTCTTCAACGTTGTGGCTCTGGTGACCCGATCTTAAATCAGTATCTTCAAGGACTGCGCCCTGCTTGTCAAAAACGGTTAAATGAACATGTTCAAACTCACTCGATCCGTTAAAAAAGGTACTGCCATTGACGCGTGTAGTACTCGATCCGGTCTCGATGGTATAATGAATAAATCCAAGTAGCTTTTCGCTGTTTTGTGTTTTGATGTACATCCCTTTGAATTTCTTGGCATTCGGAAAATACATCCAGGTATAATTGGCCAGCGGAACTTTTGAACCCTCTTTGTACGGAGAAATCACAGATTTTAATTCCTTAAATTTTAATTTCTCGGTTTTACCGCCAACTTTGTAGGTTACCTTTTCGGCCGAGTCGTCAAACGACGCCTGATCGATTGTTATTTTGCTGCCATCGGCTTTTTCAAGAATAATTTGTGCAAAAGAATTAATAGAAAACAGCAGGGCAATGATGATCAACTTTTTCATAGTTTTTGTTTTTGATGAAACAAATATAATTAAAAATTACTGCTGCTAAGCGAATGTTTGTCGCCCCGAGCGCTATAGAGAGGCTATTGAGTTGCTGACGCTTACTGTACGCGGCCTTTTAATGTTGAATCATTTGTTTTCAGGAATGATGTAAAAACATCTGATTAACTGACAACTGACGACCGCCTCAAAACGAAGCGACCCTAAAATCTACATCACTCAACTGTTCAGACACTGAGTTTCTCAGTTTCTCAAACTAGGGTAATCCCCTTTACAACTGTTAAAACAATCCATACTAAAACGAACCAAACTCATTGCCTGCATGAAACACGCATTATCTCTGCTATTAACCCTATGCACCACTGCCCTACTTACTGCTCAAGAAGAACCTGTTACGCTACAGCCCGTTCAAATCAAAGGACGAAAAAAGAACACCAAAGAACTTCATGAATTTAAGCGTCATGCCCAAAGCGTTGAAGTGCTCAACAATGATGATCTGAACCGAAACAACCCCGCTTTTATCGAGCAAAGTTTAAACACCATGTCAGGCGTTCAGGTAGACAAGCGTACCCAATTGGGTGGCCAACGCATCGTGATTCGCGGTTATGGCAATGACCAAAAGTTCAACAACTGGGGCATCAAAGCCTATTACAACAACATGCCACTGACCACGGCCGACGGCACGACTCTTTTGGATGATGTTGATTTTTCAATCGTCGATAATATTGAGGTCATCAAAGGCCCGGCCTCAAGCCAATACGGTGCCGGTGTGGGCGGAACGGTTCGGTTGTATGTCAAAACGCCTACTGAAGATGGATTATCGGTAGAACAAAAAACCACCCTGGGCAGTTTTAAATTGTTTCAGTCGAGCTCGCAAATCAATTACAAAAACAACAAGACCTGCGATGTTTTTAAACTACGGCCATATAGAATCCAACGGCTACCGACCGCATGGTGCGAGTTTAAAGAATTTTGTGTCGTATATGGGTGATTTTGCGCTTTCTGAACACGAAAAAATGAGTTTATTTTTGGGCTACAACAAATCATACGAGCAAGTAGCCGGTCAAATTTCGTATGCCGATTACTATGCGGGCATCGATCACGGCAACAGCGCCTACCTCAAGAAGAATGCGGGCAACGATTTGTTATCTACCCGCGTGGGCGTGTCGTATGAAAATCAGTTCACGAATCATTTTAAAAACAATACCACAGTATTTTATTACAGTTCTGACTTTACCCGAATTGCCGCCGGCGCTTATGAAGTGAGCAAAAACCCAAATTATGGCGTGCGTTCTGTGTTTGGTTATAAAAAAGACTTGAACACCAATTGGAAAAACGAATTGAGCTTTGGAACCGAGTTACAGCAATCAACTGCTTTGATTTCTAACTACCGATTTACCGGTGCTGATGACAACAATCCGTTACAGGTGAGCAACATTGCCAAGGCTTCTTATTTTAACTATACCAACAATCAATTCAGTTTTTTTGCCGAAGATCGCTTAGAATACCAACCCTATCAACTGGCTTTTGTGGTGGGACTCAGTGCCAACAAAATCAAATTTAACCGACAAGATTTATTGGCTTTGCCCGGATTGATTACTGATTACAACAAAGATTTGTCATTTAGCAAATCATTCAACACGGCCTACAATCCACACATTGCCGTGCAGAAAACCTATAAAAATCAAACCGTCAATTTGAGCTATAGCTACGGATACAATGCGCCCACTGCGGCTACTTCATTCATTTCGGCTACCAATCAAACCAATGACGGTTTAGCACCCGAAAAAGCCAGAATACTCGACCTGAGTGTACACGGTTTGTTGTTTGACACGCATTTTGACTATCAAATTGCTGTGTATGATATGCAAATTCAGGACAAGCTTACCCAGCTATCGGCCATCAACCCACAAGGCGGAGCGGCTTACACCTATTGGGCCAATACCGGCAACCAACAAAACCGCGGAATTGAACTGAGCTTGGGTTATGTGTACGAAGCCAAAAACAACAGCTTTTTCAAAAGCATTCAACCTTTTGCAAGTTGCAGCATCAACGATTTTACGTATAAAAAATTCCAGACCAAACTTGGGAGTAGCTTTATAAATTATCAAGACAAACTAGTGGTCGGTGTTCCGAATTCAAAATACACTTTGGGGCTTGATTTTAAATTCCAAAAAGGGTTTTATCTGCAAAATACTTTTCACCGTGTAGGCAATGTATATACTGATTTTGCCAATACCAATTCGGTCAAAGGCTTTGAGCAATTCAATGCGAAATTGGGCTATCAAAAAGAATTCATAAACAAAAAACTTACACTGGATATTTACATAGCCGGAAATAATTTAACCAATAAAATCAATTATACCTTTTTGTTCCTCGGAAACAGCATCAACGATTCAGACACCGGAAGTAATTATCCGGCCGGTGTAGCCACCGATGTCAATCCTGGTGCATCAAAGGCTTATTATTTTGGTGGAATTAATTTAAAATATGCCTTGTAAATCAAGGTATAAACCTCGGACATAAATTATTTTAACATTTGTTGAAAATAAACGTTCATCAGCCGTAGGGTAATGGGTGGTTGTTTTGTTATACTATACACTCAGGTCAAAGGATCCCAAATCTACTATTTGAAGTGAGCGCCACTCAATTGGTTCAGCAACCATCAACAAACACCTCGAGTGTATGAATTATAAAACTACCCTCATTTTATATTCAAACAAGCTCATCATAGTTCTGATGCTGTTGATGCTGCAAATAAGCCATGCACAAGTAACCTCAGAAAACAATACATCGGGCGTTCCGGTTCCTGTCACACAAAACAGTACTTTGACTACGGCTAAAGGCTGGACGAGTTCTGCTCTAAAAGGCCATACCCCTACATCCAATGAAATCGCTGCGGTAAAAGTTCAAGCGGCTTTAACCAACCCTGCTTCGTTTATCAAAAACATGGGGCAATATGGCGTTACACTCAAAGGCTATGAGCCAATGGGCACCATCAAATACGGATTTGAAGGGTTGGACATGCCTGTTTTGTTTACCGATAAGGGAATCATTCACCTACACCGCGAATACAAACGAATCTCGCATGCCGAAGAAGAAAAACTAGAAAAACAAGGTATACGCGAAGAAGAAATAGAACGCCGACTCACCATTACTGACCGCGTTATTACCGCCGAATGGTTGGACGCCAATCCCGAGGTTGAAATCATTGCTGCTGAGAAAACCACAGATTACCACACCTATGGCATGCTTCAGGAAAAGGCTTATGGTTACAAAAAAATCATCTACCGAAACCTCTACCCGGGCATTGACCTCATATACAGTTTTAGCACCAAAAGTGCCTTGGGCTTTGAATACAGTTTACTCGTAAAACCCGGAGCCGACCTCAGCGTTGTTAAACTCAAATACGGTGGCGACATCCAAAAAATAAAAACCGATCGTTTGGGCAACCTCATCATTCGCTCAGAAATTGACGGGGTATCTTCTTCAGTGCCAGTGTCGTATTACAGCGAAAGTTTGTTGAACGAGGCCGCCACCGCACAAATCAAGACCGAGTACCAACTATCGGGTACCGAAGTTACTTTTTCATTCCCAGAAGGCTATGACCACAATCAGCCTTTGGTAATTGACCCGTTCGTCGCCAGTACCAGCAACCTAACCGGAGTCAATGCCGGCAAAGCCATAGATGTAGATTTTGATTACAACGGCAATGTGTATGTAGCCGGAGGCGGAAGTTTGGTGACCTCGTTTGCAGCAGGTGCCAGCCACCAACACGCCAAATACAACAGTGCAGGTGTTTTAGAATGGACCTTTAATGGAGTACTTACCATCCCGTCTTGGCAAGCCGATTTTTATTACGGCGGCTGGGTGGTAGACAAAGCTACCGGTAATTTATACATCGGTCAAGGTTATGCCACCAACGGATTTAGAGTCATCAGACTCAATACAACGGGTTTGTATGACAATTATATTTCAGATGGTGATCCGGCCTTTCAAGAAGCTTGGAAAATGTATTGGGTATGCAACAACGGAAACCCACAAATCATTTGCGCCGGAGGCGGTACCACAGGGCCTACTAATTTTGCCTATTGCGCTCCGCCTACCACTGCGCTCAGTGCTGCGGTAAATCTCACTGGTAGCTCAGCCATCGGACAAGACATGACCGATTTGATTGTGGATCCGGTCACCAATAGTTTGTATACTATTTACGCCTCACCAATAGACCCATTTACCGGGAATAAATTATACAAAACCAATCCGCCGTATAGCGCTGCATCGACTGCTTGGAGTACCGCTACCGGTTATCCGACTGTGATTAATGAATTGGCCAACCGTCCGTATTTGGCTACTGGTTACAACGATAATTCATCCAACATCTTGGCGCAAAACGCCACCTATGTTTTTTATTGGGATGGACAGCATTTAGAGGCTTTTAATAAAACCACCGGAGCCATTACCGGAACGCCTATTACCATTGGCACCAATACCCTTTTGATGCAAGGCGGTATCGTAGCTGATGCCTGCAATAATGTGTATATCGGAAACACCAACGGTACCATTAAAGTGTATCTATTCAACGGAACCACTTTTAACGACGCCGCTGCGCCCGACATCAGCATTGCCGGATACAACACCAATGTATATGATTTGGCTTTGGATGAATCTAAAAAATTACTCTACGCCAGTGGCAATGGTTTTGTAGCTTCGTTAGATATCACTACTTATTGTCCGGCTACGATTTATACCGTCACAGCCGTGCCGAATTGTGCTACAGCCAGTGCCAGCGTTTCGATTAGCCCTGCCCCACCTGTCGATGCTACGGTGACGTATGTTTTATTTTCGGGCACTACCCAATTGGCAACCATCAATACCGCTGCAACTACTCCAGCCCTATTTACCGGGCTCAGTCCGAATGTTACCTATACAGTGATAGCTACGGTCAACTCGGCCTGTAGTGGTACACAAGCCACTACGACCTTTATCTTGCCGGGGCCTAGCATTACTTTTACCCAAACCAATACCAATTGCGGGGCTAATACCGGCGCCATTAACGCATCAGCTTCAGGTTCAACCGGTCCTTACAGCTACAGTCTAGACGGTGGTGCTTTTCAGCCCAGCGGAATTTTCACTGGTTTAGCAGCCGGTGTTCACACCTTAGTAGCACAAGGTTCAGGCGGATGCCCCAACAGTACTACGGTGAATATTCTCAACAGCAATGGTCCAAGCATTAGCTTTACGCAAACCAATGCCACCTGCGGTAACAATTCAGGAACCGTTACTACGACCGTAACCGGAGGAACCGCACCATACCAATACAGCATTACAGGAACTGTGAGTTATCCGTATCAAACCGGAAATTTCTTTACCGGATTGGTGGCAGGTTCATACGTTTTGACTGTAAAAGATGCCGCCAATTGTACCAACAGTGCTTTGGTAAATATTTCCACGAGCCCGGCTATTGTATTTAATGCCATACCGGCCTCGGCTACCTGCGGACAAAACAACGGTACCATTACGGCTTTTGGCAGTGGCGGAACAAATCCTTTAGAATACAGCATCAACGGAAATACTTTTCAAGCCGGCAATATTTTTAACAATGTCAGTACGGGTAATTATACCGTATATGTGCGCGATGCCATTGGTTGCACAAGTACCGTATCGGTCACCGTAGATAGTAATGCATTACCGAGTATCACGGCTACAACCACCAATGCGGCTTGCGGCAACGTCAACGGGACCATTACCGCCAGCGGAAGCGGTGGTGTAGCTCCGCTGCAATACAGCATCAACGGAACTACCTTTCAAACCAACCCATTGTTTAGCGGATTATCTGCCGGTAGTTATACCGTAACCGTAAAAGATGCCAGTGGTTGTATTGCAACGACGACGGCTCTGATAGGCAGCACCGGAGGTCCCTCGGCATCAGCCACTTCAACCCCTGCGAGTTGTAGTACCGCCAACGGAACCATTACCATTACCCCTACGGGTATCGGGCCTTTTACCTATAGCATCAACGGAACAACGTATCAGTCGAGCAATATTTTTACGAGTGTAGCAGCAGGTAATTACTTTGTTTTTGTTCGAGATGCGCAAGGTTGTACCGGCGCAGCTTTGGTGGTTGTCAATCCGGTGGCCGGCCCCAGCATCACTGCCGTAAGTACTGCCGCCGCTTGTACGGTCAACAACGGAACCATCACCGCTACCGGAACCGGTGGCACAGCTCCGTTGCAATACAGCATTGATGGAGTGACCTATTCGGCCAGTAACTCATTTACGAGTTTAGCCCCCAATATGTATACAGTTTATGTCAAAGATGCCAATGGATGTATCAAAACCACTACGGTTACCGTAAACAATGCCTCAGGTCTTTCACTAACGCTGAGTGCTGTGTCGTCATCTTGTGGCAATACCGGTATCATCACGGCCACAGCCAGTGGCGGAGTGGCGCCTTTGCAATACAACATCAACAGTGGGGCTTATCAAGCCAGCAATATCTTTAGCGGATTAGCACCGGGAACTTATACCGTCAATGTAAAAGATGCCAATAATTGCATTGTCACCAAACAAGCCGTGATAGCCTCCTTAACCGGTTTGAGCTTGAGCGCTTCGGTTTTGTTGCAAGGAAGTTGTGCCTCAAATAATGCGGTGATTCAAGCCAGCGGCAGCGGAGGTTCAGACCCGTTAACCTATAGCATCAACGGAACGACCTATCAATCATCGGGCACGTTTTTGAATGTGGCGGCCGGTACTTATACGGTATATCTCAAAGATGCCACGGGTTGTATCGTCACCCAATCAGGATTGGTAGTCACCAATACCGGTAGCGGTCCGGGCATCAGCACTTTTACTTTTACCCTCAAAGATGCCTTAGTTTGTGATGGTACCTTGGGTAAAATTCAGAATTTTAAAGTCAATGGTGCTTCGTGTAGTTCGTGTACGTTTAGTTTGGATTTTGGACCATTCTTGACCGGAAATAACTATACCAACATTCCGCCTGGGCAGCATTACATCATAGCCATGACTGCTGCGGGTTGTACCAAAGTAGTTCCGTTTACGGTGAATGATACCAACGGAGCTACCGCAACTGTAGCGGTAGTGGGTTCGCCTTGCGGGTCGAGCACTGGTCAAATCACCTTAACCGGAGTCAACGGTGACGGAAGCCCGCCGTATCATTACAGTACTGATGGCGGGGTTACTTGGTCGCAATTTAATACCACCGTTACACTGACCGGATATGCGCCGGGTACTTATACGATACTCATCGCCGATGATTCAGGTTTTGATCCTGACCCCCCCGGGCCGAATTGTGTTACGACCTTGACCGTTGTGGTACCTGCTACAACCGGTAGTCCTACCCTGTCAATTACCTCAACCAACGAATCGTGTAATTTGGTCAATGGCACCATTACGGCCGTTGGATCAGGTGGCAGCGGTGCGCCTTATTCGTATAGCATCGATGGCAACCCTTATGATACCAGTGGTGACTTTTCAGGTCTGTCAGCCGGAACCTACAGCATCAGTGTGATGGATAGTGCCGGTTGTATCAAGACCTCAACTGTTACCATCACCAACAGCGGTGGTCCATCGTTGAGTGTTTTGACTTCGGATACCTCTTGTGGATTAGACAATGGAATCATTACCGTTCTTGGTAGCGGTGGCTCCGCGCCGTATCAGTACAGCTTGAACGGAACCGTTTACCAAACCAGTAATTTATTCAACAACCTACCGGCAGACGTTTATACGGTGTATATTAAAGATGCCGTTGGCTGTGTCAACACCTCTACCGAACTTATATCGGTTGGCAGTATTCCGATTGTAACTGCCTTTACTGCTGCGGCTAGTTGTAACAACAGCGACGGCGCTCTATTTGTGGTGGGATCACAAGGCTTGGCTCCGTATCAATTTAGTTTAGACGGAACGGTTTATCAAAGCAACAACGTTTTTACAGGATTGTCCGCAGGATTTTATACAGTATACTTAAAAGACGATCGGGGTTGTGTAGTAACTTCGGGGGTTACCCTTGGGAATCTTGCAGCGGCCAGTTTTACAACCTCGGTAGTGGCAGCCAGTTGTGGCGATCAAAACGGCAGCATTACCGTGACAGCCTCAGGTGGTACATTACCATACACCTATAGTTTTGACGGTGGCTTGACCTTTAGCAGCAGCAATACTTCGGGCTTGTTATTTCCGGATAGTTATACGGTGGTCGTGCGCGACGCCAATGGGTGTTTAACCACAAGAGCAGTTTTGGTCAATGATACGCTCGGACCACAAAGCCTAACAGCAGTAGTCTATGATGCTACTTGTGGCTACAACAACGGAGCCATCATGCTAACGGTCATCGGTGGCACACCAGATTATGAATACAGTAGTGATGACATCAGCTACCAAACCGATAACATCCTCAGCGGACTTGGCGCGGGCACCTATACGGTTTGGGTGCGCGATGCAAATGGTTGTAAAACCTCACTGACCGTAACACTTCTTGATTTGCAAGGAGCCACCATAACAGCTACAGCCACCTCTACCAGTTGTGGGTTGAGTGACGGAACCATCACGGTCACCACATCGGGCGGAACAGTACCTTTTCAATACAGCATTGATGGCGGAGCGACTTATCAGAGCAGTAATATTTTTACAGGCTTGGGTGTGGGCACTTATTATGTGATGGTACTGGATGGCACAGGCTGTCCGAGTAATGTAGCAAGTACCGATGTGTTGGTCACCGGTGGATCATCATCAACAACCATTTATTGTGGTACCACCAGCGCTTCATCGATTACTTTTGATTGGGATGCACTTGCCGGAGCCACCGATTATGAGGTGAGCTATCAAGTCAATGCCGATGCGCCAATTACCATAGGTTCTGTGGGGAATGTGCTTACATATACCGTGACAGGTTTGAATGAAAACGATGTGGTGGTGATTACCGTGACCCCTACGGGCAGTTCCGGGGCTTGTTTTATCGCCGCAACAGCTAGTTGTATGGCCAGCGTTTGTACCCATCCTACGGCCAATTTTGGTCCGGACCAAAGCATCTGCAACCACGGCACAGCTACTTTTAGTGTAACCTTGACCGGCACCGCGCCTTGGAACATTACCTATAGCGACGGAAGTACAACCACCACGATCAACAACATCAACACCAACCCTTACGTTTTTAGTGTAACCGACATCACTGCTGATGCTACCTATACCCTGACCGCTTTGAGCAATGCGGGTTGTACGGCCGGTGCGGCTGATATGACCGGTGCGGCTGCTGTAACGGTCATCAACGGAACCCCGGGCTTGTGGACCGGACTCATCAGTACCGATTGGTTTGATTGCAGAAACTGGGCCGGTGGATTGCCCTCGCCTACCATTGATGCACAGATTCCGTCTGGTTCAATCAGAATGCCATTGATTGATCCGGCTACCTCACCTTTTGCCATTTTGTATAGCAACATTGCTGATGCGCAAGATTTGATTATCGGAGCCACGGCTTCAGTAACCATGGCAGCTAATTCAGATTTATACGTGAGTCGCGATTGGAAAAACAGCGGCACATTTATCCCGGGGCAAGGAACGGTAAGCTTTACCGGTGCCACACCCAACCAGATTCAAACCATCAATGCGGGTATCAAAACCAACGAAACCTTTTATAACCTAACCCTAAATACATCCAACGGAGCCAAAGGCGTGAGTTTGGCCAATGGTTATGAGCTCACGGTTGCCAATTTATTGTCCTTACAAAGTGGTGATATCCGACTTACCGGCGAAGCGCAAATCCTTCAATCGGGATTGGTAGCCAACCCAACAACAGGTACAGGCAAAATTTACCGCGACCAACAAGGCACGCGCAGTAGTTTTAACTATAATTATTGGTCTTCGCCGGTGAGCGAAAATGGCCTTGATTATACCATTGGCGATGTTTTACGCGATGGCTCTGATGTAACCACCAATCCATTTGCTCCGGGCTTAATCAATTTTGGCACCGGCCCTTATTTTGCCGATGGAGCGCTTTCAAGCCCGATTAACCTCAGCGAATACTGGCTCTACAAATACACCAGTGTGAGCACCGTTTATGCGGGTTGGCAATTTGCCGGCAGTACCGGAAACATCAAAGTGGGCGAAGGGTTTACGATGAAAGGAACCGATGGCACGGCCAACATCACCGATACCCAAAATTATGTATTTGCGGGTAAACCCAACAATGGGAACATCTTTTTAAACATCGCTCCGAATCAGCTTTATTTGATTGGGAATCCTTATCCGTCGGCCTTAGATGCCGATGAGTTTATCAAAGACAACATCAAAGATGGCGCGGGTAGAAACAGCACCAACGTAATCAATGGAGCTTTGTCATTTTGGAACCATTTTGCCGGGCAGACCCATATATTGGCTTCGTATATTGGCGGTTATGCCACTTATACCCTAATGGGCGGAGCACCGGCAATTTCTAACAGCGTTTTGATCAATAACAATGGTGCTATTGGTACGCTGGTTCCGCAAAGGTATATTCCGGTAGGGCAAGGTTTCTTTGTCGGAACTGTTTTGGATCCGACTTTGGTGACGGTCAATCCGAATTTAACCACGGCCGTTACCGGCGGACCGATTGTATTAAAAAACAGTCAACGCGCCTTTCAAGTTAAATCGGCGACTCAGTCTGTATTTATGCGTACCCACAACCCTATGGCGACCCCTGCAACCAACACGGATTTGAGACCTAAAATCAGATTGCGTTTTGATTCGCCGGGCGGACTACATCGTCAATTATTGGTAGGCGCCGATGCACAAACCACCGATTTATTTGATTTGGGTTATGATGCTGTGATGATGGATGTGAACAATGACGATATGTACTGGAATGTCAGCAACCACAAGTTTGTGATTCAGGCGGTTTCAGATTTTAATTTGGATCGCATTCTTCCGTTGGGTCTTAAAATTTCAAATCTGGGAGAAGCAACCATTAAGATTGACGCGCTTGAAAATATACCCGAAGCCACTGAAGTTTATCTGTTGGACAACACCACCGGAATTTACCACAACCTCAAAAATGGTTCATTTACCGTCACACTGGCGGCAGGTGATTACAACGATCGATTCTCGGTTCGATTTACCACAGAAGCGCTCGGAACTGATGACTTTGCTGTGAGCCCATTGCTGATACATTACACCAAACACAACCACAGTTTGAACATTCAAAACAAAGATTTGCAAACCATCGTTGAAAAGGTGTTTTTATATAATTTGTTGGGACAACGCATCGCACTATGGGAGGTTGAAAACAAAAAGAACATTCAAATTGCGGTGCCGCACATCAGTCAGGGAACTTACCTGGTCAAAGTAAAAACCTCAAACGGCGTGGTGAGTAAGAAGATTATGGTTTATTAGAGTACTGAGTAACTGTGATGCTGAGTAACTGAGTAGCTGACGCTCACCAAATAAAACATTTCGCTGGTGATGATGCTTTTGTGAAATGTTTGTTTTTTAGCAATCACATAATCGTACACAAGCGCTGTCGTCAGATTTTGTTGACTTTGTATAAGTCACTCACGCAAAAATTCTATCTTAGCCCAAGATGAGCATCAATATTTTGCCATAATACTTTTTGATGCCATCGAGCCCTTTGGCCATGAAATTCGATCAACATCTCCCCACCGACCGCCTCAAACCCTACATCAAATATTTTGTAGTGTCGGAAAATGCATTCGAGCGTGAATACAAAGTCTTTCCCTCGACAGCACTGGTGATGGGTTTTCAGTACAGAGGCCAACTGAATAGCATCGATGGTGATAACCTTCACAAACTTTCTTCAGCGGGTATCACGGGCATCACGGACCACTTTAAAGTGTTTCAGAATTCAGCGGATATCGGGACGGTGTTGGTGTATTTTACCGAAGTAGGTTTTACGCATTTTGCGGCACATCCGGCGCATGAATTGGCTGGGTTGAGCCTCTCGCTCGACGAGCTGTTTGACCCAAGCACTATTGCTGAGGTTAAAGAAAAATTAGCCGCTGCCACCACCGACCGCCAACCCATTAGAATCATTGAGCAATTTTTACTGGCACAGCTCAGAGATATTGAAACAGACCAACTCATCGCACAAGCTATTCAACTGATTTATCAAAGTCAGGGTACGATTCGGGTCAAAGAACTCAACAAGCAACTCTGCATCAGTGCTAGTCCTTTTGAAAAACGCTTTAGAAAAGTAGTGGGCACAACCCCAAAAAAGTTTGCACAGATTGTTCGCTTCAATACGGTGCTGGATCAATTGAGTCCTACCAAAACACTTACTGAAATCTGTTATGAAAACAACTTTTTTGACCAAGCGCATTTGATCAAAGTCTTCAAACAATTTACGGGCGACACTCCTGAAAAGTTCAAGCGATTCGTTTAGTTGCGTTTTGCGTGAGGGATTGAAGTGTAGCTCTTTGGGTGCAAGGAACGAAAAGCCCAAAAGCGGGAACGAAAAGCCCGATCCATAGGGGCACGCCCAATAAAAACGATTTTTTACAATGACAGCGATTTTTAATACCGCAACTTTGCCGTGTCATCATCCAATAAATCTGATGAAGACAGTAACCTTAAAAATCAAAAAATATGTTTACACTTGTTCAAATTCAAAACGCACACAGCAAAGTAAAATCAGGAGCGGATTTTCCGGCCTATATTCAAGAGATTAAATCGTTGGGCGTAACGCACTATGAAGCCTTTGTGGCGGATGGTCATGTGGATTACCACCACGGCAACGATGGGACGGTGACGGTTCCGGCCAAGTATGCACCTATTGAGGTTGTTGCTTTACCCAACTTGGATGTTTTTAAAGCTGAACTCAAAGCGCACCAACAAGGTAAGACCGATTATTTGACTTTTATTCAAATGTGCGCCACCACCGGCATTGAAAAATGGGAAATCTGCATGGATCAAATGACCTGCACTTATTTTGACCTGGCGGGCAATAAAGTTTTGGTAGAGCAAATACCGGGGTAAATTGGGTACTTTTAATCAAGTGTAAAAGTTTACAGCGTTTAATCGAAGTATCTTCGTAAACACCTGACGACTGACGACTGACGACCGACGACTGACATAAAGCGCAACGATCTTAAAATCTCATATCGCTTATTTACTCTTCTTCAAAAAACTCATCCTTAAACCCGATTAAATACAATTTTTCTTGGGCGCGCGTCACCGCCGTATACAGCCATCTGAAGTAATCGCTGTCAAGGATTCCGTCGGGCAAATACGGTTGCTCGATAAAAACGGTCTTCCATTGTCCGCCCTGTGATTTATGACAAGTCATGGCATAGGCAAACTTGACTTGTAAAGCGTTGAAGTATTCGTTGTCTTTGAGTTTTTGCATTTTTTTGTACTTCGAAGTTTCGTCTTCGTAGTCTTTGAGCACTTCTTCATACAAGCGGTTGGCGTCGGCATAAGACAAGGCGGGTGATTCACTGCTGATCGTGTCGAGCAACAACACCGTTTCAATGGAGCGTTGTTCAGGATAATCGACCATACGTATTTTGACTTGCGCAAAGGTGAATCCGTAGAGTTCTTTGATGCCAAACACCTGTTGAATTTCAATGATGTCACCGTTGGCAATAAAGCCTGCTTGGTCGGTTTCATTGAGCCAGAAATAGTTGTTCTTAACTACCATGAGATAATCGCCGGTAGCAATTTGGCTTTCTTTGTCTAAAATGCGCGAGCGGATTTGCTGGTTGTAGAGGTTGGCGCGTTTGTTCGAACGAACAATAAAAGCAGTGTCTTCAATGCTGTATTGACTGTACGCCGTGTGAATAGCGTCTTGAATATCATAACCGTCGGTGAGCTTGACTACATCGGGAAAGCCTTTGATCTGAAAGCGAAACTCTTCGAAGAACTCTTCATACAATTGTTCGCGCAATTGGGTGGCGTTGTACAGAATTCCGGAATCTTCTTCTTGTCGCATGACTTCATCAAGCTCGATATGCACAATGTGCTTTTGATAATGCAACCCCAGAGCATCAATGTTGAGCGCAGGAGAATCATCAGACTGTACCGGTGGTAACTGCGCCGAATCGCCCAACAAGACCAATTTGCAATTCACTCCTGAATTGACATACGAAATCAAATCATCTAATAAAGAGCCATTGTCACCGTGCGTGTCTGAAATCATCGAAGCTTCATCGACAATAAACAAAGTGTCTTTATGCTTGTTGGGTTGCAAGGTAAAACTCATGCTGCCACCCGAGTTCTTTTTGGGAAAGTATATTTTTTTGTGGATGGTAAAAGCCGGTCGGCCTGAATACTGCGCAATGACTTTGGCTGCGCGGCCCGTTGGCGCTAGTTGTACTGATTTGAGTTGTACCTGAGATAGGTTATTGACCAAAGTAGCAATGACGCTGGTTTTACCGGTTCCGGCGTAACCTTTGAGCACGAAAATTTGGTCTTTGCGCCCATTGGTGACAAAATCGGCCATGAGTTGAAAAAACAAATCCTGCCCGGTGGTGGGCACATACGGAAAATGGTTTTGAAGGATACGGTAAAAAGCCGAAGCACTCATGGGTGAAGTTTATTAGCGGCTGCAAATTAAGAAGAATAGATGATAGCATAATGCTTCAACTAAACTTCTTAAACCATTTAAACTTCTTAAACTGAAAAAGACCGCTGTGCTAGAGGACATAAGACACGCTGCGCTTTAGGACGAGAAAAATTTGAAAATGAAATGATGCGAGTAGCAGCAAGTTTCGACTAAACTTCATAAACTTTCAGCACCTTCTTATTCTCGTTCAGATACTCATCATCTCAGACACTCAGTCATTCATTTTTAAATTGTCAATTTATCTTTTGTCATAAAGCGAAGCGGTCTGTAGCATAGCGTGTCCAAAAATTAAAATCAACTATTCATCACTCACAAAAAAATTGTAAGTTTGTCGGGGTCACCCAAAATGGTGACAGTATAGCTCTATGCTTGTAAATGCTGCAAACATTACTGAAAAAAAATACCGCAAACTGACGCTTATGGTGTCAGAAACGGGCATTTCTTATTGTACAACCGATACGCTCAACCAACAAATTCTACAGTTTGATTCGGTGGGTTTTGATACGGCGCATTCGGCCAAAGAACAATTAAGTGATGTTTTGCAAAATCGCTCAGTGTTTTCAGATTCGTTTGATGAGGTTTTTGTCTTGCATCAAAACAATCTGTGCACTTTTGTGCCCGATGCCTTGTTTGACGAGCAGCAGTTGGGCGCTTACTTACAATACAATAATAAAGTATTTGCGCACGATGTTTTTTGCACCGATGCTTTGACCAATTACAGCATGCATCAGGTGTATGTTCCGCAGAGCGCACAATTGTCGGCTATTGAAGAGCGATTTGGCGCAGTCACTTTTAAACATGCGCATTCGGTATTGGTGAATCGTTTGCTCGATTTGTCTAAAAACGTCGATGACAAGCGTATGTTTGTGCATCTGGCGCAAGGACATTTTGAAATGGTCATTGTACAAAACCAACATTTGCTGTTGTACAACAGTTTTGAAATCAAAACGCCTGAGGATATGTTGTACTACATTTTGTTTAGCGCCGAACAACTCAATATGAATCCGGAAGTTTTTAGATTAGAATTGCTCGGGCAAGTTTCTGAAGACGATATGTTTTACAAAATCGCTTACAAGTACATCCGCAACGTCAGCTTATTTGATCCTGAAGATGCGCGCATCAACAACGACTTTTCGGCCCAAGACAACCGTGAACACTTTATATTGTTTCAGTCGTGAGAATCATATCCGGAGCCTTTAAAGGCCGTCGCATCAATCCGCCCAAAAACCTTCCGGTACGCCCCACCACTGATATGAGCAAAGAAGCATTGTTTAATGTGCTCAACAATCATTTTCACTTTCAAGAACTAAAAGTACTCGACCTTTTTGCCGGCACCGGAAACATCAGCTATGAGTTTGCTTCGCGCGGTTGCGATGACATCACTTGCGTGGATGGCGATTTTGGCTGTGTTAAGTTTATCAAACAAACCGCGGCTGAATTTGATTTTCACATTTCGGCGATTAAAAGCGATGTGTTTAAGTTTATTGAAAAATGCGGTGTACAATACGATTTGATTTTTGCCGATCCGCCGTATGACTTATCACAAGAAGTTTTTGAAAATTTGGTGCAAGGCATTTTTAAATATCAGCTTTTGGCCGAAGATGGTTTGCTCGTGATTGAACATTCAAAACACACACACTTAGAACACCTATTACATTACTCTGAAGGCCGCAATTACGGTGGTTCGGTATTTAGTTTTTTTGAAATTGAAAACGATACCGACGAGTAATACGCCCCAAAACCTGCTATGAAAACCAAAATCTGCTTACTGCTCCTATTCTTTTGTCACTTACTAGCTGCGCAAAATTTGGTGAGCAGCAATTTGCCGATTGTGATCATCAACACCGACACCAACGAAAGTGGCCATCCGCTGCCCATTCAAGATGAAGTTCGCGTGGGTGCCCACATGAAAATCATATACCACACCGATGGTAGCCGTAATTACCTCACCGACCAAACCAATGTCAATTACTTGAATTACAACGGTCGCATCTCGATTGAAATCAGAGGCTCGTCATCGCAATGGCTAGACAAAAAACCTTACGGACTCACTACTTTAGAAGCGGATAACACCAGTAACAACAATGTTTCGCTGTTGGATATGCCCGAAGAAAATGACTGGATTTTGAATGCTTTGACTTATGACAATTCGCTCATTCGCGATGTGTTGTCGTATGATTTGGCGCGTTCTATAGGTGAATACGCACCGCGGGTACAATTTTGCGAAGTCGTCATTAACGGTACTTATCAAGGTTTGTATTTGCTGTCAGAAAAGATTAAAATTGATTCCAAACGCGTCAACATCTTAAAACTAACTACCGCCGATAATGCGCAACCCAACATCAGCGGCGGTTATATGACCAAATGTGACAAAACCACGGGCGGCGATCCGATAGCTTGGGAATTCCCAACCAATATAGGCAACACGGTGGCTTTTATACACGATTCGCCCAATCCAACAGAAATTACCACTTTGCAAAGCAACTATATTTACAATCGATTCAATGCGCTTGAAAACGCCGCAGCCGCACAAAATGCTTCGTTGACTTCTGGCTATCCATCGATGATTGATGTACCTACTTTTGTAGATTTTATGCTCCTGAACGAATTGGCCTCGAATGTCGATGGGTATCAACTGAGCACTTATTTTCACAAAGACCGCAATGGCAAACTCAGAGCCGGTCCTATTTGGGATTTTAACTTGGCTTATGGCTTAGATGTTTTTGGCAATCGAAGCTTGACGAATGTTTGGCAATTTGACAACGGCGATAATGTGGGTGCGAAATTCTGGAAGAACCTCTACAACCATTCACTGTTTAATTGTTATCTCAGAAAGCGCTGGACAGAACTCACCGCTGCCAATGCTCCGATGAATTACAATATACTCGTAAGTAAAATCAACAGCTATACAACTTTGCTGGCCGAAGCGCGTGTGCGTGAAAACACCCGTTGGGGCACACTGACCAATTATGCTGCGAATATCATCAATATGAAAAGTTGGTTGCAAACCAGAATTACTTGGCTGAATAATTATTTGGGTTCAACTGCGAATTGTATTTTCCCGACGATGCCCGCTTTGGTCATTAGTAAAATCAATTACAATCCGATGAGTGTGGGGCCAAACACAAGCAATTCCCTCGAATTCATAGAACTCAGCAACAACAGCACGCAGACTGTCAATGTTTCTGGTTATTACTTTAAAGAACTCGGCCTATCTTATATTTTTCCGAATAATGCTACGCTCACGCCCAACAGCAAAATCTATTTGGCCAGCGATGCAACCGCTTTTACCGCGGTTTATGGTTTTGCTCCTTATGGAACTTTTACACGCAACTTATCGAATAAATCACAAGCCTTAGTTCTGGCCGATGCGTTTGGAAATGTGGTTGATTCGGTAACTTATCAAGATAACACTCCGTGGCCTACAGAAGCCGATGGCAACGGTTCGTATTTATCACTGATTGATTTAAACGCAGACAATGCGCTGGCCGAAAACTGGACTGCTACGAACCAACCTTTGTCTACAAATTCATTTGAATTAGACAACGCCACGTTGGTGTTTCCGAATCCTGCCGAGCATAGTTTTGAAATCAGCAACCAACGCGCAAAAATAAAATCTTACGAGCTCATTGACTTTTTGGGCAGAACGATTCAAACGCAAAATAACCTACTGCAAAACGATATTTCGGTAGAGCTACAAAACCTTGCAACGCAACAATATCTTTTGAAAATTGTTTTTGAGAATGATGCTGTAGTAGTCAAGAAGATTTTGAAGAAGTAACCTCGCGCCCGATCATCGGTTGTGCTCAGTTACTCAAGCACTCAGCAGCTCAGCATCTCAAAAAAAAGCAGGCCTATAAGCCGGATTCTGTATCCCATGATTGGAACCCTTATCATTTATCTAGGCGTTCAGTTACCCAAGCGCTCGATCTTTCTACCCTCCGGCAACGAGCGAGAAACCCTTAAATGCCGGTATACTTGAAATTTCACCACATAGAGTTTACCTGATTTCACTACAGCCGAACTGTACATCCTTTCTGTTGCACTGGTCCTCGCCTTTCGGCGGACGGGCGTTACCCGCTATGTCTCTCTACGGTGTCCGGACTTTCCTCTGATATTGCTACCAGCGATAAGGCGGCCTGCGGCGCAAAAGTAGTTTTATTATTTTGATTTATGTGTATGAAAAGCTATTTCCGCTCCACGCTCTTATCTTTTGTTCTGAACCCCAGAACAAAAGGATAACCGCTGTGATCGGGGCTAGGGCAACTGTGTAAAATTGAGCGAATGAGTTGCTGAGAAGCTGAGCGACGCATGAGAAGATGTTGAAAGTTTAATAGTTCGAAAAAGTTTACGACGTTGAGCTGAAATATTCTGTTGCTCGTATCAATTCATTTCCAAATTATCTTCTGTCCTAAAGTGCAGCGGTCTATAAGCGCAGCCATATCTAAATTGTGCATAACTTTTCTCCAAAACAGTTTACTTTGAAATCAACCAAAACACAAAAAACTTATATTTGTTCTCCAATTAAAAAGCATGGAACAATTTGTTGTATCGGCCCGCAAGTACCGCCCGCAGACCTTTAAAGATGTGGTGGGGCAACAGGCCATTACCAATACTTTGCTCAACGCCATCGAGACCAATCATTTGGCTTCGGCCCTGCTTTTTACCGGACCACGTGGTGTGGGCAAAACTACCTGCGCCCGTATTTTGGCGCGCAAAATTAATCAGCCGGGTTATGACGATCCGAACGAAGATTTCGCCTTCAATGTTTTTGAACTCGATGCGGCCTCTAACAACTCAGTTGAAGACATCCGTAACCTGATTGATCAAGTGCGCATACCGCCGCAGACCGGTCAGTACAAAGTGTATATTATTGACGAGGTGCATATGCTTTCACAAGCGGCTTTTAATGCGTTTTTGAAAACCTTAGAAGAGCCGCCCAAACACGCCATCTTTATTTTGGCCACGACCGAGAAGCACAAAATCATCCCGACCATTTTGTCGCGTTGTCAGATTTTTGACTTCAAACGCATCACCGTCAAAGATGCCAAAGAACATTTGGCCGAAGTAGCTACCAGTCAAGGCGTCACTTTTGAAGACGATGCTTTGCACATCATTGCGCTCAAAGCAGATGGTGCGATGCGCGATGCCTTGTCTATTTTTGACCGCGTGGTTTCGTATTGCGGAAACAACCTGACCAGAGCAGCTGTTACCGAGAACTTAAATGTGCTCGATTACGAAACCTATTTGCAAATGACCGATTTGATTTTGGCCAACAAAATTCCGGATTTGCTGATGGCCTATAACGATATTTTGTCGCGCGGATTTGACGGCCATCACTTTATTACAGGCATGGCTTCGCACTTTAGAGATTTACTCGTGAGCAAAACGCCTTCGACGCTGACTTTGCTCGAAGCCGGTGAGCACGTGCAACAATTGTATGCGCAACAAGCACAAAAAACTTCTTCTGAATTTTTACTCAAAGCTATTGAAGTGGCCAATGAATGTGACTTGCGTTATAAAGTATCGCAAAATCAACGCTTGCTCGTGGAACTTTGTTTGATGCAATTGGCCTCTATCACTTTTGATGGAGAAAAAAAAAAGTTGACGGATTTATAATTCCCGCCAAATACTTTTACGGCCGCGTACTTGAACTCTCGGTGGAAGCGCCTGAAATTGTTCAAAGTCCCGCAACTCCATCAACAGAAAATGCAAAACCACCTGAAGTTACTTCGGTTGAACCAAACAAAACGCAACCTATTGAAGCTTCGGCTCCCGCAATAGTTTCGCAACAACCCACTCCTGCCGCAGCGCCTTTAGCTTCAGAACAAAACTCGGCTCCTAAAGTTTCGGCTTTATCTTTGGCAAGCATCAAAGCCAAACGCGAAATGCAGCAAAACAGCCAAGCGGTGGTGAAAGAAGCAGCTCAACTTCCGACCGAACCTTTTACCGAAACCGATATGCGTTTGTACTGGACCAAATATGCCAACAAACTCGGTGAGAAAGGTTATAAAATTATGGAATCGTTGCTGACCATCAATGATCCGGTTTTAAATGGTACGCACATCACGATTGAACTGCCCAATGAAGGTTCGAAAATTGATTTTGAATCAGAGAAAAATGGTTTGCTCGGTTACCTCAGAGGGCATTTGCACAACCACGACATTACCATTGAAGTGATTGTCAATGAAGCTATTGAAAACAAATTTGCCTTTACCCCGCAGGACAAATACAATCGTTTGAACGAAATCAATCCGAACTTAGAATTGCTGCGCCGAACCTTTGATTTGGATTTTTAATTTTTTGAATCGTTGTGTTCGATGATGCGCTCAATGCGTTTGTCAGGCACCAACCACATGAGCGCTACTAAAGCATAGATAGCGCCGGCCATCCATACACTATAAAAGGATAAACTGATACCTATTATATATAGTATAGGTGATGCCATGCCTTTGTAATCTTTGCCGATGGCTTTTTTCAGGATAGAATTCGGGCCTTGACTTTGGATGATGAAGCTTTGCAAAATGTAATAGGCGGTTCCGGCCATGAGCAGAAAAAATCCATACAAGGCCATGGGCGCTTGAGCAAATTGGTGCTCGCCAATCCAACCGGTTGAAAACGGAACCAGCGACAACCAAAATAACAAATGCAAATTCGCCCACAAGATTTTACCGTTGACGTGCGTCATGCTGTGCAACATATGGTGGTGGTTGTTCCAATAAATACCGATGTAGATAAAACTCAGCACATAACTCAAAAACACCGGAATCAACCCGCACAAATCATCCCAACTGTTGCCTTCGGGCACTTTGATTTCAAGGACCATAATGGTTAAGATGATGGCGAGTACACCATCGCTAAAAGCTTCGAGTCGGTTTTTGTTCATACTATATTTTTCCGTAATACATGGCTTTGATAATTCCGTCAGAGAGTCCGATTTTGGGTACAAAGATTTTTTTAGCTCGGCTCCATTTCATGGCATTAAGATAGATTTCAGTCGCCAAAACAATAACATCGGCGCGGTCCATATTCAAATCGAGTTCTGAAATTCTTTGCTCATACGTTAGTGAATTCAAAAAGTGATAGCGTTTGTTGAGATACCAATACGAGAGCGGTTTATCGAGTTTTCGACCGGACATTTTAAAGAGTTTGTTGATGTTTCCGCCTGAGCCAATCAAAATCACTTCGGTATAATTTCGGGTTTGCTCTTTGATCCATAGCTCGATTTCAGTCCAAGTATTTGGGTCAACCATTTCGTTGAGCAAACGAACCGTTCCGATTTTGAACGATTTTGAGGCTACCATCTTTCCGTTGTCAAACAGTGAAAATTCGGTACTACCGCCCCCAACATCCACAAACAGATAGGTTTGCTCGGTTTGCACCAAATGGCTTAAATCGGTCGAGGCAATAATAGCAGCTTCTGTTTTTCCGTCAATGATTTTGATGTCAATATCCGCTTGCTCTTTGATGGTTTTAATAACCTCCGGACTGTTGACTGCTTCGCGCATGGCAGAAGTTGCCAAAGCAGCATACTTCTCAATTTTATGCACTTTCATGAGCAGTTTGAATGCTTTCATTCCGTCAACCATTCGCTCAATATTTTCATCAGAAATTTGCCCCATCGTAAAGGAATCTTGTCCCAAACGAATCGGCAAACGCACCAAGGCACTTTTACTAAAATGTGTAGGCACTCCGGGCTCTTCAATGACATTGGCCACGAGCAAACGCATGGCATTCGAACCAATATCAATAGCGGCAAATTTGCGAATGGTAATCATATATTCACTTAAGATTTGGGTTGTTCAGCAGGCAATTCGGCTACTGATTTTTCATAGCGTTCTTTGTAATAATTGTAGGTTTCGAGTTGCGCGCGAAAAACTTTGTGGTGACCGCGCGGACGGTATTTATTGTCGAGTAATTCTGAATGAAAACGCGCTTTTACGTTTCCTTTCCAACCAATATGAAACACTTCAATAAGTTCGTTTTTAAGGTCTGCATCGTAGATCGGGCAAGTCACTTCTACCCTTCCGTCTAGGTTGCGACGCATGAAATCGGCCGATGAAATAAACACTTCGGGTTCGCCTTTGTTTTCAAATATATACAAGCGCACATGCTCGAGGTAATTGTCAACAATGCTGACGGCTTCAATGTTATCGCTCATGCCCGGCACACCCGGAATCAACGAACAAATTCCGCGCACTTGCAGTTTAATTTTGACTCCGGCACGGCTGGCTTCGTAGAGTTTGTCAATCATATCAAAATCTGACAGACTGTTCATCTTGAGTTTGATAGACGCCTCGAAACCCAATTTGGCATGGGTGATTTCGCGATCAATAAGTTTATTAAAACGCGAACGCGTATAATGCGGCGAAACAATCATATGCTTGTAACGATGCACTCTGAAGTTGACATCGAAGAAATCAAAAATCTTGTTGACGTCTTTAAGGATTTGCTCGTGACTGGTAAACAGCGTTACATCCGTATAAACTTTGGCAGTTGATTCGTTGAAATTTCCGGTTGAAATAAAGCCGTAACGTTTGAGTTTTCCGGCTTCGATGCGCTCAATGACACATATTTTGCTATGTACTTTGAGGCCTTTGATTCCAAAAATCAGGTGAATGCCTTCGGTCTGCATTTTCTCGGCATAAGAAATGTTGCTAGCCTCGTCAAATCGGGCTTGCAACTCAATTTGCACAATTACTTTTTTGCCGTTTTTGGCCGCATTGATCAACGAACTAATGATTTGCGAATTTTTGGCCAATCGATATAAGGTAATCTTAATAGTCGTGACTTTGGGATCTAGTGCTGCCTCGCGTAAAAACTTAATCAAATATGAAAATGATTGATAAGGCGCATGCATCAAATAGTCCTTTTTGCTGATTTTGTCGAGCATGCTTCCCTCGAGTGTTAGGCCTGGAACCGGCAGAGGTTCGTTGGTTTTGTAGAGCAAATCATAACGTCCCAAATTCGGGAAACTCATATAGTCGCGACGATTGTGATAACGCCCGCCGGGAATGATGCTATCGGTTTCGTGGATGTGCATTTTGCCTAGGAAAAACTTGAGCGTATCCTTGCCGATTTGTTGATCGTACACAAAACGAACCGGCTCACCAATGCGGCGATCTTTGACACTGGTCGCAATTTTTTCCATCATACTTTTGCTCAAATCACTGTCAATTTCAAGCTCGGCATCACGGGTAATTTTAATCATGTGCGCCGAGATACTTTCGTAGTCAAAAATGCTAAAGATGCTATGCAGATTGTATCGAATTACATCGTCTAAAAACATGATGTATTGCTTTTCATCGTGTGAAGGCAACACGACAAAACGATTGAGTGTTTTGGGAATTTCAATCACCGCATAGGTCACTTCTTTCTTTGGTTTGACCAAATCAACCAGAGATTTTTTGGGTGCTTTTTGGTTCATCACCAACTTGACTGCGAGATAACCTGAAGTATCTTTGAGCAACGGAAACTCGGCCAAATCATTCAAGATGATGGTCACCAAAGCCGGGCTTACTTGCTGTATAAAGAAATCTTTGACAAAGGTTTTTTGATGTTCAAGCAACTCGTTTTCGTTGACCATGTAGATCTTTTCGGCTTCGAGTTTCTTCTCGATAACACTCAGAATGCGCAAACTTTCTGACTGTTGGCGAATGACAATTTGAGTGATTTCATGCAATAATTCTTGAGCGCCTACTCCACCCAAAAGCTTTTCACCAGAGATGCCTGATTGGCTTAAACGACGGATGGCCGCATAGCGAACTCTGAAGAATTCATCTAAGTTATTTGAAAATATTCCCAGAAATCTGAGCCTATCTAAAAGTGGAACAGTATCATCGCCAGCTTCTTGCAATACGCGTGCATTAAAAGCCAGCCAGCTTTTTTCTCTGTCTGTATATCTATTTTCTGACATATTATTTTAGGTCTTTTGGAAAAACTACTTTCAACGTTTTACCGGTGCTTATATTTTGCCATTGATCAGCAGCAAATTCAATCATGGTAAATCCGGAAGTAGCAACATTCGGAATAAAAACATCGCCAAATTTATTAACAAAATTCGTAATAGCCTCGTTGTGTCCAAAAAGAATTATACAGTTAAACTGGTCATCTAATTGACGTACAACACGCTCAAGTTGATATTCGTCAAAAGTGTACAGATCTTGACGATACTCGATATGTTGGATTTGATAAATCCGAGCAAAAATTTGGGCAGTTTGACTGGCTCTTTGGGCAGCGCTTGATACAATACAGCTGTCTTTTGGGATAAATTCACGGGTTTGCTGTGCCACTTTTTCGGCGTCTTTGATACCCCTGTATTCAAGAATTCTATCGAAATCACGCACGGGACCATCCCAAGAGGACTTCGCATGACGTACAATAATAAGTCGTTTCATAGGTATATTATTGGGTTACAATTTACACATATATCAGGTTGTCTGAAGCAAATGATTTGAATATTTTTAAACAGCATAATGCTGAAATATTTATTTTTCAATCGCAATACAACCTGATAATCTTACATCCAAAAATGGATATTATTGTAAGATATATCTGTATTTATATTTAGAAAAATGCATTTTATCGATGTTTTTTGTATTTTATCGATGTTTTTTTTGGTCAATAGAAATAGAAAATCTAGTTTTGGATTGTTAAAACACATAATTAAAAAAAACATCGAGGCTTTTTAGCTTTTTAAAAGCTTGCTTAAATGCAGTTAAAAAGTTTAGAATCAGTGTCAAAAAAATCTATAATTAAGTTAAAAACCGGAGTTGTTTTTTATTAAAAGTGTGCGTTTATCGAGTTTTCAGGCTTTTGGTGGAGAAAAGAATGGGAGATATATTTATGTAAGTAAATTAGCCCAGAATATTTTTTGAAGGCCCCAATCTACTGAAAATATAGTTTGGAAACTATTGAAATTAACGTTTTAATCTTTAATGTGATGGAAGCAACTGTCCCAACAATTTTAATTAATCCTCAGAGCAACGTTCTGTTGTCTCTGTTTAAACCTCAGATCATAATGAAACGACTACTACTTGTATTAGTACTGGTATGCTTTTGCCTACCGTCTAAGGCTCAGGTTTCACGTGATGCCAATCCGAATCCAATTATGGAAGTGAGTGCCTATCTGAGTTCTCTCAGAACAAACAGTGCCACTGCGAGAACTTCATCCTCCGGACTGGATCATCTAGAGAACCTGCTCAATGAAGTGCAGCCAGCTGTTTATTTGTCTTCAGGACAAGTAAAAACTTTTGGCGATCAACCAACCGCATTGTACACCGATGTCAATTCATTGGCTAATGTCAGCAGTTTGGTAGCCTCAAAAGAATCAATTGAGATAGTGACCATTCGCATGGAACGATCTGCAGATTTAAGATCAATTGATCTATCGTTGCTTTCAAGTTTCCCTAACTTGAAGTACGTGTATTTACTCTCAACTGTTGAAACTACATCCAGCACTTTGGCAAATCTGATTCAAAACTCAGATGCCAGATTTGTTGTTTTCTATAAAATTTCAAAAGGAGCTTAATGACGCCTCAGATCTTTAAAAGTTATCTTATGAGAAATATATACTTTACCCCAAAAACATTTGTCAAGCATTATCTACTGACCATCTTCTTGTTGACAATGGCATTGACTGCAAAAGCTCAAGTTCGTGTGAACTTCAACCAAAGAGCTTCACAGTACACTCCAACCAAGAAAATCTATAATGTAAAAGGTGATTTTACCATGATTGGTAACACCAACTTGACTCGCCAAAGCTATAGCGATACTGAAAACAACAACAACGTTACGATGGTATATGTTGATGTTGATGGAAACTCTGCGAACGGCATTGACGGAAAACCAACATTTAACTCTTCATCGGCTGAGCTAAGTTTTTCAACTGAAAACGGAGCAACGCCAAGCTGTTCAAACATTATATATGCCGGCCTATATTGGACCGGTAAAGCAGCATCGGACAATTCATCGAGTAGCCCTGAGAGTTTTAATGTAACAAAAACCATTTCTGGAACTTCGTACACTAAGGCTTTCAACAAAAGACAAATCTCTTTTAAAGGGCCGAATTCAAGTACTTATACCCAGTTTACAGCTGCATCAACCAACATTTATTACCCATCAAATACAGATGCTTTTATTTACTCTGCATATGTTGAAGTTACCGATTATGTTCGTCAAAATGGATTGGGTAATTACACCGCAGCTGATATTGCCATTAGAGATGGTAATGGAGGAAATACAGGTTATTCTGGAGGATGGGGATTAATCGTTGTCTACGAAAACTCTAAAATGAAATACCGCGACGTGACCATTTTTGATGGACACGCTTTTGTATTGAGTTCAAATACCAACGGAAATAACCTTCCGGTTTCAGGTTTTAATACCGTTCAAACCGGAAATGTAGGTGTTAAATTAGGAGTTATGGCCAGTGAAGGTGATGTAAACCTAACAGGCGATTACTTAAAAATTCAAAATCTAAGTTCTACTACCTATACAACTTTAAATCATTCAGGTAATTCAGCATCGAATTTCTTTAATAGTTCCATCAATACCGGTGGAAATAGCAGAAACCCTAATTTATTGAACAATACGGGGATTGACATCAGTATGTTTAATATTCCAAATTCGGGTAATACAGTTATTGGAAACAATCAAACATCGACTAACTTCATTTACGGAACCGGCGGAGATACATATGCTATTTTTGCTATTGCTATGGCAGTTGATGCATACAAACCAGAAGCTGAGAGTATCATCACAGCTACAACCATCAACAACGTTCCGGTAACTTCTGAGCCTTATGTAACCTTACCCAACCAAGAAATTGGTTTCAATGTAGATGTTCGCAACTTAGGTACTGAGGCCATCAACAACTTTAAAGTAGTGGTGCCCATTCCGTACAACGCTTCATATGTTCAAGGAAGCGCTACCGGAACAGCTTTATTTACGCCGCTACCTTCACCAAATAATGTATATTTTGATGCCAATTTAGGTGCGACAGGTTCAATTGTTTGGGATATGGGAACTTTACCGTTGCCAGCCAACCCAAGCGTATTATTAGGTAAATTAAAATTCAAATTAACGGCGACCACCAACTGTTCAATTCTTTTGAATCCAACTTGTGGAAGCCCAATATATATCAACGGCTCAACCAACGGAACCGGTGCAACTACCGGAATTTCGTTTAGTGGCGCCAGAGCGATTAAAGGGTATACTCAAAACGGAAACTGTACCGGTCAACCCTTACCTGAAACTTTGGCCATTAAAATTGACGGTGCCAATTATGTAGCTGCCAATTGTGCCAACACTCCGGCGGTTCAAACTTTTGGTTTCTGTCAAGCCGGAAGCACCATCGGAACTACACAGTTAGCACCAAATTTCCCTCCCGGATCTTTGTTCTACAATGAGTTTCCTGTAACGGTGAATTCTATTCAGTATTCAGATGTAAATCCGATTCCATTGGTAGCGGGTTCTACAGTGACTTATTATGCAATTCCGCCTAATACTACTGGATGTACTTTCCCGTTTATTGTTACTAAATGTAAATTAATCGATGCTAAAAACGATGCTTTTGGATCAATCAATGGAACTATCGGCAACAACAACATCGGTAATATTTTCAGTAACAATGGTAGCGGAGCTGATACCCTTGACAATGTACAAACCAACCTATCACAAGTTAACTTAAGCGTTATTACTCCGGCGACAGCTATCAACGGAGGCCAAGTTCCTTACATTAACTTAGCAACCGGAAATGTTGTGGTTCCTGCAGGAACTTCTGCCGGTACTTACACAATTACTTATAAGATTTGTGAAAAAACAACTGCTAATAACTGTGATACGGCAATAGTAACTATTACCTGTCCTAATCCGGTAATTGATGCGGTTAATGATACTATTTTGGGTGGAAATGGCGCCAACGGTAATCCAAATGCCGGCAACGTTTTGGCCACCAACGGAAACGGTCCTGATACTTTAAACGGTACTCCGGTAACCATTTCTCAAGTGAATATGACGGTAACTACACCTGCTACGGCTATCAATGGCGGTCCGGTTCCATCAATCAACACTACTACCGGTCAAGTGAGCATTCCTGCTGGAACTCCAGCGGGTAACTACACGATTGTATACCAAATCTGTGAAAAACTCAATCCGTCAAACTGTGATTCTGCAACCGTAACTATCTCGGTTTCTGCTCCTGTTATCGATGCGGTTAATGATACTATTTTGGGTGGTAACGGTGCCAACGGTAATCCAAATGCGGGTAACGTTTTAGCCACCAACGGAAACGGGCCTGATACTTTGAACGGTACACCGGTAACCATTGCTCAAGTGAATATGACGGTAACCACTCCTGCCACGGCAATCAATGGCGGTCCGGTTCCATCGATCAACACTACAACTGGTCAAGTGAGCATTCCTGCCGGAACTCCTGCGGGTAACTACACGATTGTATACCAAATCTGTGAAAAACTCAATCCATCAAACTGTGATTCTGCAACCGTAACTATCTCGGTTTCTGCTCCGGTGATTGATGCAGTAAACGATACCATCTCTGGTGGTAACGGTGCCAACGGTAATCCAAATGCGGGTAACGTTTTAGCCACCAACGGAAACGGTCCTGATACATTGAACGGTACTCCGGTAACCATTGCACAAATAAATATGACGGTAACTACACCTGCCACTGCAATCAATGGCGGTCCGGTTCCATCAATTAACCCTGCAACTGGTCAAGTGAGCATTCCTGCCGGAACTCCAGCGGGTAACTACACGATTGTATACCAAATCTGTGAAAAACTCAATCCATCAAACTGTGATTCTGCAACCGTAACTATCTCGGTTTCTGCTGCTGCAATCATTGCCAATGACGATGCAGGTACACCGGTTAGCGGAACCAATGGTGGCGTTTCATTTACTAATGTTTTGGTTAACGATACTTTAAATGGTCAACCAGTAACCATCAGTCAAGTGAATATCGCGCAGGTGAACAGCTCAAACCCTGGTGTATCATTATCAGGTACTAATGTGGTTGTGGCTGCCGGAACACCTCCGGGATCGTACACTTTAGAATATCAAATTTGTGAAAAAATCAATCCAACCAACTGTGACAATGCTGTTGTAACCGTATGTGTTAATACAGCTCCTGTAGTTGGTACGATTACACAACCAACTTGTAGTGTTGCTACCGGTTCAGTTGTCTTGAGTGGATTACCTTCTGGAAACTGGACCATCAATCCTGGAAATATTTCTGGTAATACTTCAAGTACAACAATTAGCAATCTTGCTGCAGGAACTTATAATTTCGTAGTAACCAATAGTACTGGATGTGCCTCTGCTCCTACTTTAAATGTAGTAATTAATGCGCAACCGCAAACTCCGGCTACTCCAAGCATCTCTGCTCAAGTAACACAACCAACTTGTGCGGTAGCAACGGGTTCATTCACCGTATCTAACTACGATGCGTCGATGACTTATACCATTACACCAAATACTGGAGTATCAATGTCTAATACAGGTGTGGTGACGGCTCCGGCGGGAACTTATACCTTGACTGCGACGGCTAGCAACGGATGTACTTCGCCTGCTTCTGCTTCGGTTACCATCGATGCACAACCTGAGACTCCGGCTACTCCAAGCATCTCTGCTCAGGTCACTCAACCAACTTGTGCCAATGCCAATGGTTCATTCACCGTATCGAACTACGATGCGTCGATGACTTATACCATTACACCGAATGTTGGAGTATCAATGTCTAATACAGGTGTGGTGACGGCTCCGGCGGGAACTTATACCTTGACAGCGACGGCTAGCAACGGATGTACTTCGGCGGCTTCTGCTTCGGTAACCATCGATGCACAACCTGAGACTCCGGCTACTCCAAGCATCTCTGCTCAGGTCACTCAACCAACTTGTGCTAATGCTAATGGTTCATTCACCGTATCGAACTACGATGCGTCAATGACTTATACCATTACACCAAATACCGGTGTGTCTATGTCTAACACAGGTGTAGTAACAGCTCCGGCTGGAACTTATACCTTGACTGCGACTGCTAGCAACGGATGTACTTCGGCGGCTTCTGCTTCGGTAACCATCAACGCTCAACCGCAAACGCCATCAGCTCCGATTGCTGGTACAGTAACGCAACCAACTTGTGCCCTAGCTACTGGTTCAGTTGAACTGACTGGGCTTCCTACCGGAACTTGGACTATTAATCCAGGTAACATCTCAGGAACTGGTTCTTCTACAACCGTATCTGGTTTGGCTGCCGGTTCATATACCTTTACAGTAACCAATGCAGATGGTTGTACTTCGGCTGCTTCTGCTTCAGTAACTATCAACGCTCAACCGCAAACGCCATCAGCTCCGATTGCTGGTACAGTAACGCAACCAACTTGTGCCCTAGCTACTGGTTCAGTTGAATTGACTGGGCTTCCTACTGGAACTTGGACGATTAATCCAGGTAACATCTCAGGAACTGGATCTTCAACAACCGTATCTGGTTTGGCTGCTGGTTCATATACCTTTACAGTAACCAATGCGGAAGGTTGTACTTCGGCTACTTCAACTGAAGTAACTATCAACGCGCAGCCACAATCACCATCGGCTCCTATTTCTGGAGGAAATCAAACTGCGTGTTATTCTAATCCAATGCCTACTTTGACAGCTACTGCTACAACAGCAGCCGGAAACACAGTGGTATGGTATAATGCGCCACAAGACGGATTTGAAGTTAGTAGTCCTACTTTGAATACGGTTGGAACAATTACTTATTATGCTGCATCATTCAATGGAACTTGTTATTCAGCTACAAGAACAGCAGTAACTTTAACCATCAACCCAGCACCGACTGCTCCATCATTGAGCAACATCGTTTCTGAGTGTAGCGCGACAGCTCCGGCTCCGACTATGAATGACAATTGTGGAAACACATTAACAGCAATAACAACTGATCCAACTACGTACAATACAATAGGTAACTATGTAATTCACTGGACGTTTAACAATGCTAATGGACAATTTGTAGTAGCTGCTAATCAAAATGTAATTGTTCAAGATACACAAGCACCAATTGCTCCTGTATTGCAAAACATTACAGCTCAATGTTCGGTAACCGTAACGCCTCCGACTGGTCAAGATGCTTGTGCTGGTCAGGTAACTGCTACCACTATTGATCCGTTAACCTACCAAGGTGAAGGAACCTATACGATTCATTGGGTATTCAGTGATGGCATCAACAGCACTACAGCAATTCAACAAGTAATTATTGATGATACTGTTGCTCCATTGATTCCAGCTTTGGCTACAATAACCGGAACTTGTTTGGTTAATGTTCCAACGCCAACCACCAATGATACTTGTAATCCTAATACAATTTCGGGAACAACAACTGATCCGTTGAGCTATACTGTTCCTGGAACCTATACAGTAACATGGACTTTTGATGACGGAAACGGAAATGTAATCACAGCGCCTCAAACGGTGATTGTTAACCCGGCGAATGCTCCTGATCAAGTTCAAGGATTGGCTCCGTGTAACGATGATAATTCTCCTGAAAGAGATATAGATTTGAATACCTTGTTGCCGCAAGGTGTTGCAACCAACGGGACCTGGGTAGACTTTGACAACACTGGAGGTTTGATCGGAAATACATTCACACCATACCTAATTCCTGTCGGAACCTATATGTTCAAGTATACCGTTGCTGACGGAGATTGTAACCGAGTGGTTGAATTGACCATGACCGTTGATAATGATTGTGGAGTACTCGCTGAGTGTTCAGAGCCATTAGTACACAATGCTTTCTCTCCAAATGGTGATGATACCAACGCAGTGTTTATGATTGAACAGCTTGATCAAACTGATTGTTATCCGACCAACTCGGTTGAAATATACAACAGATGGGGTGTATTGGTATATGAAACTACTCAATATGACAATGCGCTAAGAGCGTTCAAAGGAACCTCAGAAGGACGTGTAACAGTTGACAAATCAGCTCAATTGCCAACCGGTACTTATTTTTACATCCTTAACTATACTGATAAAAAAGGTAAAAGTCACCACAGAGAAGGTTACTTATACCTAACCAGATAAACCAAACTCAAATCTAACGCCTGAGGGTGTCAAAGCCCTCAGGATTAAAACAGAAAACTAATGAAAACAAGAATATTAACTTTCGTTTTGATGTTTACAGCCGCGGCGGGGTTTGCGCAACAGGATGCTCAATTCACGCAGTATATGTACAACACAATCAATATCAATCCAGCTTATGCCGGATCGAGAGGTGCTTTGAGTATCTTTGGCTTACACCGTACGCAATGGGTTGGTTTAGATGGTGCTCCGGTAACCAATACGCTATCAATGAACACGCCGATTAATGATAGCAGATTAGGTTTGGGATTGTCATTCATCAATGATAGAATCGGGCCTACCAAAGAGAATTCAATATCAGTTGATGTATCGTATACGATTCCAACTTCTGAGACCTATAAATTGTCATTCGGTCTGAAAGGAACCGGGAACTTTTTTGGATTAAATACTTCAGATTTAAATCCGGAGCAACAAAATGATGGTGCACTTGTTAACTACAACAAGTTTACACCTAACATTGGTGCCGGTGTTTATTTGCACTCGGATAAATCATACATCGGATTGTCAGTTCCGAATTTTATCCAAAACAAAAAGCTCAACAACAGCAATGGCGATAACGTAGCAATTCTACAAGAAAGAATCAACTATTATTTGATTGCCGGACATGTTTTTGATTTGAATCCAAACATCAAGTTCAAACCGGCTATCTTAACCAAAATGGTTACAGGTTCACCTTTACAAGTAGATGTTTCTGGTAACTTTATGTTCTATGAAAAATTTGTGTTGGGTGCTGCATATCGTTGGGACGCCGCAGTAAGTGCCTTGGCAGGTTTCCAAATTACTGATGGTTTGTACATAGGTTACGGATATGATCTAGAAACCACCAGACTCAGAAAATACAATTCAGGATCACACGAGGTATTCCTCAGATTTGAATTATTCAACAATTACAACAAAATTATTTCTCCTCGATTCTTCTAAAATTGAAACATCATGAAAAATAAAGCAATACTATTTATATCGTTTTTGAGTGCTTTAACCTTTAATGGTTATGCTCAAAATGCCGGTATCAAAAAAGCTGATAAGCAGTATGCAAAATACGCGTACATCGATGCGACTCAGACTTATGAGCGTGTAGCCAACAAAGGTTACAAATCGGCAGACATGTTTCAAAAATTAGGAAACGCCTATTACTTCAACGCTGACTTGACCAAAGCAGCCAAATGGTACGGAGAATTGTTTGCCATGAATACCGAAGTTGAACCCGAATATTACTATCGTTATGCACAATCGCTCAAAGGAATTGGCGATTATAAAAAAGCTGATGAAATGATGCTTTTGTTCAATCAAAAAGCGGGTGAAGATTTGCGTGGAAAAATCTTCAAAGACAAGCAATATTATATGGATGAAATCAAGGCAAATTCAGGTCGATACAAGATTGAAGATGCCGGAATCAACTCAAAATATTCTGATTACGGAAGTGCGTTTTCAGGCAATATGTTGGTTTTTGCATCCTCACGTGATACCGGAAGTTTTGCGCAGAAAAAACACAAATGGACCAACCAGTATTTTACAGGTTTATATTCGGCTGAACAATCTACAGACGGAGCTTTAGGTATGGCTGATAAATACGCCAAACAGATTAACTCTAGATTTCACGAGTCAACTCCGGTGTTTACCAAAGACGGGAAATACATGTATTTTACCCGAAACAATTTTATCAACGGAACCAAAGGCAAAGATGCCAATCGCATTACCTTATTAAAAATATACAAAGCAACGCTCAAAGAAGGCGTTTGGCAAAATGTAACTGAATTGCCTTTTAACAGTAACAATTACAGTGTAGCACACCCAATGCTGAGTCCGGATGAAAAGACTTTGTATTTTGCTTCAGACATGCCGGGTACCAAAGGACAATCAGACTTATGGAAAGTAGCTATTACCGGTGAAGACAGCTATGGAACTCCTGAGAATTTAGGAGCCTCAATCAACACCGAAGGTAAAGAAACCTTCCCACTCATCACGGATGAAAACGAATTGTACTTTGCCTCTGACGGACATCCTGGATTGGGCGGTTTAGACATCTATATGTCTCGTATGAACGCTGATGGAAGCTTCCAAGAACCGATCAATATTGGTGCTCCGGCCAACTCACCGCAAGATGATTTTGCGTATTTAATTGACACCAAAACTCGAAAAGGATTCTTGTCTTCAAACCGTGAAGGCGGAATGGGCTACGACGATATTTACAAATTTGTTGAAACGCGCAAATTAGTTTGCGAGCAAACATTATCAGGTATCGTTACCGACCTAGAAACCGGCGAAATTTTGCCAAATACCAAAGTCACTTTGTTTGATGAGAAATTCAACAAGCTCAAAGAAGTAACTTCAGACGACAAAGGTTTCTACGATTTCGGAAATGTAGAATGCGGCAAAGTATATTATGTTCGCGCCGAAAGAGAGCCTTATGAAACCAAAGAACAACGCTTGACTATTTCAAAACAAACCGGAAAAACAGACTTGCCGATTCAACTCGAGAAAAAAGTCAAACCGGTTACTGTGGGCGACGATTTGGCCAAAGCTTTTGGGATCAAAATCATTTACTTTGATTTAGACAAATGGAACATCCGTCCTGATGCCGCTTTAGAGCTTGAAAAAATCTTAGATGTGATGAAGCAATATCCGGCCATGAAAATTGATGTTCGTTCACACACCGACTCACGTCAAACACACAAATACAACGAAAAGCTATCTGACCGTCGTGCAAAATCTACCATCGCTTGGTTGATCAAAAATGGTGTAGATGCTAGTAGATTAACCGGTAAAGGTTATGGTGAAACTCAACTGGTGAACCGTTGTGCCGATGGCGTTCAGTGTTCAGAAGAAGAGCACCAAGCCAACCGTAGAAGTGAATTTATTATTACAGCTTTATAATTGCAAATTTAAATTTTGTTGGTAAGGGATGTTGTTTCGGCAGCATCCTTTTTTTTATGAAATTATATAAACTCATTTTGAAAAAAGTGCTTTTCTGAAATAAACAACAAGCACTAAAAAATATACAAAATAATCAACTGCATAAGCCATCACTACGCCTTTTGCTCCAAACATTGGCGACAAAATATACGCAACTGAAGCAAGTAAAATAAGCGAAAAAACTTCGGACATAATATAAGCTAAGGTCCGTTGTTTGGCCAAAAGCTGATAACCTAAAATGAGTGAAGCTGCTTTAAAAAAATCTCCTAAAAGTTGCCAAAAGAACAAATCCGAAACCGAAGCAAAATCATCGGTAAAACAAATCGCTATCAGCTGGTTGCGCAAGAGAAATATAAAAAATAAACCAACCGCAAAAACCGGTAAAATCCCTTTATAGTAACTCATGAAAATATTACGCGTAGCTATGTCAGAAGTAGCCGCTGATAATTTTGGATAAAAATAAACCGTCAAAACCGTTGAAATAAACAACAAATAAAAACCCGAAATACGACTCATCGCTTCCCAAAATCCGGCTTGTTCCATACCGCTGTTGTGAATTAGATTTTGGCGAATCATCAAAAGTGTCCAAGAACCGACCACCGCTGAAACCAAAGTCATCAACGCATAAGACGAAAGGTTTTTGATTACCTTAAAATCAAAATAGTGTTGCCTGAGATAATTTTTGAAATCAATAATTCGATTGAGTTGAAACCACGAAATCCAAAACAAGATTGCCGGCGGAATAATTAATGAGAGCAAAGCGCCAAAGGTTTTAAATTCGTTTACAGCCCAAAAAGTAAAGCCCAACGCCAAAACATTGCCCCAAATATTAATCCAAATAACTCTTTGGTATTGCCCCAAACCATTGATAAAATAGGTCAAAACCATCCCACAGATATAAAACGGAAGGCTCAGTCCCAATACCAAAAATAAATTTTGAAAATGTTCTTGCGAACCAAAAACAGCATCATTCAAAGATTGCCCCAGTACAATCAATCCAAATCCTAAAAAAACCGAAACCGATAACAGCAAAATAAAAACCGAAGCAATTATTTTTTTGAGCTGATCGGGATTTTCTTTGTTAGCCGCGATTTGTTTGACAACGCCATTCTGAATACCGAGCGTGGCAATACCTTCAAGCGAAGTGAGAAAATTGCGCAAATTGCCCGTCAATGCCAAACCGGCCGGCCCAACCATCAGCGCCAAAATCTTTGAACTGGCCAATCCGGTAAAAATCTTTATCAGCACGCTCATACTGTTGAGCGAGGTAACTTTGAACAAAGGCGTTCTTCGGATTGACTTATAAAAACTCAAAACTCTGGATATAAAAGTTGGTACAAAACTAGCATTATTTTGTATAAATGAATTGAAAGTAAATTTTAGCTTTCAGATTATGAGGTATTTTTAATAATTTTAAAATCTAAAAAAAAGCTAAGTGAAAATTAAACTAATACTTGCAACAATTATTGTTCACTTGTGTTCTTTGACGGCAAAGGGTCAGAATATTTCGTTATATAATCAGTTTCAAGGCAGATATAATTTCACTTTTATCGGAAATACGCTCAATCCGCAAGAGAATACTTTTATGTCTTCGGCGAGTATTCTAACTTCTTCATCGGCACAATTAAATTTATCCGCCTCAGACCAAATCGAAAAAGCTTATTTGTATTGGGCAGGTTGCGGACCGGGCGATTTTGACGTTCAACTCAACGGAACATCGTATTCGGCGCAGAGAAATTTTACCCACCACCGAACCCTCAACGGAAATCCATTAGACTACTTTAGCGCATTTGCCGATGTTACCACACAATTGCAAGCTACCGGAAGTGGCAATTATACCTTATCAGAATTAGATCTTAACCCTTGGATCAATTATTATTTTTCTTCGAGCAGTACCAATTTTGGCGGTTGGGCGATTATTATTGTATACAAAAACAACAGTTTTCCGCTGAATCAAATCAACATATACGACGGTTTTCAGGCGATTCCAAATGCAATCGACATTACCTTAAACAACTTAGATGTTACCGATACCAACAATTCAAAAATAGGGTTTCTGGCTTGGGAAGGAGACAGCGGTATTGCTGTAAACGAATCGTTGTTCATCAACAACAATTTAATTGATTCACCACCACTCAACCCGTCGACCAACGCCTTTAACGGAACCAGTACCATCACCAATTCAAATGTTTTATACAACATGGATTTGGATATTTACAGTTTGCAAGGCAACATCAATTTGGGTGACACCACCCTACCCATTCGAATGACTTCTGGTCAAGATGTGGTTTTGATCAATGCGGTTGTCACCCAACTCAATCAGCGTTTACCGGATGCTACCGTTAGCGTTGACCTAATTGAAAGCCCATGCAATTTTAGAGATGTAAAGGTAAATTATACTGTACATAACACTTTGGGAACCTTAGCCTTACCAGCCAACACACCGGTTTCGGTATATTTAGACGGAACCTTCTATCAAACCATTTATACACAAAATTCAATAGCTCCGGGCGGAAGCGAATCAGGTGCTTTTAATTTTACATTGCCAATAAACTTAACTAGTCCGTTTGATTATAAAATGATCGTAGATCAAAACGCCACAGGACAAGGAATTGTCGTTGAACTCAACGAAGACAACAACGAGTTTTCAACTTCAGGAAACATCGGAATCGCGCCCGAACTTACACCTCCGGCCAATTTAGTCGTTTGCAATGAAGGCGATTTTAAAGGCACATTTGATTTTTCAGGTTATGCCGATTCAGTGCGACAAAACCCTACAGATTACGTTCGGTTTTATAGCAGTCCAGAGGATTTAACCAACAACCTCAATGAAATTACCAATACCAATCATTTTATTGCTGAGTCAACTCCTAAAACCATATATATCAAAGTTGGTCACGAAGATTGCTACCAACAAACCCATTTTGAATTGCAAACTCGTAAATGTCCACCCACTGTGTATAATTTTGTTTCGGCCAATAATGATGGCGCCAATGACACTTTTCACATCGATGGTTTGTACAATATTTTTTACAATTTTAGATTATATATCTACAACCGTTGGGGAAAATTGGTTTGGATTGGCGACAATAATTCTGGTGAATGGGATGGATATGCCAACAAAGGCTTGATTGTTTCAAATGAAGAAATTGCCAGTGGAACCTACTTTTATGTGCTTGAACTCAACGATCCGGAATATCCTGAACCTATGACTGGATATTTATACCTAATTCAACCTTAGGGAATTTTAATTCGTAATTGTTGATTGGTCGGTATACTTTTGGTCATCAATCAAATGAGATGTTGCAAAAGTTAACGAGATTTAAATTACTTTAGCGTCGCAAAAAAAATTGAAATGAAAAAACTATTTACCCCAATAGTAATGCTATGGTCATGTATTTCAGCGTTTTCTCAGAATTCTGAAGACGTCAAAAAGATACAAACAGCCAACAACATGACTGAACTTAGCCGTTTAGCTCATGTAAAAGATTCTACAGCCAAAGCGCAAAAAAAAGAAGCATGGCAACAAGCTACGCTCAAAGGTTGGCCAACCACAATCAAAGGAAAAAACGGAAACTTCAAAGAACTCATGCGCTTGGATGAGTCCGGAAATCCTATCTATTTCACTACCGATAATGTCGGTGCTGCATTAACTACACGTGCCAACCGACTCAACAGTGGAGGAAGTTTAGGTTTAACCTTGGATGGACAAGGCATGACCATTGGTATTTGGGACGGTGGAAAAGTCAGAAATACACATGCTTTGCTCACGGGCAGAGTTACCCAAGTCGATAATGCTACCGAACTTTCACTACATGCCACACACGTTTCAGGTACAATGATGGGCGGTGCCAATGCAAATCCTTCGGCCAAGGGCATGGCTTCGCAAGCGTTGCTTAGAGCTTATGATTGGACCAGTGATGAATTTGAAGTGACCAATGCCGCAGCCAATGGATTGTTGATTTCGAATCACTCATACGGCGCTGACCCGGCTTCGGTTCCGGTTTCTATGTGGGGAAGATATAACGGTGAGGCACAATCATTTGACGAAATCATGTTCAATGCTCCGTATTATCAGATGGTAAACTCTGCTGGAAACTCAAGAAATTCTGGTTACAATCCAGACAAAGACGGCTATGATTTGTTATCCGGAAAAAGCAATTCAAAAAACGGTATCATTGTAGCGGCAGTAAACCAAGTTACCAATTATACTGGCCCGCTCAGTGTGAGTATGTCAAGTTTTAGCAGTTGGGGTCCATGTGATGATGGTAGAATCAAGCCAGATATTTGCGGTAAAGGAGTTAATGTCCGTTCAAGTGTCTCCACTTCGGACACTTCTTACCAACAACTCAGCGGAACTTCAATGTCTTCGCCTAATGTTGCCGGAACATTGCTTTTATTGCAACAACACTACAAAAATGTCAAAGGTTTTTTCATGCGAGCAGCTACCTTACGCGGTTTGACCTTGCATACAGCCGATGAAGCCGGAAGCGATCCGGGACCAGATTACCGCTTTGGTTGGGGACTGATGAATGCTGAAAAAGCGGCCGTTTTAATCTCTAAAGAAGGCGCAGAATCATATATTCAAGAAAATGATTTACTGCAAAGCAATACTTATTCATTTGATGTAAAACCCTTCAACACAGCCCAACCCATTGTAGCTTCAATTTGCTGGACCGATCCTGCCGGAGCTACTGTATTTGGTGCTATTGATAACCCTACTCCAGCTTTAGTCAACGATTTAGATTTGCGTTTGATTCAAGGAAGTCAAGAAAATTTTCCGTGGAAACTCAATCCAGCCATCGTTGATGATCCGGCCACCAAAGGCGATAACAAAGTAGACAACATCGAGAAAATAGAACTTAGCAATCCCAACGGTACCTATACCGTTACGGTTTCGCACAAAGGAAATCTAACCAATACCCATCAAAATTATTCGCTCATCATCAGCAACGTAATTCACAATCCCATGTTACTGAGTACCAATGAACCTGTTTTGAAAAGATTTTGTCAAGGAACCAATGAAGCTCAGTTTAACTTTCATTTAAAAACACCTGCTAATTTTACTGATTCAGCCGTGATGAGCATGACCGGATTACCAGCTGGAGCGACTACAAGTTTTTCATCTGCAACGATGACTGCCTCAGGAGACGGAACGGTTTTTATCAGTGGTTTGAGTTCGGCTGCAGTAGGAACGTATACACTGTTGCTTAAAGCTGATACAGCTACCTACCACGGCGAGCTTACTCTGACACTGGTGATTCAAAATGATTTAACTGTTGGCCCTGCGCTCATCAGCCCGGCCAACAATACCAATCCCGCCAGCACAACACCCACTTTGATTTGGCAAAATATGGGAACCAATGTGGCTACCTATAGTGTTGAATTATCAAAAACCGTAGATTTTTCATCAGAAGTAACAGTATATTCAAGCAATACTTCCCAAATTGACTTGGACGGATTGGACGCCGGAAGCAACTATTATTGGCGTGTAAAATCAAATAACGTCTGTGGAATTTCAGAATATTCAACTGTTTATCAATTCACAACAGCTTGCAGCAGTGATACGCAAATTACAGTGAGCAACATTGAAGCTCATTCAGCTCAAATTTCTTGGACCAACCCTAATGGTTCATCCCATTTTGAAATTGCCATTGTTCCCAGTGGTCAATCCCCGGCTGGTTTGTATCAAATCGTCAATACGAATTCATACCTTGCCAATGGTTTGACATCGTTTGCCGGTTATGATATATACATCCGAACCCAATGCAGTAATAATGTTTTCTCGGCTATAGTTTCATCTTCATTCAACACCAAAATCGATTATTGTTTTGACAATGTATTTTATGATTCGGGCGGACCGATCGGAAATTATTCAAATGGTGAAAACGGAGCGACAACAATTTATCCGCTCAATGCAGGTGAAAAAGTAAGTGTCACTTTTACCTCGTTTCAGTTAGAAGATCAAATCGATCGTTTGACCATTTACAACGGGCCCAACAATACTTATCCATATATTATTGAACAATACGGATTTACCGGCAACAACAATCCGGGCACCATTACCTCGACCGATGCTTCTGGAGCTTTGACGTTTTTGTTTTACTCAGACGGAGCCAATACTTATCCGGGATGGTCGGCCTCGGTGAATTGTTCGGTTTTAGGACAAGCAAAATTTGAGAATTTGCCATTTTTGTATTATCCAAATCCTGCCAAAAATTCAATCAACATCAGTAGTAAAACGACCATTGATAGGGTCGAAATATACAATATGCTCGGGCAATTGGTCAAAAATACCACGCCGAAAACAAATCAGTCTTTGATTGATATTTCTGATCTGAGCAACGGTCAGTATTTGATGAAAGTAGCTACCGGTCAATCCTATAATACGGTCAAAATAACCAAAGAGAATTAGTAGATTATTTTAAAGCCTTTGTTCAGATTTTTTTCAAAGGCTTTTTTATTTCTATATTTGAGCCTTGAAGCAAATTATTTCCATACAAAATCCGCTGGTTAAATCACTGGTTCAGTTGCAGGAAAAAACCAAAACCCGCAAGCAAACCGGTACTTTCTTGATTGAAGGAAAACGCGAACTTGAACTCGCCCTCAAAGGTGGTTATCAGTTGCAAACCGTTTTGTTTTGTCCGGAATTAATCGCCGTTGAAAAACTGCCCAAATTAGACGCTGCTGTTGAACTGATTGAGATCAGCAAAGAAGTGTATCAAAAATTAGCTTATCGCGATACGACCGAAGGATTAATCGGCATAGCCATCAGCCGTTCGTTATTGCTGAGCGATTTAAAATTACCTCAAAATCCGCTCATATTGGTTGCCGAATCACCCGAAAAACCCGGAAACATCGGAGCTATGTTGCGCACCGCTGACGCCGCAGGAATCGATGCTGTGATTATTGCCGATCCCAAAACCGATTTGTACAATCCCAATGTGGTGCGTTCAAGTGTTGGTGGTTTGTTTACCAATCAAATCGCAACCGGAACTTCAGAAGAAGTGATAGCCTACTTACAACAAAACAACATCGCGATTTACGGTGCCACTTTACAAGATTCTACACCTTATTTTACCCCTAATTATCAAGAGCCTACAGCGCTAGTAGTCGGAACCGAAGCCACCGGACTCACGCAAATTTGGCGCGATAACGCAAAACAAAACATCATCATCCCCATGCAAGGTGCACTCGATTCAATGAACGTTTCGGTGGCCGCTGCCATTCTACTTTTTGAAGCCAAAAGACAACGTAACTTTAAATAAATATCTATGAAGAAAAGTTTTTTTCTCTGCCTGACCTTTGCCGCGCATTTTAGTGCGATGGCCCAACTTAGCGCCCAACAAATTGATCAATTGGTTCAAAGAACTTTAACTACCTTCGATGTTCCGGGCATCGCTGTGGCTGTGGTCAAAGACGGAAAAATCGTCCACGCCAAAGGCTACGGAATTCGCTCCATCAACAACCCAACTCCGGTAGACGAGAACACCTTATTTGGCATTGCTTCTAACAGCAAAGCCTTTACAACAGCGGCACTGGCTATGTTGGTTGATGAAGGAAAACTCAAATGGGACGACAAAGTGACCCAGCATATTCCTGAGTTTAAAATGTATGACGATTACGTCACCAAAGAATTTACCATTCGCGATTTGCTTACCCACCGAAGTGGATTGGGTTTAGGTGCCGGCGATTTGATGATTTGGCCCGATAAAAACAATTTCACCACGCAAGACATCATTCATAATTTGCGTTATCTCAAACCCGTTTCGTCGTTTAGAAGCAAATATGATTACGATAATTTACTCTATATCGTGGCCGGTGAAATTATTCACAGAACGAGTGGTTTGAGTTGGGATGAGTTTATCGAGCAACGCATCATGAAGCCTCTTGAAATGAATCATAGTGCGGCTTCGTATGTTCGATTAAAAGATACTTCGAATATTATCATGCCACATGTACCGACCGACGGAAAACTCAAAGCCATTGCGCGTTATAAAAGTCAAGTATTTGATCCGGCAGCCGGAATTTACTCAAGCGTAGCTGATTTAAGCCAATGGGTTATCATGCAATTGAATAAAGGGAAATACGGTTCTGAAAACAAAAATCAACTATTCTCAGAAAAACAACACGCCGAAATGTGGACTCCGCAAACACTGCAACCCAACAAACCGGCAGCGCCATATTTTTCACATTTTAAAGCCTATGGTTTGGGTTGGCAAATCACTGAAGTCAAAGGAAATCTGCAAATCGGCCACACCGGCGGATTGGACGGAATTGTTACCCAAGTAACCATGCTTCCTGAACTTAATTTGGGCATTATCGTTTTGACCAACCAACAAAATGGTGCCGCCTTTAATGCGATTACCAATACCATTAAAGATTCGTACATCGGTTTAAAATCAGAAGATTATGTGGCGCAATACAGCGCACAACGCAAAGAAAAAGAAGACAATGCCGATAAAATTACCGAAGAAGTCTGGCAAACCGTCGAACAAAATCTAAAAAAACGCATCCGAATTCCGGTTGAACTCTACGCCGGAACCTTCACAGACAATTGGCTCGGCGATATTGAACTAAGCATCGATAAAAAAGGAAAACTGCGATTTGCCTCGAAGCGTTCGCCACAACTTAAAGGCGAAATGTTTTATTACAAAGACCAAACTTTTGCCCTAAAATGGGATAACCGCAGCTTTTTGGCCGATGCATTTGTAATGTTCAATCCGGATCTTAAAGGCATCAAAATGAAAGCCATATCTCCGCTCACGGATTTCAGTTATGACTTTCACGACCTTGATTTTGTAAAAAAATAAGTCGCAGCTTTCGAATCGCTTGTATTTATTGACCACAGCGGTTGCACATTTGATTTCTTCTTTATAATTTAGGGGAATTCAAGTTTGCTATTATGGTTGAGATTGATATCGAAAAAGAAAACAAAGCCATTGCTCAGGAATATAAAGAGCTTTTGCGCATCAGTTATCAAACGCTTTCTGCTGAAGACAAAAAACTCATCAGAAAAGCCTTTGATTTAGCCGTTGAAGCACATCAGGATCAACGCAGAAAATCAGGTGAAGCCTATGTTTTTCACCCGATTGCCGTGGCCAAAATTGTGGCTTCAGAAATTGGCTTAGGCGCCACCGGAATTGCCGCTGCGCTCATGCACGATGTAGTTGAAGATACGGATATTACGGTAGCCGATATCGAACGCCAATTCAACCCAAAAGTAGCCCAACTCGTTGAAGGTCTGACCAAAATATCTAAAGTTCAAAAAGACCTGAACGTATCGATGCAAGCCGAGAATTTCCGCAAGATGTTGCTCACGCTCAACGACGATGTGCGTGTGATTCTCATCAAACTCGCCGATCGCTTGCACAACATGCAAACCATGGAATCGATGCCTGAATACAAGCAAATCAAAATCGCTTCTGAAACGCTGTATATTTATGCTCCGCTCGCGCATCGTTTGGGTTTGTACAACATCAAAACACAGCTGGAAGATTTGGGACTCAAATATACCGAGCCCAAAGTGTACAGCGATATTGTGAGCAAAATCAAAGAAACCAAAGAAGAACAAGACGCTTACATCAAGGATATTTCAGAAGTACTCAAAAAATCACTCGACGAAGAACAACTCGATTACATCATCAAAGGCCGACCTAAATCGATCTATTCGATCCGGCGCAAAATGAAGGCACAAAACGTGACTTTTGACGAAGTGTACGACAAGTTTGCTTTGAGAATCGTCTACAAATCGAATCCGCACGACGAAAAGTTTTTGGCTTGGAAAATATACTCGATTGTTACCGATCATTATCGCCCAAGCCCGAGTCGTTTGCGCGACTGGATCTCCTCGCCAAAATCAACCGGATATGAGGCTTTGCACATCACGGTGATGGGTCCAAAAGGTCGTTGGGTCGAGATTCAAATCCGTAGCGAACGCATGGATGAAATTGCTGAAAAAGGATATGCGGCGCATTACAAATACAAACAAGGCGCCAACGAAGAAAGCGGTCTGGATGTTTGGCTGAATTTATTGCGTGAAGCGTTAGAAAACTCAGAGAGCAATGCCGTAGATTTTGTTGAAGATTTCAAAATGAATCTCTACGCCAAAGAGATTTTTGTCTTTACGCCCAAAGGAGAAATCAGATCGCTTCCGAAAGGTGCCACTTCACTGGATTTTGCCTTTAGCATCCACTCTGAAATTGGCATCAAAACCCGCGGAACCCGCGTGAACGGAAGATTGGTTCCGCTCAACACCGAACTCAAAAGCGGCGATCAAGTTGAAGTCATCACCTCGCCCAACCAAAAACCAACGGCCAACTGGTTGGATTATGTAACCACTTCACGCGCTAAAAATAAAATCAGAAATGTTCTTAATGAGAATACCAAAAAAATCGCCGAAGACGGAAAAGAATTGCTTATTCGCAAATTGCGTCAGCTCAAAATTACACTGAGTGAGCAGGTAGTCAACGAATTGGTTAATTATTTCAAACTCAAAACCAGTTTAGACTTGTTTTACCGTGTAGGTATTGGCTCGATTGAAAATCAACACCTCAAAGATTACGCGGCACAAAAGAGCAACACGCTCATGAATTTCTTCAAGGCCAAAATCAAGCGTCCGCACCAAACGGCCGATGATGATATCAACAAACCTGAAATCAGCAGCAACTACGACATGCTTGTTTTTGGCCCGGATCAAGACCGACTCAACTACAAACTATCGTCATGTTGCAACCCGATTCCGGGCGACGAAGTATTTGGTTTTGTATCGATCAATGAAGGCATCAAAGTGCATAAAAAAGACTGCCCGAATGCCATTAGTTTGCAATCGAATTACGCCTATCGCATCATCATGGCCAAATGGATTGATTCGACCCAACAAGAATTCAAAGCCAGCCTTGAAATTACCGGTATGGACAGCATGGGACTAACCAACGAACTCACCAAAGTCATCTCGAACAACATGCACGTGAACATTCAGAGTATTGCCCTGAGTGGCGAAGCCGGAATTTTCAACGGACAACTTACGGTGATTGTTCAGAACAATCTGATTCTCAAAAAACTCATTGAGAACATTAAAAAAATTGATGGCGTTGAAAAAGTCACGCGGGTCAATCTGAAATAATGAATCTTACTGATTATTGAAGTTATATTTTGTACCTCAGATCGGTCAACTTTTGTTAATTGCTTGAACAGCATTTTTCTGTGGAACGCCAGCGTGAGCGATTGAAGCTAAGTGCCGCGCACTGCGAAAAGCGCGACCCGCAGGGGCACGCCCAAATAATCAATAACTGACGACCGACAACTTACTATTGTTGAAAACTCGCCCCTATTGTTGAAGTTTTAAAAGTCAAAAAAAACAACCATAAACATTAAAAAAATATCTTTGCAACATGACTTTAGTTGCCAACGATAACAGTAAAAATCAGGAAATCGTAAAAAACGTTTTTACGAAATACCTCGAAAACAAAGGCCACCGAAAAACTCCGGAGCGCTACGCCATTTTGCAAGAGATTTATGAGTGCGACGATCATTTTGACATCGAGAATCTGTATATCAAAATGAAAAACAAAAACTACCGCGTGAGCCGAGCCACTTTGTACAACACCATTGAACTCTTGCTCGATTGCGGTTTGGTGCGCAAACACCAGTTTGGTCAAAATCAGGCGCACTATGAAAAATCGTATTTTGACAAGCAACACGACCACATCATCATGACCGACACCGGCGAAGTGATTGAGTTTTGCGATCCGCGCATTCAGACCATTAAGAAAACCATTGAAGAGATTTTTGGCATTGAAATCCACAATCATTCGTTGTATTTCTATGGCAATCGCAAAGAAAAAGAGGTTTAAAGTTAGGGCGTTGCCTTCGGCCGGGCTTTCCGCACTCGCTTTGGCCCGCTGCGCGCCAAGAGCTCAAACAAAGCGTCCATCCCTAACGCAACTGGTTTCCAAAACATGCTGATTTTTCAACCGACTATACACAACCAATAACACACAACTTACAACACACAACTAAAAAATGGCAGACTTACTACTAGGCCTACAATGGGGCGACGAAGGCAAAGGAAAAATCGTCGATGTACTCACCCAAAATTATGACATTATTGCGCGTTTTCAGGGCGGACCCAACGCCGGACACACCTTAGAATTCGATGGCATCAAACACGTTTTGCGCACCATTCCTTCGGGTATTTTTCACCCGAATGCAATCAACTTAATTGGCAACGGCGTGGTCATTGACCCGGTGGTTTTTAAATCAGAACTCGAAGGGCTTGCGCGCTTTAATATAGATTTACCCAAAAAATTATTGCTCTCGCGCAAAGCACACCTGATTTTGCCTACCCATCGTTTGCTGGATGCAGCCTCAGAAACCGCCAAAGGCAAAGCCAAAATCGGTTCCACACTCAAAGGCATTGGCCCAACGTATATGGACAAAACCGGACGCAACGGTTTGCGCATTGGCGATATTGAATTAGCTGATTTTAAAGATCGATACCGCGCTTTGGCCGAAAAACATGAAGCAATGATTGCTTTTTACGATGTCAACATCCAATACAATTTACCGGAACTCGAAAAAGAGTTTTTTGAAGCTATTGAAACGCTCAAACAACTTCAATTCATTGACAGCGAAGAATATTTAGCCCAAGCACAGCAAGACGGAAAATCTATTTTGTGTGAAGGAGCACAAGGCTCGCTACTCGATGTTGACTTTGGGACTTATCCGTTTGTCACTTCGTCCAACACCACTGCTGCGGGAGCTTGTACCGGACTGGGCATTGCTCCGAACAAAATCAAAGAAGTATACGGAATCTTCAAAGCCTACACCACGCGCGTTGGCAGCGGGCCGTTCCCGACTGAAGATTTTGGAAATGACGGTGACACTATGGCTAAAGTTGGTAATGAATTTGGTTCGGTTACCGGACGCAAACGCCGTTGTGGTTGGCTTGATTTAGTAGCGCTGAAATACGCGGTTCAAATCAACGGAGTTACGCAACTCATGATGATGAAAGCCGATGTTTTATCAGGATTTGAAACACTCAAAGTGTGTACATCTTATCAATATCGCGGCGAGCCAATTGCGCATATGCCCTACAACATCGAGCCCGAAAATCTGAGTCCGATTTATCGCGAATTCAAAGGCTGGCAAGCTGATTTAACCGGTATGAGTGCCTATGAATCTTTGCCTATTGAACTCACTCAATACATCGAATTCATCGAAAATGAAATTCAAGTTCCGATTAAAATTGTATCGGTAGGACCAGACCGAAAACAAACCATTATTCGCTAAAAATTAAAATCAAATCATGAGAATCACCCGCGTTTTTAGTGCATTTTTTGAAAGTGAGAAAGCCGGTGGTCTTGTTTTGATTTTGGCTACTTTGCTTTCGCTTATTCTGGCCAATTCACCCTTGCAAACTCATTATGTTGCGTTTTGGGAACAACCAATTGGCTCACATTCATTGGCCGAATGGATCAACGACGGGCTGATGGCGATTTTCTTTTTGCTCATCGGCTTAGAACTTGAACGCGAACTCTACAACGGCGAACTCTCGAGCCTTAAAAATGCTACTTTACCACTCGTAGGCGCTTTGGGCGGAATGGTCGTTCCGGCTCTTTTGTTTACAAGCTTTAATTTGGGATTAAACACTCAATCGGGTGCAGGCATTCCGATGGCTACAGACATTGCGTTTGCTATTGGCATCTTATCCTTACTCGGAAAAAAAGTTCCGGCTTCGCTCAAAGTTTTTTTGACTGCCTTGGCCGTCATTGACGATTTGGGTGCGATTCTGATTATTGCGATTTTTTACACCAAAACCATTTCGTTTGCTTATTTGCTGGGTGCGCTCGGTATTTGGGGTATTTTACTGATACTGAATCGACTCAAAATTCATCATTTACTACCTTATCTAATCGGCGGAATTCTGATGTGGTATTGCATGTTGCATTCGGGTGTTCACGCAACCATTACAGGCGTTTTATTGGCCTTTGCGCTTCCGTTCGGAAATGGCAGCAAAAAGACGCTCTCGTACAAAATTCAAAATGCACTACACCTGCCGGTGGCTTTTGTGATCTTACCTATTTTTGCACTCGCCAATACGGGAATTCTTTGGTCCGGAACCGCGCAAGATAATTTTACACAACCGGTCAGTTTGGGTATTTTAGCCGGCCTTATTATCGGAAAACCACTGGGCATTTGGCTGTTCTCAAAACTCGGAGCGATGGCTAAAATTTGTTCTTTGCCCGAAGATTTAAAATGGTCACACATATTGGGCGCGGGTTTTTTGGGCGGCATCGGATTTACCATGTCGATTTTTATTACGCTGTTGGCTTTTAATCATCCCGAAGACATCGTTCACGCCAAAATGTCCATTTTATTGGCTTCGCTTGTGGCGGGAACCATTGGTTTTGCTTGGCTCAAAAAAACATTACAATCATAAAAAAAGCCGCCTTGTGAGCGACTTTCTATGAATTTTATATTGACTAAAATCCGAAAATAAATGATTCGGATGGTTGGATAGTTACGTGCATACTGCCAACGCCATCGGAAACTTTTAATTCAGTAGTTTGCTTTTGGTAGAGTTGATCTTTGAGCAAATAAGTTCCGTCTTTGAGTTTCCATTGCGCAATAACTTCTGCGGGAACTTTTAAATCAAAATGACTCTCGGTCACCCAAGAGCAATTGGCAACCACGACAAGTTTTTGTTTTGTAGACCAACGAGCAAAAGCATAAATTCCCGGATCGTAATTGGCTGTAGTCTCACGATTGGCTTTTTGCAAATCGGCAAACGAGCCCACGAGCGCAGAACTTTTGGTTGTAAAATTGAGCAATCGACTGTAAAAATCTCGCAACTGTTTTTCAGAATCACTCAGTTGACCGCCGTCGAATTTTCCGCCATTCATCCAACGCTGGTGATTCGGAACGCCCACATAATCAAAAATAGAAGTGCGCGAAGGTTTGCCAAATCCGCCATCAATTGCGCCTGCCTCGCCAACTTCTTGACCAAAATAAATCATGGTTGGCGAAGTGCCTAAAGTGGCTGAAATCACCATGAGTGGTTTTCCTTTTTCAGGTGTACCCGCAAATTCCGGACTTGCCAAACGTTGCTCGTCGTGGTTGTCGAGAAAATGCAACATGTGACGATCAATATCGCTGTATTTGTGTTGAATGTCTGAAACATGATCCGGCAACGCTTTTCCTTGAATGACGGCTTTTAAATGATCGTACAAATCGACTTTGTCATACAAATAATCCATTTTGCCCAAATGAATGTAATTTCGGTATTCATTCGGATTGTAGACTTCGGCCAACAAAAAGGCATTCGGATTTTTCATCTTAATCGACGAATTCATAAAGCTCCAAAATTCATACGGAACCATCTCGGCCATGTCATATCTAAATCCATCCACGCCCTTACCAATCCAATATAAAGCTATGTCGCGAAACTTCTTCCAAGAACTCGGAACATCTTTGCCTTTCCAAAAAGCATAGTGCTCTTTGTATGATTTTTGGTCATAGCCTTGGGGCAATTCAGGAAAATCTTTACTGCCATCTGGGCGAATTCCGTAGTTCACTTTTACCGTTTCATACCAATCATTGATGTCCGGCTTTGCATTGCGCGATCCGTTGCCAGTCCATTTGGCTGGAAACTCCGAAAATTTACCATCAATCAGCGGATTGGCCTCGCCGTTGAGTGGTTTGTAATTGTCTGAAGTAGGTACTTCAAAAGCCTTTCCGGGAATGTAATAAAAGTTGTTGTTGCGGTCGTATTCTACACTGGTATTGTCGTCGGCACCAAAATCACGAACGCCTGGCGGATTGGTTTTCCCTTCGTATTTGCGAGCAATATGGTTGGGCACAATATCAATAATCAGCTTGAGTCCGTTTTTGTGGGTTCGGGCAATCAGCGCTTCAAATTCTTGCAAACGCTTGGCCGGATCAACCGCCAAGTCAGGATTGACATTGTAATAATCTTTCACAGCATAAGGTGAACCCGCGCGCCCTTTGACTACTTCTGGGTCATCGTTAGAAATACCGTATTTTGTATAATCGCGCACCAAAGCATGATGCGGAACTCCGGTATACCATATATAGGTGGCGCCCATTTTTTTGATTTCTTGTAAGGCTTTATCGGTAAAGTCATTGAACTTTCCAACGCCATTTTCTTCAAGTGTTCCCCAAGGTTTGTTGGTGGTGTTTTGATTTCCGAACAAACGCGTAAATACTTGATAAACCACTTCTTTGTGCGGTTGTGTTTTGGCTTTTTGTGCAGTCATGGGTTTCTTTTTGACGTTTTGGGCCTGAGCGCTGAGCGTTAAACCAACGGCCAACAGGCAAATAGCTCTTTTCATGGTGCTTTATTTAACTGAAAGTGTACAAATATAGTTATTCAAACTTCACTTAAAACGCGCTGATAAATAATTCTTAATAGCCTTTTTGGTTGCGGGCTTTTTCATAAATTTGGCAAAATTTTTTGCGTTGAAAATTACTCGGCTTATTCTTTTTTTTGGTTTGTTGATTTTGATGATAGAATCTGTGGCAGCGCAGGCTCCGAAAAAAATCATCATTGAGCATTCTGACTTTGCCGATGTCAATCAGATAGAAATGCCCGATGCTTTTTTGCTCACCGGAAATGTGCAAATTTTTCACGATGGTGTTCGAATGTTTTGCAACAAAGCGTATTACTTTCAGAACGAAAACTATGTAAAAGCTTTTGGCGATGTTCGAATGATTCAAGGCGATACTTTGTTTATGAACAGCAAATATGCAGAATACAACGGCAATGTTAAACAGGCATTTGCTACGGGAAAAGTGGTTTTGCGTTCACCTGATATGACTTTAGAAACAGACACGCTTAACTACGATCGCGTTTCGCAACAAGCTTATTACAATACCCGGGGCGTGATTGTCAACAAAGACAACGTGCTCAAGAGCAAATCAGGTCGTTATTATGCTACCGAAAAGAAATTCCAGTTTAAAACAGCGGTAACTATTACCAATCCTAAATATGTAGTAAAATCAAATCGTTTG
>JAXLVE010000017.1:0-60281 GCA_046329175.1 Flavobacteriaceae bacterium
AACTTACTAAGTTGGTCAACATCGTAACCGTGATGCTCGAGATTTCTGGCAATTTCTCGGGCAATGTATCCCACCAAACCAATTGACAAAGTATAATAACTCAATTGGGTAATTTGTTCTGATACAAACGCATTGAAAGGTCGTGTTAAATCAAGCTTATTCATGAGCTTAATAACAATGTAGAACAAATAAGCTTTGAGCGCCGAAATAGCCATAATCAAACTGTACATTCCTGTAAAAGCCCAAACGTTTGCCTGATACAATTGATTGAGATTTAGTTTTTCATACAAACGATTGACGATTTCAGGTTTGAACAAAGCAAACACAAAATTGACAAGCAGAGCACCGGCTTCAATACACAAGCCGACAAAAATAATCCAAGCTACAATATGTAAGCCTTGAAAGACAAATTGATTTGTTTTTGACATGATAAAAGTGTTTTAATTATGGGGCTAAAATAATAAATATTTATTGATAAACAATAAATTTAAATTAAATTTCATTAAAAACACCATCATTCATCTGTCCGTAATTTTTAAGTTTTGTATAGTTTACAACGCATTACTCCGTAAAATCCAAATCTTTTCCGTGGGTTTCACTAATAGTAACAGTTGCATAAATCCCCAAAAACAAAACAATCAAACCGACCACCGCCGCTGAAGTAATCACGCCTTGCGTCGGTTTTAAGAAGTCAAAGCCCAAAAGCATCACTGGAAGTAAACCGCGCACCATATTCGGTACCGTCGTCGTGGCAGTGCTGCGCAGATTAGTCCCGAACTGTTCGGCGGCCAAAGTCACAAACATGGCCCAATAGCCGGTTCCGAGTCCGAGCCAAGCGCAGTAAAAATAGTATTGGTTTTCGGTATGGGCCGCACCGCTTAAAAGCAACATAATTCCTATAACGGTAAAAAGCATCATATACAAAATGGCTTTTTTACGCGAGTGCAACCATTGCGAGATAAACCCACTGGCAAAATCACCGACCGAAATTCCTACATAAGCCCACATAATTGCCTTGCCCGGATTGAGGCTTTCAATACCCATAGCCGGCGCAAACTGATTGGCCATCACCGCCAAAATCCCAATGCAAAACCAAGTTGGCAAACCAATAGCTATGCATTTTAAATAACGAATCGAGCGCCCTTTGTGGGTAAACAGTGATAAAAAATTTCCTTTCGAAACATGTTCTTTCTTTTCAAGCGATTGATACATGCCGCTTTCAGAAACGCTGATGCGCAAGACCAGCAAAGCCAATCCCATCACACCTCCAATGAGATAGGCTGTAGTCCAATTTCCGGCAAGTTCAACGGTCAGGTTGGCAACGACGGCACCAAAAAGTCCAAAACCTGCTACAATAGAAGTGCCCAATGCTCTGAGTTCTTTGGGTAAACTCTCTGAGACAAGCGTAATCCCTGCACCGAGTTCTCCAGCCAAACCGATGCCGGCAATAAAGCGCAACCAAGCATAAATTTCGATGATATAAGGTCCGTTAAGAACCGGTAAAAAACCGCAAACAATGTTGGCTACCGAATACACGATGATGGAACCAAACAACACCGAGAGGCGACCTTTTTTGTCTCCGAGCACGCCCCAAAGAATTCCCCCCAAAAGCAGACCGGTCATTTGATAATTCATAATGTGGGTTCCGGCTTCGTCGGCATTGAGTCCGAGCGATTGCAAACTGGGTACGCGAACAATTCCAAAGAGTAACAAATCATATATGTCAACAAAATAGCCCAAAGCGGCTACAATCACCGGAAGTCCGAGTAGGTGTTTGAGTTTGTTTTCAGAGTTCATAATCGAAGGTGGTTAACGGTCGAATGTTCTCAAAAATATTAAAATTCTACCAAAATAAAAGTAAAAAAGCTACCTCGGGCAACACAACTTGTTATATTTGTAGTGTTATTTTATCAGATTTTATTTATGAAAAGAAAATTCTTCCTCGGGGTATTTACCTTCTTGCTTGCTCAAGCAACCCAGGCGCAAATTGGCATTGATTTAAATGACCGAGCTTTGGGTGCAGTTCAAAAAGGGTTGTCAGGTTTTATGTTTTCTGATGCCGATGCGGCCAATTTGTCTAAACAAGCCGTTGACAAAATGGACAAAGAGAATAAAGTGGCTGCGGCCAATGATCCGTATACCATTCGTTTGAACAGAGTATTTGGCAAACACAAAAATGAGAATGGACTAGTCTTGAATTACAAAGTCTATTTGGTCAAAGAAGTCAATGCCTTTGCCACCGCCGATGGAAGTGTGCGCGTTTTTTCAGGCCTCATGGACATCATGGATGACAACGAACTTTTAGCAGTCATTGGTCACGAAATTGGCCACGTAGCCAATCATGATTCGCGCGATGCGATGAAAGCGGCCTACCAAAAAGAAGCGCTTTTAGACGCCGCTGCATCACAATCAGATAAAGTAGCTGCGGTCACAGATAGTCAATTGGGTAAAATTGCCAATGCATTAATTGACAGCAAGCACAGCCGCAAACAAGAATCAGAAGCCGATGCCTATTCGTATGAATTTATGAAGCGCAATGGTTACAATGTCAATGCAGTTGAATCGGCTTTTAATATTTTGGCCAAACTTTCTGAAGGTCAATCTTCATCGATTATTGATCGTATGATGAGTTCACACCCAGATTCTAAACAGCGTGCCGCCGATGCTAAAGCCCGTGCAGAAGCTGATGGTTTGTACAAACTGTATGTTAAAGAAGCGCCAAAAAAAGCTGGTGCCAAAAAGCCAACAAAGAAACCAACCAAAAAGAAGAAATAAATAAAAAGCCTCAGAATTCCTGAGGCTTTTTTGTTGGCGAGCATAATTAATCTTAAAAAACTTGACCGATGAAAAATTTAAAAGCACCCGCTTAAGTAATCAAAACCGGGTGCTTACCTAAAGCATAACCAACTTATTTTAAAGGACAGTTGTATTTTTTCCATTTTCCGCCTCCGATGAATAGACCAAAATGGAACGTAAAGTAGCTGTTGTTTTGGTTGCCTAAGGTACTGCCGTTGATTGATTGAATTTTTGTTTTTGGGATTAGATGATAATCTACTCCAAATCTGAATTTACCTGTTTCTATTCCGAGTCGAAGCATTCCGCCCAACTTGTTTTCGTGATCAAGATGTTTAAAGTCATTAAGCGATGTTCCAGATTTTGCTTGGGCATTGATCAGGCTGAAATACCCCAAACCGGCACCTATATAAGGAATGGTGGAAGTGTTCAAACGATTGAAGTAGTAATCATAAGTGCCGATTATTGAGGTAACCACAGTGGTGCGTTCTTCTTTGGGAGTGTTCTTAGATGAAGGATCTATTTCTTGCACTGCAGCACCACTAGACAAACGCAATCCCAAGTTCATATTTGAAGCTAAATTGTATTTTGGCTCTACATCAACAGACATGCCCAGTCCACCAGCTGATGGAAACATGAATCCTGCATTGAGATCGGTTCTGAATTTCCCTTTTGTTTGGGCATGAATAGTTAAGCTTAATAAAATAAGTGTTAGGTAAATAATCTTTTTCATTTTTCATTTTAATTGGTTGCTTGCCCTCCTTTTTGGTACCATTTGACCATGGTTTGAATTTGCTGCTCAGTTAAACTGTCTCCTTGCGGCATTCTGCGATTGATAGGACTGACCGGATCGGCGACCGATTTTTTAATGGCTTCGCTTTGACTGCAAATATTTTGGTCGGTATCAAGTTTTATGGGTCGACCTGCCCAAGTTCCGTTAGAAGCATGACATGAAAGACATTTTTCAGCAATGATGGTTTTTACCGCAGGATAATATTTTTGTTGATTAGTATTATTAGAATGGTTGTTTGAGCATGAAATCACAACAATAGCTGTCAGCGTAATCAATAATTGAGTTATTTTCATTTTACTTGGGTAATTTGGATAATAATAGCAGAATGTTTTCAATGACCAGTTCAGGTTCTTCAAGTTGAATGTAGTGCCCGGAATTAACGGTTGCGATGTGAGTAAAATCCGAAAGCCCGTTGCCCAGTTGTTCGTGTGCCTGATACCATTGTTGACGACTCGCTCCGTTGAGTAAATCTGATTGCTCACTGGTCGCATCATCTTTCATACTCGTTAGAGCTACCACTGGAACATTGGGTAATTGAGGTAACAAGGCTCCGTAGGCAATGTCTTCGGCGAGTTCGCGCGCTTCGAGAGTACCGCCAAAGTTGGATCCGAATTGCGTGTACATTGCTTGATAAATGTAGTCTTCAACCGTCGGATTATTGTATCCTTCGTGCATAGAATCTACAAACAACAGCGCCGCAACTTTTGTTGGATTTTTAATGGCGTAATCGCGAATAATCATCCCGCCGAGCGAATGCCCAACCAATATTACCTTTCGCCCTTGAGCTTTTTGTTGGATGATTTGTTCGAGTTCAGAGCGCAAACGGTCAATGTTTCGGGCTGTATGGCTTATACCTGAATTTCCGTAGCCGGCCCGATCGTACAATAAAATATCTGAACCTACTGCTTGTGCCAATTCATTGATCTCTGCAGCGGTACCTGACGGATTCCAAGCCAAATGTCCATCGCCCAAACCCGATTCAAAAACCACCAAGTATTTACTTTGATGCTGGACTTGATAAGTTCTGAGTTTATGCGTGCCTAAGTCAACATCGGTTTCAGTATAGGGTTGGGTTGCAGTTGTAGAGTCGTTTGAACACGAAACAACGCAAAAAGAAATAAAAAGGAATAGCGTTTTTTGAATGAGCCTCCGAGAAAATCTCTGCGGAAGAATTTTATGAAGCATGATTTTTAAGTTTGAAATTCGCCGGCAAAAGTGCAGTATTGCAGCGGGTCGAACGTTCTAACTTATCAATCCGAACCTAATTTTTAGGTTGTACCGTTTTTTTGTAATCTGAAGGTGTTTGTCCGGTGACTTTTTTAAAAGTGGTATTGAACACCGTTTTTGAATTGAATCCCACTTCATAGGCAATGCCCAATAAACTCAGGTGATTCATCTGAACATCGGCTATGAGTTTTTGCGCTTCTTCAATTCGGTAGCGATTGACCAATTGATAAAAGTTTTCGCCAAATCCGCTGTTGATGACATAAGACAACAAATGCGGACTAATGTCTAGTTGCTGTGCCAAGCGAACCAAACTCAGTTCGGCTTCAAGAAATGGTTTTTGGGTTTCCATCAGCCGGATTAATGAAGTTTTCAAATCAATCAGTTGTTCATCCGGAATCAATTTCTTTTTAACGAAATCGGTATTTTCATTTTCTGAAATAAGACTTTCGATTTCCTTTTGCTCCTCAGATGCAAACGGATAAATTTCTTTTTGCTTCAAGGCGTGATATCCGATAAAACAAATTCCCAAAAAAGTTGACAGGCTTGATAGAATACTATAAAAAATTGATTTTTCTGAGAGGCCAAAAGCAATGTCTAAAACCCATAAAGTAGCTATAAACATGACACAGATACTTACTTGCTGCAACCATTTTAAGTCAATAACTTCAATATTTGAGCTGTATAAATGAAGATTTTTTTGGTATCGATGAATAAGTAAAAACGATTGGATGCAATACAGCGAAATGTACGTACAAAAAAGCACTACAAAAACAAGCACGCTCATCGCTACAAATTCAGGTTGCACTTTCGGACTAGGCTCGTCGGCCAACCAATGGTTCGCCACTAAGAGTAATAGAATCAGAAACGGAAACAAAAAATGCAGATAATCGGTTTTTTTCCAACGGCGTTTAGGTTTGACATAATATAGAATACTGAAGTAAAAAACCGGCGCCACCACAAAGTTTGAAAGCCCGATGAAGTCATTTAAAAATGAAAAATTTTTGTTCAAACCAATGCTGCACAACGGAGCATCAAGCTGAATGAGAAAAATACAGAAAATAAAACCCGACAGCCAATAACTGGCTTTTACGTTGGCGCGTTGGATGTTGGCCAAAATCAAAAACGATAAAAAGAACGTTGGGCCAATGAATAAAGCTTCAAGTGTTGGGTTCATGATTTTAATCTTAACTGTGGCTTTAGTACAAAAAAGCACAAGACAGTTACAAAAGTACACAACACAATTCAGACAAAACAAAAGCCTCAGAATTCCTGAGGCTTTTTGGATTACATAATTTTCACCACAATCGGCAAAGTATAACTTGTTCGCACGTTCTGTCCGTTGAGCAAGCCGGGTTTCCATTTGGTTTTGAGCGACTCTAAAACACGCATAGCTTCTTGTCCCATACCATAACCAGGATCGCGCAATATGCGAATATCAGTCATGCTGCCGTCTTTTTCAATCACAAACGAAACCATCACGCGGTACAATTGTGGCTCGTCTAAGTCAGGATTTTTGTAATTGCGTCCAATAAACTGATAAAACTTTTCAATACCGCCCGGAAACTCAGGTTGCTTGTCTAGTTCTATGGTTTTTCGGATGGCATTGTCCGGTACTTCTGCAATAGGTGGATTATTGCTGATTACCGCTGAGCCATTATCGTTTTGAAGATGGGTATCAGTTCCGTTTATCGGAGCAGTGACTTGCGGTGTGGTTTCTGTTGCAGTAGCCTTAGTCGGAGGTGCAATTTGTGGGTTTTCCCAAGATTCATGTATCGCTGAGCTTTGTTGAGGAGCAGAAGGTTGGGCTGGGATTTCAGGAATTTCAATCGGTTTTTGGTATTGCTCCAAATGAATGATTCGGTCCAAGGTTTCAGGCAGTGCAATCGGATCAGGATTTCCGTTCAATAGATGGGCAAGCAAATAAATACAGGCCATTCCACTTACAAAAGTAATTCCGCCCAAAAAGGCCAAAAGGGTAATACGGTCACTTTGCTGACGCAACTGATACGCGCCATAGGCTTTGTTTTTTCCTTCAAAAACAAGGTTGATCCAACCATTTTCGTAAATACTCAACTTTGACATAATAATAGTTTTTATGGTTTAAGTATTTAGTTTTCATAGGCTTCGGAAGTTTATCGGTTGTCTATTATCAGCTTCTCGTGTAGCTATTTATACAATCCATCCTGAAATGTCTAGGTTATTTTCCGGAAGGATTCATCGGTAATTCTGATACTTGAAAAATGCGCGTATTGATTTCGTGGGTTTGATTGGGCTCAAAACTCGAAGTCAAAAACGGGATGGTCATCAGCATCGCCAAAAGAGACAATACTAGCAAAAGGCCAACAAAGTGGTTTCGTTGTTGAGTGCGCGCCATTGAATAGCGCAAGTTGATTCACTTTTATCTTCAAAAATGAACTTACCCTTGGATGGGCAAATGGGTTTAAGCGGAACATGGTAGCAATTTTTTGGTTAGGTAGAATTCAATGCATAGAAGAAGTGAATTTTATTTTTTAACGATGGGACGCAAATGAATATTGTCACCGTTAAAAAAATTAACATTTAGAATCTTTCCATTTAGCGTTTGCTTTGAATAATTCTCGGCCAATAACTTTTGGCTCTGAGAAGTTTAATTTTGATGTTAGTGTTGAGTGGCTCGCCTAAATGACGGCGATTTCTTGATAGCCTAATTTTTGCAAAATAACGCACCGAATTACTTCTTGATAATGCGGTTTGAGCTCTTTTGATGCATTGCAAAAGTCGTGAAAGATTTTGCTCGGTAATAATTTTGTCTTCGGCAGTAGGTGCGGTATCGGCTAAATTGTATGCTCTGTAGTCATCTTCATTTGAAAAATCAACTGACAGCGATGATTTTCGCTTGCGCAAATATATCAATGTGTACGTTTTTGCAATGGCAATCAGCCAAGTGTTGAACTGAAATTCCGGATTATAAGTCTGAATTTTGTCAAAAGCCTTGGCAAAGGTTTCAATGACAATATCTTCAGTATCGGTCTCATTTTCGGTGCGTTTGAGCATAAACCGTACACCTCGTTCCAGTACTATCTGTTAAATATGTAAAAGGATTGGTCGCCTTGCTTGGCCAGTTCTATGTTTTTGGCTTACTTCCAATGCACGGGTGGTTTTGAGACCATATTGGTCAACATCACATTGAGTTGTACAGCAATTAAAACAATTTCATGAGCGGAAACCAATACATCACATCTTTCTCGCGCAATTTTCCGGCGGACATTCCAAGGGTTATCCACGAAAATAAATATCTAAAACCAACGATGCCCAATACAATCATCCACTGAAACTGAAAAGCCAATAATACGGTGGCCAAAATCAAAAACAACAACTGCGAAAAATAAAACAATCCCAACTGAAATTTGTCGGATGATTTATACTGTTGCGCGGTCGACACATGACGGCGCTTTTTGCGTAAACCACTTTAAACGAAGTTTTCGGCATTGAATACGTAAAACTATCCGGCGCGTAACAAATGGTGGTGTTGCTTCCTTTGGCCGCTTGGTTGATGAACAAATCGTCGTCGCCCGAGCGAATTTTCATATGATCACGTGCCGTTGACTTTAAAAAATTCTTCTCTTTTATAAGCTAAATTTCTGCCCACACCCATATAAGGTCGGCTTGGAGCCACTTCAAGAAAAATACTGAACCGCCGTGAGCAAAGTTTCAAAAACGAATGAGTTTATTCAAAAAATGAACCCGGTATTTTTTCATAAGCGCCATAGCCCAAAACAATGGTTTTTTCAGCGGTAAACTGTGAGCTCATTTCGCGGATCCAATCTTTTGAAGTCGGATAACAATCGGCATCCGTAAAAAGCAAATATTCTTTTTTGGCCGCTTTGATGCCCAAAGTCAAGGCAAATTTTTTGTTGCCCCAAAAAGCTTCGTTATTTTCAACTTTTACCAGACGAACTTTAGAATATTGCTTTTCGAATTCTTCAAAAATCTCCAGCGTGTTGTCACTCGATGCATCGTCAATCAAAATAATTTCGTAATCCGGATAATCTTGCTCGGCCAAAATCGGCACAAACTTGGCAACGTTTTCTTCTTCGTTTTTAGCGCAAACTATCACTGAAATCGGCACTTTTTTCGGATTACTGCCTTGCCATTTTACATAGGCAAACTTCCCGAAAATGACCACATAATACAGAAACTGAATGACTACAATACCAATAAAAGCAAAAAATAAAACGGTCAACATATCAAGATTGATGTTTTTTAAAAACGTGTGCAAAGGTATGAATTCCAGCTAGAAATGAAAATCAAGTTTTGAACAGTTTTTCGCTTTGTTTTTGGGCAGCTATTCCTGCTGTACATTTCAAGCGTCTGGTTGTCCCGGTCATTTGGCAACCGGCCGGCGGGGCTTCTGCGGTCGCCCGCCGGCTCGGGCAAAATGTACCGGTCAACTGCGGCGGCTTTTCATTTCCATCAGGGCTGCGGTCTGCGCTCGACTGAATCTATCCAGCTTACATTTATCAGCCAAAATGCATCAGAAACTCATTTTTAAGTGTTGAAGAACAAATCATTAATCAATTTGTTATCATATTGCTTAGTTTTATGTCAGCCATGATCAACATCCTAAAACCATGAAAAAATATATTTTGCTTTTGTTGCTGTTGTGTAATTTGTCAGCATTTGCGCAGCGAGCCTATTCCATCAACGACTCGACCCATTATGAATTGGGCAATACCAAAATTACCGTAGGCCGTACCAAAGTTTACCACAATATCAACGATCAACTCACGCTGATCAGAGATTTTGCCAATGCCAGCGAACCCAACTATTTCCTGCGCGATTTTGATTTTATCGATGCCGATAGTTGGTATGTTTTGTTCGGAAGCCGCTATATTGGCGCGCCTACAGAATTATACCGAACCGATGATGCCGGAGTTACTTGGCAATTGGTTCTGCCAACATTATCGGGAGTGATCGATTTAACTGATGACACGGCCAACAGTATCAACCAAATTCAAATAATCAATCATCGCATTTATTTGTTTGACAATTATTATCAGTCGCGTGTGGTATATTCTGATGACGACGGACAAACCTGGATTCATTGGTTTGAGTCGTTTTGGAGCCATTGGTATCAGATTTATACCTGCGACAATAGCCTTTACATTCACGGTTTGCCCGGCGATGGTTTTCGGGCGTATATGACACAAATTCCAGAATCATACTTGAATGCCACCCATATTCAAACCGTAGTTCCTATTGGCGGATGTCACAACGGGAATACGCCGGGTTGTTATTATGCTCCGGCTAGTATAAGTGTTCCGGAGATTTACAATCATTTTAAAAATTTAATTGAAACTTCGATCTGTCCGACTTTAGGAGTTGAGGCCGCTACACAAAGTAAATTTGAGTTGGTTCCGAATCCGACCCATGGTTGGGTTGAGGTTAAGGGAATAGTTGGTTCAGTGCAGGTTTATATTGAAGTTTTTGATGCTTTGGGGCAACGGGTGAAGTGGGTTGTTGGCGAAACTTTGTTGGATTTGAGTGAATTGGCGCTTGGGGTTTATTGGGTGAAGTTGAAGGTGGGTGAGGAGGTTTGGATTGAGAAGGTGGTGAGGGGGTAGGTTTTGGCGCTTCGGTGATTTCTTTTTTACAGCTTAGCTGTAAAAAAAAGCAGGATTACTGGCGTGATCCTGAGTGTGGGTGTCGATTCATAAAATCCTCCGTTTCTGGCGAAACGGTGATTTTTTTATCGCACAAAAAACTCAAGCGAGCTTGGGTTTTTGTTTTAATAAAAAAATCCTTGCTTTGACAAGCAAGGATTTTTTGTCGGGGTGGCAGGATTCGAACCTGCGACCTCCTGGTCCCAAACCAGGCGCGATAACCGGGCTACGCTACACCCCGAAGCGGCTGCAAATATAGAACTAAATTATTTCTGACAAAAGCTTTTCAAAAAATAAATAAAAATTATTTTAAAATTGATTTTTCGGATTTTCAAAGCGAGGATTCTGTATAATAAATTCTACATTTGCCGCACCTAAATTTCAATTTACAAAAGCACTGATATGTCAGAATCTATAGAAAAAGTAAAATGCCTCATTATAGGCTCAGGGCCTGCGGGTTATACCGCGGCCATATACGCTGCACGTGCCAACATGTATCCGGTTTTATACCAAGGATCACAACCCGGCGGACAGCTCACCACCACCAACGAAGTAGAGAATTTCCCGGGTTATCCCGACGGAGTTACCGGACCCGAAATGATGGTGCAATTGCAACAACAAGCCCAACGTTTTGGTACCGATGTGCGCGAAGGTTGGGTCACCAAAGTTGATTTTTCCGGGCCAATACACAAAGTATGGGTCAATGAAACCACAGAAATTCATTGCCAAACAGTGATTATTTCTACCGGAGCTTCGGCTAAATATTTGGGATTGCCTTCAGAGCAACACTATTTGCAAATGGGCGGAGGCGTTTCGGCTTGTGCAGTTTGTGATGGTTTCTTTTACCGAAACCAAGAAGTCGTGATTGTCGGAGCCGGTGATTCAGCTTGTGAAGAAGCGCATTATCTGTCAAAACTGTGTAAAAAAGTAACCATGCTCGTGCGTACTGATAAATTCAGAGCTTCGCGTATTATGGAAGAGCGCGTGCGCAAAACCGAAAACATCGAAATCTTGCTCAACACTTCAACCGTTGAAGTTCTGGGCGATGGCCAAGTCGTGCATGCTGTAAAAGTAAAAAACAATGCTACCGGAGCGGAACATGAAATTCCGGCAACAGGTTTCTTTGTAGCCATTGGTCACCAACCGAATACCGCTATTTTTAAAGAGTATATCAACCTTGATGAAACCGGATACATCATCAACGAACCGGGCAGTTCTAAAACCAATGTGCCAGGCGTTTTTGTGGCCGGAGATGCTGCCGATCATGTGTATCGTCAGGCGATTACTGCTGCGGGAACCGGTTGTATGGCCGCCTTGGATGCCGAGCGCTATTTGGCTGCTTTAGAAGGATAATTCACAAGTTTGAATAATAGGAGAAAAGGTTTTGTCTCGGCAGAACCTTTTTTTGTTGTAGTATGTTTGTATCGGTTGTTGCGGATTGCGCCCCGGATGGCAACGAAAAGCATTGGCAAACAAACCGTATTTTATAAAAGCCGAAAAACGCGACCCAAGAAGCGCTTTTGAGGTTTGGTTATAAAAAGGGTTTGTGAAAAATCTTGTAGTGAACAGCCGGAAAAGGCGCCCAGATTATTTCAAAGGTTTTTTGCGCAAAATCGCGCTGTCCAGAAAGTTTTTTATTTCAATTTTTTGCTCGCCGTATAAATCAACTTCTGATTTTCCTTTGGCGTCCAAGATGAGTTTGGTGCCCACATTGACGCTGCATTCGGCATTGCCCTCGGTGACGAGTTCGGTGTTTTTGGTACTGAGTTTGGCGCCGATGAATTCTGAGTTGTTGTCCATGCGGAGTCTAAAGTCAATCGCATCGCCCTCGATTTCAGCTTTGGATTTTTGATACATATCAAACTTCATTTGCGTGGTGGCAATGAGCGCTTTGATTTGGGCATTTTTGCTGAGTTCGATGCTGGCTTCTTCTGATTTTAAATTGAGTTCGGTTTTAGATTTTTCGTCGGCGAGTAAGTTAAATTTCTTGGCATTCACGTTGGCATACAAGCGCACGTTGTCGTGAAGTTTAAAGGTAAAATGCGGCAAATTTAAATCGGCCAAAGCGGTAATGTTGGCGTCGCCTTTGGCCGTGAGCATTTTGAATTGATCGGTATAAGTCACGCGCACTGCGTATTTTTTGGCACTTGAAATTTGTCGGTTAGACGAAAGTCGCAGCGTGTTGGCGGCAGAAACTACCTCGATGGTTTGGTGCAAGTTGTCATCGGCTTCGATTTCAATGCTGGATTTGTCGCCTTTGATCAGGAAGATTTCCAAGTTGTCAGCAACTTCTAAATTCTCGAATTCTTCAACTTCTTTTTGTTCGACGGTCACTATTTTGGAGCCTTTCAATTTTTCTTTTTGTTGGCCGATGGCGAGTTGTCCCATCAATAACAGACACAAAAGGCTGAGTAATTTTTTCATGATCTAAATTTTGTCAAAGATAAAAAAACATCCCAATTTTTGGTTGGGATGTTTCGGCTTGTTTGTTTAGTTGTCAACTTTCTTGACATTGTCATCGGGCACGCGATCAATGATGTAATTATACGGATCAATGCCTGCCTGATACGGTTTTTCTTTCGTAATGAATGTGAAAGAATTATCTTTTTGAGTGATTTTTACGCGTTTGTAAACGAGTGGTTTTCCGAGGTTTTTATCGTCGGTTGGCTCAGCAAAAATGCCTATATCGATATAATCTGCCACCGGAATTTTGGTTTCTTTTCCTTTGGCATTGGCGCGGAATTTCTCGCAAGAAACTTTTAAAGTAACTTCATAACCTTGGCTTGTTTTTTTGCTGCTGGCTTCGAGCATTCGGTTCGAGAACAGCGTAATATTTTCGAACAAATCAGCAATCAAATATTGCAAATGCGGCGGAGTGACTTTTTTGAATTCGTTCACGGCATCAATCGAAGTCGGGAACGGCGGTTTTTGATAACCGTATTGAGCAATAAGATTTTTCATGGCTTGATTGACTTGTTTTTCGCCAATCATTTCTTTGAGGTAATACAATACTACACTGGCTTTGTTGTAGTGAATATATTGCTGATCTTCGGTTTTCATGATGGGATTTTCGGCTTCAGATTCTGAACTGCGACCGTTGAGATAATCGTCCATTTCATATTCGAGGAACTTTTTCATTTTGTCGCGACCGTATTCTTTTTCCATGACCATGAGCGCTGAATATTGCGCAAAACCTTCGCTCATCATCTCGCTGCCTTGCATATCGGCGCCACAAACTTGATGCGCCCAATATTGATGCCCCATTTCGTGTGCCACTACGTAAAAAACCATATCCACAGCATTTTGATCGACCTCGCGCAAATCGGTGATAAAGCCAATCGATTCGCTATACGGCATCGTGCCCGGAAAAGCTTGCGCAAATGATTCGTATCTCGGGAACTCAATAATGCGACATTGTTTGTGCATATAAGGTCCAAAGTTTTTCGTGTAATATTCTAGTGAGCGCTGCATGCTTTTGAGCATGTTCTCGACATTGTATTTATGCGCGGCATCGTAATAAACCTCTAGACTAATGCCGTTCCACTTGCGTTTGGCTACTTGATATTTAGCTGAAATAAACGAGTAAAAATTGAGTGATTGATGATCGAGCTCATACGTGAAATATTTGCGGTTGTTTTGGCTCCAACTTTTAATAAGCGAACCCGGTGCCACGGCAATTTGGTTGGCCGAAGTTGAAATCGTTGTGCGCACATTAACCCAATCAGAATCTGAACTAATGTAGGTGTTGCCGCGTGCTTTCAAGTTGTTTTCATCGAGTTTGGCCATACGTGCGCGCACTGGAAGTTTGAGTTTGGCGCGTTTGTTTTTGTTGCTGATTTCCATATTTCGGTTGTAGCCAATGGACGGCATAAAATCAGCATTGTTAAAGAAGGTGCCGTTTTGGGTGAGGCTGGTAAAACTCACTTCGTTTTCAAAGCCCGGACTTTCTTTTTTAAAGGCGATGACCATTTTTACTGAATCATTCGGTTGCAACGGTTGGTTGAACTCATAAATTTGATAGTTCAATTCTTTGTCGTTTGACTTCAGTCGGGCGCCCTCAATTTTGACTGAATAATCTTTTGAGATATCCGGCAAGGTCAAATGCAAAGCCGAAATGGGTTGTTGGGTTCGGTTTTGCGCCCACGCCACCGCTTCAATTTGCATGCCTCGTTGCTCGGGATATAAATCAATGGTGTAATCAAATTTGTAGAATCGGGGTTGGGCGAGGTTTTCGTATTTCTTGTATTTTTTTTCATACGAAATGCTTTTGTTTTCTGATTCTTTGGATGTTTCGTAGGTGTTGAGCACTTTGGTGTTGTAGTAAACATAGCCTGCCGAAAGCCCAAATAACAAGAGCGCTGCCGCAGATAATACGCCGTGTCTTTTGATGTACAATCGTGCATTTTGCCAGCGTTGACCGATTTGTTCTTCTTTGCCACGGGTGTAAAATCCGATGATGATCAAACACAGCAACAGGCAGAATAAACCCCAATAAATACTGAATCCGATGATGCCCGGAACAAACGGACCAAATCCGTTCATGTCTGAATATTCAATGTTTGGCATATGCCCAAAGGCGAGCATGTTTGAATTGATTTCGAGTAAGCTCCAAATAAATGAATTGACAATCGTAAAAGCGATGAAGCTAAACCAAGCAATATAACGGTTGTTGATTAGATAATGGAAAAGCAAAGATAAAATCACCAAGAACGAAAGCTTAATCATGCGAATCACAAGTAATGATTTTACATACACATCGAGTTCGTAGTGCGTGTAACCGTTCAAAGTTTGTGCAATGATGGCCAAAACAATGGCCAACAAATACACCAAAGCAATCGAATTCATGATCGCAATGACCTTTGAAATAAACAGCATGCTGGTTCTGGCCGGCGTTGCATCTTGAATTTCGTTGATTTTGGCGTCGCGTTCTTTCCAGACGAGCATACCGGTATAAAAGGCAATAAAGCCGTACATAAACATGGTGTAGGCATCGACTATATTATCGACCATCAAATAAGTTACTGGGTAGCGTTTGGTTCCGAAATGATCTTCAAGTTCGGTAAAATTGACAATCAGTAAAATCAAGCCAATGAGCATTAAAGAAACATAGACGGGATTTTTGATGATCGCTTTGCTTTCAATTTTAATGAGCGCCCCAAGTGTTTTGAATGAAAATTTTCCGGCGGATGTAGGTAAAAAAACTTGTTGAGACAGCACTGGAGTGACTTCAGCTTTTTTGGCTTTGACTTCTTTAACCACTTTTTCATTTTTGATATTGAATGAAAATCGACGATAAATCAGCCATAAAATGAGCAAACTGATGGCCAACCAAAAAAGACGGTTCATGAGCAAATCACCTGTCAGGGTTACCACCGTATGGTTTTTTTCGTCGGCAGTAAAATACTTAGTAAGTGTGTCATACGGACGAACGCCAAACGGATCGACCAAATTGGCGAGCCATTCGGTGTGAATGTTGTCGCTATACGAACTCGAGACGATGTATAAAACAAGCATGAGCATAGAGCCGACAAACGATACAATTGAATTGCGGAACAAAATCGCCAGCGCAAAAATCAAAACGCCGCTGATGATCACATTAGGAATCGCAAAATCAATCAGTCCGAATAAATGAGCCGACCAGTAAATTTCGCCAAAGCGCTCAGCCGGAGCCATATCAAAAATAGGAGCGAGTAGGGGTGCCAAAAGTGTTCCGATAGAAATTCCAATGGCCGGAATCACAGATATAATGGCTGCTCCGATGAATTTACCAAAAAAGTAATCGCGTTTTTTTATGGGGGATGAAAAAATAAACGCGTGCATGTCGTATTCAAAATCACGGTTGGCCGTAGCATTCATAAACGCGGTGGTCATGAGCAAACACACGATTGACATGACTTCGTAGTAATTCTGAATCTGATAAGGTGCATTTTTAAACATACTGCCCGCTACACCGCCAATGACAACGTTGTCTGAAGCCGTTGCAAAAAAAGTAAAGAGCGCATAAATAAACATGAAAATCCAGATCATCGGGGTTTTGATCCAGTATTTGAGTTCATACCGTATAAACTTCCACATAATATCTTGTTTTTACGGTTAAACTAATTCGTTGAGTTGTGCAAAGAATACATCTTCGAGGTTTTCTTCGGCTCTGCTAAAACCAGCTTCAGGAGCGCTTTCTGCAAAAACGTGAATCAGCGGTTGTCCACCCACGAGTTTGTTCGAAATGACTTTGAATTCGTTTTGATACGCCGCCAATTGTTCTTTGGAAACTCTTTTTTCCCAGACTTTTCCTTTGATTTGATCGAGTGCTTGGTCTGTATTTCCGCTAAAAAGCACGCGACCTTTGTCCATAATGGCCATTTGTGTACACAATTCGCGTACATCTTGTACAATGTGCGTTGAGAGAATCACAATGACGTTTTCGCCAATTTCACTCAGAATGTTATAGAATCGATTGCGCTCGCCCGGATCCAAACCCGCAGTGGGTTCGTCCACAATCACCAATTGCGGATTGCCAATGAGGCATTGCGCAATGCCAAATCGCTGACGCATGCCACCGCTAAAACTTTTGACGGCTTTTTTGCGGTGTTCCCACAAATTGACTTTGAGCAAAAGCTGTTCAATCATTTGATGACGTTCGGATTTTTGATCAAAACCTTTGAGTAAAGCCAAATGTTCTAACAATTCAAAAGCAGAGGTTCGCGGGTAAACACCAAATTCTTGCGGCAAATAACCCAAAACTTTTCGAACGGCTTCTTTGTTGTTCAGTACGTCAATATCGCCCAATTGCACCAATCCGCTGTCGGCATCCTGAAGGGTTGCCAAGGTGCGCATGAGCGATGATTTTCCGGCACCATTAGGCCCGAGTAATCCAAACATTCCTTTTGAGATGGTTAGGTTGACATCGTTGAGCGCATGAACTCCGTTGGCGTATTTTTTATTGAGATTTTTGATTTGTAGTTCCATAATTGATTGATGTTTAAGTGGCTCATTGGTAGCTGAGAGATACTTCTTGTTACCGTTGCACCTTGATTATGATTTTTTAAAGAGTAATTTTTTGTAGTTATCGAGTACGAAAATGAACTTTTGATTTTTTTGAACCAAAATAATCCAACTGTCCATGAGGAGTTTAGGGATTTTTTTCTCGTATTTCTGGAAACAATTGCTGATGTATTTAAAATGTCTATTATCGACTAAAAAAGGAATGGTTTGCGCGGCATAAACAAAGTTCAACCGTTCTATTTGGGGTGAACGATAATCTGAATAATGTTCAACAATGAGTTCATTTCCGGCTCTGAGGTATTGAAAAAGCTCAATAGTCGACAGATAATCTCCCGATGGATCTTTGAATAAGATGCCTTTGTGAATGTCAATGGCTATCCATTTTTGCTTTGCACTTGAATAAATTTCGTTGAATGAATGTCCGAATTGAGTGTTGTATAATCGATCCACACAGCCCCATTCTTTGACGGGTATTTGGTTGATGAGACAAAACAAATTGAACATTTCTGAAAAATCCGAGCAGACACCACCATTGCCTTCTAACATCTTTCGAAGCGTTGCCTCAGGCGATAATCCGATGGCGGGTCCTGGTTTTGTTTTGCTGCGTAGGTATTGTCCGATTTGTTTTGATTTTTCTAACTCATCGGCATGTTCGGCAACCGATATTTCTGAATTTATTTTAAAAAAATAATCCGGAACTACCGATAAATCATTGAATTGGTCAAATCGAGCCAACTGATTGAAGTTTGCCTGCTCGCCGTTTTCTGAGATTAATGCATACCGAACAACATACAACCATGGATGACGCAGCATTTTTTTCTTCAACCGATTCAAGACGCTCATTTTTATTCTTTAGAAAGCAACTAAAATAAAGTTTTTACAGCAGTTTGTTTCAAAAAAAAACCACCTGAAATAAACAAGTGGTTTTAGTTGTATTACAGCCTTGATTATTCTCCGCCAACACTTCCGCCTGAACTTGCACTTTTATCAATGCTTTTGGGCGTATGATGATAATTGATGCTCGCGCCGCTTGAAGCATCGGCTTTGAGGTTCTCAATCGGATATACGTCGGTTGAACTGCCGCTGGAAGCCTCTGAAATAATGTTGTTGGCCATGAGTTCTTGCGCTTCAATATTGCTTCCGCTAGAGGATTGCGTTTCAACTTTGAGCGCTTTTCCTTTGACTTTTACAGTGCTTCCGGAACTGGCTTGAATTGAAACATTTTCGGCTTCAATTTGCAATTTCATTTCACCGGCTGAGCTCGTAACCAAATCAAGATTGTTGTTTTTGATCAGGCCTAAACCTTTGGCGGTTGCTCCGGAAGTTACTTGTATGCTGGTAATGACCGGCAATTTCACAATCACTTTTTTAGATTCGGCATTGCGAATGTTGGCATCGCAACTGATGCTTAAAATACCGTCATTGATATCGGTTGAAATATGATTTTGCAAATTTTTATCAGCAATGACCGTGATTGATTTTTCAGTGGATTGCTCGATTTCTAAATCTAAACCTCGACCGACTTCAATTCCGGTAAAAGGCGTATCGTTGTTGCGGCTTTCGGTAACTACATTGCCGTCACCTTTGATGCTGTTGCCCCATTCGACATCCATTTTGCACGAGGCGAGCAAAATAGACAAGGTAATTGTCGAGAGTAATCTGAAGCTTGTTTTCATGACTATTCAGTTTTAATGGTGATTCCGTTTTCGTTGACTTTGACCGCTTTTATTTTTTTGGTTTTTTCAGCTTCCGGGTCATTTTTTTCTTTTTTGATTAAAATTCCATCTTTACTGATTTCAATTGAACCAGTAATGCTATCTTGATCAGCAGGCAAATCATCCCAATCGTTTTCGTCTGCCGGACAGTCGGTACAAATCACTTTGTCGGCGGCAACTTTATACAAATACTTGTCTGAGCTAAAATGCAAGTTGAAATAAGCATCGTCTGATTCGTCGTATTCCTGAACGCTTTTGTCGGCTTTGAACAAAGTTCCTTCAGGCAAATACACATAAACATCTACTCGTTGATCGCGGAATTTATTTTTGAAATCAGTCAAAAGATAGTTGTCTAAAATAAGCTTGTTTCCTTCAAATTTATAGCTGTATTTGATTTGATCAGCCGTCTTTTTTGCTTTTGACAGAGTCGCTCCTTTGGCTTTTTTCTCTACTTGAATATACGGAACTTTCTCATCTGTTTTTTCGATGTGCAAGTTGACATTTCCTGAATAAATCACTTTGGTATTGGTTGAATCTTCGGTGATTTTAAATTCACGAGACTCAAAATCATCGTGGTTTGAGAAGTAATCACTTGCTTTAAACTTAATGTACAAAGTATCTTGTGGTTGCAAAGCGATGCGTTCTTTTTTGACCTGACGGCCGTCGACTGAAAATTCGGTAGCATTTCTGATGCCGAGCGAAATTAAAATCGCAATCGAAATAAGCCATAAAGCAAGCAAAGTGTATTTGCCGATATTTCCGACCGATTTCATGTGCGGCGCCAACAATTTAAATCCGAGTAATAGTAAGAAGAAGAATGGAATTCCAACCGCCAAGAAAATGATTAAGCCTAACACCCAAACTGGATAATCGGTAAAGATACCGCGATCAATCAGTTCTTGCCAAGGGAAATCAATTGATGCGCTTGTACCCAAGGTGAAAACACCGATGAACAGCATAATGAGCGTAGCCATGGCCGAGATAATCAAGAATACTCCAATGATTTTAGCGAAGATTTTCAAGATGGTCATGAGCACATCGCTGGCACTTCCGGTGAATTTGTCTACGCCGGTTTTAACCTGATTGCCCATTTTGTCATAAGGCGCATTTTTGATTTTTTCAGAAACGGCCTCAAATTCTTCCTTTACTTTTTTCTCGATGTTTGAGATGGTAATCGGTTCGCCTTTCATTTCGAGTTTCTCTGAAGTCGTCACAGCTTCTGGCATTACCACCCAAAGAATAATGTAAGCCAAAATTCCTGATCCGAATCCGGCAATGACCATGATGACCAAGAAAATTCTGATCCAAACCGCATCAATGCCAAAGTAATGACCCAATCCGGCCGCTACACCACCAATCATTCCGGTGTCTTTGTCGCGGTAGAGTTTTTTGTTGGTACGACCTTGTACATTATTCGCAGCGTATGTGTTTTGTGTTGGTTCGCCGTCGGGCTCAATGCGATAATCTTCCGGTTGGCCCATGATGGCAATGATTTCGTCAAGCTCTTTTAGACTGATGACTTGTTTGTCGCTGGTGTGTTTTTCGGCCACCAATTCGGCAATGCGCATTTCAATGTCTTTGATGATTTCGTCTTGTCCGTTTGAGTCTGATAAAGAACGCTTGATAGCATCAAAGTAACGACTGAGCTTTTGGTAGGCATCTTCATCGATGTGAAAAAACATACCGCCTAAGTTTATGTTTACTGTTTTATTCATGACTTTTATTTTTGGTTGGTGATTATACTAACAGCATCAGAGAGTTCGGTCCAAGTGCCATTGAGTTCGTTTAAAAATGTTTTTCCTATTTCGGTGAGTCCGTAGTATTTACGAGGTGGTCCTGAGGTTGATTCTTCCCAACGATAGGTCAGTAATCCGTCGTTTTTGAGTCGGGTGAGCAGCGGATAAACCGTGCCCTCAACCACCAGCAGTTTTGCGTTTTTTAAGGTGTCGAGGATTTCTGAAGTATAAGCTTCTCTCTCTTTGAGCACCGAGAGAATGCAAAACTCAAGTACGCCTTTACGCATCTGGGCTTTTGTGTTTTCTATATTCATAATTCTGTACTTTTAGTTTTGGTTGTAACTGTTTTGGCAGTTATTATCATTGATTATAACCAATAAGTGATTGTTGTTTCCAAAGGTTGGTTGCAGTTGCTTCTTCGTTCAGATTGATATCTGCGGGTAAACCTCGGTAACTGAGTTGCGCTTCTTCGGCCACGTGAACCTGAAGTTTCTTTGGGGCTAATATATTGGTTTTAGAATATCCGTTGGCAGTTAAATTCATTTGAGTGGCTTTGAAATTTCCGGCCAACAACAAGCTGTTTCCGCTGGAGTTGCAGGTAAAATCTTGGGCTTGACCACTGATGCTGGCACGTGCTAATTTTTTCAAATTTCCTGCTACACTTGCAGCTTGAATGCGTCCACAAAATGAACTATTGTCGGTAGCGGTTAATCGTATTTTCTCGGCCGCGTTGATCATACCTTTGAATTGTGCATTGTCTTCGAGCGAAATTTTGATGTTGTCTACAAACATGGTTTCGGTTACGGTAATCAAAGCCTGATGAGTTACTTTTATTTCGTTGATTTCCGGATTGCTCACATACACTTTTATGGGTGTCTGAGTTGCATTTAACGTGTATACTTGCAATGTTTTTTGATTCACTTCAACTACGGTGTTTTTTAGTAATTCTGCATCGGATGATTCAAGTGATACTTGTGTTTTAGGGCTTTGAACGTAAATAAGTTCAATGTTTCCTTCTACTTTGATTTTGCTGAAATCAGTAATATTTCTGGTTTCAAGATTTTGACCTTTTGCCAGCATTCCCAACAGGAATAACGTGAGCGTTGTGATGATTTTTAACATGATTCGTTTTTTGATTGATGATGAATTGATGATGATGAATTGATGATGATTGAAGCTCTACTGTTTTTATTTTAAAAAGTTAATAGTGAATGGATATTTAAAGTCGTCGCCGTTGGCTGTTTTTACCGAAGCGTAAATGATTAAGAAAAACTCGGCAACTTTGAGCATGGCAAAAACCAAAACGGCTAAGATCCCTAAAGTCAGCCAACCGTTAAGGTCACTAAAGTCGAAGTCGGTAAAGGTAAAATCACCGTCTTCAAGATGAGCATTGAAATGTGCGTGGTTAAAAAAAGTAACCAGAAAAATAGGTACAGCAATCAAGGCTAGTATACATGAATACATAAACAAACTCAATTGAAAGTTAAGCGTCTGTTTGGCTTGTTTTTCTACATATTCAGATTTGTCTTTGTTGGCGCCCCAAATAATAATTGGAAAAATAAAATTTCCTAATGGAATAAAATATTGAGTCAAAGTGCTCAAGTTGATAAAAGCTGCGGTTTGAGTTTGTTTTGTGGTTTCCATAATATTATAGAATGAATAGTAATTTCTTATGCAAATATATGTTCAAAAAACAATACCTTGTATCACATAGTAGTGTATATTAACAAAATTTTAACAAATGATAATGACTTAAATATACATTCAAAAGAGCTATATTTACCAGTAAAATCAATACTTATGGAGCTTTCTCCCTTTAAAGTGAACCTGTTTTTGTTTTTTAAATTACCCGCTGCATTTTGGTGTGGTGTTCGTTTAAAAAAACTCAGCTATACAGATTCAGTAGTATGTGTTCGTCATCGTTGGATCAATCAAAATCCTTTTAAATCCATGTATTTTGCTGTTCAAGCCATGGCTGCCGAACTATCTACAGGCGCTTTGGTCATGAGTCATATCAAACAAAGCGGGCGCTCAATTTCAATGTTGGTCGCTTCGAGTCAAAGTACCTTCAGCAAAAAAGCCACCGGCAAAATTTATTTTACTTGCTCTGCTGGAGAGAAAATCAAACAAGCTATCGCACAGACCATTCAAACCGGCGAAGGTGTAACGGTTGTTTTAGAATCAACAGGAGTAAACCAACAAAACGAACAAGTGTCCATTATGCAGTTTGAGTGGACGCTCAAATTAAAGTCGAACACGCGTTAAAGCCAACACAATTGTGATTTGATTTCTTCCAGTCAGGCTTAACTTTGCAAATAAAAAAATGAAAATTCTACTCACAGGTGCTACCGGTTTGATAGGTTCGACTCTTACCGAACTTTTGCTCAACCACGGTCATGAAGTTCATTATTTAACTACCCGAACCAGTCAAATTAAAAACCAACCGAATCTCAAAGGTTTTATTTGGAATCCATCCCAAGGAACATTTGATCAAAACGCTTTTTTAGAAGTTGACGCGATTGTTCATTTAGCTGGAGCTTCCATCACGAAGCCTTGGACCAAAAAATATAAATTCGAAATCCTCGAAAGCCGAATCAACGCTACCAATACCTTATATAAAGCGCTCAAAGAAGTGCCCAATCAAGTCACGCAATTCATTACCGCGTCAGGCGTGGCGATTTATCCCAATAGTGCCAGCCAAATTTACACTGAAGATTTTTCAGGATCAGCACCCGGCTTTCTATCGCATGTAGTCGAAAAATGGGAAGAAAGCGCTCAAAAATTCAAACACCTAAATATTCAAGTTTGTTCCATGCGCACTGGTGTGGTTTTGGCCCAACACGGCGGAGCTTTTCCGCAAATGCTGCAACCTATTAAAATGGGTTTTGGCGCAGGCATTGGTTCTGGTCAGCAGCACATTTCTTGGATTCACCTTACCGACATCGCTCGTTTGTACGCAACGGCAATCGAACAAAAATGGCAAGGCGTTTATAATGCTGTGGCGCCCGAACCGGTGACCAATCAAGTTTTAACCCGCAAAATAGCCGAACGATTAGACAAAAAAATCTGGTTGCCCAATATTCCCCAGAAAGTCATTGAAATTCTCTTAGGCGAACGCAGTATTTTGGTTACGGCCGATCAAATCATCAAGCCACAGCGAGCGCTCGAAGCTCATTTTCAGTATCAATTTCCTGATATCGACGCCGCACTCAACAATTTAATTTCATAAAAAAAAGCCCCATTTTTCGGGGCTTTTTCACTATAAGTGGGTGAATTAATAATACTAAAGCTAGTGCTAACCTTCATTATTGAGAGCAACAAACTTAAATAAAACGAAAACGTTATCGTCTTAAAAATCTATTAATTTTTCTTTTTTAACATTTGGGCAGTCTTTCCCGCTATTCGCTGCTATCTTTTGCTTTTTAAAGAACAAAGCAAAAGGATATTCGCTGTTATCGGGACTGCATTGAAACCTCTGTGTGTCATCAAATCCACAACTAAAATCAATGACAATTTGGCATTATCGGTCAATTGGCAATACATTTGCAATGCGGGCGAAGAATTTTTTACCCAAAACTCAGAATAAAATAAACGCAAAATGACAACTGAAAACACTGAAAAAGAAATCATCAATGAAAATCCGGCGGCCGAAAATACCGACGCAACACAAACTGAATCGGCAGTTGAACCCGCTGAAAGCCTAACCCCCGAGCAAAAACTCGAGGAAGAATTGGCGCAAGAGAAAGACAAGTTTTTAAGACTTTTTGCTGAATTTGAAAACTATAAACGCCGCACGGCCAAAGAGCGAATCGATTTGTTTAAAACAGCCAATCAAGAAGTTCTTCAGGCTTTGTTGCCGGTTATTGACGACTTTGATCGCGCTTTGGTCGAGATTAAAAAGTCAGACAATGACATTCTTTTAAAAGGTGTAGAACTCATTTATGACAAATTTACATCAACGCTCACCGCAAAAGGATTAGAAGTGGTTGCCGTTCAAGCAGGTGATGCTTTTGACGCTGATTTTGCCGAAGCCATCACACAAATTTCGTCGCCAACTCCAGAGCTTAAAGGCAAAATTGTTGATGTAATTGAAAAAGGATACAAACTCGGAGACAAAATTATCCGTTTCCCTAAAGTTGTGGTAGGCAACTAAAGATATTTCCCGCAAGGGTTAACCGAATTCTGAACAGAAAATGAAAAAAGATTTTTACGAAATATTAGGCGTAGCCAAAAACGCTTCTGAGGCCGAAATCAAAAAGGCGTATCGCAAAAAAGCCATTGAGTTTCACCCAGACAAAAATCCGGGCGACAAAGAGGCCGAAGAGAATTTTAAATTGGCCGCCGAAGCCTACGAAGTGCTTAGCGACAGTCAAAAACGCGCTCGATACGATCAGTACGGTCACCAAGCGTTTGACGGAGCCGGCGGATTTGGCGGTGGACACCACATGAATATGGACGATATCTTCAGTCAATTCGGCGATATCTTCGGTGGCGCTTTTGGCGGATTTGGCGGATCATCCGGACAACGCCGCGTGGTCAAAGGAAGTAATTTGCGCATCAAAGTAAAACTAACTTTAGACGAAATTGCCAACGGTGTCGAGAAAAAGGTAAAAGTAAAACGCAAAGTTCAAGCGCCGGGCGTTAGCTACAAAACCTGCGGAACTTGTAACGGTCAAGGCCAAGTAATGCGTGTGACCAATACTATTTTAGGTCGTATGCAAACTTCCACGACTTGTCCTACTTGTGGTGGCGCCGGGCAAATGATTGATAAAAAACCTTCCAATGCCGACGCGCACGGAATGATCCTCGAAGATGAAACCGTTTCTATTAAAATTCCTGCAGGTGTGGTTGATGGTATGCAACTCAAAGTCGCCAACAAAGGAAACGATGCTCCAGGCAACGGAATTCCAGGCGATTTGATCGTAGCCATAGAAGAAGTTGAACATGAATTCCTCAAAAGAGAAGGAGAAAATCTTCATTATGACCTATATATAAGCTTTTCAGAAGCCGCTTTGGGTGTGTCAAAAGACATCGATGCTGTTAACGGAAAAGTAAGAATCAAACTTGAAGAAGGCATTCAATCAGGTAAAATATTGCGTTTAAAAGGTAAAGGAATTCCAAGCCTAAACAGTTATGGCAGAGGAGATTTGCTGGTTCATGTCAACGTTTGGACGCCTAAAGTACTCAACAAAGAACAGCGTGAATTTTTCGAGAAAAACTTATCTAACGAGCACTTTATTCCGAACCCTGAAAAGTCGGAAAAATCTTTTTTTGAAAAAGTTAAGGATATGTTTTCTTAGATTAAAAAATTATTATACTTTTGGAAAAATACTAGGCAACTAGTAATTTCTTTTTCATAGCAATTTTTCCCATCCTTATTGTCCAAATAAGGGTGGGTTTTTTTTTGTAACGAATCACTTACAGCATTTACTAATTTTCTACATTTACGAAAATCATTACCTAATATGAGTAACATACTTGAAGTCGAAAAAGTGGTCAAGCAATACGGCGATTACACAGCCTTGAACCAAGTTTCACTTTCGGTACCCAAAGGCAGTATTTATGGTCTTTTGGGCCCGAACGGAGCCGGAAAAACTTCTCTGATCCGCATCATCAATCAAATCACTTTGCCCGACAGCGGAACCGTTCTTTTTGACGGCGAAAAACTCCAACCACACCACGTACAGCACATCGGTTATTTACCCGAAGAACGCGGTTTGTACAAAACCATGAAAGTAGGCGAGCAGTGTTTGTATTTGGCGCAACTCAAAGGATTATCTAAAGCTGAGGCCACCGCGCAACTCAAATATTGGTTTGACCGACTGGATATTCACGGTTGGTGGAACAAAAAAATCCAAGAACTCTCCAAAGGAATGGCGCAAAAAATCCAGTTTGTGGTTTGCGTGCTGCATCGCCCGAAATTGCTCATATTCGACGAGCCGTTTTCTGGTTTTGATCCGGTGAATGCCAACATCATCAAAGACGAAATTCTTGAACTCAAACGACAAGGATCTACGATTATTTTTTCTACACACCGCATGGAAAGCGTCGAAGAGTTGTGTGATCACATTGCCCTGATTCACAAATCCAACAAACTCATCGAAGGCAAACTGACCGATGTCAAAAAAGAATACCGCACCAACAGCTTTGAGGTAGGCATTCTGACCGAAAATGTCGAAGGTTTGATGTATGACTTGACCCAAAAATTCACCGTGGGTCAAACCGATTTTAAATCACTCAACGATGAGCTTAAATTGCAAATCGAACTCGGAAGCGCGATGCCCAACGAACTTCTTAATGTGCTTACCGGCCGTGGACAAGTCACTCATTTTATGGAGAAAATTCCGAGTGTAAACGATATTTTCATCAAGACGGTTGCCAGTAATTAAAAGATTTATTGATTAAATAAAACAGATATATGAGCATTTTATCACTCATCATCAAACGAGAATTCATCGCCAAAGTGCGCAACAAGTCTTTTATCGTCATGACTTTTTTAAGCCCGTTGCTTTTTGTGGGTATAGCGGCTTTTATTGGTTATTTGAGTTCGCTCAAAGCCGATGTCAAACGCATCGCCATTCACGATGAAACAGGCATTTTTGCGCCCGAATTCAAAAACACCGACGAGTTTCATTACCTCGATTTATCCAAAGTCGATATGAAAATCCTCAAAGACAGCATCATGGCCGAAAGCTATGAAGGTTTGTTGTATATCCCCAAAACCGATAGCATTCAAAAACTCAAAAGCGGAATTCAATATTTGTCTAACGACAGTCCGAGCATTGCTTTTCTTGGAAACACCGAAGAAGTCATCGCCAAAAAAATTACCCAACTCAATTTTGAACGCGCCAAACTAGATACACTGGCTATTCGTCAGGCGCAAGCTGAAGTCGATATCAAAGTTGCCAAAGCCTCCGGCGAAGAAAGTGTCAAAGGCCTCAACGAAATCAAAATCGCTATTGGTTGCACCTTTGGTTATTTGATTATGATGTTCATCATCATCTACGGAAACATGGTCATGCGCAGCGTGATTGAAGAAAAAACCAACCGCATCATCGAAATCATCATTTCCTCGGTCAAACCGTTCCAACTCATGATGGGCAAAATCATCGGAACCTCACTGGCCGGCGTTTTACAATTCTTTATTTGGGCCTTGCTCGGACTTGGGCTCATGTTTGGTGCTTCGGCCTTTTTCGGAGTCAACGCCACACCGGCTGCTGCACAAATGAATCCTGAAATGATGCATCAAGCGCAAGCGCAACTTTCCACAGCGCAGTTATATATTCATGAACTTTGGAACTTGCCCATTGCGACCATCCTGATCAGTTTCATTGTTTATTTCGTAGGCGGATATTTCTTATACAGTTCATTCTATGCCGCCATCGGAGCCGCGGTTGACAGCGAAACTGATTCGCAACAATTTCTTTTACCGATCATCATGCCGCTGGTTTTAGGCGTGTACATCGGTATTTTTACCGTTATCAACGATCCGCACGGAAGTGTCGCCACCATATTCTCTATGGTACCGCTCACGTCGCCCATTGTCATGCTCATGCGCATTCCGTTTGGCGTGCCTTGGTGGCAAATCCTATTGTCCATGGTCTTGTTGTTCGGAACCTTTTTGGGCGTAGTTTGGTTTGCTTCCAAAATTTACCGCGTGGGCATTCTCATGTACGGCAAAAAACCAACTTGGAAAGAACTCTATAAATGGCTTAAATATTAGTTGCTGAGAACCTGATTTTCTGAGATTTTTTGAAGCCGGGAACCTGCTATGCGTTGCAATCTTTTGGGTCGAACCCCGACCCAAAAGGATTTCCACTACTATCAGGGCTAGGAGTTAAATGTAAACTGAAAGGATTTGTCTAAAAGGAAGCTTTTTTAAGATACCTGAAGTCCACAGGACTTCCTCCTTTTAATTTCAAATATCAGGGCTAGGAGTTAAATGTAACCTGAAAGATTTGTTTTAATTGAAGCAAGTCAAAAGACAGTTTTGTGTTGAGGTGCTGTTGTTGAATGTCCCGCTAATTATAAGTTTTGTTTTTCCTAAGCTAAGTTTTAAAATTATTTGAGCTAAACGATTTGAGGTAAAATCAAGTTCAATTTTGATTTGTTAAAATGTGTCATTTTTTTATTTTTTTTTCAAAATGACACAGAATTTGTGTCAAAAAAAATTTTTTGAAAAAAATGACACAAAAGTTGTTGCAATTTGTTTTCTCATTTCAAAATTGCAACAAAATATTTTTATTAGTTTCCGCGAATAATTTCGAATTTGAGTTTCAATCGGGTCTCGTTATTTTGTGGTGTCCAACAACTATTTAATATTTGCCATATTCACTCAGCTTCACGACCTTTGCCAAAAAACAAATATACTCAGCGACTCAGCAGCTCAGGTTCTCAGTCGCTCAATAGCTTAGCAACTCAAAAAATATGTCCAAAATACTTGTCATCGAAGACGAAACATCCATCCGCCGCGTACTGACCAAAATACTTTCAGAAGAAAACAGCAGCTACGAAGTCGACGAAGCCGTTGATGGTTTATCGGGTTACGAAAAAATCAAACAAACCGATTACGACTTGGTTTTGTGCGACATCAAAATGCCCAAAATGGATGGTGTTGAACTGCTCGAAGCCGTCAAAAAAATCAAACCCGAAATTCCGATGGTTATGATTTCCGGCCACGGCGATATGGAAACCGCCATTCAAGCCATGCGTTTGGGTGCGTTTGATTATATTTCGAAACCGCCGGATTTGAACCGTTTGCTCAATACTGTCCGCAACGCTTTAGACAAAAAGCAACTCGTGGTCGAAAACAAAATCCTCAAAAAAATCGTCAACAAGCAATACGAAATCATCGGACAAAGCGAGCCCATCAATCACATCAAATTGATGATTGAAAAAGTCGCGCCGACTGATGCCCGCGTGCTCATCACCGGACCGAACGGCACCGGAAAAGAACTCGTGGCGCATCAGTTGCACCAAAAAAGTGAGCGCGCTGATTTTCCGCTGATTGAAGTGAACTGTGCCGCGATTCCGAGTGAACTCATTGAAAGTGAATTGTTCGGGCACGTAAAAGGTGCGTTTACATCTGCCGTAAAAGACCGCGCCGGAAAATTTGAAGCCGCCGACGGTGGAACCATTTTTCTGGATGAAATTGGTGATATGAGCTTGGCCGCACAAGCCAAAGTTTTGCGTGCATTGCAAGAAAATCTCATCCAAAGAGTAGGCGCGGATAAAGACATCAAAGTCAATGTGCGCGTGGTGGCAGCCACCAACAAAGACCTCAAAAAAGAAATTGAAGCCGGACGTTTTCGCGAAGATTTATACCACCGCTTGGCCGTGATTCTCATCCACGTTCCGTCGCTTAATGATCGTCGCGATGATATTCCGTTATTGATTGAACATTTCACTGAAAAAATTGCATCAGAACAAGGCAACGCGCCCAAAACTTTTTCAAAAGAAGCCGTCAAATTATTGCAAGAATACGATTGGACAGGCAACATCCGCGAACTGCGCAATGTTGTTGAGCGCCTCATTATTTTGGGCGGAAGCGAGATTTCACAAACCGATGTTCAACTGTTTGCAAGCAAATAAATAAATCGTTTCTCCAACGAATCATAGTCAACCGCATGAATCTAAAAAAAATCAATCCGCATTTACAACAAGCACTTGTTGAAGCCGGTCTTATCGAAGCCAACGAATTGCAACAAACTACTTTCTCAGCTGTTAAAAGCGGTGCTGATGCGGTTATTCAATCGCCTGTTGGCAGCGGAAAAACTACCACCATCGTTTTAAATGTCATTCAAAAATTAGACAAAGCGCAAGGCGAAAGCACTCGGGCGCTCATTTTGGTTTTGGGCAAAGAGCAAGTTTTAGCAATGGTTGATTTGTTTCGACAATTGGGCAAATACACCGATTTGCGTGTGATAGGCGTGCATGATAAAACGGATATCGACGAAGATAAAAACCAAATTTCTGCCGGAATGGATGTGCTCATCGGAACGCCCACCAAAATCAACGCGATGTTTTCATCAGCCGGATTCAACATGACCACAATAAAAATGTTTGCAACCGATGATGCCGATGAAATAGTCAGACTCAGACAAGATTCTATTATTCAGCGTTTATCAATGAGTGTCGAGAAAACCCAGCGTTTGTTTTTCTGCAATCAAATCACCGAAAAGCTTGAAGTCCTCGCGGATAAAATAATGATTGAACCTTTGTTTTTTGAGGCTGAAGAATAAATTACAGAAAATTATAGCTCAGTACAACCCCCATCACCGAATAATCAGCATTCATTTTAACATAACCGTTCAAAAGATTCGTTGTTGTGTAGTATCGACATTCAATGCCGATTTTTTTGTGGTAATTATAACCAAGGCCTAACAAAAAATTTGTGTTTGGTTTGACATCGTAATCTTCTATCAAAACACCATCTCTTTTAACATTAATTCCTGAATTCAAAGACGAATTAAACACATAAGCAAGTCCTAAATATAGTTTTGAATTTTCGTTGATTAAAAAATGATATCTGGCTCCAATAGGAATTTCAAGATTGTTATATTCAACTTCGGTATTAAATGTGACCGTGCCTAACACAGGGTTGTTATCGATGTTCCTAGTGTATTTTTCAGAATTGCTGTATTTTGCATAACTCGGATTGGTAAAAATACTCCATTTGTATTTGTTGAATGGTAAAAAATATTCAAACTCAACACCTCCGTTTATCACAATTTTATTGCTGAATGAAGTTCCAAAATTATAATGATAATTAATATCGTCTATCTTTAGTTTAGCGTTGTTGATACCGGCAGTTATTTTGAGAACAAAAATTCCTTTAGGTGTTTCAAATTTGGATTGAACTTTTTCTCCATTACAATTGTTGTACTTTGAAAACTGTTTTAGTAAATCGCTTTGATTATAGCTGATTTGATCAAAAAATTCCATCTTTTGGTCCTCGCATCGGACAAAATTATACAATTGATTTTTGTAAAAACTATTTGTTTTGACTTCATCACTACCGCTTTGATTGTCAAAATATTTAATACATACCAATTGTTCGACGGGCTTATTTTCAATTTGATAAAAATATTTATAAATCCTTGGGTCAACATATTGATACAAGCTAGCTTTTCCTTGAACTATTACTTTTAAAAAGAGCGTTTCTTTTTTCCAAACCGGATTTCGATCATGACTGAGATTGCGCAAATTATCGGTTGATCGTTCAATGTTTACATCACATCTTTTAAAAATACTCTGACCTTCGATACAAAATTCTGAAGCATCACTCATTTGAATTGATTCGCTTTGAATTTCTTCAAGTTGTTTTTTAAACTCAAATTCGGTTGGGTTGTTTTTCCAATCTTGATTTTTGATATATCCGTCTATCCGTTGATTTTGATTGTTTAAATAGTAGCCTTTTTCAAATTTTATTTGAGCGCTCAGCTTAAAACAGATCAAGAAGAGGAAGAAATAAGTAAATGTTCTCATGGCTTTGATTTTAAATTTTTCAAATATAATTTTTTTGGCTTTAGCCGGATAAAATTCGAGTACATTTTCAATTATCTTTGCCGCTTCAAAAATCCACCTGTTCATTCGGGGAATTCACTTTTTATGATTACAGTAAACGACATAGCCGTTGAATTTGGCGGCACCACTTTGTTTAGCGAAGTTACTTTTGCCATCAACGAAACCGACAAAATAGCGCTCATGGGTAAAAACGGCGCCGGAAAATCAACCTTGCTCAAGATTGTAGCCGGGCAAAACAAGCCCACACGCGGATCAATTTCGGCACCTAAAGAAGCTGTGATTGCTTATTTGCCGCAGCATTTGCTGATTGCTGATGATTGCACGGTCATGGAAGAAACCTCGAAAGCGTTTGCCGAAGTTTTTAAAATGAAAGCCGAAATTGACCACATCAACGAGCAGCTTACCATTCGCACCGATTACGAAAGCGACGATTATATGAAGCTCATTGAGCGCGTTTCGGAACTCAGCGAAAAATATTATTCTATTGAAGAAGTCAACTATGAAGCCGAAGTAGAGAAGGTGCTCAAAGGTTTGGGCTTTGAACGCGAAGATTTTACCCGATCAACTTCAGAATTTTCGGGCGGCTGGCGTATGCGCATTGAACTTGCTAAAATTTTGCTCAAAAAACCCGATTTGATTTTGCTCGATGAGCCCACCAATCACCTCGACATGGAAAGTATTCAGTGGCTAGAAGATTTTTTGATCAACCAAGCCAAAGCCGTGATGGTGATTTCGCACGACCGCGCTTTTGTAGACAATATTACCAATCGCACCATCGAGGTTACCATGGGGCGCATTTACGATTATAAAGCCAAGTATTCACATTATCTTGAATTGCGCAAAGATCGCCGAGTGCACCAGCAAAAAGCCTATGATGAACAACAGAAATTTATAGCCGAAAACCAAGCTTTTATCGAGCGTTTTAGAGGAACTTTCTCAAAAACCGAACAAGTGCAATCGCGCGTGCGCATGCTTGAAAAATTGGTTTTGGTTGAGGTTGACGAAGTGGACACATCGGCTTTGCGTTTGAAGTTTCCGCCTTCGCCACGCAGCGGACAATATCCGGTGGTAGTAGAACATTTGTCAAAAAAATACGGTGATCACGTGGTTTTTCAAGACGCGAGCATGGTCATTGAACGCGGACAGAAAGTAGCTTTTGTCGGCAAAAATGGCGAAGGTAAATCAACGATGATCAAAGCCATCATGAAAGAAATTGATGTTGATGGCGGAAAACTTGAAATCGGACACAACGCACAAATTGGTTATTTTGCCCAAAATCAGGCGGCACTTTTGGATGGCGAACTCACCGTTTTTGAAACGATTGATACCATTGCAGTGGGCGATATTCGCACGCAAATCAAAAATCTACTCGGTGCCTTTATGTTCTCGGGTGATGATACGACCAAAAAAGTAAAAGTGCTTTCGGGTGGCGAGAAAACGCGTTTGGCGATGATTAAATTATTGCTTGAGCCGGTCAATGTGCTTATCCTCGATGAACCGACCAATCACTTGGATATGAAAACCAAAGACATCATCAAAGATGCCTTGCGCGATTTTGACGGAACGCTTATTTTGGTGTCACACGACCGTGATTTCTTAGATGGATTGGTGACTAAAGTATTCGAATTCGGTCACAAACGCGTACGCGAACATTTTGAAGACATCAAAGGTTTCCTTGAATTTAAAAAGATGGAAAACCTGCGCGAGATTGAGCAGTAAGTTTCGTCATCATTTATGTAAAACTATTTGTTTATGAGCATAAAAAATCCGGTAACCACCATTGTTAAATGAGTTACCGGATTTTATTTTTAAAGTATCTTATTGCGCACTTTCAACCAAGCGAATAAATTCTGATCGATAACCCGAATCATCATTTGACAAACCGGCTTTGGCCAATTTGATAATTTCTTGAGATGATTTATTGCTGATTAACTGCGATTCTCTAAGTTTTAAACCAAACCAAGCCACTGCTGCGCTAAATTTAAAATCATCGGAGCTTTTTTCTAAAGGCTGAGATTCATTTTTGATGATTTGAATCAATTCAGTACTTTTTTCTTCATCAGGTTGTTTGTAACGGAATTTAATCGTGGCCAATTCGTTGTTGTAATTTGCATCAGCGTTCGTAGTTTGTGTGTATTTTAGATTAGGAAGTTGCTCTAAAAAACTACTTTTAACACCCGTTGGAATGATTTCATACAAAGCTGTAACGGTATGTCCGCTGCCTAACTCGCCGGCATCAATAGCATCGTTGGCAAAATCTTCGGCGCGTAGTTTTCGGTTTTCATAACCAATCAACCGATATGCTTGAACGTGTTTCGGATTGAATTCAATCTGAATTTTTACATCTTTGGCAATGGCAAACATAGAGCCTTTGAATTCTTTACCCAAAAAGCGATTGGCTTCTTGAATATTATCGATATAAGCATAATTTCCGTTGCCCTTGTTGGCTAAAATTTCCATTTTGCTGTCTTTGTAATTCCCCATTCCATAACCTAAACAAGTCAAGAAAACGCCCGATTTTCTTTTTTCTTCAATTAAAGTTTTCATATCTGTGTCAGATGCTCGGCCTACATTAAAATCTCCATCAGTAGCCAATATGACTCGATTGTTGCCATGTGTGATGAAATTTTCTTGAGCGAGTTTGTATGCAAGTTCAATGCCTTCACCTCCGGCAGTGCTTCCTCCGGCGCTGAGCCTATCGAGCGCGCTAATGATTTGTTCTTTGTTATCGCCCGAAGTTGGAGGTAAAACCATACCAGCGCTTCCTGCATAAACCACAATTGCTACTTTATCTTTTGAACGCAACTCATTCACTAGAATTTTCATGGATTCTTTGAGTAATGGCAATTTGTTGTCACTATTCATGGAGCCTGAAACATCAATCAAAAAAACCAAATTTGAAGCAGGTAAGCTAGCAGTCGGAATGTTTTTACCTTGCAAACCGATGCGCAAAAGTTTATGGTTCGGATTCCATGGCGCTTGGCTGTATTCGGTGTTGATTGAGAATGGATGCTTTTGGGTTGGTTGCGGATACTGATATTTAAAAAAATTGATCATTTCTTCAACGCGAACCGCATCTTTTGGAACTTTTTGCCCGTTGTTGATAAATCTACGAATGTTCGTGTACGAGGCATTGTCCACATCAATAGAAAAAGTTGAAAGTGGCGCAGATTTTGGGCTTTCAAAAGGATTCTCAATATAGCTGTCATAAGACTCATCGGTTATTTGCGGGGTGTAATTTCCGGTTTTGGTTTTGATGATAATAGCGCCTTCTGAAGCTTGACGGCCATAAATTTTTCTAGCTGCTTTGCCTTTGAGGACATTAACTTCTTGAATATCTTCAGGTTTAATTTTTGATACTTCTTCAGCATTTAAAGGGTTCCCATCGACAATGTACAAAGCATTGTGGTTGCTTGTTGAAGCAATTCCGCGAATGACCATTTTTGAATCTTGCTCGGGCTGAGCCTTGATGCTTTGGCTCGCTCCGTTTAATGTTTTTGAATAATCTTTGTTGTTTGGTACGTCAGCACTTGTAATTTGGGTTACCGAGTAGCCTAGAGATTTCTTTTCCTTTTTTATTCCCATAGCAGTGACGACAACTTCATTCATAACTATACTATTATCGGCTTTCAATTCAATATTGAGCTTTTTTTCTTTTTCAACTTTGGCGAATGAATCCTTATATCCTAGAAAACTAACAACCAATTCGTCCCCTTTTTGGGCTTCAATTTTAAATTTTCCATCAATATCAGTTTGGGTTATTTTCTGAGTTCCTTTAATCATTACATTCGCTCCTGGTAACGGTCCCATCAAATCTTTTACGATTCCCGTAATCATACTTTCATCACTTTCTGCAATAATTGAGTCGGTTGCTTTTGGCTCAAGAATTTGAAGATTTTTTCTGTTTTGGTGATGAATGTTTTTGTTTGAATCATCCGTTTGAACAATACTTTTTTGAGATTGATTAGGTGTTTTTAAATCATTATCGTGTTTAATTTTTACACTGTCTTTTGGAGTTTTTGGATCTTCGTGAACGATTTCTTGGTTCGGATTTAGCTCAGGAGCAGCTGGCTTTTTATCTGATTTTAAGAACTGATATCCCAAAGTGAACAACAAAAGTAAAGAAGCCGCGATGGCAATCTTCTTCCACAAGGCAATGGCTTTTTTATCTTCTTTTTTATCGAGTTTGTTCTCAACTTTTGACCATACACTTTCCATGGCCGGAAAATCTTTCGATTCTGCTTTGTGTGCAGCGTCTTTGATTTTTTCGAATATTTTATTTTGATTGTCCATGACTATTTTGCTTTTTGATAATACAATTGATTGACTAATTCTCGTAGTTTGTTTTTTGAAACATTGAGTTGTGATTTCGAAGTGCCTTCAGAAATATTGAGCATGATTGCTATTTCTTTGTGGCTGTAACCTTCAATAATGAAGAGATTAAAAATCGTCTTGCATCCTACGGGAATCAGTTCGAGCAAATTGAGTAAATCTTCTTCTTCCATATCGGTAACTTCGGCAGTAACGGGCTGAGAAATGGTTTTTACATCATCGAGATACATATTAAAATTGACATTTCTCTTGATGCTGAGCAAACATTGATTTACGGTTATCTTACGCGCCCATGCTTCAAACGCATTGACGTCGTTGAGTTGGTCGAGTTTGGTAAAAATTGTATAGAAAGCATCGGCCAAAGCTTCTTCAATTTCTTCCTCTTTTTTGAGGTACCGCTTGCAAGTTCGGTACAGTTTCGGAGCCATAAGCTCATACACTTGACGCTGTGCATCTCGGTGCATTTTTTTGCAGGCTGAGATTAAGTTTTCGTTCATCACAATAAGTCTTTAAGTGTATAGAGCACCAAAAAGAGGAAAAGGTTGGAAACCTCACTAATTTTTTTTCAAAAGGCAGGTCATTTTGTAGATAACAGACTCTGAAACTTCAGAGTCGTTGTCTTCGCAAAGTAAGAATTCTAAAGTGTCTTTGGTTTTTTGATACAAACAAATGCCTTCGAATTTTTGGGTTTGCGAAATTTCACTCGTCCACAAAACTTCAAGGTTTTTGAGTTCCAAACAACCTATGAGGCTTCCGGCGATTTCACCATCGATGTAAGTAGAATCTGAATTTTCGGCGGCGGCCAGAAAATAAAGCTGGTCATCAACTACAACTGCATCGGTAAAGGTGGCTTGGACATTTTGAATTTTGGGAAGTTCGATATTTTTGTAAACCAAGGGTTCAAAATTTTCGTTGCAAATAAACAAAACGTTTTTTTGAGATTCTCCGTTGCCGCGCTGAACCAAATACCACTGGTTTTTATAGAAAAATGCGCCTTCTAAATTTAGGTCATCTTCAGGGATTTCAGCCAAATCAGCCAGCTGTTGATACAAAACTGAACGGTTGAATATGCTGTATAAACCCGAATTGATATTAAAAACTACGTGTTGGTTTCGATGCGCTTTGGAACCCGAGCCGAACAAATGCAATTCATCATTTAAAAGTGTTAGAATTTCAAAATCGGGTTTGTGTTTTTTGGGCAAATTTTCTTCGGCTTCTGCGCCCAGCGAAATTTTGTGCAGTACTTGATTTTTGATTTCATACCGATACAAAAATTGGCTGTTGTCTGAAATTAAAAACAAATTCTCGGCAGTAAAAACCAGTCCGGAGGCCGCGCGGAGCCCTGAAATTTGGCAAAAAGGTTCTAGTGTCATAGCGTAAGATAAATTTCCAGCCCGGATGGTAGCGGCAGCCTTGTGCGCCTGGGTTGGGCGGGCAAGCTACAGCAAACAGCCGGAATAGCTGCCTAAAAATAACATTTAAAATGAAGTTTAGAAAAGAAGTCGCTATTTTTGCCGCTCAAAAAATTGCCAAGTGAATTTAAGTCAATATACCCGAGAATTTTCAGACAACATCAAACTGGCTTACCCGGTCGTTCTAGGCATGTTGGGCCATACGCTAATTGGAATTGTCGACAATATCATGGTGGGCAATTTAGGACCAACTGAGTTGGCGGCGGTGTCATTGGGCAACAGTTTTATTTTTATCGGAATGTCGCTCGGGATTGGTTTTTCAACGGCGATTACACCGCTGATTGCCGAAGCGGATGCTGAAAATGACACTAATAAAATCAGGGCAACCTTTCACCACGGACTGATTTTGTGTACCGTGCTCGGGCTGTTGTTGTTTGGGATGATTGAACTCGCCAAACCGCTCATGCGTTTGATGCATCAACCCGAAGCGGTCGTTGTTTTGGCCTCGCCTTATATTGATTGGGTGGCTTTTTCGCTCATTCCGGTGATTGTGTATCAAGGCTACAAACAATTTGCCGATGGACTTTCGCTGACTAAATACTCTATGTATGCCATTTTCTTGACCAATGTGGTGCATGTATTTTTTAATTATGCATTGATTTACGGTTTTTGGGTTTTTCCGAAAATGGGCGTGGTGGGCGCAGCGCTCGGAACCGTGATTTCACGCGTAATGATGGTGGTTTTTATGCATGTATTGTTGCAATATAATCGCGAACTAAAAACGTATTTTTCGGGTTTTAGTTGGCGCAATTTACAGCGATCGGTGCTGCGCAAAATTGGGTCATTGGGTTTGCCTTCGGCGATGCAGATGTTGTTTGAAGTAACCTTGTTTACCGCAGCGATTTGGCTTTCGGGTTCGATTGGTAAAACCAGTCAGGCGGCCAACCAAATTGCACTGACTTTGGCCACTACTACTTTTATGTTTGCGATGGGACTCAACGTGACGGCTATGATTCGCGTGGGCAATCAAAAAGGTTTGGGCGATTACAAGAATTTGATTGTGGTAGCGCGTTCGATTTTTTTGTTGACCATCATCCTCGAAACGATTTTTGCCAGTTTGTTCTTGCTTTTGCACAACTTTTTGCCGCATTTGTTTTTGAATATGGACGAGGCGACTCAAGCTCTAGACAATACCGAAGTGATTGCCATTGCAGCCAAATTACTCATCGTGGCGGCCTTTTTTCAGATTTCAGACGGGATGCAAGTGGTGGTTTTGGGTGCGCTACGGGGATTGCAAGACGTCAAGGTTCCGATGTATATTACTTTTGTGGCTTATTGGGTGGTGGGTTTTCCGATCTCGATTTACTTGGGCATTTACACCGAGCTCAAAGCCACCGGAATTTGGATTGGACTTTTGGCCGGACTCACGGTGGCTGCTTTATTTTTGTATCTTCGGTTTGACAAGCTCACGCGGATGCTGCGCGAGCAAAATTCATAAATTAACAACATTAAGGCTAAAGCCAAACTTCAATAACTATGGAACTACCAAAATTTCTCTTGGGCGACAATACTGATTTTCCGGATGATATTTTCATCATTCACTTAGATTATCCTCGTTTTATTATCAATTTAAAAGACGACGAAGTTGAATTTTTAGAAGAAGCCGAAGATTTGGATGAAGCCGAGCTCAATGCCGAAATGGAAAGCCTGATTGAACAAGCCAATGATTTTTACGATCGTGAAGTGGCGCGTTATGAGGATTGATTATTTAAATAGAGATTTGGTTTTTTAACAAAATAGCTTATTTTTGATTTAGTTGATTCACAACATATTGTCGGAATAAATCATTTATAAGCTTATGAAAAAAACTACTCTATTCACGTTACTGATTTTGTTTATTACCACATTTGTCAAAGCGCAAACTGCAGTTGACGATTTGGTTTTGGTTTGCCCATTGGGGTCATCCGGAGGTCAATCATACGCATTCCCATTGAGTAATGATCAAGTAACAGCCGGAAACATTGATTATGCATCAATTGATTTAGAATCTTCTTTGCCTGGAATACAATCTGTTACGGTTGTTAATGGAGTTACTTTTACTGCTGATTCATCTGGATTTGTTACTTGGTCTGGAAATTGGATCGGCAACATTCTACTCTATTATACATTTTCTGATGATATAGGAAACACCTCCAATGTTGGAATCATCCGTATTTATTATCAACCTGATATTTTGGTCGCGGCCGATGATTTTGGAAACTTAACCCCGGGAACGGTTAGTAGTCAAAGTGTTTTGATGAATGATATGCTTGCTGATGGTAGTCAGGCGCTTATGGCAGATGTTGCAGCATATCTTGATAATACTTATCCCGGATTCACCATGAGTACGAATGGTTATATTACCATTGATCCAAGTGTATCTCCTGGAACATATACCTTAGGTTATTATGTTTTTGAAGAGTCTTGCTCTTTTTCTCGTTCGTCAACAGTAACCTTTAGCATACCAGATCTTTGTTGGCAGACATTCTCACTTGGCGGAGCACAAACACTCGCAATTAAAGCCAACGGAACATTATGGGCTTGGGGAAATAACACCGAAGGGCAATTGGGTATTGGTTCAACAATCAATCAAAACACACCACAACAAGTTGGAACTGATGTTGACTGGAAATTCATTTATTCTGGAGCCAGTACTTCTTTTGCAATAAAAAATGATGGAACTTTATGGGGTTGGGGCAGAAATGACACAGGACAATTAGGTGACGGAACTATAGTGAATAAAAATATACCCACGCAAATAGGCACTGACAGCAATTGGGCAAAAGTTTCTTCAGGGCCATTGCATACACTTGCCATCAAGACAGATGGAACTTTATGGGCTTGGGGTAGTAATGTTATGGGCCAATTAGGTGATAATACTTTAGTGGATAAATTAAACCCGATTCAAATAGGGACTGATACTAATTGGGAAAGCTGTAATGCTTCAAAAGCTCAGTTTTCATCAGCAAGAAAAAATAATGGTAGACTATATTTTTGGGGTAACGGTGCAAGTGGACAAATGGGCAACGGTGCCAATGGTAATATTCTGGTGCCTACTTTATTAAACGGAATAAATTATACTTCAAATTATGGTTTAGGTTATGATTGTGTACTTGCTTTGAGAAATTTTAGCGGAACCATCGATTCATGGGGTTGGAATTTTCACGGAGCGCTTGGTAATGGAACCAATACAGACTCTAATGTTCCTGTGGCTTTAAATACGGATACCGATTGGAGCTTTGTCGATGCAGGATATTATTTTTCGCTCGGTAAAAAAACTAACGGAACTATTTGGACTTGGGGTTATAATATTTTTGGGACTGTACTCGGAAACGGAACCAGCTCAGATACTAATATTCCAGTTCAAATTGACACTGCTACTGATTGGGATAAAATTTATGTAGGCTATCATCATGTTATTGCTACCAAAACAGATGGTTCGTTTTGGACATGGGGATGGAATCAGGATGGTCAATTAGGGAATGGGAGCAACACAAATGCCAATGCTCCGATTCCTTTAAGTTGCTCAACTTTATCAATAAATCAATCTGTATCATCCAATCAACTGACTGTTTTTCCGAATCCTTTTGAAGATCAAGTCAGAATTGAATCAGCACAAAACATAAAAAGCATACAAATCTACGACATCAACGGAAGAGAAATTTTCAACTCGTTTCACAATGAGAAGTCAATTCAATTAAATTTAAAGTCGTTTTCTTCTGGAATATATTTAATCAGAATCACCAGCAATAACCGAAGCGAAATTCATAAGCTAATCAAAAAATAAGAAAAGCATCATTTAAAATAAGCATCCAACAAACTTTGAGCGGCTACAAACGGAGACAATTTTCCGGCTTGTACCGCTTCTTTGTTTTGGGCTATTAGCTTTTTGATTTCTGGATTCTCAAAGAAGTGATTTTTGAGTTGTTCCTGAATGGTTTCGAGCATCCAATATTGATTTTGTTTGCTGCGATTCTCGGCAAAACTTCCATTGTTTTGGGTATGCGCTACAAATTTTTCAATCGTTTCCCAAGTTTCAGAAATTCCCTCTCCAGTTAAGGCACTACAAGTTTGAACAGTGGGTTGCCAACCTGAGGCTTGTGCCGGAAACAAATGCAATGCTCGGTTAAATTCGGTTTTGGCCAAGCGCGCGTTTTTGACATTATCACCATCGGCTTTGTTGATGACAATCGCATCGGCCATTTCCATAATGCCGCGTTTGATGCCCTGAAGTTCATCACCGGCTCCGGCCAATTTGAGCAGTAAGAAAAAATCTACCATGCTGTGCACCGCGGTTTCGCTTTGGCCGACACCCACAGTTTCAATAATAATCGTGTCAAATCCGGCCGCTTCGCAAAGCGTAATCGTTTCGCGGGTTTTGCGTGCCACTCCGCCCAACGTATCGCCCGAAGCCGAAGGTCTGATGTAGGCATTCGGATTCTTAACCAAGGATTCCATGCGCGTTTTATCGCCCAAAATACTGCCGTGCGAAATAGAACTACTCGGATCAACGGCCAAAACCGCTACTTTTTTTCCTTGCTCGGTGAGGTAATTGCCAAAGGCTTCAATAAACGTACTTTTGCCCACGCCTGGAACCCCGGTAATACCAATGCGCAACGATTTTTCGGCATAAGGCAAACAAGCGGTAATGATTTGATTGGCGCGTTCTAAATGGTCGGTTTGTGTACTTTCAACCAGCGTAATGGCGCGGCTAAGCGCTCCGATGTCGCCTTTTAAAATGCCTTGAATGAGTTCTTCAGCGCTGGGTTGTTTTTTTCGAAACGAACGAATGTTGTGCACAGCCTCCGGACTGATGATTTCCGGTGGCGGAATGCCGTCTTTTTCGTGCAGTGCCGAAGCTTTGTGCGGTTGTTTTTCCAAACGATGCGTCTTTGAGGTAAAAGTAGCAAAAAATCTCAGTCATCTCAAGTAAGCCGTAGCTGATTTTTAGGATAGCTTTTGCATTTAGCGCCTTGTTATTGCAGATTTTTGCCGTTCCTTTGCAAAAAAATTGCTACCTGCATGGATAGTATCATCATGTTGTTCTTGTGTTTGGCGTTGGGCGTTGGTTTACAATACGTTAAATCGTTTCCGAAAAATCCGCATCTGACCCTGAATCAGTTTGTTATTCACGTTTCTCTGCCGGCACTTGCGCTGTTTTATATTCCGAAAATCAAACTCAGCTCTGAATTGTTGTATCCACTGGGCATCGCTTGGATTGGATATTTGTTTTCGTTTGTCTTTTTTTACAGCATCGGCAAAAGAATGGGTTGGTCCAACAAACTCATCGGCTGTTTGACCATTACGGCTGGTTTGGGCAATACTTCGTTTGTGGGTTTTCCGGTTATTCAGGCTTTGTATGGCGAAGAAGGTCTCAAAACCGCCATCGTCGTCGATCAACCCGGCTCATTCGTAGTTATGGCTACCTTAGGCGTCATCACGGCTTCGTTGTTTTCAAAAGGCAAAGCCGAGCCCAAAGTTATTGCCCAAAAAATCTTGTTGTTTCCGCCGTTTGTAGCTTTTATTACTGCATGTACACTCAATGCCTTGGGCTATGATTTTATCCAAGACGTACAATCGGTCTTTCAGAAATTGGGCAATACGGTTACGCCGATCGCGCTTTTATCGGTCGGATTGCAACTCAAAATTGACCGCGACAGTCAACATTGGCAGTTTTTGCGCTTTGGATTGTTTTTTAAACTCATCCTGACGCCTTTGTTGTTTTTTGTTTTGTATAAAGTCATTCTTAAAGCCGAAGGTTTACCCGTTGACGTTTCCATTATGGAAGCCGCGATGGCGCCCATGATTACCGGAACCATTCTCTCATCTTCGTACGGTCTCAAACCTAAACTGAGCAATATGATGGTGGGCGTGGGCATTCCGCTTTCGCTGTTGACTTTGCCCATTTGGTATTACATACTTAATTGGTTTTAGCCGATGAAATCTCGCAACACACATACAAGTCCACTAGTTCAAAAAACGGTTTATTCAATTTTGTTTTCGATCAGTTTTGCGCATTTGCTCAACGATTTAATTCAGTCGATCATTCCATCGGTCTATCCGATTCTCAAACAGAATTACCATTTGAGTTTCTCGCAAATCGGATTGATTACGTTTGCTTTTCAGCTGACGGCTTCGCTTTTTCAGCCTTTTGTGGGCTATTATACCGACAAACATCCCAAACCGTTTTCACAAATCTACGGCATGTTTTTCTCGTTGCTGGGCATCGTGGTTTTATCGTTTGCCAACAGTTTTTACTGGATATTGCTCTCTGTATGTCTCATCGGAACCGGCTCTGCTATTTTTCACCCAGAATCGGCGCGTATCTCGAACATGGCATCCGGTGGAAAGCGCGGTTTGGCCCAATCTATTTTTCAAGTGGGCGGCAACTTCGGAACCGCACTCGGGCCGCTTTTGGTAGCGCTCATCGTTGTGCCCAACAGTCAAAAATACATTCTTTGGTTTGTCTTGGCGGCAACGATCGCCTTGGGTATTATCAGCAAAATTGCGTTTTGGTACCGCGACCATTTGCTCATGCGCACCGCCAAAAGCGCACTGGTATTTCAACCGCATAATTTATCTAAAACCACGGTCAACCGCAGCATTGCCATTTTGCTGATTGTTATTTTTTCAAAGTTTTTCTACTCGGCTTGTTTGTCCACCTATTACACATTTTACTTGATCGATAAATTCCACCTGAGCATCAAGCAAGCGCAGTTTCACATGTTTATTTACCTTATTGCCTACGCCATCGGAACCATTTTGGGCGGCCCGCTTGGCGATAAATTCGGGCGCAAATACGTGATTTGGTTTTCAGTATTTGGCGCGACACCTTTTGCCTTGCTGCTTCCGTATGTCAATCTGTTCTGGACCGATGTGCTCATGGTCGTTATCGGCATCATTATTTCCTCGGCCTTTCCGGCTATTTTGGTCTATGCCCAAGAACTCATTCCCAAAAAACTCGGCATGATTTCGGGCTTATTCTACGGATTCGCCTTTGGTATGGGCGCTTTGGGCTCGGCACTCATCGGTTTGCTCGCCGACCACACTTCGGTGCAATACGTCTATTTTGTGTGCTCGTTCTTGCCGATTATTGGCGTGATTTGTTATTTCTTACCCAATTTAAAGAAGTAGTTTTTAAGGGTTTGGGCGTGACCACAAGGGTCGGGCTTTGCGTTACAATCTTTTGTTACACAAAAGGATTTTCACTGCAATCCCTCACGCGCACAGCTATCCATGATAAGCACATATCAAAACTGAAGCATTTTGAAGATACCTCAAGTCCACCGGACTTGCTCCTTTTAATTTCAAATCTCACGCAAGCGTCAAAAATCTGGCAATTGTCCTGAATGAAACTTTAAAAGATACCTGAAGTCCACCGGACTTCCTCCTCTTAATATCAAATCTCACGCGGTTCCTGCTCAACTGAAACACTTTTCAACAAGATGAATTTTTAAGATACCTCAAGTCCACTGGACTTGCTCCTTTTAATTTCACCCGAGGCTTTAGCCGAACTGAGCGAAGCTAAATCTCACGCAGATTTGTCCAACCGACAATCCAAAACCACAACAAGTTAATAGTTCAAAAGTTTAGTAGAAACTTCAGAGTAAAATACTGACAACCGACAACCGACGACTGATAACCGACAACTTCCATTTGCGCAACAACCGCCAATATGCTACTTTTACGCATCAATTGACTTGGCATGAACGCACTTACTCCCGAAATTTTGCATCAATTATCAGCCGTGGTGGGCGAGGCATTTGTTTTTTCTGACCTCGAAACCCGCCAAAAATACGGACACGACCAAACCGAAGATTTAATGTTTCCGCCAGCTGTGGTTGTCAAACCGGGCAGTACGGAAGAAGTTGCACAATTGCTTAAAATGGCCAATCAATTCAAAATTCCGGTCACGGCTATTGGCGCGCAAACCGGTTTGAGCGGCGGCGCCTTATCGGTACATCAAGGTATTGGTTTGAGCATGGAGCGCTTCAATAAAATCCTCGAAATCGACGAGCAAAATTTACAAGTAATCGTTGAACCGGCGGTGATTACCCAAGTCATGCGTGAAGCCGTTGCTGAAAAAGGCTTGTTTTATCCGCCTGATCCAAGTAGTCAAGGCAGTTGTTGGATTGGTGGTAATGTAGCCGAAAATGCCGGTGGCGCGCGTGCGGTTAAATATGGTGTCACCAAAGATTATGTACTCAATCTTGAAGTCGTTTTGGCCAATGGTGAAATCATTTGGACCGGTGCCAATACCTTAAAAAACTCTACCGGTTATAATCTCACACAACTCATGGTGGGCAGCGAAGGAACCTTAGGCATCATCACCAAAATCGTCATGAAACTTTGGCCCAAGACCAACCACAATGTACTCATGCTCGTTCCGTTTTTTAAAGCCGAACAAGCTTGCGAAGCCGTTTCTGAAATATTCAAAGCGGGTATCGTACCCAGCGCACTCGAGTTCATGGAACGCGATGCAATTGATTGGGCGCTTAAGTTTGTCGATGGTGTGAGTATTCCGATTACTGAGGCCGTTCAGGCGCATTTGCTCATAGAAGTCGATGGTAATTATCCGGATATTTTGTTTCAAGAAGCCGAAAAAATCATGACCGTACTCGAGCCATTTGACATAGATGAAGTCCTTTTTGCTGATACCGAAGATCAGAAAAATGCTCTTTGGCGCATGCGTCGCTGTGTGGGAGAAGCCGTCAAATCAAACTCGGTGTATAAAGAAGAAGATACCGTGGTACCGCGTTATGCATTGCCCCAATTACTTTCAGGCATCAAGCAGATTGGCGCCAAATACGGTTTTCAATCAGTGTGTTACGGGCACGCCGGTGATGGGAATTTACACGTGAATATCATCAAAGGCCATCTGAGTGACGAACAATGGAACACCGAAGTAACCAAAGGAATTCGCGAAATTTTTGAGCTCACCGTATCGCTCAACGGAACGCTTTCGGGCGAACACGGTATTGGTTATGTACAAAAAAACTATATGGATATTGCCTTTAATGCCACCCAATTACAACTCATGAAAGGCATCAAAGATATTTTTGACCCGAACGGCATTCTGAATCCGGGCAAGATTTTTCCGGATAAAATGTAATTACAGACCCAGTTGTTTTTTGATTTCTGCCGAGAAAATTTTCTCAAATGCTTCGCGCTGTGCCGGATCGTCCCAATTGAAAAACTTCCATTCATTTTGGGTAGATGCATCAAAAACCGCAATGAATTTGGATGTTTTGCGCACATTAAAACTGTTGCGTTTGGGCTCAAAAGTCACGTCTTTGGTTAGGTTGTCTTTTTTGAGTTTTTCGGCTTCAGTAGCGGCATTGGCTGTGGTGAGTTTGTTTTCAAAAAAGTAACGCTCCGGATTTTTATAACTGATGACACAAAATTGTGCTTCACCGATTTTCTGAATACTTCCAAAGACAAAAATAGGTTTGACCAATTGCAGTCTTTTTCTAAAAACTTCATTTTGATAATCGTGGTCGAGTTTGTCGGCAAATAAAACTGCGCCACCCAATTGCTCGATTATTTTAGGATAACTCAATGCGGTGATGGCATCAAAATCCATGTTGTAATTTGCATCATAGATTTTTTGTACGGAGGTTTTGAGTTGGCTTGAATTCTGAGCCCAAAAATTTGCACTGACAAGAAACAGAATGAGCAATAGTTTGTTTTTCATCGTTTTAGTTTTGTTCAAAAGTAAAAAATCCCCGATTACTTATCGAGGATTATTAAACGTTTATTTTGTGTTTTGAAAAATGCTTCTCATGATTCGCAAACCCTAGCCCTGATGGCAGCGGTTATCCTTTTGCGCAGCACAGCGGAGCAAAAGATATGAGCGAACAGCAGGTTCCCGGCTCCTAATTCCAAACTACTAACTCCTGATTCCTAACTCCTAATTCCTGTTTACTCATTCACAATCACCCATTCGCCAGAAGTAATCATGCTTTCGGCTTTTTTGTATTTCATGGTTTCGGTTTTGCCGCTCAGGATGTGTTTGATGGTCACATTGTCGTTGCGGTTAATTTTGGGCATTTCGCGTACAACCGTTTCAACCACTTGTCTTTGCTGGGTTTGACCGGCTTCGCGATTTTGTTGTGCTAGTTCATCAGAATTCGGGATTTCGTCTTTGCTTGTAGTGTAATTTTCTTTGACTTTCACCTCGCGTGCTTCTTGAATGGTCGGTGCGTTTTGTTGCGGTAAATCGCCTTTGAACAAGAACGAAATCACTTCTTTATTGACACCGTTGATCATTGAGCTGAACAAATTATACGCTTCAAATTTGTAAATCAAAAGCGGATCTTTTTGCTCGTGAACCGCCAATTGAACCGATTGTTTGAGATCGTCCATTTTGCGCAAGTGCTTTTTCCAAGCTTCGTCAATAATGGCCAAAGTGATGTTTTTCTCAAAATCGGTCACCAATTGTTTTCCTTGTGATTCGTAGGCTTTTTTGAGATCGGTAATGACATTGAGCGATTTGATTCCATCGGTAAACGGTATGATGATGCGCTCAAAATGATTGTTCGGATCTTCGTATACGTTTTTGATGACCGGCAAGGCTTCGCGCGCGCTTCTTTCGGTTTTCTCGGCGTAGAATTCCATGGCTGCTTTGTAGATTTTACCGGCAATTTCCATCGAAGACATTCTTTCGAATTCGCTTTCGCTGACCGGAGAAGTAATCGAGAAGTAGCGGATGAGTTCGAATTCAAAATTCTTGAAATCGTTCATCGCTTTGTTGCTTTCGGCAATGACCTCGGCGGTATCGTAAATCATGTTGGCGATGTCCACTTTCAAACGTTCTCCTTCTAAGGCGTGACGACGACGTTTGTATACGACTTCACGTTGTGAGTTCATGACATCATCGTATTCCAAAAGTCTTTTACGAACGCCAAAGTTGTTTTCTTCAACTTTTTTCTGTGCGCGCTCAATTGATTTGGTCATCATCGAATGCTGAATCACTTCGCCTTCTTTGAGTCCCATTTTATCCATGAGTTTGGCGACTCTTTCAGAGCCGAACAAACGCATCAAATTGTCTTCAAGCGATACATAAAACTGTGAACTTCCCACATCACCTTGACGACCGGCACGACCGCGCAACTGACGGTCTACACGACGCGAATCGTGTCTTTCGGTTCCGATAATCGCCAAACCTCCGGCTTCTTTTACTTCCGGTGTTAATTTGATGTCGGTTCCACGACCGGCCATATTGGTGGCAATGGTTACGACGCCAGGTTTTCCGGCTTCGGCTACGATGTCGGCTTCTTTTTTGTGCAATTTCGCGTTGAGTACGTTGTGTTGTACGTTGCGCATTTTGAGCATACGACTCAGCAACTCTGAAATTTCCACCGAAGTTGTACCAATCAACACCGGACGACCTGCTTGTGAAAGTTGCGTGACATCTTCAATAACCGCATTGAATTTTTCACGCGTGGTTTTGTAAATCAAATCTTCTTTGTCAATGCGCGCCATCGGGCGATTGGTTGGAATTTCAACCACATCGAGTTTATAGATTTCCCAGAATTCACCGGCTTCGGTCACTGCAGTTCCCGTCATACCCGCGAGTTTGTTGTACATTCTAAAATAGTTCTGCAAGGTAATCGTCGCAAAGGTTTGGGTAGCAGCTTCGATTTTTACATTTTCTTTGGCCTCAATCGCTTGGTGCAATCCGTCAGAATATCGACGTCCGTCCATGATACGACCGGTTTGTTCGTCTACGATGAGGATTTTGTTGTCCATGATCACATATTCAACATCTTTTTCAAACAACGCATATGCTTTGAGTAATTGCGTTAACGTGTGAATGCGCTCGCTTTTTACCGAAAAATCTTGAAACAATTTTTCTTTTTCTTCGGCTTCTTTGTCTTTTTCAAGGTTTTGTTTTTCAATACGCGCGATTTCGGTTCCAATATCCGGCAACAAGAAGAAGTTTTCGTCGGTATCAGATGAGAGGAATTTGATTCCGTTGTCAGTCAGTTCGACTTGGTTGTTTTTTTCTTCAATCACAAAATACAAAGCTTCGTCCACTTTAGGCATTTCGCGGTTGTTGTCTTGCATGTAATGATTTTCAGTTTTTTGCAAGAGTTGTTTGATGCCTTCTTCGCTGAGGAATTTAATGAGCGCCTTGTTTTTTGGAAGCGCACGATAAGCGCGCAACAAGTTGAATCCGCCGTCTTTGGTATTGCCCTCTTTAATCAGACGTTTGGCTTCAATCAAGAAATTGTTGGCTACTTGGCGTTGCATGTTGACCAAGTTTTCAATCTTAGGTTTGAGTTCGTTGAATTCATGGCGATCGCCTTGCGGAACCGGACCAGAAATAATGAGTGGTGTTCTGGCATCGTCAATCAAAACCGAATCGACCTCGTCGACAATCGCATAGTTGTGTTTGCGTTGCACCAAATCATCCGGGGTATGTGCCATGTTGTCGCGCAAATAATCAAAGCCGAATTCGTTGTTGGTTCCGTAAGTAATATCGGCGTTGTATGCTTTTTTGCGTTCTTCTGAGTTGGGTTGATAATTGTCAATACACTCAACAGTCAATCCGTGGAACTCAAATAAAGGTGCTTTCCAAGCGCTGTCACGTTTGGCCAAATAATCATTCACAGTAACTAAGTGAACACCATTTCCGGTAAGTGCATTCAAGTAGAGTGGAAGCGTAGCCACAAGGGTTTTACCTTCACCGGTTTGCATTTCAGAAATTTTACCGCTGTGCAAAACCATTCCGCCAATGAGCTGAACATCGTAGTGAATCATATCCCAAGTGATGTCTTTTCCGGCAGCGCTCCAGCTATTAGCCCAAACTGATTGTTCACCATTTAAAGTAATATAGGGTTTGGTTGCTGATAACTCGCGGTCAAGAGGCGTAGCGGTTACGGTAATACTTGTATTTTCTTTGAATCGACGTGCGGTTTCTTTAACCACCGCAAAGGCTTCAGGAAGAATTTCGTTTAAGGTTTTTTCAGAAATCTCGTAGGCTTCTTTTTCAAGCGCGTCGATGCTGGCGTAGATGTCTTCGCGGGCATCGATGTCATCAATACCTTCAACTTCTTGCAAAAGCGCTTGGATTTTCGCGTCTTTCTCGGCGCGCGCTTGTTTGATTTTGGCTTTGAATTCGGTGGTTTTGGCTCTTAACTCATCGTGTGATAAACCGGCAAGCGTGGCTTCAAAGGCTTTGATTTTGGCAATGTTGCCCTGTAATGCTTTGATGTCTTTTTCGGATTTATCGCCGACAAATATTTTAAGGATATTATTTAAAAAACTCATGATAAGTATGTGATTTCTGATTTATATAAGGTGCGCAAATTTAAACAAAAAAAAAGCCTCGTAAGAGACTTTTCTGTGGGTTTTATTATTTTTTTAATATTCATCCTCGTTCCAAAGATAGTCTTCGTCCGTTGGATAATCGGGCCAAATTTCTTCCATTGATTCGTATATTTCGCCTTCATCTTCTATGGATTGAAGATTTTCAACCACTTCTAACGGAGCTCCGGCTCTAATTGCATAATCAATCAACTCGTCTTTGGTCGCAGGCCAAGGTGCATCACTTAAATACGATGCCAATTCTAGGGTCCAGTACATCTTCTTACGGTTTTTAGTTTGATGCAAAAATAATTTTTTTACTCAAAAAGTCAAGTAAATTCTCGTTTATTTTAAAAAAAGTTAAGAACGTCTCCGAAGCCTTGTCATTTCTGGCTTGAGGTGTGGATGACTGTTCAAGTTTACTTGCGCGGAATCCATTTGACCTCGTCGGCTTTGAGGTCAAAGGCCAACTTTCGTGCCAACACAAAAAGGTAGTCAGAAAGTCGGTTTAAGTACTTCAAAGCGATGGGTGCCACCGGTTCTTGATGACTCAAATGAACTGATAAACGCTCGGCACGACGGCATACGCAGCGCGCTATATGACAATATGACACTGTAGTATGCCCGCCGGGCAGTACAAAGTGTGTCATGGGCGGCAAATGGCTTTCCATGTTGTCGATTTCAGTTTCGAGTAATTCAATGTCCGATTCTTCGATGCCAAGTTTTTGCAAACGCGGTTGTCCGTTTTTGAGGGTTTCTTTCTCGGGCGGAGTGGCCAAAATAGCGCCGATGGTAAAAAGGCGGTCTTGAACTTCAATAAGGATGTTTTTGTAATGTGCATCAATTTGCTGATCGCGGATAAGCCCGATGTAGGAGTTGAGTTCGTCAACGGTTCCGTAGCTTTCAATGCGGATGTGGTCTTTGCTTACGCGGGTTCCGCCAAAAAGTGCTGTAGTTCCGGCATCACCGGTTTTGGTATATACTTTCATGAGGATTGCATTAATGTTGCTTCAAAGATATTGGAATAAATTAAAGATGTGATTCAGATTCGTTATTAAGAGGAGCAAGTTCAGTGGACTTGAGATTTAGCTTCGCTCAGTTCGGCTGCGCCTTGGGTGAAATTAAAAGGAGGAAGTCCAGTGGACTTCAGGTATCTTCAAAATGATTCTGTTTTGACAAATGTTTGATGAATTGTTCTAAGCGCGTGAGGGATGGCAGCGGTTAGCTCTGAGTCGCGAAGCGAAAGCGCAGCGGCGAGGACTAAAAGCGAACAGCCCGACCCGCAGGGGCACGCCCAAGAAAAATGCTAGATTTTAAATGTTGAATGCTGTTTACGAACAAACTTCATTTAGCATATAACATTTAACATTCAACATAAATCATTTACTGGTGTCGCTCTCAATCATACCGTCACGCAGACGAATCACGCGGTTGGCATAAGCGGCGATTTCTTCTTCGTGGGTGACCAAAATGACCGTATTGCCTTGGGCGTGAATTTCGCCAAAAAGCTTCATGATCTCAACCGAAGTTTTGCTGTCGAGGTTTCCGGTAGGTTCGTCGGCCAAAATAATTGAGGGTTTGTTAACCAAAGCGCGGGCAATAGCTACGCGTTGTCGTTGACCACCCGAGAGTTGGTTGGGTTGATGATCCATGCGATCGGCAAGATTTACCTGAGTGAGTACTTCGGCGGCACGCTCTTGGCGTTCTGATTTTGAATGTCCGGCATAAATCATCGGAAGCGCCACATTGTTGAGTGCTGTGGTGCGCGGCAACAAATTAAAAGTTTGAAAAACAAAACCGATTTCTTTGTTACGGATATCGGCCAACTCGTCGTCGTGCATTTGGCTGACATCTTTGTTGTTCAAGATATACGTTCCCGAAGTCGGCGTATCTAGACAACCCAAAATATTCATCAAGGTTGATTTGCCCGAACCCGACGGGCCCATGAGTGCAACATATTCACCTTTGTTGATTTCAAGATCGATGCCTTTGAGTACGTATACGGTTTCGTGACCGAGTTCGAAGTTGCGGATGATATTACTGATCTTGATAAGCGGATTTGCCATGATAAAAATTTGAAGCTAAAATTAATAAATTCTGCATTGAAAACGCTCGTTAGTAGCTCAAATACTTGCGATTGTTACATCACACCCGAATCGTAAAATGTTCTTTGGGTTGTTCGCGTCTAAAAAACACAATACCCCACGAAAAAGTATCGATGCTCACGCTTACTTTCGGATGGTTTTTAATGACTTCCCAAGCCGCTTCCATATCGGCCGACCAATGAATGTCGTCAAAAATCCAAACCGAATCATTTTGCGCCGTAGGCAAAAGCCATTCAAAATATTGTAAAGTGGCTTGTTTGGAATGGTTTCCGTCAAAGTAAATCAGTTGCTCGTGGTCTGTTGCTAGCGGTCTGTTTTTGAAATAATCTGAAAACTCAGTCGCTTCTATATGAATATTTTTAAGCTCGAATTGCTCAAAATGTTCTTGTGCGATTTGAGCCGTTTGCGCACAACCTTCGAGCGTGGTGATTTTGGCTTTAGGATTTCCGACCGAAAGCGCCGATGTTGCCAATCCAACCGAAGTTCCGATTTCTAAAATATGTTCCGGCGCAAAATACTGCGTTATTCTGCACAACAACTCCGCGCGTTTGCTTGTAATTCCGGCGTTTTGGGCAATAGCGTTTACTTTGCGGATGTTCGATTGAAACACGCGCGAACCGGCCCCGAAATCAGTTACTTCAATTGAGTTTTGATTGCGCAACAAAGCGTTTCTGAAATTTTTTAAAACAGCATATTCCGCTTTGGTTTTTCGGTCGTAAAAACATTGGGTCACCAACTTGAACACAAACGGCGAGTGCACGGCATGTTCGTTTTTTGAATGCCATAAAAACCGAAAATAAGCTTTGATTAAATACCACATTTTATTGTTTATTGGGCGTGCCCCTGCGGGTCAGGCTGTTCGCTATTAGTCCTCGTCGCTGCGCGTCTGCGGGCTAACCGCTGCCATCCTTCACGCAAAACCGTCGCTGACCGAAAGTTTAAGCTTCCATTTTGGCGCTGAGTTCAAACCAGCGTTCTTCTTTTTCTTCGAGCAACTCAATGATTTTCTGTAATTCTACCGCTTTGTCCTGAATTTGTTCGGGCGCAATACTGCCATCTGCAAATTGTTGCTCCATTTGTTTTTTGTTGTATTCTAAATCTTTGAGTTCGCGTTCAATTTTTTGAAATTCCTTTTGTTCGGCAAAGGTCAAACCTTGCTTGATTTGCTTTTCTTTCCAGTTGTTTTTTTCTTTCGGAGCGTCGTTTTTTTCGGGTTCGGCGCTGTCTTCATACACTCTGAAATCTGAATAATTCCCCGGGAAATCCTCGACTTCGCCTTCGCCTCGAAACACAAACAAATGGTTAACAATTTTGTCCATAAAATAGCGGTCGTGCGACACTACGAGCAAACAACCCGGATAATCAAGCAAGAAGTTTTCGAGCACGTTGAGCGTCACAATATCTAAATCGTTGGTGGGCTCATCCAAAATCAAAAAGTTCGGATTCTGAATCAAAACCGTACACAAATACAAGCGTTTGAGTTCGCCACCGCTGAGTTTTTCTACATAATCGTGTTGTTTTTTTCGGTCAAACAAAAAGCGCTCTAGCAAGCCGCCGGCCGAAATGGTTCTGCCTTTGGTGAGCGGAATATATTCGCCAAATTCTTTGATCACATCAATTACCTTTTGCTCGGGTTTTGGATGGATGCCGCTTTGGGTGTAATAGCCAATTTTAATGGTATCGCCAATGACCACTTTGCCGGAATCCGGAGTGATGGTTTGGGTCAAGATGTTCAAAAAAGTTGACTTTCCGGTGCCGTTCTTGCCAATAATACCAATGCGTTCACTGCGGTTAAACGTATAATCAAAACCATTGAGAATTACTTTGTCGTTGAATTTCTTGCTCACTTTGTGCAATTCAACCACTTTGCTGCCCATGCGCTCCATATTGATTTCAAGTTCAATCACGTGGTCTTTGCGTCGTGCATGCGCTTTTTCTTTGATGACGTAAAAATCATCAATCCGCGATTTTGATTTGGTCGTGCGCGCTTTGGGCTGACGGCGCATCCAATCGAGCTCTTTAACGTAGAGATTTTTGGCTTTTTCAACCGAGGCCATTTCGCTGGCAATGCGTTCTTCTTTTTTCTGCAAATAGTACGAGTAATTTCCTCGGTATGAATAGAGTTTACCGTGATCGAGTTCGATGATTTCATTGCAAACGCGCTCTAGGAAAAATCGGTCGTGCGTGACCATAAAAAGCGTCATGTTTTCTTTGGCAAAGTAATTTTCTAACCATTCAATCATTTCTAAATCCAAATGGTTGGTTGGCTCGTCTAAAATGAGCAAATCCGGACGATTAATCAGAATAATCGCCAAGGCCAAACGTTTTTTTTGTCCGCCTGATAAACTTTTGACTTTGAGTTTTAAATCTTCGAGTTTGAGCTTGAACAGAATTTGTTTGTATTGCGTTTCAAAATCCCAGGCGTTGTGGCGTTCCATGTTTTCAAAAGCTTTTTGGTAAGCTTCTTGATCTTCAGTATTTTCAAGGGCTTTTTCGTATTGTTCGATAACTTTTAAAATGTCGTTATCACTGGCAAAAATGCTTTCTTCAATGGTAAGTTCAGGTTGTAAGTTGGGCTCCTGAGACAAAAAGGCCATTTTGATGTCTTTACGAACAATCACTTGTCCGGTGTCGGGCGCATCTTCGCCGGTCATGATTTTTAAAATCGAGGTTTTTCCGGTGCCGTTTTTGGCAACAAAAGCAATCTTTTGGTCTTTGTTGATGCCAAACGAAAGATTGTCAAACAAGGTGCGTTCGCCGTATGATTTTGAGATATTTTCAACCGTGAGGTAATTCATTTTTATGAGTCAATTTGTCTTGTGGCCATTTGTTGGCAAAAATACTCAGGCTTATTGATTGTAACAAGGTTTTAGAAAGGAATATAGTGTTGTGACAGTTTATTGCTCTTTTATAGAGTTAAAATAATTAGTCTTTATGTATTTAATGATCTTTAAATCAGGTGTATATGTTTGAGTTTGATTATTGGTTAAGTCAAAAAGACAAAAAACTAATCCTGCTAAAACTCGCATAACAAAATTCCATTATATTTGCGCCATGCAAATTTCCGTCATCATTCTTAACTACAACGTTCGATACTTTCTTGAGCAGTGCATAATCAGTGTAGAGAAGGCATTACAGAACCTTGATGGCGAGATAATTGTGGTTGACAATCATTCTGAAGACGACAGTTCAACAATGATGCGCGAGCGTTTTCCGAATATAAAACTCATTGTTAACCAAGACAATTTGGGCTTTCCCAAAGGCAATAATATAGGAGTGTCGCAAGCTAAAGGGGAATTTATTTGCATTCTTAATCCCGATACAGTAGTTGCCGAAGATACTTTTCAAAAGGTACTTCAGTTTGCTAAAACCAAAACAGATTTAGGTATTGTTGGGTGTAAGCTCATCGATGGAACCGGTAGGTTTTTGCCCGAATGTAAAAGAGGAATTCCAACGCCTTTGGTTGCTTTTACTAAAGTGACGAATTTGTACCGCTTGTGGCCAAAGTCAAAAATCTTAGGGGGGTATTATGCCAATCATCTCGATGAAAATCAAACCGGTGAAGTGTCTATTTTGGTAGGTGCTTTTATGGTGATGAAAAGGGAATTATATCTTGATTTAGGTGGATTTGACGAGGATTGCTTTATGTATTCTGATGATATTGATATATCATACACGGCACTTAAAAAAGGATTGAGTAATTACTACTTTGCCGAAACCTCAATCATACACTACAAAGGTGAAAGCACTGTAAGAGACGGTTTGTATATGAAGCGATTCAGAGAAGCAATGCATTTTTTCTATCAAAAGCATTTTAGAGTTTCTTTTCTTTTTGATTCGTTTATGAGTGTTGGAGCTTTTTTATTTTCGATTTTTAAGAAGAATCAAGCAGTTAAAATCAACAAACGCATACACGAATATTGGTTGCTTTCGGCCGATCAAAATGCTGTAGTTAAAGTTGAAAACTTGTTAGGAAAAAAAGTTCGTCAAATTGAATCCTCTTCTGAAATTGACCTAAATTCGCTCGTAAACAAGACAGGAAGAAACGTAGAAATAATTTTTGATAATGACAGTTGGTCTTTCAAGTCAATTATCAGCTTTATGGAGCGACATAACCGAGATCATTTTACTTTTAAAATTTTGCCCAAAAACAGCAATTTTCTTATAGGAAGTAATAGTAGTTATGATCGAGGTGAAGTTATTAAGTGATTGGTTTTTTTAAACAATTCTTAAACACCGCTGATTTTTTTATTAATTTCGCAAACACAAAAACCAAATAAACCTTTAGGTTGACAATATGGCAAGATTTGAATTGAAACTTCCCAAAATGGGGGAGAGTGTTGCAGAAGCAACCATTACCAATTGGCTCAAACAAGTAGGCGATAAAATTCAAGCCGACGAAGCCGTACTCGAAATTGCTACCGATAAAGTAGACAGCGAAGTGCCTTCAGAAGTAGCCGGTGTGTTGGTAGAGCAGTTGTTTCAAAAAGACGATGTTGTTCAAGTTGGCCAAACTATTGGTATTATTGAAACCGATTCAGCTGCGGCTTCTGCGGCTCCGGTAACCGAAGCACCACATGCAGCTCCAGAACCTGTTGCCTCGGCTGCAGTTCAAGAAGTTGTGAAAACTGTTGAGGCAGCCATTACACATACAGCGGCTCCGGTAGCTCACATCCACATCGGTGAATCGACTCGTTTTTATTCGCCGCTCGTGCGTAATATTGCCAAAGAAGAAGGTGTTACTTTGGCGGAACTCGACACCATTCCGGGAACAGGAAACGAAGGCCGAGTGACCAAAAACGATTTATTAATCTACATCCAAAATAAAGGAAATATTACGGCGGCTCCTGTGGTAGCTGCTCCAGCGGTTCCAACACAACCAGCCTCGACTCCGACACCACAACCGGCAGTAAGTGCTGAACCAGCTGCGGCTAAAGCTGCGATTCCGGTTTCGGTGAATGGGCAAGACGAAATTGTTGAAATGGATCGTATGCGCAAACTTATATCGGGTTATATGGTTCAGTCGTTGCAAACGTCGGCACACGTACAATCGTTTGTAGAGGTTGATGTAACTGCTATTTGGAATTGGCGTGAAAAAAACAAAGATGCCTTTGAAAAACGTGAAGGCGAGAAGTTGACCTTTACTCCGATTTTTATGGAAATTGTGGCGCGTGCACTTAAAGATTTCCCGATGATGAATATTTCGGTTGAAGGCGATTACATCATCAAAAAGAAAAACATCAACCTCGGAATGGCCGCTGCCTTGCCTAATGGAAACCTCATTGTTCCGGTAATTAAAAATGCCGATCAGCTCAACTTAATCGGAATGGCCAAAGCAGTGAATGATTTAGGAAACCGAGCCAAAGCCGGAAAACTCAAACCAGACGACACCCAAGGAGGAACGTATACGGTAACCAATGTAGGAACTTTTGGCAGTGTGTTCGGAACACCGATCATCAACCAGCCGCAAGTAGGGATTCTCGCGCTCGGAGCGATTAGAAAAGTTCCGGCTGTGATTGAAACGCCTGAAGGGGATTATGTTGGTATCCGCAAAAAAATGTTCCTCTCACACAGTTATGATCACCGTGTGGTAGACGGCGCTTTGGGCGGAAGTTTTGTCAAACGCGTCGCTGAATATATGGAAGCCTTTGATGAGGATAGACCTTTTTAATAATACATTATAATAACACGAAACCGCTTCACCCCGAGGCGGTTTTTTATTTGAAATAATATTTGTCTTTTGGCGTTGACAATTCGCGTATCTTTACGCCCTAAATTTTCAGCATGGAACTCAAACTCAACAGACCCATTTGCTTTTTTGACCTCGAAACCACCGGAATCGAAGTAGCCAAAGACCGCATCGTCGAAATTTCGGTGTTCAAAGTGTATCCGAATGGGAACCGCGAGAGCAAAACTTGGCTCGTCAATCCTGAGATGCCGATTCCGGCGCAAGCCTCGGCAGTGCACGGAATTACCAATGATCGTGTGGCCAATGAGCCAACTTTTAAGGAACTTGCGCCGCAAGTGTATCAGATGATGAAGGATTCAGATTTGGCGGGTTTCAATTCGGACCGATTTGACATTCCGCTGTTGGCCGAAGAACTCTTGCGCGCCGGTGTTGATTTTGACATGAAAAACCGCGTTTCGGTAGATGTACAAACCATATTTCACAAAATGGAAGAACGTACTCTGAGCGCGGCTTATAAATTCTACTGCGGAAAATCATTAGACAATGCGCACTCAGCCGAGGCCGATACGATGGCTACTTTTGAAATTCTGCAAGCGCAACTCGATCGCTATCCGGAATTGCAAAATGACATTAAAGCTTTATCGGAATTTACCACGCGCAAAAAAGCCGCTGATTTTGCCGGATTCATTGCTTTTGACCAAAATGGCGATGAAATTTTTACCTTCGGCAAACACAAAGGCGTCAAAGTCGAAAAAGTTTTCGAAGACGAACCGGGTTATTTTGGTTGGGTACAAAGCGCCGATTTTCCGCTGTATACCAAAAAAGTGCTCACCGGAATCAAACTCAGAAAGCTCAACAACAAATTATTCTAAAACACGCTGAGCCCTAGCCCTGATTGAAGCGGATATCCTTTTGCGCAGCGTAGCGCAGCAAAAGATAGGAGCGAAAAGCAGGTTCCC
>JAXLVE010000018.1:0-55076 GCA_046329175.1 Flavobacteriaceae bacterium
TGGCAAGGCAGCAATCCGAAAAAAGTGCCGATTTCGGTGATAGTTTGCGCTAAAAACGAAGAAGAAAACGCAGTCAAGTTTGTGCCGATTTTGGCCGAACAAGATTATCCGGATTACGAAATTATTTTGATTGACGACGCCTCGAGCGACAACACACTGGAGATTTTTGAAGAATTTGAAAAGCAATATTCTAAAGTTCGTCTGGTAAAAGTTGAAAATAACGAAGCCTTTTGGGGCAACAAGAAATTTGCCTTGACTTTGGGTATTAAAGCCGCCAAAAAAGAGTATTTGCTTTTTACAGATGCCGATTGTTATCCGACTTCAAAAGATTGGATCCGCGAAATGAGCTCGCAATTTACCGCTGAAAAAACTATTGTTTTGGGCTATGGCGCGTATGAAAAAATACCGGGTTCGTTCTTGAATAAGCTCATTCGTTTTGAAACTTTGCTCACGGCGGTTCAGTATTTTTCTTGGGCCAGAGCCGGCCGACCTTATATGGGCGTGGGCAGAAATTTAGCTTATAAAAGAGAAGAATTTTTTAAAGTCAACGGTTTTATCGATCACATGAAAATTCGCTCGGGCGACGACGATTTGTTCATCAACCAAGCGGCCAAAGGAAGCAACACCACCATTTGTTACGCGCCGGATAGTTTTACGTACTCGATGCCGAAAACTTCATTCAAAGAGTGGTTTACGCAAAAGCGCCGTCATGTATCCACCGCGCAACATTATAAATCATCCGACAAATTTCAGTTGGGATTGTTTTACTTTTCGCAGTTGTTGTTTTTGATTTTGGCTACCATATTATTGGCTTTTCAGTTTCAATGGATGATTGTACTGGGCATCGTGGGTTTTAGATATTTATTTTCGTGGATAACCCTCGGATTGTCTGCCGGAAAACTGCGCGAGAAAGATGTGATGTATTGGTTTCCAATCATGGAAATTGTTTTAATTGCTGTACAACTCAATGTGATGTTGACCAACATGGTCTCAAAACCACCCGTGCATTGGAAGTAAACAAAAACATAGAACTGGCCAAAAAAGGCGATCAAGCAGCTTTTACTTATTTGCTGGACCATTACTGGAACGAGGTGTATGGTTTTATGCTCAAACGCACCGAAAATGAGACCGATACCGAAGACATTGTTATTGAAACCTTTGCCAAGGCTTTTGACAAAATTCAGACTTATAATCCTGAATTTCAGTTCAACACTTGGCTGATTGCCATTGCCAAAAACGTGCACATTGATATGTTGCGCAAGCGAAAATCATCGCTGTCGGTTGATTTTTCAAATGAAGATGACTACAGAGCATACAATTTAGCCGATACTGCACCTACTGCCGAAGACAAAATCATCACAGAACAAAATCTTTCCCGGCTTTTGCAATGCATCAAAGAGCTCAAACCGCATTATCAAGAAGTAATTCAATTGCGCTATTTTCAAGAATTGAGCTATCAAGAAATCGCCGATCATTTGGGCGAACCACTCAACAATATCAAAATTAAACTTCTAAGAGCCAAAAAGTTATTGGCCGAAATTATTCAAAGCAAACGCTAAATAGAAGATTCTAAATGTTAATTTTTTTAACGGTGACAATATTCATTTGCGTCCCATCGTTAAAAAATAAAATTCACTTCTATGCATTGAATTCTACCTAACCAAAAAATTGCTACCATGTTCCGCTTAAACCCATTTGCCCATCCAAGGGTAAGTTCATTTTTTGAAGATAAAGATGAATCAACTTGCGCTATTCAATGGCGCGCACTCAACAACGAAACCACTTTGTTGGCCTTTTGCCTAGTATTGTCTCTTTTGGCGATGCTGATGACCATCCCGTTTTTGACTTCGAGTTTTGAGCCCAATCAAACCCACGAAATCAATACGCGCATTTTTCAAGTATCAGAATTACCGATGAATCCTTCCGGAAAATAAGCTAGACATTTCAGGATGGATTGTATAAATAGCTACACGAGAAGCTGATAATAGACAACCGATAAACTTCCGAAGCCTATGAAAACTAAATACTTAAACCATAAAAACTATTATTATGTCAAAGTTGAGTATTTACGAAAATGGTTGGATCAACCTTGTTTTTGAAGGAAAAAACAAAGCCTATGGCGCGTATCAGTTGCGTCAGCAAAGTGACCGTATTACCCTTCTGGCCTTTTTAGGAGGGCTTGCTTTTGTAAGTGGCATTGCTTGTATTTATCTGCTTGCCCATCTATGGAACGGAAATCCTGAGCCGATAGCACTACCCAAAACCTTAGACCGAATCATTCATTTGGAGCAATACCAAAAACCGATTGAAATTCCTGAAATCCCAGCCCAACCTTCTGCTCCTCAGCAAAGCTCAGCAGTAACTGAATCTTGGGAGAACCCACAAATTGTGCATCCAACCGAAGCTACCGCGACAGAAGCCACACCGCAAGTCACTGCTCCGATAAACGGAACCGACACCCATCCTCAAAACGATAATGGCTCAGCGGTAATCAGCAATAATCCGCCTATTGCAGAAGTTCCGGATAATGTCATCCGAAAAACCATAGAACTAGACAAACAGCCAGAGTTTCCGGGTGGTATCGAAAAGTTTTATCAGTTTATTGGACGCAATTACAAAAATCCCGACCTAGACGAACCACAACTGTATCGCGTGATGGTTTCGTTTGTAATTGAAAAAGACGGAAGCATGACTGATATTCGCATACTGCGCGATCCGGGTTACGGTATGGGACAAGAAGCCATGCGCGTTTTAGAGTCGCTCCAAACCAAATGGAAACCCGGCTTGCTCAACGGACAAAACGTACGGACGAGTTATACTTTGCCGATTGTGGTGAAAATTATGTAACCAAAAAAGCCTCAGGAATTCTGAGGCTTTTTATTTATTTCTTCTTTTTGGTGGGTTTTTTTGTCGGCTTTTTGGCACCAGCTTTTTTAGGCACTTCTTTGACATACGGTTTGTACAAACCATCGGCTTCTGCGCGGGCTTTGGCATCAGCTGCGCGTTGTTTAGAATCCGGATGTGAACTCATCATACGGTCAATAATAGAGGATGATTGACCTTCAGAGAGTTTGGCCAAAATATTAAAAGCTGATTCTACCGCATTGACATTGTAACCATTGCGTTTCATAAACTCATAAGAATAAGCATCAGCTTCTGATTCTTGTTTGCGGCTGTGCTTGCTGTCAATTAATGCATTGGCAATTTTACCCAACTGACTATCGGTGACCGCAGCTACTTTACCCGATTGCGAAGCTGCAGCATCTAAAAGTGCTTCTTTTTGATAAGCCGCTTTCATAGCATCGCGCGAATCATGGTTGGCTACGTGACCAATTTCATGACCAATGACGGCCAAAAGTTCATTGTCATCCATAATATCCATCAGCCCTGAAAAAACGCGAACGCTTCCGTCGGCTGTGGCAAAGGCATTGACTTCTTTGACCAAATATACTTTGTAGTTCAGCGCGAGTCCGTTTTCATTTTTGTGTTTGCCAAATACTTTGTTTAAACGAATGGTATAAGGGTCATTGGCCGCAGCCACTTTGTTCTCTTTGTCCATTTTGTCAACGGCTTGTTTAGACAAATTGGCCGCATCAGCATCTGAAAACATAAAACCTGACAACCCTTTTTGTACCGCACCCAAAGCTCGGTCATTTAAATCAATGCCAATTTGCGCTTGGGTTACTTGAGCAAGCAAGAGGGTAAATACCCCGAGGAAGAATTTTCTTTTCATAAATAATATCTGATAAAATAACCCTACAAATATAACAAGTTGTGTTGCCCGAGGTAGCTTTTTTACTTTTATTTTAGTGGAATTTTAATATTTTTGAGAACATTCGACCGTTAACCACCTTCGATTATGACCTCTAAAAACAAACTCAAACACCTACTCGGACTTCCGGTGATTGTAGCCGCTTTGGGCTATTTTGTGGATATTTATGACCTTTTACTCTTCGGAATTGTGCGCGTACCCAGTTTGCAATCGCTCGGACTCAATGCTGATGTAGCCGGAACCCACATCATGAATTATCAAATGACCGGTTTGCTTTTGGGCGGAATTCTTTGGGGTGTGCTCGGAGACAAAAAAGGCCGCCTCTCGGTGTTGTTTGGTTCCATCATCGTGTATTCGGTGGCGAATATCATTTGCGGTTTTTTACCAGTTCTTAACGGACCGTACATCGTAGAAATTTATGCTTGGCTGCGCTTTATTGCCGGTATTGGTTTGGCCGGAGAACTCGGCGCTGGGATTACACTTGTTTCAGAAAGCTTACCGAAAGAATTACGCGCATTAGGCACTTCAATTGTGGCTGGTTTTGGACTTTTTGGAGCGGTAGTCGCTAACTTGACCGTTGAACTTGCCGGAAGTTGGACTACAGCCTATCTCATTGGCGGAGTCATGGGATTGGCTTTGCTGGTCTTGCGCATCAGCGTTTCTGAAAGTGGCATGTATCAATCGCTTGAAAAAAAAGAACACGTATCAAAAGGGAATTTCCTTTCGTTGTTTACCCACAAAGGGCGCTTGATTCGTTATTTAAAGTGCATCGCTATTGGTTTACCCACTTGGTTTTGCATTGGGATTTTGGCGGTGATGGCCAATCAGTTTGCGCCGGCTATGGGTATTGAAAGCCTCAATCCGGGCAAGGCAATTATGTGGGCTTATGTAGGAATTTCGGTCGGTGATTTTGCAAGCGGGTTTATCTCGCAATGGTTACACTCGCGCAAAAAAGCCATTTTATATATGATGCTTTTTACCGTTATAGGAATCGTGTTGCTCTTGAGCGGTGCGGCCCATACCGAAAACCAATACTATTTTTACTGCGCTTGGCTCGGACTCGGAACCGGCTATTGGGCCATGTTTGTGACTTTGGCCGCCGAACAGTTCGGGACTAATCTGCGCAGCACTGCCACGACGACGGTACCGAATATGGTGCGCGGTTTGCTTCCTGTGATGCTTTTGGGCTTTGACTTCTTAAAACCGACGCAAGGCGTGATTACTTCAGCGGCGGTGGTCGGTTTGATTGTTTTGTTTTTGGGGATTTATGCAACTGTTACTATTAGTGAAACCCACGGAAAAGATTTGGATTTTACGGAGTAATGCGTTGTAACCTATACAAAACTTAAAAATTACGTACAGATGAATGATGGTGTTTTTAATGAAATTTAATTTAAATTTATTGTTTATCAATAAATATTTATTATTTTAGCTCCGTAATTAAAACACTTTTATCATGTCAAAAACAAATCAATTTGTCTTCCAAGGCTTACATATTGTAGCTTGGATTATTTTTGTCGGCTTGTGTATTGAAGCCGGTGCTCTGCTTGTCAATTTTGTGTTTGCTTTGTTCAAACCTGAAATCGTCAATCGTTTGTATGAAAAACTAAATCTCAATCAATTGTATCAGGCAAACGTTTGGGCTTTTACAGGAATGTACAGTTTGATTATGGCTATTTCGGCGCTCAAAGCTTATTTGTTCTACATTGTTATTAAGCTCATGAATAAGCTTGATTTAACACGACCTTTCAATGCGTTTGTATCAGAACAAATTACCCAATTGAGTTATTATACTTTGTCAATTGGTTTGGTGGGATACATTGCCCGAGAAATTGCCAGAAATCTTGAGCATAAAGGTTACGATATCGATCAACTCAGCAAATTTTGGCCCGACAGTCAGGCTTTTATTTTGATGGGCGGCGTGATTTATGTGATTGCGCTAATTTTTCAGAAAGGAATCGAACTGCAAACCGAAAATGACTTAACTGTATAAATTATGCCCATCATTGTAAATTTAGATGTAGTAATGGCCAAGCGAAAAATCTCGCTCAACGAACTTTCTGAAAAAGTTGATTTGACTTTATCAAACCTATCAATCCTCAAAACCGGTAAAGCCAAAGCCATTCGGTTTAGCACCCTTGAATCAATTTGCAAAGCGCTTGATTGTCAACCCTCAGATTTATTAGAATACGTTCGTGAAAAAGAATAATTACAGATTTTATTTAAGTCGGAGCAATTGGCCTTTGCGGCGAACAATGTTTTTATAATCCCATTGGATATCCATGCTTTTTTGCAACCAAACTTTGAGTTGATCTGAATCAATATCTTGCGCGTGTTGGTAAAAGACTGAAGCATCTTTGAACTTTTGTCCACGAACATTCAGGCCGGGCTCATCAAAATCGGCACCGCTCCAAAACATTAATCGAATGCCGGGCTTTTGGATGCTGTAACCTACAATCGGATTTTGATCGATAAACCAAACCGGATGCGCATGCCAGATTTTACTTTCGGAATCGCTGAGTTGTTGGTCAATAAGTTGTGCTAAAATATCACAAGCTTGTTGATGTTCTGGACTTTGTTTTTGATTGTATTTTAAAATATCCGGATGCATCAGTTAATCTTGATTTGCTTTATACTCAATCATCCACTCGATGCCAAACTTATCTCTGAACATGGCAAAATAAGTTCCCCACGGACTGTCTTCAAGCGGCATTTCAACGGTACCGCCTTGCGATAAACCATTAAAAATGTGTTCGGCTTCTTGTCGGCTCTCGGCGCGCAATGAAATTTTAGAACGATGTTCCAGTTCATTGACCGTTCCCATGAAAGCTGGGACATCATTTCCGCTCAAAATGTTCGATCCGATGGGCAGCGCAATATGCATGATTTTTTCGGCTTCTTGCTCTGATACTTGCGTGTCCAATCCGGGCAAATCTTTAAAATGAATAATCTTACTGAAACTTCCGCCAAAAACCGATTGATAAAAATCAAAAGCTTCTTGGGCATTGCCATTGAAGTTGATGTGGGTGTTGAGCTGTGGCATAATTTTTTTGATTTTAAAGATATGATTTTTCATGTAAGTGTACCGTGAATTCAAAACATTCTTGAATTCGCACACTGCGCCAGGGATAGCAGCGGATATCCTTTTGCGGCGCCAGCAAGCAAAAGATAGCAGCGAATAGCCCGCCCGGGCGCCCAAATTCAGACAATTATTTAGGTTTTGTTAATTTGATTATCGGTGCAAAACAATCCTTATCTTTGCGAGGCAAATTTCAAATTATGGAATCGGTTCTTGACAACACACTTCCGGTAGGTAAACCCAAATGGCTCAAGGTCAAATTGCCCATCGGTCAAAAATATACCGAGCTGCGCGGCTTGGTCGATCAATACAAACTCAACACCATTTGCACCTCGGGCAGTTGTCCGAATATGGGCGAATGCTGGGGCGAAGGCACGGCTACCTTTATGATTCTGGGTAATGTATGTACGCGTTCTTGCGGATTTTGCGGGGTCAAAACCGGTCGTCCGGAAACCGTTGATTGGGACGAACCCGAAAAAGTAGCGCGCTCAATCAAAATTATGAAAATCAAACACGCGGTGATTACCAGTGTTGATCGCGACGATTTAAAAGACGGCGGCTCGATTATTTGGCTCGAAACCGTACGCGCCATCCGACGAATGAATCCCGAGACTACTTTAGAAACTTTGATTCCCGACTTTCAAGGAATCGAGCGCAACATTGACCGCATTGTTGAGGCCAACCCTGAAGTCGTGTCACACAACATGGAAACCGTGCGCCGACTCACGCGTGAGGTGCGCATTCAGGCCAAGTATGACCGTAGTTTAGAAGTGTTGCGTTATTTAAAAGCACAAGGCATCCGCCGAACCAAATCGGGCATCATGCTAGGCTTGGGCGAAACCGAAGAAGAAGTCATCCAAACCATGCGCGATTTGCGCGAGGCGAATGTTGATATCGTAACCATCGGACAATATTTACAACCGAGCAAAAAACATTTGCCGGTGAAAGAATTCATCACGCCCGAGCAGTTCAAAAAATACGAAGATTTGGGCAAAGAAATGGGCTTCAGACATGTTGAGAGCGGTGCACTCGTGCGTTCGAGTTATCATGCCGAAAAACACATTTTGTAAATTTAGGCAATTTTTTGGGCGTTCCCCTGCGGGTCGGGCTTTTCGCTTCAAGTCCTCGCTGCGCTGCGGGCTTTTTGCTTCAATCCCTAACGCAAAACCGTTCTTCCATAAACCTCTTGATTTAACTTTAAACTTTCTAAACTTCTTAAACCTTCTAAACTTCTTATAAACTTCTTAAACCTCTAAACTTCCTTCCAACATGATCAAAATTGCCATCAATGGTTTTGGACGCATCGGACGCAATTTGTTCCGGTTATTGCTCGAACATCCTTCTATTGAAGTCGTCGCCATCAATGATTTGGCCGACAACAAAACCATGGCGCATTTGCTCAAATACGACAGCATTCACGGGGTTTTAGATCAAGAAGTTTCGTTTGACGAGCAAGGCATTTGGGTCAGCGGGAAACATTATTCTTTTTTTCATCAAAAAAACATCGCCGACATCCACTGGAAGCAAGTGGCTCCTGATTTTGTCATTGAAGCCACCGGAAAATTCAAAACATACCAAGAACTCAACCAACACATCACCGCCGGAGCCCAACGTGTGATTCTATCAGCGCCGGCTGAAGTTCCCGAGATTAAAACCGTGGTTTTGGGTGTCAATGAACATATTTTAGAGGGTTCTGAATTGATTATTTCCAACGCCAGCTGTACCACCAACAATGCCGCTCCGATGATTAAAGTCATCAACGAACTTTGCGGTATTGAACACGCTTACATTACCACAGTTCACTCCTACACCACCGATCAAAGTCTGCACGATCAGCCGCACCGCGATTTGCGCAGAGCTCGCGGAGCATCACAATCGATTGTACCCACCACCACCGGAGCAGCCAAAGCGCTCAACAACATTTTTCCGGAAATGCAGGGTAAAATTGGCGGCGGCGGTATTCGCGTTCCGGTTCCGGATGGATCTTTGACGGATATTACTTGTTATGTTTCACGCGAAGTGAGCATAGAAGAAATTAATTGGGCGTTTAAAAATGCAGCCGAAAACGAGCTCAAAGGTATTTTGGCTTATACCGAAGATCCTATTGTATCAGTTGATATTATTGGCAATCGCAACTCTTGTCTATTTGATGCGCAACTTACCTCAGCACTTGGAAAAATGGTGAAAGTGGTGGGCTGGTATGACAACGAAATTGGCTACTCATCAAGAATTATTGATTTGATTTTACATCTGTCTAAAAAATAATTTCGTACTTTTAGAGCCCCAGATCGACAATAAATTCTTTTCTATGAGGTATTTACTAGCCCTATTACTCTTTATGAGCACTCTGGTCAGTGCTCAAAAAAAGCCTAAACACACCCGTAAAATTGACAGCGTTGCTTATTATATTGAACTCTCAAATTTCAATATAAAAACCAACAACTATAAGTATTCGCTTGACTTTGCTCAAAAAGCGATTGACTATGCACACAACCAACGCAATGTAAAATCTGAAGCACACGCCAGCAGCGTTTTGGGTGGTATTTATTTTGAACTCAAAAAATACGACGACGCCATAGAATCGTATTACAAAAGTGTGGCTCTTTACAATACACTCAAGCCATCGAGCGACCAAGGTTTTTGTTATTATCAGTTGGGGCTTTGCTTTATGGAGAAAGAAAACTACAATTCAGCCGAAGCCAATTTTGACAAAGCCAAAACCATCTACACCGCCATCAAAATTCCCGATGCAATCGAGCTATTGAATTTGCAAAAAGCCATTTTATACAAAGCCAAAGGACAAAACAAACTCGCTATTCCGATTTTTAATCAAATCATTGCCAAGCCTGATCGCGACGATTTGACGCATACCCGAGCCGAAGCGCTCTTTCAAATGGGAAATATAGAGTTGCAGAACGAGCGCAGCAATTTGGCTCTAAATTATTTGTCGCGTGCCCTAAGCATTAACGAACGCGATCAGAATCCAGAACAAAAAGCCAAAATTTTACTCGCCTTAAGCAAAGTCTATGACAAATTGCTCAACACTGACAAGGCATTTTATTTCTTAAAAAAACATCTTGAACTCAAAGATAATTTAGCAACCGTCAACAGTAAAAAACTCGGTGTCGAAGATTATGTCGAATTCAAAGACAACGAACGACTCAAAACCATCGAGCAGCTCGATCGCGAAAACAAAGAACAACAAAAAGCCAACAAAGTAGCCAAGCTCATCAGTATTTTGGCTATTGCGCTGATCTCAATATTGTCGTTATTGAGTTTGTCTTTGTACAAAAACAACATCATCCGCAACCAATCAAACCAGTTGCTCAAAGAAAAAAACAGCGAATTGCAAATTGCCAAAGAAAAGGCCGAAAAAGCTTCAAAAGCGCGTGCAGAATTCTTGTCAACCGTAAGTCACGAGCTTCGAACACCGCTCAATGCCATCAACGGAATTACACATTTGCTACTTGAAGAAAACCCGAAGCCTAGCCAGATGAATTATCTGAATTCGCTGAAATTCTCGGGTAATTACTTGCTGACATTTATCAATGAAATTCTCGAAATCAACCGCATAGAATCGAGTGCAGTTGAAACTGAATACATCAATTTTGACTTGAAACAATTGTTATCGAACATTCAACATTCGCTCAAAGAATTGGCCGGCATCAACAACAATACTTTTACTGTTGAGATAGATCCGTCAATTCCGGATTATTTGGTGGGCGATCCGACTAAGCTATCGCAGATTTTCTTGAATCTCATCAACAACGCGCTCAAGTTTACCAAAAACGGCGAGGTCAAAGTCATTTTGCAAACCAATGAAATCAATGAAGAGTTTACTTCTATTCATTTTAGAATTGTCGATACCGGAATCGGAATTCCGCAAGAAAAATTAGAGTCCGTCTTTGAAAGTTTCTCGCAAGGTTCTATTGAAATCAACCGCAAATACGGCGGAACCGGACTGGGCCTGACCATCGTGAAAAAGCTCATTGAAATTATGGGTGGAAAAATTCACCTAGAAAGTGAAGTCGGCAAAGGTTCAACCTTTTATTTTGATTTGAGCTTTAAAATTGGGCACGATCAAAGTCATATCGAAGTGCAATCATTAGACTTTGATGATTCAGTACTCGATGGCAAAAAAGTATTGCTCATTGAAGACAACAAAATCAATCAGATGATTACCAAAAAAATGGTCGAGAACAAAGGCATGATTTGCGAAGTGATTGATAATGGCGAAGACGCGATTGAAGCCGTCAAAAACAATAAATATGATTTGGTTTTGATGGATGTGCATTTGCCGGGCATCAACGGAACCATTGCTACCCAAACCATCCGTACTTTTGACAAGAAAACCAAGATTGTTGCGCTCACAGCGATTTCACTCAACGAAAACCGCGAGATGCTTTTGTCTTACGGAATGAATGATGTACTCACCAAACCGTTTGGCCCGAACGACTTTTACAGAGTTCTGAGCCAAACGGTCAGCAAGAAATCTTAATACGATTGGATCAATGATTTAATGAGGCTGCGCACATGCGGCTCGGCCTTGCGTGCGGCTTCGAGAACTTCTTCGTGGCTGACAGTCTCAATGTTGTCTTCGTTACCCATATCGGTAATGACAGAAATTCCGAAGGTTTCCATATCCATATGACGCGCCACAATTACTTCGGGAACAGTCGACATACCCACGCAATCAGCACCAAGAATCTTTACCATGCGATATTCTGAAATAGTCTCAAAAGTAGGGCCTTGTAAACCGAGGTACACTCCGTCTTGAACTTCAATACCCAATTCTTTCGCTAAGGTTTTGGCTTGGGCGATCATCGGTTTGCTGTAGGGTTCACTCATGTTGAGAAATCTCGGTCCGAAGCGCTCGTCGTTTTTACCGCGCAACGGATGCTCGGGAAACAAATTGATGTGATCGTGAATCAAAACAATCGAACCTACTTGGTATGAATCTTTTACGCCGCCCGAAGCATTTGAAACAACGAGTTTGCTTACACCTAAATATTTCATCACGCGCACCGGAAAAGTAACCTCTTTCATCGAGTAACCTTCATAAAAATGAAATCGTCCTTGCATAGCCACTACTTGTTTGCCTCCAATGGTTCCAAAAACCAAAGCACCTTTGTGTCCTTGTACCGTCGAAACCGGAAAATTCGGAATTTCGCTGTAAGGTAAAGTATGAGTAATTTGAATATCGTCGGTAAAACTTCCGAGTCCAGACCCCAAAATGACGCCATATTCAGGAGTGAGACCGGTTTTGGCTTTGATGTATTCAACGGTTTGTTGTACTTGTTCGAACATAATCTAAAATCAATTGGTCAAATCGCGAAGCATCAGCCAAAAAAGACGTTCGAATGGGCAAATAATACAATGCTTCATCTTGAAAATGAGGCACTAAGCGCACATAATCTTTTTCGGTGGTCACGATGACCCGGTTAATGGTTTGTTTTTTTATTTTTTGAATGTCGTTTGGTGTGAAATCATGATGATCAGCAAACTCAAGAACGACATCGTTTTCGTGTTGCAAATATGCAAAAAATGGAGCGGGTTTAGCAATTCCGGCCACAAGTAATTTGGGTTTTGAACGCAACTCGTTTACTTTTAAAGAACCATTGGCTGACAAAACTTCATCGTCATAAGCAATACTGCTGAAAAAAACAGGAACACGAACGCCCAGTTTAGCTATAATCGCTAATTGTTGTCGCTCGGTCAAATCTGTCGGGCATTTGGTTACCACCACCAAATCGGCTCTTTTGACACCGCTTCTGGACTCGCGCAAATTGCCCGCTGGAAGTACGTAATCATCACAAAACAAATCGCCATAAGCCGTGAGCAAAATATAAAAACCAGCCTTGACTTTTCGGTGTTGATACGCGTCATCAAGCAAAATAATATCGGGCTTTTGCACTTGCGAGAGCAATTGTTGTATCCCGCGATTTCTGTTGGCATCAACCGCTATTTGAACGTTCGGAAATTTGCGATAAAACTGATAAGGCTCATCGCCCAAACTAGCCGCCGTTGCCGTTTGATTGGCCAAGACAAAACCTTGGGTTTGACGTTTGTAGCCTCGACTGAGCACAGCTATTTGGTATTGAGTCGAAAGCAATCTGATGAGATATTCAATTTGCGGGCTTTTACCGGTTCCGCCAACGCTCAGATTTCCGACCGCAATAATCGGCAGCGGATAACGGTGTGAAGTGAGTAGATTTTTGTCGTATAAAAAATTCCTAACAGCAGTAATAAGTGCATATAAACCGGCCAACGGAAAGAGTATTTTTCTCAAAAAAATCATAGCACGAATGTATAATATTTTATCTTTGAAATGAAAAAATCAGTCGCAAGTTTCGCGGTTTGTAGTATAAAAAAAGTAAAATCTTCAATGAAAAAACTGTGTTTACTATTGTTCTTGTTGGGAAGTTTTTGGGCAAGTCAGGCCCAAGAATCTGAGCCGACAACTCTGTTGCGCATCATCCTTGAGAAATACTACAAAAACGAAAAACCGGTAGTCAAAAACCGAAGTCAATTGCTGTATTTGTATTGCACCCAAGCCAACAACACCGGAGAACTCATTGAAGCAACACAAAAAACCAGTTTGCCCAAAGATTTTGTGCAAGAAATCAGAAATAAAATCAACACTGATTTAGCTGAGCGATTTTGGACTTCAGAACTCGATGCGATTTTTGCCAACGACCCGGCCAAAATCAAATCCAAAGTCAAAGAATGCGTATCGCTTGACCAATACCAAGAAATTTCCAAAAGACTCAACCTGAACAACCAACGCCTTTTGATTGTGGGCAAACCACTCATTTATAGCAAAGGAAATTTGGCGCTGGTCAAAGTTGTTTTTTACCGTAACATCGAACACAACAGCAGTACGGTTTTGCTTTTTGAAAAAATCGATGGAGTTTGGACCGTCAAACAAAACCTCAATTCGTGGTCAACTTAAATCAATCAGATGAAAATTAAAGAAATATTGCCTGTTCTCGAAGAAATGGCGCCTTTGGCCTATGCCGAAGACTTTGACAATGTTGGCCTTTTGGTCGGAAATCCTGAGCAAGAAATCAGCGGAATTTTGGTTTGTCACGACGCGCTTGAAAATGTGATTGACGAGGCTATCAGTAAAAATTGTCAACTCGTGGTGTGCTTTCATCCGATTATTTTTTCGGGTATGAAAAAAATCACCGGAGCCAATTATGTCGAACGCGCCGTGGTCAAAGCGATAAAAAATGATATCGCTATTTATGCAGTGCACACGGCACTTGACAATCATCGCGATGGCGTGAACCGCATTTTAGGCGAAACCATCGGACTCGAGCATCTCAAGATTTTGATTCCGAAAAAGCAGTTCATTCGCAAACTAGTTACTTATGCTCCTTCTGAAGATGCCGATAAAGTCAGAAATGCTTTGTTTGACGCTGGCGCCGGAAACATTGGCAATTATGAAAATTGTAGTTTCAACTCAAAAGGCATCGGAACTTTTATGGGCAATGAGTACAGCAACCCAGAACTCGGCGAACGCTTTGAATTTGTCGAGGCCGATGAAATCAAAATCGAAGTCACTTTTGAAAAGCACTTAGAAAATAAAATCCTCAAAGCGCTGTTTCAAAATCATCCGTATGAAGAAGTTGCTTATGAAATTTACAGCCTTGAAAATCAACACCAAAACATTGGTTTGGGCATGATCGGAAATTTGAATCCGCCTATAAGCGAAGAAGCGTTTCTCAAAAAAGTGCAAACCCAAATGCAAACCGGCGGAATTCGACACAGTGCCTTCACCGGAAAACTCATTCAGCGCGTGGCACTGTTGGGCGGTTCGGGTGCGTTTGCGATTTCGGCTGCCAAAAAAGCAGGAGCCGATGCTTTGATTACTGCAGATTTGAAGTATCACAATTTTTATGAAGCTGAAAATCAGTTGCTTTTGGCTGATATTGGTCATTTTGAGAGCGAACGTTATACAAAAAATTATATTGCTGATTTTCTTATGAAAAAAATTCCTAATTTTGCCATCGTTTTATCAGAAGAAAATACAAATCCAGTTAAGTACTTATAAATTATGGCGAACACTAAAGAATTAAATGTTGAAGAGAAATTAAGAGCCCTCTACGACTTGCAATTGATTCACACCCGCATAGACGAAATCACCAATGTTCGAGGAGAACTTCCGTTGGAGGTAGAAGATTTAGAAGATGAAGTGGCCGGTTTAACTGCACGCCAAGACAAACTCAAAAAAGATTTAGAGCTAATTGAAGATCAAATCAAAGGCAAGAAAAATGCTATTGAAGATCACCAAGCGGCCATCAAAAAATACGCGAAACAACAAGACAGCGTTCGCAACAACCGCGAGTTCAACTCTTTGGCTAAAGAAATTGAGTTTCAAGAATTAGAAATTCAATTGGCCGAGAAACAAATCAAAGAACTCAAAGCTTCGATGGAGCACAAAAAAGAGTCTATCGCTACTTCAAAAGAAAAACTCGAAGCCAAACAATCGCACTTAAAACACAAAAAAGCCGAACTCAGCGACATCATGTCTGAAACCGAAAAAGAAGAAAACTTCTTGTTGGGCAAAGCCGCAGAATATGAAGCGCTTATTGACGAGCGTTTGCTAAAAGCTTACAAAAGAATCCGTGGAAGCGTGCGCAATGGTTTGGCCGTTGTATCGATTGAGCGCGGCGCATCAGCCGGATCGTTCTTTACTATTCCGCCGCAAACCCAAGTAGAAATTGCCGGTAGAAAGAAAATCATCACCGACGAGCATTCAGGAAGAATCTTGGTTGACAGCAGTTTGGCCGAAGAAGAAAGAGAAAAAATGAAAGCCGTATTCGATACGATTTAAGATACAGCCTCGGAAAACCGGGGCTTTTTTTATGAAAAAAATCATCGCAAAAATCCTTCCGAAAGCCGTGGGCAGCTACATCAATTTTTTGAGTTTGTGGGCGCCGCAAAAGGCATTTGATTTAGCGTACAAACTCTTCAGCAATCCGCGCAAAGGCCAATTGCAAGCGAGTGAATTGCCCCAAATTCTACAATCCGCACAACGCGAAACTTTACAAAAAAACGGTCACAGTTTTGAAACCTATCACTGGGCCGGCAACGCAACCACTGTTTTACTCGTTCATGGTTGGGAAAGCAACACGGCACGCTGGGAAAAACTACTCGCGCATTTGCAAAAATCGGGTTTTAGCATTTTAGCGCTCGATGCTCCTGCACACGGTCTTTCGTCGGGCCGCGAATTCAACATTCCGCTGTATGCTTCGTTTGTCGATGTTTTGGTACAAAAATACAAGCCGCAATACATCATCGGTCATTCACTCGGCGGAGCCACTTCAACCTTTTACCAATATTATTACCCGCAGCATCGCTTTGACAAAATGGTTTTGCTCGGCGCTCCGTCAGATTTTAGCATCATTCTTGACAATTTCATTCAAATGCTCGGGCTCAATGCCTCGATCAAAAAACAGATGATTGAATACACGCGCCAAAGATTTTCGCTCGAGCTGGAGTTTTTTAGCGGAAAACACTTCCTCAAAAACGTCGAACTTCCGGGCTTGGTTGTGCACGATACCGATGATTCTGTGGTGCTGTACACCGAAGCGCAAAAACTCATCAACAGCTGGAAAAACGCGCAACTCATCACCACGCAAGGCCTTGGACACAGTTTACACGACGAGGCATTATACCAAAAAATTCTTTTATTTTTAGAAGCTTGATCCTGCCATTCGCTCTAGCTTTGGCCGTTTAAAGAAAACGCCCAAAGGCTGCCGCTGCTGTCAGGGCTAGGGAAATTTCGTCCGCGGGCTGTTTGCTCTAAAATATAATGCTAATTTTGCCGCATGGAAGATCAAAGCAAAAGACTCAACAAATACATTGGTGAAACCGGCTATTGTTCGCGCCGCGAAGCCGACGAACTCATCGCCAACGGTCGCGTCACGGTCAACGGAAAAGTTCCTGAAATGGGCACCAAAGTTACGCCTCAAGACGAGGTACGCATCGACGGAAAACTCATCCGTGACAACAGCGAAAAACTCATTTATTTGGCTTTTAACAAACCTGTCGGCATCGAGTGTACCACCAATTTAGAAGTCCGCAACAACATTATTGATTATATCAACTACCCAATTCGCATCTTCCCGATTGGGCGTTTAGACAAAGCCAGCGAAGGACTGATTTTCTTGACCAACGACGGCGATATTGTCAATAAAATTCTGCGCGCGCGCAACAACCACGAAAAAGAATACATTGTTACTGTTGACAAACCTATCAGCGAACGCTTCATTAAACGCATGTCAGACGGCATTCCGATTTTGGGCACAGTCACCCGCAAATGCCACGTCGAAGTCGTGAGTAAATTTGTGTTTAAAATCATCCTGACACAAGGGCTCAACCGCCAAATTCGCCGGATGTGCGAATATTTAGATTACGAGGTTAAAGCGCTCAAACGCGTGCGCATCATCAATATTCATTTGGATGTTCCGCTGGGCAGATATCGCGAGTTAACTCCACCCGAAATCACACAGTTGCAGCAACTCATCGAGCCTTCGAGTAAAACCCAAGAAGCGAGTTTTGAGGAAAGGCCCAAAACAAAACCTGCCAAGTTTGCTGAAAAACCTTTTCGAAAAACCGAAAGTCGCTCACCCAAATCGCGCTTTTCAGAAAAACCTAAGCAAGATCAACCGGAACAAAAATCAGCCACGCAAATTCGCAAAGCTGAGTTTATCAAACCCACTGATCCACGCTACCGAAAAAAAGGTGATTATTAAAGATGTTTTCTTTGCTCGCGCGCCAAAAGTGTGTTTTTGAGCAACATCGCAATCGTCATCGGACCCACCCCGCCGGGAACCGGGGTAATGTGTGATGCTTTTTTGCTGACGTGCTCAAAGTCGACATCGCCGGTAATGCGATAACCTTTCTCAGATGTGGCATCTTCTACACGGGTAATCCCAACATCAATGACCACTGCATCGTCTTTGACCATTTCGGCCTTGAGGTAATTCGGTACACCCAAAGCAGTAATAATAATGTCAGCTTGCGTGGTAATTTGTGCGATGTTTTTGGTGTAACTATGTGTGAGGGTCACGGTTGAATTGCCCGGAAAACCTTTGCGTCCCATCAGAATACTCATCGGACGGCCGACAATATGGCTACGACCAATCACAACGGTGTGTTTGCCTTTGGTTTCAACGCCGTAACGCTCGAGCAATTCCAAAATACCAAACGGAGTCGCCGGAATAAAAGTACTCATATCCAACGCCATTTTTCCGAAATTCTCCGGGTGAAAACCGTCAACATCTTTGCTCGGATCAATGGCCATAATGACTTTTTGGGTATCAATTTGTTCGGGTAAAGGCAACTGAACTATAAAACCATCGATGTTGTTGTCTTGGTTGAGCTGTTCAATTTTTTTGAGTAATTCGGTTTCAGAAGTAGTGCTCGGCATTTTGATGAGTGTCGATTCAAAACCCACTTGCTCACAGGCGCGCACCTTGCTGCCTACATAAGTTAAACTGGCGCCATCGTTGCCCACCAAAACTGCTGCCAAGTGTGGCACTTTTTCACCGCGGGCTTTCATTCCATCAACTTCGGCTTTGATTTCTTGTTTGATGTCTTCTGAGGTTTTCTTTCCGTCAAGTAATTGCATAATTCAGTTGTTGAGTTGTATTCATAAAAAAAGACGTGAATCATCACGCCTTTACATTTTTTTTTAATTCATGCCGCGCATTCCCGACATCATTTTCATCATTTGTTTTCCGCCCGGACCTTGCATCATTTTCATCATTTTGCTCATTTGGTCGAATTGTTTCATGAGTTGGTTGACTTCTTCAATTTTGCGACCCGAACCTTTGGCAATGCGGGTTTTTCGTTTCATATCAATAATAGACGGCTTGCTGCGCTCTTGCGGTGTCATTGAGTGAATAATCGCTTCGATATGTTTGAACGCATCGTCTTCAATTTCAACATCTTTTAGCGCTTTTGAAGCGCCGGGAATCATGCCAACCAAATCTTTCATGTTCCCCATTTTTTTGACCTGTTGAATTTGTTGCAAGAAATCGTCAAAACCAAATTCATTTTTGGCAATTTTCTTTTGGAGTTTGCGCGCTTCTTCTTCGTTGAATTGTTCTTGCGCACGCTCAACGAGTGAAACCACGTCACCCATTCCGAGGATACGATCGGCCATACGCGATGGGTAAAACACATCGAGGGCTTCCATTTTTTCGCCAGTTCCTACAAACTTAATCGGTTTGTTGACGACTGATTTGATTGAAAGTGCCGCTCCACCACGGGTATCTCCGTCGAGTTTGGTCAAAACTACTCCGTCAAAATTCAGACGATCGTTGAAAGCCTTGGCGGTATTTACGGCGTCTTGACCCGTCATAGAATCGACTACAAAAAGCGTTTCTTGCGGTTGAATTGCTTGATGCACGTTGGCAATTTCGTTCATCATTTCTTCATCCACCGCCAAACGACCCGCCGTATCGACAATCACGGTGTTGAATCCGTTTTCTTTGGCATATTTAATGGCATTCTGGGCGATGGCTACCGGATTTTTGTTTTCAGGTTCAGAATACACCTGAACGCCAATTTGCTCTCCTACTACATGCAACTGATTGATCGCTGCCGGACGATAAACGTCACAAGCCACAAGCAAAGGCTTTTTGTTCTTTTTGGTTTTGAGAAACAAAGCCAATTTTCCCGAGAAAGTGGTTTTACCTGAACCTTGTAAACCCGACATCAAAATCACCGTTGGATTTCCGGATAGATTGATACCCGAAACATCACCGCCCATGAGTTCGGTGAGTTCATCTTTGACCAACTTGACCAACAATTGCCCCGGTTGTAGGGTTGTCAAAACGTTTTCACCAATGGCTTTGTCTTTGACACGCGTGGTAAAATCTTTGGCAATTTTAAAATTCACGTCGGCATCTAAAAGCGCACGACGCACTTCTTTGAGGGTTTCGGCTACGTTGACCTCGGTAATTTTTCCGTGACCTTTAAGAATGTGAAACGCTTTGTCGAGCTTCTCGCTTAAATTATCAAACATACTAGTTGAGCTTTCAAAATGAAGCGCAAATTTAAGTATTTGCTTTTGAAGTTGTAGAATGAGCGAATAAAAATATCTCGAAAGTTTTCTTTGTGCAACTCATCGATTATTTAGAGACAATAAAAATTAGAAAAAAAAATGTAAGGATAGTAGGTTTTTTTTGAAAGACCGTGTTTTAATGCCAAACAACACAAAATGCCCCTAGATTATGACTAGAAAAGAATTCTTTGAACGTGTAGGTTTTGGCGCAGCAGCCATTTTAGTTCCGGCTTGTATAGGCGGATTGGCTGCCGGTTGTGAAAAAGATGATGATGAGGGCAGCGTTTCACCAGCGCCCACCAATGTAAATTTTACTTTGGACATCAGCACCGGAGCATTGGCTACCAATGGCGGTTATTTAACCACCAAGGGAATTGTGGTTGCTCGAACCTTAGCCGGAGATTTTTTGGCGGTTTCAGCATCTTGCACCCATGCGGGAACCAACGTAAAATATCGTTCTAGCAGTAATGATTTTCACTGCCCGAACCATGGAGCCAATTTTAGTAATACCGGGCACGTAACCCAAGGCCCTGCAACGAGAAACTTGACTAGCTATAACACTGAATTAAACGGAAATACTTTGAGGGTTTACTCTTAAAATACAATAGAAATGAAATTTTTACTCACCACATACACCCTTTTGCTCTTGACTTTTTCTGGGATTGCCCAAGAAATGAGTGTCTTTGACATTGCCCGAAAAGGTACTTTAGATCAAATCGAAGCTGCCTACAAAAAGAACCCTCAGGCCATTAATGCGGTGGATGAACGCAATTCAACTCCGCTGATTTTGGCCTGCTACAGAGGGAATGTTGCTGTAGCCAATTTTTTGGCCGAAAAGGTAAACAATGTGAATTACAATTCAGGGCGCGGGACTGCTCTGATGGCGGCGGTGATGTCGGGTGATTTAAATATTGTGAATAAACTCATTTCGGTGAAAGCCGATTTAAATCAAAAAGGTGAAGGAAACAAAACAGCGCTCATTTACGCCGTATTTTTTAATAAAGAAGAAATCGCCGAAGCATTAATCAATGCCGGAGCAGACAAAAACATTCAAGATGAAGACGGCAGAAAAGCTTTGGATTATGCCAACTTCAACAAAAACACGAAACTCATTATTTTACTAGATCAATAAAAACAAAGATTAACCTAAATTATTTTAAAACATGAAAAAAGCTAGCCTATTAATTGCTCTCTTGGCTACCATGCAACTCACATTTGCCCAGCAAAGAGAAACTGCCCTCACGACCATTGGTAGTATGAAAGTAAAAATCAATTTGAATCAAGCCACTTCAACAGCTACGATTACTTTAATGGGGCCATCAACCAAGTGGTTCTCGATTGGTTTGAATACTTCATCGATGTCTGTTAACAAAGATGTGATTACTTTTGGAACCACTTTATTAGACCAATACTTCACAAGTTCAGGTCACGTAGCTCCTACCACAGACACTACCAACAACCTCACATTGGTTAGTAACACTGTATCAGGAACCACAAGAACTGTAGTTATGACGCGCCCTTTTAGCACGGGTGATGCTAAAGATTATACGTTTACTTACGCAATGACTTCATTAGGTATTGTATGGGGCGTTGGACCATCTACAACTGTAACCGCAGAGCACTCAACCTTTGGAACTAAAACTTTGACTTTTGCCGATGTATTAGCCAATGAAACTTTCCAATTAAAAGACATTGCGGTAACTCCAAATCCTTCAACCGGTGTTTTCAACATCAGCAAAAATGATATGGTAGACATCAAAACAATTCGTGTATTTGATGCCAACGCCAAATTAATTCGTGAAATCAGCTCATTTGACAGCAACAATCCTTCGGTTGATTTGACTGATTTGACTCGTGGTCTGTATTTTATGGAAATCTCAAATGACACTGATAGCACTGTGAAGAAAATTATACGCAACTAATTTTTTAAATCCAATATCATGAAAAAATCTCGTATCATAGGAATTGCGCTGGTAATTGCTGTATTAGTCGGAATTGGTGTTTACTGGTATGTAATGCACGGAGGAGCTCGTAATTTGGCTTCTGAAGATGCTGCCTACACGGTCAACGCTAAAGACATTATTCAGGAATTTTCAACAAATTCTGAACGAGCCAACAAGAAATACCTTGAAAAGGCCGTTGTAATTACTGGTAAAGTCACCGAAATTCACGCCAATCAAGTGATTATTGACAACAGTGTTGTATGTTTGCTTCAGCAGCCTGACAGCAAAGTCAAAATCAACCAATCCATTATTATGAAAGGACGTGTGGTAGGTTTTGATGACTTTATGGGCGAGATTAAATTAGACCAGTGTTTATCCATTTAAAAGAGTCATTGAGAATGAAATTAAAAAGCTTTTTAGCACTCGGAAGCGCGCTTTTTTTAAGTATGCAGCTTCACGCTCAAGACGACTTATTGAGCCAGCTTGACAGTATTAAGCCGACTAAAAAAGAAGTCGAAATGGCAGCCTTCAAAGGTTTGCAAATTTGTAACATGCAATCGACCAAATTGCCTGTTAAAGGAGAGTGGTATTTTTTGGTTACTCACCGTTTTGGCGATTTGACCGAAGGGATCAACAACTTTTTTGGTTTAGATAATGCATTAACCAGAATCGGTGGGATTTACGCTCCAACCAATTGGCTATCATTAGGTGTTTCAAGACACACCTTTAATAAAACCTTTGAATTATCTGGCAAATATTTATTGGTAAGCCAAAAAGTAGATGGATTTCCGGTAACTATTGTAGGCTATAACACAGCTGAAATCAATTCGTCAAAATTTGATAAAGAAGAATATCCTAAATTTAAAGACAACAACCGTTTGGCTTATACTTCGCAGTTGTTGATTTCAAGAAAATTCAACGAGTCGCTTTCATTTGAAATTGCTCCGGTTTTGGTACACAAAAACTTATATGATGCACAACCTGGAACAGAAAAAACAAATCAATTTTTGTTGGCCGGTGGCGGTAGATGCAAATTGTCTAAACGCATCAGTTTTAACTTGGAATATGCCCACAGATTCAACGAACCCGATGTAAAATACTATCAAAATCCGCTCACAGCCGGTTTTGACATTGAGACCGGCGGACACGTTTTTCAGTTGGTATTCTCGAACTCACAAGCTATGAATGATGTAGCTTATTTTACCAATGCTGTTGGTAAATGGAACGATAAAGGTATTTTCTTCGGATTTAACATGTATAGAGTATTTTAATTATGAAAAAGATCAAATTAGCCCTATTAGCTTTAATTGCCGGAGTTGGTATCAGCCTTTATTCGTGTGAGTCAAATACGTATGAAGAAGTAGCCGGTGTTGTTGCTAATCCAACGTACACTGCAAATGTCAAAGGTATCATCGAAGATAAATGTGTTGAATGTCACAACCCTGAATATGGTCAAGAGCCCTACCTCACCAATTATGATGAAGTAAAAAGCGCTTGTGAAAACAACGAGTTGTTATGTAGAATTTCTGGCACCTCATGCGGAAGCATCATGCCAGATGACGGAAAAATGCCTCAATATCGTATTTCGACTATCCAAAATTGGATTGAACAAGGTTACGCAAATTAAAAAACCACCTACCATGAAAAAACTACTGATTATTGCCCTATCCCTTTTGTTCGGAGAGGCACTCATGGCGCAAAAAATGATGACCCGCGATGGCGAAATCAAGTTTGATGCATCTATGCCAAATTTGGTTGAGATTGCTGCAACCAACAAAACTGCTTCGTGTATTTTAGATGCTACCACCGGCGACTTAGCTACGTTGGCGTTGGTAAAATCGTTCAAATTTAAGTCTCCACTTATGGAAGAACACTTCAATGAGAACTACATGGAATCATCGAAATTCCCGAAAGCTACTTTTAAAGGAAAGATTTTAAACTTAGATAAAATTGACAAAACCAAAAACAGTTACGATGCCGAAGGTGATTTGACCATTCATGGCGTAACCAAAAAGGTAAAAATCAAAGTAAATTTAGTTCAAAGCGCTCCGGGTAAAGTAAATATGACCAGCAGTTTTGCCGTTAAAGCAAAAGATTACAATGTAGAGATTCCCAACCTGGTTAAAGAAAATTTTGCAGAGAACATAAAAGTAGTTCTGAATTTCGACCTCGAAGGGAAATAGACGATAGTTTGTTTGTTTAGTTGAAAACCACTTGGAAGCCTAGGTTTCCGGTGGTTTTTTTATTGTTAGCAGTGCAAATCAGTTTACAAACACTTTTCATTAACAACAGAAAATTTAAAGCTTGAGGTAAATCTTTTAGGCTTGTATTTATAACCATTATCTTACGAAAACTGTTAATTAGGGTTTTCCCTATTGCCCTAGAAATCCATAATAATTACTTTTGTTGCAATCCTTGATTATTGATCTAGTTAAAGGATGAATTAGATTCTGGCAGAAATGCCATGAGGGAAGAATTTAATTTGAATGATCTAGCCCAATTTCCTTTTATTCATCGTTCTGGGTTTAGGAAATTAAGAATTGCATAAAAGGCCTTTTCAAACAAGTCCAAAAAAAAACCAGCCATTGGCCGGTTTATAAAAACAAGAGAGCAAAAACTTGTTTTTTAAGGAAAAAAATTGGGTTTAGATTTTTTCAAAAGTTAAATAATCTATGCTTCCGTCTCCACCGCTGGTGTGCTTGAGTTGAATTTTTGATGAAGTATTACTCAGCACATCCCAATCTTCACTAATTGATTCGAATGGTCCGTCCGAGGCACTAAAAATTAAATCCATTTTAGTACGCCCACTATCAGAATGAGTATTCCAATTCCCTGTTTGTGTAGTAGAACCATTAACTGCTGACATATCTCCATTAGAAGCAAATGTAAAAGCATATCCAGAAAAAGAAGACGTATGATTTGTGCCACTCTCGCTGTAAGAAGTTACCGACCAGGTACCGTTTGTAACAGTATTGGTCACTTGAGTTGTAGTTGTTGACGAAGAACTATTGTCGTCTGAACTGTCAGAACTACACATCGAAGCCACATTGACCATAAAAACGCCGGCCAGTATGACGATTAATTTTAGTTTTTTCATAGGATAATTGTTTGGATTAATAATAATGTTATATCTTGGTTAGAGTGATTTGATGGTTTTCACCGCCTCCACCATTTTGATGAGACAACTTAATCGAACTTGTGGTGTATTCCAAAACAATCCAATCTTCTTCAAGATAATGAAGCGCACCGTTTGGGCCTGTACCAGGAAAATCAATTTCGAATTTCGTATTTCCATCATGCGGATAAGATTCCCAACTACCATTGGTATTCACACTGTTTTTAGTAGCTACGAGCGTGCCGTTTTGGTTAAAAACAAACGTATAACCGTTGAATTCGTAGGTTTCGTCATGACCTTCATCCATAAAGAGCGAAACCATCCATGTTCCTTGCACAACAACCTCTGAAAGCGTTGACTGATTAGATTGAGTTTCGCAAGTGCCGATATAATTATTGATGAAAGACTCAATGTCCACATTTTTTATTAGCGAACTATATGCCCCATCAGGATTTTGCATTTCAACCGGATAAGCAAAACTGTACAATTCATCTGATTTCAGAGAAGAAGAAAAATTATAGAACTCAGCATTTCCGTAAACTTTTTTAGTGTAGGCTGCCTGCGTACTAGTATTGTAAAGTTTTAATTGTATGGGATATTTAAAACCAACACAGTTGATTTCGTGAAAGTTACTATCAGAACCACAAGACGTTAAATATTCATCGTATTGTTGTTGTGATTGAATGACTATTTCAGAATAATCAGGTTTTTTTAGTGTAATCGGAAAAGTAAAATAGACAATATCATTATCGGTATTACTCATGTTTTTTACCGATTTCACATAAGCCAAATCTTCGCTATCTACTACGTGAATAGATTGATTGTTCAAAGTTATATAAACCGGTAAGACCACCGAAAAAGAAGCTGTTCCGTCAAGAACATTGTCATAATTTGTTGGATACTGAAGTACTCTTCTGATCAACACCGACAACGGAGCGTCTTTGGTTAAACTCTGAGAAGTGTCAATAGTTTGCACATCTTCCTCTTCTTGACAAGAAGTCAGGCTTAAAAAAAAGATGGCGTAAAATATAAATAGAAGTTTTTTCATACTTCATTATGCTTTGATGACATAAAAAAAACAAATTTCATTAAAAAAACCCTACCTAAAAATTAATTTTTTTTTTAATTTCACCAACCAAATAAGTAACTCATCATTCCAAAGCCCTTATATGGCAGGCATTTGCAACGAAAACATATTTTCAAGTTTTTTTAAATCACAAGCTAAAAGTTTGCGCAACTACTTGTTTTTTAAATATGGAAACGAAGAAATGGCCAACGACATGACGCAAGATGCCTTCATCAAGTTGTGGGAAAAATGCGCCGATATTCCCGAAGAAAAAGCCAAGTCATTTTTGTACACCGTGGCCAACAATGCATCGCTAAATCAGATTGCGCATCAAAAAGTAGTTTTGAAGCACGCCAAAAATGTAGGCGCTCAAGAAAGTACAGATGTGGATCCGGCTTATTTAATGGAAGAAGAACAATTCAAGATAAAACTTGAAAAAGCTATAGAAAATTTAACCGAAGCGCAGAGAACCGCTTTTTTATTACATCGCATAGAAGGAAAAAAATACGCTGAAATTGCCGAAATGCTTGAGATTACTGTAAAAGCAGTCGAAAAGCGGATTCACGGAGCTCTATTATCACTCCGAAACGAAATTGACGGATTCAGGTAGGGTTTTTTAAACAGTACTTGTTTCAGCAATACTAATGCACTGATATTATGGAAGAGAATTATGAATTGGCCAAATGGTTGGCAGGCGATATGAGCCCGGAAGAAGTCCGAGCTTTTGAAGCGCGTCCTGAGTTTACCACTTACGCCAAAATCGCCCAATACAGCGCTCAACTCGAAGCCCCAAGTTTTGATGTTGACTCAATGTATCATAAAATTACCGCGGCTCCTAAAGCGGTCAAGGTAATTTCGTTGTATCAAAAAACGTGGTTTAAAGTTGCGGCTACGGTTGCCATCTTTTTAGGAATCACCTTGTTTTATAAAACCAATGTTGCCGTATCTGAGGTTTCAGAAAACGGTCAATTAAAATCATTTGCATTGCCTGATGCTTCTCAGGTTGTGCTCAATTCGGGTTCATCAGTAGATTATAATAAATGGAGTTGGAACAAAGACCGTTCATTAGATCTAAAAGGTGAAGCTTATTTTAAAGTTGCAAAAGGGAAAAAATTTGAGGTCAACACCAACCTCGGAACCGTAACTGTTTTGGGTACACAGTTCGATGTCAAAGCGCGTAAAGACCGCTTTGATGTAGTATGTTACGAAGGTCGTGTAAAAGTGAATTATCAAAATCAAGAGGTAATTATTACCAGAGGCAAAGCTGTCTCGTTCGAGAAGGGAATGAAGTTAAATATTCCCAATCATCTGAACACACATCCGAGTTGGATGACAGGTGAATTCTCATTTGTTCAAGAACATTTGACCAATATTGTTGATGAAATGCAGCGTCATTTCAATGTGAAGATTGAATGTCAAAGTTCTGGCAACGGACAGTTGTTTACCGGTAGTATTCCGCAACAAAATTTAGATCAAGCACTTGCCATAATTTCCTCAACTTATCACTTGAAAATTCAAAAAGTGAGCAGTCAAAAAATTATTCTGCAAGTTGCCGATGACGGGAAGTAAACGTTTTTACCTCTCTATCTTCATCTTACTGAACTTCATTTCTGCTTGGGCCCAAAATAGCAGAGGTGAAGTTTCGCTCAAAATACTATTGCTTGAAATCGGACAAAAACATGGCGTTATCTTTAATTACATAGAAGATGAAATTGCCATTTTTAAACTCAATCCGCCCGATGAAAATTGGGAACTTTCTAAAAAAATAAAATACCTGAATCAAAAAACGCATCTTCGATTCAAAGTGGTGGGCGACAAATACTTTACAGTTTACAACGACCCAAAATATGACAAACCACTGTGTGGCTATTTGATTGACGAACAGACTGCAGAACCTATTGAAAATGCCATTGTTCAAATCGAAAAAATCGGTATACAGGTTACCACCCAAGCCGACGGTCATTTTGAATTACCGGTCATTTCACCAAACCAGATTCATTTTATTCATCAGAGTTTTGAATCAAAAACCATTGATCCGCAACAATTGTATGTTCCGGGTTGTCCGAAAATTTTGCTCAAGCCACATTTTAATGAACTCACCGAAGTTATCGCCGAACGCTTCATGACCTCAGGCATCTCGCAAAAAAAAGACGGTTCGCTGCTGATCAAACCCAAAAAATTCGGACTACTTCCCGGGCTTATCGAGCCTGATGTTTTGCAAACACTACAGCAATTACCGGGAGTAAACAGTACTGATGAAACCATTTCCAACCTCAGTGTTCGTGGTGGTTCTCATGATCAGAATTTATTTTTGTGGAACGGTATCAGAATGTTTCAAACCGGACACTTTTTTGGATTGATATCGGTTTTCAATCCGTCATTGGCCAATGAAATTACCTTTACCAAAAATGGAACTTCTGCCTTTTTTGGCGAGAGCGTTTCAAGTGTTTCGAACATTTCAACACATCATGAAAAAATCGATCAAACCGGAGCTAGTTTATCGGCCAATATGATTAGCGCCGAAGGTAACGCTCGTGTTAAACTCTCACCAAAAGCTTATATTGAAGTTTCAGGTCGCCGCTCATTGACCGATTTTTTTAACTCTCCAACTTTCCAGCAATACAACGATCGGGTTTTTCAAAATACCGTTGTTACCGACCTCAACGCCAATACGCCCAGCAGTATAGTCAGTACCAAAAGATTTTACTTTTATGACATGACTTTTCATTATTTGCAAAAAATTGGGACAGGTCATGAATTATCTATCGATGCAATTACCATCCGCAATACTTTGGGTATTGATCAATATTTGCCTACTGCCGAAAAATACAGTCGTTGGGGACAAGAAAATTTAGGAACGTCAATGCGATGGAAAGCACAATGGACTGAACGATTCAATACCGAATTCAATGCAAGCACATCTTATTATAAACTCAATGCTTTTAATGAATCGGTGACCAATAACCAAATCACGCAACAAAGCAATTCAGTAATGAACTTTGGAGCCCAATTGAAAAGTTCATATCACTTTTTACCCAATTGGACACTCAACAACGGATACACAATTGACGAAATCGGAGTAACCAACACCGACAACATTAACGATCCGGCCTTTAGTCGCAACATTAAAAATGTATCGTTAAACCACGCCATTATTGCCGAATTTGAATTCAAACCGCAAAACAACAAAACAAGGCTAACTTTGGGCACGCGAGTTAATTATTTCGGCAAACTCAAAAAAACAATCATCGAACCAAGGTTTTTCTGGCAACATTCGCTTACCGATAATATTTCTTTAAATCTGAGCGGTGAATTTAAAAGCCAAAGCTTAGAGCAAATCATTGATCAGCAACGCGATTTTCTTGGGCTCGAAAAAAGACGTTGGATAATGGCCGATGGCAACACAACCCCAATTCAAAAAAGCAAACAAATTGGCATAGGCCTTAGTTTTAAAAACAAAAAATGGCTGTTGACATTAGATAATTTCTATAAAAAAGTCGATGGAATTACCTCGCGCGAAGAAGGTTTTCAAAACCAATTTGAGTTTTCTAAAGCAGTAGGTCAATATGAAATATTGGGAACCGAGATTTTTGTTCAAAGAAGTTTCAAACGATGGTATACTTGGCTGAGTTATAGTTTTAACCAAAATCAATATTTGTTTCCGACACTTTATGAAAAAGGATTTCCGAATAACTACGAATTGGTTTATAGTCTGGCCAATGCGATTATTTACGATTGGAAATCTTTCAAAATAGCGCTCGGCAGCCGATGGCACTCTGGAAAACCATATACAACACCGGCCAGCAATATCATCAACACAACTGACCCAGCCCATCCTCAGATTGATTATCAAAAACCCAACAATGAACGTTTGACCGATTATTTTCAGCTCAACGCATCTGTCTCTAAAACTTGGAAATTTACTAAAATCGCCTCGATTGAAGCCGGTGTTTCTGTGCTCAATATTTTAAACAAGCAGAACCTTATTCACCGTTATTACCGAATCAATGCAGTGGGAACAGGAATAGAAAACGTTGATGTTTATGCGCTTTCAAGAACGCCAAACATGCATATCAAAGTAAGTTTTTAGAAATTACATGCGCTCAGGCACTTCAATGCCGAGCAACCCGAAACCGCTTTTAACAACTTGTGCTACTAAAGCTGATAATTGCACGCGAAACACTTTGCGATCATTGTCTGGTTCGCCCAATATCGATACCGATTGATAGAACGAATTGTATTCTTTGACTAATTCGTACATATAATTAGCCACGAGCGCCGGACTGTGATTTTGTGCCGCCGATTGAATTACCTCAGGAAACTGCTGCAATTGCTTGATGAGTTCCTTTTCTTTTTCATGCAACTCAACCGAAGAAATTGATGCGGACCAATCAAAATCTGCTTTGCGCAAAATCGATTGAATACGCGCATAAGTATATTGAATAAACGGACCTGTGTTTCCCGCAAAATCAACGGATTCTTCGGGATTGAACAAAATGCGTTTTTTCGGATCTACTTTTAAGATATAATATTTGAGCGCCCCCAAACCGATGACATTGTATAATTTGTTTTTCTCATCATCAGAATAACCTTCAAGTTTTCCTAATTCAGAGGATAATTCTCCGGCGGTCTGAGCCATTTCATCCATAAGATCATCAGCATCTACGACGGTTCCTTCACGGGATTTCATTTTTCCTGATGGCAAATCAACCATTCCATACGAAAGGTGAAATAAACTCTCTGACCAACTAAATCCTAGTTTTTGAAGAATCAAGAACAACACTTTAAAGTGATAGTCTTGTTCGTTGCCCACGGTATAAACCATTCCGCCCACATCTGGAAAATCTTTGACACGTTGAATCGCTGTGCCGATATCTTGGGTCATATAAACCGCCGTTCCGTCTGAACGCAAAACAATCTTACGATCAAGTCCGTCTGCAGTCAAGTCAATCCAAACCGAACCGTCTGGATCTTTTTCAAAAATGCCTTTCTCTAACCCGATTTGAACCACTTCTTTTCCGAGTAAATAAGTATTGCTTTCGTAGTAATATCGATCAAAGTCAACCCCCATTCTTTTATATGTAGCGTCAAATCCGTCATATACCCATTGATTCATGGTTTTCCAGAGCTCAACCACTTCAGGCTTTCCGGCTTCCCAATCTAAGAGCATTTGCTGGGCTTCTATAATAATAGGTGCTTGTTTTTTGGCTTCTTCTTCGGTTTTGCCTTGTGTCATTAAATCTTTGATTTGTTCGCGATAAGCCTGATCAAAAGCAACGTAATATTTTCCGACCAATTTATCGCCTTTCAAACCCGATGATTTCGGTGTTTCACCATTTCCGAACTTTTGCCAAGCCAACATTGACTTACAAATATGAATTCCACGATCGTTGATGATTTGCACTTTATAAACTTTTTTACCCGAAGCTTTGAGAATTTCAGCCACTGAATAACCCAATAAATTGTTGCGCACATGGCCTAAATGCAATGGTTTGTTGGTGTTCGGCGAAGAATACTCAACCATAACCGCAGAGGCATCCGGCTTAGGCGAAACAAATCCGTAGGTTGGGTTATCTTTTATCTGTGCGAAATAAGAAATGTAATAATCATCAGAAATAACGAGGTTCAAAAAACCGGAAACTACATTGTAACTGCTTACTTGTGTTGAATGAGCGAGCAAATAATCTCCAATACTTTTACCGATTTCGGCAGGATTACTCTTGACCATTTTTAAAAATGGGAACAAAACAACGGTAATATCGCCGGGAAATTCTTTTCTGGTGGCTTGAAATTCAACTTTTTCTATTGAAACTTGAAAAATTTCGGCCAGAGCCTTTTGAATTTGTTTGGTAAGAGTTACTGATAATGACATCTGATTCAATTTTGCCGCCAAAGATACTGATTAAGTCTGGGAATGAAAATAACCACCCAAAAATCAATTTAGGCAACTTCTGTAGGAAAAGTTTTTTTATTAATTCTGAGTTTGTAAGAAAAGTTTATGTAAGAATTTTACCTTTTAAAAATTAAAAAAGATGTATTTCATCGATTTTTTTTGCACTTAAACGATATATATTATAATCTTTGAACCGTCAAAACATATTTATAGTTAAACCCCAAATTTACTATGAAACGATTATTACTCAATTTGGTCCTGGCCATCTCGGCCTTTGGCTACTCACAAGCCATCTCAGTGAATACCGGTGCGTACACAGTTCCGCAGTTGGTAAACAACGTATTAATTAACTCGCCTTGCGTTTCTGCCAACAACATAACGTGGTCAACAGGTTCTAATTTTGGAACCGCCAATGGTATTGGTTTTTTCCAGAACAGCAATCCAAATTTCCCGATGCACTCAGGTGTTATTCTAAGTACGGGAAATGTTATGAATGCAGTAGGCCCGAACACAAGCATGCTCAATGACGGCAACGGAAACTGGCCTGGTGATGCAAGTCTTGAAGCTACTTTAGCTCAGTCGGGCATTTCGATGAATTCAATCAACGCTACCGTTTTGGAATTTGACTTTACGCCTATTTCACCAACTTTTAGCTTTGAATTTTTATTTGCCTCTGAAGAGTACGGAAACTTTCAGTGCCAGTTCTCAGATGCTTTTGCCTTCTTATTGACCAATACCAGTACAGGAGTAACCACCAATTTGGCGGTAGTTCCGAGTACCAATTTGCCAATTTCGGTGGTAACGATTCGCGACTTCTTGTACAATTCCTCATGCCCATCGGCTAATGCACAGTATTTCGGAAGTTATAACGGCGGTTCATCAGCATTTAGCTCTGCAACCAACTTTAACGGACAAACCAAATTGATGAATGCTTCGGCGGTTTTGGTTCCGAATACTACTTATCACATTAAATTAGTAATTGCTGATCGCGCAGATGAGAGCTCAGATTCAGCCATCTTTATTTCGTCTGATACTTTTAACATTGGACAAGATGTGTTGGGCCTTGACTTGACTTCAGCCAACAATACTGCCATTTGTTATGGTTCATCTCATACTTTGACATCGAATCTAGATCCATCTCAATACAACTTTAGCTGGACTAGAAATAGCCAACCAATTGCCGGCGAAAACGGACCTAATTTGGTAGTTACTCAACCCGGAACTTATGGAATTACTTATCAGAAAAACACCAATGGTTGTCAACCGGTTACCGATTACATCAATGTTGAGTATTTACCAGAAATAGCAGCTGGAATGCCAACCGATTTGTATCGTTGCGATATGGGTGCCGCCAACTACACTTACGATTTGTCAAGAAATACGCCTGTTGTAAAAGCTGGATTGAATGCACTGACGCAAGTTACTTATCACGCTTCACAGGCTGATGCAGATGCAGGAATCAATGCGCTTACAAATAACTACACCGCTGCTCCGGGAACTACGGTTTATGTTAGAGTTAAAAACCCGAACAACGCCTGTTATACAACCAGAACTTTTAAATTGTTGGTTTCTGCTCCGCCGGTAGCTAATCAACCGGGCAATATGACTAAATGTTCGGCTTCAGCATTCAACAATGCCGGATTCGATTTGAGCCAGCAAACCAGCGCTATATTAGGAAGCCAATCGTCAAGCATTTATTCGGTTAGTTATTTCAATACACTAGCCAATGCCAATGCAGACACCAGCCCTATCGCTAATACCTTCTTGTACGCCAACAACAACACACCAATTTTTGCCAGAGTTGAAAATATTTTTGACAACAGTTGTTATAGTGTGGTTAGTTTTAACTTATATGTAACCACTTTACCGCTCGTTGACACCTTAATGAATGTTTATGTTTGTGAAGGATATACTTTGCCAGTACTTACAAACGGAAACTATTTTAGTCTTCCAAATGGCGGCGGAAGTATGCTTCATGCAGGTGATGTAATCACCGATACCGGAACCATCTACATTTTCAATCAGCCGGGTGGACCAAACAGCTGCTCGAACAGCAGTAGTTTTAAAGTAACCATTTTAGATCCGGATGCCATAGCTCCTGACAGTGACAGCTATTGCGGAAGCTATACCTTACCTCCGGTTCCGGTTGGAAGTTTCTACACAGGTTCACATGGTACAGGAACTCAGATTGCACCGGGAACTGTTATCACCTCGACACAGACTATTAATTACTATTATCAATCTACCGAACCTCCGTTTTGTATTATTGATAAAGATTTTACAGCTACGATTTTATCTACGATAAACCTAGGTACATTTTCAAATGTATTCGGATGTAGCTCATATACTTTGCCTCAACTGAGCGAAGGAAAATATTTTACACAAGCTAATGGTGAAGGAACAGAACTTCCGGCTGGGACAGTATTGACCAGCTCACAAACGGTATATGTTTTTGCTACTACACCTGAGAATTGTACCGCCAATGCTTCATTCGAAGTGATTATCGGAATTGATACCCCGGCCAATGTTGCTCAATGTGAGCCTTACGTTTTGCCAGCACTACCCATTGGTAATTACTATACGGCACCACAAGGCGGAGGTCAGCAAATTGCAGCCGGTACAGCTATCAACTTATCTCAAACTGTCTATATCTATGCTCCTGTGAGCAGTGGCCCGAATTGTACTGACAACTTGCATTTTGATATTGCCATTGCACAACCAATCATCGATCAATTGCCAAATGTAACTGTTTGTGACAGCTATACTTTACCTGTATTAACTAGCGGTGCTTATTTTACCGGATCGAACGGAACGGGAACTCCGATGTTTGCAGGTGATGTGGTGACTAATACTAGAACAGTGTTCATTTTCAAACGCTCATTGACAGATCCTAATTGTAGCAACCAAAGCATGTTCCAAATTAACATCAAACCAAAACCGATAATTGACTCGCGTTCAGATATTGATATTTGCGATTCATATACCTTGACTAATTTGGCCGTTGGAAACTATTTTACGGGGCCGGGCGGAACTGGAACCATGCTTCCGGGCGGAACTGTGATTACTACCTCGCAAACCATTTATATTTATGCTGTTTCAAATACTCCGCCGTTCTGTACTAACGAGAATAGTTTTAACATCAATGTTTATTCTATACAAGCGGATGCACCAGCTAATGTAGTGGCTTGTGACAGCTATACTTTACCTGCGCTCACGCACGGAAAATATTTCAAATTGTCGGGAGGGCCTTTGGTCAATGGAGAAGCCAACTTAATGCATGCCGGAGATGTAGTTACTACCTCACAAACCATCTATGTATATGCTGAATCCGGAGAACGCATCAATTGTACTGATGAGAACAGTTTTACAGTTACCATCAATCAAACACCGGTGGTAGCTCCGATGAGTGATGTTCAAATTGCTAATGCCTATACCCTTCCTGCACTCAGTGTTGGAGATTATTATACTGGCTCGAACAAAACCGGACAATTGTTACATGCTGGCGATGTACTCACAGTAAGTCAAACTTTATATGTCTATGCCGAAACCGGAACAACCCCTAATTGTTCTGACGAAAAAAGCTTTGACATTACCGTTTATAATGTTGATGAATTACCAAGCGTTACTTCTTGTAGTAGTTTTATCTTACCTGCTCTAAGTGTCGGTGGATACTACACTGGCCCATTGGGCACCGGTACACATTTGAATCCCGGGCAAGCGGTAACCACTACAAAAACAATTTACATCTACGGAATTACTCCGTTTGATCCGAATAGTTACGATCAAAGCATGTTTGACGTAAACATTGTTAATCCGCCGGTAGCTTATCCGGTTCCGAATAATTTGTTGTCTGTTTGTGACGAAGACGGCAACAATGATGGCATCACTGAGTTTGACCTAACAACATTAAACACTGCCATTTTAGGAACCCAAACCGGAACAGAATTCGTGGTGACTTATCACCCGACCTTTAATGATGCGGTGGCCAATTTGCATGCGGTAACGCAAACAGAACTTCAAACGATGTATGTGCGTGTATCAAATACATTAGCTCCGAATTGTTTTGATGTGAAAGTAATCACTATTCGCGTGAACAAACTACCAGAACCAAAACCGGTAGCGGGTATCATGTGTTATGATTCAACCAATAACGTATTGCTCCGACCTTATGTAATTCCAAGCGGATTAAGTGCCAACAATTATTCTATCAAATGGTATAATGAAGCAGGTAATTTGGTAGGAAGCGGCAGCACTTACCAAGCCGTTTTACCAGGCGAATACACGGTCATTGCCACAGATTATCTCACCGGGTGTTCATCCGTTCCAACACCAGTAACGGTATTATCTTCGGAACCGGCAATCGTTGCCTTTACACAAACCGATGCTTTTGACGACAATCAAGTCATTACCGTTGAAGCCACCGGCGTAGGCGGAGATTACGAATATCAATTGGATTTTGGTCCGTATCAAGACAGTCCGATTTTCCAGAATGTATCAACCGGATCACACACAATTTCTGTTCGAGATAAAAATGGTTGTGGCATCACCAAAACCTTTGCTTTGATTGTGAATTACCCAAAATTCTTTACACCAAATGGTGATGGTTACAACGATACTTGGAACATCAATACCTTGAAAGATCAGTCAAAATCTGTGATTTATATCTACGATCGATATGGTAAATTCATCAGCCAAATCAAACCGGGTGGCGCTGGTTGGGACGGAACGATTAACGGAAATTCAGTTCCTGCCGATGACTATTGGTTTACGATAACTTATAATGAAGAAGGCGAAGAAAAAGAATTCAAATCGCACTTTGCCATAAAAAGATAGTTTTCTTGTAACAGAAAATAAAAAAATGAGTCTATAGAGATACATCGATCAAAATAGAGCTCATTATTCAGATAACAATTAATAATTGGGTTTTATAAATTGAGTTTTAGTTAGAATTGAAAACCGGAGCTTGCACTCCGGTTTTTTTATTTTTATGACCATCGAATAATGGCGCTGGCCCAAGTAAATCCACTACCAAAAGCTGCCAACACAACTAAATCACCCGATTTAATTTTTCCGGCTTCCCAAGCTTCGGTAAGGGCAATCGGAATCGAAGCCGCCGTGGTATTTCCGTATTTTTGAATGTTGTTGAATACTTGATCGTCGCTGAGATTGAACTTTTTCTGAATAAATTGTGAGATGCGCAAATTGGCCTGATGCGGGATGAGCATGTCAATATCAGAGACATTCAAATCATTGGTTTGCAAACCTTCATGGATGACTTCACTAAAACGAGCCACCGCATTTTTAAATACAAACTGACCATTCATATACGGATAATAGCTTTCATCCTCCGGATTTTGATCGGCCAAAATATCAGTTACCCAACGACCGCCCATACCCGGCGCTTGCAAAGCCAATTCTAAAGCGTGTTCGCCTTCAGCGTGCAAATGAGTTGACAATACACCTTTGGATAAATCTGTTTCACGACTGAGTACCGCTGCTCCTGCTCCATCGCCAAAAATCACCGAAACTCCGCGACCTCGTGTAGTCATATCCAAACCAATAGAATGCAGTTCAGAACCCACAATCAAAACGTTTTGATACATGCCATTTTTAATGTACTGATCGGCAATCGAAAGCGCATAAACAAAACCAGAACATTGGTTGCGAATGTCCAGCGCGCCCACGGTTCGCATACCGAGTTCTTTTTGCAAAGTCACACCCGGCCCCGGAAAATAGTAATCCGGTGACAAAGTTGCGAAGATGATAAAATCAATATCTTGTGCGGTTAAGCCCGATCGTTCAATAGCCATTTTGGCTGCTTTGACACCCATAGTGGTGGTGGTATCACCATCGCCTTTGACCACATGACGACGCTGTTGAATTCCGGTGCGTTCTTGAATCCACTCGTCATTGGTATCCATAATTTTCGATAAATCTTCGTTGGTAACCACACGTGGCGGCACATAATATCCGAGTCCGGCTATTCGGGAATGATAAGTCATAAGTAGCTTTTTAATAAAAAATGATGCTCAAATTTAAACAATTGTCTTTTTCAATTGCTTAAATCTGAGCATATTTTAAAACAAGCTTTTTACTTGAGGAATTTAATTGACTGTCTTCCGGTATTGTTGTGCAAATTGAGCAAATAGGCTCCGGAAGCATACGGAAAATCAAAGGTGTAATGGCGTTTGCCGGCTGTGGTAATTTCATCGAGCTTTAGTTGCTTGATATAACGACCTGTTGCATCATACAATTCAACGACCAAATGATCCGGATTAGCAAATTCAACTGTTAAATTGAGTTTGTCTTTGATTGGATTCGGGCTAATAGTAGCCTTGAGCGGGATTCGATTACTTTCTTGAAAATTACCAACTGACAAATTTGTATCACTATACTTATAAATAGTAGTTCCTGAGGCATATGCCAAATGATCCGATAAAATAAAGACGCGGTTCAAATTGCTCCCAACACCAATATCAGTCCATGTATCACCTCCGTCTGTTGTCTCTAGAAAAGGAAAAACTTCACCAAGATTTGATATATATCCACCCATCCATCCGTGGTTTTCGTCCATAAATCCAATGGCTTGCACGCTCACATACGGAAGCGGTTTGCTCACCCAATTCTGACCGCCATCAATTGAACGCAACATTTTTCCAAAGTGGGGCGCATTGGCTTCAACCGAACCAAAAATAACGTTGTGATTGGATGATAAAACTTGTAATTTCCAAACATATTCTCCCGGAACATTGGTGTTGTACAAAGTAGACCAAGTAACTCCGCCATCGGTAGTTTTTAAAATAACACCACCACTGGGGCTTTTACCAGATGCATAGCCGTTGAGTTCATCTAAAAATAAAACTTCTACCAATGCATCGGCAAAGGCGCTCATGTTGATATATTGCCAAGTCTCACCACTGTCGGTTGATTTGATGATGTAGGCCGGCGAAAAATAAGCGCCACAACCGTAAATAGTAGTTGGGCCGGCTGCAGCCAATCCGCAAATGGCCGGTGATGGTTGTGGTAAAGTAACCAGATTCCAATGATCTCCGCCGTCAGTTGTTTTGAGAAATATATTGTGGAGTGTTCCAACAAAACCGATATTTTCATTGAGAAATTCAATGTTTCTAAAGTAATAATTACCACCCAAAGATTGTTCGGTGACTTGTGTGGTCCAAGTTAATCCGCCATCTGTAGTTTTATAGACCGCAGCGAGTTCTCCGTTGGCTGCCCAACCTAGATTTTCATTCAGAAAAAAAACGTCGTCAAAACGGTGGTTATTTGTGTTTGAAAATGCTGAAGTCAATGGTCGCCATTGCAATTGCGCTTGAACGAATGCTGAAAAAAACAAGCATCCGAGAAATATTTTTTTCATGAGGGATAATTTAAAAGCCTCACAAATTTAGGCAACATATTGCAAATAAACAGTGGATTGCTCCGCTAAAAAAATAGGGTGTTCAAAAAAAATAATTCGATCAAAAAAACGCGCTTCTACCAAATATGTATGACCTCTAAAATAAGACTGAACCACGCGCACCTGACACAAACTTTGCGGCACCACTTTTAATTGAAACGGATAAACCAAAACTTCTTTCTCTGAACATTCACTAAGCCCTAAAACTTCGGCAGGAAAAACACTAACTTCATCATAAAGCGAAGCTACATAGCGGCTGACCGGTTTTCTAAAAACTTCTTCTGAGGTTCCAAAAGCCAACATTTGTGCATCTTTAATCACCAAAGTATCATCGGTAAAACCCAGAATATCCGCGCGATCATGCGTGGCAATAATGCACCCGATGTTTTTGTTTTTGAGATAACTGAAAATTCTGCGACGCAAATGGTTTTTCCTGAAATTATCGATATGACTAAACGGTTCGTCAAACAAAACCAATTCAGGTTCTAAAGCTAACACCCGCGCCAAGGCCACTCGTTGCATTTGTCCGCCGCTTAAAAATTTGGCTTTTACGTTGGCAAACTCAGTCATTTCAACCAAATCGAGCAATTCATCAACGCGATTCTTTTTATGCTGCGGATAAATATTCGACAAAAATTTACCGACATTTTCAGCGACTGAAATAAAAGGCATCAAATCAAAATCTTGCGGCAAATATTTCATCGAATCAACTCCTGGAACCAAATTAAACTTGGGTCCTGTAACGGGCAGTCCATTCCAAATAACGGTTCCTGAATCAGCATCTAAAAGTCCGTAAATAAGCCGCAACAAAGTACTTTTCCCGCAACCGCTTTCGCCAATAACAGCCAACGATTTTCCGGTTTCAAGCGTGAAAGATATATTGCTCAAAACTGTTTTTTGTTGGTATGAAAATGACAATTGATTGACTAAGAGCATCCGAGTTTGATTTTGCAAGGCAAAGGTGGTAAAAAAAAGGCAGCGCAACAAGTTATCAATTTTTGCCGGTTATCGAGTTTATGCTCTATTCATCGTTTTTTTTAGGGCTTTTTGGTGGGTCATCTTACTTTTATCCCAACAAACATACTGACTATGAAACGGATAGCATTTTTATTCACACTCATCGCCCTCACATCAAACTTAAAAGCGCAAATTGGTATTGGCAACACCAATCCTAAAGCGCAATTGGATATTTCAGCATCAAATCAGGCGACCCCAGCCAGTACGGATGGTATCATCATTCCGAAAATAGATGCTTTTCCGGCGGTCAATCCTTCCGTAGATCAACAAGCCATGTTGGTTTATCTGACCACTGCAACCATTTTTGGTGGGAATGCCAAACCTGCCGGGTTTTACTATTGGAATCAAGCCACTACGGATTGGGTAGGCATTAGCTCATCTATGAATGGCGACCATGATTGGTATAAAGAAGGAACGACTACAGCGCCCTCTTCAATCAATGACGAAATGTTTCATACCGGAAATGTGGCCATTGGCAAAAACACGGCTGATTATACTCTTGACGTAGCATCAAGCAATGTTGACACTACTGTAGCTGTGTCCACCACGAGTACAACTACTACTCCATTTGTAACCAATAAAGGTATTTATAATGCCTACGCGGGTTCGTCGAATAATGATGTAAATGTGATGAATAACACCTATTCTGGAACTTCTACCGGAGTCGTTACCACTATAAAAAATGATGTTTACTGTGCAAACGCAACTTCGTTCAGTGCCATGCAAAATTCGTTTTTTGGGAGTTTAGGTGTACACACCGGAATTCAAAATGAAATGGGAAATGCTTCCTCAAATATTGGGCTCCGAAATATGATGTATAGCAAAAATACCAACGCAACCCGAGAAGGGGTTGTGAACGAAATTTACAACAATACCGGAACAGGTTTTTCGTATGGAGTTCGCAATTTAATGGGGAATGATAACGCAGGACTCACCTCAAATACTTGGGGCTTTTACAACTCAATGATTGGTTCAGGAAACTCACCCAACATTGGCTTTTCAAATTATATAACCAACACGGGGAATGGAGATCATTATGGCGTTTTTAACCAGTTAGAAGGTACAGGAAGCGGAATAAAAACCGGATTATTCAGCAGAATTGTTACCTCGGCAGGCGGTACACACTATGGGGTTTATTCAGAAGTACTCAAGGCAGGCGCTACCAATTTTGCCGGTTATTTTTTAGGAAACGTAGGCATCGGAACCAGCACTTCAAACATCTATACTTTTCCACCTTCGCGAGGTACCAACGGGCAAGTCATGCGCACCAACGGAACAGGAACAATTAGTTGGAACAATGTGAGTGATTTTGCTTGGTCAACTACCGGAAATGCAGCTACGGCGACAGATTTTATCGGAACCACCAACGCACAGCCTTTTAAATTATATTCAAACAATATTGAGCGAATGCGCATCAATCCTACCGATGGTGAAGTTGCCATTGGAGCTACCACTTCGCCTTATGCCGGTGATTCATTGGCAGCGATAGGTTCTGCTGCTCTGCCTTTTTCTACAAGTGGATATACCGCACAAAACGGATCAGGAATTTGGGGTGAAACGCTCACCGGAAACACCACAACTTATTCTTCAGTTCAGGGTGTATATTTTGGAACCGGTATTGGTTCAGGGGTTCAAGGAAACTACTCTGGAACTTCAACCAATACAACCAGATCCGGTATATATGGCGCTTGTACAACCCCATCAACAACGAACGGAGGAGTCGGCGTTTATGGCTACAATAGCATTAGTACTGGTAATCAACACATAGGTATATTTGGAACCTACAATACTTCTGCCTATGGACTTGGCGTATATGGTGTTGCCTTCGGTGGCGGCATCATCACTGGCAACGTTGATGCAGCTGTAGTAGGCTGGAGAGCCAATAACAACAATTACAGTGGATACTTCAATGGCAACCATGTTATTGCCAACGGAACCAAATCAGCCAGTGTTGGCACTTCAAGAGGGAATCAACTTTTATATGTAACCGAAGCGCCCGAAGTTTGGTTTGAAGATATTGGCGGCGGAACCCTGAGAAATGGCATTGCACATGTTGATTTAGATCCGTTATTTTTAGAAACCATATTTGTTGATGAAAAGCATCCGATGCGTATTTTTCTGCAAGAAGAAGGCGAAAGCAATGGACTAATTGTCATTAAAGATTCAGATAATAAAGGTTTTACGGTTAAAGAAAAAAACGGTGGAAACGCAAATATTTCATTCTCGTATAGAATCATGGCCAAACGTTTACATTTTCAAGATCATCGATTTGGCAATGATCCGGTTTGGGGCAAAGGCGACACGCGTAAATACAACCGATATGCCAGTCCACCACCGGTTGATTATGAACAAAATGTTCGTTTTCAAGAAGAACAAAGAAAAAATTACAAGCCAGATTTATTGCCTGAAGGCTTTGTTTCATATGAACAATTAATGAAACAAGCTGAAGAAAAAGTCAAAAGTTCTGAGCGTCCTAAAAAAACAAAAGAAAACAATTAAGGTCATTTATTTGAATACGAACTGAATAGACCTAGCTATTTTGACCAATAATATTCGGTTCGTATGCAAATATGACTTATTTTTGCCCCAACCATCACTAGAAGAATATGAAGCTAAAACTGCCCCTCGTTTTAATTGCTTTTTTTCTATCGTTCAACTGTTTAGCTCAGATTGGAATAGGAACCACCAGTCCCAATGCTGTTTTAGATATCAAGTCGAGCAATCAAGCAACCCCATCAAATACCGACGGTATCCTTATTCCAAAAATAGATGCCTTTCCGGCGATTAATCCAACCTCATCACAACAAGGAATGTTGGTTTATTTGACCACGATTTCTGGTTTGAATCAACCCGGATTTTATTATTGGGACAATACGTCGTCAAGCTGGATTGGCATGAACTCTACCATGAATTCAGACGCCGATTGGTATAAAGTAGGTACAACATCAGCACCGACCACCATTACCGACCAAATGTTCCATACCGGAAATGTAGCCATCGGGAAAAACACAACTTCGTATCCGTTTGAAGTGCTTTCAACTGCCTATGATCGCGGTATCAATAACATTTTTTCTAACGGAAACAACAACGGAGCCGACAAAGCTGCCTTGTTCAATACCCACAGCGGAAGTTCAAACGACCCGGTTTATGGCGTAAGCAATACGGTAAATAATTCCGGCAACGGCAGTCATTTTGGAACCGGGAACAGCCTTAACGGAACCGGAACCGGGACGCATTACGGAACCTACAACACCATTACTGGAGCCGGAACCGGAATACAAATCGGCACGCGAAATACTCTGAGCAATACCGGAAATAATACGCATTATGGGATCAGCAGTTCATTGAGCGGAACCGGCAGTGGCGATCATTACGGAAGTTTAACCGACTTAAACGGGGCCGGGACCGGTGAACAACACGGCAGTGATAACCTGATTTCCAACTCTGGAAACAACACCCATTACGGAACCAACAATGTACTCAGCGGAACGGGTTCAGGAACCCATTACGGATTCAACGCCACTCTTTCGGGCGCTGGAGCCGGTCGTCAATACGGACATTACAACAATATCACCAATTCGGGCGATAATATTCATTACGGAAATTACAACGACCTCAGCGGAAGCGGTATCGGAAACCACTTTGGAACAGTCAACAATCTAAGCGGAACCGGAACCGGAATTTTATACGGTGTTTACAACAGTATTGGCAATACCGGTAGCGGCAACCATTTTGGCGGATATACCGATTTAACCGGAACCGGAACTGGACAACAAATTGGCTATAACACCACCATCAGTAATACCGGAAGCGGGATTCACTACGGATATTATTCAGATTTAAACGGAGCCGGATCCGGAGATCAATACGGCCAATCAAATGCTATCAGCAATACCGGAGCGGGGATTCATTACGGAGTTTCAAATTTACTTTCTGGAGCTGGAACTGGTCAGCAATATGGCATTTCAAATACGATTAGTAATTCAGGAAATGCCACTCATTATGGGGATTTCAATTCTTTGACAGGGATTGGATCTGGTAACAAATACGGCTCTTATAATTTTATTGATTCAGCAGCCGGCGGAACGCATTACGGAGTATATTCAGAAGCTTTAAAATCAGGAAACAACTATGCCGGTTATTTCTTAGGAAAAGTTTCTATCGGAACCACTACAGCCAACAATTACATCATGCCGTCTTCACGCGGAACCAACGGCCAAATAATGCAAACCGATGGTTTAGGCAATGTAACTTGGCAAAGTTTGAATTCCAGTTCTTGGCTCACTACCGGCAACAGCGGAACAGTCCCGGCATCCAATTTTATGGGAACCACCGACGATCAAGATATTGTCTTTAAAAGAAATAATATTCGCGCGGGTTTTCTGGGCAATCCGAATACAACTTCCGGTAATATGAATACGTCTTTTGGTGCCAATTCTCTCGTTAATCCATCGGGCACCGGAACCCGCAATGTGGCCATCGGAACTAATGTTTTGCCTTCGAATACTACTGGAAATCGCAACGTATCTATTGGTGATCAATCGATGTTTTCAAATGTATCCGGAACCGAAAACACTGTTTTGGGTGTGGGCGCACTATATTCAAGTACGCAAGGTGTTTGCAACGTGGCCATTGGTCGCAATGCGCTAACCACCACCAACGGGCTTTCAGGCACGCAAGGTTCAAACAATACAGGCGTGGGTTATGTGGCTCTGCGCAGCAATACGATTGGCGCGTACAACAATGCCTTGGGTCGCGATGCCTTGTACAGCAATACTACAGGAAACAACAATGTTGGAATCGGATACCAAGCCGGTTATTCAAATTTAACCGGTAACAGCAATGTTTTTATCGGAAATCAAGCGGGTTATAACGAAGCAGGCAGCAATCGTTTGTATATTGAAAACACCAATGCCGACGCGAATAATTCATTGATTTATGGCGAATTTGACAACAATATTCTCAGAGCCAACGCAGAAGTACAAATCGGAAATCCTGCCACAAGCGGTTATGCCTTGCCAACTTCTCGCGGAACCAACGGGCAAATTTTACAAACCAACGGAGCAGGTGCAACAAGTTGGGTGAACAATACTGCAGCAAATTTTTCGGTGATGCGTGCCAACTTGAGCAGTGGACTTGCGCTGGCAACTTCAGGGTGGCAATTGATCAACTTTAACACAACCGCTTTTGACGCCAACTCAGAATTTAATTCCGGCAGCAGCAGATTTGTCGCTGCTAAAACCGGATATTATCAAGTCAATGCCGGTTATTTTACCGATGCGCAAGCCAATACACAATATTATTCAATTGGCGTTCGCAAGAATGGCAGCTTTTATCAAGAAAACGGTGGAAATCATACCGCCAACGGTCCGGTTTCAAGAACTATTAATTGTTTAGTTTATCTCGCGGCAGGCGATTATATCGAAATCTACGCTGAAAATTACCAAAGCGGTGTTACGATTGATTCCTACTCAGGAAAAACCTTTTTTGAAGTACATCAAGTTCGATAAGCCAAGAAAAAAATCATAAAAAAAGCTGCCCATTTAAAGCAGCTTTTTTGTTTTATAACAATTGGATTATTTTCCGTTTTGTGCGTCTTGGACCATTTTGTCATTGGCGGTGATGGCAAATTCAACGCGACGATTTTTGCTTCGACCCGCATCGGTATCATTTGATTCAATAGGATCTGCCATGCCCATACCTGTGGTTGTAAATCGGCTGGCGGCCAATCCTTTTTTAGTCAAATAAGCTTTTACAGCATTGGCTCTGTCTTGTGAGAGTTTCAAATTGTAATCAGCGGCACCTTTGTTATCTGTATAACCATAAATAACGATGTTGGTATCAGGGTATTCAGTAAAAACTTTTACCAATTTGTCTAAGTTGGCTTTGGCTTGACTGGTCAGAGTCGATTTATTGAAATCAAAACGAACTGCATTCTCTCCCAAAACGAGTTTGATGCCCTCACCCACACGAACTACATCAGCACCGGGCAATGCATTGTCAATTTCGCGGGCTTGTTTGTCCATTTTGTTTCCGATGATGCCGCCGGCTGCGCCTCCAATAACACCGCCAAGCACAGCGCCCAATGCACCATTACCACCTTTGCCGATATTATTTCCGAGTACAGCACCGAGCACAGCACCTCCGGCCGCTCCAATAGCTACTCCTCGTTGTGTATTGTTACTGTTCTTAACCGCTTCACAACTGGTTAAAACGATTGAGCTCAAAATAGTAATGGCTAATGCTAAAGTTGTTATTTTTTTCATGATTATTTAGCTTTTTCAAATTGATATACTACATCCGTAGGCTTATTTCCTACATTAATTTTATCTACTAACTGAAAGTTCCCTGATTCTTGAGCCACAAAAGTCAACACATAACCATCTCTGACTTTTTTGGCTTTTTCACCCGCGTTAACAATCTTGAGTACAAATTGTCCGTCTTTGTTGACATACCATTTAATAGGCGAACTAAAAGAACTACAACCTGCTTTTGACAGATTCATTTCGCCTGAATTATTGTTGGCTACAAATTTCCAACTACTGCCTTCAAAACACTTGGAATCTTCTAACTGAAATGAGGTTACTTTGATGTATTCAGAACCCGGATAACTCACTGAAGTCAAAATCCAATTTCCTTTTAGTGTTGCGCCCACACGGGTATCTATTTTTGTACTGGCCGGTGAGGCTGTAGAAGATGATTTACAAGACCAGAGTCCAATCATCAGCAAACTCAATAAAATAACTTTTTTCATATACATTCAAATTATAGCCGCAAATATACAACGTGATTCGCAATGAATTGTCATTTAAGACAATATTAGTATGTAGAATAAGTACGACATCGCGAATCAAGCAAGACAATTTGTCATTTTTGACAGCTTGGTATTTTATTTGACAAGCGCAGCAAAATTTTTAAATAAAAAACACAGATATGACAACAGGAAAAATTAATGTATCGGTTGAAAACATCTTCCCGCTGATTAAGAAGTTTTTATACAGCGACCACGAAATTTTCTTGCGCGAATTGGTCTCAAACGCCACCGACGCCACCCTGAAACTCAAACACCTTACCAGCATCGGCGAAGCCAAAGTTGAATATGGCCAACCGATGATTGAAGTTAAAATTGACAAAGACGGCAAAAAACTTCACATTATTGACCAAGGTTTAGGGATGACCGCTGAAGAAGTTGAAAAATATATCAACCAAGTAGCTTTTTCGGGTGCCGAAGAATTCCTTGAAAAATATAAAGATTCTGCCAAAGATTCAGGCATTATCGGTCATTTCGGACTCGGCTTCTACTCGGCTTTTATGGTGGCCGAAAAAGTTGAAATCATCACCAAATCATACAAAGACGAACCGGCCGCGCATTGGACTTGCGATGGCAGTCCTGAATTTACTTTGGTAGCCCACGATAAAACCGACCGCGGAACCGAAATTATTCTACACATCGCTGAAGATTCTGTTGAGTTTTTAGAAGAAGGCAAAATCGGTCAGTTGCTCAGCAAATACAACAAATTTATGCCGGTGCCGATTAAATTCGGAACCAAAAAAGAAGCGCTTCCAAAACCTGAAGATGCCAGCGAGGATTACAAAACTGAATTCATCGACGTAGACAACATCATTAATAATCCAAATCCGGCGTGGACCAAACAACCTTCGGATTTGAAAGATGAAGATTATGCAGCGTTTTACCGCGAATTGTATCCGATGCAATTTGAAGAGCCGTTATTCAACATTCACCTGAACGTGGATTATCCGTTTACCCTTACCGGAATTTTATACTTCCCGAAACTCGACGCGAATCTTCAGGTGCAAAAAGACAAAATTCAATTGTACCAAAACCAAGTATTTGTGACCGATAATGTCGAGGGCATTGTTCCTGAATTTTTGGTCATGTTGCGCGGAGTAATTGACTCGCCAGATATTCCGCTCAATGTATCGCGTTCGTATTTGCAAGCCGATGGCAATGTGAAGAAAATTTCGAATTACATTACCCGAAAAGTTGCCGACAAACTCAAATCGCTCTTCAACGAAAACCGCGAAGATTTTGAGCAAAAATGGAACGACATTAAAATTGTGCTTGAATACGGTATGCTTTCTGAGCCAAAATTCTACGAAAAAGCTGGAGATTTTGTGTTGTATCCAACAGTTGACGGCAAGTTTTACACTTTAGCCGAACTAAAAGAAAACCTCAAAGAAAACCAAACCGACAAAGACGGAAACTTAGTCGTGTTGTATGCATCCAACAAAGACGCACAACACAGCTACATTGACATCGCCAAAGAAAAAGGCTATCAAGTATTGTTGCTCGATTCGCCAATTGTGTCGCATTTGATCCAAAAATTAGAAGCCGACAACAAGCAGCTAACCTTTGCCCGCGTGGATGCTGATCACATTGACAAGCTGATCAAAAAAGACGAGGCACAAATTTCAAAACTGTCTGAAGAAGAATCAACCCAACTAAAATCCGTTTTAGAAGGTATTGTACCGAACACGACTTATTCGGTACAACTTGAAGCAATGGACAGCCACGCGGCACCGTTTATCATCACCCAACCCGAGTTTATGCGCCGTATGAAAGAAATGAGTCAAACCGGCGGCGGTGGCATGTTTGGCATGGGTAACTTTCCGGAAATGTACAATTTAGTGGTGAACACCAATTCTGATTTGGCTTCAACGATTCTCAAAGCCGATGCCTCAGCGCAAGAAAGTTTGGTCAAACAAGCGCTGGATTTAGCCAAAATTTCACAAGGCTTACTCAAAGGCGAAGAACTCACCGCTTTTGTCAAGAGAAGTTTTGAGTTGATTAAATAATATTCAACTTACTCATAAAAAAACCCGCAAATTCAATACTTGCGGGTTTTATTTTTTTAACGTTTGAGCGAAAAATGCGCTTTGAAGGTTCGTTCAGCTCCTGAGGCTGTTTGATAATCAATCACAAACCAATAATCGGTGGATGGTAAAAGTTGACCATTGTAGGTTCCGTCCCAACCTATGCTGTGCGCCGAGAATTGTTTGAGCAACTTTCCGTAGCGGTCAAAAATACTGATCTCGCCTTTTTGTCCGGGCTTTAAACCTTGTATATTCCAAGTGTCGTTATAGCCATCTTCATTGGGTGTAAAAAACTTCGGATAACCCAAAACCGTCACCGGTAAATCAAAACTGTCGCAACCGCTCACATCTTTGACATGTACAATATAATCTCCGCCTTGCGTAACTACAAAAGTATTGTCTGTCTGAAAAGCGCCATAATTGAGTTGATATAAAAACTGACCGCTTCCGCCCGAAGTAACCACTACAATTTGCTGCTGATCGGCCAATTCTTGATTGACCAAAACCTCAGCAGTCGCCGGAGGACTATCTAAAACAGAAAACAAATAAGTAACTGTACAGCCTGAAATATTTTCAGTTGCAACTGACTGATAGTTTCCGATAGTCGTGGCCAAATAAGCCGATGAATTTGCGGTCAAAGGCAATCCGTTTTGTGTCCAAACAAAAGTGTAATCAGCGGTAGATAAACCGGTATCTAAAAACGATTGCGTCAAAGGCAAACCCGCAGCATCAGAACAGATGTAAGAAGTTTGAGCAAATACCTGATTGGGCTGAATCCTTACTTCTAAACTGATCTGAGTAGCGCATTCAACGGCCGAAGGCGTAAAAACATAAATTCCGTCTACAAGGTTATTAATGACCGCCGGAGCCCAAGTCCCGGTGATTCCGTTGGGCGAAATATTGGATAAAATCGGAGCGATTCCACCTTCGCAAACATCTAATTCAGTGGCAAATGAAGGAACCGTTTTGGTATTGATGGTTTGCGTAAGTTGTGCCGACAAAGCACATTGTCCCGCATTGGGTGTAAAAGTATACGTTTGGGTTTGGGTGTTGCTTAGTGGTGGTGACCAAGTTCCGGTGATTCCGTTGAGCGAAGTCGTTGGCAACGGAGCAATCAAACTTCCCTCGCAAACCGCAGGCAAAACATTGAACAACGGCTGAACATTATTCACCACTGTAATGCCCAATTGAGCCGGTAAAGCGCACTGTCCGGGGTTGGGTGTAAAAGTGTAAATCTTAGATTGGGTATTGCTTAAAGCAGGCGACCAACTTCCGGTAATTCCGTTGAGTGAAGTAGTCGGCAAAGCTGGCAAAAATTCGCCGGAACAAATCGGAGCAACCGGATTAAACGTGGGCGTAATATTGGCATTGGTCACGACAATATCCATAAAAGTAGGCAAAGCACACTGCCCGGAATTCGGCGTAAAAGTATAGCGTGTCGTCGCTAAATTATTCAACGCCGGTAACCAAACTCCGGTAATTCCATTGTTTGATGTCGTTGGCAAAGCCGATAAATTTTGCCCGGTGCATATAGGCGGCACTTGCGTGAATGTGGGAACGATGCTCGGATTATTCACCACGATGGTCATGTCAACCGAAGTAGCGCATTGTCCTGAATTTGGGCTAAATGTGTAGCGTGTTGTTTGGGTATTATCGAGTGGTGGTGACCAAGTTCCTATAATGCCGTTGTTTGATGTTGTAGGTAAAGCAGTCAAAGATTGTCCCAAACAAATTGGATTTACTTGTGTAAAGATGGGCGTTACCACTTGATTGACCGTGATGCGCATGGTAGCTGTTGTAGCGCATTGCCCCGAGGTGGGCGTAAAAGTATAATCAGTAGTTAGTGTATTATTTATTGCAGGTGACCATGTTCCGGTAATTCCGTTGTTGGAAGTCGTTGGCAATGCCGCTAATGATTGTCTTGCACAAATAGCAGCTACTTGAGTAAAAACAGGAATCGTGGGTTGTTGCACCTGAATCGTCATAAAAGATACGGATGCACATGAACCCGAAGAAGGTGTAAACGTGTAAGTGGTATCTGATGTATTATTGGGCGCTGGTGACCAGGTTCCGGTAATTCCATTCAAGGAAGTAGTTGGCAAGGGCGCTAAAACATCGCCGTTGCAAATCGGTGCCACTTGTACAAAATTGGGGGTTACTTGATTACTTACTGCGATGGTCATTGTGGTATTGTTGGCACATTGCCCAGCATTGGGTGTAAAAGTATAGGTTGTATTGTTCAAATTATTGGGTGCCGGAAACCACGTTCCGATAATTCCCTCGAGCGAAGTAGTCGGTAATGGATTTAAGGTTTGGTTGGTACAAATGGGCCCAATTTGTGCAAAAGTCGGAGTTACATTGGCTGAAGTTACTGCAATAGTCATCTGTGCCGTCAGATTACTGCATTGACCCGGATTGGGTGTAAAAGTGTACAATGTATTTTGCGTATTGTCTAAAGGTGGTGACCAACTGCCGGCAATTCCTTCGAGTGATGTGGTCGGTAAAGCAGTCATAGGAGAACCAATACAAACTGGCGGTACTTGCGTAAAAGTAGGAATGGTTCTGGGGGTAACGGTAATACGCATCACAACCGGCGACGCACATTGACCGGTATTCGGCAAAAAGGTGTAATCGGTAGTCTGCGTATTATCTAGCGGCGGTGACCAACTTCCGGTAATTCCGTTGTTGGAGGTGGTGGGCAAAGCCGATAAAGATTGGCCCGCACAAATAGGCGCTACTTGGGTAAATGCTGGTATTGTTGATGGATTGACCGTAACAGTCAGTTGTTTGGTTGTAGCACACTGTCCGGAATTGGGTGTAAAAGTATATTGGGTGGTTTGCGTATTATCAAGCGCTGGCGACCAACTTCCGGTAATACCATTGAGCGAAGTAGTAGGTAAAGCCGCTAAAAATTCACCCGAACAAATGGCGGCAGGTTGATTGAAAGTAGGAATCGTTCCGGGCGTGACATTTAAGGTCACGGTATCGGTAATTGAATTTCCGCAGGCATTGGTTGCTGTCAAAGTCAAGGTAACTGAACCTGAAGCAGTAAAAGGCAAAGTATAATTGGTATTCAATGAATTTGGACTGCTAAAAGTGCCCGCCGGAGCTGACCAAGCAACTGAATTTTGTCCTTGTGCGGTTCCTGACAATGAAACAGTTGCTCCAACGCATGCAGAAGTTACAGTTCCGGCATCTACCGAAAAAACATCTACCGGAGCTACACAGCCTTGATTGGTATAGGTTGCATTTCCGGCAGCATTGTATACAACACTGGCACCATTGGCTGCACCGGGTAATCCATTAGCATCGACCAGTAAAGATCGGTCATAACTTACCGAAACATTGCATCCGCCGCCAAAACTTACACTCAGAGTTCTGATTCCGGGATTGGCATTGTAATTTCCGAAATGCCCGCCGGTGACAGTGGCATTGTCTTGAAACAAAATATAAACATCGTGACTTAAAGCTCCAAAAACATTGGCCGACGGTGAAAAATTATAGCTAGTAATGACAATAACACTCGCATTGGCAGGAATCGTTCCGGTGGGTTCAATGAGTTGGCCACAACCGCCTAATCCGGCAATCTGTGTGTTGAGTGCAGCAACTTTAGTAGCCGTTATAGAATTCTGTGCGAGCCCTTGCCAAGATTGACTGGGCCAAGTAACGGTCATCTGCGACAGATTCAGCGGCGCCGGTCCGACTACAAAACTGAACATTTCATTAAAACCTTCGTCTCCGGAATTATCGCAAGAATCGACCAAAATGGTCTCAATACGCAGACATTGCGCTGAACTTTTCTGAAAAGTGAGCGCGAGAAAAGCAATCCCAACCAGGCATCGCAGACCGATTCGAAACATTTTTGATGCAATCATTACTGGCCGCAAGTTAGTACTAATTTGTTATTTTAAAATCATGGTTTCTTTATTTAACTATTAGTAAATTGCACTGTCCTTGACATAGTTCAAGACCAAAAAAACATCAAACACAAACCGCTATGAATCTGACTATTGAAACGCCCGCTTTACTTTTCTCGGCCACTTCACTCATTTTATTGGCTTACACGAATCGATTTTTGACTATTGCGAGTATCATTCGCGGACTCAAAAAAAACTATGACGAAAAAGCCAGTCCCTCGACTTTGCTCGAAATCAAAAACCTGAATCTGCGATTAACGCTCATCCGCTACATGCAAATGTTTGGCGTTTTGTGTTTGTTTATGTCGGTCTTTGCGATGTTGCTTTTGTTTTTAGAACAGCATTTGGCCGGCATTTATTTGTTTGGCATTAGCTTGCTGTGTTTATTGATTTCACTAGGCATTTCGTTTTGGGAAATCAGCATTTCAGTCGAAGCTTTGCGCGTGCATTTGAGTGGTTTAATCGATGAACAATAAAGATGAGTTCGCTATTTGGCTCTGAACCTTTGCCACTTGATTTGCCCAATGCGGAAATTGTTTATTATCCGGGATTCTTTCTGCCTGATATCGCCGATGATTTATTCAAAACATTACGCGATCAAACGCCTTGGCAACAAGACACGATTAAAGTCTACGGCAAAGAACATCCGCAACCGCGACTCACTGCGCTATATGGCAACGATGGCAAACCTTACTCCTACTCGAATATTACCATGCAGCCGCATCCGTGGAATTTGTTGTTGCAAAAAATCAAATATCAAGTCGAAAGTATTGCCGAAGTATCATTCACGACAGTGCTGCTCAATTATTATCGCGATGGCAAAGACAGCAACGGTTGGCATGCTGATGACGAAAAAGAACTCGGCGAAAATCCGGTGATTGCCTCGGTGAGTTTGGGCGCTGAGCGGTGGTTTCACCTCAAACACAATTCGCTGGATATCAAACAAAAAATCTTACTCGAGCATGGAAGTTTGCTGCTCATGAAAGGAACAACACAACATTTCTGGAAGCATCAAATTCCCAAAACGGCGCAACCCATCGGCGGCCGAATTAATTTGACCTTTCGGGTAATTCATTAAATTTAATTTATGGAACAAATCATCGCTTATTTTTCAACGATTCCGTCATCGCACCGAAGCCTGATTTTGGTGGGCGGCATTACCCTTTTTTGGCTCATTGAAAATCAGTTTCCGTTGTTTCGATTTAAATACAGCAAATGGCAGCACGCCGGAATCAACATTTTTTTTACGCTGGCGACCATTGTGATTAACTTTTTACTGGCTTTTATCTTGGTCAAAACCTCTGATTGGGCCGTAACAAATCATTTTGGATTGCTGCAATGGCTTCCGGAAATGCCCATTTTACTTTACACTTTCGTTGGTTTATTGCTCATGGATTTTTTTGGCGCCTATTTGATTCATTGGATAGAACACCGCGTTTCGTGGCTGTGGCGTTTTCATTTGATTCACCACACCGATACTTGGATTGACACGACTTCGGCCAACAGACATCATCCCGGCGAAAGTATTTTGCGTTTCATTTTTACAACTTTGGGCGTTGCACTAGTCGGCTGCCCGATGTGGATGATTTTCTTGTATCAAACCTTATCAGTTGTGGCCACGCAATTCAATCACGCCAACATCAGCTTGCCCGGTAAACTTGATTTATGGCTGAGTTATTTGATTGTTTCGCCCGACATGCACAAAGTTCATCATCACTACAAATTACCTTATACCGACAGCAATTATGGCAATATTTTCTCGGTTTGGGATCGACTCTTCGGCACTTATATGACTTTGCCGAAAGAAAATATTGTGTATGGTGTTGATACGCATCCGGATGAACGAGAACACAATCGCATCAAAGCATTGCTTGTGATTCCGTTTCAAGCCAAGCGAAAAGCCTCGGCACCGGAATAATTTTTTTAGGGCAAAGGTGAACGAAT
>JAXLVE010000019.1:0-52616 GCA_046329175.1 Flavobacteriaceae bacterium
GTAGAGCAATATCCGCAACTCAAAGCCAATGAAAACTTCTTGAAATTACAAGATGAATTGGCCAGCACCGAGAATCAAATCCTAACGGCCAGAACGCGTTTCAACGAATCAGTTCAAGCCTACAACGGTTATGTTTTGGCCATGCCGCAAAGTATTTTCTTGGGTAGTTATCCTGAAAAACCATACTTCAAATCAGCGGAAGGTGCGGACAAACCGGTTGAAGTAAAATTCTAAAATTTGATTCATGTCAAAAGTTGAAGATTTCTTGACCAAAGACGATGAAGCTGCGATTGTTGAAGCCATTCGCTTGGCCGAGAAAGCAACTTCGGGCGAAATCAGAGTTCACATTGAAAAAACAGCTTCCAAGGCGGCCTATGAGCGCGCTTTGGAAGTTTTTCATTTACTCGAAATGCACAAAACCGAACTCAAAAACGGCGTGCTCATTTATGTGGCTGTCGAAGACCGCGCGTTTGCCATTTGCGGCGACCAAGGCATCAATGATTTGGTGAACGATAATTTTTGGGACAATACCAAAGAAGTCATGGCGGCTCATTTCAAGGCCGGACGCTTTGCGCAAGGTTTGGTGGATGGCATCACTTTGGCCGGGCAAGAGCTCAAAAAATACTTTCCGTGTGCTGATGATGACACCAACGAATTGTCCAACGAAATTTCTGTAGGCTGATGAAAACAAAAATGCTATTCAAGAGCTTACTCGCCTTTTGCTTGTTGGTAACCCTGAATCTTTGGGCACAATTCGACATTCCGAAAAAACCTGATTTGCAGACCAGCGTCTATGATTATGCGCAGATTTTAAGCCCGGAAAACAAATCGGCTTTAGAGCAAAAACTCATTCGTTATGCCGATTCGACTTCAACGCAAATAGTGGTCATTACCATTGAAAGCCTCAAAGGCGAAGACATTGGTATTCTGACTCCGAAATGGGGCCATGCGTGGGGCATTGGCGGAAGCGAGCAAAACGACAACGGTGTAATCATTTTACTGGCCAAAGCCGAAAAGAAAATATGGATTTCGGCCGGATACGGACTTGAAGATCGACTCACGGCCGGAATTGGTGGAGAAATTACGCGCAATGTAATTGTTCCCGAATTTAAAAAAGGTGATTTTTATGCCGGTTTAGACAAAGGAACCGATGCCATCATCGACGTTTTTAAAGGCAAATACAAAGCCGATCCTAAACACAAAAAGCACAAGAAATCATTTCCGGTTTTGCCGATTATTATTTTTGTGATCATTTTGTTGGTCATTATTTCTAAAAGCAAAAAAGGCGGCGGTGGAAATTCAGGCGGCATCGGTGGCGGAACCAGTTTGATGGATGCCATCATTCTGAGCAGTCTGGGCCGAGGCGGCTTTGGCAGTGGAAGTTTTGGCGGCGGAAGCTCCGGCGGCGGTTTTGGCGGTGGGGGATTTGGCGGTGGCTTCGGCGGCGGCGGATTCAGCGGCGGCGGAAGCGGTGGAAGTTGGTAACTTCTATTAATCTCATAAATTTTATGACCAGGTTTGAACTTGGTCATTTTTTTTGAAAATAAGTCAAATGTTAAATTTCTATGCTTGACTTTTTTATATTCGCGGAACTAATTTAAAAACCATACAAAATGAAATCAAAAATTACCATGTTGGCCGGATTAATGGGCCTATGTATTATGCTCAACAGCTGTGGAGTTATGTTTGGAGGCAGTAGATATGAAGCTTCAATTACTGCCAAAGACAGACCAAATGCTGACATTTATGTAGACGGGCAAAAAATCGGAAAAGGTCAAGCAACTACTATGTATAGTCGAAACAGACAATTAACCGTTGAATTAAGAGAAGAAGGGTGCGAAACGACCACACAAACTTTTGATAAAAGATTTAGAACTGGAAATTTTATTTTATCCTTGGTTTCATGGGGAATTATTGGTATTGGGGTTGACTTAGGAACAGGAGCTTCGTACAAGCCAGATCACAAAAACAATCCCGCGATTAAGAAGATCAACACAAAAAAATTCAGTTATACAGTTGATAGCTCTTGTAAGAAATAAATAAAAAAACCGGAGATCTCCGGTTTTTTTATTACTTCTCTCGAATAAAAATATCCATCGGAACGCCCGAAAAATCCCATTGCTCGCGGATTTTGTTTTCTAAAAAGCGCTTATAAGGTTCTTTTACATATTGCGGCAGATTGGCAAAAAACACAAACTGTGGCGTAGGTGTAGGCAACTGCATGCAGAATTTGATTTTGACGTATTTGCCTTTGAGCGCCGGCGGCGGATTGTGCTCGATAATTTTGAGCATATGCTCGTTGAATTTTGAAGTCGAGATACGGTTTTTGCGGCTTTCATATACCTGAACAGTGGTTTCTAATGCTTTGAGCAAACGCTGTTTGGTGAGCGCCGATACAAACAAAATAGGCACATCGGTAAAAGGCATGAGTTCTTTGCGAATCTTCTCGGCATAGTCGCGGGTGGACATGGCATCTTTTTCGACTAAATCCCATTTATTGACCAAAACCACAATGCCTTTTCGGTTTTTCTGAGCCAACCAAAAAATGTTCTGGTCTTGACTTTCGAATCCGCGGGTCGCATCAATCATCAGAATACATACGTCGGCATTTTCAATCGCACGCACGGAACGCATCACTGAATAAAATTCTAAATCTTCTTTGACTTTGGCTTTGCGTCGAATTCCGGCCGTATCGACTAAATTAAACTCAAAACCAAAACGATTGTAGCGCATATCAATGGCATCGCGTGTGGTTCCGGCAATGTCTGTTACCATAAAGCGATCTTCACCAATGAGCGCATTGATAAAGCTAGACTTTCCAGCATTTGGACGACCCACCACGGCAAAACGCGGCAATTCAGTTTCTTCTTGGGTAGGTTCGGGCTGTTCCGGGAAAGCAGCAATAAGCGCATCGAGCAAATCTCCGGTGCCACTGCCTGACATTCCGGCAATCGTGTAATATTCGCCGAGACCGAGGTTGTAAAACTCAACGGCATCTTTCTCGCGCATGGCATTGTCCACTTTGTTCACCACCAGCAAAACCGGTTTGGTCACTTTGCGCAAAAGCTTGGCTACGGTTTCGTCCATGGGGGTGATGCCTTCTTCGACATCGACCAAAAACAAAATCACATCTGACTCATCAATGGCGAGCTCGACTTGCTTGCGGATTTCGCCTTCAAAAACATCATCTGAACCGTGAATATAACCACCGGTATCAATGACCGAAAACGCTTTTCCGTTCCACTCGCTCTTTCCGTAATTGCGATCACGCGTCACACCTGAAACCGAATCAACGATGGCTTCGCGGCGCTGGATAAGTCTGTTAAACAAGGTTGATTTTCCGACGTTGGGTCTTCCGACAATGGCGACTATATTACTCATATTCATTGCAAAATTGGCGGCAAAGGTAAACTTTAATCAGGTAAATCGCTAGTAATTTGCTACATTAGCTTAGATTAAACTGATTTTCAACGGCCTAAACATAACCTTAATTTATTTGAAGTATGATGGATACTACTCAAACCATTCGTTTACGCCTTCGGTTTTACAAGGATGTGGCGGCCAACACTGATGAATTGCGACAAAAATTTGAGGCATTTGCCGCGCAAAAATCAGAAGATTTCAGAGTCAAGATTTGCGAGAATCACATTTGGATGTTTGTCTCAGGCACCAAAAAGCAATATTGGTCACCGCATTTACACCTAGAACTTGAACCCAAAGAAAACCACACCCATATTCGCGGTTTGTTTGGCCCGGACCAAACGCTTTGGACTTTGTTTATGTTTTTGCACTTTATCGTGGCCGGTATTTTTACTGTTTTTGGCGCGATGTTATACTCAAACCTGAGTTTGCACCAACCATATAACTTTGATTTGCTTGTGATGTTTTTGATGGTGGTGGTTTGGTTTCTGTTGTATTTTATTGCAAGACAGATTCGATTCAATGGTACCGGACAAATGGATGAACTCGAAGCCTTATTCTTGAAGATTATTGAATGATTTGAAAGGCTGGTGATTCAGTTACACGACCGCGTGAAGGATTGCAGCGAAAAGCCCGCAACGCAGCGAGGACTTGAAGCGAAAAGCCTGACCCGCAGGGGCACGCCCTAAAAAAACCTGAATTATTTAAAGATAACCGTCCACGGGCCTTGCGCATTGATTTGCAAAGTAGCTCCTTGTGGACCAACCTGCACGGCGTGCTGCACCTGAGCGGCATTGACATAGAAACTGCCCGCCCCAAAAGTTTGCGCCGACTGTCCGGGAAATGAAACAGAAACCGAGCCTTCGAGCACGGTGACTACTTCATCCTGCTCGTGGTAATGATTTTTGAGCACAATATTCGGTTGGAGTTGTAAGCGAACAGCGAACGGACCTTGCTTTTTGATGTCGCCATACAACGCACAAAACCGCGTTCCCGGCGGAAGGTTGGGCACGGAATCAACCCACGGCAATTGTTCGGGTGTAAATTGTACGCAGCCTTCGGGCAAAGTTTTGTTTTGAGCAGAAACACTCAGAAAACCCAAAAGAAGAACGCAAAACAATCCGAGTTTTTTCATGCCTATTGTTGGTTGTAGCCGAAACGCTTGAGCTGGTTGGCATTGGAACGCCAATCTTTGTTGACTTTGACGTATAACTCTAAGTGAATTTGTTTGCCGAAAAACTTTTCTAAATCTGCGCGCGATTGCATTCCGACGCGTTTGAGCGCCTCGCCTTTGTGACCGATGATGATGCCTTTTTGGGTATCGCGCTCAACCATGATTACAGAGCGGATTCGGATGATACGGTCGTCTTCGATGAACTCTTCGGTCATAACTTCGACGGCATACGGAATTTCTTTGTTGTAATTGAGTAAGATTTTTTCGCGGATGCTTTCGTTGACAAAAAAGCGCTCAGGTTTATCGGTCAGTGTATCTTTTGGGTAATATGGCGGTGATTCCGGCAACAGTTCTAAGATACGATTGAAAACTTCGGTAACGTTGAAGTTTTGCAAAGCAGAAATCGGGTAAATCTCGGCATTGGGCACTTGAGCAGACCAAAGCGCGACTTGTGCTTCGAGTTGTTCTTGGTTGGAAGTATCGATTTTGTTGATGAGTAGTAAAACAGGAACTTTGGAATGAACAATTTTGTTGAAGAATGCTTCGTCTTTGAGTTGTTGTTCGCCTATTTCGACCATATACACGAGCACATCAGCATCTTCAAAAGCGCTTTTGACAAACTGCATCATCGATTCTTGCATTTCATAAGCCGGTTTGATGATGCCCGGTGTATCAGAAAAGACCATCTGAAAATCATCGCCATTGACCAAACCTAAAATGCGATGGCGCGTGGTTTGCGCTTTCGAGGTAATAATTGAAAGTCGCTCGCCTACAAAGGCATTCATTAAGGTTGATTTGCCTACGTTGGGATTGCCAATAATGTTGACGAAGCCTGCTTTGTGTGTCATAAATCGAAAAACTGGAATAGAAGGTTCAAAGCAGAAAATCTAGCTTTGTTTATTGTTCAAACGCAAAGATAATTCGATTTAAAAAGGATTACGGCTTTTTTGAGAAGAAAATTCTCTGGAGGTCAACATATAAAAGAGCATTGATTCCGTATGTATGTGTTTCAACCCCTTTACCTCTATCAAAAAAAGGCTCCACTTCATAATCGAGTTTGATTTCAAGATCGACAACTTTGGCTATACGCGTCCCAATACCATACTGAAATCCATACGAAGATGAGTTAAAAACATCTTTAACATCTTCTCCGTCTTCTTCAGCCTTGGTGATAAAAGATATTTTGGGGCCGAAAACCATGTAAAATCCTTTGCGGTAGGTTGACCCGCAATCGTATTTGATTAACGGAGTAATATCTAGAAAGTTGATTTTAACATTGCCTGTAAAATATTGAACTCTTGTATTCACATGATAGTCTGGACTTGCTGACCTGTATGTAAGCGAGGTTTTAACCCCAAATTTTCGTGCAAATTGGTACTCAAAATAGCCTCCAACATTTAAGCTGGTTTTGGTTCTATTATTTTCAAAACCATAGCTGCTGTCAAGGTTATTAAAAAAATAAATATAATTACCTCCCACCAAACCATAAGACCATTTGGAGTCAGTTTGAGCAATTGAGGTTAAAAAAGGAACTATGAGTATAAGAGCAAGTAAAGTTTTTTTCATGGTTTAAATATATGACACTACATACAATATAGAAATGTTTACTCCCGTATGCAGTGTAATTATAAATTAAAAAGTGTACGTTTTGTAAAAGTAGCGAAATTGCAGCCATAAAAAAACGGATTGCGTACACAATCCGTTTGGTTTTTAAGACTTTAACTTAGTAGCGGGAACAGGACTCGAACCTGTGACCTTCGGGTTATGAGCCCGACGAGCTGCCTACTGCTCTATCCCGCGCTGTTTCGAGGGCAAATATACGACGAATATTGATAAACGCAAGGTTTTTTAAAAAAATAATCAAATCAATCATTTCTTAGAGTATATAAAAACGAAAAGCCGCCTAACCCTGGCGACTTTTCAACCCATTCAATTTAATTTAAAACAATGATTAACTATTAATTATGAAAAAAACTATTTATTCCTATTTATTATTCTTCGTTGGTGAGTGCCGAGTTTTTATCGGCCACCGGCAAGTTTACTGCCAGTCCTTCTTGATTAATCATGGTCATGTTGAGTGCATCCAAATCAGAAAGGTTTTTAGAAACCGGACCTGAAAACGCGTTGTATGAGATGTTCATTTCTTTTAAACGACCTAACTTTTCAAGTGTAAAAGGAACTTGTCCTTGCAGATTGTTATCAAACAAACTAAATACTTCAAGTTTGGTTAAATTGGCCACTTTCTTATCAAGTTTGCCTGAGAATTTATTGCTGTTCAGTAAAAGAACTTTCAGAGAAGTCAACTCGAACAAAGCAACTGGTAAAGCGCCCTCAAATTCGTTGTTGTACAGTGACAGCTTTTTGAGTTGTTTGAGATTTCCTAATTCAGCCGGTAAATTTCCTGTAAACTGATTCATGAACAATTCAATCGATTGAAGATTTGTCATACTTCCTATAGCTACTGGTAGAGAACCCGACATCAAGTTGAAAGAAAGATTCAATATTCTCAATTCTTTTAAATTGCTGATACTTGTTGGAATAGCGCCCAAAATGCGGTTTCTGGTTAATTTCAGCTTTTGAAGGTTGACCAAATTTCCAATTTCTTCAGGAAGTTGTCCGGTGAGGTTGTTGTTGGTCAAATCAAGCGCAATAACTTTATCACCGCTTACTTTAACTCCGAACCATTTGTTTACCGGAGCATTGAGATCCCATTTGTTTTTCCATTGGGTGCCGTTGGTGGAAATGTAGAGTTTTACCAAGGCATCTTTTTCTGCCATTGAGATTCCTGCAAGCATAGGTAGGGTAACCATCAGCATCAGCAGTGCTGTAGTAATTCTTTTCATCTTTAGGGAGATTTTGTTTGTTAAAGTTGGTAGTAGTAGTATTTTGGGAAAAAAGGGTGTTTTTTGTTTAGTCTTCGTTGGCCAAAGCTGAAGATTTATCGGCTACTTGTAGATTCACTGCCAAGCCTTTATCGTTGATCATGGTCATATTGAGTGTATCGAGTTGTGCCAGGTTTTTTGAAACCAATCCGCTAAACATATTGTAAGAAATGTTCATTTCTTTTAGGTTACTCAGTTTTTCCAAATCAAATGGTACTTGACCTTGCATGTTGTTTTCAAAAAGACTCAAACTTTCTAAAGATGACAAGTTGGCAACTTCTCTTCCCAAAGTTCCTGAGAGCTTGTTACTGCTAAGCAATAATGATTTAAGCGATTTGATATTGTACAAAGAATTAGGGATATTACCGGTCAACTCGTTGTTGTACATTGAAAATGTTCTTAAGTGTTGAAGATTTCCGATGTTGGTTGGAATTTCGCCCGAAATTCTGTTCATGTGCAATTCTAAGGTAACTAACCCCGAAACTTCGCACAATGAAGCCGGAATTTTACCTTCTAACTTATTAAATGCCAGATTGAGCGTTCTGAGTTGTTTTAAGTTCCCGATAGTGGTCGGAATAACCCCAGAAATATCATTTTTAAACAAATTAAGACTTTGCAGATTCACTAGGTTTCCTAGCTCTGTAGGAAGCGTTCCTGATAAATGATTGTTTTGCAAATTAATGGCAACCACTTTATCATTGACAATCTTAACACCAAACCAAGATTCTGCTGGTGCTTTTAAATCCCATTTATTAGTCCATTGAGTTCCGCTGGTGGCTTTATTCAATTTTACTAAAGCTTCTTTCTCTGCGTCTGAGATGTTTGCCATCATTGAAGCACTAGCAACAAGTGACAAGATTAAAGTAGATAGTTTTTTCATGACAGATTTGGTTTATGTTTTTTTGACGAGGTAAAACTACATACGTAATCGACAATCTGCAAAAAAAATCGACAAAATACATCTTTTTTAATTTTTATGCTGATTTTTTCTTACAATAATGACGGCAAATAATATTTGGAATAAGCATTTTTATCTCGTTGAAAATGTGCTGAAAAGCAAAAAGCACTATAAAATCTATATGAAAAAAACTACATTTGATACACTAACCAATTAAAAACTATATTATGGAAATGAAAATTAACTTTTTAGCGCTTTTAGCTGCCGCTGCTTCGTCAATGGCAATCGGCTTTATTTGGTACAATCCAAAAGTATTCGGAAACGCTTGGATGAAAGAATCGGGTACGACCGAAGAAAAAATAAAAGGCGCCAATATGGCAATGATTTTTGGGCTTTCGTTTTTTTACGCATTCTTAATCAGTTTCATTATTCAGATGTTGACCATTCACCAATTTGGCGCTTTTGGCATGGTAGGCGGACATCCTGAAACAGCCAAAGCATCATTCACAGAGTTTATGGCAGATTACGGTTCGGCCTACAGAACATTCAAACACGGAGCCTTACATGGCTTTATGACCGGATTGTTTTTGGCGCTACCAATGATTGCAACCAACGCTTTGTATGAACGAAGAACTTATAAGTACTCACTTATTGTTGGTGGATATTGGGCTATTACCTTTATGATTATGGGTGGAATTATTTGCGCTTGGCAATAAGCTAAAAATGACAATATATTGTTAAATCTCGTTGGGGCTTTTCTGGCGAGATTTTTTTATTCTCTATTTTTATCGCTTCAGATTATAGCTTTTGATTACACCGTATACTTTTGAGATTTTTTCGAGCGCGCAAAACCTTCCCGATACTTGGGATGCCGTTGCGCTCGGTAATATTTTTTTAAGCCGAAAATATATAGCGGTATTGGAGCAATCTTGTCCAAACAATATGCAATGCCGGTTTATTGGATTGTTTGAAAACAATCAACTCATAGGGGTGGCCATCGCAGAATTCCTTGATTTGAATTTGTTGGAATCTTTTGGTGAGCGCGATCAATGTTTAAAAACCACCGTCAGAAATTTTGTGTTTCGCCATTTTGCCTCGCACGTTTTGTTCATCGGCAATAATATGCTCACCGGTCAACATGCTTTTAAATTAGCTTCTCAAGCAGATTCAAAGCGAGCCACCAAAACGCTTTACTTGGCAGCTGAGGCTTTAAAAATAGAATTTGCTCAACTGGGCAAAAAAGTACACATCGTCACCTACAAAGATTTTGATGCTGAGCAAATCGAGCTTTTTGATTCAGAAACTTTCAACGTTTTCTACAAATTCAGCACTCAGCCCAACATGATTTTTGATGTTCGCAAAAATTGGAAAACTGAAGAAGATTATGTAGCGGCACTCAATAAAAAATACCGTGATCAATATAAACGCGCGCGCAAAAAGCAAAACGGTATCGATAAGCGCCGAATGAGTTTGGACGAGGTGAAAGCTAATGAAAAGAAAATTTACGAGCTTTATTTTCATGTGGCCAAAAACGCTCCGTTCAATACTTTTTTCCTAGCAGAAAAACACTTCAGCACCTTCAAAGAAATCTTTGGTGATGACTTTTTATTTTATGGATATTACCTCGATGAAAAACTCATTGGATTCAATACAATGATTGTCAACGGAGATTCACTCGATACTTATTTTTTAGGTTATGACGACACGGTTCAGCGCGAAAAAATGCTCTATCTGAATATGCTCTACGATATGATTGCTTGCGCCATCCATAAAAATTACCGCGAAGTAGTTTTTTCAAGAACAGCTCTAGAAATCAAAAGCTCTGTGGGCGCTGTTCCGATTCAAACCTACGGATTTATTGAGCACAAAAATGCATTGATTAACCGTTGCATGTCAACGCTCTTCGGATATCTTGAACCAGAAGTTGAGTGGAATCCGAGAAATCCGTTTCAGTAAACTAAACTCTTTCTAGTTCTAACTGCACTTGCTCCCAATCTTCGAGCAAACGGTCTAAATCTTTCTTCTTTTGCTCATAAGCCGTAAAAAAGTTGGCATCTTCAACATGTTTGTCGTAATGCGACGCTAGGGCCAAATCATCTTGCTGAATTTGCTTCTCGAGCTGTTGAATTTGACTTTCAATTTTAGAGAGTTTATTTTGCAGTGTTTTCTGAGCTTTTTGTGCTTCAAAGGAAAGTGTTTTCTTTTCGACTTTGGGCATTTCCTTGACCACCGCCACCTCTTTCTTTTCAAACTCACGCATGTTTTCGGCGTTGCGTTGCTCAAGAAAGAAATTGATATCGCCTAAATACTCCTTGATTTTTTGATCTTTAAACTCGTAAACGATGTTCGACATTCCTTGCAAGAAATCACGGTCGTGCGAAACAATCAGCAAGGTTCCTTCAAACTTTTGCAGAGCAGCCTTGAGTACGTTTTTGGATTTAATGTCGAGGTGATTCGTAGGCTCGTCCATAATCAGAACGTTGATGGGTTGAAGCAGCAGTTTGCACAAAGCCAATCGGTTGCGCTCGCCACCCGAAAGCACTTTGACTTTCTTCTCAACATCGTCACCACGAAACAAAAAGGCCCCGAGCATATCGCGCACTTTAGAACGATTGGTATCAGTCGCGGCATTTTCCATAGTTTCTAAAAGCGTGATTTCGCCATCGAGATATTCGGCTTGGTTCTGGGCAAAATAACCCAACTCAACATTGTGACCGAGTTTGATGTTGCCTTGATAGTCAAATTCGTTGACAATCGCTTTAATGAACGTTGATTTTCCTTGTCCGTTTTGCCCGACAAAAGCAATCTTACTGCCGCGTTCAACAAGCAAATTAATATCTTTTAAGATGGTTTTATCACCAAATTTTTTGGTAACCGATTCAGCTTCAACCACCACTTTCCCGGGCGTTTTTGAAACCGGAAACGAAATACTCATTACCGAGTTGTCATCTTCATCGACTTCAATGCGTTCAACCTTGTCGAGTTTTTTGATCAGCGATTGCGCCATCGAAGCTTTACTAGCTTTGGCTCGGAATTTTTCGATGAGTTTTTCGGTTTCTTCTATTTTCTTTTGCTGATTTTTTTGCGTGGCCAATTGCTTCTCTCGGATTTCGTGGCGCAAAGTGAGATATTGAGTGTACGGTTTATTAAAATCGTAGGCCTTGCCCAAAGAAATTTCAATGGTTCGGTTAGTGACGTTGTCCAAAAACATCTTATCGTGCGAGACAATGACCACCACACCCGGATAATTCTTCAGGAAGTTTTCGAGCCAAATGATGCTTTCAATATCCAAGTGGTTCGTAGGCTCATCGAGCAAAAGCACATCGTTGTTTTGCAGAAGCAGTTTGGCGAGTTCAATACGCATGCGCCAACCGCCTGAAAACGTCTCGGTAAGATTGTTGAAGTCTTCGCGTTTAAAACCCAAACCCAACAAAATCTTTTCGGTGTTGCCTACATAGTTATATCCGTCAAGCAATTCAAATCGATGCGTATAATCGGACAAATCCTCGATGAGCTGCGAATAAGACTCGCTTTCATAATCAGTTCGAGTTGCGAGTTGATGATTAATGTGATCAAGTTTTTTCTCGACGGCTTTGATTTCGGTGAATGCTTGATAAGCTTCTTCGAGTACCGTTCTTCCGTGTTCAAAATCGATGTCTTGACGTAAAAAACCAATGCGGATTTCTTTTTCGGTTGCGATGCTTCCGGTATCCGGAGCTATATCACGGGCTAAAATCTTGAGCAAAGTTGATTTACCGGCACCGTTTTTACCCACTAATCCTACTCGATCACCGGCTCCTAAACGAAAAGTGATTTCTTCAAATAAATACGTTCCACCAAAGGAAACCGATAAATTGTGTATGTTGAGCATAATTGTGACTATTGTTACTGTGGTAAAAACTTAGATTCAGGTATCTTTGTCAAAAATTTTTGCAAATGTTAAAAAAAGGAACCAAACTCAACAGCATTTTAACAGGAACTTGCCCTCGATGCCAAAATGAAAGCATGTACGTCAAGAAAAATCCATATCATTTGAATCATGTGTTGACCATGCATGAAGAATGCAGCCATTGCAAATTGGTTTACCAAATTGAACCTTCGTTTTTTTACGGCGCTATGTATGTGAGTTATGCTGTGAATGTAGCGGTAGGTGTGGCTGCTTTTATTATTGCGCACATTTTTATCGGTTTGGAACTCGTTCCGTCTTTTGTGGCAATTGTGGCAACTTTGATTATTTTATATCCTCCCATACTGAGGATGTCCCGTAACATGTACATCAATATGTTTGTTTCGTACGAACCGGAAACTAAATCGTAATTCCGCGCTTACGATAAATTCGGTTGATATTCGCTTCAGCTTGAACGGGCTTATCATGCATAATTTGCTCATATAAAGCTTGTGCCATAGAGGGCCCCACCAAAACACCTCGGGTACCCAAACCGTTGAGCAGGTGGATATTTTTGTACTGATGATGCGTGCCGACTAAAGGCCTGCGATCGCTTACCGTAGGGCGAATTCCGGCATAATGATCAATAACTTCGTAAGGACAATTAATGATCTCATCGAGTTGTGATAACAATTCATCTCTCCCGGCTTGGGTGGGCTCCGTTGTTTGATCTTGCCAGTTGTATGTAGCGCCAATTTTAAAATGTCCATTCCCGACTGGAAGAATAAAAATTCCCGCATTGACAATACAATCGAGTTTTAATTCTGGTGCATGAATCAAAAGTAATTCGCCTTTACTGCTGACCATCGGCAAATCAGAAAAAAATGGATTTTGCAACATGCCAAAACCTTCCGCAAAAACAAGGTGTTTAGCAGTAATACCGCAATAAGATAACACATCATTATTGATTTGAAGCTCCGTATAGTCAAAAACTTCTTGTTTGAAAAGATCTTTACTTTTTAAATAAGCTCGAAAAGAATCCATCAGAGCAGCGACATTAAGGTAGCCGGTGTTGTTCACTTTGCCGTAGCCGAAAGGCGCTGAAAGGCCATTAAAATTTTCTTTAACAAGATCCGAAGAAAGGTAATTAGAAAGTTCCTTTTTATCTGCTGCTATGAACCAATTATTTTGTTCTTCTATTGAATAAAACCTTCTTAGAACAGGCAAATCATGGTAAACAGATGTATTGAATTTCTGTTCCAAGCATCGATAAAATTGCTCAGCGAATAGAAGTTGCTTTTCAGATTGCCAAGCTTTGGTAAATCTTTTTAAGATGATTGGATTATATAAACCTCCGGCGACATAAGATGCATTTTGCTTGCAATCGTCAATGACATAAATACTGCCGTTGTTTTGCAATGCAATTTCGGCAAAGGATAAACCCGCCAATCCGGAACCAACAATGAGAAAGTCAAACATAGTGCAAAAATAAAAACTCCCGCTCAATGAACGGGAGTTTTGTTTTATAATGTGTTACAAATTAGTAGTTCCACATATCTTGTTCGAAGTTTCGAATCTTTTCTTTGATACGCTCTGATTCTAAAAGTTGCATTTGTGCATTATCTCTTTCGTAATCAGCAATGTTACGGTCACCGTATACGTTCTCTTCTTTGTAAATCACACCGTTGAATCTGCGTGAGTTCAATAGGTGATCGAAGGTGATTGGCTGCGCAGAGTTCTTGTCATTAAAAGCTTTGGCTTCATGCAGGACATCTCGAATTGCAGGGAAATACACCCAGAAAAGCTCGATTACATCTGGATTTTCAGCACCTATATCACGGGCCTCAGGAGATACCGGGCAAATACCCAATAATCTGTACTTTAACTCACTTTGACGTTTGTCAAAATACCAATATCCTTTGATTTTGTATCCAGTAATATCTTGAGCAGTCAAATCTTTGGTGTTGATGTATTGTGGATCAAGAACTTTTCTTCCGGCTTTATAGTCGTCGTAAAAGTTATTGATTTCATCCAAACCAGTTTGCGTCGTATCAACATATTTAAAAGATGATTGCATATCTTTTAATGTCTTCTTGGTATTGAAATAATCATCGGCATACACCTCCGTAATTTTTCCACTTTTGATACCATTGAGCAAAACAGTAAATAATGATCTACGGTCTTTACCAATATTGGCAGTATCAATTGGGTAATACAAAGGGAAGTTTATACGCTCATCAAGATCGATGAGTTCCCAAATACTCTTACCCATCAATACATCTCTGTCATGTACATAACCATATGGCAGTGGCTTGTCATTGTCAGAAATCAATTGTGCAGGTGTTTTCTTGCCGATTTCACTAGGGGTTTTAGCATTCAGCAAATTTGATTGCGCTGAAAGCTTACCAGCAGTGATGGCTAAAAGTACCAATAAACAATTTCTTAGCTTCATCTTTATTATTGTTAGGTTATTTGAGGCTTATTAAACGGATTTCCTCAAATGATTATTGTATTTCATAAATAACCGGTGAACACTTAGGCGGGATAATGTTAGAAGCTACACCAACAATCTTAGTTTTGATATCATAGATTGTAATTTGGTCACCTCTTCCAGCTCTAGCAAGTGCAGCTTTACATTGACCGTTAACGCGATCTCCGTTAACAATGATGGCGGCTTGACCAGGAACTTTGAATGTAAATTGTGTTACTTGGAAATTAAGGTCATACAAGAAATCAGGTAACTTAGCTGTAATTTGAGAAACTTCTAAACGAGATTTAGCACCTTTAGTGTTACCCATTTCACCTCCAATAGCTCCTTGTGGACCTGGAATATTTTTTATACGGAATACTTTCTTATCAGAAACTGTTTTACCATCTGACATTTTACCAGAAACAGAAACCGTTACCTCAGTACCAGTACCAGGATTTAAGTTGTACTTACCGTTTTGTCCAGCTTTAGTCAAACCTGGAGCTGACGCAGTAACATTGTTGTCAGAAATACCGGCAAATGATATAGTCATAGGGTTTGGTAGACCACGGTAAACAACATTCATTTTATCAGCAGAAATGTTGGCTGAATTTGGACGAGGAACAACCACGTATTTACCTTCGAAAGGCAAATTAACTGGTTTACCATCTTCCATGAATGTAAAGCTTCCTTTAAGGTTTTGCTCACCTATGCTACCTGCTGTAGAGTTGATGACCGCTTGACCGTTAACAATTTTACCAGGTCCATTGAAACCAGCAACTTTAATATTCTCATCGTATTTACCGATAACAACTTTACCTGTTACTTGCTCACCTTGAAAATAAACATTTTTATCAAGCGCTACAATCGCTTGGAAGTTTTTGAGGGACATAGTTTCAATAGCCGCTTTACCAAGCAAAATACTGTACACATCTGCTTCAGCTTTTTTGATGTCATTTTGAGCCAAAGCAATTTTAGCTAAAGTTGCGATAGCTGGGAAACCCTTGAAATGGTAGTCAAGATATTTCTTCTTAACACCTTCACCATCTTTAATATCAGCAGTATTAAATTTAGCATCAATCTCGCGAACAATAGGAGTTAATTTAACGTTTTGTCCTAAAATAGACTTCATGCTTTTTAAATATTGATCATAATGATCTACTATCTCTTTACCCTTGGCTGAGTATCCATCACCTTTGAACCATTTCTCATCAATATTAGATTTATCCATGGCCTCATAAGGAAGTTTTCCTGTTTTTTCTTCAACAGGGAAATCCTTAGTGATATCCGTTTTAACAGTCTCTAAGTAATCGTAGAATTTTTTTGAAGCATCTTTGACTTGATTAGCTTCTTCTAAAGCTACTTTAAAGGTAGCATTCTCAGATGCTTTTGCAGCTAAAACAGCAAGCATTTCTTCATTAGCTTTTTTAGCGCCTTTATTTACATCTTCGAATTTTTCGTTCATCAATCCGAACGCTGATAGTACTTCTTTTGACATGTTCAATGCCAACATTGCGATGAAAACCAAGTACATCAGGTTAATCATCTTCTGTCTAGGGGTTAATTTTCCTCCTGCCATTTTTTCTTAATTAATTTTCTTGATTATTACTAGTAAAAATGTGAGAAAAATTATCCTCTGTTACTCATTGCAGAAAGCATACCACCGTAAACATTGTTCAATGAAGACAAGTTGGAAGTCAATGACTGCATTTGATCTTTCAATTTAAGGTTATTCTCGGCTACTTCATTATTGATTTGTGCATTTCTAGAAGCACTTTCTAATTGAATTTTGTACAAGCTATTCAAAGACTCCATTTGAGCTGCAGCTGTATTCATTTCTTCACTATATTTTTTTGTAGAAGCAATCGCATCAACTGTTGGAGAAATACCTTTAGCAGCTCCTTCAAAGTTACGAATGCTATTACCTAAACTAGCCATAAGCTCAGCATCAATTTTTGCTTCTTTCAACATATTGTCAAGCTTTTGAGAAAGCAAACCTTGTGCATCTTTTGGATCTTCTTTTTTATCTTTTTTTCTAGCCTCACCCCCTGCTAATTCAGGATAAACCAATGACCAGTCAAGCTCTTCATCTGGTTTTTCAAAAGCAGAAAGCCCAAAGATAAAAGCTTCAGTACTAAGACCTACGATAAGCATGATACTTGCTCCCGGCCAGTGCATCAATTTGAAAAGTGCTCCGATGATTACTACTGCCGCTCCCATACCGTAAGCGAAATTCATTGCTTTTTTGCTTAAAATTGCCATAATTAAAATTGTTAGTTAGTTAAGTTAATTAATATAAAAATTGGTTAATAGTTTTATTTTTTTGGTGCCTTACCGTTACCTGTGGTTACAGTACCCATATAATCCTGGACAGTTCTGAAACCAATATAACTTCTAGCAGTGTCTGCATATTCGAAGTCACGCGTACTTACCTGAATAAAATAAGCAACATCTTTCCATGATCCCCCACGTACTACTTTACGCATATTTTTAGTATCAGGAACATTCGGATTCATTGATGATACATATTCATAAGCTCCAGCGTCATAAGAAGAATCTGTCCACTCAGCTACGTTACCTGCCATGTTATATAGGTTATATCCATTCGGCTCAAAAGACTTAGCTTCAACTGTATATAAAGATTGATCCGCAGCATAATCACCTCGATTAGGCTTGAAGTTTGCCAAGAAACAACCTCTGTCATTTTTGGTATAAGGTCCACCCCAAGGATAAGTACCTGATTGGAGACCACCGCGTGCAGAATATTCCCATTCAGCCTCAGTTGGCAAACGGAAAGAGTTTGTTAAATCTCTTCCTTTTTTCTTAGATTTAATCCAAGTGTTCTTTTTAAGTGTTCTCCATGCACAAAAAGCTTTGGCTTGTTTCCAGTTAACACCTACCACGGGATACTCAGAATATGCTTGATGCCATAAATAATCATTGTGCATTGGCTCATTGTATGAATAAGCAAAATCCTTAATCCAAACTGTAGTATCAGGATAAACCTTAGTTTGTTCAGTTTTTATGAAGTCTTTTCTTCTACCAGTCTTAGCTTTTGCAGCCGCTTGAATATCCATCCACGAATAACGGAATTTCAACTTATTAACATCTACCGTTCTCAAACCATTATATGACTCAGCAACAGGCAAATACATCGAATCCATAACCTCAGTATAGTATTCATCTGGGTATTTAGAAGTATCCTTAATCAACTTCACTTTTCTGTTGAGTTTACGACCAGCATATGGGTCATCATCTGTTCCAACACTGTAATAGTTCTCATACATGTATTTGTCATATGGAGTCATTTTAGCTGGATCAGCATCGTTGAAAGCAAAGTCTCCGATACTTCCAGAAGCTTTACCTGCCCCTTTTCCACCTTTTCCACCAGCCGCACCACCACCGCCAACTTCATCAGCCAAAATAGCCAAACGAACACGAATAGTTGAATCTTTTACCCATTCAACAAATTCACGATACTCACTATTGGTAATTTCAGTTTCGTCCATGTAAAACGAACGAACGGTCACCGTTTTAGTGGGCGCATCTTGCACATTGGCCAAATCATCATCTGATTTCCCCATAATGAAAGACCCACCAGGAACTAGAGTCATTCCGTATGGTTTTTCCGGATGCCACTTCCTTCCTTTAACTCCTACCAATTCTCCCTTGTCAGTCGAGCCTCCACAGCTGATTAACGTAGCTAAAATTACCGAAAATGAAATGAATTTCTTCATATAATTGGGGTTATGAAATGTGTTTATAATTTGAGGCCGTAAACCTATTTATTATTTTTTAAAAAAGCAATTAAATGTTATTAAAATTTATTAAGCCTACAGCCAATGCATCAATTCACTTTTCAAAAGTAGAATTAAAGCCTGAATTAAAAAAATTTTTAATCGACAAAATACAAAAAACATCGACAAAATGCGTTATTTTTTATTTTTTTGTAGGTTAAAAACTACAAACGGCTAGTTTTTTTTAATTGCTTAAACTTAATTTATTATTTAAATTATATTCTTTCTTTGTGCCTTCCACCAGCGCTCTGGTATTTCGTGATTGCAAGCTTTTAGGTATTCATCATAAGAACACGGTAACAACGCGCTTTTCTTTAATTTATTATTGCTTGATGAAATATACGGGATTTCAATCCACCAACGCTCAGTTTTATCGCTTCTAAAGAATACTAATTCATCTTCATCTAACGGAACGATATATCTAACATAATTTTCTTTACTTCCAAAGGGATATTCATTGGATCGATAATGAAAACCCTCAATAAAATACCAAACAATTTGCGCCAATAAAACAGCCTCTTGAGCGGAACCTTGCTGATTAAAAACACCAAACATTGAGACCTTATCACTCAAACCAGAATAACGAGACAAAGCACAGATTTCTTTTCCAGTAAATCCATTGGGCATAAAACTTACAAAATTCCCTGAATCTGATGATTTCACCGAAGTTAAATCTAAGGACACTATATCGGCATCTCTAAAAACAGGCTCAGACAAAGTTATATCACTTGAAATATCACCTAATCTATAGGCATCAAAAAACAACTTTTCAATCAAATCAATTTCTTCTTGCGAATTAAAATAAGTCTGATATCCAATATTGCAAAAATTGAATAAATTATTAGGTTCGTCCAAGACAATCTTGGTCAGATATGATTGGGATGAAATGCTGTCTTCTTCCTTGCCAAAATCAAAACGATTGTCAATAGAAACCAAGTTAACCATTTGCTCCAATTGGTCATAGGCTCGATACAACGGATAAGTTAAATCTTGTGTGCCACCAATAACAATCGGAATTATTCGCTTTTTGAGCAAAGTAGAAACCACTTGTTGCAAAGCAAAATAAGTGTCGCTTTTGGTGTTACCAGGCAAAATATCACCCAAATCAGCAATTGACGCTTCCCAATTACCAGGAAACAAGCGATAAAATTCTTTTCTAAAATGAGTTAAATCAAAATCGGCAACAAGACCGCCGCGATTTTCACTAACCCCAATAATGGCCAATCTGATTTGCGCCAAATCCGGAAATTCATCTTGGGTATGAAATACAATTTTGCTCCCAAGTTGCTGTGACGATAATTCTTTAACCAAGTGTTGAATTTCATCGGCAACAGGTTCCAAAAAACTAAATTCCATATATTATTTCTTTTTTGTAGTTGATTTAGAAGCCGCTTTTTTGGCAGTTGCTTTTTTGGTAGGCGTCTTCTTTTCGATGAGTTCCTTAACTTGTTCGAGCGATAGTTTTGAAGCATCTACTTCTTTACCCAATTCAATTTTGATTTTTCCTTGTGTAATGATCGAACGACCCCAACGCGCTTTTTCAACCAAAATTCCTTCTTCTTTCCAATGGTGAATCACCTTATCGATATCTTTCTGAAGCTTATCCTGAATCAACTCTTGAACATCACTTTGTGAAAGTCGATCAAAATTATATTTCTTGCTCACGTTGATAAACAAACCATTCCATTTAATGAACGGTCCAAAACGTCCCACGCCTTTTTGAACCGGCATATTTTCATAGGTAGCAATCGGCGCATCGGCTTGCAACTTTTGATCAATTAATTCTTGAGCGCGCTCGAGGTTTACATCCAGCGGGTCTTCACCTTTGGGCAAGGATATAAAAGTATTTCCAAATCGAACATATGGACCGAATCGACCATTGCTCACCTCTACTTCTTCATTCTTATATTGACCCAAAATCTTTGGAAGCAAGAACAAATTCAATGCTTCCTCTAAGGTAATGGTACTGATATTTTGATCAGATTTTAAACTTGCAAATTTCTTATCCTCAGCATCAGCTTCGCCAATTTGTGCCATCGGACCAAATTTGCCCAAACGAACACTTACCTGACGACCAGATTGCGGATCAATGCCCAAAATACGTTCGCCACTTTCGCGTTCTGCGTTGGCTTCAACTTCAGTAACATTCGGATGAAACGTATTGTAAAATTCGTTCATCATACTTTGCCAATTCGTATTTCCTTCAGCAATTTCATCAAAGTCCTGTTCGACCTTGGCGGTAAAATTATAATCGAGAATATTTCCGAAATTCTTAACCAGAAAATCAGTCACAATTGTTCCGATGTCGGTCGGAACCAATTTGCCTTTATCAGAACCTGTATTTTCTTTGAGCTGTTGAGCGGTCACTGCGCCTGATTTTAAAACCAGTTGCATATACGGACGTTCTTGCCCTTCTAGATTTCCTTTTTCAATATAATTTCGGTTGATGATGGTTGAAATAGTGGGCGCATAAGTCGATGGACGGCCAATCCCCAATTCTTCCAATTTTTTTACCAGCGAAGCTTCGGTATAACGAGGCGCCGGTCTAGAGTATCTTTCGGTAGCCACAATTGACGGGCATTGCAACGATTCGTTGACCTTCATGGCAGGCAACATACCTTCTTGTTCTTCTTCATCGTCGTCATTTCCTTCAAGATAAACTTTTAAGAAACCGTCAAAAAGCAACACTTCTCCCGAAGCAGCATATAATTCGTTGTGGTTGTTGGCCTGAATCTTAACGCCTGTGCGCTCGAGCTCTGCATCGCTCATCTGCGAAGCCAATGTCCTTTTCCAAATCAAATCATACAAACGAGCCTGATCGCGGTCAATATTGACCGTATGACGCGACATATCCGTCGGACGAATCGCCTCGTGTGCTTCTTGCGCACCTTTGGCTTTGGTTACAAACGAACGCGGCTTGGCGTATTTTTCACCGTATGATTTGACAATTTCAGCTTGGGCCGCACTCATCGCTTCTTGCGAAAGGTTGACGCTGTCGGTTCTCATATATGTAATGAGTCCGGCCTCGTACAAACGCTGCGCTAACTGCATGGTGATTCCTACCGGGAGATACAATTTACGAGCGGCTTCTTGTTGCAAAGTTGATGTCGTAAACGGAGCCGCCGGTGATTTTTTGGCCGGTTTGGTTTCAATGTCTGAAACCTTGTATTGTGATGAAATGCTTTGATTCAGAAAATCTTCAGCTTCTTTTTGGGTATTAAAGTTCTTGGATAATTTGGCTTTGAACGATTTTCCAGCCGAATTGGTGAACTCTGCCGTTACCGAATAACTCGCGACGGCTTTGAATTCTTGAATTTCTCTTTCGCGTTCCACGATTAAACGAACCGCTACCGATTGCACACGTCCTGCCGAAAGTCCGCCTTTGACCTTGCGCCACAAAACCGGTGAAAGCTCATAACCTACCAAACGATCTAAAACGCGACGCGCTTGTTGGGCATTGACTAAATCGTAATTTATCTCACGCGGATTTTCAATCGCTTTAAGAATAGCTGATTTGGTAATTTCATGAAATACAATGCGTTTGGTTTTGTTTCTGTCCAATTTAAGTTCTTCGGCTAAGTGCCAAGAAATAGCCTCCCCTTCACGGTCCTCATCGGAAGCCAACCAAACCATTTCTGCGTTTTTAGACAAAGTTTTGAGCTTAGAAACCAACGCTTTTTTGTCGGAAGAAACTTCATATTTGGGTTTAAAACCGTTTTGAATATCCACTCCGATTTCTTTAGAAGGCAAGTCAGCTATGTGTCCATAACTCGATTCCACTTGGTAATCACTTCCCAGAAATTTTTCGATGGTTTTTGCCTTGGCAGGCGACTCAACAATCACTAAATTCTTTGCCATAATCATCTATTAGTCCGCCAAATCTGACTTGTCAGGGCTTCGGCAATTTGGGGCAAAAGTATCTATTTTTTTTAAATAAGATGTATTTGAGCGAAATTTTGAACATTTCACCGATGTTTTCGAGCTCGTTCAAAACAAAAAAACACTGAATGTCTCATAAACAAATATTTAAATCGAAATGAAAAATTTAAAAGACATTTGTTTATCATTGCATAGTCGATTATACTCTAACTAGATTTTTTATGAAAAAAGTTCTCTTTTTATTGCTGTTCCCAATTATCTGCCATGCTCAAACTGCGCTGGACAAAAAAGCCATTATGGACAAAACCAATGTGGCTGTTTTAAAACGAATTTCTGAAGAAAGTAATCGGAAATTTAAAGAGAATAAAATACAAGCGCTTGCTTTCGCCAAATCTAGGGGTTGGTCACGCACTACTTTCAAAGACAGTATATTTTCTGAGCTTATAGGTATTTCTGCTGATTTTAGACCAATTTACTATAGCACTTATAATAAAGGCGCCGGAATTACCAGCCGAGCCAACCGTTTGCATACCGGTGGTAGTTTGGGACTCAACATCAACGGCGAAAACATGACTGCCGGAGTATGGGACGCCGGATCCGGAATGCCGTCACATGAATTGTTCAGCAATCGCCTGGAAGTGATGGACAATACTCCATTTACTCATTATCACTCAGCTCACGTAGCAGGAACCATCATTGGTTCAGATCTATTTCAGAGTGGCAACGCCAAAGGAATGGCACATAAAGGCAATGTAAAATCATATGATTGGAATTCAGACATTTCTGAGATTGCTACCGCTGCATCAAATGGTTTGTTGGTTTCAAATCATTCCTACGGAAGAAATCCTTTTGGCTTGTTGATTAGTGATTGGGGAAAATACGATAGCCAAGCGCAATCATTGGATGAAATTATGTTCAATGCTCCTTATTATCAGTTTGTATGTGCCGCAGGTAACAGCAGGGCTTATGGAGTAAATACTGGAAAAAACGGATTTGATCTTTTGAGCGGACACGCCACCAGCAAAAATGGAATTACCGTGGCTGCGGTTGAGGAAGTGCTCGATTATACGGGACCGAGCTCTGTTCCTATGTCAAGCTTTAGCAGTTGGGGGCCAACGGACGACGGGCGAATCAAACCTGATATTTCAGCCAAAGGAGTGGACACATTTTCGGCTTTGGATGGTTCTATTTCAAGTTACGGATTATTATCTGGCACCTCGATGGCATCGCCTAGTGTAGCCGGAACATTGCTCTTATATCAGCAATACTACAAGCAGTTGAACAGCAGTTTTATGAAAGCTTCAACCTTAAAAGGGCTTATGATTCACAGCGCTGATGAGGCAGGAACAACTGAAGGCCCGGATTATAAATTTGGCTGGGGTTTGATCAATGCCGAAAAAGCAGCAGATGTTATCAAAAAGAACCAAACCGAGTCATTTATTCTCGAAAACAATTTGAACAATGGCGAGAATTTCACTATGTCCGTCAATTCAATCGGAACTGAGCCGCTAAAAGCTACCTTATGTTGGACAGATCCTAAAGGAAATCTTCCTGGAAGCGAAACTGATAATGCTTCTGTGATTTTAGTTAATAATCTCGATCTAAAACTCTCACAAAACAACACGAATCATTTTCCGTGGAAACTCGACAGAAACAATCTCAACGATCCTGCAATTAAAGGTGAAAATGACATCGATAATGTCGAAAAGGTCGAGATTAATAATCCGTCGGGAAGTTATTTAATTACGGTTAATCACAAAGGAGTTTTACAAGGCGGTGCGCAAAATTATTCGTTGATAATTTCGGGCATTACGGTTAATGATTTTTGGACAATTCCTGCGGTAAATACTAAATCAATTTGCGAAGGAACCTCAACCATAACTTATGATTTTGCTTTGAGAACCAAATCTAATTTTGACCAAACGGTTAATTTCACTGCGGTGAATCTTCCTGATAATGTTTCTGCTGTATTTAGTCCCGCGAGCATGACTACAGCCGGGAATTTTTCGATGACTTTGTCTAACTTGAACAATCTTACCCAAGGAGTCTATCACATATTGGTTAGAAGTCAGACAGCATCTGCAACTTATGAAAGTGAAATAATCCTAAACGTATTTTCAACGATTCAAAGCAGCACCGTTCTTTTATCTCCAGCAAACAACGCAAACAGCATTGCGATTCCAACCGTTTTTAATTGGCAAGCCGATGTAAATGCTCAGTCATACGATATTCAGATTGCTACTGACAACAGTTTTACAACGCCTATTATTGAAGAAAATATTACGCAAAACCAGTATACAACTTCATTACTCAATTACAATCAGGTTTACTTTTGGAGAGTCAGACCCAAAAATCTATGTGCTACTGGTGTATACTCAAATCCGTTTCAGTTTATTACAGCATGCGAATTACCTAGCAATATAAGTTTGGTAAGCAGTTCGACAAATCAGGCGCAAATTTCATGGGAGAATTCGGGCAATAATGGCTCATTTGAAATTGAAATAGTCCCGACAGGTTCAAATCCTACTGGTTCAGGCACGATTGTCAATACCACTTCTAACACTTTTACAGGCTTAAACCACAATTCTTGCTACAATTTTTACATTCGTTCCGTTTGCTCAAGCGGAACTTCTGTTTGGAGCGAACCGTTTCAGTTTTGCACACAACCCGACTATTGTGGAGGAGATCATTTTTATGATACTGGTGGCCCAGACGGAAATTATCAGAATTTTGAATATTATGTCAAAACGATTGAACCAGATGCGCCAGGAAACAGAGTCAAAGCTATTTTCAATTCATTCAACGTTGAATATGGTTGGGATTTTTTAACCATTTATAATGGTCCGGACATCAACTCTCCGATACTGTACTCAGCAACTGGAACTGATATTCCGACGGTTTTGGCTTCGACCCATCCGAGTGGAAAATTGACTTTTAGATTTTTCAGTGATGATATTTTTAATCAAAGTGGTTGGGATGCTTCAATTGTATGTGAAGCTTTGCCAGCATGCTTAGACACTCCATATGATATCAATTTATTAGACACCTCATTTAGCACAGCCACCCTTGCTTGGAATCAGCTTACGAGTTCTAACGCTTGGGAAGTTGAAATTGTTCCGCATGGCACTACACCAACTGGCACAGGTACTGCTATTAGCAGCAATCCATTCACAGCTACTGGCTTAACCTCAAACACTTCGTATGATTTCTACGTTAGAAAAACGTGCAACAATGGGTTTTCAGATTGGTCCATTCCTTTTAGTTTTCAAACGAAGGCAAACTTTTGCGCAGGCGACCACTTTACAGATACGGGCGGCATCAATGGTAATTATCCGAATTACGAATACAAGATAACGAAAATAGAACCAAACAATGTGGGCAATCGAGTTAGGTTGAACTTCAATTCATTTGACCTTGCAAATTATGCTTACTTTGTTGTTTATAACGGAACTAGTAATTCTGCCCCGATTCTATTCGCTTACAACGGAACAAACACTCCCGGAACTTTAACCGCAACCAATTTGGCCGGTACTTTAACGGTTGAATTTTATGTTAACAGCAATGTGACGGCTTCGGGTTGGGACGCAACCGTTGTTTGCGAGCCTTTGCCTCCTTGTGCTCAAGCGCCAACCTATATAAACACGGTTAATGCTACAACGACAACTGCAAGTTTTAATTGGCAAGAAAACTCTGGAGCAACCTCGTGGCAAATAGAAATTGTACCGCACAATTCTAACCCTTCTGGAGTTGGAATAGTAACCACGTCAAATCCATACACCAAAACAGGACTGACTTCAAACACTTGGTATGATTTATATATAAGTTCACGATGTTCAAATGGCATTTCTGATTGGACAGGTCCGTTTGTTTTTAATACCGCAGCAAATTATTGTGCTGGTGATCATTTTTATGATTCCGGTGGGCCGAATAATAATTATGATATAAATGAATATTATTCCAAAACAATAAGTCCTGTTAATTCTGGAGATAGAATCAGAGCTGTTTTCAATAGCTTTGACATAGGTTCTTCAAGCTTTTATGTATATAATTCTCCGCACATCAATAGTAGTAATTTAATATACTCAAGCGATACGGCTAATGGTGTTCCGCCAACTTCTTTGACAGCTACAAATTCTTCAGGTGCATTGACATTTGTTTTTTACAATAACAACCCAAGCACCAACTCTGGATGGGATGCCAGCATTTTTTGCGAACCATTACCTCCGTGTTCAAACGCCCCTTCAAATATTTACATTTATTCTGTTACTACAAATTCTGCTTCGTTTAATTGGACCGAAAACTCAAATGCAACTTCTTGGGAAATAGAAATTGTCCCACAAGGGTCGACACCAACTGGTATAGGTTCTGTTATAACTACTTGGCCATATACCAAAACCGGATTAACTTCAAATACTTGGTATGACTTTTATATCAGATCCAAATGTGGCAGCACTAATTCAACTTGGGCTGGTCCGTACAAATTTAATACAACACCTATTTATTGTTCTGGAGATCATTTTTATGATCCGGGCGGGCCTAACGGAAACTATGAACCTTATGAATATGAAACGTATTTGATTAGCCCAACCGGAACCGGAAATCGGGTACGAGCTGATTTTAATTCATTCAATTTGAATGCTAATGATACATTTACGGTATATAATGGTAACAATTCATCTGCAGCAGTACTTTTCTACAGAAACTCAAACAACCAAGCAGTTCCTACATCACTAAGCTCAACGAGTCCGAATGGGTCGCTTTATGTTGTTTTTTCAAATAGCAATTTGGGTAACTCGGGTTGGGATGCAACCATTACTTGTGAACCGATTCCTGCATGTAGTATTGCGCCCACAAGTATTTCGTTAATTACCAAAACAACTAATTCAGCCACATTTAATTGGTCAGAAAATTCGTCGGCAACCTCATGGGAAATTGAATTTGTTGCTCAAGGTGTGCCTCCAACAGGCATAGGCAACTTAGTTTTAGCAAGACCATATACCAAAGTCGGATTAACTTCAAATACTTGGTATGATGTATATGTCCGATCTAAATGCGGCAGTACTAATTCGGCTTGGGCCGGTCCGTTCAAATTCAATACTGACGCACTCTATTGCGCCGGAGATCACTTCTATGATTCCGGTGGCCCCAACGGAAATTATGCATCATATGAGTCAAAAAGTTTTTTGATAAGCCCAACAGGAACCGGAAACAGAGTTAGAGCTGATTTCAATTCATTCAACTTAAACATCAATGACAATTTTACGGTGTATAACGGACCTAATTCATCTTATCCAATAATTTTCACAAGGAATTCGAGCAATCTGGAAAGTCCTACTTCATTAGTAGCAACTAGTTTATCGGGCTCTTTATACGTGAGTTTTTCGAGTAGTTATCAAACTAATTCTGGTTGGGATGCAACCATAACATGTGAACCGCTTCCGCCTTGCTCAGAACCACCTTCAAATGCAACAGCAAGCAATATAACTACCAACAGTGCTAACATTAACTGGTATGAAAACTCTGGGACAACTTCATGGGAAATAGAATTTGTAAATCAGGGCTCACCTCAAACTGGAGTTGGTGTATTAGTAACAACAAGACCTTACAACAAGACGGGTTTGACTTCAAACACTTGGTATGAGTATTACATTCGATCTAAATGTGGAAACAGTTACTCAACTTGGGCCGGCCCTTTTAAATTTAATACGCTTGCCAATTATTGTTCTGGTGACCATTTCTATGATTCCGGCGGGCCCAACGCTAATTATTTGAGCAATGAATATAAAAATTACTTAATTAACCCAAGCGGAACGGGCAATCGTGTTCGACTTAACTTTAATTCGTTTGACTTAAATACATATGACAATTTCACTATTTATAATGGCCCTAATTCATCTTATCCGGTTCTTTTTACAAGAAATTCAAGCAATCTAACAACACCGACGAACATTACTGCTACCAATTTATATGGTTCATTATATGTTAGCTTTTCAAGTAGCTCGCAAACCAATCTAGGTTGGGATGCAACGGTTACATGTGAACCATTACCTCCTTGTGCTCAGCCACCATCAAATGTTAATTTCTATGGGATTTCGACCACCGATGTAACTGTAAACTGGTATGAAAATTCAAACGCTAATACATGGGAGATAGAATTTGTTGCTCAAGGAGCTCTGCCCACAGGTTCTGGAAGCATAATTACAACTAACCCTTACACCAAAACTGGATTGACCTCTAACACTTGGTATGATGTATACATAAGATCAAAATGCGGAAATACAAATTCAACTTGGGTGGGACCATTTAAATTCAACACATTGCCCAACTATTGTTCTGGCGATCACTTCTTCGATTCTGGAGGGCCCAACGGAAATTATCAGGCTTATGAATATTATTCAACTGGAATTAGTCCAACAGGTCCCGGAAACAGAGTAAGACTTGATTTTAATTCATTCCATTTAAACATAAATGATAGTTTTACCATATATGATGGGCCCAATTCATCGTATCCGGTTCTTTTTTCAAAGAATTCAGGAAGTCAATCAGCTCCAACATCATATACGGCGAATAACATCAATGGAGCACTTTATGTTATTTTTTCAGCCAGTTCATTGGTAAACTCAGGCTGGGATGCAACCGTTACTTGTGAACCTTTCCCACCTTGTGCACTTATGCCTAGCAACCTATTGGCATCCCAATTAACTAATACTTCTGCACAATTGTCCTGGACAGAGAATTTATCAGCTACAACGTGGGAATATGAAATTGTTCCACTCGGATCAGCCCCGACTGGAATAGGTATTCCTATAACAACAAATCCTTATACTCTGACCGGTTTAAATTCTGACAGTTGCTATACTTTCTACTTGCGTTCTAGTTGTTCGAATAATTTTTCGCCGTGGAACTCAAAAGATTTCTGTACCCTTCCCAACTATTGTCTTGATGGTCATTTCTACGATTCCGGCGGATTGCTCGATGATTATAACGACAATGAAAATTACACCATTACAATTAATCCGTCATCACCTGGACATGCGGTTCAAGTAACCTTCACATCATTCTTGCTGGAGAGTTGTTGTGATTATCTCAAAATATACAACGGCCCAAATACGAGTGCACCGCTTATTTTCAACAGCGGCAGCACCTCACCAGGGACAAAAATTTCAACACATCCATCGGGTGCACTTACATTTGTTTTTCATAGTGACGGAAGTGTGACTGAATCCGGCTGGGAAGCCTCGGTCAATTGTGATGCACCATTAGCTGATAGTGATTTTGAAAAAGAAAATATTGAATACTATCCAAATCCGACCGATCAAATGGTACATATTAAATCTCCGGTTCAAATCAAGAAATTCCAACTTTTCGATTTGAATATGCGTTTGATTTTTGACCAATCTTTAAATTCGGATCAATTCGATATCAACTTGTCAGAATATAGTTCTGGCGCCTATTTCGTCAAGCTTTTTGATACTGACAACCATCAAACTCAGATAAAAGTTTTGAAAAAATAAAACATAAAAACCCTTTCTAAGAATATAAAAGAAAGGGTTTTTATTTGAAACGACCAATCCTTCGCTGACATCTTGTCATATTTTTTTGAATTTGTATTATCTTTGCCGTCCGTTTGAACGATTATATTACGCATGGAAAAGACAATTGACGAAACCAGACAAGGCGAAGCCCTCGTACTCGACCCAAAAAATCAAAACACCAAAAAACTTTTCATAGAAAGTTATGGTTGCGCTATGAACTTTGCCGACAGCGAAGTGGTGGCTTCTATTATGGCTACTAATGGCTATAACACCACCCAGAGTTTAGAAGAAGCCGATTTGGTTTTGGTCAACACTTGCTCGATTCGCGACAAGGCCGAACAAACCGTTCGCAAACGCCTGGAGAAATACAACGCGGTCAAGCGCAAACAAAATCCGAACATGAAAGTAGGCGTTTTGGGCTGTATGGCCGAGCGTTTGAAAAGTCAATTTTTAGAACAAGAAAAAATTGTCGATTTGGTGGTTGGTCCTGATGCTTACAAAGATTTACCAAATTTACTTCAAGAAGTCGAAGCCGGTAACGAAGCTATCAATGTAATTCTCTCAAAAGAAGAAACCTACGGCGATATTGCTCCGGTGCGCTTGATGAGCAATGGTGTAACTGCTTTTGTATCCATCACACGCGGTTGTGATAATATGTGTACTTTTTGCGTAGTTCCGTTTACCCGCGGTCGTGAAAGAAGCCGCGAACCACAAAGCATTTTACAAGAAATCAAAGATTTGTCTGAAAAAAGCTTCAAAGAAGTTACCTTATTGGGTCAAAACGTCGACAGTTATTTGTGGTATGGCGGCGGACTCAAAAAAGATTTTGACAATGCCTCAGAACTCGCCAAAGCCACTGCCGTAGATTTTGCTCAGTTGCTCGACATGGTTGCGTTGGCCTTTCCGAAAATGCGCATTCGCTTCTCGACTTCGAATCCGCAAGATATGCACGAAGAAGTATTGCATGTGATAGCCAAACACCGCAATGTTTGCAGTCATATTCATCTTCCGGTACAATCGGGCAGCAACCGCATCCTCAAACTCATGAATCGTCAACACACACGCGAAGAATACATGGCGCTCATCGATAAAATCAAACAAATTATTCCGGATGTTGAAATTACCCAAGATATGATTGCGGGTTTCCCGACCGAAACCGAACAAGACCATCAAGATACTTTGAGCCTCATGGAATATGTTCAGTACAACTTTGGTTATATGTATGCCTATTCTGAACGACCGGGCACACTCGCCGCTCGTAAAATGGAAGACGATGTGCCTGAAGAAGACAAATCGCGTCGTCTGCAAGAAATTGTCGATTTACAAGGAAAACACAGCGCCATTCGCTCGCGTCATTACGTAGGCAAAGTGGTCGAAGTTTTGGTCGAGAAAACTTCTAAGCGCTCTGAAAATGATTTTTCAGGACGAAATTCACAAAGCATCACTGTGGTATTTCCGCGTGAACATTATAAAATTGGCGATTTTGTCAATGTTGAAATTACCAATTGTACCAGCGGAACCTTGATCGGAAAAGCCGTTGGTTACAGCGATATGAACTAAAAGTTCGAACCAATTAAACTTATTATGGAAAGCGTACAGGCCATCAAACAGCGATTTGAAATCATCGGAAACGATCCGAAACTCAACCGCGCGATTGAAAAAGCCATTCAGGTTGCTCCGACCGATATAACCGTTTTGGTGTCGGGTGAAAGCGGCGTGGGTAAAGAGAATATTCCGCGGATTATTCACTCTCTTTCGCACCGAAAACACGGAAAATACATCGCCGTCAACTGTGGTGCGATTCCCGAAGGAACCATTGACAGCGAGCTCTTCGGACACGAAAAAGGCTCGTTTACCGGCGCTACCGGCACGCGTGAAGGTTATTTTGAAGTAGCCAATGGCGGAACCCTTTTTTTGGATGAAGTCGGTGAACTTCCGTTGACTACGCAAGTAAGATTGTTGCGCGTTCTTGAAAACGGCGAATTCATCAAAGTCGGTTCGTCACAAGTACAAAAAACCAATGTGCGCATCGTGGCGGCCACCAATGTCAATATGCTCGATGCCATTCAGAAAGGCAAATTCCGCGAAGATTTATACTATCGATTAAGCACCGTTGAAATCACGCTTCCGCCGTTGCGCGAACGTCAAGATGACATTCATTTGTTGTTCAGAAAATTTGCTGCCGACTTTGCCCACAAATACAAAATGCCGCCGCTTAAATTAGATGAACAAGCGGTACAATTGCTGCAAAAATTCCGTTGGAGCGGAAACATTCGACAATTGCGCAACATCGCCGAGCAGATTTCGGTTCTTGAAACCAAACGCGATATCACAGCTTCGATTCTTCAATCGTATTTGCCGCTTGAAAACAATCATTTGCCATCGGTGATTAAAGACAGTAAGTCAGAAAGCGACTTCAGCACCGAACGAGATATTCTGTACAAGGTGTTGTTTGACATGAAAAGTGATTTGAACGATTTGAAGAAACTGACGCTCGAACTCATGAAAAATGGTGGTGGAAAAGTTCAAGACATCAATCCGAACTTGATTCAAAAAGTGTATGGAAATCAGTCTTTTGAAAATGAAATTTCGTATGAACACAGCCCGAATACTTCGGTGATTACCCATGCACAAAATCCAACAGTATATACTGAAACTGACGAACCGTATCAATTTGCCGAAACGGTTGAAGAAGAAGAAATTCTCAAACTCGAACAAAAAGAAATCGAACTAATCAAAAAATCCCTTGAAAAAAACAAAGGAAAACGCAAAGCAGCGGCAGACGAATTGGGCATTTCTGAGAGAACTTTATACCGAAAAATCAAACAATTTAATTTATAGTCAAGCGCCTATTTTGAATATCTTTGGCTTTTTATATCCGATGAGACATCTGAATTTTTTATTAATATTGTTGGTCGCTATGGTTTTTCAGGGTTGCTCGGTCTATAACTTTACCGGTGCCGGAAAGATTGATGCGAAAACTTTTCAGGTAAATTATTTTCAGAATTCTGCTGCTTTGGTTGAACCGGGCATTGATAGAACCTTTACCCAAAAACTACAAAACCTGATTCAAAACCAAACAACTTTAAATTTGGTTAATACCGGTGGAGATTTAATCTACGAAGGCGAAATAGTTGATTACCGCATTAGTCCGACCACCGCTACCGCCGATCAGCGCGCAGCCGAAAGCAGACTGAGCATTACGGTAAATGTGCGTTTTTCAAACAAGAATAAAGAAAGTGATTCATTTGAAAAGCGATTTAGCTTTTTTTACAACTTTCCAGGAACACAACAATTGGTTGGTTCGCAACTCAACACAGCAGTTGACGAGATTTTTGAGCGTATTACCCAAGACATCTTCAACGAGTCGTTGGCCAAGTGGTAAATCAGAAAATATTTAGTAATTTGCCATCCACTTTTAAAACAGAGATTACTTCCTGAGTTATGAATGTATCTGAATTTACATCATTGATCAACCATCCGGAACTTGTTCAAGACAAGCAAACCGATGTATTGGAAAAAATTGCTCAGGAATTTCCGTATTTTCAGAGTGCGCGTGCTTTATATCTGAAAGGGTTGTATAATCAAAACAGTTTTAAGTATAATTACGCACTTAAAATAGCAGCGGCGCACACTACCGATCGCGGTGTTTTATTTGACTTTATTACTTCAGATACTTTTACCAACATCAACCCAAATCATTCAACAACAGAACAAGTTGTTTTGGCTGACGAACCGCAAATCGAGGCTGTAACCGCAGTTGACGAAATCCAAATTGAGCCTGAAACTGAAAGTAAACTTGAAATTCGAGAGAATTCAGTAGAGCAATCATTGCTTGATTCGATTAAAGAAGCTGAAGTGGCTCAAATTGAAAAAGAACATATTCAAGAAATGGCTTCAGAAATCGCCGAAGCTGAAATTTCTGAGATGTTGCCTGAGGAAATTGTAGCAGAAGGTCATCAAGAAATTGATCCGGTTAGCGAAGAAAAACTTGATTTAGGCAAACCGCTACATTTTACAACCAACGAAACACATTCATTTCAAGAATGGTTACAACTTTCGAGTTTAAAACCCATTGAAAGAACCGAAAATCCTGCACCTGAAACCCCAGCTTCCGAAATTGACGTCGAGAAGCAAAAAAAAAACGCCCTAATTGACAAATTCATCGAGGCCAATCCGAAAATTCCTCAGGTCAAGCCCGATGCACCGATTCCAACGGTTTTTTATGAATCTAGCAAAGCTGATTCAAGTATACTGATGACCGAAACTTTGGCGCGTGTTTATCTTGAACAAAAAAAATATCAAAAGGCAATTCAAGCTTATGAAATTTTAATTTTGAAATATCCAGAAAAAAATAGTTTCTTTGCAGACCGAATTTTAGATATCAAGAATTTACAACAAAATAACAAGTAATAATGAGTACATTTTCTATTTTCTTAGTATTGATTACCATCGTATGTTTTTTACTCATCATCGTGATTATGGTGCAAAACCCGAAAGGTGGAGGTTTGTCTTCAACCCTGGGCGGATCGCAAATGATTGGCGGTGTTCAAAAAACAACTGATTTCTTAGACAAAAGTACTTGGACTTTAGGAGGCTTATTGATTGCTCTAGTTTTGCTTTCAAGTTTGAGCTTTACCAATGCTGGTGGCGATCAGGATTCAAAAATTATTGATCAAACCGAAGCGGCCACTCCAAAAACTGCTGCACCTGCTGCTGCTACTCCGGCGAAAGAAACTCCAAAAACTGAAACTCCGGCCACACCTGCTCCTGCAGCTCCGGCTCAAAAATAATCGAAACTATTCGACACGAATGCCAGCATTGACATGCTGGCATTTTTTTTACGCAAAAATGTCAGTTTTTAGGCCATGGCATAATTTCTGACAACCGCGCGGCAAACATTATAACAACAATTAAAAATATTCACTTATGGCATTAAAAATCAAACCTCTTGCAGACCGTGTGCTCATTGAGCCCGCTGCCGCAGAAACCCAAACTGCTTCTGGGATTATCATTCCCGATACCGCGAAAGAAAAACCGCAAAAAGGTACCGTAGTAGCGGTAGGTAATGGTAAAAAAGACCATAGCATGACCGTTCAAGTAGGCGATACCGTTCTGTACGGAAAATACGCTGGTACCGAATTGAAATTGGACGGTAAAGATTATTTAATCATGAGAGAAGACGACATTCTGGCAATTGTTTAACCTTCAGAAAATCATTAAAACAAATTAAACATTATGGCAAAAGATATCAAATTTGACATTGAAGCACGCGACGGGTTAAAACGCGGTGTTGATGCTTTGGCGAATGCAGTAAAAGTGACTTTAGGTCCCAAAGGAAGAAACGTAATCATCTCAAAATCGTTTGGTGGACCAACAGTAACCAAAGACGGCGTTTCAGTAGCCAAAGAAGTTGAATTAAAAGACACGCTCGAAAATATGGGAGCGCAAATGGTCAAAGAAGTGGCCTCAAAAACCAATGATTTGGCCGGTGACGGAACAACCACTGCAACTGTTTTGGCACAAGCCATCGTCAAAGAAGGCCTCAAAAACGTTGCCGCCGGAGCCAACCCAATGGATTTAAAACGCGGCATCGACAAAGCGGTTGAAGCTATTGTAACCGACTTGGGCAAACAAGCCAAAGAGGTAGGTTCATCTTCAGAAAAAATCAAACAAGTAGCTTCCATTTCGGCCAACAATGACGAGGTAATTGGCGATTTAATTGCGGCCGCTTTTACCAAAGTAGGTAAAGAAGGTGTCATTACCGTTGAAGAAGCCAAAGGAACCGACACTTATGTTGATGTGGTTGAAGGAATGCAATTTGACCGCGGATATTTGTCACCTTACTTTGTGACCAACCCTGAAAAAATGGAAGTTGAACTAGAAAGACCATACATTTTGTTGTATGACAAAAAAGTATCGTCGCTCAAAGAATTGTTACCTATTTTAGAACCGGTGGCACAATCAGGCAAACCATTATTGATTATTGCCGAAGATGTAGATGGTGAAGCTTTGTCAACTTTGGTAGTGAACAAATTGCGCGGTGCGCTCAAGATTGCAGCCGTAAAAGCGCCTGGTTTTGGCGACAGAAGAAAAGCTATGCTCGAAGACATCGCAATTTTGACCGGAGGAACCGTCATTGCTGAAGAAAGCGGGCACACGCTTGAAAATGCTACGCTTGATATGCTTGGAACCGCCGAAAAAGTAACCATTGACAAAGACAATACAACTGTGGTCAATGGTGCCGGAAAACCTGAAATGATCCAAAACCGCGTGAATCAAATCAAAGCACAAATGGAAACCACGACTTCAGATTACGACCGCGAAAAATTGCAAGAGCGTTTGGCTAAATTGGCCGGCGGTGTAGCCGTTTTGTATGTAGGTGCTGCTTCGGAAGTTGAAATGAAAGAGAAAAAAGACCGCGTAGATGATGCACTTCACGCAACTCGTGCTGCGGTTGAAGAAGGCATCGTAGCCGGTGGCGGAGTTGCTTTGTTGCGCGCTAAAAAAGTTTTGGACAAAATCAAAGCAGATAATGCCGATGAAGCAACCGGAATTCAAATCGTATCGCGTGCGGTAGAATCTCCACTCAGAACGATTGTAGAAAATGCCGGACTAGAAGGTTCAGTAGTGGTGGCCAAAGTAAGCGAAGGCAAAGACAACTTTGGATACAATGCCAAAACCGATGAATATGTAGATATGCTCAAAGCCGGCATCATCGACCCGAAAAAAGTAACTCGCGTAGCGCTTGAAAATGCTGCTTCAGTATCGGGCATGATTTTAACCACTGAATGCGCTTTGGTAGACATCAAAGAAGATGCTCCGTCCGGCGGAATGCCAATGGGTGGTGGAATGCCCGGAATGATGTAATTCAGACATCTGAACATAAAAAAATCCGAAGCTCAAAACTTCGGATTTTTTATTGATTACTATTCTGTTTTGGGTTTTGGCTTTTTAAACAGCTTTAACAAAACCGGAAAGGTCGAAACGATGATAATTCCAATGACAATCCATTCGATATGGTGTTTGAGATCAATGCCGAAATCCAAGAACATACCATATAAGTAATGCCCTGAGAAAATCAAGACAAACGACCACAAGAATGAACTCAGTACATTAAAGAACATAAATTTCTTTTTGTCCATCGAGACAATTCCGGCCACAATGGGCGCAAATGTTCTGAAAATAGGCAAGAAACGCGCGAAAATGATGGCTTTCCCTCCGTACTTCTCAAAGAAATCTTTGGATTGAAACAGGTACTTTTTCTTGAACCAAAAAGTATCTTCTTTCTTGAACAAATAATATCCGCTTTTGGCGCCAAACCAATATCCGGTCATGTTGCCCAAAACTCCAGCCAATGCCACGAGAGTTGAAAGTATCGTTACATTCATAAAATCACCGCCAATATAAGCGACATTTTCTACCAAATCACGGCTGTAAATTCCCGAAAGAAAAAGCAAACTGTCACCAGGTAAAAAGAATCCGGCAAACAAACCTGTTTCGGCAAAAACAATAAACAAAACAATGAATAAACCTAACTGAATTCCCGCCAATTCAAACGTAATGTAGAATTCAGGATTGAGTAATTGTGTCCATTCAAATTGATTCATTTTTGCGGGTTTTAATTTTAGAGTTCGTGAAAGTAAGAATAATTTAAGTTTCGCACAATTTATGGCTGTACTTTAAAGCAATCTTAACGCTTGACCGGATTTCTTTCGTATTTACAGCAGCTGTGCAAGTTTTCATATACAGAATCTTCTGCCTTTACCTCATCAGTATCATGTCCTACTTTGGCAATGGCTTTTTTGACTTCAAGAATCGATGTTTTTTCTTCGTTGATAATCAGTGAAAGTTCATGCGTGGCCACATCCCAATTGGCCAACTTCACGCCTGATACACTGAGCGCAGCTTTTTCAATGCGCTTTTTACAGGTTTCACAATTGCCGTTGACCTCAATAGTATAATGTGCATTTTTGTTTTTGGTTTGCGCTTGCAGGTTTCCCATCGTGAGCAATAGACAAAGCATCATCATCAGTGTTTTCATATGTAATTGATTTTAAAGGTTATTTTATTTTGTATCTAAGTCCGGCATAATACATCTGACCAAATACCGGCGCATAAATCATCGAAGCGTCAAAGTAATTTCCGAACGGATTTTGTGCGCCTAAAACAGCTCGTTCTTGTTGGTAATTCGCTATGTTTTCTCCGCCTACATAAACTTCAAAAGCCGATGAAAAAACACGGGTAATTTGGGCGTTGAGCGTTGAAAAACCATTGGCTTGAACCGGCAATTGCTCTGAAATCGGATTCGAAGCTGTGTACGGAAGTCGTTGTGGCCCGAGCCAATTGAGCGTCGCGTCAAATTTCCATTGTCGGCCTTTATCGTTCATTTGTGTGGCATAAGCCAAATTGACAAAAAAGCGATGTTTGGCCTGAAGCGGTCGTTCATGTTTTCCGGATAAATAATCCGTTTGTATGTCATAGTATTTATAGGCTGTGCGCAAATCGAGACGCTTTTTGAGTTCAAGGTTAAAATCCAGCTGAAAGCTGTTGGCATACGAAGCGCCTGATAAATTGTAAATCAATACTTGTTGCGGGCTCTGATACAAATCAACAACGGCTTGATTGACAAAATCGGTTCGGTAATAATCTACATTAACATCGGCACTTTTGCCCCATAAAAAGAAACTCTGACTAAAACTCAGGCCATAATTCCAAGCAATTTCCGGATCTAAACCATAAATTTTTCCATGATGATTTGCTATTGAAAACGTACGATTACTCGCCATCAAGTTTTGGTTTTCGGCAAAAATGTTGGCGGCTCTTTTACCGCGTCCAGCTGATAATCGCAAAGCAGCCTTTTCCCATGGAATGTACTTGAGATGCAAACGCGGCGTGACAAAAGCGCCCAATCGGTTGTGATAGTCGAATCGGCCGCCCAAAACCAAACTGAAATTATCAGCATTGTCATAAGTATATTCAAAGAAAACACCCGCAGAATTGTCGGTTCGACTCCAATCGGTGGTTTGCCAAAATTCATCGTACACATCAGCGGTCAAATTAAGACCGGTGGCAAATTTATGCTTCGTATTATTAATAATTGAATTAAAAATCAAGTTCGAATAATAACTTCTTTGACGGATGTTATAATTATTGAGCCCAAAATAAGAACGCTGGTTGTGGTGGCTAAAAGCATTCTGAAAACCGATGCTTTGAAACGGCATATCTTTAAAAACATAACCTACTTTGGTAGCCAAATCGATGCGTTCGGTATTGATTTCAGAACCCCAAGAACGCGTTGAACCGACATCTTTGGTTCGGTCAAAATTCACTTGACCCGCAAGTTTATTGTCGCGCATGTATTGTCCGGTTATAAAAGCCACCCAGCCGGTTTGGGCATTGGCATATTGCCATCGATTGATGAGATTGACTTGTTTGCTCAGCGGATTGTCCAGAAAACCATCGTCGTTCATATCGTTTTTGACTTGGCGCATATTGCCGTGCACATACAAACTACTCGCCCATTTTTCTGAAAATTGATGGTTGAAATGCGTATTGAGTTCAAAACGCGCATCACTCGAGCCATAAACATTAATCAAAAGCGGAATGTCTTTGAGGGGTTTGATGAGCTCGGTATTGATTTGACCCGAAATACTTTCATAACCGTTCACGACCGAGCCGGCACCTTTGGTCACTTGGATACTCTCGACCCAAGTTCCGGGCACGAACGATAAACCGTAAGCTTGTGAAGCGCCGCGCACCGAAGGGATATTCTCTTGGGTAATCAGCAAATACGGACTGGTGAGCCCGAGCATTTTGATTTGTTTGGTTCCGGTGAGCGCATCGGCAAAGTTTACATCGATGGCCGGATTGGTCTCAAAGCTTTCAGCCAAGTTGCAACAAGCCGCTTTGAGCAATTCTTTGCTGCTCATCACGGTAGTATTTTGTGTGAGATGCAGCGATTTTTTGAGGCTTTTGCGCGAGGCTTCAATCTGAACATTTTTGAGGGTGTCTTGCCCAAAAAGGTTTACAGAAAAAACACACAGCCACAAAAGCAGTAAGTTTTTAAGAAACATAAAAAGTTGATTAATGTGAAACAATCAGGAATATCCTGCCGAAGACATCAAACCAACTCGTAAAAAATGTATTGGGAATAAAGCTGATACAGCGGCGGCGCGTGTGAATCACAATAATACTGCAAAAAAGTATTTTGCTTCAAGGCAGATGCACCCATCAAAATAGGCGTTTGAATCTGCGATGGCACCGTAAAGTCAACTATTGAAAATGAAAAAGACTTTTGAAGATTGCTGTCTATTTTTTTCTGCAACAGCACTTTTTTGTTTTTGCAACACGAAGAACTTTCTTCTTTCATGCCACAACACGATTTGTCTTTTTTGAGTTTTGAATAATTAGTCGAAAAATCAATCGAGCGAACCTCACCACCGCAATAATGCATATTCATGGTCAATCCAAATTGGGAAACCAAGAGCAAAATGCTTAACCAAACGCTGATTGATTTTTGAAATTTCATGGCACAAATGTAACGACAGTTCTACGAAAAAGCTTCAATAATATGTTAAAAATCAGGTTTCAAAAACTTGTCCCATTCTGGCTACGCTGCAATCAAAACCGTACTTTTCTTGGATTTTGATGCGCAATTCGTCGGCAGCTTGATTTTCACCGTGAACAAGAAATACCTTTTGCGGTTTAGCTTTGAGTTCAGACAACCAATTGAGCAAATCAGCCTGATCGCCATGTGCCGAAAGCCCTTGAATTTCTTGAATATTGGCCTGCACCGGATAGTATTTTCCGCGAATTTTGATTTCTTCGGCACCTTCAAGTAACTTTCTGCCTCGGGTTCCTTCGGCTTGATAACCAATGATAATTACGGTAGTTTCAACTCTGGTGATGTATCTTTCGAGATAAGTCAAAACCCGACCGCCGGTGAGCATTCCGCTAGCGGCAATGACGACTTTGGGTTGGTTGTCAAAAACGGCTTGAATCGTTTCTTGATAGTCAGAAATAAATGAAAACAACTGACACATATCGCGGCAATCGGTTTCATTGAGTTTATGCCAAGAGCGATTGTCCATAAAAATATCCAGAACGCTAATGCCCATCGGCGTATCAATGATAAAAGGAGTCTCAGGAATTCTGTTGGCTTTTCTGAGTTGCCACAACAAATACATCACCATTTGGGCGCGCTCAACCGCAAAACTCGGAATGATTACTGTGCCACCTTTGTCAAAAGTATTGTTGATGTAGGCTTCGAGTTCAACCAAAACGTCTGAATCCGGATGCAAACGATTGCCGTAAGTACTTTCTAAAAAAACATAATCCGCTTTTTCAGGTTTGGTGGGCGCAAACAAAAGCACATCGTCATCGCGACCAATATCGCCTGAGAAAACCAAGGTTTTATTTTCGATTTCTAGAGTAATACTACAAGCGCCGAGTATATGACCTGCATTGGTGAAAACCGCTGATATTTCTGCGTCTAAAGCCACCGGATGATTGGGTTTAATAATTCGGAATTTCGGAAAAACCGCTTCTGCTTGCGCCACATCATACAAAGGCTCGGCTATTTCGTGTTTGGAATAATGTTCTTGATTGGCTTGCTCGGCTTCTTCTTCTTGAATTTTGGCACTGTCGAGCAAAATGAGTTTGGCGATGGCTGCGGTGGGCGCTGTGCAATAAATTTTACCCGAAAAGCCTTGATGCACCAGCCGCGGCAACCATCCGCAATGATCTAAATGCCCATGGGTGAGCAAAACACAATCAATACTTGAGGGCAAAATAGGTAGAGGTTCCCAATTGAGTTCGCGCAGCGGTTTGATGCCTTGAAATTGTCCGCAATCAATCAAGATGCGCAGGCCATCGCTTTCGATGAGGGTTTTTGAGCCTGTGACCGCGCCGGCTCCTCCGATGAAATGAATTTTCATAATCTATAATTTTTGTCTGCAAAGCTCATGGACTTCTTTGAGTATGTTCTTGACTCGGTTTGAGCTCAAATGAATGTTTTCTAAAATGGCTGGTTTTTGTAAAATCTCTTGAACCAATATGATGTTTTGACCCATAAGTTGGTTTTTTTCATTCAACGTCAGAGTAGTTAAACAAGTAACCGGATATAAATGATTGGCATCGATTTTATCGCGTAAATTTTGATTTTCAGGATAATCCCAACTCAGCAAATTAAGCCCCGAACAACGCCCAAATCTGAGCGCATCCGAACTAAATCGATTGTTGGTAACAATCCAGCAATGATGAATTTGGGTCAGCGAATCAAACAACAAATGCTCTTGATTTTTAACATCATTGAAACGAGAAAGAATATACATCGGAACTTTGACATCGGTAACTGATTCCCGCAGTCCGTGGAATTTGCATTCAATCATGGATAATTGCTCATTTTGCTTCATCACCACATCAATTTCATGTGTAACACATTTGCCGTCTAAAGTCAAGTTGGTTTGAGTTTGATAGCCTTCGGCTGAAAAAAGCCTTGCAATGTACTTTTCAAAAAAGAAACCTGCCGGCCCCAATTGTTCCATAGCTTGTCTGAGATTATATCGGGCAGCATGCGAGTTCGAAGTTTTTTTGAGCAAAGCAAAAGCCGCCTTGTAAATCTTCTTTGTAGACATGCCGTCATAAATCTGATTCTGAATTTGTTGAATAATATGACTAATGACAGATTCGTCTGCGCCCGACTTATTAAGTGAATTTTGAAGTTTTCGCACATCGAACTCAACTAATTCACCGGAGTGTTTTTGAATTTTCATCGTATAAATCTCAGTTGCATAAAGTTAGTGATATTGATTTGAAAATAAGATTTTTCTGAATTATTTTTTAGGGTTTCCCCTAATGCCTATGTCAAAAGGATTCGCCAAATTGCAGCATTAACCTATTAAAACTATATTACTATGGAAATTTATGCTAGCAGTCGAAACTTCTCAGAATACGGTATTGATCAAGAAGAATGGGAACACGAGAACCAAAATTATATCACAAAGATAACGCCTCCTGATCCAAGTTTTGAATACACGCTTTATACGATTTGCTTGGTTAGTTCAGACTTTAACACACCGCCTTCATGGCTCAAAACAAACACTCATTTTATTGAATATGATTTGTCGATGAATAATATTGAGGCCGAGCACAACATAACCAGTCAACAAATAATTGAAGATATAGATGCAGAAATTTCAAAAAACAACTGTGTATCGTTGTCTTTGACACAAATCCAAAATAAAGGCGGCGCTTTTAATGTTGACTCATATCAAACTTATATGTCCTTGTCTATAACCTCAAAAGATTTGAATATCAGTATTATTAATGATTATTATTATCCCGGAAACTGTTATTCATATCCTTTTTTCAAGAGTATCCTTTTCAACAACCCAGGAGCTGATCTTCAAAAGTGCTGTTTTATTTTTGTCAACATTTCGATCAACAGTAACTCAACTATTGCTTTTAAAGTTAATTTTGGAAATGGAAGTGTGAAGTATTATGATTACTCTGGCTCGCCAATGTAATTTCTTGTCAAAATAACCATGAATTAAAAAGTGCAAAGTTTAAGTATCGCAGATTTTTTTTGTCGAATAAATCCAATTAGGATATTTATTTTAATGACTTTTATTCATGGAATTTTTACTTTAAAAAGAGAAAAAAAACAACATTTTTTCTTACTCTCAGTTCTATTTGTCGGCTTGGTTACCGAGGTCTTGTCAGTCATATTCGAATGTTTAATCATTCACATGAAAGTTTTATATTCTATCAGTTTTATCATATATCTTTCAATCTGGTTGGTGATTATTACTCAAGTTGATGAATTGCAGAGTTTGAGAAAAATCATCCTTTCGGGTTTTATCACTTTTGGATTCGCCAATCTATTTTTTATTGAACAATCAAACCTAAATCACCTAACCTTTATAGTTGGTGCCTTAATTTACATAAGCCTTTTTTTGTACTTCAGTTATCATCAACTCAACCGTGAAAACTTGTCCTATTTTACTCAAAACGAATATCTATTACTTTTTACACCAGTAATTTTCTTCTTTGGCTTTAGTTTTATGTTTGGGTTCCGTGATTTAGAAATTAGTAACGCTATTATTTATCAAAATATCAGTTTATACACTTTCATAGGATATTTTGTCAATCTTATTTATTATTCGCTAGCCAATTTATATATTTACAGAGAGAGAAAATTGATCAATCGCCACCATGAACACTAATATTGCTTTCGGTATCATCATCGGGTTTTTATTTATCTGTCTGATTATTCTGTTTTGCATTGTCATCATCAAGCTTTACATCCAAAAAATCAAAAAATACAATGCTGTGATTTATGAAAAGGAAATCACCTTTCAAAAAACACTCAACAGCGCCTTACTAGAAAGCCAAGAACACTTACTCAATAATATTTCACAAGATTTACACGATGATGCAGGTCAGCAACTCACCGTGATTAATTTTCAGCTCGAGCATTTCAAACTTGATTGGCCTGACACATCAGTTGCTTTGAACCCAGTGTCAGAATCGCTGGCTCATTTATCAGATACACTGCGTAAAGTAAGTCATTCCTTAAACAATCAATGGCTCAGCCAAAATGGTCTTGTCAAAGCCATTAGTCAAGAAGTTGAACGCATCAAAAAAAACAAACTCATTCAGATTGATTATTCTGAACCGGCCGTTGAAAAAATTTTTAAACCCGAAGAGCAGATTGTTCTTTTTAGAATTTTTCAAGAGTGTTTAAACAATACCTTTAAACATGCACAAGCGAGCCAAATAAGCATTCAAATCCATCCTAAGCCTTTTGCCATTTATATTGAAGACAACGGCGTAGGTTTTGACACTTCTCAAATACATTCGCACGGAATTGGCATTGTCAATTGCCAGCAAAGAGCTTCGGTAATTGATTATCATTTTGAAATTCAAAGCCAGCCCAATAGCGGAACCAAAATTATCCTATCTGAAAAGATCCAATAAATTAGACTTAACCACCACTTATAAGCTGCATCATATGGAAAATTTAATTCGCATCGGTCTGATTGACGATCACAAAATTGTTCGCCAGGGCATCAAAGAACTCTTACATAAACTTGGCAATATAATCGTAACACATGAGTTTGACAGCGGTGTTGAGTTTTTGTCAGCCTTGCCTTTGAATGATGCGCCCGACATGTACATTTTGGATTATTCGATGCCGCAAATGAATGGTATTCAAGTGCTGGAAGTGCTCGAAAAAAAAATTGATGAGTATCGAGTTTTACTCCTTACCCAGCATTTTGACGAAGAAATCATCAGTCAAGCCTACAATGCTGGAGCACGCGGATTTTTGAATAAAAACTGTACCGCTCAAGATTTGAATTTTGCCATCAACAACATCATGACTGTGGGTTATAACAATGTGGCCGATATCTTGAAACGCGTCAAAAACTTTGACGACCACAGCCGAAATGTACCCGAAATCAATGTAGAATTGTCAGAACGAGAACTTGAATTCTTGAGATTAGTTTGTAATGACGAAGAGTTTACTTATGACCAAATGGCCAATAAAATGGGACTTTCTGTAAAATCATTAGAAGGTTATAGAGCCGGGCTTTTTGATCGCTACGGAATCAAATCAAAAGTCGGCTTGGTTTTGTTTTCATACAAATACAAACTCACGGAACCTTTTTTATGAGGCTTCTTTGATTTTCTGAAAATAAAAAGCAGGCAAAAACAACAACAAAAAAAGCGGCTGAATCAACAATCTTCGAACATAAAACAGCACAAAATTGCTTTGGCTATCCGAAAAACACAACAAACCAAATAAGGCCAAAAGCAACAAGAGTCCCAAAACAGCATACAAAACTACGGTGAGTTTTAATAGGGACGCATCGGTAAAAACCAAATATATAATCGCCAATGAAATCACTGAATTAATCAGATAGCGCAGCAACATCGAACCCAACAACGCCAAACCATCATAGGGCGGAAACGGCAAGTTCAGATAGTCGTTTTTGAAATAATCTAAAAACGGATCATAAAAAATCCTGTGCTCAAAGGCTCTAATGGCAATGAGCAACAAAGCCAAAACAGCAAGCCCGCTGAATCGCAAAGTTTTATTGAGATTTCTTAGTTGCATATTTTGAATATGAGCTTACCCAAGTTATCCATAAACCAAAAACTACTCCGTAAATAAACAACGGAAATACAACTCCGTGCAACAAAGGTTCTTTGTCCGGAAAATGCAACAAAGCAGCCGAGAGTAGAGCGATGCGTGTTATATTGAGCAAATGAATGATGATACAACCCGAGAGAATAAAAATCAATGTGCGCCAAAATGTGCCCGAAAAAGCAATCACAAACGAAGTAAACAAAATCATCACGCTCAAGGCGTTGCAACCTTCAACAATGCGCGAAACATATTGCCCTTCCAAAATTACTTTAATAGAAGCTTGTCCCGGATGTGGTTCCAAAACCGCTTGATAGCCAATCCAACCCAAAAGCGTTTTTACTTGATGTGCTACCGATTCTGTTATTCCGTCTACTTCAAAAGTAAGCTCGTGATCAAAAGTCATTAAATACAATCGATACAACAGCGTCAAGCCTGCATAAGTGGCAAAAAACCGAAACAAAAAAGTAAAAAACGGACGGTATGAGCTCAGTGCTTTTTTCAAGAAGTAATTTTTAACAAAAATATAGAAATTCCGCACGCAGCAATGAATACTTTTGCACAAAAAATCCCATGACCTTTTCTAAATTACAACCCGAAATCACCCAAATCATTCAGCAAACCGGCAAAACCCGCGACGAAAAATTGCTCGAAATTTGCCAGTTGCTCCATCAAAACGTAGCTCATTACAATTGGGTTGGATTTTATTTTCGCAACGGTCAAAAAGAAGAACTTATTCTTGGGCCGTATGTGGGCGCTCCTACCGATCACACCGTGATTCCGTTTGGCAAAGGCATTTGCGGACAAGTGGCAGTTTCCAACCAAAACTTCGTCGTGCCCGATGTTTCCTTGCAAGACAACTACATCGCCTGCAGTTTTACGGTCAAATCTGAAATTGTGGTTCCGCTTTTTGTCAACGGCCAAAACATCGGCCAAATCGATATTGATTCGCACGAGCTTGATCCGTTTACCGAGCATGACGAGCGATTTTTAGAATTTGTCAACCAGCAAGTGGCTACTTTGTTTTAAAATATTCAGAAGCTGTTCCGGCCATTCGCTAAATCTTTTGCGCTGAACCCCAGCCCAAAAGGATACCGCCGCTGTCCGGGCTAGGGCATTTTTCACACATTTGGCTTTGACCTACCACAAAAAACAACGTTGCCAAAAAGTTTTAGAAATATTCACACGCGAGCCTTTTGTAATCAATATTTATTTTTACATTTGCACACGAATTGAGAAAATCTCGGTTCATACATAATAATCATTTAAATAATATTAGCATGTACTTAACTAAAGAAGTAAAAGCTGAAATCTTCGCAAAACACGGAGGTAAAGCTGAAAACACAGGTTCTGCCGAGGGGCAAATCGCCTTGTTCACGTTCAGAATCAACCACCTTACTGAGCACTTGAAAAAAAATCGTCACGATTACAACACCGAGCGCTCATTGGTAAAATTGGTAGGTAAAAGACGCTCATTGCTCGACTATCTCAAGAAAACAGATATTACGAGATACCGTGAGATTATTAAAGAATTGAATATCAGAAAATAACAATTCAGAAAAAGAGGTGCCCGCGCGCCTCTTTTTTTTAGCTATTAAGCATAAAAAGTTTGGTTTTTCATTGGGTACAACAACTACAACAACACAACGCCCTTTGTTTAATTAACAGAATTAGAACTTATGATTCCAAAAGCAACGACAGAAGTCATCGATTTGGGCGATGGAAGAACCATCTCAATCGAAACTGGAAAATTAGCCAAACAAGCCGACGGATCGGTTGTCGTCCGTTCTGGCGACTGTATGCTATTAGCTACAGCGGTTTCGGCAAGAACCGCTAACCCAGGGGTTGATTTTTTACCCTTGACGGTTGACTACCGTGAAAAATTTGCCGCAGCAGGACGTTTCCCGGGCGGTTTCTTTAAAAGAGAGGCACGCCCGAGTGACGCCGAGGTTTTAACCATGCGTTTGGTTGACCGCGTATTGCGTCCATTGTTCCCGGATGATTACCACGCCGAAACGCAGGTGATGATTCAACTCATGTCGCATGACGAAAATGTAATGCCCGATGCATTGGCCGGATTAGCTGCTTCAGCTGCGTTGGCCGTATCTGACATTCCGTTTTACAACTTAATTTCAGAAGTGCGCGTAGCTCGTGTAGAAGGCAAACTCGTCATCAACCCGAGCAAAGCACAATTAGAAATGTCTGATATTGACATGATGATTGGCGCTTCTGCAGATTCAGTTTGTATGGTTGAAGGTGAAATGAAAGAAATTTCAGAAGCCGAAATGATCGAGGCCATCAAATTTGCACACGAAGCAATTAAAGCGCAAATCAAAGCACAAGAAAAACTCAGAGCAGCGGTGGGTTCCCCTGAATACAGAACCTACGAGCCGGAGAAAGAAGACGAAGCAGTTTACAAAAAAGTAAAAGCTGCTTCTTATGATAAATATTACGCCATTGCGCAAGAAGCTTCAGCCAAAAGCGAAAGAGGTGAAAAATTTGCAGCCGTAAAAGAAGAAGTAGTTGCCTTGTATTCTGAAGAAGAATATGCCGAGAACGCTGATTTAGCTGAATTGGTTAGCAAATACAACTACAAAACGCAAAAAGAAGCGGTTCGCAATGTCATCCTTGAAAAAGGAATTCGTTTGGACGGTCGTAAAACTACCGATATTCGCCCGATTTGGTGTGAGGTTGACTATTTGCCATCGGTACATGGTTCTTCGCTTTTTACCCGTGGTGAAACGCAAGCTTTGGCAACCGTAACTTTGGGAACTTCACGCGAGGCCAACCAAATTGATTTGCCGTCTGAGCAAGGAGAAGAAAAATTCTACTTACACTATAACTTCCCGCCGTTTTCAACCGGTGAAGCCAAACCACTCAGAGGAACTTCACGTCGTGAGGTAGGTCACGGAAACTTGGCCCAACGCGCGTTGAAAAATATGATTCCTGCGGATTGTCCGTACACTGTTCGTGTTGTGTCAGAAGTATTAGAATCTAACGGTTCATCATCGATGGCAACCGTTTGTGCCGGAACGATGGCGCTGATGGATTCTGGAGTTCAGATGATCAAACCAGTTTCAGGAATTGCCATGGGACTTATTACCGACGGAGAAAAATTCGCAGTATTGTCAGATATCTTAGGTGACGAAGATCACTTGGGCGATATGGACTTCAAAGTAACCGGAACCAAAGATGGTATCACCGCTTGTCAGATGGATATCAAAATCGATGGTTTGCGTTACGACATCATGGAGCAAGCGCTTGAACAAGCTCGTGCCGGACGTATGCACATCTTAGAGAAATTAATTGAAACCATCGCTGCTCCAAGAGCCGATGTGAAAAAACATGCTCCTAAAATCATTATGCGTACCATTCCAGGAAACTTTATCGGTGCACTTATTGGTCCAGGTGGTAAAGTGATTCAAGAATTGCAAAAAGCTACCGGAACTACGATTGTTATCAATGAAGTCAACGAAGAAGGTATTGTTGAAATCTTGGGTACAGATCCGGATGGAATTGCAGCAGTATTGGCCAAAATCGACTCGATTATTTTCAAGCCAACCGTCGGTGAGAGCTACGAAGTAAAAGTGATCAAAATGTTGGATTTTGGTGCTGTGGTTGAATATACACAAGCTCCGGGCAATGAAGTTTTGTTACACGTTTCAGAACTTGCTTGGGAACGCACCGAAAACGTTGCCGATGTGGTGAAAATGGGCGATGTATTTACCGTGAAATACATGGGCATCGATCCTAAAACCAAAAAAGAGCGTGTTTCTAAAAAGGCATTATTGCCTAGACCTCCAAGAGACGAGAATCGTCCGCCGCGTGATGAAAACCGTCCTCCGAGAGACCACAACAGACCGCCAAGAGATAAAAAAGAGTAATCTCTGAAGATAAAAAAACCCTCATTTCGTCGATGAAATGAGGGTTTTTTGTTAAAATTCAACTCTGGTCGAGTTTGTGGTACTTTTATCGATTTTTCTTACTCGCTTGACTTTTGTTATTTATTTTTACAACAACAAACTAATACAAACCCCTAATCAAACAAACTATGAAGAAATTCTTTACCCTTCTATTTATTTCTACCCTTTTTTCGTGCTCCAAAAGCGACGATTCTGACTCACAACCAACCGTTTTAGCTACTAGTCCAGAAGCAATTGTTGCACATGATCTTTCAAACTACGGCATTTATAAAGGCGTTTTGGTCGGCCCATCAGGAGTAGCAAAAGTAAACATCAACAACGATGGAACCCTCAGTGCTACAGTAATTTTAGAAGGCACCACTCACAGTTTTACCACGAGCGAATCAGTAGCTCAAAATCAAAATATTTCTGGGCTAACTTTTACAAAAGGCAACATGAAATTTGACTTTAATTGCAATGCTCATGGTGATGAAATTGAAATTACTGATTTGGTAATTCCCGGATATGACAGAGTTTCTATGATTCTGATGAAAGAGTATTCAGATACTCAAGTGAAATGTTTTCAAGGTTCATACAACGGTGACTCAGACAACGGAACTTTTAATCTGATGACCAGTGGTGAATCGATTTATGGCTTGGCCTATTCAACTCCTGAAGATTCTATTTGGTATATTCATGGAATTAGCAAAGGAACTTCAATTTCAGGCTCGATGGAAAACGCTAATTTTTCAGGAGGCATTTTTGGCAACAGCGCCAATGGTGTTTGGCAAAATAGTTCGAGTCAATCCGGCACTTGGGTTGCCAACAGAACCTTATAAATAAATCTTACTTACATAAATATTACCCGGTTGATGCCGGGTTTTTTTATATTCGCAAATTGCATTAGGGATGGAAGCTTTGTTTGAGCTCTTTTGGCCAGTTGTAATCATCAAGCAAAACGATATTTATTCAAAAAAGAATCTTTCAGATTAGAAGAATAACTGCCAAAAAGCGAGTGCGCACAGCCCGACCCGCAGGGAAATGCCCAAAAACGAAAAAAAATTACTGTTGGATGTAACTTTTTCGGAACTCTTGCCGTACAAGCCAAGAATCTTTTAAAAAAAGGAGAATAAAACATGAGACAACTCAAAATCACCAAACAGGTAACCAATCGTGAAACAGCGTCGCTTGACAAGTATTTGCAAGAAATTGGTAAAGTAGATTTGATTACCGCCGATGAAGAAGTAGAATTGGCACAAAGAATCAAAGCCGGTGATCAAAGAGCCCTTGAAAAACTAACCAAAGCCAATCTTCGCTTTGTGGTTTCGGTGGCCAAACAATATCAAAACCAAGGATTAACACTTCCGGATTTAATTAACGAAGGAAATCTGGGTCTGATTAAAGCGGCTCAACGTTTTGATGAAACCCGTGGTTTTAAGTTCATTTCGTACGCTGTTTGGTGGATTCGTCAATCGATTTTGCAAGCATTGGCTGAGCAGTCTAGAATTGTTCGTTTGCCACTAAATAAAATTGGTTCCATCAACAAAATCAACAAAATGTATGCTTTGCTCGAACAGTCAAACGAGCGTCCGCCATCGGCAGAAGAAATTGCCAAAGAATTGGATATGACGGTCAATGACGTTAAAGAGAGCATGAAAAATTCTGGTCGTCACTTATCAATGGATGCGCCGCTTGTTGAAGGTGAAGATTCAAACTTGTACGACGTTTTGCGCTCGGGCGAATCTCCGAATCCGGATAGAGAATTGATTCACGAATCATTGCGCACTGAAATTGAACGTTCACTTGAAACTTTGACTCCACGGGAGGCAGATGTAGTTCGTTTGTATTTTGGTTTGGGCGATCAACACCCGATGACACTTGAAGAAATCGGTGAAACTTTTGACTTAACCCGTGAACGCGTTCGTCAGATTAAAGAAAAAGCGATTCGAAGACTCAAACACACCTCTAGAAGTAAAATACTAAAAACATATCTTGGATAATCCAAGGGTAAAGTTCACAAAAGAATTTTACACACGATGACAACAGTCTGATTAACTGTTCGTTTTTTGATTGATGATTGAAACTCCGGCTGATTACCGGAGTTTTGCTTTTTTAAGGGAAGCAATCCTCCGGTCTGTTCGAGCTTTGCTCTCGAGTTCCCAGAGTTTTGCTTTTTATGTACTAAAGTTCATATACCTGAAGCCCACCGGGCTTCCTCCTCTTAATATCAAATGGCTGATTACCGGAGTTTTGCTTTTTTAAGGGAAGCAAAGCCTGAGGTTTAATTAAAGTTCAAATATGAGTTTTGTCATATCAGGTTAACCCAAATCATTTACCTTTGTGATAAACTTCACAACTCTATGAGAACACCACTTATTGCTCCCTCAGTACTTTCAGCCGATTTTGGCAACTTACAACGCGATATTGAAATGATTAATCAGTCTAAGGCCGATTGGTTTCATATTGATATTATGGACGGCGTTTTTGTGCCCAATATTTCATTTGGCATGCCTGTTTTGGAGGCCATTACACGTCATGCTCAAAAAACGGTTGATGTGCATTTGATGATTGTTGATCCGGATAGATATATTAAAACTTTTGCCGCTTTGGGCGCGAATGTTTT
>JAXLVE010000002.1:0-212138 GCA_046329175.1 Flavobacteriaceae bacterium
CATAGGTACGACGCTGTCGGCTAAAGCCTCGAGTCATTGCCTTTTTTAGTAAAGCCCCGACTTTTTGGTCGGGGCTTTTGTTTTTTGGTGGCAATGTGTTCGCCCTGCGGGCTCGGTTCGTCGCCTTTAGCTTCGCTCAGTTCGCCCTATGGGCTCGAGTCTTTTAGAAACCCTGTTCTAACGAACGTTTTTTTTTGTTTTTAAACAGTGTAGCTTTAGAAAATGAACACTCCTCTGCGAGCGGGATGGCAGCGGCATCCTTTTGTGACGCAGGAACAAAAGATACAGCGAACAGCCCGACGGCGAGAGAATCAACTTTCTGTGTAACGTGGAGTTTGACGAGCCGGCTCGCCCAACTTTAACTAAGTATTGGTCTCTAAATCTTTGATGTAGTCTTGATATTCGTAAAAGAAATATTCCAGCGCAGACATTTTTTCATTGAAGAAGTCGAAAATTTCGTTCCAATGCTGGCGATTGTTTAGGCTCAAACCTGTTTTTTCAACCCAAATGCGGCTAATAGTTTTTCCGTTGTCGAGATAAAAATTGCGTTCATAGACTAAATCCTGAATGTATTCTTCTTCTAAAATATTTTTGAGCGATTCAATCTTTTCAAAGTAAATTTTGCGCAGCTCGTCATTGCGGTGCTCAATATCAATAAGCACTTGTGCCTTTTTGTTGTCGATAAAAAACTTGAATGAAAAGTCTTTTATTTTGGTGTCGTATAACAGCCATTTTCTGGGATAAGCTTCTGCAAAAGCGACCCAGAATTCGTGTTTTAGGCGTTGACTTTCTTCTTTTGAATACATGCGATGAGCTGTGATTTTGTTTTTGTACCTTCGTGTGCGTTACCGCAAAAATACGTTTTGTCATGAATTTTCAAACGTTTTTATATCAGATTGATTCGATTAGAAAAGCAGAGCTTATGGGGGAGTCTGCACATGAACTCATGATGCCGCCCGAGCGTCGCGGGTTGATGCGAACCATCAATTTTGATGTACTCAAACCCAAGCAGGCAGCCGTGATGATGTTGGTGTATCCGAAGAATGATTTGGCGCATTTGGTGCTGATTCAGCGCAATGCCTATCCGGGAGTTCATTCATCACAAATTGCCTTTCCGGGTGGAAAAATTGAACAGACTGATGTTGATTTTGCCGAGGCTGCTCTGCGCGAAACTCATGAAGAAATCGGTATTGCAAGTACTCAAATTGAACTGATTCGCTCGTTTAGTGAAGTGTATATCCCGCCGAGTAATTTTATGGTATATCCGTTTTTGGGCATCAGTCATCATGAACTTAGTTTTACTGCTGATCCTGCTGAAGTAGCCGGTATCATTGAGCTTCCGCTGACTGAATTTTTAAACGATAAAAATGTAGTTCTGCAAAAAATGGATACGTCATATTCAAAATCCATTGATGTTCCGTCGTTTAAGTTACAAGGCCATTTTGTTTGGGGCGCGACGGCCATGATGCTCAGTGAACTCAAAGAAACCCTGAGAAACTTGCCTTGATGTAGACTTGAATTTGTACATTTGGCTTGCTTTTTTTTGAATTTAATTATGGGATTGTTCAAACGAAATCCTTTCGGACATATACTATTTATCAAGCGTTGGCTGATTTTCTTTTTTGGGGTGCTTACTCACAAACGCTATCGCGGTTTTAATGACCTGCAGATTGAAGGCTCTGAAATCATCAAGAATTTGCCCGATACCAACGTGCTTTTTATATCCAATCATCAAACCTATTTTGCCGATGTAGTCGCGATGTTTCACGTCTTTAATGCCAGTTTGAGCGGTAGGGTAGACAGCATCCGCAATGTAGGATATTTGTGGCATCCGAAACTCAACATCTATTATGTGGCCGCTAAAGAAACCATGACCGATGGTTTATTACCGAGAATTTTATCCTATGTGGGCGCGATTACGGTTGAGCGAACTTGGCGTGCCAAAGGTCAAGACGTAAAACGCGAAGTCAATTTGAACGATACCGAAAACATCAAACTCGCGCTCAACGACGGTTGGGTCATTACTTTTCCGCAAGGCACCACTAAATCGTTTAAACCGGTACGCAAAGGAACGGCGCACATCATCAAACAACACAAGCCTATAGTAGTTCCTATTGTTATAGATGGTTTCCGAAGATCGTTTGACAAAAAAGGTTTGCGTTTAAAAAAGAAAGGAATCTTGCAGTCGTTCATCATCAAAGAACCTTTGCAAATTGACTACGAAAATGAAACCATCGAGCAGATTGTTGAGAAGGTTCAATATGCCATTGAGCAACATCCCTCGATGCTCAAAGTCATTTCGGCCGAAGAAGTCAAGGTTCAAGACGATTTAAACAAAGAGCGAGAATATTAAAGCTCAATCTTCTTCAATTCGTGGTAATTGGCGTATAATTTTTTGAGTAAAATTCCGTACAACAAGCGATAAAACAGCCAAAATACGCAAATAATAATCCCGATAAACACCAGCGAAATCAGTACGCAACCCACAATGAAGAGTGTTTGATGTCCGGCGGCAATTTCTTTTTGCATCAATGAAGCCACATCAGCATTGTGCTGAAACATCATCACAATCGAAATCACCACAGTCAGGGTAATGATAAACAAGTTATACCAAATATAATTCTGTACCGTTTTGCGCGTACGCAAGATGCTTTTCATCAAGGTTTTGGTCGAGTCCAATATGCAAATCGAGCGATAGTTTTTGTAAAAAACATAGATAAAGCCTACCAAAACGGCATAATTTACACAGTTTACTACAAACATAATATGCTCAATTCCGTAGGCTTTGAGCTTGTTTTGATATTGCTCGTCGCTAAAGCCAATCGAAATGACATTCCAAAACACAAATTCAAGGATGCTAATAATCAGAATCCACTTCACAATCGAAGAAGACTTTTGGTGCAACATCCGGTAAATATCCTGTTCAGATACTTGACTAAATGCATGCTGGTCTTGCTTCCATGCTTTTTTTAAAACTTCTAATTCATCCATAAGATTAGGGGTTTAATATTTTTCTCAATTTGGTTTTAATTCGGTTCATCTTCACGCGCGCATTCACCTGACTGATACCTAATGTTTCAGATATTTCTTCGTAATCTTTGTCTTCTAAATACATAAAAACCAAAGCTTTTTCAATATCGTTGAGCTGATGCACGGCTTGATACATCAGTTTAATTTGTTCTTCTTCTTCGTAGTTGTATTCTTCTTGCTTTACAAATAAATTGCCCATATCAAACGATGAAGTCTGCACTGATCGCGTGCTTTTGCGATACAGAGTAATGGCGGTATTCAAAGCCACCCGATAGGCCCATGTCGAAAATTTGCTTTCGCCTCTGAATTTCGGGTACGCTTTCCAAAGCTGAATCGTAATTTCTTGAAACAAATCATTGTGCGCGTCCTCGCCCGAGGTATACAACCGGCATATCTTGTGAATGATATTCTGGTTCTCCTTGAGTTGCTTGACAAAGGCTTGCTCCAATTCCTGATTCATGCTTGCTTAGTAATCCGTCGCCGAAATTTGTTACAAAGTACTTTATTTTTCGCACAAGCCAAACACAACTTTTTAACATCAAAGAACGCTGATTGAACAGTTTATTTTATCATTTCCCTAACACAAATCGGTGCCAATTTTCGGGCAGTTTGCTTATCTTTACGTGCGTTTTGGGCGTGCCCCTGCGGGTCGCACTGTTCGCGCCAAGTCCTCGCTGCGCTGCGGGCTTTCTGCTGCCATCGCTCACGCAGTTCTGACTCAAAGAACACAACAACACACAACTATATGAATATCCCTGAAACATCACGCCCGCGAATTGTTATCATCGGCGGCGGATTTGCCGGAATTTCGCTGGCCAAAAAACTCAAAAATAAATCGGTTCAAGTTGTTTTAATCGACAAACACAATTATCACACGTTTCAACCACTGCTGTATCAAGTGGCCACCGGGGGGCTAGAGGCGGGTTCGATTGCTTATCCGATTCGCAAAATCATTCAAGAATTCCCCGAATTTTATTTTCGCTTGGGCCGCGTGAACGAAATCGACCCTAAAAATCAAATTGTCAAATCAGACATTGGCGAATTGCGCTATAATTATTTGGTGTTTGCCAACGGTTCTAAAACCAACTTTTTTGGCAACAAAGAAATCGAGCGCAACAGCATGTCGATGAAAACCATTCCGCAGTCACTCAACATCCGCAGTTTTATCCTCGAAAATTTTGAACAAGCCTTATTGGTCAACGATGAACAAGAACGCAATGCCTACATGAATTTCTGTTTGGTGGGTGGTGGCCCAACCGGTGTAGAATTGGCCGGAGCACTCGCCGAAATGAAAAAAGCCATCTTGCCCAAAGATTATCCCGATTTGAATATTGCCAACATGCAAATCAACCTCATTCAAAGCGATGAGCGCATTCTCAATACCATGAGCGAAAAATCATCCGCCGAGGCCGAAAGGTTTTTAGTCGATTTGGGTGTTAAAGTGCACAAAAATGTCCGCGTGCTCACTTATGACGGCAAATTAATCACCACCAACACCCCACTTAGTTTTGAAACCGCTACCGTTATTTGGACCGCCGGTGTGCAAGGCGCTGCTATTCCCGGGCTTGATGAAAAAGCATGGACCGAGCGTTCCAAACGTTTGCGCGTTAATGAGTACAATCAAGTATTGGGTTACGAAAATATTTTTGCCATTGGCGATATTGCTCAAATGGAAAGCGCACAATATCCCAATGGTCACCCGATGATGGCGCAACCGGCTTTGCAACAAGGTGATTTATTGGGCGAGAATCTCATTCAAAAAATCAAAGGGCTGAGCATGAAACCTTTTCAATATAACGACAAAGGTTCTATGGCCACGATTGGCCGCAACAAAGCCGTAGTTGATTTGCCGCGTTATCACTTCAGCGGAATTTTGGCTTGGTTTGTTTGGATGTTTGTGCATTTATTTTCGCTCATCGGGTTTAAGAATAGAGCAGTTGTGTTTTTAAATTGGGTGTATAATTACATTCGTTTTGACCGCGAAGGCCGACTCATTATTCGTCCATATAAAAAGAAAAGTTTTGTAACTTTTACCACTGACGAAGTTTAAATCATTCATCCATCAAACATTATGAAACGAAGTCAAAGAAACAATCTCATCCGACACATCAAAGATTTTTTGCTCATCACCACCGGAATTTTCTCGGCAGCCTTGGGTTTTAAAGGGTTTTTATTGACCAACCATTTTATTGATGGTGGCGCTACCGGAATTTCACTTTTGACATCGATTCTGACTCCTATTCCGCTTCCGATACTCATCATTTGTATCAACGCACCTTTTGTTTTACTGGGTTATAAAATCATCGGAAAAGCCTTTGCTATCAAAACCACACTGGCCATTTTGGGATTGGCATTGGTGGTGGGCACGGTTCCGTTTCCAGATGTAACACAAGACAATTTATTGGTCGCTATTTTTGGCGGATTCTTTTTGGGCGCCGGCATTGGTTTATCGGTGCGCGGTGGTGCAGTCATCGACGGAACCGAAGTTTTGGCTATTTATTTGAGTCGTAAATTCGGAACCACCATTGGCGATATCATCATTATGATCAACATCATGATTTTCTCGGCTGCTGCTTATTTCTTGTCGATTGAAATAGCGATGTATTCAATGATTACTTATTTGACGGCTTCAAAAACGCTCGACTTTATCATCGACGGAATCGAAGAATACATGGGCATTACGATTGTTTCGACCAAAAGCGATCACATCAAAAAACTCATTATTGAAAAGCTCGGACACGGTGTTACTACCTACAAAGGGCAAAGCGGTTACGGAAAAAATGGCGAAAGCAGCAATATTGAAATTATCTACACGGTGGTAACGCGTTTAGAGCTCAATCGTCTTAAAACCGAAATTGAAAAACTCGATGCACGCGCTTTTCTCATCATCAGCAGTGTACGCGATACCAAAGGCGGTATGGTTTCAAAACGAGGATTGAAATATTAGAAATTTTTATTTTCATAATAATTCACCATCAAATTGACAAACTTACTGTAGCTGTCCAATCCGTCGTCTTGATGGTTGAGTTTCAAGAATTGATCGTAGAAAATTTTAAAGCCGCTTTCAATGAAGGTTTCGTATTGCTCCCAAAACACTTGACTTTCTTTGTAGTTTTTTAAAACGCCCAAGTGAATGGTTTTTTTGAGTTGTTTGAGCAAAACAGGATTGCGTATTTCCCACTGATGCAAGCAATAGCGCAGCGCAAAGGCATAACCTGAATATTGTATATACTCATCTTCATTTTTAATCGAGGCCAAAAAACCAATAAAATTGCATTCGCTTTCACAGGCATAACCAATCTGATGTGCCATTTCATGCGCAGCGGTTGCCGGAAACGAATACATCGGCAACAAATCATTTACTTGAGCTTCGCCGGTAAACGGATTCAGATAACCCGCAAATCCCATATAACTCAACGGAACACTAAACATTGATGGCTTGATACTCGGTGCTTCATATTTTAAAAACGAATACTGTTCAGCTAAATGAGTATAGCCATTGAGGTTAAGTAAAAAGGTTTCCTTTTGTGTATGTGGATATATTACCTTTTGATTCGGATTATGCGTGATTTTTAATTGAATTTCGTTGGTTTTCGCAATCAGTCTGCGGGTAAATCTGAGCAAGTTGGTATCGGTGTATTCACGATGAATATTCATGCGGTCAAACAGTGGCATTCGGTAGTAGTTTCCGGCCCAATTCAGGTGAAATAAAAAATAAAATACCGACACAAAACCTACTAATTTCCAGAGGCTTTCCCGACGTTTTGTTTTCCAGGTTTTACGTATACTCCAAAACCAATAGAGCAACCTTAAAATCACCATTGCATACAAAACATCACCGACTGAAAATGATATTTTTCCGAGAAATTTTCGCCAAAATAATGAAATAGGAGCATACCAAATTTGGCTGTAATAATGCTCAATCCAATCGGGTGAAAACGCCATCGCTTGCCAGAAAACAATCTGTATAAGTAAAAACAAAGGCAGTATGTGGTATCGTTTGAATTTCATAAGTTGGTTATAAAAATATCATTTTGTTGTCAATTGAAAAAGTTTACATTGCAACTATAAAATAAATCTACAATTGTCAGCTAAAAACTTACCTTTGGCAACATAATCAAAAAACAAAATTTCTCTATAATGAGTCAAGAAATAAGAAACCTTGAGCCTCGCGCACTTTGGAACAAATTTGCCGATTTGAACGTTGTTCCGCGCCCATCTAAAAAAGAAGAACGCGTGATTGAATTCATGAAAAACTTCGGTCAGCGTTTGGGCTTAGAAACTTTTGAAGATGAAATTCGCAACGTAATTATCCGCAAACCCGCTACCCCGGGTATGGAAAACCGAAAAGCCGTTGTCTTGCAAGGACACCTTGATATGGTGCATCAAAAAAACAACGATACTGATTTTGATTTTCTCACCCAAGGTATTGATATGTATGTAGATGGTGATTGGGTGCGCGCCAAAGGAACCACGCTCGGTGCCGATAACGGTTTGGGAGTTGCTGCGATCATGGCGATTCTGGAAAGCACCGATATTCCGCATCCGGCTATTGACGCTTTGTTTACCATTGACGAAGAAACCGGAATGACCGGAGCGCTCAACTTAAAAGGCGGAATACTCAAAGGTGAAATTTTGCTCAACCTCGATACAGAAGAAGACGACGAAATTGACATTGGTTGTGCTGGTGGAGTAGATGTTACCGCTACCCGAAGTTATCGTTCTGAAGAAACTCCTGAGGGTTCTGCAGCCTATAAGATTACCGTAAAAGGTCTCAACGGCGGGCATTCCGGAATGGACATTCACAAGGGTTTGGGTAATGCCAATAAAATCATGAACCGATTGTTGTTTGACGGTTTTGAAAACTTCGGTTTGCAAATTGCCGAAATCAATGGTGGAAGTTTGCGCAATGCGATTCCGCGCGAAAGTGTAGCGCATGTAATTGTAGCTCAGATGTACGACGAAGTTTTTGCTTTTGAAATGCAAGAAATCATCAACGACGTCAAAGCTGAATTCAAAACGACCGAACCTAATTTAACCATTGAAATTGCTAAAGCCCACTTGCCTTCGCATGTGATGGATTTAGGCGTTCAAGAAGGCATTATCCGTGCATTATATACAGCGCACAACGGGGTTTATCGTATGAGTGCTGATATGGCTGATTTGGTCGAGACCTCAAATAATATTGCGCGCGTCATCATCAAAGACGGGCAGATTTCGATTGGTTGTTTGACGCGTTCTTCAGTTGAATCATCTAAGTTTGATTTGGCCAATGCGCTCAGATCAGCTTTTGAATTGTGTGGTTGCGAAGTTGAATTTTCGGGCTCATATCCGGGCTGGACACCCAACGTGCATTCAGAAATTCTCGAAGTTTTGGTATCCATCTACGAAAAACAAAACGGTGAAAAACCCAAAGTAGTAGCTTGCCACGCCGGTTTAGAATGTGGAATTCTCGGAACCAATTATCCGGGTATGGATATGATATCTTTCGGGCCAACCATTCATGGTGCTCACAGTCCTGATGAGCGCGCGAGCATTTCATCATCACAAAAATTCTGGAAGTTTTTCTTAGAAATTCTCAAGAATACACCAATCAAAAAATAACTAAAAAGCCCGCTCAACAAGCGGGCTTTTTCTATTTTGCTCTTTTCAGCGGAAACTGTTCTAAGCTCTGTTTTCCTTGTTGGCTGCCTGAAATAATTGCCACCAAGCTGTCGTCGTTTACTTTTTTGTAGACAATTTTTTGTGGGTAATCGTGTTTGGGATTTTCAAAAACCAATTCTCCTGATTTGCTCGCAGTCAATTTAAAAGCCACCGGTTGGTTGTTGTTTTGACCTTTGACCGTAGCGGTATAAAACACAGCGTCGTCTTTTTGGCTCAGCTCGATTTTTTCGCTAAAAAGGGTGTCTTTGTTGACGATAAAATAACTCTTGCCGTTGAGAGTGCCGTTTTCGCCTTGGCTCCAAATTTCTGAGAATTGCCCCTCAGGCGCTTTGTTTTCCCAGTTACCTACAAGCCATTGCGCATCGGCGAGTAAGTTTTTTTGACCGGACTTCTGACAACTTATCCAGAGTGCGGCCGATAAAAAAAATAAAGTAGTTTTTTTCATGAAAGATGCTGTAAAGTGGTTTAGTAAAGTGGTTTGTACAATATTAACAAAAAAATAATATGAATGGTTGTCGAAATGTTGTAAAATTTAAATATTCTGCAAACAATTTTCGATTTGAGCACAGCCTCCGCAACCTAAAAACGATAAGTTTCATTTACTTTTTTTGTGTACATTTGCCCACCAAAATTACCGACTCATGTTAGACAGACTACAAATCATAAAACAACGTTTTGACGAAGTTTCAGATTTGATTATTCAACCCGATGTAATTGCCGATCAAAAGCGGTACATCCAACTCAATAAAGAATACAAAGACCTCAAAGCAATGTCTGAAAAGCGCGACGAATACGTCAACCTTTTGGGCAATATCGATGAAGCCAACGAAATAATAGCCGACGGCAGTGATGCCGAAATGGTCGAAATGGCCAAAATGCAACTCGAAGAAGCCAAAGAGCGCTTACCGATTCTTGAAGAGGAAATCAAATTCTTGCTCATTCCCAAAGATCCTGAAGATGCCAAAAACGTCATGGTTGAAGTCCGTGCCGGAACCGGTGGGGATGAGGCCAGTATTTTTGCCGGCGATTTGTATCGCATGTATACTAAATATTGTGAAAGTAAAGGTTGGAGAACTTCTGTGGTTGATTTGAATGAAGGAACTTCAGGCGGTTTCAAAGAAATCATTTTTGAAGTCACAGGCGAAGACGTATACGGAACTCTCAAATTTGAAGCGGGCGTTCACCGAGTGCAACGCGTGCCGCAAACCGAAACACAAGGCAGAATTCACACTTCGGCAGCGACGGTGATGGTTTTGCCTGAAGCCGAAGAATTTGACGTTCAAATTGACATGAACGATGTGCGCATTGACTTTTTCTGTTCATCCGGACCGGGCGGGCAATCGGTGAATACAACCAAATCGGCGGTGCGTTTAACGCATATTCCGACTGGGCTTGTGGCGCAATGTCAGGATGAGAAATCTCAGCACAAAAACAAAGACAAAGCCATGCAAGTATTGCGTTCGCGTTTGTACGAAATGGAGTTGGCCAAAAAACAAGAAGAAGACGCCAAAAAGCGTTCATCGCAAGTAAGTTCGGGCGATCGCTCAGCCAAAATCCGCACCTATAATTATCCGCAAGGCCGCGTCACCGATCATCGCATCGGGCTCACCTTGTACGATTTAGACGGTGTGATGAACGGCGGAATTCAAAAGCTCATCGATGAGTTGCAATTGGTTAACAACACCGAGAAGCTCAAAGAAGCCAGCGAAGTAATTTAAATATACAGCCATGCCTTTTGAGGTGTGGCTTTTTTTTAGAAGCTAATCCGGCTGTTCGCTCATAGTCCTCGCTGCGCTGCGGGCTATCCGCTGCCATCCGGGCTAAGGCTTCTGTGTAAAGTGAATATGGAATTTGAACGAATAACCAATCAATGCTCAGCCAAAAAATAAACCATTATGCTTTTTAATTCGGTTGATTTTTTAATTTTTCTTCCCATTGTTTTTTTGGTTTATTGGTTTGTCGTGCCCAAAGATCTTCAGAAGCAAAATTTTTTGTTGCTGATTGCTAGCTATTTTTTTTATGCTTGTTGGGACTTGCGATTTCTACCGCTTTTAATGGCTTCAACTTTATTAGATTTTTATACAGGTGCTAAAATTCATCAAACTGATTCTTTGCGAACCAGAAAACTTTGGCTGATGATTAGCATCGGTATCAACTTATCTATTTTAGGCGTTTTTAAATACTACAACTTCTTTGCGGAATCTTTGATGACTTTGCTTTCAAATTTTGGGTTGAATGCACAACCGAGTTTGATTCAAGTTATTTTACCGGTTGGAATTTCATTCTACACTTTTCACGGTTTGTCTTATGTTATTGATTTATACAATCAGAAAATAAAACCCGAGCGCAACTTTATCAGTTATGCAGTTTTTGTTTGTTTTTTTCCTTTGTTGGTCGCAGGTCCTATCGAAAGAGCTTCACATTTATTGCCTCAAATAACCCGAAAAAGAAGCTTTGATTATCAAAAAGCCTCCGAGGGAATGCGACAAATACTCTGGGGTTTATTCAAAAAAATAGTCATCGCCGACAATTGTGCCATTTATGTCAATACTATTTTTGATCATCATCAGGATTACTCAGGTAGTACACTTTTATTAGGCAGTTTGTTCTTTTCATTTCAAATTTACGGTGACTTCTCGGGCTATTCGGATATAGCTTTGGGCACAGCCAGATTGTTTGGAATTGAATTGCTGCAGAATTTTTCTTTTCCGTTTTTTTCAAGAGATATTGCTGAGTTTTGGCGACGTTGGCATATTTCCCTTTCAAGTTGGTTTAGAGATTATCTGTACATTCCATTGGGCGGAAGCCGAAAAGGGCAGAAGATAGCTGTTCGAAACATCTTTATTATTTTCATAGTCAGTGGTTTTTGGCATGGTGCCAATTGGACTTTTGTGTTTTGGGGCGCTTTACACGCTTTGTATTTTCTGCTGTTGGTACTCAGTAATCAGAATAAGAAAAATGTCGATATTTTAGCTCAAGGAAAGCAGTTTCCAACTTTGAAAGATTTTTTTTCTATGCTGCTCACTTTTGTCATGGTTACTTTTGCTTTTATATTTTTCAGGTCTGAAAACCTCACTCAAGCTTTTGCTTTTATTTCAGGAATCCTATCACCGGATTTGTTTAGTTTGCCTTACTTTTTGGGTATTAAGCAAGCCTTCATCACTTCGATATTGATTTTATTTATGCTGTTCATGGAGTGGTTTTCAAGGGCGCAGCAGTTTGGCATTCAGTCCATCGCAACTCATTGGAAGAGACCTTATCGATGGTTGTTTTATTATTGCATTACCCTGCTGATTTTTTTGTTCGGAACACAAAGTCAAGAGTTTATATACTTTCAATTTTAAATTCTATTGAAGTATTTTTTAAAAAATATCACCCTATTAGGATTGTTGATGATAACAACGATGGTTATTGTTTTGTCTTCTGCCGACGGTCATGCAGATCCGTATTATTTGAGATTTACTTCGCCAGAGCAGTCAGGTTTTATTTTGGGGACTTCAAAGGCAGCTCAAGGTTTGCGACCCGATGTAATGCATGAAATTCTCAAGTCTGATTTGTACAATTATTCTTTTGATATCAGTAAAAGCCCTTATGGTCCCAAATATTTAAAGAGTATTCAGCGAAAGTTGTCAGCGCAAACCCAAAACGGTATTTTTATTTTAACGGTTGATTGTTGGAGTGTTTCAACCAGAGAAAGTTTACCTGATGATGCTGAAAATTTTATCGAAAACAACACTTGTGTAGGGCAAATGAATGTGGTAAATCAAAACCCCAATTTTAAATATTTATGGAATCATTTTTCAGGACATTATTACAAAATATTAGCGCATTCATCTGAGTCATTTTTACACGATGACGGCTGGCTTGAGGTGTCATTGGATATGGATGCGAGCTCTGTAAACAGACGAACCAAAAGTACCTTACTCGAATACGAACATTACCTTTCAAAATATCAATTTTCAAATTTGCGATTTCAGTATCTCGTCAAGACGATTGACTTTCTCAAGCAATATGGCGAGGTTTATTTGGTGCGACTTCCCATTTCTGAAAAGCTCATGAAGATTGAACAAAGGGTGATGCCTGATTTTAATTTAAAGATAAAATCAATTGAAAATAAAACAAATGGCTACCTCGATTTAACACATCAGAACATTGATTTCGCTTATACCGACGGTGTGCATTTGAGTAAATCATCTTCCAAAATTGTTTCTGCTCAAATTGCGCATTGGATTAAAAAACAACAACTATACAAAAACGAATGACCGTTTAGAATTTCTAACTTTGTCACAATCCGAAAAACAAATGACAACACAACAACTCACCGAACAAATCCGTCAAAAAAAATCTTTTCTCTGCATTGGGCTCGATGTTGATTTAGAGAAGATTCCACAGCATTTATTGGCAGCCGACGATCCGATTTTTGAATTCAACAAAGCCATCATTGACGCAACGCACGATTTGTGTGTTTCCTATAAACCCAACACGGCTTTTTATGAAGCTTATGGTTTGCGCGGCTGGCAATCACTGCAAAAAACCATTGATTATCTCAACCAGAAATACCCCGAAATTTTTACCATTGCCGATGCCAAACGCGGGGATATTGGCAATACGTCGACCCGGTATGCGCAAGCTTTTTTTGAAGATATGCAATTTGATTCGGTAACCGTAGCGCCTTATATGGGGCAAGATTCGGTCGAGCCATTTTTAGCTTTTGAAAACAAGCACACCATTTTGCTCGCGCTTACTTCAAATTCTGGCGCCTTTGATTTTCAAACTTTAAACGTAGGCGAAAAGCCATTGTATCAACAAGTTTTAGAAACTTCCCAAACCTGGAAAAACGCCGAGCGCTTGATGTATGTAGTAGGTGCCACCAAAGCTGAATATTTTGCTGAAATCAGAAAAATCATTCCGCAAAACTTTTTGTTGGTGCCCGGAATCGGCGCGCAAGGCGGAAGTTTACAAGAAGTTTGCAAGTTCGGATTGAACAGTCAAGTCGGGTTGCTGGTCAATTCATCTCGCGGAATTATTTACGCCTCGAATCAATCAGATTTTGCCCAAAAAGCCCGAAGTGAAGCGCTTGTGGTTCAGCAAGGAATGGAAAGTATTTTAAACCAATACAACTTATAGTTTTGAAAGTATTGATTGATCAAATCGGGCAGGAGCATCAGTTGGAACAAACCCCAAAAAGGATTGTTTCATTGGTTCCCTCACAAACCGAATTGTTGTATGAATTGGGTTTAGAAGATTCTATTGTGGGTATCACCAAATTTTGCGTACATCCGTATCATTTTAAATCGGTCAAAAAAATCATCGGTGGAACCAAAAATGTTCACGTAGAAAAAATCAGATTGCTTGCGCCCGATATCATCATCGCCAACAAAGAAGAAAACACGCTTGAAATCGTTGAACAACTCAAAACCATTTGTCCGGTTTGGGTTGCCGACGTGAAAACCATCGAAGACAATTTCAGGATGATTTCTGATTTTGGTCAACTGTTCAACTGCCGTACTGAAGCGCAAAAATGGATCGATAAAATTCAATTTGCACTGAGTGATTTTAAGCAATTCACACAATACATTCCTTCGCGAAAAGCGGCTTATTTTATTTGGAAAAACCCCCACATGGTGGCCGGAAGTGATACGTATATCAACGCAATACTGTCGCTTAATAAATTTGAGAATATTTATGCTTCAAAATCTGGACGGTACCCCGAAGTTGAAATTAAAAAACTGCGTTTAGAAGGCGATCCAGAAATTGTTTTGCTCTCGTCTGAACCTTTTCCGTTCAAAGACGAAGATGCTTTTGAAATCGGACGTTTTACGCATCACGCCAAAACGGTATTTGTGGATGGAGAAATGTTTTCGTGGCACGGAACACGATTACTTAAAGCCTTAACTTATTTCAAAGCGCTGCAAAAAAGATTGGCATAAAAAAAACCGCAGATGGGCGTCTGCGGCTTCTTTACTAAACTAACTCTAAACCAAATAATAAAAACCTTTATTACACTACAAAGGTGCGGGCTTTTTCTGAATCAGGTAGTTAAACCGCTGTTATATATTTGTTGAAATTCTGTTAAGATTTATTTGCGGTCTTGCAATGCAAAAACTTTTTTGAGCAAATCGCTGCTGCGTGCTTGCAAGTTGGTTCGGATGTCTTTTTCTTCAACGGCAATCATTTTAAAAACGCCTTCAAGCGCTCGTTGGGTAACATAATCAGTTAAATCGGGATTTACTTTACTGCTGCCCGGAAGATTATTGTATTTTTTGATGATGCCTGCCCAGATTTTATCGGCGCCTACTTTGCCAATGGATTGTTGAATGACCGGACTAAATTTGGCATACAGATCAGTCGAGGTTGTTCCTTTTAAATAATCAGTGGCAGCGGATTCATTGCCCATCAAAATTCCTTTGGCATCGTTAAAACTCATATTCTTAACCGCTGCGACAAATATCGGAGTAGCTTCTTTTACCGCGTCTTCAGCTGCTCGATTGAGTGATTTGATTCCGTCGTCAGCCAATTTTTTCAAACCTATTTTGCGCAAGGTTTTATCCACTTTTTGAATTTCAGTTGGCAAGGTGATTTTGACCAGAGGGTTTTTATAAAAACCATCGGTTGCCGTGAGTTTGCTGACTTGTTTGCTGATGCCATTGTTGAGTGCTTCTTTGAGTCCGCCGGCTATGTCAATGCTTGAATTTGGATTGGTGATTTTGTTAATCTCGCTTTTTACTTGATTGAGTACATCTTGCCATTGAGCGTTGGCTGAAAGCGGAAATAAGAATAAGAAGAATATTAGTTTTTTCATTTCAATAAGTTGATTTCAATTTAAACGAAACGAAAGTTAAGCAAGATTAGTGTTTCTTAGCTTTTTATGGGTGATAAAATTGGACGATGATTCATTTGGCGATGTTTTTATCTTTTTGAAATCTCTGCCCGAAATTTTTTGAAAATTCTGTAAATTGCACGCTCAAAAAACAGAATCTGTTAACAATGGAACAAGCCCAACCGTACATTCCCGTAAATAAAGTTAGAATCGTTACTGCTGCTTCACTTTTTGACGGTCACGATGCTGCCATCAACATCATGCGTCGCATTATTCAAGCCACGGGTGTCGAAGTGATTCACCTTGGTCACGATCGAAGCGTTGAAGAAGTGGTCAATACCGCAATTCAAGAAGATGCCAATGCCATTGCGATGACGTCTTATCAAGGCGGTCACAACGAGTATTTTAAATACATGTATGATTTGCTGAAAGAAAAAGGTGCCGATCAAATCAAAATTTTCGGCGGCGGTGGCGGTGTTATTTTGCCTACTGAAATTGAAGAATTACACGCTTACGGAATCGAGCGCATCTATTCGCCTGATGACGGACGTGCGATGGGTTTGCAAGGTATGATCAATGATTTGGTCCAACGCGCTGATTTTCCGGTGGGCGATCATCTCAACGGTGAAATAAAAGAATTACCGACTAAGAATCCAAAAGCAATTGCGCGCATTATATCTTCGGCAGAGAATTTTCCGGAGGCAGCCAAACCAACTTTAGATGTGATTCACCAAAAAAATGCTGATTGTAAAACTCCGGTGCTCGGAATTACTGGTACAGGCGGCGCTGGAAAGTCATCTTTGGTAGATGAACTCGTTCGCAGATTTTTGATTGATTTTCCTGAAAAAACCATCGGGCTTATTTCGGTCGATCCGTCCAAAAGAAAAACCGGCGGTGCCTTACTAGGCGATAGAATCCGCATGAATGCCATCAATAACCCCAGAGTTTATATGCGTTCGTTGGCTACGCGTCAATCCAACTTGGCCTTGTCAAAATATGTTGCCGAAGCCATTCAAGTACTCAAAGCTGCGAACTATGATTTGATTATTTTAGAAACTTCGGGCATTGGTCAATCTGATACTGAAATCCTCGATCATTCAGATGTTTCACTCTATGTCATGACGCCTGAATTCGGTGCCGCGACCCAGTTGGAAAAAATTGATATGTTGGATTTTGCCGACTTGGTAGCCATCAACAAATTTGACAAACGCGGTGCTTTAGATGCGATTCGCGATGTCAAAAAGCAATATCAACGCAACCATAATTTGTGGGATCAAAACCCCGATGATATGCCGGTAATTGGCACAATTGCTTCGCAGTTCAACGATCCGGGCATGAATACGCTCTACAAAAAAATCATGGATAAAGTGGTTGAGCGAACCGGTGCTGATTTAAAATCAACTTTTGAAATCACGCGCGAAATGAGCGAAAAAATCTTCGTGATTCCGCCGCACCGCACGCGTTATTTATCAGAAATTGCCGAGAACAATCGCGCATATGACACCAAAGCAAATACACAAGTTGAAGTGGCTCAAAAGCTTTATGCGGTTTATAAAACTTTAGAAACGGTCAACAAAAAAGCGGTGGCCATTGATAAATCGGGCATTGATGCTACATCGATCAATAGAACCGAAGAAAACAAGGTTTTTCTGGAATTGCTCTTACAGCAATTTGACAAAATCAGAATGGATTTAGATCCGTACAACTGGGAAGTCATATTGAATTGGAAAGAGAAAGTTTCGATGTATAAAAATCCGGTGTACAGTTTTAAAGTGCGCGACAAAGAAATTAAGATTCAAACGCATACCGAAAGCTTGTCGCATTCTCAGATTCCAAAAGTAGCCTTGCCGAAATATCAAGCGTGGGGCGATATCTTGCGTTGGGTTTTACAAGAAAATGTACCGGGTGAATTTCCGTTTACTTCGGGTTTGTATCCGTTTAAGCGCGAAGGCGAAGATCCGACGCGTATGTTTGCCGGCGAAGGCGGACCAGAAAGAACCAACCGTCGTTTTCACTATGTTTCACTCGGAATGCCGGCCAAGCGTTTGTCCACGGCTTTTGATTCGGTAACGCTCTACGGAAATGACCCGGATTTGCGTCCGGATATTTACGGAAAAATCGGAAATGCCGGGGTTTCAATTTGCTGTTTGGATGATGCTAAGAAATTGTATTCCGGTTTTGATTTGAGTCATCCGATGACTTCGGTTTCGATGACCATCAACGGACCAGCGCCGATGTTACTCGGATTCTTTATGAATGCGGCCATCGATCAAAACTGTGAAAAATACATCATTGAAAACAATCTTCAGGTGGAAATCGAAGAAAAAATCAATGAAATTTATAAGCTCAAAGGAATCGCTCGTCCGCAATATCAAGGTGAATTACCACAAGGAAACAATGGTTTGGGTTTAATGCTTTTGGGCGTGACCGGTGACCAAGTTTTACCGGCGGATGTTTATTATGAAATCAAAACCAAAACACTTTCACAAGTGCGCGGAACGGTTCAGGCTGATATTCTAAAAGAAGACCAAGCGCAAAACACTTGTATTTTCTCTACCGAATTTGCGCTCCGATTGATGGGCGACGTTCAAGAGTATTTTATTCAGAAAAATGTCCGCAACTTCTATTCGGTTTCTATTTCGGGTTATCATATTGCTGAGGCCGGAGCCAATCCGATCACGCAATTGGCCTTTACACTGGCCAACGGTTTTACGTATGTTGAGTATTATTTGAGTCGCGGCATGAACATCAACGATTTTGGGCCGAACTTGTCGTTCTTTTTCTCGAACGGAATTGACCCGGAATATGCTGTAATTGGTCGTGTAGCGCGTAAAATTTGGGCCAAAGCGCTTAAGAATAAATACGGCGCTAATGAACGTGCGCAAATGCTCAAGTACCACATTCAAACTTCGGGTCGTTCGTTGCACGCGCAAGAAATTGACTTTAATGACATCCGAACCACGCTTCAAGCCTTGTATGCAATATATGACAACTGTAATTCATTGCATACCAATGCTTATGACGAAGCGATTACCACACCAACCGAGGAATCTGTGCGTCGTGCGATGGCAATCCAGCTCATCATCAACAAAGAGTTAGGTTTGGCCAAGAATGAAAACCCGATTCAAGGTTCGTTTATTATTGAAGAATTGACGGATTTGGTTGAAGAAGCAGTATTGGCAGAATTTGACCGAATTACCGAAAGAGGCGGCGTGCTTGGGGCTATGGAAACTATGTATCAACGCTCTAAAATTCAAGAAGAAAGTCTGTATTACGAAACTTTAAAACATACGGGCGAATTCCCGATTATTGGTGTGAATACGTTTTTGAGTTCGAAAGGCTCGCCAACGGTGATTCCGGCAGAAGTAATTCGCGCTACCGAAGAGGAGAAGCAATACCAAATTGAAATGCTCGAAGCTTTGCATCAGTTTCAAGCTGAGAAAGTTACCGAACAATTAGCTAAAATTCAGGAAGCAGCCATCAACAATCGCAATATTTTTGAGTGTATTATGGAAGCGGCCAAAGTCTGTTCGCTCGGGCAAATTACACATTCGTTGTTTGAAGTGGGCGGTCAGTACCGAAGAAATATGTAATCAACTTAATAATATAAAGAACTAAAGCACGGGTTTTATGCTCGTGCTTTTTTGTTTATCTATTTCAATTTCTGTTGCAGTTGATTGATAAGAATTTGATACTTACTGATTTCGACGATGTCTGCATCAGCCTCTGAAAAATCGAGTAGCGCATCTATTAATTCTGTGGCTTCCGAGATTTTCAAATGTGCAACTTCTTTATTTTGACGAGCCAATGCATCTATTATTTCTTGAGTTTTAATATGTAAAGCGCTAAATTTAGTTTGATTCACGGCGGTAGTAAATTTGTTAATGATTTGTCAAAATTAAGCATTTGCTTTTTTGGTTGTTTTTTTGGTTTGGTTTTTGAAAAACGGCAAGCGAATCATTTTAAAACGAAAAGTCATGAAAAAAATAATTTTACTCTTAGCAAGTGTTAGTTCTTTGATATTTATAAGTTGTGAAGGTCCGGAAGGTCCACAAGGTCCGCAAGGCAATGATGGTTATTCAGCCGAAAGCGAAGTTTTTGAACTGAGAAATGTAAACTTTACAAGAGTTTCTGACAATGAATACAATATATATTACAGGTTTAATCAGCCAATACTGCTTTCAGACAACATCATCATATACAGATTGTCTGATGTAATTGACTCGCAAACACCGGTTTGGCAACCCATTCCGCGAACTTTGTATTTAACCCAAGGTGAATTAGATTATGATTATGATTTTAGCAGACTAGATTTTTACATATATGCTAACGGTACTTACAACCTTTCAACTAGACCAGAGTATCTGTACAATCAAACTTTTAGAATTGTAATTATTCCGGGTTATCTCAGTAATAAAAGCTCAATAGATCCGCACGTTATGGATTACCAAACTTTAATCAAGACTTATAAAATTGATGATCGAAACGTAAAGGTTTTACACTGATTAACTTTTGCTCATGCAAGCCGCCTTTACGGGCGGTTTTTTTATGCTTTGTTTTCAGGGTTATTTTTAAGAGAAACCCAAACGCCAATAAGTAAAGCTAGGGCAATAAAACTAAGTGAAGCCCACTCCGGAACTTCAATCCAATCGTGTATGAGCATTTTAAGGCCCACAAAACTCAAAATCGCAATTAGGCTGTATTCTAGATGGGCAAATTTCTCAAGCATATGCGCCAAGAAAAAATACATCGAGCGCAAGCCTAAGATGGCAAAGATATTTGAGCTGAATACCAAAAACGGATCTGAAGTAATGGCTAAAATAGCCGGAACACTGTCAAGAGCAAAAAGCACATCCATCACTTCGATAATAATAAGAGCAACCAAAAGCGGAGTCGCGTATGTCTTGTTTTCTTTTTTAATGAGAAAATGCTCATGGTCAGTTCTGCTCGAAATCGGAATAACTTTTCCTAACAATTTGTACACCCATGATTCTTTGGGTTCAAAGGTTTCGTCACTTTGTGCCGAGAAAAGCATCTTGCCGGCTGTGAATAATAAGAATCCTCCAAACAAATAGGTGGTCCAACTAAATTGACGAATGAGTAGCACGCCAAAGAAGATCATCAAGCCTCTAAAAACAATGGCACCCAAGATGCCCCAAAACAAAATTCGATGTTGGTACTTCTGTGCTATTTTGAACGAGCTAAAGATAACCGCCATGACAAAAATGTTGTCAATGCTCAAGGATAGCTCAATTAAATAGCCTGAAATAAACTTCATCAAAGCACCTGATGGTGAAAGTTGATCAGGATTGGCAATATATTGATGTTGATATAATAAATAGACAACGCCTGAAAAAACAAAGGATAGTGAAACCCAAACTGCGGTCCATTTGCCGGCTTCTTTTGCGCTGATAATGTGCGGAGTTTTGTTAAATACACCCAAATCAAGGGCGAGTATGGCGAAAATTCCGAGTAAAAATAGAATCCAAACAATCATTTTGTGGTCAATTGGGTGTGGGACAAATATAAAGGATGTGCTTTTCTTCGACAACTATAATGTCGGGATATGTTTTTGGTCTATAAAAACACGCATTTTATCTAATTTTTATAATTACCCCATAAAAAATAGGGGTATAAATTATTTTGGATAAGTTTTTTTATAAATTTGCATCACAAATAACAGGGTAAAAACCTCTAAAATTAATTTTATGTCAACATTACGTTTTCAAGCACTACACACCGCCGGAAACAGAAAACCGGTTAAAGTAGAAGAACTCGACAAAAAGTCGGCGATTTTTGGTTCCAATGTTTTTAATGACAAAGCCATGCGACAATTCCTTACACCGGAAGCATACAAGGCAGTTAAAAGTGCTGTCCAGCACGGAACTAAAATTGATCGCAAGTTGGCAGATTATATTGCTATGGGCATGAAAGAGTGGGCGCTGACCAAAGGCGTTACACATTATACGCACTGGTTTCAACCGTTAACTGGAGCAACTGCTGAAAAACACGACGCCTTTTTTGAAACGTCATTTGACGGTAGCGATCCGGTAGAAAAATTTGGAGGGGGTCAATTGGTACAACAAGAGCCTGATGCTTCATCGTTTCCGAACGGAGGAATCCGAAATACTTTTGAAGCGCGTGGTTATACCGCTTGGGATCCGACTTCACCAGCTTTTATCTTTGGAACAACTTTGTGTATTCCGACCGTTTTTGTTTCTTACACCGGTGAAGCTTTGGACAACAAAACTCCTTTGTTGCGTGCCTTAACTTCGATTGATGATGCAGCCACCGAAGTGGCCAAATATTTTGATAAAAACGTTAAGAAAGTAACACCAACTTTGGGTTGGGAGCAAGAATACTTTTTGATTGATTCAGCTTTAGCAGCATCTCGTCCGGACATCAACATGACCGGAAGAACCTTATTAGGACATACATCCGCCAAAGGTCAGCAATTAGAAGATCATTATTTCGGATCAATTCCGACACGTGTTTTGAACTATATGCGCGATTTAGAAAATGAATGTATGTTGCTAGGAATTCCGGTAAAAACGCGTCACAACGAAGTAGCTCCAAATCAATTCGAATTGGCACCTATTTTTGAAGAAACCAACTTGGCTGTTGACCACAATTCACTATTGATGGATGTGATGTCAAAAGTAGCTGAGCGTCATGATTTTAAAGTACTGTTGCACGAAAAGCCATTCAAAGGTGTCAACGGTTCCGGAAAACACAACAACTGGTCAATGGCCACTGATACTGGTGTGAACTTGTTGGCTCCGGGCAAAACGCCAATGAGTAACTTACAATTCTTGACTTTCTTTATCAATACGATTAAAGCGGTTTACAGATATGAAGAATTGCTTCGTGCCTCAATCGCGTCGGCAAGTAATGACCATCGTTTAGGAGCTAATGAAGCACCGCCGGCTATTATTTCTGTATTTATCGGACAACAATTGACCAAAGTTTTGGCTGAGCTTGAAGGAGTTACCAACGGAAAACTTTCGCCGGAAGAAAAAACCGATTTAAAACTCAATGTAGTAGGTAAAATTCCGGATGTATTACTTGATAATACCGATCGTAACCGAACTTCACCATTTGCTTTTACCGGAAATAAATTTGAATTCCGCGCGGTAGGTTCCTCAGCAAACTGTGCTACATCAATGACTACTTTGAACGCTATTGTTGCGAAACAATTAAAGGATTTTAAAGTTGAGGTAGATGCACTCATTGAGAAAAAAGGCCTTAAAAAAGACGAGGCTATTTTCAATATTTTGCGCGAATACATCAAAGAAACCAAAAATATTTTGTTTGAAGGCGACGGATACAGCGATGCTTGGGAAAAAGAAGCCAAAAAACGCGGACTCAGCAACCACAAAACCACGCCAAAAGCTTTGAAGGCTAAAGTTTCAAAAGAAGCCGTAAAACTCTTCGAAGAATTAGGCATCATGAACCATGTTGAGGTTGAAGCGCGTTATGAAATCGAACTCGAAGAATACACCAAAAAGATCCAAATTGAAGGCAGAATTTTAGGCGATATTGCCAGAAATCACGTGATTCCAACTGCGATTCGCTACCAAAATACTTTGATTGAAAACGTTCGCGGTCTCAAAGAAATCTTCGGAAAAGACTTTGAAAAAATTGCCAAAGAACAAATTTCACTCATCAAAGAAATTTCAGCGCATATTGAAGGAATTAACACCAATGTAGATGTGATGATTGAAGAGCGCAAAAAAGCCAACAATCTAACTTCAGCTGAGAAAATGGCCGAGGCTTATTGCGACAAAGTGAAACCGTATTTTGAAATCATTCGCGACCACTGCGATAAACTCGAGTTGTTGGTTGATGACGAAATGTGGACACTTACCAAATACAGAGAATTATTGTTTACTCGATAAGTCATTTTGAATTAGAAAAAAAATCCCGCTTAATTGGCGGGATTTTTTATTTTTTAAATCTGAGTAATTGTATAGGTTGCGTTTCCGCCAAAACCAATGGTCAAATCAACGCGATAGTTTTTCGGAACTGAAGTCGCGCCCGGAAATCCAATTTCCACGCCATTATAATCCAGAATACCATCGTTTAAATTATCGCCTAAGGCTTGCATTCTGTGGTTGTCATATTGAAACAAGAAATGATCGGCATTGGTCATTCCATTGATAGTAAAACTAAAAGTATTGTTCGATGAATTATATGAAGTAGGATTATATCCGTTGGCCGTATTGACAGAAAGTTGCGGAGAAATTGAATCTGCCATTAAATTGTAATTGCTCAAGCTTGGCGTTTGATTGTCGCCAAAATCGTAAAATCTAAAAAAGTAAAATCCGGTTGACGGAATGGTATATGCAGCGCCGTTCAAAGCCATCGTCAAGTCTGGATTAACTCCATAAACCGTGGCATTGGCCTCTTGACTTGAGACGAATTTTAACTGAGTTCCCGCCGTAAAATATTTATAGCAATAAATTGATGTCTGACCGTTGTATGCATCCACGCTCATCAGTTGGGCGGCTGAAGCATTGAAATTGTTATAAGTTCCGTACAAATACAAAGTTCCCGGAACCGTAGTGGTTGCGCCAGAAGTGGGCAACGACAATTGGCCGCTGTCATTTACACTCAGTTGATAAGGTGTTCCGTTGGGCGAAACCAAAGTTATGCCTTCACCAGGCGAAGTCACTAAACTATCGGCTGCCAGCGCATACGGAACTGACAAAAGTTGGGTGCTTCCTACCAAAGTGTAATTGCTTCCGCCGGTAGCATCCATTTCAATTTTTAAAAATTTGGTGTTTACGCGCCAATTAATCGTGTTGAAATTTCCCGAAACCAAAGTTCCTTGACCAATTACTAAATTAAATAAACCTTGCGCATTGGTGGTTTTACTATGGGTTTCAGTGTATAAAGTCGTTCCGGAAGCTGAGTTGTCTAAAATGCTCAAGCGGACGCTCACAGTTCCGCTGACTACCGGATTTCCCGATCCGTTAAAAGCCACCGCCTGATAAGAAATGCCTTGTGGAACTTGCGCGAATAGAACTGAGCTAAAACATAAGGCGAATAGAATAAATACTTTTTTCATGAGTTATTTTTTAATGATGTTGAATGTCTTGAATTTTGAATTGTCGAATCGAACCAAATAGGTTCCTGCCGATAAATTACTGATATTTAATTGATTGGTTTCTGTTAATTTTTGTTCGAGTACGGTTTGTCCGGCTAAGTTGAATACGCGAATCATTTCGCCATTAAGCGTTTGGCTTGTTTTAAACTCAATGGCATCTGAAGTCGGATTCGGGAAAGCAGTTACTGTCGGACTGATTTCTACCTCAGTAACCTCAAGTAATTGCTGATTAATTTGCAGTGCGATGGCAATCGTCCCAGTGCTCGATTGTAGATTGCTCGGGTTGATAACAATTTCACCCACCGAAATCACCGATTGTGTGTTTTGAATGTTGGCCGAATTGACCGATTGTACAGATTGACCTTGCAAAGTATAGACTGTTAACAGTAAAGCGGTTAGGCTTAAATATTTGTTCATAAGGCATAAATTTGAGCAAATGAAGTAAATATATTCTTACCAAAGAATAAATTCTCACTTAAATAATGTCTATTTTTGATAAACCAATCTTCATAGCTCAATCATGAAACGATTTTTCTGGCTGTTTTTTGTTGTATTTATGAGCCCAAGATTGGCTGCCCAAGAAAATTTCTCGGTGTATTTTGACAGTAACAAATTTGAACTCAACGCTGCGCAAATTCAATCATTAGAGCAGTGGATAACTTCGAATAAAACCGGAAAAATTCTTGCCATCCATGGTTTTACCGATGAAGATGGAACTTCAGGCTACAACGATACACTCGCCCAAAAACGAGTCGAATCGATTTTTAAATTGATCAGGAATCGAATCAAAATTCGCGATGATTTTAAAACGCGCAGTTTCGGCGAAAACTTTGTCCAATCCACCAACAAAGCTCAAAACCGAAAAGTCACGATTTTCTATTTGCTCGAAAAAGATTTAACGCGCGAGAACGAAATACTCGGTATCAAACCTAAAGAACCGGTTTCTGAATTGCGCGAAGTGGTTCATTATCCCGAGAAAATGCAATTCACCAATCCCGATGGTTCGCGCTCTGAATATACACTAGATGTCGCTTTTATGAAAAAACTCGGCGAGGCACAAGCCGGTGAAAAACTCAAAATAGACAACTTGAATTTTGTCATCAATACGTTCATTGTCGTTCCTGAATCTCGCTCAAAAATGTATGAATTGTTGTTGGTTTTACAGAAAAATCCAACCCTGAAAGTGCAAATCCAAGGGCATTTGTGTTGCATGCCAACCGACCGAAATGATTTGTCTACGCAACGAGCCAAAGCCATCAAAAACTTTTTGGTTGGTCAAGGCATCGATCCTGAAAGGCTTACCTATAAAGGATTTGGCAGCAGCATGCCTATTTATCCCATCCCCGAAAAAGACGAAACCCAACGCGCCGCCAATCGTCGGGTAGAAATTGAAATCCTTTCACGTTAAATTTTGTTGTCATGAAAAAAGAGCTCGCCGTATGTTTGATGTTGTTCACAGCGGTGTTGCATGCCCAGCAGCTGACTCTTTATTTTGATTTCAATCACTACGATTTAAACCCGACCGCGCAAACACAACTACAAACTTGGTTGGTTGAAAATCCCAACATCGAAGTGTCTAAAATTTACGGTTTTTGCGATTGGAAAGGTAGCAATCACTACAACGACACGCTTTCGGTCAAACGAGTAAAAACGGTGCTTGATTATCTGAAAGAAAAAAATATTTCGGTAAGTCAAGGCTATGAAATCAAAGGTTTTGGCGAAGATTTTCCACAGTCAAAAGTGCAATCTGAAAATCGCAAAGTCATCATCAATTACATTCAAAAACCAACCAAACCCATAATATCTGAATTGAGCGAGCAAATTATCCAAGCGCAAGTCGGCGATAAAATTCAACTCTCGCGCATATATTTTGCCAACATGACTGCGCGGATTTTGCCACAATCTCTAACGGTTTTGCAAGATTTATTGTGTGCCCTTGAAGAACATCCGTCGCTCAAAATAGAAATTCAAGGTCATATTTGCTGTCAATTGGTTTATGATATCAATGATTTATCTACGCGCAGGGCGCAAGCGGTGTACAACTATTTGGTACGACAAAAAATCAGCCGAAAACGCTTGTCCTACAAAGGCTTCGGAACCAGTAAACCCATTTATCCGATTCCCGAAAAAAATGCGCAAGAAGAAGAGGCCAATCGGCGCGTTGAAATTTTAATCCTCGAACATTGACCCGCACCAAAAGCTTGGTTATCTTTGCGTCACACAACAACACAACCATGAGTTCAGAAACTTCCAAGCGCTATGATTTGCGCGGCGTATCAGCTACTAAAGACGATGTACACAACGCCATTAAAAATCTTGACAAGGGTTTATTTCCCAGAGCATTTTGCAAAATTGTTCCCGATACTTTAACCGGTGACCAAGATTATTGTTTGGTGATGCATGCCGATGGCGCCGGAACCAAATCATCTTTGGCTTATATGTACTGGAAAGAAACCGGAGATTTGTCGGTTTGGAAAGGCATCGCTCAAGATGCGCTCATTATGAATATTGACGATTTACTGTGTGTAGGCGCTACCGATAAAATTTTGCTTTCATCCACTATTGGGCGCAACAAAAACCTGATTCCCGGTGAAGTTATTCAAGCCATTATTACCGGAACCGAAGAACTGATTGCCGAACTCAAAACCTATGGAGTTGAAATTTTTTCTACCGGTGGCGAAACGGCCGATGTGGGCGATTTGGTGCGCACCATTATTGTTGATTCTACGGTAACCGCGCGGATGAAACGTTCTGATGTGATTGACAACGCGCGCATTCAAGCCGGTGATGTCATTGTCGGATTGGCTTCTTTTGGTCAGGCTATTTATGAAAAAGAGTACAACGGCGGCATGGGCAGCAACGGACTTACGTCGGCGAGACACGATGTTTTTCACCACAGTTTGGCGCAAAAATATCCTGAGAGTTTTGATGCGCAGGTACCCGATTCATTGGTTTATTCCGGACAAATGCAATTAACAGACAAAGTTAATGGTTCGCCGCTCGATGCCGGAAAACTCGTTTTATCGCCCACCAGAACCTATGCTCCGGTGGTTAAGAAAATCCTCGAAAAATACAGCCCAACCGATATACACGGCATGGTGCATTGCAGCGGTGGCGGTCAGACCAAAGTGCTTCATTTTATTGAAAATCTGCACATCATCAAAGATCATTTGTTTGCCATTCCGCCTTTGTTTGCGCTCATTCAACAGCAATCACAAACTTCATGGAAAGAAATGTACCAAGTTTTTAATTGTGGTCATCGACTCGAATTGTATGTGCCCGAAAGTATCGCTGCCGATTTGATTTCAATTTCAGAATCATTTGGCATCGCTGCGCAAATCGTGGGTAGAGTAGAGGCGTCAACGCAAAAAAAGCTGACCATCAACAGCCCGAACGGAACCTTTGAATACTCTTAATTTTTTTTGAAGCAATTCCCGCTCTTCACTGTATCTCCCGCTATCGCGTGAGGATGCCGTTGCGATCGGGGCTAAAGAAACCGCCATGTCACAACCAACTTTGATCCCCCATGATTTAATCCTCGAAAATCAAACAGTTCTCTTGCGTCCGTTGGAGCTTTCAGATTTTGACCATTTGCTCTACTTTTCACGCAACGAACCCGAGCTTTGGACTTATTCACTTGAACCAGCTTCGGGCGCAGAAAATCTTCAGAAATACATCCAAAAAGCCGTTGATGCCAGAGCTGCCGGACGCGAATTTCCGTTTATTGTTTTTGATAAATTAACCAATCGATATGCTGGTTCTACCAGGTTTTATGACATTCAACCCGATTTTCAAACCTTACAATTGGGCTATACTTGGTACGGGAAAGATTTTCAAGGAACCTCACTCAACAAAAATTGCAAACTCTTGCTTTTGACTTATTCTTTTGAAATCCTGGGCATGCATCGTGTTGAGTTCAGAGCCGACAACAACAATGAACGCAGCAAAGCCGCCATGCGCAGTATTGGTTGCCAAGTCGATGGAGTTTTGCGCAGCAATATGCCAACTTATCAAAGCGATCGCCGCCGAGACAGTATTGTTTTGAGTATCTTGCGCGATGAATGGTTTGGTGGAGTAAAATCAGCCTTAGAACTAAAAATTAAAAACAGATAATCATGGAAATCAGACCTAAATTTGGTATTGGTTCGTTGTTGTTCGGAATGAAACAAAAAGATGTTCAGGCTGTATTAGGCAAGCCCGACAAGCAGTTTGAAGACGATGACCAGAACATCATATACGTATACAACACGCCCAAACTCAGATTGACTTTTTATGAAGATGAAGATTTTAGAATGGGCTATATTATTTCATCGCATCCGGATTTGGTTTTATATCAACAACCGGTAATCGGCAAAACAGTCGAAGAAGTCAAAAAAATGCTCCAAAGCAAGCAATACAAAAACTGGGAACAAGAAGATTTTGATTTAGCCGAGAACCATTTCAACGAAGATCATTGGCTCATTTTGCAAAGCGAGTACAATGAAATTGTCAAAGTCGAACTCGGAGTTGTGGCCAAAAATGCCGATGATTTTGACTGGAAATTCTAAACTAAGTAAATAAAAAAAGCACGGTGTCAAACCGTGCTTTTTATTTTGTCAGCGTTTTGATTATTTCTTTTCAGAAGTTGCAGCTGCGCTAGGCAAGGCATCAAAAAGTTCCACTTCAAAAATAATGTTTGAATTCGGCGGGATGACACCTCCGGCACCGCGTTCTCCGTAACCTAAGTTAGAAGGAATGAAGAATACCGCTTTATCGCCAATGTTCATGTTACTCACACCTTCTAAAAAACCCGGAATTAAACCGTCTTTACGACCCGCTTGAAACGGAAATGGTTGGTAACCATTTTGTTTAGCACGGTTCTCATCATATTTACCGTAGGTTTTGTTGACATCTTCGTAACTGCTGTCAAACAAAGAGCCATCTTCTAAATATCCTGCATAATGAATAAAAATGTTGCTTCCGTCGGCTGGTTTTTTATCTGTCCCTTTTTTAATAACGGTAAACTCTAAACCCGATGCAGTTTTTGTAGCGGTTTTTCTGACCTGGGCCAATTGCTTTACTTTTTCGGCTTTTACCGGAGCATATTTCATATCGTAAGCTTTCTTGGCTTCGGCGTCAGCAGCTTCTTTTTTGGCTCTGGCTTCGGCTTCGGCAGCTGCTTGTTTTTTGTCGTCTTCAGCTTTGTTGGCATAGTAATCACCGAATACTTTTACAGCGTCAAATGCTTTGGCAGCAGCTCCTTTACGAATGATGGTTACTTTGTTCATCACATCGTCCTGAGCAATTGCATCCACTACATTTTGTCCTGAAACTACATAGCCAAAAATGGTGTGTTTTCCGGTGAGCCACGGTGTATCTTTATGAGTAATGAAAAATTGACTTCCGTTGGTAGCCGGCCCTGAATTGGCCATCGCTAGAATTCCGGCTTTATCAAATACAAATTCAGGAACAATTTCATCTTTAAAACTGTAACCCGGACCACCGCTTCCGTTACCGGCAGGATCACCGCCTTGAATCATAAAATCTTTGATCACTCGGTGAAATTTCAATCCGTCATAAAAAGGTTTTCCTTTGAGTTTTTCGTCTGCAACAAAGGCGTGTTTTCCTTCGGCCAAGGCCACAAAATTAGCTACTGTAATCGGCGCTTTCTGGTATTCTAAACGCACCAATATTTTTCCTTTGGCAGTTTCAAATTCAACAAAAAGCCCGTCTGTACTTTGGGCAGGTTTTGCCTGATTGGCTGATGCAGCGGGTTTTTTGGCCGGAGCAGCTTTTTTCCCTTTTTGGGCATTCATACTGAAGGTCGCCAAAAATAAAAGAGCAAAAATTTTAATTTTCATTGTGTTTAAATAATTGATTTATATGTTAACTAACGATTAGGCATTTTTTCAAGCAACTCGATTTCAAAAATTAAGTTGGCATTGGGCGGAATCACGCCTCCGGCACCCTGTGGGCCGTAACCCAAATGTGAAGGTATAAATAAAATGGCTTTGTCGCCAAATGATAATTTTTCGATGCCCTCGATAAATCCGGGAATCATGCCGTCTCTTTTTCCGGCAGTAAACGGAATCGGTAAGTATCGTTGGGCTTGTGCTCGGGCCAGATCAAGTTTGCCAAATTGTTCTGCTACCGAGGCTTTGCTGGTATCGAATAAATCACCGTTTTCTAAAAATCCGGCATAATGGATGTAGATTTCAGCGCCCGGTTTTGGTTTTTTTCCGGAACCGGCTGATATAATTTTGTATTGTAAACCCGAAGCTGTTTTCTGAGCTGATTTGCGTAAAGCGGCAAACTCGGCTACTTTTTTATCAATCACCGGTTTGTATTTAATTTCATAAAGACGTTGATTTTCGGCATCAATCTTTTTTTGTTCTTCGCGCGCTTTGGCCTCTTCAGCAAGGTTGTTGGCAAAAACTTTTTCAGCGTCAAACTTCTTGGCAGCCGCTCCTTTTCGGATAATAGTCACCTTGACAATTTCGTCGTTGGGTTCAATACTGTTAACCGTTTCCATACCATTATCCACCACATGACCAAAAATAGTGTGACGGCCATCGAGCCAACGCGTTGCGGTATGTGTGATAAAAAACTGACAGCTGTTGGTGGCCGGCCCAGAGTTAGCCATGGCTAAAACACCGCCATCGGTGAAGCAATTTTCATTGATTTCATCTTTGAACATATAACCGGCATCGCCCGATCCATCGCCGTTAGGATCACCGCCTTGAATCATAAAATTAGGAATCACTCGGTGAAATTTAAGTCCGTCATAAAAAGGTTTTCCTTTGAATTGAGGCGCGACAAAAGGGTTTTTACCTTCGGCCAAACAAACAAAATTGGCTACGGTTACCGGTGTTTTTTCAAAATCAAGCTGGGTTATGATGTTGCCTTTATTGGTTTGAATTTCGGCATAAAGTCCATCAGGAAGATTGTTTTCTGCGTTTTTACAGGCTGTGAAAAGTGTAAATGCAAAAATGAAAACAAAGAGTTTTTTCATAAAATTATTCGGTTACAGTTTTGGTTGCGGGTTTATTTTCGGGCTCAAAAGAGTTTAGGGTTACCGTATATATCAACGGTTGGTTATGACCGATGCGACGATTATCACCGTGATAACCATAACCCATGTGGGATGGAAACAAGAAAGTTACCGTTTCATTTTTACGCATGAGTTTGATGCCATCGCGCAACCCACGGATGATTTTTTGTTCTTGATCCACGCGATAATCTTGTGGACGAAGTTCAAGCTCAGAGTAAATTACATTGCCTGATAAATCTTTGATTTCATAAGTATAATGCGCAATATCACCTTTCTTAGGGCGCAAAGTATCAAGGCTGTTTCGTTTATCGTATCGATACCAATAACCTTTTTTTGAAGCCAAATATTGGGCATTCGGATTGCTTTTAATAATCGAGTCGATTTTTGATTCTTCAGCCGAAACGAGTTTTTTGTTTCGCTCAACCGATTCGTTTAAAAATGTTCCCGAAGCGTGTGATATAGGCTTGCGGGCGTTTTGCTGCGAACAACAACTCATAATGGTTGCTGTGGCTGCGGCCAACATTACATATTGAATTTTCTGAATCATGAATGTTTTATTTGGGTGATGACTTTTTTGAATTTTTCAATGGTTTTTTCCATAGATAATGATGATTTTCCTCCGGCTGCATTGATGTGACCGCCGCCGTTGAAGTGTTCACGAGCTAATTGATTTACGTCGATGTTTCCTTGTGACCGCAAAGAAATCTTGATGATGTTTTCGTCTCTGTGTTCTATGAAAATGGCTGCGAGTTGAATTCCTTTGATGCTGAGTCCGTAATTGACAATACCTTCAGTGTCGCCTTTGACATATTTAAATTCATCCAGTTCAGCTTGCGAAAGTGAAGTGTAAGCCGCTTTATATTCGGGAAATACCACTAAATTATTCAGCGCTCGTCCTAACAATTGTCGACTTTCAAAAGAATTATTGTCAAAAAGTAAAGCAGGAATTTCGGTATTGTCAACGCCTAAATCAATCAAATCTGCAACAATTCTATGGGTATTTCCGGTAGTTTTCGGAAATCTAAACGATCCAGAATCGGTCAAAATTCCGGTGTAAATGCAAGTGGCAATGGTCTTATCCAGCAAATCTTTTTTTTCCAAGTAATTGATAAAGTTATAAACCATCTCACAAGTTGAACCAAATTGCGTGTCCGAATAGGTTACTATTGCATAACTATCCGGGCTTTGGTGATGGTCAATCATCACAAACGGAACTTTGAGTTGACTGAGGACTTTTTCCATTTCGCCGGTTCTGTGTAAAGCATTGAAATCAAGGGTGAAAATCAATTCAGCCTGATGCAATATTTTAGCTACTTGTTCGCGATTGTTTTCATAAACCTGAACCAGATTACTTGCCGGCATCCAAGCTAAAAATTCTGGAAAATCATTCGGTGAGATGACCACTGGTTCATGACCGCATTTTTTTAGAAAATGATACATGGCCAAAGTTGACCCCATAGCATCGCCGTCAGGACTTCGGTGCGGGATGATCGCAATTTTCTTGGGCTGGGTCAGTAGTTGATTAATTTTCTGAATATCTGCTGTAGTCATAAGGCTGCGAAGTTACATTTTTTTGTGGGATGTGCAGCAAATTAACGCCGTCTTAAGAGCATTATTTTGCCAAATTCATACCCAGCCAAACCGAGAGTATTCCCAAAACAACACTGCAAAAGATATAGGCGAAAGCTAAAAGTGTTTGTTGACTTTGCATCAATTGCATATTCTCAAGAGCAAAGGTTGAAAAAGTAGTGTAACCGCCACAAAATCCGGTAATCAACAGCCATTTAAGCGGGCTATCTATAGTGTTGTTTTTTTCAAGCCAACTGATCAAAATCCCAATTAAAAAACATCCTATAATATTCGCTATAAAAGTTGCCAACGGAAAAACAGAACTATAATACTTCTGAACTATAAAACTGGTTAAATATCGAATGATGCTGCCCACGGCACCGCCTAAACCCACAAGAAGTATATTTTTGAACATGATGACTGTTTAAATTATTTCACTTGAGTACATGATGTAATTGGTCAATGGCAGCGGTTCCAATAAACCTTTTATTTGGGATACAATTTGACCGCGATGATAACTCGAATGGTTGATCAAATGGATTAGGGCATCTTGTAGACTGATTTTTCTTTTGCTGGGATTAGCTTCCCATGCAGCCATGAATTCAATTTCGTTAGAAAACGCATCCTCTGATGTGGATTCCAAAAATGCTATCCATCCAGTTAGATTTTCATCCATTTGCTTTTTACATTCTTCAAGTGTTCTTTCTTGAAAAAGAGTACAGATCATTTCGGTTTTGGTTACACGATTTAGCCACATACAATGAGACGAAATGATGTGCGATAGTAGAACCACCGGACGTTCAGGAGGATTACTGATGCTTTGAAGATTTTCTAAAATTAGTGAATTGCTCCAGTGTTCAAAGGCGAACTGTTTTAAAAACAATGACTTCATGAAGTGATATTTTTATCAAAAATAGTTTTTTTAAAATCTATTTTCAACTCTGATTTTTTAAAAGTATTTTTGCCCATGCAACACAACGTACTTATTCTCGATTTTGGTTCGCAATATACCCAGCTCATTGCACGCAGGGTTCGCGAGCTCAACATCTTCTGCGAAATTTATCCTTATCACCACATTCCGGAAGATTTATCAACCTACAAAGCTGTGATTTTATCAGGAAGCCCGTTTTCGGTTCGCGCCGAAGATGCGCCACATCCGGATCTTTCGCAAATTAGAGGAAAGCTACCGCTGCTGGCGGTTTGCTATGGTGCTCAATATTTAGCCCATTTTAACGGAGGCGAAGTAGCTCCGTCGAACATCCGCGAATACGGCCGAGCCAACTTAAGTTTTGTGAAACCCGATGAAGTCTTTTTTAAAGGCATTGAAACAAACTCTCAGGTATGGATGTCACACAGCGATACCATCAAAAAATTGCCAGAAAACGGCATTCGATTGGCGAGTACGCATGATGTAGATAATGCGGCGTATCGAATTGAAGGAGAGGTTACTTACGCGATTCAGTTTCATCCGGAAGTTTATCATTCAACCGACGGAAAATTATTGCTCGAAAACTTCTTAGTTCAGATTGCTCAAGTGCCTCAAAACTTTACTCCGGGTTATTTCGTAGATGAAATTGTTTCTGAATTAAAATCAAAAATTCAACAAGATAAAGTAGTACTTGGATTGTCTGGCGGAGTTGATTCAACCGTTGCAGCGGTTTTGCTCAACAAAGCCATCGGGAAAAATCTGTATTGTATTTTTGTCAACAATGGATTATTGCGCAAAAACGAATTCGAAAATGTGTTGGAGCAATATCAGCATATGGGTTTGAACGTAAAAGGAGTGGATGCTTCAGAGCGTTTTATGGATGCTTTGGCTGGAATCAGCGATCCGGAAACCAAACGCAAAACCATCGGTCGTGTATTCATTGAAGTTTTTGATGATGAAGCGCACAAAATTGAAAATGTCAAATGGTTAGCGCAAGGAACCATTTATCCGGATGTCATTGAATCGGTTTCGGTCAAAGGGCCGTCAGCGACCATCAAATCGCATCATAATGTAGGTGGATTGCCTGATTTTATGAAGCTTAATATTGTAGAACCTTTGCGCATGTTGTTTAAAGATGAAGTGCGCAGAGTAGGTGCGAGTTTGGGAATTGATGCTGCTTTATTGGGCAGACATCCGTTTCCGGGACCGGGTTTATCCATCAGAATTTTAGGCGATATAACTTTAGAAAAAGTTCGTATATTGCAAGAGGTTGACGCCATCTTTATCGATGGATTAAAATCGTGGGGTTTGTATGATAGTGTATGGCAAGCCGGTGCTGTTTTATTACCGGTGCAAAGTGTTGGCGTTATGGGAGATGAGCGTACTTATGAAAAAGTGGTGGCGCTCAGAGCCGTTGAATCAACAGACGGTATGACGGCCGATTGGGTTCATTTACCCTACGATTTTCTGATGAAAATCTCTAATGAAATTATCAATAAAGTCAAAGGAGTTAATAGAGTGGTTTATGATATCAGCTCGAAACCTCCGGCCACCATTGAATGGGAATAAATTAAATTTATACTATGAATAGACTTTTGATTTTGTTTTTTTCTTTGTGTTTTGCTATAAGTGGTTACAGCCAATCGCGCAAGAAAGAGCAAGAAGTAGATATCATTGATCACCAAGTTCAATTTGGCGAAACCGTTAGAATGATATCCAAAAAATATTTGGTTGATCCTGCTGAAATATACAAACTAAACAAATTTGCCGTTGAAGGAATCAGTCAAGGAATGACCCTTAAAATTCCTGTGCCGCGCAAAGAAGGCGCTCCTAAAAAAGAGGTTGAATCTGCTCGTCAAGAAGAAGTTGTTGCTCAGAATGATTCGTCTAATGAGCAAACAGTTCAAGAAACCAAAACCGAAGATGCAAAGCCTAAAGAAACGCGTAAGCCTCAACCGGTAAACCCCGAGCCGGTTAAGGAAAGTAATGATGATGCAATTGTTAATTCGTCAGCAACTTCATCTCAGCCTAAAAATAAAGAAGTTAAAAAAATTGTTATTACCGAAACGCAGACCGACATCAATCACAAAGTAATCGCAAAAGAAACTCTATACAGTTTATCCAGAGATTTCAATGTTTCGGTGGATGAAATCAAAGCGGCTAATCCTGAGCTCGCAAACAAAGGACTTCAAATCGGTCAAATCGTCAAAATTCCCAAAGGAAAAACGGTTGATATTCAACAATCTACAGTAGAAGGAACTCCGGTGATCAGCAATAAAACCGTTGTTGAAAAACCGGTTTCAACACCATCAACTGAATCTAAAAACAATAATTCAACCGCTGTTTCAGAGACGATTACCCATAAAGTTGAACCCAAAGAAACACTCTATAGTTTGTCCAGAAAATACAATGTTCCTGTTGAAGAAATTAAAAGTCAAAACGAAGCTTTGCTCAAAAACGGGCTCCAAATCGGACAAATATTAACCATTAAAAAGTAAACAAACACTGCTGTAATCAACCTAACTAATTCGCAGAATGAAAAAAATATTAATTTCCCTGACAGCATCGGTATTGACGACGATGAATGTTTTGGCTCAGGATGAAAACTTTTCAAAGCACACGGTCACTTCGGGTGAAACCATCACGCAGATTGCTGCCAAATACAATGTAACTCCGCACGATATTTACTCACTCAACCCGGATGCACAAAATGGCATCAAACCCAATGATGTTTTATTGATTCCTTCGTCTGTGGTTAAAAAGGCAGTTTCCGAAGCGCCAACCAAAAGTGTTGTTCCAGCCACAGCAAATAATCGAACGCATACCGTTAAAGCCAAAGAAACTTTCTTTAGTATAGCGCGTGACTACAACATTCAGGTAGGCGATTTAAAGAACCTTAATTCGGAAGCATTTGCAGCAGGTTTAAAAGTAGGGCAGACCATTAAAATTCCGGATGCCGGCGTTTCTGTTCCGCCTCCGCCAAAACCCGTGGTAGCTCCAAAACCTGAAACTGCTGTGGTTTCAAATGCTAATTCTGAAAAAAAAATCTACCATATTGTTGAAGCTAAAGAAACCAAGTTTGGAATAGCCAAGAAATACGGAATTACGATTGAAGAACTTGAACAACGCAATCCGGGGATTCAAAATAATTTGCCCATGGGATACAAGTTGGTGATTAGCGGTGTGAGCGAAGAACCACAACCACAAAAACCAATGACCGAAAAACCACCGGTTGAAAAACCAAAACCGGTTGTGACACAAATTGTTCGCGATGAAATCGTTACGACTGAAACCACACGAACACTCACTAAAAATGGTTATGCCAACTATGAAGTCAAAGAGGGTGATACGATGTATAGTTTGAGTCAGTATTTTAATATTTCACAGGAAGAACTTACTAAACTCAATCCAACGCTTTCAAGCGGCGTCAAAACCGGAATGATTCTTAAAGTTCCGGGGCGCGGTCAAATCAAAGTAAGTTCGGCTTCTGCCGGTGCTCAAAAAGTTCTTGACAATAAAAAGCCGTTGGTGCCAAACGCTACTAAAAAGCAATTGGTGTTGATGTTGCCGTTTAATGCCGCGAAAATCCAGAGTGATACGCTTAAAACTATTGATACTCGCCTCAAAAAAGATGCTTTCCTGAATATGACACTCGACTTTTATGCGGGTGCTTTGGTGGCGATTGATTCGGCCAAAACATTGGGGCTAAATGTAGATGTACAAATTCTCGATTCCGAAGAAAGCAAAACAGGTTCAGCCGTAGAAGCTTTGGTTAAAAACAATGATTTGAGCAAAACCGACGCAATTGTCGGTCCGTTCTATCAACAATATGCCGAGAAAGTAGCTGATTTGCTCAAAGACAAAAACGTTCCGGTTATTTCTCCGATGTCAAAAGAGGCCGGAAAACCTTTTCCGAATTTATATCAAGCTATGCCTTCAACCGAATACGGTAAAACCGCCATGTTTGAATATATGAAATCTCAAAACGGCAACATCATTGTGGTTAGTGACCCGAAAAAAGTGGCCAACAAAGATTTCATCATGACCAATTATCCGCAAGCTAAATTTGCAGCTTTGTTAGATAATGGTGCGCTCGATGTAAATGATCTTAAAGCATTGTTTGACAAAGACAAAAAGAATTTTGTCGTGCTCGATTCTGAGCGTACCGGACTGATTTTGGGGACGACCAATGTTTTACTCAACGAAATGTCCAACTTCAGCATTCAACTGGTGATCATCGAACAAAATGATACACTTGATTTTGAAGAAATTTCGATGAAGCGACTCACCATTCTTAAACTTTTGTATCCGTCTTTTACGCGTGAGAACAATACCGCCGAAGGTTTGGCTTTTGAGAATGAATACAAAGAAAAAAACAAAGTATTTCCGAACCAATACGCCGTGCGCGGATTTGATGTAACCTTCGATACCCTCATGCGAATTACCCAATATGCCTCGTTTGATGCTTCGGTTAATGAAGTAAAATCAGAGCAGGTTGAAAGTCGTTTTCAATACGCCAAAAAAGGAAAAGACGGCAACGAAAACAAAGGCATTTACATCATGGAATACCAAGACGATTTGTCGGTTAAACAAGTAAACTAATGACTTCTAAAATAACCTATCTCGGCGAGTTGCGCACCACTTCGGTGCATTTGCAATCCGGAACAGAAGTTCTATCAGATGCACCCACCGATAACCACGGCAAAGGCGAGGCTTTTTCACCTACCGATTTAGTAGCCAATTCACTCGGAACTTGTATGGTATCGATTATGGCAATCAAATCCAAAGATTTAAATGTTGATCTCACCGGAAGCACGGTCGAAGTCACCAAAATCATGCAGGCAGAGCCGCGTAAAATTGCCAAAATTGTGGTTGTTTTGAACATGTCCATCACTGCTGATGAAAAAACGCGTACCATTTTAGAGCGCGTCGCTATGAATTGTCCGGTTTTGCTGAGTTTGCATCCCGATATTGAGAAAGACGTTACTTTCAATTGGAAGTAAACCGTGAACGATTCGCAAAAAGAATTGCTCGATTTGGCGCATACCAAAATGCCGTTTGGCAAATACAAAGATTACTATTTGATTGATTTGCCTGAATACTATTTGGTTTGGTTTAAAAACAAAGGATTTCCTGCCGGAAAATTAGGTCAACAGCTTCAACTGATTTTCGAGCTCAAACTCAACGGACTCGAGCCGATGTTGCGCGATTTGCGGGTTAAATTCCCCAAAAAATAGGACAGTTTTTGTGGTAAATAATTCTGTGTTTCGCATGGTTTTTAATCAATTTATAATTGTATTTTTGCCACGTTTTTTAAACAGCACAACAACACAACAACTACAACATCATGAATCAAACGAAGTATATTTTTGTTACCGGTGGCGTGACTTCTTCTCTCGGAAAAGGAATCATCGCGGCATCGTTGGCAAAATTGCTCCAAGCCCGCGGATACCGAACGACCATTCAGAAGTTCGATCCGTATATCAATGTTGATCCGGGCACTTTAAATCCTTATGAACACGGCGAATGTTTCGTGACCGATGACGGAGCCGAAACCGACCTTGACCTAGGGCATTACGAACGATTTTTGAACGTTCCGACTTCGCAAGCCAACAACGTTACTACCGGACGCGTCTATCTTTCGGTGATTGAGAAAGAACGCCGTGGAGAATTTTTAGGAAAAACGGTTCAAGTAGTTCCGCACATCACCAATGAAATCAAAGAACGCATGCAGTTGCTGGGCAATAATGGCGAATTTGACATTGTCATTACAGAAATCGGCGGAACCGTAGGCGACATTGAATCATTGCCGTATATTGAATCGGTGCGTCAATTGGTTTGGGAACTCGGTGAAGGCAACAGCATCGTGATTCACTTGACCTTGGTACCTTATTTGGCAGCCGCTGGTGAGCTCAAAACCAAACCTACACAGCATTCGGTCAAAACACTCATGGAAAGTGGAATCAAAGCAGATATTCTCGTTTGCCGAACCGAACATGAACTCTCTGATGAATTGCGTCAGAAACTCGCTTTGTTTTGCAACGTAAAGCGCGAAGCAGTGATTCAATCCATTGATGCTTCAACCATTTATCAAGTGCCGAATCTGATGCTCGAAGAAGGTTTGGATGTCGTGGCACTCAAAAAACTCAACTTACCCAAAAAGAATGCGCCTGATCTCAAGAATTGGAACGTCTTTTTACATCGATTAAAAAACCCGAAACATACTGTCAACATTGGTTTGATCGGCAAATATGTCGAATTGCAAGATTCATATAAATCAATTTTAGAAGCTTTTATTCATGCCGGCGCGGCCAATGATACTAAAGTAAATGTGGTTTCGGTGCATTCAGAGCATATTGATGCCGATAATGTGGCCGAAAAACTTTCTGGGTTAGACGGAATTCTCGTGGCTCCGGGCTTTGGCGAACGCGGTATCGAAGGAAAAATTGAAGCGGTTCGTTATGCCCGCGAAAACAATTTACCGTTCTTTGGCATTTGTCTCGGAATGCAAATGGCCGTCATTGAATATGCACGCAATGTTTTAGGTTTAAAAGATGCCAATTCTACCGAAATGAACCGCGGAACTTCGCATCCGGTGATTGACTTGATGGAAGAACAAAAAAGCATCACCGACAAAGGAGGAACCATGCGTTTAGGCGCTTGGAAATGCGTATTAAAACCGGGAACTTTGGCACACAGCATTTACAATACTGATCAAATCACCGAGCGTCATCGCCATCGTTATGAATACAACAGCGATTATTTGGCGCAACTTGAAAAAGCCGGTTTAATCGCTTCAGGTATCAACCCAGACACCAATTTGGTCGAAGTTGTTGAGATTGCTTCTCATCCGTTTTTTATTGGTGTGCAATATCATCCTGAATACAAAAGTACCGTTGCCAATCCGCATCCGATATTCGTTCGGTTTGTAGCCTCAACCGTGCAAGCAAAAAAGAAATAATCAATTTTAGTTATATCAATGGAAGAAAAAAAATTTGACCTCAACTCGATCATTGGTTTTGTGTTACTGTTCGGAATTTTGTTCTGGATTATGTATCAAAATCAGCCCTCGGCCGAACAATTAGCCGCTGAGAAAGCCAAGAAAGAGTTGGCGCAAAAGCAAGCGCAACAAGCTCAGAAAGTTGCCACACCAACCACTGAAACGGTTTCAACGGTGACCGATTCAACGCAATTAAACGCTTTGAAAAGTACGTTGGGCGCCTTTGCTTATTCAGCTACTTTGCCGTCGGCGCACCCAGAGGTGACTACTTTAGAGAATAAATTGCTGCGCGTTAAAATATCCAACAAGGGCGGTTATGTCACCGAAGTGGTTTTGAAAAATCAAGAGCGTTTCAAAAAAGGTTCAGGCGAGTTGGTTACTTTGATCAAAGACAACAATTCACAACTCAATTTATCGCTCAAAACCCAAGACAATCGCTTGTTGCAAACACAAAATATGTTCTTTGAACCGACTTTGACTAAATCGGGCAACGATCAAATTTTGACTTTGCGCTTGAAAGCTTCCGCCGATGCTTATCTGGAATACAGATATGTGCTCAAAGCCAATGATTACATGCTCGATTTTGACATCCGCTCACAAGGTTTGAGCAAGGTTTTGAATACTTCACAGCCGCTGGATTTGCAATGGGATATGAAAACGTTCCGCAACGAAAAGAGCATTTCCTATGAAAACCGTTATACCGATATTCGTTTTGAATATGAAGACGGAAAAGACGATTACACCGGACAAGGCAAAGACCGCGAGGAAACGCCTGAAAAAGTTTCTTTTGTAGCCTATAAACAACATTTCTTTTCATCGATTTTATTGAGTAAAACGCCATTTGAAAAAGCGAAATTGCATTCAGATAATTTGGTCAATGATGAAAAAGTTGATACGGTTTTTACCAAACAATTTAGAGCTACTTTGCCGTTGGCGTTTCACGGTGGTGAACTCAACCACAATATGAATTTGTATTTCGGACCTACTGATTATGTAACTTTAAAAGCTTATGACCGCAACTTGGACAAGATTATTCCGCTGGGTTGGGGTATTTTTGGTTGGATCAACAAATTCATCTTCATTCCGCTTTTTGGCTTTTTAAGTTCGTTTATTGCCTACGGAATTGCCATCATCATCTTTACGATCATCATCAAAATTGCGATGTCACCGATTACTTATAAGTCGTTTTTATCGCAAGCCAAGATGAAGGTGCTCCGCCCTGAGATTAATGAACTCAACGAGAAGTTCAAAAAAGATCCGCTCAAAAAGCAACAAGAAACCATGAAGTTGTACAACAAAGCCGGGGTAAGTCCGCTGGCAGGTTGCATTCCGGCCTTGATTCAGTTGCCGTTTATGTATGCATCGTTTCAGTTTTTCCCGTCGGCCTTTGAATTGCGTCAAAAAAGTTTCTTGTGGGCCGATGATTTATCATCATTTGACCAAATTGTCAAGTTGCCGTTTCACATTCCGTTGTATGGCGATCACATTAGTTTGTTTCCGATTTTGGCTGCCGTGGCGATTTTCTTTTACATGAAAATGACATCGGGCGATCAGCAAATGGCAGCTCCACAGCAAGAAGGCATGCCGGATATGACCAAAATCATGAAGATGATGATTTATATTTCGCCGGTGATGATGTTGATTTTCTTCAACAGTTATGGCGCCGGATTGAGTTTGTACAACTTTATATCGAACTTAATCACCATCGGAATTATGTTCGTCATCAAGAATTACATTGTAGATCCTGAAAAAATCCATGCACAAATTCAAGAGAACAAACTCAAAGAGCCCAAAAAACAAGGGAAATTCCAACAAAAATTGCAACAAATGATGGAAGAAGCCGAAGCCCAAAAAGCCGCTCAGAAAAAGAAATAATTAATTTCAAACCATAAAAAAAGCCCAACATTACGCTGGGCTTTTTTGTTTGGATATACTCGAAAGTACATCCGGTCTCAGATATTAACTAACTTATCGTTTGACGATTACTTTAAAACTTTCACTGCTGTTGCCGTCATTCAAACGAAGCAAATAAGTTCCGTTGTAAAGCGTATCGGTTTCAAAAACACAAAGCGTGCTGCCTTGCGGAAGTTTTTTGCTTTCAATGAGTTTTCCGGTCAGGTCTATTAAATCTACCGATAAATCTTGGGTGGTCATCGGGATTTGAATTGCTACAAAATCTTGGGCCGGATTCGGTGCAATCACTACTTGATTCATGTCAAAATGAGTGGTTGCCAATGGCGTATAAGTAGTGGTTCCGGCAGGAATGGTGGTAACCGTTGTTGTAGTTACCGTTCCGTAAAAAGTGGGTCCAACTGCATATGGATAAGCTGAATTGTGGTTGGCATCTACGGTAGTGAAATAGCAGTATATTCCGTTGGGATATTCTGGCGTAATGCAAAAACGACCATTGTGTTCATCCAAATAACTTGGATCGCTAGGATGCGCGACATATTCGTAATCTTCTCTAAAATAACCATTGAAATAAGTAGCATTGACCGCCGGTCCGTTGGTTCGGGTCGTTTGATTTTTAAGTTGATAACTTGACTTCATGCGTGTGATGGCTCCGGTTCCGTTTGTGTTGGTGTAGGCGTAGGCTCCGTAAATCGGAAAACCGTCATAAGCAAACCCAATCAAAGGTGAATGCTCATTTGGATTAATTACATACAAACCGTCTGACGGATAAGCATCGCAAACATTTGAAATCACATTCAAGTCTAAATTAAAAGCGCTCGGGTTTTGGTGATGGTGGTAATTGCCCATAGCCGGATGCGCCTTGGCACAATCAAATCCTGCTTTTTCAGCTACCACAGCATCACGGTTCCATGCTTGCGTTGTATTCGGGCCACCCGGACAGGGAGGATATCCTGGTCCGCCGCAAAGTGCGTTGGTTGTATTGTTCCAAGCAACGCCATCGCGGTAATCAAACAAAGCGACGCCGTTGATGAAAATACCGATGTTTCCTCCGGTGGTGGCTGTGGGAGTTCCGGTGTTTTGCGTTGGATTCAAACTTACTTTGAAGATTTTATTCTGTGCTGTGGCCAATGAAGGATTTCCATCTTGAAACGGTCCGGTGATGTAGGCTGGGATACCCGTAGCTGAAATGTAGGCATGTGTAGTGTTGTATTTCACCGATTGCACATTGGCTTGAACCGCATCGACAATAGGAGTGGAGTTGCCTGCTACATAATGGCGACCCGTAATACCGGTGGTGTTTTGCAACCATTGTGTAATGGCCGGATTGGTTTGCGCCATAAGCATGATGCTTTGCGCTGTGAGCACTAAAGTAAAAATGGCTTTTTTCATATTAATTGCGAATGAGTTTTACGGTTGTATTTCTATTGATGGTCAGTAAGTAAACACCTTTCGGATAAGGCGATACATCATAAGAAATTGTTTGTGAATTGGTGAATTCTTTTTGGTCAATCAATTGTCCTTGAAGGTTATACAATGCTAATTGATTGATTTGATAGTTTTTGTTTTGGATGTAAACCACATTTTGCGTTGGATTTGGATAGATCGATAAATTCTGTTGAAATGCTTCTGAACTTACCGATAAAGTTTCGTTATTAGCATTAAATGTTGGTGCTTGAATCACAAAATTTCCGGTTCCATTCGGGATGCGCGCATAACCCATATCGGCGGTTTGCGCTCCAAAAGAGATGTTTTCAATGATGGTTCCGTTGGCATAAGCCAAAATCACGCTTTCGCCGGCAGAAGATAATTTGAAGTTGGCATGCAATCCGACTTGAGATCCGTCTTCATCCGCCCAAATAGTCAAATAACCATGCGGTTCAATAGTTAAACCTGAAGGGAAAGCCCATTTAATCAAGTTAGTATCGGTATCAGTCATATACAAATTGTCCAAACTCAAACTAGTGTCGGTGTTGTTGTAAAGTTCAATCCAATCTTCAAATTCTCCGTCTTGATCGGCAATGGTCATGGTGTTTTGTGCCATCAGTTCATTCACGACCAAATCTCCGGGATTGATGGTTGGATATACCGCATGCAAAGTGTAAAATTCGTGCTCAGCTCTTACCGGTGAAAATTTGCCGACGTTGTTGTTTTCCGCATAAATATAATATTGCATGAATGCTTTGCTCATATTCATCGCAGCGCCATAAACATTATCATTGGCCGCGCCGTCTCCGTGTGCACCGTCGTCATACATCAAAACTTTTGTAAATGGCAATTCTTTATCAGAGCGATAGCCGAGATACACGCCGTTGGTATTGGTGTCGATCACATTCGCTGTAATGAATACATCACTGTTGATAAGCGGTTCAGCAACGGCCGGCGCCACAGAAGTAATCGTGGGTTGAACATTCGTAAAATCAGCCAGAGTGTTCAAATAGGTATTGCGTCCGCTCATGAGATTGGTGATGCCCGGCGCTGCGTTCATTCCGCCGGTAACATCTGTATTCAAATTACTTTGATATTGTGCATAGGTGTATTGTTTGTTCGGATCGGCTTGTACCGCTGCGTTGATGATGGTTTGGTAAGATTGTGCAGTAGTTAGATAACTGTTGTTGGCAAAATTTTCTTCCATAATCGTTTTGTAATGCGCCAAATACATGCGTTTGTATTTCGGAACGGCCAATAACTTTTGTACCAATGGCCAAGCAGCATCAGAGGCATGCAACAAATGAGTCATTTGCTTTTTGGCGGTTGTGGTATTCAAAGCGATGGTTCCGGTTTGCGAGAAAACGCCAAAGGACATGTTCAAATCCCAAACGACCGGATTGAATCGACCATTATCGTCTTTGTACAAATAATAGTTTTGTTTGAAAGTTCCGATGTAACTATCCAAATTGACCAAGGCATTGTCATAGGCCAGCATCCACAAAGCGCGGTCAACGTCCAATACTGATTCAATGTTGTTGATGTCGTTGGCGAGTGTGTTGGTCAGCGTAACTAAATCTTCCCAACCTGTCGTTGAGTTCATTTCGTAGGCTGTTTGATAACTCGTAATATCGGTTCCCAAATAAGCCAAGTTAGGATAGGATGAACTGCCTGGACCCGCGCCGCCAATCGGGTTACATTTAAAAAATGCATTGTCTTTAGAGTAAAAATGCTCGTCGACAAATTTCTTTGAAATAGATTCTGCGCTGGTGTACAAACCGATTAAAGTTCCGTTGACATATACATTGGCATAATTGCACAAAGGCGCATCCATATATTGTCGAAGAATGGCATACGAAAGCGGCTCACGTAAAAAACTCGGATCAAAATAGACATTGCTCAGTTTGATATCGGTATATCCTTGATAATTCTGACTTTGATAAGTATCAAGTTCAATGTGAAACGGATTTTTAACACGCGTCGGGCTATACGTACTGTTGCCTTTGTATTTGACACCTACATTGTTAAAAACTGTTCCGTTGATGGTGACCGATTGCGCCGGAATGTAATCTTCGGTTGAAGCAGCTTGCGCGTCGAGGAGGGCATCCCAATTGCTTTCGGCAAAGACAATGCGAATGTCTTGAATGGTATTGATATCATATAAATCTTGGGCAAATCCTCCGAATCCCATGAGAAGAAATAAAATTGTGAAAGTGGTTTTTTTGATCATAAATTGAGTGGTTAGTTTTGTTTGGACGATGGTTTATTTTTTTTCTTGCGTTGGATTCAAAATCATTTTGGATAACCAAATCTCGGGTTGAATAAAAACTCTTGATCGGTGAGGGTTTTGAGAAAGGCAATTAAGTCTGCGCGGTCGTGATCGACGAGTTGCATCGGTAGGCGTAACTCTTTGGGAACATGCTTGTTTGCGGGTAATGAATTATAGTGATTGATGACCTCAGTGAGCGTTTTAAATCTTCCGTCGTGCATGTACGGAAAAGTAAACTGAATGTTGCGCAAAGTGGGCGTTCTAAACCGCAGCGAATCCTCTTTTTTACCGGTGATTTTCATGCGCCCGATGTCTTTTAAATCCGCGTCTAAATCAAGGCCGTTGTTTTCAAAACGATCATCCGAAAACAAAGGTTCTTTGTGGCAAGAAGCGCAATGCTTTTTAAATATATCATAACCTTTTTGTTCTTTTTCTGTAAAGGTTTCCTGGCCTTGCATCACACGGTCATACTTGGCATTAGATGATTGCAGCATCAACATAAATTGCGACAGAGCTTTTAAAGTGAGTTGTCCGGTGATTTTTGACGTTCCGAACGCTTGCTCAAATAATTGAGGATAAGGAGAAGTTTGCTGTAATTTTCCGACCACATGCGCCAATGATTCATCCATTTCAACCGGGCTTTGGATTGGATTGAGCGGTTGCACATCCAGGTGATTCACGCCTCCGTCCCACAAAAAATCTTTGTTCCAAGCTAAATTAATGAGTGCCATGGCGTTGCGTGTGCCGATTTTGTCGTCAATTCCGTGGCTGAGTTCGTGATCTACATGCGTGAATCCGGTAGCTTGCAAGTGACAAGTCGCACAGCTAATGGTGTTGTCGCGCGATAGAATAGGGTCGTAAAACAATTTTCTGCCCAATTGAAAACCTTGCTCGGAGAGTGGATTTTTAGAAAAATCATAGTGTGGTTTGGGCCAACCTCTGGGAATTTTGAGATAAATAGGTTCGGGTTTGAATACAACAAAAGCGCCACAGATAAAACTCCCGACCAATAACAAAATGATATGCTTGAACCTTACATTCATGGAGAAAACATCAAAACGGCATCGTCGGCGAGTTTCATGGCTCGTTTTCCAGGCATCATAACACTTGAAAAATCAGTCAATTTGAGTTGATTGAAAAATGCTGCTACATCAACATTAATCTGCGTTGGATTTTGCTCAGAAGGTTGATAGACTATTTTTCGCAAAGCATTATAAGGCGCGGCATATCCGCCGATGTGGTATTGAAATTGATTTTTTCTGGAAGTCAACTTCGGGCATTTTCCTTCAATTTTAAAGTTGATATAACCGCTTTGCCAAGCCCAATACATACCGCGGGTTGGGTCAAGATCACCGCCAAGCGCACCCGAAACGCTGCTTAAGCTATCTACGCCAACATTAAAACTAATTTGCTTTATTTTTTTGGGATAGGCTTTTCCGACAGTTAATTGTAAGGATTCTGCTTCTGACCAATCAACCAAATGATGTTGTTTGAGCGCTTTTAGTTTAGAATTGTCAGTAAACTCAATTTCCAGATCGCTCACATAAAACTTCAGCGTTTGCAATTGAATACTGTCTTGTTGCGCTGAAACATACCAATGTTCGCTTTTGAGTGGAACGCGATTGAAAGTCAAATTAAAATGTAGGCGCAAAGAATCGTTTTGTGCCTGAACTTGAAAGCCCAAAAACAAAACCATCATGCAAGCAATATGTTTGACCCATTTAATCATGTTTGGGTTTGGGTGGATGCGAAAATAAAGCAGCTAGTTCAGTAGTTAAGGCATCATAATCACTGATTTGATCGGGGTGGCACAATTTTTTAATGTCGGCAAAATGCTCAAAATGCGTTTGTTCAATTTGTGTTTGTAATTGTCCGAGTTTTGCAATGAGTTTGTTTTTAGCGACCGTATCCGTTGGGTTATCTTGCAACAAACCATATAACTCATTTTTGCAAAACCTGATTTCACGATCGAGCGAATCAATTTTGCTTCGATGAGCTTGGATTAATTTTTCATAGGCTTGTTTTTGCGTTGCATCAAAATGCAATTTTTCTATGATGAGTCTTTTGGGGCCACCATGCTCGGGTAGGTGTGGACCATGCGGAAACATGGGCGGTCTGCCCACCACGAAAAATCAAAATGGCTATATGAGCAATACCAAGATACCCACCAACCAGCTAAGCAATTTTACTTTATTCATGACTATACAATTGATTTGATTTGTTCACATCAGCTGCCATAGCTTGAACTGCCGATGATTTTGTTGCATGTTCGGAATGCCAAAGGGTTCTGAAATTTAATCCAATGAGCAACAACAGTGAGGCAGCTGCTAACCAAAGCATTTTAGTTGAAACCGGCTCATAATCTGCCACGCGTGCTTGAATTTGCATGAACAAATCTTTGCGCGGAGTAACTTTTTGATGCCCGTTGGTGCTGTTGAGAACTGAATTGATCCAATTTTGTGATTCCATATTGGTGTAGACGAAAGGTTTTATTTTTTCTTGCGGTACTCGGTAAATTTTTCTGATAATTTTTGTTGCAATGATGCTTTGGCTCTGAAAATCAACGACTCAATCGCCTGAAATGCTGAGGTTCATGACTTCGGCAATTTCAGGATTTGATAAACCTTCAATTTTGGATAAGACAAAAGCCGTTTTTTGATTGTCGGGCAAAGTGTTGATGGTGGCGTACAAAATTTTGGCTTGTTCTTGATTTTCAAGTAAAATGCCCGGATGCTCAAAATTGCTATGGTTGAAATAATCGTTTTCGTTTTGGCTTTTAGCGCCAAAAATAAACCATCGTTTGCGGCTGTTTTTGTGCTTGATTAAGTCGTGGCATTTGTTGAGTGTAATGCGATAAATCCAGGTTTTTAAAGATGATTTTTGTTCGAATTGCTCCAGTGAATGATAGATTTGTACAAAAACATCTTGGGTGATTTCTTCGGCTTCTTCAATATTTTGCAAATAGTGCAAAGCAAGATTGTACACCAATATATGATACTGATGATAAAGGTTTTGGAAATCCTGCTCGCTTGCGTTCATGAGCGCAAATTACAAGGAAATATTTTTAACAGCTCAATCGGGAATCTATTTTTTGGTTGAAGCAAATAATACTATATTTGACCGAACAAAAAATAGCCCTGATCGCAGTGGAAATCCTTTTGTTTTGGGGTTCAAAACAAAAGATTGCAACGCAGAGCAGGAATAGCTTCTAAAATAAAAATAAAAGATATGAAATCGCCACTAAAAATGAGTTTGTTGTAAGCAATCACCAATAAAGCTAATGCGATAACATATGACCATTAAAAAACAAATAATTATCTCCATATGAAATTACTCGAAGGAAAAGTAGCCATCATCACCGGAGCCAGTCGCGGCATCGGAAAAGGAATTGCCGAAGTTTTTGCTCGTCACGGAGCCAACGTAGCTTTTACGTACAGTTCATCGGTAGAATCGGCGATGGCGCTTGAGAACGAACTCAATGCTTTGGGCATCAAAGCCAAAGGTTATCAATCAAATGCCGCTGATTTTAATCAAGCGCAAGAATTTACCGATGCAGTTTTGGCTGAATTCGGAACGATTGACATCTTGATCAACAACGCCGGAATCACCAAGGACAACCTTTTGATGCGCATGTCTGAAGAAGATTTTAACCAAGTGATTCAAGTGAATTTAAATTCGGTATTCAATATGACCAAAGCGGTGCAAAAAACCTTTTTGAAAAACCGTGCGGGATCTATCATCAATATGAGTTCAGTAGTAGGTGTGAAAGGAAACGCCGGACAAACCAACTATGCAGCGTCTAAAGCCGGTGTGATTGGTTTTACCAAATCAGTCGCTTTAGAATTGGGCTCGAGAAACATTCGTTGCAACGCCATTGCTCCGGGCTTTATTGAAACCGAAATGACGGCCAAACTCAACGAAGATGTGGTGCAAGGCTGGCGAGACAGCATTCCGCTCAAACGCGGCGGAACCACCGAAGATGTGGCCAATGCTTGTTTGTTCTTGGCTTCTGACATGAGTACTTATGTGACCGGTCAGGTGTTGAATGTAGACGGTGGCATGTTGACGTAAATGAAACCGATTTTTCTATTTTTTTTACTTGGATTTACTTCGATTTGGGCACAGAAACCTGAGCCGGGAGAGATTAAGATTACATTAAACGCTGATTATAAACCTGCTGAAATTACCTATGTCGATGGGCACAAGGAGCAAGGTTTCATTTATGGTTTTATTAGTAATAAAGCAATTGCTGTCGGCAGTCTTCTCGATACTGAATTCGATACACTTGAAAGCGATCTTAATTTAATAGATAATAGTTTTACGTTTAAAACTACGCTTGATGGTGAGAAGAAGCATTTAAGTCAAAATGATATTAAAGAAGTAAATTTATACTACAATACCGATGCGCCTGATTTTTATAGACTTATGGATATGAAATCAGCAAATAGTGCCGGAGAAATAGTTGATTTACACAAAAAAGTATGGTTGCCTTTGTACCAAACTAACGGGAAGTTTAATATTTTTTCGTATGATGTTTATACAATTCACCCCAATACGTACGCGGGAACTTATGTTTATTTGAATCGTGCAGATGATAATTTTGCAATCAATCCAAGAGATATCAATAGGGTGAATCTTTTCAACTTAGACAAAATAGACGATAAATTTGTCGCAACTTTGAAGTATATATTTAGAGATTGTCCTGAGTTTGTTCAAACCCTCAATGGTGAACCAAGAGACGTATGGATGCATTTTTATGAAGGCCTTTTGTGGAAAGAAACCGGAAAGAAACTCAAGCAATACGAAAAAGAACACAAAGAGCTTACAAAACAACAGTTGGAAAAGCACAGAATTGATTACAAACGCCAGGCTGAGATTTTGCCGTATATTCGATGCATAGAGGAATATTATCAAAAATGTCCAAAATAAAGAAATGACAGCTACCACAATTTTACTTATTCTTTTATCGGTTTTTGTTGCAGCTGCGTTATCGTATTACCAATATTTTTATCAAGTCAAAACCTCAACCAGAATTTACAAGGTTTTGGCTTTTTTGCGTTTTGCGGCCATTTTTGCGGTGTTGCTTTTGCTGATCAATCCGGTCATTACCCACAAAACTTTTGAAGTGGTCAAATCACCGCTAATTCTGGCGGTGGACAATTCGTCGTCGATTGTAGATTTAAAAGCAGACGCATCAGTGAAAGAAGTTTATGAAAAGCTTTCGTCAAATGCTGCTTTGCGCGACAAATTCGATGTTCAGAGTTATAAGTTTGATCAGGAAGTAGCTGTTTCAAACGCATTTGATTTCAAAGGCAAACAAACCAATCTTGAAAAACTGGCTCAAAATATCAAAAGTGTTTACCGAAGTACTAACCGCGCCACCGTTGTCATCACCGACGGAAACCAAACTACCGGCAATGATTATGTGTATAGTTTTGATCCGGAGCAAGCGGTTTACCCGATTGCTGTGGGCGACACGACTACTTTTTTGGATTTGCGTATTGCCGAGCTCAACGTAAACAAATATGCTTTTCACAAGAATAAATTTCCGGCCGAGATTTTCTTGAATTATTCCGGAAACAAAAGCGTTTCAGGCAATTTTAAAATTGTACAAGGCAACAATACTTTGTTTTCGCAACAAGTTAACTTTTCGCCAAATAAAAAGTCGATGGTGATTCAGGCTTTGTTGCCGGCAAATCAACCCGGACTTCAGATTTATAAAGCGGTTTTGAGTTCTTCAGAATCTGAAAAAAATACCTATAACAACACCAAGAATTTCGCCGTTGAAGTGCTTGATCAGAAAACCAATGTGGCTTTGGTGAGTGCGATTAATCATCCTGATTTGGGTGCTTTAAAACGATCGATTGAAACCAATCCGCAGCGCAAAGTGAGTATTCTAAAACCCGCTGCTTTTTCGGCGGCTGACGGATATAATTTGGTGATTGCGTATCAACCTACCGCTGAATTCAAATCGGTTTTTGACGCGGCCAATCGCGCCGGAATCAATATGATGATTGTGACAGGTGTGAATACCGATTATCCTTTTTTGAATCAGCAACAGAGCAATTTGGTGTTCAAAATGAGCAGTCAACGCGAAGACTACACCGCCGGATTTGTTGCCGGATTCAATTGGTTTTCGATTGAGAACATCGGTTTTGAACAATTTCCGCCTTTGCAAAATGCTTTTGGGACGATTACCGTGAATGGCAATGTTTCGACCTTACTTTCGGCTAAAATTCGCAACATTGATATTGAAATGCCGCTGTTGGCTTTTGCTGAAAACCAAGGGAAACGCACGGCGTATTGGCTCGGTGAAAATGCTTGGAAATGGCGTCTGCAAAGTCATGTTGATAACAAATCTTTTGAAAAATACGACGTGTTTGTCGATAAAATGGTGCAATATCTAACCTCGAACAATGCTCGAAAATCACTCGTGGTCAATCATGAGCGTTTTTACAATTCAGGCGATGCGCTTGAAATCACAGCTCAGTATTTCAATAAAAACTACGAACCCGACGAGCAAGCGCGCTTGACGATTAATGTGGTCAATAAAAATACCAAGCAAACCAAGAAATATGATTTGCTCAAAACCAACAATGCATTCAAAGTGAATTTAGATGGTTTGCCGGCGGGTCAATATAGTTTCGTCGTTAAAGAACTCAATACCAATACCGTCTACAACGGCTCGTTTGAAGTGCTTGATTTTGATATTGAAAAACAATTCGTGAATCCGGATTTGAACCAACTCAAACAATTGGCGACGCAAACCCAAGGAAAAGTTTATGTTCCGAATCAAGTAGATGCGCTCATCAAAAGCTTAGTCGAAAATCAAAAATACCAAGCGGTTGAAAAAGCCATCGTACGCAAAACACCGCTCATTGATTGGGTTTGGCTCTTGGTCATCGCAAGTTTGCTTTTGGCGGTTGAGTGGTTTGTGCGCAAATACAACGGATTGTTGTAGTTTACTTTTGATATTTCTTCTTCTTTAAAATATCCGAAGCGGTTTGGTAATACGAAATGGTTTCGTCAATTAAATCTTTTCTGGGCGAATCCAACGGTTTTTCATCATAATACAGTTGAAAATCCGGAGCTAAATTAGCCTTTGGAATCAAATGTAATTGCAATTGTTTTACTTGTTGTTTTGGCGATAAAATGGTTAAGACGTTGTCTTTAATCAATCCTAAATTTTGATAAGTCGCCACAAAAGCACGCGGTTTGTAATCGGCTTGCAAAACGTCTTGTCCGTAAAATTTGCTTTGATAATTAAAATGCAACAAACCAAACAAAGTAGGCATCACATCAATTTGTGACATCAAAGTCGTATAATGTTTGGCCTCTAGATCTTTTGGACTAAAAATCATCGCAGGAATTCTGTATTTATCGAGCGGAAGCTCTGTTTTTCCGGCACTTGAAGCGCAATGATCCGCTAAAATCACGAATATCGTATTGTTGTACCAAGATTGTTTTTTGGCCATTTCAAAGAATTGTTTCAGGGCAAAGTCGGTATATTTTACACCGCCGTCTCTTGATTTAGCATCGCCCGGAATATCAATGCGGTTGTTCGGATAAGTAAATGGCCGGTGATTGCTCACAGTCATCCAATGGTTGAAGAAAGGTTTGCCGGTTTTAGCCTCTTCGTTCATGGTTTGAATCGCCTTTTTGGCCATATCTTCATCACAAACACCCCAGACATTATCGAAGGTAATTTCATTGGGTTTGAACGATTTTTTGTCGACAATGTCATAGCCGTTTCCGGAATAAAAATCCTCCATATTATCAAAGAAAGCGTCGCCACCATATAGGAACTTTACTTGATAGCCTTTTTGTTTGAAAATATTCCCGGTAGAGCATTTGTCTTTGTTGTCTTTGCGTTTTACCACACTTTCACCGGCGGTGGGTGGCAAACACAAGGTTACCGCTTCTAAACCGCGAACGGTGCGGTTTCCGACGGCATACAGATTGGTGAACAACAAGCTTTTGGTGGCCAAACTGTCTAAGAAAGGTGTGATGTTGTTTTCATTGCCATACATTTTCATGAAGTCAGCGCTGTAACTTTCGATGGTAATCAGTACTACATTTTTGTGGATTTCGGCGTTGTCGCTTTTAATTTCGCGCAATGTACTATCGCCTGAAATAGCCGGTAACTGTTGCTTTAACAAGGCAAAAGCTTCATCATCCGGCATGGTTTTATAGAATTTAAAATAGTCTAATTCACTATTCACAAATGCCAAATAAAATTTATAAAGGCCGTTGGCCTGAAGTTCATTGGTAAAGATATTTTGGGCGTTTTCTTTGCTTGACAAAAACGGAATGGCCAACAACGAGACAGCAAATAGCCCGAAATAAGTCACTGAAATTTTTGCTTTTTCAGTAATTGTCGGAATATTTTCAAGATAATCTTTTGAGCGTTTAACAATGTGATAGGTGAAAAATCCAGAAATCAAAAACAAACCTAAGAATATGGGAACCACAGGGTAAGACTGCATGATGTTACCGATGACTTCATTAGTGTATACCAAATAATCTACCGCAATAAAATTATAGCGCACACCGAATTCGTTCCAGAAAAAGTATTCACTAATGGCATTCTGAATGATGAGCAAAACATATAAAAACATCACAAAGGCAAACAACCAAAAGCGGATGGTTTTTCGGTATTTAGGCAAAAACAACAGCAATCCGAACAATACAGTTTTGATGGCAATAAAACTGATTCCGATTTCAGGCAAAGAACCGCCGTATTCGTTGAGAATGGTATTGCCAAAATACACATACAACAGCAAAGTCACCAATAATCCGAAGATGATGTAACCGTAAGGTTTTAGGTATTTTGTATTCGAAATAAAAATTAAATACAGCCATAAAAAAACACTGGCTACGGCAAACACAAAAAAGTCCGAAACGAAACCTAGACTAAATATTTTGGCAATTTCAAAAAATGAAAATGAAGATTGGGTAATCGGATGAAAAAGCAAAACCAATCTGAGCAATAAACTCACGAATAAGTAAAAAATACCAAGATTGTAAAACGGAGAAAGTTTTTTTAAAAAGGCCATAGGTTGTTTTCTTATGCTGCAAAATTAATCAAAACATTTCATCTGAAAGGCGCAAGATCAAAGGCAAAATAAATTATTGCCAGAATTAAAAAGTTTCACAAATAAATAATACTTTTAGTGACCAATTCAATGGAATGCCACACAGTTAAATTTATATTTTATGAAAAGCGCAGTATTTACTTTTGTTTTGACGACCATCGCGATGCATTGCTCGGCGCAAGAATGGAAAAGCAATCTCAATGAAGCTTTCCGTGAAGCCTCTATGACCAATAAAAAAGTGTTGTTGTTTTTTTCAACCGAAGATGATTGCGAGCGCTGTCAGAAGCTAGACAAAAACGTTTTGCAATCGTCAGAGTTTAAAGATTTTGTCAAAGAAGATTATATCTTGGTCAAACAAGATTTTCAGCCAACCGATGATCCGGAGCAACTCGAACAAAACCTATTAGTTGTAGAAAAATACAACAAAGACGGGTTTTTTCCGCTGATGGTAATCATCAATAAAAATGCAAAAGTCATTGGTCAAGTGGGCGCATATAACAACGAAACGCCTAATCAGTATCTCGATCGATTGCTTGCAGTCAAACATTAATTATACATTCAAGATATAATTCAAAGCATCCGATAATGGGTGCTTTTTTTATCGAAATACACCGCTTTATCGATGCGTCAAACAATAATTTTCTGAACCCAAAAGCCAAAAAAACTCAATCTTTCACTCAAAATAACAATCCATTGAAAAATGCGTAAAACTTCGGTTACAGAGCAGGATTTTCTTGGCTTTCAAACCCTAAAAAGTTATATTTACTTCGCGAATAAATTTGAAGATGAATCCCCAAAATAAACTACATATTTTTGAGCCTGAAGATGATTTGCAAGAGCCGCAGCTAAACATTTTGCTCACGACCGATGAAGATGATGACCGACCGGTTTATTTGTCGGGTAATTTTAATCAATGGCATACGCAAGATTTGAATTATCAGATGGAAAAAATCGAGAATGGCTTGTATCATTTTAAATTTCCGGCTGATTTTGCTTATCCCGATGAATTGTTGTACAAGTTTACCAAAGGTGACTGGAGCGAAGTTGAGATTGACAAATACGGCAACCGAACCGAAAATCGCTCGTGCAAAGAACATGTGGGTGTTCGCCGTGAACATGTTGAAAAATGGCGAAAAAACTGGCTGCCGTTCAAGCCTAATTTTTTACCCAAAGTACATTTGATATCCGATGAGTTTGAGATTCCACAACTCAACAAAACTCGTCGCGTTTGGGCATTGTTACCGCATGATTACGAACAAACCACTGAGCGTTATCCGGTTCTATATCTGCAAGATGCACAAAATCTATTTAACGAAAAGGCGCAATACGGCAATTGGGAAATTGATAAAAAATTGGCCGTTATGTCTGAGTACAAAATCGGTAAAATCATTGTCATTGCTATTGAACATGCCGATCAAGACCGCATCAAAGAATACAATGTCGGCAACACTGTTTTGGGCGCCGGCCAAGGAAAAAAATACATCCGTTTTATTACTGATACGCTCAAACCTTTTGTTGACAAGTCTTTCCGAACCAAGCCAGAGCGCGAATACACCGGAATCGGCGGAAGTTCTATGGGCGGATTGGTTAGTATTTTTTCGGGTTTGATGTATCCGGAAGTTTATGGTAAACTCATGGTTTTTTCGCCGTCTTTGTGGGTGGTGCCCAAGATGAATTTTAATCAGATTGATTTTTCTGAACCCGGCGAAACCAAAATTTATCTGTATGCCGGAGGCGATGAAAGTGCCACGATGATTGACCATGTCAAAAGATTTAAAAAGAATATGCTCAAAAACGAGCAAGCTTCGAGCAAGATGAAAATCCAGCTGAGCATCAATATGCTCGGTAAACACAATGAAACCTATTGGAGCGATGAGTTCCCGAAAGCCATAGAATGGTTGTTTTTCAATACCAAAAATTAACAAACAAATACAATGAATACCCAAGAAATTAAAGACCTCGAAGGTTTTACCGGCGTCGTTCTCGTTCCGGTTTTTGAAACCAATCCGCAAAATGTTGTTCCCATTGAGTTTCATGGCGTTTCTATTCCGTCTAAAGTTTTTTACGGAAAAAAAGACACCCATTACCTCGTCGAGAAATACGACTGTCTGCATATTTTTGTAGGCTTGGGTAAAAAAATCGAGTATAAATCGCTCAAAACTTTATTCAGACGAATTGCTTCAAAAGAAAAGGAACGTTTTGGTAAAAATGTAGCTTTGTATATACCTGAAACATTCACTTTACAACAAGTTGAAGCCACCATTTCGGGCTTATCTTTGGGAACTTATCAATTGAGTCACTTTAAAAATGATGACCCTCATCCCTTTTTAATTAAGGAATTTTCGCTTTCAATTCTTTCCAAAAATGACCACACAGAAACTATTGTACGCGCCACCAAAATTGCCCGTGCTCAAAAAGAAGTCATGCAGTTGGTTGATTTGCCATCGAATGTAGTAACCCCGTCGTATATGGCAGAATGGGCCAAAGATATGGGTAAAGCACATGGTTTTGAGGTACGCGTACTCGATGCGGCTGCCAGTAAAATTGAAGGTTTGGATGCTTTTTTATCGGTTGGGAAGGGCAGTGCCAAAGAACCGCAATTCATCATCATGGATTATCAACCGCAAGACGACAAACTCAGACATATTGGTTTGGTAGGCAAAGGAATCACTTTTGACACGGGCGGACTGAATATCAAAACGGCTGGGATGGTACATATGAAATCTGACATGGCCGGAGCAGCAGCTGTTTTGGGTGCGATGGTTTTGATTGCGGATTTGCAATTACCGGTACGCGTTACTGCGGTTGTTCCGTGTTGTGAAAATGCCGTTGACAAAGATTCGTTTTATCCGAGTGATGTGATTAAAAGCTATCAAGGAGCTACGATTGAAGTCATTGATACCGATGCCGAAGGGCGACTTATTTTGGCCGACGGATTGTCGTATTTGATCAAGAATTTTAAACCCGAAATTGTAGTCGATATGGCTACGCTGACCGGAAGTTGTGTGGCTACTTTTGGCTATGAATGCGCCGGATTGTTTACCAACAACGCCGAGTTGCAACAAAAACTGCAATATTCAGGCGATGCTGTGGGCGAGCGCATGTGGCCGCTTCCGTTGTGGGATGCTTACACGTCAGAGCTTGACAGCGATATAGCCGATGTCAAAAACTACCACGGAAAACCTTATGCCGGAGCGATTACTGCAGCCAAATTCTTAGAATATTTCACCGATAAACACACTGCTTGGGCGCATTTAGACATCGCCGGAGTTGCTTTTGTGGATGATGAATTTGCCAAAAGCAAACACGCCTCGGGCTATGGCGCACATTTATTAACTCATTTTATTGAAAATCTGTAGGTTATGAGCAAGAATCCCAAAACATTCGTTTGTATTTCGAACTATTTTAAAGGTGCTGATTTTTTGATTTCGCTCAAAAAGCTCGGCAATAAAGTATATCTGGTTACCTCAGAGAAATTGCGCGATAAGCCTTGGCCGATGGATTTTATTGATGAGATCTTTTTCATGGAAGGTCAAGATACCGATTGGAACTTAGAGCATTTGCTTTTGGGTGTGAGCAATTTGATGCGTCATTCAGAGATTCACGCCATAGTGGCCTTGGATGATTTTGATGTAGAAAAAGCAACTTATTTGCGTGAAAATCTGCGTATAGACGGAATGGGACAAACTACCGGAAGATATTTCCGTGACAAACTCGCCATGCGCATGCGTGCCAAAAGTTGTGCGATTTCTAATCCGGAGTTTTGTTCGTTGTTCAACGATCATGAAATCAATGATTTTGCCGATACTGTTTCGGCGCCATGGGTGCTTAAACCGCGCTCAGAAGCTTCGGCTTCGGGCATTATCAAGGTTCATGACAAAGATTCGCTTTGGATGCACATCAATGAAATGGGCAACAATCGTTTTAAATATTTGTTAGAGCAATTCCGTCCGGGCGATGTGTATCACTGCGACAGTTTGGTGCTCAATGGTAAGATATTATTCAGTATTAGTTCACAGTATTTGGCCACTCCGATGGAAATTTCTCAAGGCGGTGGAATCTTTAGAAGCGCTGTGATTCCCTATAAAAGTGAAGATGACAAAGCCATACAAGAAATCAACACACAAGTCATCAAAGGCTTTGGGCTCAAACACGGTGCGGCACATTCTGAATATATTAAATGCCGTGAAACCGGACGATTTTATTTCTTAGAAACTTCGTCCAGAGTAGGTGGGGCGCACATCGCGGAAATGGTTGCGGCCGCATCCAACATCAATCTTTGGTCAGAATGGGCAGCGATTGAAAACAGTTTGGTCAAAGGCATCGATTATCAGCTTCCTAAAATCAAAAAAGAATACGCTGGCATTGTATTGACACTTTCTAAATTCCAACATCCGGATTTATCTGCGTTTAATGATCCGGAAGTATGTTTCAAAGTACCTTTGGATTACCATGCCGGTCTTATTGTCAACTCAAAAAGCCACGAACGAGTACGCGCTTTGTTGGATGATTATGCCGAGCGATTGACAAAAGATTTTGCTTCTGTGATTCCGCAAGCTGATGTCAAAGATTTACACTGATGAATTGGGTTTTACTGGTCATCGCCGGTTTGTTTGAAGTAGCCTTTGCCACTTGTTTGGGCAAAGCAAAAGAAGCGGTGGGAGTTTCTGTGTATTATTGGTACGTTGGTTTTTTGTTATCGCTTACCATCAGTATGATTTTGCTGGTCAAAGCCACACAGACTTTACCGATGGGCACTGCTTATGCAATCTGGACAGGCATTGGGGCACTCGGAACGGTTATGGTTGGAATTCTGGTTTTTAAAGAACCGGCCAGTTTTTGGCGCGTGTTTTTTTTGCTGACTTTAATCGCCTCGATTGTTGGACTCAAAGCCGTTTCGCATTGAGTTTACTTTTCAAATAAACCCAGTGAACCGCCCACCCAATCTTTGTCTTTGTTGAATTTGACGCCAATCATTTCTCCGCGGCTCAGTCGTACCAAATTGCACAAAAGTGTTGGTTTGTCTTTTGCTTTTTCCCAGACGCACAGTACGCGGACTTCGACTTTTACTTTGCCGTCGGGCGCTTGTAAAACCGGAATATAATTGACTTTCTTTTGAAGAATATATAAGTCTTTTTCTTGAACGGCTTCGATGTCTTCTTTGGTTACGTGAAAAACAACACCGCTGCCCGAGAACGAAAACAAAGGTTTTAAAACATAGTTTTCTAAATCTGAAGGAATTTCTTTTAGCTCACTAAGCAAAGTGGTTTCAATAAAATATTTCCCTTGAAGCATCGGTAAAATATACTTGCTGATTCTAAAAAACCAATTCGGATGTCCGGCCCATTCCACGTCTAAATCATCGCTAAAACTAAAGTTGAGTTTTAAATCTTTTCGGAGTTCAAGTTCATCAAAAATGACGCGGTTGTATATTCTTTTTACTTGAATTTCTTGGCCTTGCTCGTTGATATAAAACAGTTGATTTCCTTTCTTAATCAAATCTGTCACGCATATAATGGGAACTCCAAGATCGCGTCGGCAGTAATAAAAATCAATTTTGGTATTTTGTTTTTCGGGTTCGATTTCTAAAAGAATCACATTCTCTTTTGCATGTCCGTTGCAAATGGCTTCTTCAATGATTCGTGCGTATTCTGGATCTGAAATATCGCTGATATAAGGCGTTAAATCTTCTAAGAAAGGATAATGCTTCTTGAACTTTCCGAACAATACTTGCTGAAAATTAAACAAAGACGGAAAACCTTGCACTTCAATAAGCTTGGGAATTACTTGTCCGTCTTCTTCGCAAATGCCAAAATCAATCGCCAAAAAAGTGCTGTGCTCGTCTTCGTTGGGAACGCGGGTATTGAGCATAAGTGCTCTTTCGGTCAATTCTTTAAAATCGGGTCTTGTGATAAAATCAATAACTTGCTCACTGCCTTCGATGAGTTGCTCTTTGAGTTCTTTTGAAATAAAAAACGGCGATTCTGCCATCCGAAACGTCGGCACATAATCAAAATCATCGGCAATGTCTTGCTGAAATGCCGCGTACTTTTGGGTGCTGAATTGTTGGTTAAAAAGTTTTCGGTAACGGTCAATCATCTTCAGCCGAATTTTAGTTTCTAATTCGAGAGTATTTTTTTGGTACGAAGCGTATCGTTGATAGCTGTTCTCAAGAAATTTGGAATCAAAGTTTCGTTGGTTTTGTAGATTTTTTCTTCGTCAAGTAAATCTTCGAGCATGTTTCTGAATTTTTTGCGGCCTTTCATGTTGATAATTTTCTCGCGGGTTTCAGCTTTTTTGAGATTTGCAACAAAACTCAGCGGATCAGCCTCGGGATGAAACTGGGTTCCGACCATATATTCTGAAAAACGAACGGCCATAATCGCGCGCTCATATTGCACGTAATCGCGGATTTTTTCGAGTGAAATAATCTTGGCACCTTTTTCTTCAAAAACACTTAAGTTGGGTTGCACCACTTGATAATCGCGCGAATCCACCGCATAAAACGGATCGTCTAAACCGTCAAGCAAAGCATCACGCATACCATCTTTGGTTTTGTGCACAGTCATCACGCCAAACGAAGTTCCGTTGCGCTTGGTAATTTCAGCCAAACCAAAATGCTGACAAGCCATCTGAAATGAATGGCAAATGAGCAACATATGTTTTTTGATTTCGTTTTCTTGGTTCCAAAGCACAAATTCGTCAATAAACGCGTAGTATTGTTTGTCCCAAACACCGTCACCCACGAGTGGATTTCCAGGACCGCCGGTGGAGATAAAGATGTCAAAATCCTTGAGTTTCGGAAATTCAGATTTTCGGCGGATGTCAAAAACCTTAAAGGTCAACACTTGGTTGAATCGCCCAATAATGTCCATAATACAGCGCATGCCTTGGTTTGGCTCGCCGTTGTACATATCGAGGATGGCTACTTTAATCAATTGTCCGCTCATAGTAATGGGGATTTAGATAGACATTTGCCCTGCAAATATAGGATTAAATCCTTATAAACCCTTGGTAAACTCAGAAGTTATAAAATCAACCACACTGCGCAAACTGCCTGTTTTTTCAAAAACTTCCAGTTGTTTGTCGGCGCCGGTTCCGTTTTTCATGATTTGATGTGCATAATTAATGTGTTCACGACTGCCTAGTTCATCCACCACATCGTCAATAAATTCAAGCAATTCACCAATCAGCAATCTGGTTTCGACTTCTTTTTGCAAGCCAAAATCAATCATTTGACCTTCAATGCCGTAGCGCGCCGCTCTAAATTTATTTTCTTTGATGAGTGCCAATCGATAAATATTGTAACTCATATTGTGTTGGGTGAGTCGGTGCAATTTGGCCACAACCGCTTGAATAATCGCCACAATGCACATGGTTTCTTCAACGGTGAGGCTCATATCGCAAATTCTAAATTCAATGGTGTCGTAAAACGGATGCAAGCGCAAATCCCACCAAATTTTCTTTGGATTGTCAATACAATTGGTCTTGACCAAAGTGTCTAGGTATTTATCATACGAGGCTACATGATCAAAATATTCCGGTAATCCAGTGCGCGGAAATTTGTCAAAAACCTTGGTTCTGAATGATTTGTATCCGGTCTGACGGCCTTCCCAAAAAGGCGAGTTGGTCGACAATGCAAAAATATGCGGCAAAAAATAGCAAGCCTGATTCATCAGTTGAAGCCCAATTTCGCGGTTCTCGATGCCTACGTGACAGTGCATACCAAAAATCAAATTCGACCGCGCTGCATCTTGTAATTCGTTGACAATGTTGTGATAACGCGGATCGTCTGTAATAGGTTGATCTTGCCAACGCGAAAACGGATGAGTTCCGGCACCGCCCACCACCAAGTTTTGTTTTTCGGCGAGTTCAACAATTTTACTGCGCAAGAACCTAATTTCACGGTCGGCTTCTTGAACATTTTTGCAAATATTCGTGCCGACTTCCACCACCGATTGATGCATTTCGGCCTTGACTTGTTCGTTTAAAAAAACCTTTGCACCATCGACAATTTTTGACAAATGCGAGCGCAAATCGCGGGTCTCGGGATCAATAATTTGGTATTCTTCTTCAACACCCAACGTGAATATAGGAAGCTTTTTCATGATTGTATTTTTTTGAAGCTTATCCGGCTGTTTGCTGTAGTTTTGTGCGCTTAAAGAAAGCGCCCAAAAGCTGTCGCGTCCATCCGGGCTAGGGAATTGGCTTACGTTTGATTATTTCTGCTGAACTGAATTTGTAATGAAATCGCCCCAAGTGAGGTTCATTTTTCCGGCTTTGTGCTTTTTGGCTAAACCAATAGCCATTTTTGCTGCAGTTTCAACCACCCATTCAAAATTTTCTGCACCTACAGAGGTCAACTCAGCATCGGGAGCCGGGTTGCCAAAATCAATCGCATACGGAATTCCGTCGCGCACGGCAAACTCCACCGTATTAAAATCATAACCCAAACCTTGACACAAACGCAGGGTATAATCTTTAACGGTTGCCAAAAGTTTTTTGTCGGTCACAGGATTGTCAACCACATATCTTAAATGATGCGGATTGCGCGGTTCATAAGGCATAATGCGCACATCTTTTCGGCCCAAACAATACACTCTGAAATACGATTCAAATATGATTTCTTCTTGCAAGAGCATCACGAGTTGTCCGGTTTCGCGGTGTTTCTCCCAAAACTCTTCTTTGTTTTCTAGGCGATACACATTTTTCCAGCCGCCGCCGGCATAAGGTTTCATATAAGCCGGAAAGCCTACATAATTAAAAATACCTTCCCAATCGAGTGGATATTTAAGGTTTCTGAATGATTTTGAAGTGGTGTCTGTCGGATGCTCTGCCGAAGGTAAAATTACCGTTTTTGGCAGTGGAACCCCTAAAGTATCGGCCAAGCAGTTGTTGAAGAATTTATCGTCGGCACTCCACCAAAACGGATTGTTGATGACGTTGGTTCCAGTGAGCGCCATGTTCTTTAAATATGCGCGGTAAAAAGGAACATCTTGCGAGATACGGTCAATAATGACAGCGTATTCACCACCTTGATTTTGAATGACTTTGTCTATAGATACGGCTTCGGCAATGATGCCTTTTTCATTTTTTGAATTGACTCTTTCAATAAAGGCTTGCGGAAAAGTGTCTTCCATGCCAAATAAAATTCCAATCTTTTTCATGAGTTCAAGTTGTTATGTTTAGAAAAATTTGATTCTTGATAAATAATGCGGAAACATCTCGCGCCAAACTGGCCAATCGTGCTGTCGTTCGGGTCTGATGTCGAGCCAATGCGGAATGTCGCGTGCGGCCAAAACCCGACTGAGCTTTAAATTGGCGTCAAAACAAATATCCCAATTTGAAGTTCCGAGTATGATGTCCATGTTCCAAAGTTCGTGGTCATTGAGTCCGTAGAGATAATCTTCGGGGCTATTGTAATAAACATTCTCGTCGTGGTAGCCGTCCATAAAACTCTTGATGTCAAAAGCGCCGCTCATCGAAAACATATGACTCACGTAACCTGGATGGCGAAATGCAAAATTGGCAGCGTGATATCCGCCGAAACTGCATCCGGCCACGGCCACTTTTCCGGAATAGGTGTTGTTTTTAACGCGTTCAACAATTTCGTGGCAAATCATTTTATCATACCAAGTATGATTTTGAATACGATGTGCCGGATGGATTTGTTTGTTGTAAAAACTGTCTTTGTCAATACTGTTTGGGCAAAAAATCTGTATCAAACCGTGTTCGAGATACCACCGAGCCGATTCGATCAAACCTTGGTCTTTGTTTTCGTGATAGCTACCCATCGAGGTTGGAAATAAAATCACCGGATAGCCGGCATGGCCAAACACAAGCATTTCGATTTCACGGCTGAGATTAGGTGAGTACCATTTGAAAAATTCTTCCTTCATAAAAAAATGCAAGTAATATTAATTAAGGTATCAAGACGAATAAACAAGTTTAATAAAAATATACGAGAAACGCCACTATTAATGCGGTTTGTGTTGATATTTATGATAAACATTAATGTTTTGATGGATAATTAGCGAAATATCAAAAAATGAAATAATTGCTCCAAAGCCTTTGATAAAAAAACAAAACAGTCAACTGTTTCAGTGACTGTTTTTTTAATTAGTTCCTTTGATTTTAGGCTACATCGTAGGTTTCAAACAACTGAATTTGATTTTTGAGTCGCTCTATAAGCATATTCATCATCCGTTTGTTGAGTGCGGATGAGTTCAGCGTATAGGTTTGATATTCTTCAGTGGTGAAAAGAGCTATAATCATTCCTTTGAGCGCATTTCGAAACTTGATGTCTTTTTGAATCGAATTTTCGATAAACTGAAATTTCTTTTCGATTGAAAAAGAGTAGAAGACATTTTTGTGTTTGCTGATGTGATTTTTAAAAACATCAACAAACAAATCGTTTTGAAGTTTGAGAATAGGGCGCAGAGTTTGGTTCTGAAAACGTTCATCATCTGACGACATTGCGTCAATATGACCAATTGAACCGCCGCGGAGTTCTATCAAAAAGGTATCGCGCGTTTCCATTTTTTGTTTTAAAGTTAATAAAAAAACCTCCGCTGTTGGGCGGAGGTTTTGGGTAGTTATTAATAATCTAATGTTAATTACGAACTTTGAAAGTCACTCTTCTGACCAATCTTCTGGCATCACCAGAATCGATAGCCACAGAACTGTCTTCGCCTTGGCTTACTACGTTTAGACGACTAGGATCAACACCAGCTTTGATAAGCGTGTTTTTAACGGTGTTAGCTCTGCCAATTGATAACTTGTCGTTGTAAGCGCTTTTTCCAATTTCATCTGCATGTCCAATGATGTCGATACTAGCAGAAGGGTTGTTTCTGAGGAAAGTTAACATAAAGTCAATACCTTCAGTTGAAACATTAGTAGGCGTGGTTTTATTTGTATCGAAATAGGTGGTTACGTAACCTTCGTTAATCAAACGTTTAACCATATCTGCATTGGTTGATTCGATGGTCTCCTTGATATTAGATTTGTCTACATAATTATCGGTCATGTATTTTTCAAGTTCATCAGGAACGCCATTTTTGTTTACATCAACCATACGGCCTTTAGTATCGACCGCAACTCCTGAAATTGAGTTATTTTCTACGTCAAGATAATCTGGCACACCATCTTTGTCACTATCGTTCATCATCGTTTCTAACTCACCGATGCGTTTGTCGAGCTCTTCAACTTGTTTGAGTTTTCCTTCGTCAATAATGGCCCAGTCCCCATGAATATTATCTTTTCCGAATGAGTAGGTGATACCCACCGATGCCATAATCATTTGGCCAGATAAGTTGTTTTTCTGGTCTGAAATATGACCATCCCAGGTAAAGTGTTGTCTGAAGTTATTAAGTGTACTAAAGTCTCCGATGATTGAAAACTTTTTAGAAATTCTAAACTCAGGCGAAATTCCAAACATAACACCTAAATTTAATTCGGACTTGTTGTAATAGTTGGTCGGATCGTTGGATTCTTTCAATTTTGGGGTTGCTCTAGCAGCTTGAAGACCGGCATGGATGAGAATACTCAATCTTCCTAACTCTTGTTGGATGTTAAACAAACGCGAAGCATTAACAACTCCTTGAATTCCAAATCGATATTGTTGTAACTTGAAGTCGTTACTAGCCGTTGTTTTGTTGTTGGTTAAATAATCTGAACTTATATCAGCTTTTAAACCGAATCTAGCACTGAACATATATCTAACCCCTAAACTAAAGGAGTTGGCACGAATTGAACCAAACATTTGATCAGGGTTGCTTGAATAATATCCGTCTTTGAAAGGTCGTGTACCTTTGCTTTGTCCGGCAGTAAATTCAATAGTCCATTTGTTGTAATCTTTTGCTAAACCTGTATCCTTAGCTTCTTTTGAATCTTTTGCATCTTCTTTCTGCGAATAACCGGCAGTAACAGATAGTAAAGCAAGGGATAACACTAGTAATCGGTGTTTCATAGTTTTGAATTTAACTTCGTATAGTTAGTTTTAACACTTATGCTGCAAATATAGTAGTTTAGATTTAATATTCAACCATTTGTCAAATAAAAGCTATGCACTATTTTTACACAACTTTTCAACGACTAAAAGCTTGTTTTTATGAGGGTTTCGAATATTTTTTTAACAGTTGATATAGTGCTATTCAAGCGCATTCAAGACAGGTTTTCGGTTTTGTTGATTCAACGAAAAAATGAACCCTATAAGCTCTGTTGGGCATTGCCCGGAGGCTATGTTGATGACAACGAGAATCCCGATGATGCTGCGGTTCGAGAACTATTTGAAGAAACAAATATTCAAGCCAGTTTACAACAACTAAGAGTTTTTGGGAAACCCAATCGAGATCCGCGTGGTCATGTTGTTTCAGTGGCTTATATCGGATTGGTGGATAATTCAACCCAGGCTTTGGCGGCAGATGATGCTTTAAAAGCTTGTTGGTTTGACATCATTGATTTGCCTCAATTGGCTTTTGATCACGATGAGATTATTAAATTTGCATTGCAAAAACATTCAACTGTATTATGAGATTTCACACCAGAAAATGGGTTAAACCTGAAGATTTAAACCCAAATGCCACTTTGTTTGGCGGAAGATTACTCGCTTGGATTGATGAAGAAATCGCCTTATACTCGGTGGTGCAGCTTGAAAATTCAAGAGTGGTTACCAAGCATATGTCTGAAATAAATTTTCGCAGTTCGGCTAGGCAAGGAGATATTGTAGAAATCGGTATCGATGTAGTTAAGTTCGGAACCAGCTCATTAACCCTAAAATGCGAGGTCAGAAATATGCGTACTTGGGAAACCATTATTACCATCGATACTATCACCATGGTAAGTTTGGGCGAAGACGGAAAACCAAAGCCTCACGGTAAAACCAAAGTTGAATACGTAAGAGAAAGATTAGGCGATCGATAATTTAGCTCTGAATTTCTTTACCGGTTGAAAGCTCAAAAATTTCTAAATCAAAGTACCCGATTGAGGCAATGATATGGTCAAAAATATCGGCCATGATATACTCATAGTTCTCGAATTTCTTATCTTTTGTAAAGGTGTAAATTTCTAAAGGAATACCTTGAGCTGTCGGCTGTAACTGTCTGCAAAGCAGTATCATATCTTTATTTAGACTTGGATAGTTTTCAAGATAGTTGGTAATGTATTTTCTAAACAATCCAAAATTGGTCAGGTTGCGCCCATTAATGGGTAATGATTTGTCAATTTTGTGTGAGATGTTATATCGGTCAATTTCAGTTTGACGCGATTCAATATACTGACTGATTAGTTCAATTTTTTGGAGATTTTGTAATTCATCAGGGCTTAAAAATCGAATGCTTTTGGCGCGAATCAATATATGTCTTTTGATGCGTCTTCCGTCTGAATTGAGCATGCCGCGCCAGTTTCTGAATGAATCAGAAATCAAACTATAGGTTGGTATCGTAGTGGTAGTGTAGTCAAAGTTTCGAACTTTAACCGTAGCTAAATTAATCTCAATAACATCACCGTCTGCTCCGTATTTGTCAAAAGTAATCCAGTCGCCAATGCGCACCATATCATTGAGCGAAACCTGTACGCTGGCCACAAATCCAAGAATCGTATCGCGAAAAATCAAAATCACTATGGCTGAAACTGCTCCTAAAGTGGTGAGCAATGTTTGTGCTTTGATGCCAAACAATTCATAAATAATCATGGTAATCCCGATTACCCAAAGAATAATCATGATTACCTGAATATAACTATCAATCGGTTTGTCGCTGTATTTGGGTTTGAGTTTTAAATAATCGCGCAGCGCATTAAAAATGGTGCGGACAATCCACAAAACAAGTAAAATGATGTAAATGCCAACAAGTTTTCCGAAAACGGTTTCCCAGTATACAAAATCATTGAGAATTACCGGAACTGATTTATAGATAAACAGCAGCGGAATCAAATGTGCAATGTATTTGGTGGTTTTATTACTGATGAGTAAATCGTCAAAACGAGTGTTGGTTTTTTTGGCAGCAATGGCCATCACTGTTACGAGCAAAAATCTAAACACAAAATAAATGTTATATGCTAAAAAGCTAAGAATAACAATGTTTATAGCCAAGCTTGTATAGGAAGCGAACGTATCGCCCAAATCCCATTTGCGCAAAAGCGGATAGCACCAACCGTATATAATTTCAAGTGCTTTATGCATTTTTTAGGTATTTTTTTTCGATGTAAAATGTTCCGAACGGAACTACTGAAGCCAGACAGATAATAAAGAAAGTTTTAGCGCTCCATTTTTCTTCAGATTTACACATAATAGCTAAACCGATGTACACAATAAAAAGTAAACCGTGCGCCATTCCAATTACTCTTACATACTGTGGTTGCTCCAGAAAATACTTCATGGGCATCGCAAAGAACAATAAAAGCAACAATGATAAACCTTCGAGTAGGGCAATTTTTTTAAAGAGATTCATGTCAAAAATAGGTTTGGTTAAATGGTTGAGCAAAATTAAATAAACCTACCGATTTAAATAAAATCCCGCGTATTTTTGTCAGACAATTTTTTAGCGATGAGCAAACGCGAGTTAAAAAAATATTTAGAACAACTACCACAAGAGCATCTTCAAGCGCAAATTATGGAGCTTTACCAGAAGTTTCCGTCGGTAAAAACGTATTATGATTTTGTTTTCAAACCCAATGAGGATAAGCTTTTGGACGAAGCGAAAGCCAAAATTCGCAACGAATATTTCCCGTTCAAACGCCGAAAGCCAAAAGCTAGACGATCAGTGGCGCAAAAATTCATCAAACATTATATGACTTTGGGTATGGAGTCTCATTTGTTAATTGATTTGATGCTGTTTAATCTTGAAACGGTGCTTGAGTTTTCTGCGCAAAAACCACAAACTTCAGAGGCTTTTTATAAAAGTGTTCTCAATTCCTTTGAACTACTCATTTCTTTTATTATTGAAAACGGACTTGTCAAGATTTATCATGATAGAGTAGAGGTTTTGATAGCAAAAATTCAAGACCAACAATGGCCTAATTTGTTCGCTTTTGAAATGATTTTGGAGCAGTTTTAAAATTTTTCAACAAACCCCAAAAAAAATCTTCGATAAGTCTTTTTTAGGTGTACTTTTGCAAAATTATTCAAAATTGATATGACGCTGCGCGCCACCGAACTAATTGTTGAAGACGAACCTAAGGAACTTTACGAGTACCAAAAGGGTGATATTGACGCTATTTTTCAGCGTATCGACCATGCGCCGCACAATCATCACTTGTTGTATCAATTGCCTACAGGCGGAGGAAAAACAGTTATTTTTTCAGAAATCGTCCGCAGATATTTGGCCAAGCACAATAAAAAAGTTTTGGTGCTCACGCACAGAATAGAGCTTTGTAAACAAACTTCTCAGATGCTCAAAGGTTTTGGTGTAACCAATAAAATCATCAACAGCAAAGTAAAAGATTTACCTGATCAGAATGATTTCGACTGCTTTGTGGCGATGGTAGAAACGCTTAAAAATCGCATCAACGATAAAAAATTTCATCTCGATAACATTGGTTTGATGATTATTGATGAAGCTCACTACAATTCGTTTAGAAAGTTATTGCGTTTTTTTGACAATTCGTTTATTCTTGGAGTAACTGCGACACCACTGAGTTCAAATATCAAGTTGCCGATGTATGAAAATTACAACGAACTGATTGTGGGCGATACCATTGCTTCCTTGGTTGAAAAAGGCTTTTTGGCCAAAGCTACAACTTACAGTTATGAAGTTGGTTTGACATCATTAAAGGTCGGAATCAATGGTGATTATACTGTAAAATCTTCGGATGATTTGTATTCAAATATGATTATGCAAGAAAAACTTTTGCATGCATATACTGAGAAATCCTTAGGTAAAAAAACACTCATTTTTAACAACGGAATCAATACTTCGCTTTATGTTTATGATACGTTCAGAGCGGCAGGAATTGAAGTTCGTCATTTAGATAACACAACCGGCCCCGAAGAGCGGCGAGATATTTTGGAATGGTTCAAACACACACACAATGCCGTTTTGACTTCAGTGGGAATTCTTACCACAGGTTTTGATGAGCCAACGGTTGAAAGTGTGATTTTGAATCGCGCAACTAAATCTTTGACGCTTTATTTTCAGATGATTGGCCGCGGATCAAGAAAACTTCATAATAAAGATGAATTTACAGTAATTGATTTAGGTAATAATGCCGCTCGATTTGGACTGTGGAGCGATCCGGTAAATTGGCAACACATCTTTAAAGCACCTGAATTATACTTAGAAAGCCTACGCGATGATGCAGAAATTGAGCAAAATTTCAGATATCAAATGCCGCCAGAACTCAGGGCTAAATTTGCTAAAACAGCTGTGATTGATTTTGATGTAGATGAAGAACATAAAAAAGCCATAGCAACCAATCAACGTTCAAAAGTGGTTTTTGAAAAATCATTAGAACAGCACGCAAGAATGTGTGTCGAAAATGCTGCGGATCTCAATGCCGCTAGACAATTGGCGCGGGAATTAGCGGATGATATTGAATCGCGTATGAAAAAATACGCCAACTGTTTGAGCCACTGCAGTAAAAACTACAAAGAATGGCTAATTGAAGACTACAAGCAAAAACTCAGCTTGCTTATTGGAAAGAAATTTAGAGAAATGCTTTTCGATTAGTCTAAAAAAACTTTTCAACTCGATGAAATACATCATTTTATCGATATATACGCTTATTTTTTTTTAACAAAATTTTCATAACTGTCGAAAAGTGCATTTCATCGACTTTATGAGTGTTTACAACTGATTTAGAGGGTATTTTTTTTTTATTAGACTCTTAGAAAATATCTTTGTCGGTGAATCAAGGTGTTATAACAACTTGTGTTCAAAAAACCCCACCCCCAGCTTAAACCGACATATTATGAAGAACAAGTACGATGTAATGCTTATTTTAGAAGGCACTTATCCGTTTAATGGCGGTGGTGTTTCTACATGGGCACACATGCTCTGTAATCAGGTTCGCAACGTGAATTATACATTGTATTCAATCAATGCAGATTTTGAACAAAAATCAAAATATGAATTGAGTGAAAACGTCAAAGATGTTATTCAAGTTCCGATGTGGTCTCCGCTAGAGCCGCAGGAATTGTTGAGCTATGGAAGTAAAAAATACTACAAAGCCGTCAACCGAAAAGAACAAGAAGACGATCAGGCTATAGCTGAAGAATTTATTCCGATCTTTGAAAGATTGCTGGCACACATTTACAATGCCGAAGCTGATATTGAAGAAATTGACGACACCATTTTTGACATGTGGCAATTTTTTCAAAACCATGACTATAAAAAAACCATGCGCAGTCAAGCGGTATGGAATTGTTTCTGTAAAACGGTTTCTGAAATTATTCGCAAAGACAACCATTACGATGCTACTTTGTATGATTTTACCGTAGGAATGCGTTGGATTTATCGCTTTATGTTGCCGATATCCATTGATGTTCCTAAAGTTGACATTTCGCATTTAACGCTTTCAGGTTTCCCGGTGATTCCTGCGCTTGTTTTGAAATACAAATACGGAACGCCGATTATGGCCACTGAGCACGGTGTTTTTATCCGTGAGCGTTTGATTGCGATTAACTCTTCGGAATATTCATTTTTCTTGAAAAATTTGTTGATTCGTTTTTCAGAATGCATCACTAAATTGGTGTATTACAAAGCCGATATTATTTTGTCGGTGAACAAATTCAACATGATTTGGGAGAAAAAATACGGTGCTCATCCAAACAAAATCGACGTTATTTATAACGGAATTGATTCAGATTTGTTTGTTCCAAGTCCAAAACCTGCAGCTCTTGAAGGAATACCAACGGTAGTGGCAGCGGCGCGTATCTTTGAACTCAAAGATGTGATTACTATGATTAAGTCTTGTGAAGTTGCTAAACGCTCAATTCCGAACGTTCGTTACTTGGTTTATGGCGATAACAATGCCGTTCCTGAATACACCAAAGAGTGTAGAGATTTGATTAAAAAATTAGGTTTAGAAGACAATTTCTTCTTGGCCGGATACCACGATAAACCACATCAGTTGTTTTGTGAAGGAGATATTTCTATCTTGACCTCGATTTCTGAAGGTTTCCCATACACAGTTCTTGAATCGATGAGTTGTGGAATTCCGGTGGTTGCTACCGATGTTGGAGGTGTTACAGAAGCGCTTGACGAAAATTGCGGTTTTATTTGCAAGCCAAAAGACCACGAAGCCATCGGAAAAAGCGTTGTTACTTTGTTGCAAGATGAAGTCTTGAGAAAAAAAATGGGCGCTGCAGCAAGAAAAAAAGTGTTAGATAATTTTACAATCGATAAATTCATCAAAGAGTACGAGGTTGCTTATGATTTTGTGATGAACAAAAAAGCACATGAACCAATTTATCTCAATACTCATTTAGAACAAGAGGCTATGGAAGCATCCTAGAAACAAATTAGTTTTTTAGTAACTTAACCAAAATAGATCCCCAATCTACAATGGAACATCATTACAGAAACATCAAATCCTTAATCGAACAGACTAAGGACAAAGTCGGCAAGCCCGTCAGCAGTCAGGTCGTTGAAGCTACGATTGAATCGTTAGGTATTCGCGAGAAAGACACAATGGACGATTACGGTTTTAATTCTATCAAAGATTTAGCTGACTTGGTATTTTACGAACTCAACAATGATCCTTATTACATTGGCGCCAAAAACGTCAAAGAAATTGAGGTCGAGGCTACTCAGCCCAAAATCATTCAACTCAAGGATTACTTTAGGGTCAAAACCAAAATTTTTGCGCAGTATTATTCATTAGGTATATTTCACCTTTTGCCAGTATTGATGCAAATTGCAGCTATTGTGTTATTTGGTTATTCACTTTGGACGTTTGTCGGTTTTAACGAAATTCAATCAACTGCCGTCGTACTCGGGGTTATTGTCGGTTTGGTTTCAACCGGAGGTTTTGTCCAAGTGATCGGTAAACAAGCGTCGTTTTATTGGAATTACCAAGATTTTCGCATGACCAATAAAACCATCAATTATCTTCACAAGGTGGGTATGTTGTCCATTTTCTTTGTCTTGACAGCCATATTCTTGGTGAATTTCTTTTTTCATATTTATCCATACGAAGTTCTTTTCATTGTATTTGCATATGCTTTTTTTGTAGGCATGTTGCTCTTGATGCTCGCGCCATTGCACACCATCAAGCAGCGATGGATGATTACTTTTGCTATTTTTTGCGGAACCACCGCTGCTATCATTCTCAAAGAAACCACTCATTTGATGATTTTCTTTACGCATTGGATTGGCATTGGTGTGGCGATTCTGATAACCAAAATATTTTTGGTGCTTTATTTCAGAAGATTGACCAAAAACAAAAAGTCAATTACCGGAGACAAAATCAGAGTTCCGGTTTTGTTGTATCATAACTATCAGTATTTCTTTTACGGAATCTTTGTTTACGTATTCATCTTCATTGATAGAATTCTCGCTTGGTCATCAGGTATTAATGGGAACTTACCATTTTTGGTTTACTTTGAAAAGAACTACGAACTCGGCATGGACTTAGCCATTTTGGTTTTTCTACTTTTGGCAGGTGTAATGGAATACGGTATCGCATCGTTTACGCGCTTTATTGACATTGGTCAAAAAATTACCGATCACAAAGCTCCGGAAGATTTTAACAACCAAATCAAAAAAATGTATTGGCAACAGATTTTGATTTTGTTTATCAGTAGTGCTTTGGCTTTTGTACTTATTTATTACATCATCAATGCTTCGTGGGGATTTGAAGGCCAATTTAAAGAAACCTTAGTTCGCTTGAGCATCAAAGTATGCGTGATTGGTGGCGCCGGATATGTTTTATTGGCTTGGGGAATGCTTAATTCACTGTATTTGTTTACCTTGGGCCAGGCCAAACGACCTTTACAAGCCATCGTTTATGCTTGTTTGCTCAACATTGTTTTGGGGTTTGTTTTGAGTCGTTTTTGGGCTTATGAATACAGCGTTGTAGGTATGTTTTGCGGAGCAGCTGTTTTCGTAGCGATTACACTCAAGGCGATGACCGAATATTTTAAAAACTTGGATTATCACTATTATGCGGCATATTAAGTACTTACTATTAATCATTCCGTTGATATTCATTTTCAATTCATTCAGAAAAGATATGCGAAAAGACAGCGTACTGGTTTGCTACGGAAAATTGAATCCTGAAACAACAAAAGGCTATAAATACCTAATTGTTGAATCAAAACATTATTTTCCGAGTAATATCAGGGTTTTTAAATCGCAAAACGAAAAAGTATTTGCTTACATCAGTTTGGGCGAAGTCAATGAAAATGCACCGCATTACGATGAACTCAAAAAACTTACTTTGGGCAAAAACAAAATTTGGAACAGCCATTATCTCGATTTAAGCAAAAAGAAAACCATCGAAACCTTGATGCTTATTGTCGATGAGATTTTTGAAAAAGGTTACGACGGAATGTTTTTGGACAATTTTGACAATTATACTATTCACGGACCTCAAAAAGAGCAGAAAGCCGGAATTATAGAACTCATGAAGCTCATCAAAAACAAATATCCCAAGAAGATATTCATCCAAAATGCCGGTTTAGAACTGATTCCTGAAACCAATTCATTTGTTGATGCCGTTGCTATTGAATCAATCGCTACCGATTACAATTTTGAAACAAAAAAATACAGTCTGAGAAAAAAAGAACAGTTTGATACTTATCTCAATAAAATAAATCAGTTGCATACTGATTACAAAATACCTTTTATCATTATAGAATATGCCGATAGTGAAGCATTGGTGTCGCAAATCAAAGACAGACTCGATGATACGCAGCACAATTATTTTATCGGAAATATTGATTTGCAAACCCTCCCCAAATTTAAAAAATAACCGCTATGATGATGTTTTTAACCAGTTCGATCTTGATGGGCTTTATAAGGCTTTGCTTTATATTGCTTTTCTTGTTCTATCTGAACCGAAAATTCGTCAATGTTTCCAAACATGTCCATTTCATGGATTTCATCGTGCTCAACTGGTTCAGATATGCAGCCATGCTCATTATAGCCTTATTTGTTTTGGTTGAAGCCAGCGCGTATAATTTGTTCAATTGCTTCTTTATTTTCACTTTAATTTTAGGAGTTGATATTATTGGAATTGAAAACCTCAAAACCCCGCGCGTGTATTTTCGCGAGCATATTAAAACGGGTTTACTGACCTTTTTGCGCAATGTTGAAAACGAAAAATCATTCTGGTTTTGGTTTGGTGTTAATCGAAATAAGAAAAAGAAAGACAGCAATATGCTCATATTAATCATTACGATTTTTTTGGGGGTAACTACTTTCTTGAGCCGTTATTACTTTATTATCTATGACAATTATTCGTTGTCAGATGCATGGATTAACGATTTGAATAATCTGATTCAGTTTGACAATCAGTATTGGTTTACCTTTGAACTCAACACCGACGCCGAACTCATTCTGGCTAATTTCTACGGAAAAATCACCGATGTAAGCCCAACAATTGCTTTACAAGTTATTGCCATTCTTGAATCGACGCTACTAGCCATCGTGATTTTTTGGGTCATCAATAAGCTTACACCTTCCAAATATATTGCGCCATCGGTGGCTGCCTTGTTTTTTAGTTTGGTTTACGTACTCACGCCGCTCAATGTTTATTTCTTACTCAAAGCCAATCCGACATTTATGGCCTTGACTTTTGCTTTGCCGGCCTTTGTTATGTATTTGAATCCGAATATACTTCACGCCAGCAAATGGAATTATTTTATGGCTTTTATGGCCGTATTCGCAGCGATTGGCCTGACCGATTTGTTTACACTTTGCGTTTTGGTTCCGCCATTTTTGATTATAGCTTTTTTCTTTACCAAAATCAAAAGCAAACGCCACAACTTAATTGCCGTGAGCGCCTATATCATGGCATTGCTTTTACTCGGAGCGGTTTATCAATATGCGTGTTATTATCAACGCATTGAACTAGTTGATTATCTACAAATGAATTTGCTCTCGGTAAGTTCTTACACCTATGTTCCACAGTTAATCGTTCCTTATAGTGAAATTATCAGAATCGCTCAATGGAGCACCGTTTTTGGATTGATCTTAGTATTATTACTCGTTTTGATCAAAAGAGAAAACTGGCGTGCAACCCTGGCTTTTTATGCCTATTTCAACTTTTTGATTATGCTTACTTTTGTCAAAAGTGAATGGCTTGATATTGATATGCTCAACAACTCGCTTTCGGTTTTTATTCCGATCATCATTGGTTTGAACCTAGCAGTTTTGATGCGCATTTTTAATTTAGTTTTTGCTCGTTTTGAAAAATACAGCCCGCTCACGGTGACAGCTATTTACGGATTAATGTTGTATGCCGCAGTATTTTATCAAGAAAAGGGAATCAATGCTTTAACTGTTTCTGATGAAACGCCGAAGCAAATTCTCAATGCATACGATAAAATATCACAAACTTTTTTCAATCGTTCTTATTGTGTCGTCAATGATCCGGCTGCACAAGTAATCAGTAATAATTCGCATTTTTTCATGAATTATGATTTCTTTGTAAAAGATTATCCTCGCATTGATTCAATCAACACCAAGAACAGAAAAGATCCGATGTTTTTGGTTAAAAATCCCGAGTATTCATTGGCCAAAAGCGTTTTGGTTTTTGTACTCAGCGAAGATTGTATTGATGAGAAAAACGTATTTGCCGAAAACAAACAATATCAAAAGTTACTCATCAACAATATCAAATTATTGCGCCGCCGCGGAAGAACCGTCAATTTGTTTTATAAAAGCAGAATCTTAAAGGTTTATGAGATTGTCAATGAGCCGAGACAAAGTAAAATTTCAGATTTAATTTTTTAAGCATGAAGTTAGTATTCAAACATATAAAATTGCGATACCTTTTGCTTGCTTGCCTGACACTGAGCTTATGGGGTTGTGAAGGCATTGAAGATTGGTCTGAATTGCAAAAAATTGATTTATTCAACAGCAAGAAAGGGCAGGAGCAAGGCACTGGATTCAAACGCTACAATACACCGGGCTTAAGTGCTAAACCGATTATTCAATCTATTTATGATCCAACTTTAAAATACAGTACCCAGTACAATGCTGAAGTTCGCAAAGCATGTGATTATACCAAATTGCCATTTTATTGCATAACAAACGATGCTTGGAACGCCAATCCGAAAATAGCAGCTACCACCAGAGTGATTATGGTATACAATACCAAAAAACTCAGCGATGCATCGATTCCGAAATTACTTGATTTTGTGAGTGCCGGCGGAACTTTATACATTCCGTTTGCCGATGAAGATCGTCGAATGGCTTTTTTACTGGGCTTCAAACCTGAAGCTGAGTATGCTACAGATACTAAAGCTTCGGGCTTTTATTTCAACAACCCAATGTTACCTGGAATGAAAGACCGAACTTATGCCAGCAATATGAAACTATTTGGCTTCTCAGGTCATAATTTTTCAAGTAAAATTAAGGTGTTGGCAACAGCGATGAACAACCCAAAATATCCGGTTGTTGTTGAGAATTCTATTGGCAACGGACGTGTTTTGTTCTACAATACTTCGGGTGATTTCGGAAAAATTGACAGAGGGATGTTATTTGCTGGTATTTTGCGTGGATTAGAAGGAATTCCCTATCCGGTTGCTAATACGGCTACTATTTTCTTAGATGATTTTCCGGCGCCACAATACGACATCAAAGCCGAGCCGGTAAAATCCGAGATGGACATGACTACCGCGGATTTCGTTTCGCGTGTTTGGTGGCCTGACATGCGTGATTTGGCTAAGGAATACAAAATTCCGTATGCGGCGATGCTTACGTTTGATTACCGAAACAAAATTGTTCCGCCGTTTACTCTAGATCAGTGGAATTCTCGTAAAATTAAGACCAAAGAAAAATCAGAACCTTTACCGGATTGGATGGTCAACGATGTAAAAAAGAATGGGCACGAATTGGCTTTCCACGGCTACAATCACGTATCACTGATGAAAAGTTTGTGGAGAAATCCTAAATTCATACCAACTTCGCTCAATACCGTAAAGAAGAAATGGGAACTCAGCGACTACGGAAAATTACCGGCTACTTATGTTCCGCCGTCCAATGAAATTGATGCAATGGGAGTGAAGACGCTCAAAGATGCCATGCCATCGATTAAATATATGTGTAGTTTGTTCTTGGGTCAAAAAGACGAAGGTGGTGATCGTGAATTTGATTACGACCCATACGAGAAACGCATGTTTGATTATCCGCGTATTTCGAGTGGATTTTACTTTAATGATACCGAGCGTTATGCCGTTCATTCGATGTACTTATTTACCGGAATATGGACACATTTTGTGCATCCAGATGATATATACCAAATTCCTGCTACGGCAGATAAAAGAGCCGGCGGATATAGTTTGCGCAACGGAATGAACTACGGTTGGAGAAAATCGAAAAACTCTGACAAAGCAATGTTTCCGGAGTTTAAGGTATTTATGAAACAGATGACTTCTTATTATCCGCAAATGCGTTTTGTGAACGGTGAAGTTGGTGGTGATATCGTTATGAATTGGAGAGCTTCGAGATTTAGCCATGAATCAGAGAAAGGCGTCTATACTGTAAAACAAATTAATTCAGAGAATCAAGACAAAGAATATTGGTTCTTGTTCGTTAGTGATGATAAAGCGGATAAGATTGAAAGCAGTCTCAGAAGTCAATCGGTTTTATATTCTAAAACTCCATTTATGGACGGATGGCTTGTATCGATTTATTCAAACAAATCTAAGTTGAGTTTGCCAGATTTGATGTATGTTAAGCCCAAAGAAAGAGCCAAGTTGGCGGCGATAATCAACAGTATTCGAGCCAATTTCGCCCAATATAAATTAGATGTGAAAAACTTTACTTCAGGCGCTTTTTATGCTGAATTGGCCGAGAAAAAACTCAAAGATGAAATGGCTGCGCTTAAGAATAAAATGTTATCAACGCCAGAAATTAACCCGGTTTTGTGGAATAAATATGCCAACTACTTATCGTGGGATGACAAAGGTTTAGATATTTGGAAACTCTACGAAGAACATGTGGCAAAATATCCAACCAAAAACAACATCATGTATTCAAAAGAGCTCGACAGACTTATCGGATACAAAAACGACAATGACAAAGAACGTTGGATGAGTCAACAGATGAAAGTATCTCCTGATGACAAAGCATTGATTAAGGATTACATCGTTAATTTTGACAGCGAAGAATACAATCAAAAAATTAAAGAAGCTCGAAAGAATTTATACAAACTTGAACCAACTCCTCAGAACTATAAAGAATACATCAAACATTTGTTGCAGTTCAATCCGGATGAAGCTTATGACGAGCTAAAAGACAAAAAAGCCATCGCAGATTGGGGCGATTTGGCCACTCAAATAACTTGGCTTTTTGCCGATAACGGAAATTTTGAAAAAGCCATTGAATGGTCAGATTACAGCAACGAAATTGATTTTGTTCAAAAAATGAACTGGTATATCGAATCGGGTAAATCAAAAGAAATTGAACCGTTGTACAAAGAATACATAGCCAAACATCCCGAAGACGAAATTGCGTCGATTTTAATGGCTAATATTTATCATGAGCAAGGTCGATTTAAAGATGCTTGGGTTTTGGCCAATTCGCTGCATGACAGTTATGAAAAAGAAGAACTCAGAAAAGTGCTCAACCGCGATGTAATGTTCGAAAATGCCAATTTGCAACAAGATTTGATTGCCAATCATGCGGCTTTATTTTATCCGGATGTGCTCAATAAACTCACCAAAGAAATCAGATTGGCTCAGGGTAATTTCATTGATTTTAAAACTTCACTTGAAACCAATCAAAAAAATCCTCAAGTGCAAAAAAATCTATTGAGTTATAATTTTTACAACAAGAAAAAACAAATTCACAGCATTGGTTTTGCTTATTCAAAATTCTATAAGCTAGATTTTAAAGACCGTATTTATGAAGATAATTACGATAATTATTTGATGGGATTGGAATATAAATTTACCACGGCACAGCGTGAAAACAAACCTCAATATTGGGCACGCGGAAGATTTGAAATTGACAAATTCGCCCGGGGTTATCCGCAAGGAAGTATTGGTTTTACCCATGCCAAAGACAAGCGATATCGTTCTGCTGAATTGAGTGCTTTGCCAGTTGAATCGGCCGGAGGGATGAACCAAAAAATGTATCAATTACAGTTGGTTGCCTATCAAGATATGTTTGTTTTTAAGCATTTCAATGTATCGTTTGCTTTTGAAGGACATTACTATACAGACGGTTTGCTCAGTCGTGATACTATTGGCCCGATTATTAATCCGGAGCGCCATTTTAATCAAAGTAATTTTGGTAGATCTTTCAGAAAAAAATATACAACCTTGCCGGATGGTAACATCAGAGTTGACGATTATGACCAAGCCTATAATTTGGCTTTGACTATGCGTGTTTTATGGGATGATGGCGAGCCTAAAAAGTCGAAATTATTGCCGTTTTTAGAGTCGCAAGCTTCTTATGGTTCTCGAGATATGTCATTGGGTTATCCGTATTGGATGATTAAAAGCAGATTATACGGAGGTGGAGGTTTAGGCTGGGAATTTAAAAACGGTAATTTCCAATCCAGATTAGAAGCCGGATATTTCTTTGATAGTTTTGCTTCGCATTTTGGAAGATTCAGTTCGTCTGCGTCTTATCAGTTGCTTGATTATACCGCTTTGACCTTAGGATTTGAAATATTTGAACAATCCAAATTTTACTCTAACAATGTTCAGTTTGGAATCAAGCACAATTTTAAACCCAAATACAAAAAACAACGCTAATAAAAAAGGGATTATCAATTTGATAATCCCTTTTTTGTTTTAAGTAGGTTTAATGCCTGATGATGATTTTTCGCGTATCGTGATAATCGCCTTGGGCAAGGTCAATGAAATACATTCCATCGCTCAGGTTTGCTGTATTAAACGTTTGACTTCCGGTTTGCGTTGAAACAGGTTCAAGATTTATTTTTTGTCCGATTGAATTAAAGAAAGTTACTTGATATTTCTCGATTTGATCCAATTCTACATGCAATTCATCTGAAGCCGGATTCGGATAAATGGTAAGACTTAGTTTTGAAAAATCACCAGTTCCTAAAGCCGCCGGAGTAACGTTGAGCGTAAAATTTAAATTGTTGTAACCCGTAGAGGCTTCCCACATATTTTCATTGGCAAACCGGATGGCATATTCTGGGCGGTTGGCTAGAGTAGAAGCACTATCAGGCATGAACAAATACAATTTGTAAGTGCCTACTTTAATTCCGGTTGGCAAAGATAAATTCTCAGAAATTGAAATATCATTGGGACCTAACCAAAGTCTTGGGTCTGAATTCAATCCTATTCTATAAATTTCATTTGTTGAGGTGTTTTTGAGAACTATAACCGCTTTTCGCTCGTTGAAAGGAGCAGCATAACCAAGATTTTTTAATCTTAGATTAATAGATAAAACATTTCCAATGTTTACCGCCTGTGGAAATGTTGCTGAAATCATCTGAAATCGATAGCCTAGATTTTTTTCGATTTCAGAATAACAATTTTGACCTACAAAACCATCTATAACATCGGTGTTATAATCTGCGTTCAAAAAAGACCAGTGAAATCTTCTCATTTCAGAGGTAGCCGTTGAGCAATCAGTTCTAGGTGAATTAAGCAAACAAGTCTCACCACCAACTGGGGTATATCGAGAATCGTTTTCTAAATACGGAAGCTCAGTTGCCAAGTCATCGTATGTTCCATAGTCATCTTCAGTAGCTAAAAAACAATCGTTGTGATGACCAATTCTAACCAAAAGCGAGCCGCTGGTTACATGGTAACTTGCCACCGGAAAACTAGCGTAAGCATCCATTTTAAATGCTGGGTAACGCACTTGTACTGCTCGATTTGTAGGGATGTTATTTAAAATAGCATTCAAGATATCTCTTCTGTGCTGGATATTTGTCGGGGTTAAATCGGTAGAATTGTATCCATACCCTCCAAATTCAGCTTGACTCGTAGAGTACCATTCGCCCCAAGCACCAATAAAACCGGCTTGTACAACAGCAATAATGTCTGAATTTGCATCAAGAAGTGGCGCTAATTGACTGATATGAGTAAGCATCATTTGTTTGGTAGCATCACGCGGTTCAAGAGTATCATCATTTGAATAAACAAAACGAATAATACATTTAAGTCCAGCATTTCTGATTTTGTCAAAGTCATTTTGCATATTGGTTAAATATGCTGCAGAAATTGGACTATTAATAAAGTCTCTCAATCTGAATTCTCGATGAATCAAAGTAATGTTGTTGGTCGTTCTGAAAGTGGTAATGAATGACTGATCCAACGGATTGTATGTTCCGGTATGTGCCGATGAATATCGGTAAAAACCTCTTTCCGGATTCGGAAAAACAGCATCTGACGATGTGTAGTTAATAGTCGATGTCTGAGCGTTGACCGCCAAGCAATAAAATGCCCCTAGTAAAAGGAGTGTTTTTTTCATAATGTTGCAGGTTTAATTCAATCATTGTTTGGGTAATGAATTGAAAATGATACTGCAAACATATAATAAGTTTAAATACAAAAATCATCGACGAACGAACGAATGTGTCGTTTTTCATCGATGAATTGCATGTATAAGTAAATATTGTAGGAATATTACCTTGCTATGTAGTTCTTTTGTAAGAAATAACACATTATATGCGTTGAAAAAAAGTTTTTAACATTCTGCTGTTGAGCTGTTTATAACTTAATATCAGCCACAAAATCACATAGATGATAAAACAATTTGTCGAAGCTTGTAGAGTAGTAGTAGTGTAAGCATAATAGGGAGGTTTATGGTTAAAAATAGATTTGGAACTAGTTTAGTGTTTGACGATAATTTTTCGAGTGTCGCGATTTCCGTCTTTTGTAAATTCGATAAAGTATAAGCCATTATTAATGTTGCTTACATCAATGGAAAGTTTATTGTTTTGAACGGATTGTGGCGTTTTGATCATTTGTCCTAATGAATTGAATAAACTGATTTGGTAATTTTCAATACCTTCAAATTCTACATTGATTAAGTCGTTAGCCGGAACCGGATATATAGTCATGTCAATTTTATCGTGTGTATCAATAGCTAAAGCATCAGCAACGTTTAAAGTATAATTGAGGTTGTTATAACCAGTTGTAGCTTCCCAAGTATTTTCGTTGGCTAGGCGGATGGCGTACTCGGGTCTTGTTGACAAATTTGCATCAGCATCCGGAATACTTAAATACAACTTATAACTTCCGTTGATAATATTGGCCGGAAGCGTTAGGTTTTCAGTAATCGTTATTTGATTCGGACCCAACCATTTTCTAGGGTCAGTGGCCATCGGAATCGAGTAAATTTGATTGGTTGTTTGATTTTTTAGAATTAAATAAACGGTTCTTTGATTGTAAGGTGCTGCATAACCTTGATTGGTTATTTTTAAAGTAACCGGAAATGAAGTTCCGATAGAAGCCGATTGCGGAAATGTAGCACTGTTCAATTCGAATCTGTAACCGAGTTTTTTCTGAATATCTGTAAAACAGTTATTGGTTGTAAAACCGTCAATAACCCCCGGGAAATAATCAATATTTAAGAATGACCAATGAAATTTAGCCATTTCGTACATTGCAGTTGAGCAATCTGTTCTTGGTGAGTTGAGTTTACACGTTTCGCCGCCCATAGGAACGAACTTCGTATCTTGTTCTAAATAAGGATATTGTTGACTTACGTTTTCATACGTTCCATAATCGGTGGCACTCGCCAAAAAGCAATCGTTGTGATGACCGATTCTGGCTAAATTGGTTTGTGAAAATGCCTGACTGTCAGAAAGTGCCGTTGGTGAATAGGATCCTTGTTTGAAGGCCGGATATCGCACTTGAACCATTCTATTAGATGGAAGAGCTGTTAAAATGGCATTGAGAATATCTTTTCTGTGGTTATTGTTTCCGGTAGTCAAATCCGTTTGATTGTAACCCCAGCCGCCAAATTCAGGTTGACTGGTATAGTACCATTCGCCCCAAACACCAATAAAACCTGCTTGCATGACACTGATAACATCTGCATTGGCCTGTAAAATGGGGCGAAGTTGTTGTATATGTGCTAAAATTTGTGCTTTTGAAGCATCTTTTTGAGGAGCATTTTCATCAGATGTATAAGCGAAACGAATAACACATTTCAGTCCGGCATTTCTAATTTTGTTGAAATCACTTTGAACATTAGCTAAAAAAGCATCAGATATGGGAGTATTCAAGAATTCCTCCATATAAAAATATCTAAAAATTAAAGTAATGTTATTGTTGAGACGATAATTTATAAGTGTATTCTGATTCAGACTGTTGTATGTTCCTGAATGTGTAGCAGTATACCTGTAAAAACCTCTTTCGGGGTTAGAAAAAACAGCAGTTGTTGGTGTATAAGTCACCGTATTTGTTTGAGCACTTCCAAAAATCCATAGAAGTAATCCCAATAATGAAAATAACTTCTTCATAAGTTTAGTAGGTTAAGATTTATTTAGCTTTTGAGACATCCGGAATGTTGGGGTTCATCAGATGTACAGCAAATATATATCGATTAAATGCATTTATAATCGACAAACGGTAAAAAATTAACGATTTTATCGATGAAATGCATTTTTTTGTGAAATTTGTAGGAATTATACAGTTTAATTATTGACTTTGTTTATATATTCATAAATATATTTTGTGTTATAATTTATATTATGTAAAATAAAATAAATCAAAATTGACCAAAGCTTTCAACAATACCCTAAAGATATTCACATTCTACATGGCTATACTCTTTATGCTTGTGATGTTTGTTATTTTTGTATTGGTTTTAATCTTTGTTTTGAATGAATGCTATTATTGATCGAATTGCTGGTTTTCTGAAGAATTATCCGCCATTTAATTATTTGTCGGCCGATGAATTAAAAATTGTTGCGTCCAGTATACACGTCATCAATTTAGAAAAAGATAAAACACTATTTAAGATTGATGATCCTTTGCACGATAGTTTTTATACCGTTGCTTCAGGAATTATAAATTTATCCGTTATAGCTGATGCTGAAGAAACATTCCTCAATAAATGTGTGACCGGCGACGTTTTTGGTTTGAGACCTTTTTTTGCCAAGAACAACTACATGATGACCGCCAAAGCGCGCGAAGAATGCGTCGTTTTTGCCATTCCTATTGCAGTTTTTAGACCTTTTGTTGCTCAAAATGCTGATGTTCTGAACTTTTTACTGGAAAGTTTTGCGACCAATTCAAACAATCCCGGCGATCAAAACAAAGGGAAATTATTATCTGATAATATTGTTTTTCAAGGACAACAGCCTGAAATACAGTACTTTCAATCTTTTTCATATAACAAAACCCCACTTAAAACTAATACAGCTGCGTTGGTTAAAGATGTTGCGCAGCTTATGACCGATAATTTGGTTAACAGCGTAATTGTTTCGGATAAAAATATACCCATTGGGATAGTTACAGATACTGATATGCGTTCTAAAGTTGCAACTGGTAGATTTTCTTTTTCAACAACCATTGACAAAATCATGTCCGCTCCTGTTATTACAGTGCCGGAAAACGTATCCTTAGCCGAAGCGCAATTATTGATGCTTCAAGGTAACGTAACCCATCTGTGTGTCACCCAAGACGGAACAGATAAATCAGAAATCAAAGGTGTTATTGCTGAACACGATCTTATTGTAGCTCAAGCAAGTAACCCTGGAGTTTTAATCAAAGAAATAAAAAGATCACAAGATGCCAAAGATCTAAAAAGAGTTCGTGGAAAACTCACCGATATGATTCAAACTTCACTAAATAAAAATATTCCACTAGCCCACATTAATAATATAACCGGTGAAATAAATCTAGCTATTATCAAGCGTTCCGTCGAGTTGTCTATTTTAGAAATCGGTTCTTCTCCGGCACGTTTTGCGTTATTATCGATTGGTAGTCAAGGCCGAAAAGAGCAATTACTCCTTACCGATCAAGATCATATTCTTGTTTTTGAAGATGTTGCCGCCGAAAAATACCGGGATGTTAAAGATTACTTTTTAAAATTGTCCAAAAAAGTAGTCAGTATTCTTGAAAAAGTGGGCTACGCACCTTGTCCGAATGGCCATCTTTCTAGTAATATTTTGTGGTGCAAATCATTGACCGATTGGATCAAACAGTATGAAAATTGGATGAATACACCCGGTGAAATCAGCAATGAAATCAGCAGTATTTTCTTTGATTACGAAATTGCTTATGGTGAACCAAAAATTGAAGAAGCCATCACCGAAGTCATTTTTAACAACGTCCGTAAAAAGAAACTTTTCTTTGATTATCTGGGCAATGATGCTCTGCGAAAACCTTCTGCCCTTACGTTTTTCAAAAAATTTGCTCTAGAAGAAGAAGGTCCGAACAAAGATAAATTTGACATCAAAACACGAGGTTTAATGCCACTCATTGACGGAGCACGTCTGTTTACGATGAGTTTGCACATCAAAGGAATCAATAATACTTATTTGAGGTTTAAGCAATTGGCCATGGTTGATTCTAAAAATGCCGAGATTTTCCTCAATTGTGCTGAAGCTTTTCAAGCGTTGTCCAAAATCAGAGTTGCTGAAGGCATGAAAAATGACGATTCCGGCCAATATATCAACATTGAACAATTGTCTAAAAATGACCGCGAAATCCTTAAGAATTCACTTTTGCCGATGCGCGATCTCGAAGAATTAATCAAAGATTCATTCCAACTGACTCAATTCTCATAAAATGTTTGATTGGATAAAGAATATCAATAAAGATTACCCCGAATTCTGGAAACAATACGTTTCAAAATTCGAGAAAAAGTCTTCGCGTTTTGTTGTTATCAGCACAGAAACAACCGGTTTGAATCCGACTAAAGATGTAGTATTGTCATTGGCCGGAATCGGTGTCGAAAACAACAGTATTGTCATTCAAGATCATTTTGAGGTGATTTTATTGCAATATAAATTCTTGCATGACAACGAAATGTCCAATGAATTTATCATCGAAAGCCAGCAAACCAAGCTGCACGAACCCGAAGCCATGCAAGCTTTTGTAGAATTTATCGGCAACGCAGTTTTGGTGGGACACAGAATTCACTTTGATGTTGACATGATCAATGAAGCGCTCTACAAGATGGGTTGCAGCAGACTCAAAAATGAAGCCTTGGATATTGAAATCATGCATCGAAAGTTAAACGATATTACCGATAAGCCTTTTTCAGTAGACGATTTGTGTAAGATTTACAAAATTGAAAAAGCCGAACAATACTCAACGGCAGAAGAAGCTTATACTTTGGCTCTTTTGTTTTTAAAACTCAAATCTCGTTTGGGTATCTAGTAAAAAAAAGCGGAAATCAATCCGCTTTTTATTCAAAATTAAATTCTGCCATTTTTGATTTCGTCAACAATTTCCGGATTCAGCAAGGTGGTTGTGTCTCCAAAATTACTAAAGTCGCCTTCGGCAATTTTTCGTAAAATACGGCGCATAATCTTACCTGAACGCGTTTTTGGCAAGCCGGAAACAAACTGAATTTTATCGAGTTTGGCAATCGGTCCAATCTGATCCGAAATAAGCTGATTAATCTCTTTGGCCACATTATTTTTGTCACGGGTTTCGCCAATTTCTTTCAAAATGATATAACCGTAAAGCGCGTTCCCTTTGATGTCGTGCGGGAAACCAACAATGGCGCTTTCAGCCACAGCTGGATGCTCGTTAATGGCATCTTCTATCGGAGCCGTTCCTAAATTGTGACCTGATACAATAATTACATCATCGACGCGACCGGTAATTCTATAATAACCCACTTCATCGCGCAAAGCCCCATCACCGGTAAAATATTTGCCCGGGAAAGTCGAAAAATAAGTTTCTTTATATCGCTGGTGATCGCCCCAGATGGTTCGGGCTATTGATGGCCAAGGAAATTTAATACATAAACTTCCGGTTACTTGGTTGCCTTCAATTTCATTGCGTTTTTCATCCATAAGTACCGGTTGAATACCCGGCAATGGCAGTGAAGCATAGGTTGGTTTGGTTGGCGTAACAAATGACAACGGCGAAATCATAATGCTGCCGGTTTCGGTTTGCCACCAAGTGTCTACCAGCGGACAGCGCTTCCCTCCTACGTGGTCATTGTACCAATGCCAAGCTTCTTCATTAATCGGCTCGCCTACCGAACCAATCACTTTTAAAGAACTAAGCGGAAACGGCTGAACATACTCTAAACTTTCTTTGGCCAAAGCGCGAATGGCCGTTGGTGCGGTGTAAAACTGGGTCACGCCGTGTTTTTCAATTACTTGCCAAAATCTGCTAAAGTCCGGATACGACGGGACACCTTCAAAAATAACGGTGGTTGCTCCATTCAATAATGGACCGTAGAGAATGTAGGAATGTCCGGTAATCCAGCCAATATCAGCTGTACACCAATGAATATCGTTTTCTTCATAATTAAAAACGTTTTTAAACGAATAAGCAGTCTGCACCATATAACCTGCGGTAGTATGCACCATTCCTTTGGGTTTTCCGGTTGAGCCCGAAGTATACAAAATAAAGAGCGGATCTTCAGCATCCATAATTTCGGCTACATTGTTGTCAGACGCTGTATCTACGAGCGGCTGTAGCCATAAATCGCGGCCATCTTTCATATTGATGTTGATGTTGGTGCGTTTGGCGACCAAAACTTTCTCAACACTCGGACATTTTTCTAAGGCTTCATCAACGATGGATTTGAGCTCGATGGATTTGTTACCGCGATAAGCTCCGTCTGAGGTAATCACCATTTTGCACTGACTGTCGTCGATTCTTGACGCAACCGCAGAAGCTGAAAATCCGGCAAAAACTACCGAATGAATCGCTCCAATGCGTGCACAAGCGAGCACTGTGATGGCCAATTCAGGAATCATTGGCAGATAAATACAAACGCGATCACCTTTCTGAATACCTTGTTCTCTGAGCACATTGGCCATTTTGCAAACGCGCTGATGCAGTTCGTTGTAAGTAATATGTTGTGCCTCTTCATTCGGATCGTTGGGTTCAAAAATAATGGCTGTTTTACTGCCTCTTTTTGACAAATGACGGTCGATACAATTCTTGACTATGTTGACTTTGGCGCCCAAAAACCATTTGATATCTGCCTCGGCCATGTTGAATTCCATGACTTTTTCCCAGGTTTGATACCAAGTAAAGTTTTCTTCGGCTATTTTGCCCCAAAACTTTCTGGGCTCGCGAATCGATTTATTGTAGTGTTTAAAATATTGTTCGAGATTTTTTATGTGGTAATAACTCATGGTTGGTTCATTTAAATTTTTAATAGCATAGTAAAAGTAAGGAATCTGAGGTTTGCTTGAACATTTTTCTTGCTAAGTTGGTATAGCTAAAATTAACTGATAATCACGCCGTCTTTCATTTCAATGATGCGGTCACTTTTACGGGCAAAATCATCATCATGGGTTACCGCAATAATGGTTTGTCCGAAGTTTCGGGTGAGTTCTTGAAAAATGTCAAACACAATTGAAGTGTTCTTGCTGTCAAGATTTCCGGTGGGTTCATCGCCCATGATAATTAGCGGGTCATTGATCAGTGCGCGCGCAATGGCTACACGTTGTTGTTGTCCGCCCGAGAGTTTACTAGCGGGTTTGAGCGCTTGATCTTTTAAACCTAAAATATCGAGTTTGTTATAGGCCCGTTGTTCAATCTCTTCGATGGGATGTTTGCCGAGTTTCAAGGCCGGAATCATCACATTTTGCAAACAAGTAAATTCGGGCAACAGATAGTGAAACTGAAAAACAAACCCAATTTTCTCATTTCTGATTTCGGCTAATTGATCTTGATTAAATCCGGTAACAATTTGGTTGTCAATAAGTAACCTTCCGGAATAATCGGTATCCATCGTAGAAAGTATATACAGCAAAGTCGATTTTCCGCTGCCGGATTTGCCAATCATCGATAGGAATTCACCTTTTTTTACTTGAAATGAAATGTTTTTTAACACCTCAAATTCAGTAGGCTGATAAAAGATTTTACCGATATTTTGTGTCTCGAGTATGTTCATTTTATTTTCTGAAAATTTCTACCGGATCAACACCTGCAGCTTTCTTGGCCGGAATATAACCCGCAAAAAAAGTAATCACTAGCCCGATGACCACGCCTTGTATAAATTTAATCGGTTCATAATCAATCGGAAAATACCCAATATCGCCGCCCACATAAACATGTTTGAGCAAAGTCACTAAAAGAATTGCCAAAAGAATTCCGCCTATAACGCCCATCACGCCGATCGAAACTGCCTGAGTTACAAAAATGCTGATGACGTCTTTGCCTTTAAAACCCATGGCTTTGAGAATGGCAATGTCATTGATTTTTTGTGAAACCGTCATATTTAATATGTTGTAAATGCCAAATCCGGCGACGAGTAAAATGGTCAGCGATACAAACGTGATGATGATTTTTCGCATCTTGTTGGCGGCCATCAGTGTTTCGTTGCTTTGCTTCCACCCTTCGGCTTCATAATGCGTCAGATTTTTAATTTTCTGAGCTATTTCTTCAGCATTTTCTGGGTCTGTCACATTCACATTAATATCGGTGATATAACTCGAACCTTCTTGAAGCAACTGTTGGGCGCTGTTCAAGTTGATGTATGATTTGGACTTATCGGTAATAGAATTATTCGTTTTAAAGATTCCGACAATTTTAAAGGTTTTGTTTACGCCGCGGGATGAAGTTAAATTTAGATTGTCATTGATGGTCAGGTTCATTTTTTCGGCAATTCCGCTGCCAACAACAATACTGTTTGGATTTGATTTGAGCTGATCAAAATTCCCTTCCACTATAAACGACTTGATGTTGTACATCTGTTGTGCTTGGTCGGGTTTGATGCCCACTGACAAGCCCGAAATTTGCGATTTCCCGTTGTTGTAAAAAACACTTGAATTGACTTGAGGCGTTACCACAGTTACTTCGGGAATACTCAAAATGCTGGCTATAATTTGATTCGGATTGATGATGGTATTGTTTACAGGTACAATTTTCGGATTAACAATTATAGGTGTTTGTTGACTGTTTTCGATGAGCGGCAGACTAATTTCGTCGTCTTTATATACCCGAATATGCGCAGTTGATTTGAAGATAGAAGCACTCGAACTTTTGTCAAAACCAGCCATCAAACTATTCATAAAAATATAAATCGACATGCCCAAAACCACACCCAAAACCGCGACAGCCGTGAGTTTTTTGTTCGAGAAAATATAGGTTTTGGCAATGACCGAATTGATGTTCATAACTACGGTTTTAAAGGTAATAAAACGCTTGAGGTATCTAATCCGGACAACACTTCGACATATTCGGTTGAAACAATTCCGGTTTTGATGCTCACGGGCTGGTCTTTTTCTTTGAGGTTAACTTTATTGCCATAACTCAAATAACTTCTCGGAATAAGTAAAGCGTGTTTTTTTTCAGCCACCAAAACATTGGCTTCTAACTGTGTACCGAACAAAGCCTGCGGTAAAGCTTGATTAAAAGTAGCCTTGCAAATAAACGATTGCGAAGCGATATCAAAAGCGCTCAGAATCTCAGATATTTTTGCCTGATACACTTGCTGCTTATTTGTATTGAGCTTGACATAAACAACTTGTCCTAATTTGATTTTGCCAATGCTGTTTTCATCAACATTCAAAACTGCTTGAATTTTCTGTGCATTACCAATGGTGGCAATCACATCGCCTTTGCGCACAAAATCACCGTTGTTTTTGAGTTTTTTGATGATGGTTCCGCTTTCGGCTACTGAAATCTTGTTGTAATCTTCTAGAATTTGACTATTCTTGAGCTGACCTCTTGCTGCAATTTGCTGTTGTTTGGCTTGCTGGAGCAATTGCGCATATTGTTTTTTAAGTGATTGCCAACTGGCTAGAGAATTCTTCGCGGCCAATTGAGCATTTTCATATTCCACACGAGAACCAATGTTGTTTTGCTGCAAGCGTTCGTAGCGATCGGCTTGTTTTTTATCTTGAAGATATTTTCGCTCAGCAGATTCAATATTTTGCTCTAATGCCAACAAAGCCGGAGCATTTGCAGTTACATTTTCATTGGCGATTTGCGTTTGAGCGCGAGCGGTTTCGGTATTAATTTGGTTGGTTGGATTGTCAATGAGCGCCAAAATAGTTCCCTTTTGAACTTGGTTGCCGGCCTCAAAAGTTAGTTGGGTCAAAACGCCGTCGGTTTGTGCGGTTAAATTATAAGCATCGTCCCATTCTAATTGACCCGAAGCAAACACGAGTTCTTGAATGTCTTGGTATTTCGGATGAATTTCTTCATTCTTTCCGCAAGACCATAAAGTCAGTAAAGTCAGTAAAAAACTAGTTCTTTTCATGCGTCAATAAGTTGATGTTGATTTGCATCAGAGCATTTCCCTGCTCTATTAAATTCAATTGAAATTTTGAAATTTTCCATTTGAGCATCATCAGTCGAAAACTTCCCATAAGTATATGGACCATATCGGCTGTAGATATTGTTTCAAGGATTTCATTCTGAAGCTTTGCTTGTTCAATAATACTACTGATAATTTGCACCTTGTATTGTACAATCTTGAGAATGGTGTTATAAATTTTTTCGGTTTCATCAAATAAACCTTCAGATAAAATTGCTACTACAAAATGCGGATTCTGACTAAAGTATACAAACTGACTGTTGAATATCTGACTTAACTTTTCTGTTGGATTAGCTGATGAATAAGCAATTTCAGTCAGTCTTTGTTCTATGTTTTGCTTGAGAAATTCCAATAAAAACACAATGATATCTTCTTTGTTTTTAAAATGTCGATACAAAGCACTTTCAGAAAACCCCATTTCGGCAGCCAGGTTTTTGGTTGTCAAGCCCTTTACTCCTTTTTCGATGAGCAATTTGCCCGCCGCTTGAATGATTTCGTATTGTCTTTGAGAGGTTTGATCCATTACAAAATTAAGTTAGTGAATATTCACTCTGCAAATGTATTTAAAAAAAACCAACAGAAGAACTGCTGGTTTAAAAATTATTTTATTTGGCTTTTACAGCGGTATAATGTTCATATGCCTCTTTTATTTCACCAATGATTGCTTCATCGTCAATGGTGGATGGAACTTGAAATTCTACTCCATCAATAATGCTTCGGAGTAATTTTCGGAGAATTTTTCCAGAACGAGTTTTAGGCAATCGCTGCACCACCATTACATTCCGCATCGAGGCCACCGCCCCTATTTGATGTCGTACCAATTGAACAACTTCTTGCTCGAGCTGAAAATGTTCTTTTTCAACTCCTGATTTGGTCACAATGAGCGCAAACGGAACTTGTCCTTTGAGTTCGTCGTTGATACCAATAACCGCACATTCAGCCACTGATTCATGTTGGGCTACGATTTCTTCCATTTCAGCGGTAGATAATCTGTGTCCGGCCACATTAATGACATCATCTACTCGACCGGTAATGTACAAATAACCTTCAGCATCTTTGTATCCGCCGTCACCCGAGAAGTAATAACCCGGAAATTTTTGTAAATAGCCTGCTTCAAATCTGGGCTGATCGTTCCACAATCCCATAAGCGTGCCCGGCGGCAAAGGCAAAGCAATCACTACATAACCTTCTTCGCCGGCAGGAAGTTCTTGCCCGTTTTCATCAAAAATGTGAATGTCATAACCGGCCACCGCTTTTCCGGCAGATCCGGGTTTTACTGTGGCGTCTTCAATTCCCTTCATGATGGATATCATGGGCCAACCCGATTCGGTTTGCCACCAGTGATCTACTGCCGACACCGGAATGTGTTGTTGGTACCATGCTAAAGTAGCTACATCACAACGTTCACCCGCCAAGAACTGAGTGCGTAAACAACTCAAATCATATTGTTGAATGAAATCACCATTCGGGTCTTCTTTTTTAATGGCTCTGATGGCCGTCGGCGCCGTGAACATAATGCTTACTTGATGCTCGGCAATCAAACGCCAAAAGGTTGAAGCATCCGGTGTTTTGATTGGTTTTCCTTCAAAAATGACACTTGCATTTCGGTTGATGAGTGGTCCATACACAATAAAACTGTGACCGACGACCCAGCCTACATCCGAAGCGGCCCAAAATACTTCACCCGGATGCGCACCGTAAATATATTTCATCGAATACTGTAAGGCTACGGCATAACCTCCGTGATCACGCACAATACCTTTGGGTTTTCCGGTGGTTCCTGATGTGTATAAAACATACAATGGATGTGTAGCTTCAACCGGAACGCAGGCAGCTTCTTCTGAACCATAAACCAAGGCATCATAATCAACATCGTATTTTTTGAACGGAATTTTGGCTCCGAGCTTTCGGTTGAGAATCACGACGTTTTGCGGCTTGTGTTCGGCCAATGCAATAGCTTCATCCACCAGCGGTTTGTAGGCAATCAAGCGGTCAATTTCAATACCTGATGAAGCCGTAATAATTACTTTGGGTTGGCAATCGTCAATGCGAATTGCTAGTTCGTGCGGGGCAAATCCACCAAAAACCACCGAATGCGTTACGCCAATTCGGGCGCAAGCTAACATAGCAAAGGCCGCTTGTGGAATCATCGGCATGTAAATCACAGCCGTGTCGCTTTTTTCTAATCCGAGTGATAAAAGCCCACCGGCCAATCGCGCCACTTCTGACTTGACTTCGTTAAACGTATATTTTTTGACAGTTTGCGTTACCGGTGAATCATAAATAAACGCAATTTGTTCGCCAAAGCCATCTTGAATATGCTTGTCGAGCGCTAAATATCCGACGTTGATCAGTCCATCAGCAAACCACTGAGGATAACCGTCTTGATTTTGTGAAATAATGTTGGTTGGCGGTGCAAACCATTCTACAGATTGCGATTGCTCAGCCCAGAAACGTTCTGGGTTTTGTATGCTGTTTTGATAAAATTCTGAATAATTCATTTGGTTGTGTTATTGTACTAATTCTTGAACTTGTTCGATTAATTTTTTGACAGAAAAAGGTTTAGTCATGTAGGCGTCTGCACCGAGTTGAAGGCCTTTTTCAATGTCGCTTTCTTTGTTTTTGGCCGATAAGAAAATCACCTTGCAATGCGCTAAATGCGATTGTTTTTTGACATGTTCAATCGTGGTATAGCCGTCTACATGCGGCATCATAATATCGAGAATGATTACATGCGGAGTTTGTACCTCTAGAATATCAATGGCTTCTTTTCCGTCGCGAGCAATAAAAACTTCATAGCCACTTTTGCGGAAAGTATATTCTAAAGACATCACAATGTTGGGTTCGTCGTCTACAATAAGAATCTTTTTCATGTGTTAGTTTGTCTGTTTGTTTCTTGGAATGTGAACGGTAAATGCAACGCCGGTTTCTGTGTTTTCGGCCCAGATTTTTCCGTGGTGTGCTTCAATAATTTGTTTGGTAATCGCCAGCCCTAATCCGCTGCCAATGGGTTTTTTGATGTTCTGATTTTGTGCTTGATAAAACTTGTCAAAAATAGCTTCAAGTTCGTCTTCGGCAATGGGTTTTCCGTTGTTGGAAACTTGAATTTGTATTTTTGATTGGACTTCACTCACGTTTAATTCAATAAGACCATTACAGAATTTAATCGCGTTTGAGATCAAATTGTTGACTACCTGAATGAGTCGTTCTTCGTCATAAAAAGCTTGTTGAATCGAGGCATCAATATTCATTTTAAAATCAATCTGATGATTGGTCATCAATTGTTGTAATGGTTGTATCGCCTTTTGAATGGTTTGCGGTAACTGATGTTCAGCCAGATGTATGTGTTGCTTTCCCGTTTCAAACTTTTCTAAATCTAAAATTTTGTCAATGAGTCTGTTGAGCCTGTCTGATTCAGAAATAATGTTTTGCAAAAACTGCTTTTTGAGTTCTTCAGGAATATCTTCGTCGTCGTGCAAAATCTCGCTCGCGGCTCTAATGGCAGTAATTGGCGTGCGCAATTCATGCGTAACGGTATCTAAGAATTCATCTTTTTGGAGGTCTTTTTTAACCAACTGATCATTGGCGTTTTTGAGTTGCTCGGATATTTTTTCAAGTTCTTTTGAAGTGGCAATCAACTTTTTGTTGACCGATATGTTTTCTTGTGATTCTTCAAGAATACGCAAAACTTCAGGCAAACTAATCTTGTCTTCTTTGGTTACGCCTTCGATGAGAATTTTAGAAGAAGCAGTTCCGATGTGACCTGTGAGTAAATTTTCGGCAAATTTGATCAATCTCGCGTCGGCCATAAGCGCGTCGTTGGGCACATTGTATTTGAGTCTGAAAATCTTGAGTGCGCGCTGGGTTCGCTCCTCGCCTAAAAAGCGAAGCAAAACTTTTTCAATGTCTTTGATGTAGGCGGTTCCTTTCCAGACAAAAGCGTTTTCGTGATGGTTGATATATCGATCAATATCGACATAAATTTCGGCATAATTTCGCTCGCGATAATTTCCTTTAAAACTCACAGAAACAATTGAATAAGTTAGAGTATTTAAAAGCAAACTCCAAAACAAAGCATGTGGAACTGGTTCAAATATATTAAGCCCAAAAAGAGCAAATGGTTTGAGCATTCCGTTATGAGTGATTCCGCTTAAAATAAACAAATTTCCTTTATCAAGCGAACTAAAAAAATATGGCAACATCAGTGTGTAGAAGCAAACCAACATACCAATCACAATTCCGGCAATAGTTCCTTTAAGCGAGCCGCGTTTCCAGAAAATGGCACCAAAAAATGAAGGCCCGAGTTGAGCAATGATGACAAATGAAATCATACCCACAGAAACCAACGAAAATTTTACCAAGAAATATCTGTAAAAAAGATAACCTAAGATAATCAAGCTGAAAATTCCAATTTGACGAATACGCATGATTTGCTCGTTGTTTTTGGCTTGTGTTGCTTCATTGAGCGAGCCCAAAAAGCCATATGGAATCAATAAGTTGTTGCTGAGCATAGTGGCCAAAGTAATCGACGAAACCACAATCATGGATATAGCCGCCGAGAATCCGCCGAGAAAAACCAAAACCGTCATCAATTGGTTGTTGAACATTTGCGGAATCAGCAAAGAATACATATCTGAATTGACTACTTTATTGGCAAATAAAACATTTCCGCCCCAAGCAATCGGAAAAACAAAAACATTGAACAGCAACAGATACAACGGAAAAAACCAGATGGCTGTGCGTACGTGTTTTTCGCGGTGATTCTCAACCACCGACATATGAAATTGTCGCGGCAATAAGAAAATCGCCATAAACGATAAAACACAAAACATGAGCCAATTCATAGCGCCTTCGAGCCCGTGAACGGTGTTTTTCTCACGAAAACCCGGCAAGACAGCTGCTTTTTGATATATGTCGCTAAAACCGTCAAAAACAAAATAGGTTACGTAAATTCCGAGCACTACAAAAAAAATCAATTTAATCGCTGATTCCATCGCTACAGCCGTGACAATTCCGCGTCTTTTTTCAGAAGCATCGGCATAACGTGTTCCGTAAAAAGAGGCAAAAATGGCCAAAATCAGTGCTACGTATATCGATGTATCGAAAATGATATTGCCACTGTCATGGTGATTGGTGACAATATAAAAGGTTTCAGAAATTGCTTTGATTTGCAATCCAATGTACGGCAAAATAGCGATGAGCACCAACAAGGTAATCATAGCTCCGAGTGCTCGGCTGTTTCCGTAGCGGAGTGAAATAAAATCGGCAATACTTGAAATTTTGTTCACGCGCGAGATGCGAATGATTTTTTTAAGCAAAACAATCCAAGCCGGAAAAGCAATCACGGGCCCAAGGTAAATCGGAATATAATTGAGTCCGGAATTAGCCGCCACTCCGATACTTCCGTAATAAGTCCAAGTGGTGCAATAAACCGCCAAGGAAAGCGAATAAACAAAAGCATTGCTCGTCCATTTGGAGTTTTCTTTTTTCTCGGCCCATTGCGCTGTAAAAAACAGCAAAGCCAGATAAAGCAGCAATATGATGATGATGCCCAGATTAGTCATTGTATTTCTGAAAAATAATGAGTGATACAATGGCTGAAGCGGCCCACAAGGTAAAGACATAAAACAGAATTTTTGGAATGCCAAAAATCGCTGCTTCTGAATTAAAAATCAGCAGCAACGGCAAGTTAAAAGCCAAAGCCAAAATCAGGCTTATGAGCGTCAGTTTCTGAATGTGTCTTTTCTTCATGGTTAAAAAAGATACACACCCTAAAAAGAGTGTGCATCTAAAAGTATGAAATTAATGTTTAGAATCGTCATATTCGCCCATCAGAGCATAATATCCGAAGGTTCCTAAACCTGAAACAATGAGCGGCGTTAAGATGAACAATATAATGATGCCAAAGACCAAATCTTCTTGTTTGCCGGTTTCGAATTTGGGTAAACCGAATTTAAAAATACAGAAGTAAGCGGCGGCTACTGCACAGGCAATCCAAATCATGCCTAAGATACGTTTTAACTGATTCATGATACGAGTATTAAATGTGAGTGTTTTTGCTTTTGTTTTTGATGTAAATCATACCGATGACCAAACTGATGGCCGCAATAATAATAGGATACCACAATCCTTCGAGATAAAATTCCGGATCGCCGGCTTCTTTAGATGTGGTGACAAAATATGTTGAAATAGCCGGAAGCAATCCGCCAAAAATACCGTTTCCGACGTGATAAGGCAACGACATCGACGTATAGCGAATTTTGGTCGGGAACATTTCAACCAAGAAGGCTGCAATCGGACCGTAGACCATAGTTACGAAAATTACTTGAATGAATACCAAGAACACGAGCAGCCATTTGTCAGAATCAATAATTTTTTTGGTGACTTTGGTTTCGATTTTTTCTTTGCCTTTATCGTCCAACATAACTTTGCCGTTGTCCATGTGGATGGTTTTGATTTCTTCAACCGTAGTTCCGTCTGTAAACGATTTGTTGGTGGTGTAGATTGAATCGATTTTGGCTCCTTCTAAAGCTTTCATAGAAGGCACTGTTTTAGTATTCTCAACGATTTCAGTTTTGTTGGCTAAATCTGTGGTAGCGTACATTTTTTTGTAAATCGGACGATACAATAAAATGGCCATGAGCATTCCGGCCATCATGATGTATTTACGTCCAACTTTATCACTCAAACTACCAAAAACCACAAAGAACGGAGTTCCTAAAATAAGCGCGATTCCGAGTAAAGTATCTACTTGTGTAGCATCAACACATTGAACAGTTTTCAAAAAGTTCATCGCGTAAAATTGACCGGTATACCAAACGACACCCTGACCCATGGTTGCCCCAAACAAAGCCAACAAGACAAATTTGAGATTGTAGCGGTTTCCAAAACTTTCTTTGAGCGGATTTGCGCTGATGTTGCCTTCAGACTTTGCTTTGGCAAATACCGGAGATTCGTGCATTCCTTTGCGGATGTAATACGATACAATAACCATTAAAATCGAAACCCAAAATGGAACTCTCCAGCCCCAATCTTCAAAAGCTTCTTTGGTCATGGCCGATTTGGTCATCAAAATGACCATCAACGATACAAACAAACCAACCGTAGCAGTGGTTTGAATCCATGAAGTCCAATAACCGCGTTCACCTTTAGGAGCGTGTTCGGCTACATAAGTGGCGGCCCCGCCATATTCGCCTCCGAGGGCTAAACCTTGTAAAAGTCTGAGAATTAAAACCAGTAAGGGCGCCATAAAACCAATGGTTTCATAACTCGGAATACAACCGATTAAAAACGTGGCACCGCCCATCAACATAAGGGTTACCATAAAAGTGTATTTACGGCCGATGAGGTCGCCCAAACGTCCAAAGAATAAAGCGCCAAACGGACGAACCACAAAACCCGCCGCGAAGGTGGCTAAGGTTGATAAGAAAGCAGCCGTCGGATTGTCTGCCGGAAAGAATTTGGTCGAAATGACAACCGCTAAACTTCCGAAGATGTAAAAGTCATACCATTCGATCATGGTACCCATTGAGGAAGCAGAAATTACTTTCCAAATTCCCTTTGTAGATGTCTTGCTCATAAGATTAATATTGATGGTTTAAAGTTAAAAAGTATAAGCGCACGATACCATGACGCGTACATTGTTTACATCTTTTGAATGTCCGTCTGCTGTGGCATTAGCTTTAGTGCTCATATCGCCCCAAGTAGCTGCGGTGTATTCAATTTCAGGAGTTACTCTGAATTTATTTTGTTTAAAATCAACACGCCCAGAAACGCGCATAACGTTATCTACTACGCGCGTGAACCCTGAATTGACGCCGCGCATATAATATTTTACGGTCTCACCTGCTGCCAATCCGTCTTTATCAGCACCGTTGTTTTGGGTATAACCTATGAACAAGCCAGGAGCAATGCTTTTACCATTGCTGGCAATGTCAAGCCAAAAAGCGGATGATTTGATGGCTTCGTATTTTTCGACACCGTTTAGAGTATATCCGGCATATCCACCCAACATGACTTGGCTGTACATGTTTCCGCCTGAAATTCCGTAGGCTTTTACACAAATTTTTTCATTTGAATATTTAAGATACCCCATGAATAGAGTGCTGTTGACTTTTTCGGTGGTTTGTTTTCCGCCAATATCGGTAAGTGGTTGCAGCGATTTGTATTCCATGCCTACACCGGCGAGCCAATTTTTGTGTTTGTACTGAAATTGTCCGTGAAAAGTTGGAATCGGAGAATTAATTGATGCAGCGTTTTGAGAACCCGGCCCGGTAACCGTAAATTCTCTTTCTTTATAAGCGGTCAAAGCAAACGAGAAATCTTTTCCTAAGTTTTGTTTCAAACGAACTTGCGTGGCCCATCCAAACGGATTGAACATAATTCCGGTGTTGAAGTTGGCCACTCCTGGAAATACCTCTGGAATAAAAGTCGGATACCAAGTTTGACCCATAGTCAATGATGTTTTTGACCAATCCATATTCACATATGCATGACGCAAACGCAACAAACCGATGGAACTTCCGGTGGTAGCTGATTCAGAATTTCCAAAGAAATCGCCTTCGAGGTTTCCGGTAATTTTAGCACCCCAAACATTAGGCCCTTTGGCTTTGATGCCGAATCTTGAAATGATGGCCAAAAAGTTCGATGCTCCTGCGGCATTAATGTCTTTACCATCAGCATCTTTAACAACATCTAGCGGATACAAATTGAGTTCGTTTTCACGAACATTGGCTGATTTACGAGTGTCGTAAATGTAATCGGTTCTGATAAATCCGTACATGTTGACATCCCACTCTTTTTCTCCAGTGGTCGGAGTGGTTGCAGCCGGTGTAGTTTGAGCATGTCCCCAAAAAGAAACACTGGCCAAGGTTAATAGAATTACTTTTTTCATAATTATTTAAAATTTGGTTGGTTATGCATTGTTAGGCAAGACCAAATTCTAAATTTCTGTTAACGAGAAAAATTATGATATATATTTATGTAAATGATATAGTTTAATCTTTAAAACGCTCCCACTTTATGAGCATAAACTTGTCTCCGAGTTCGGTAATAATCATGCCGGCTCCAGACAATAAATCTTTGTTTTTTAGGAATTCGACTAATTCTAAGTGATTAAAAATCTTATAGGTTGGATGATAATTGCCGTGTGAAGGTTTTTTTATTTTAAATTCTTTTATCCAATTGCTAATGGTTACGTGTGAAACGCCCAAAATACGCTCAATTTCGCGATAACTTAAGCCTTCAAGATATAATTGCAAAGCTTTGGTTACGTAGTAATCATCAATCTTTTTTCCGAGTTTATTGACGGTGAAGAAATAATTGCATTTTTTGCACAAATAGCGCTGTCTGCCTTTGATGACACCACTTTTTACAATGACATTGCTTTGACATTTTGGGCAACTCGAAACTTCCATATATAAAAATTTTGCATAAATATACTAATTTAGCAAATATGTAAAAATCAGATTCTAAAATAATTTTGCTATTTTTTTTCTATGAAATAAAAAACTGTCTAATTTGATGAGATATTCTCAATGAATTTATCAAATCGAAATATTTCAAAAGTCTCATGACAGCATTCGAGACAATAAATTGCCAAAATCAAAACGCTCTGTGTAATTTAGGTTTTATGTTGAGCCTGAAATTCTTTTCTCAAACACTAGCTTGTTTTTAAATTGAGAAATTTGACTATCTTGGGTCAAATTTTATCCATCATGCAATTTGATCCTAATCTTCTTGAACAATCCGCAATTTATAAGCTACTTACGGGTTTGATTATTCCTCGCCCGATTGGCTGGATTTCGAGTGTTGATGCTGATGGTGTGGTCAATTTGGCTCCGTTTTCGTATTTCAATGCGGTGGGTGATGATCCTCCGCATGTCATGTTTTCAACTTCTAGAAGCAATCATGTGGTCAAAGATACTTTGCGCAATGTGCTCGAGACCAAACAATTTGTAGTCAATATGGTTACCGAAGAACTGGCTGAAGCAATGAATTTGACTGCGCATCCCATTCCGTCAGATGAAAGCGAATTTGACTATGCGCATTTAACTTCGGCAGCGTCTGTAAAAGTAATGCCGCCCAGAGTGCTTGAAAGCCCTGTGGCTATGGAATGTGAACTCGTGCATCATTACACTTTAGAAGGCAGTCTAAATGGTGGCTCGACCATAATTATTGGCCGCGTGGTTCAGTTTCACATCAATGATGAGTTGCTCCTAGACGAATATAAAATCAATCTTGAAAACTATCAGCCGGTAGCTCGTTTAGCTGGTTCAAACTATGCGAAATTGGGTGAAATTTTTACTATTAAACGAAATTAATAACAGCCTATTTTAATCGAACAGGCTTTTTTATAGATATATGAAAATAGCAGTTATTGGCGGTGGTCCGGGCGGATTATACTTTTCTGTCTTGCTCAAAAAAGCCATTCCGACTTGTCAGATCGATGTTTATGAGCGCAACAAGCCCGATGATAGTTTTGGCTTTGGCGTTGTTTTTTCAGATGAGACGCTAAGTGAGTTTCTCTCGCGTGATGCCGAGTCGTATGAACTCATCCGAAGCAAATTTGCCTATTGGGACGATTTGGACGTGGCGCGCGACGGCGAAGTGGTCCGCATTTCTGGCAATGGATTTTGTGGTTGCTCTCGAAAAACACTTTTGCAATTATTGCAGCAACGATGCACCGAAGAAGGTGTTCAATTGCATTTTGAACACAATGTTGATGATTTATCTCAATTTGCTGAGGCTGATTATGTAGTAGCCTGCGATGGAATCAACAGCGCTATTCGCGATGCACGACAAGAGCAATTCGGAACCAAAATCCAGCTCAAAAGCAACCGATTTGTCTGGCTCGGTTCTACCCGACCGCTTGATGCGTTTACTTATTTTTTCAGAAGTACTGAGTACGGAACTTTTGTTGCGCATACCTATCAATATGAACAAGGAATGAGTACTTGGGTGTTTGAGTGTGCCGACCAGACCTGGAAAAACGCCGGTTTTGAAGTAGCTAATGAAACCGATACAATCAATAAATTGTCTGAAATTTTTGCAGAGGAGTTACAAGGTCATTCACTGATTACTAATAAATCGCATTGGCGACAATTTCCGCATGTAACCAACGATCGTTGGCATTCAGACAACATAGTATTGCTCGGCGATGCCAAAGCCACAGCGCATTATTCAATTGGCTCCGGAACCAAACTCGCTATGGAATGTGCGATTGCTTTGGCCGATTCGATTATCGAGTTCAAACAAGACAAATCGCAAGCCTTTCAAAAATATGAACAACTCCGTCGCAGTCGCGTTGAAATGATTCAGCATGCGGCCAATGTTTCACTCGATTGGTTTGAACACATGGATCGTCACATGCAACACGACTTTACGCCGTTTGCCTTTGGTGTGATGACACGTTCTAAAAAAGTAACCTTCGAGAATCTGGTCTTGCGCGATGGTTCGTTTACTGAAAAAGTCTTAACTGATTTTAATTGCAGCATCGGAAACTTCAAAGTCAAAACACCGGCCGCTTTTACGACATTTAGTTTGCGCGATATGCAACTCAAAAATCGTATTGTCATGTCGCCGATGGGACAATATGCTGCCGAAGACGGATTGGTTTCCAATTGGCATTTGGTGCATTACGGAGCGCGTGCTACCGGTGGTGTCGGACTTATTTTAACCGAAATGACCGCGGTGTCCAAAAAAGGTAGAATCACTTTAGGTTGTGCCGGAATATGGACTGAAGAACAAATGCTTAAGTGGAAAAAAGTAGTTCGTTATGTGCACAAATACAGCAAGTCTAAAATTGGCATTCAACTCGGACATTCCGGACGAAAAGGCTCTGTTGAGGTTCCGTCGGTTGGCAACAATGTTCCGTTGGCAAAACGCGGTTGGGATTTGATTTCTGCTTCACCGATTGCTTTTACACCTGATATGCCGATACCGCGCGAAATGACTGTGACCGATATGAACAACCTTGTTTCAGAGTTTGTAAACGCGGCTATTTTTGCCGAAGAAGCGGGTTTCGATATGATTGAATTACAAGCGCACCACGGATTTTTACTCGCTTCATTTCTATCGCCGCTCACCAACATTCGAACGGATGAATTTGGCGGTTCTATTGAAAACAGACTCAAATTTCCGCTGCAAGTTTTTCAGGCCATGCGCGAAGTTTTTCCGCAGAATAAACCCATGTCTGTGCGTATTTCAGCTTCTGATTGGGCCGAGAACGGAATCACAGAATCTGAAGTGATTGTCATCGCACAAGCCTTTAAAAATGCCGGTGCGGACATCATCAATGTATCAACCGGAAATACCGTTTCATACCAACAACCGCAAGTGGGCCGTATGTGGCAAACGCCGTTTTCTGATTTGGTGCGCAATACGGTGCATATTCCAACCATCACCACGGGCTATATTCAAAACATCGATCAAATCAATACTTTGCTTTTAAATGCCCGCGCCGATTTGGTGGCTTTGGGCAGACCATTGTTGCTCGATCCTAATTTTGTCCGCCATGCACAAGCCTATGAACAATTCAAACCCGACGATATTCCAAATCAATATGCCGCCGGAGTTTCGCATTTATACCCGCTTTATGCTGCAGAGCGCAAAGCTACTGAGTCAATGAAAAAAGCTTTAAAACCTGAAAGTCACAAAAAATAATGCGTCTGTTTGGTATCATCGTTTTATTCATGTTTTCTACTGTGATGGCCCAAGAAAGTCATATCATTTCAAATGGTTCAGCCCAAATTCATTACCGTGTTTTTGGACAAGGAAACCCTTTGTTAATTATCAACGGTGGACCGGGTATGAACAGCGATGGCTTCTCGCATCTGGCCGAAGAACTTTCAAAATTCGGTTATCAAACCATTACTTATGATCAGCGCGGAACCGGAAAATCAACCCTTGCCCAAATGGATGCGCAAAACATCAACATGAAACTCATGGCGGACGATATGGAAGCGCTTCGCAGACATCTTCAATTCAAAACATGGTCTATTTTCGGGCATTCGTTTGGCGGCATCATGATGGCCTACTATGCTTCGCAACATCCGGATAAAATTGACAAACTCATCTTCTCAAACGCCGGCGGATTGACGATGGATTTCACGAGTTATTTGCAAGACCGAATTCAAGCTAATTTAACCGCTACGCAGCGTGATAGTTTGGCTTATTACCAAAACAAGCAAAACAGTGGCGATACTTCTGAAGTCACACGGCAGGCTCGTGCAAAATATTTGGCTTATGCCTATGTTCACAATCCCAAAAATGCACCTATTATTGCACAACGTTTGTTACAATTGTATCCTGAGGTCAACAATCTGGTCATTCAAGATTTATTCAAAATCAAATACGATTGCCGAAAGAAATTCAAAAATTTCCACCAACCGGTTCTGGTTTTACAGGGCAAAAACGATATTCTCAAAGTTGAAACTGCTCAAGAAATTCAACAAGCATTTCCCAGTGCCAAACTCATACTTATGGATCATTGCGCCCATTATGGTTGGCTCGATGCGCCCGATGTTTTTTATTTGACCGTTCAACAATTCCTAAATGAAAAATAATGAAGCATTACCACGATAATTTTGCCCACGATTACTTGCCGCCCTCAGCGCAACAATCTGAGTATATTTTTGATAGTCCTGAGTTTTTGCAACCCGAAATGCTCAATTGTGTCGTTCCGTTGCTCGACAGGCACATTGCCAACAGTCACGGAGATGCGATTTGCTTGCGCAGTTTTCATTCAGTTTGGACGTATCGCGAACTCATGGAAAAAGCCAACCAAATCGCGCAAGTACTTGTGGATGATTTGGGCTTAAAATCCGGCAATCGCGTACTCATTCGTTCGGCCAACAACCCCATGATGGTAGCCTGTTGGTTTGCGGTGCTCAAAGCCGGAGGAATTGTCGTAGCCACCATGCCGCTTTTACGCTGTAAAGAACTGACTACTTTTGTCGATTGCGCTGAAATATCACATGCTTTGTGTGATGCGGCTTTGCGCGATGAAATGGAATTGGTTGCTTCACCGTTTTTAAAATCGGTTTGTTATTTTGATGGTTCGGAACAAAATCCTTCGGAACTTGAAAAATTGATGGCTCAAAAGTCAATATCTTTTGAAAATTTTGCGTCTCGCGCTAACAGTGTCGCCCTTATTGGTTTTACCTCCGGAACCACCGGTTTACCCAAAATGACCGCGCATTACCACCAAGACATCATCAATATTTGCGAAGCTTTCCCGAAATATTCTTTGCAACCAACTCCAGACGACATTTTTACCGGCAGCCCGCCGCTGGGCTTTACCTTTGGTTTGGGTGGATTGGTTTTGTTTCCGATGTATTACGGCGCTTCGAGTTTTTTAATCGAAAAACCTGCGCCCGATGTCTTGCTCGATGCGATTCAAAAATATAAAATCACGGTTTGCTTTACCGCTCCTACCGCTTGGCGTGTGATGACGGCTAAAGTGGCTGATTATGATATATCGAGTTTGCGCAAATGTGTGTCTGCCGGCGAAACCTTACCGCTTAAAGTTTGGCAAGATTGGTACGAGGCTACCGGACTCAAAATTATTGACGGCATTGGGGCTACCGAGATGTTGCACATTTTTATTTCATCGCATCACGATAATATGAAACCCGGAGCAACCGGCGTGGCCATCACAGGTTATCAGGCCATGATTGTTGATGAAGACTTTAATGAATTGCCCGCTAATACGCCCGGACGCCTGATGGTTCGAGGTATTACCGGTTGTAAATATTTGAATCGTCCCGATAAACAACAAGAATATGTGCAAAATGGCTGGAATTTTACCGGCGATATCTTCCGACAAGACGAAGAAGGTTATTTTTGGTTTGTAGCGCGTGGCGACGACATGATTATTTCATCGGGTTACAACATTGCTGCTATTGAAGTTGAAAGCGTACTGATGACGCACCAAGAAGTAGCCGAATGCGCGGTGGTCGGCTTGCCTGATGACGAGCGAGGTATGTTGGTTTGCGCCTACATTGTCCTCAAAGAAAAATCAAAAGCATCACAAGATTTAACCGCTTCTATACAGCAGTGGTTCAAAGAAGTAGCCGCTCCGTACAAATATCCGCGTGTGATCTATTTTGTCGAACATTTGCCCAAAACCGAAACCGGAAAAATTCAACGGTTTAAACTCAAACAAAGTGTATAAAGAATCCCGTAAATAATCATTAATTTTAGAAGCTTTTTCCCGCTATGCGCTGCAATCTTTTTAGTTTTTCACCTTCGCTTTGCTGCGGTGTGCACCCTAAAAAGGATTTCCGCTGCTATCGGGGCTAAAAAATCTGTACATGAATCAACCTTTTATCAAAAATGCAAGCTTGTATATTACATGAAACTGTTCCTTTAGATTTTTTTTACTTTCGGGAAGTGAATTTGCTTAAAAGAAATTAAATGATGAAAAGATTAATATTGTTTTTATTCGCTTTGAAGACATGGTCTCAAGCTCCTGTAATAACTTATCCCACGAATCAACTGAATTTTTCTGTCGGCCAAGCTATTACTGCTCTATCGCCAATAAATGTTGGGGGAATAATACCTGAACTTAATTATGGACAAGTTACAACGATTTGTGGTAACGGAATACCTGGTGCAACTGATGCTAATGGTAATGCAGCTAGTTTTAATTTTCCATTTGGAATAGCTTGTAATGGTTTCGGAGAATTGTATATAGCAGACACAGGAAATAATAAGATAAGAAAAGTTAATGCATCATATTCCGTTTCGTCGATTGCAGGTAATGGAAATTCCGGAGCATTAGATGGCTTAGGAATCAATGCGTCATTTAATAGTCCGTATGGAATAGCTGTCAATACAAATGGGGATGTTTATGTTGCAGACTACCAAAACAATAAAATTCGTAAAATAAACTCATTAGGAGTGGTATCAACTTTTAGCGGGAATGGAAATGGCGAAAGTATTGATGGACAAGGTATTTTGGCCAGTTTTAACCGACCGGTCAGTTTGACTATTGATCCTTCAGGCTCTATATTGGTTGCTGATTTTTATGGGCATAAAATTCGTAAAATTACACCAAATGGTAACGTTACTACAATCGCTGGTAACGGAGAAGATGGGAATACAGACGGTAGTGCTCTAGAATCAAGTTTTTCTTATCCAGTTGGTGTTGTTACTGATGCCTCTGGAAATATTTTTATTGCAGATCAGAACAACCATAAAATTAGAAAAATCAGTACAGATGGAAATGTAACGACTTTTGCAGGAAGTGGCATTGCAGGTTTTGCCGATGGAACTGCCGCTACGGCAAAATTTAATGGCCCTACCGGTATTACCATTGATGATTTGAATAACTTGTATGTAGCCGATCAACAAAATCAAAGAATACGAAAAATCAGTTCTGGTGGTTTTGTATCTACCGTAGCAGGAAATGGTTTTTTATTCAACCAAGATGGAATTGGGGCTAATGCATATTTCAGGTGGCCTACAGGCGTTACGATTGACAATACGGGCTATTTGTATGTAGCAGACAGTAATAACTATACCATTCGAAAAATATGTTTGCTGGGGTTTTCGATTTTTCCCGATTTACCTGACGGACTAATTTTTAATAATTCAGACGGAACTATTACCGGAACGCCTACTTCTGTATCACCATCCGCTACTTACGAGATAACCGCCCATAACATCTATGGCGAAAGTTCAACGAGTTTAACAATCCAAACTTCTTTATTGACTGTTGATAGTTTTCCTGATAATGTGGTCCAAATATATCCAAACCCTACATCTAACAACTTAAACATAGAATCTCCCCATGGGCATGTTGATGAAATAACTATAACTGATTTGGCAGGGAAAATTATTTTTAGGACTAATGAAAATCTTCATTGTATTAATGTAAAAAACTTATTTACAGGTATCTATTTTATTCGTATAGTCGTAGGTGAACATTTATTTCAATCTAAATTCATCAAACAATAATGAACCAAATTTTTTCAAAAACCGAAAAAGTCCGTTTTCAGCACATCGATTATGCGGGCATTGTCTTTTACCCGAGATTTCTCGAAATGCTCAACGGCTTGGTCGAAGATTGGTTTGCCGAAGCCTTAGACCGACCCTTTCATCAAATGCATCAAACCAACGGAATCCCAACGGTTGATTTAAAAATTCAATTCAAGAATGCCGCGCGTTTGGGGCAAGAACTCACCAAAAAACTCTGGGTCAAAAACATCGGTTTTGCTTCATTGCTTTGCGGCTTTGAGTTTATTGACGACGAAGGAAAAACCACGCTTTCCGGCGAAGTTACCTTGGTCAATGTGGCCTTTAACCAAGATCGGGACGGCATCAAAGCCGAACCGTTTAATGACGAAATCAAATCTAAAATTCAAAAATACCTCATAGAATAATGCAGTTTCATCAATTCAAAGCCGCTACGGTACAAACCGCGCCTGTTTTTCTCAACGTGCCCAAAACCATCGAGAAAGCCATTTCGTTTATTCGCGAGGCGCATCAAAACGGCGCGCGACTGATTGCTTTTCCGGAGGTTTTTATTGCCGGTTATCCGTATTGGAATTGGGTCATGACACCCGTTCAAGGCAGTAAATGGTATGAGCAATTGTACAAGAATTCTGTGGCTGTGACTGATGCCGAGTTGCAACCTTTGTTCGAGGCCGCGCGTCAATACCAAATGAATATTGTCATCGGCATCAATGAGCGCGGCGATAGTTTTGGTGAAATTTACAATACCAACTTGATTATTGATGATCAAGGTCAGCTCATCGGTCGCCACCGAAAACTCGTTCCCACTTGGGCCGAAAAACTCACTTGGACCAGCGGCGACGGTTCATCCTTAAAAGTATATAATACCAGTGTTGGGCCACTCGGCACTTTGGCCTGTGGTGAAAATACCAATACCTTGGCGCGCTTTACTTTGCTGAGTCAAGGCGAACTTTTGCACGTTGCCAATTACATTTCCCTGCCGGTGGCTCCGCCTTATTACGATATGGCCGAGGCGATTAAGATTCGCGCAGCGGCTCATTCGTTTGAAGGAAAGTTGTTTACCATTGTGTCTTGTTCGACTATTTCAGCCGAAATAAAAGATGCTTTGCGCGCAGATGTTCCGAATATTGATGCATTACTCGATAGAAAAAGCTCGGCATTTTCAGGATTTATTGGCCCAAATGGCGCGGTCATCGGCACTCCGCTTATTGACGACGAAGGCATTGTTTATGCCGATATTGATTTGTCTAAATGTATTCAACCCAAACAAATGCACGATATATTGGGGCATTACAATCGCTTTGATATTTTTGATTTGCGGGTGAATGTCGCCCCAACGCGCAAAATTACTTTTGTAGACAACCCGGATGATTTTAAAAACAACCACAACGCATAAATCATGGAAGAAACTAAATATTCAGATGACGTTTACGGTCGCGCCCGCGTTCAAGACACGCCTGAACTAGAAGCTTATTACAAAGAACTAGAATCGCTCGGAGCCGGAGCGCTCTGGACCGTGGCCAATGATATTGAACCTTGGGAACCACGCTCTTCTTCGGTTCCGATGCTTTGGAAGTATGAAGCCTTGCGCGAATTGGTGCTCAAGTCTTCTGAACTCGTCACGCCTGAACAAGCTGGACGCCGCGTGGTGTATTTGGTCAACGAAAAACGCAAAGATGTTTCGGCGGCTGTGGGTTGGCTCTACACCGGAATTCAAGTGACGCGTCCTGGAGAATCAACTTCAGCGCACCGCCACAAAGCTTCTGCCCTGCGCTTTATTATGGAAGGCAGCAAAGGTTACACGGTAGTTGATGGAAATAAAATTATGCTTGAAGTCAATGATTTTGTGATTACACCCAATTCTACTTGGCATGAGCATGGCGTTGAATCCGACGGTCAAACCTGTATTTGGCAAGACGGTTTGGATATTCCGCTTGTAAATGCTTTAGAAGCCAATGATTATGCGGTTTTTGACGGTAAACAACCGCTGGATTATCCGGTGAATTTTTCACCTTTGACCTACAGTGGCAACGGACTGATTCCGGCGGATGTTCAGTGGGACAAACCGTATTCGCCTTTGTTTAAATTTTCGTGGAGCAAAGTTTATCCGGCTTTGCTCGAAGCTTTAAAAGTCAACGAGCCCGATGCCTTTGACGGAATCCACATGCGGTATGCCAACCCGCTCACGGGCGGTCACGTGATGCAAACCATGAGCGCGTCGATGCAATTATTGCCGGCCGGATTCCACGGAAAGGCCCACAAACACACAGGTTCATTCGTTTATCAATGCGCCAAAGGAAGCGGTTACAGCATCATCAACGGTCAGCGTTTTGACTGGAAAGAGCGCGATATTTTCTGTGTTCCTTCTTGGGCTTGGCACGAACACCACAACGCTTCAGATAGCGAAGATGCTTGTTTGTTTCACTTTAATGATTTGCCCGTAATTGAAGGTTTGGGCTTGTTTCAGAGTCGTGTTTATAACGATAATAATGGGCATCAATAAATTAAAATTAAAGAACTAACATAAGGTGTATATAACAACCTGCGAGGTTTTCAAAACCTTGTAGGTTTAAACAATAAAAAAACAAAAAAATGAAATTACTCACCTACACCCACAACGATCAAGCGCCGCGACTGGGTTTCTTATGGAATGATTTAGTGATTGATATGGAAGATTTTGGCGATGTCGTTAATTTTCCGTTGCCCGATGATATGCTTGATTTGATAGATATGGGCATTGAAGTCATTGACGAAATCAACGATTTACTGGCCGATACACTACAAGAATACATTGCTAAAATTGGTGTTCCGCTCAGCGAAGTAACTTTGTTGGCACCGATTCAAAAACCACGCAAAAACATCATCGGCATCGGGCTTAATTATACCGAACATGTGGCCGAAAGCGCCAGAACTTTAGATACTACCGGAAAACTTCCGCAAAAGCCGATTATTTTTTCTAAACCACCCACCACAGTTACTGCTACCAACACTCAGATCATCAAAAACACCAAATTGACTACCCAATTAGATTGGGAAGTTGAATTGGCTGTCGTGATAGGCAAAACCGGTAAATATGTTCCAAAAACCGAGGCGATGGATTATGTTTTTGGCTATACGGTGATTAATGACATTTCAGCGCGAGATTGCCGTCGTGAAGGTCAATGGATCGTATCAAAAGGGCAAGATACCTTTGCGCCGATGGGTCCGTATTTGGTGACCAAAGACGAAATTGAAAATCCGCACAATTTAAATTTGAGTCTCAAAGTAAATGGCGTTGAAAAACAAAATGCCAACACCAAGTTTATGTTGTTTAACATCAATGATTTGATTGAAGATTTGAGTACGGTTTTTACGATTGAACCTGGAGATATCATTGCCACCGGAACGCCTTCGGGTGTAGGTGCTGGACGCGATCCGCAAGAATGGTTGTACGAAGGGGATGTAATCGAAGCAACCGTTGAAAAAATCGGAACCCTAGTCAATAAGGTCAAAGAAATATGAAGGTAAATAAGTTTGTTTTGATTGCTTTTTCACTCTTCTTTTGTGGTTATTTGCTAGCTCAAAAAAAGAAAAGTAAAGCGCCAAATCAGCAGCAATTAGTCAATTCAGCTTTTGAAAATTATAGAATGGCCCTAACCAATGGGAATGGTTTTGAAGCCGTAAAATATGTGGATCAAAGCACAATTAATTATTTCAATAATATTTTGGGCTGGATTAAAAACGCTGATTCAACGCAAATTGCGCAAACCCGCATTTTTGACAAGCTGATGATTTTGGTGATTCGTCATAAGGCGACCAAAGAAGAAGTACAATCATTTGACGGAGCAGGTTTGTTGGCATATTGTATTTCAAATGGATTGATTGGAAAACCGCCTATTGCCGGCAGTACCATCACCAATATTAAAGTCGCAGATAAAACCGCAACAGCGCAAATAGTTGTTATGAGTAAGCCACAAAACTTTTATTTGCAATTTTTTGAAGAGAAAAACTGGAAAATCGATTTGGCAGCCATTTTTACCGATTCTAATACTAAATTGCAGAGTATAGCAACAGAACAGCACAAAACCGAGACTGAATTGGTCTTACATATCATTGAAAAGAATTTAAAAAAACCAGTAACCCGAGAAATCTGGAAACCTATTAAATAACAAAAATGAAAAAATATAGAATTGGTCAAATTGTTCCTTCATCTAATGTGACCATGGAAACGGAAATTCCGGCTATTTTTAAAGCGCGCGAGACGATTTTGCCCGAACGATTTACGTTTCACAGCAGTCGAATGCGCATGAAAAAAGTCACCCAAGAAGAACTCGCCGCTATGGATGCCATGAGTTTAAAGTGCGCTACAGAACTTTCGGACGCGCATGTTGATGTGATGGGTTATGCTTGTTTGGTGGCGATTATGAGCATGGGACGCGGGTATCATTGCGTGTCTGAAGTGAATTTGCATCAAGAAACCATTGCCAACGGCTTCCCTACTCCGATAGTTACTTCGGCTGGTGCGCTCATCAATGGATTAAAAGTTTTGGGAGCGAAGCAGATTTCAATCATCACGCCTTATATGCGACCATTGACCGATAAAGTGGTCGATTATATAGAACATCAAGGCATCAAAGTAAAAGAAAGTATTGCGCTGGAGATTCCGGATAATTTAGAGGTGGCGGCACAGAATTCGCTCAATTTGCTCAACATATACAAGCAACTTGATTTGACTGATGTGGATGTGCTTGTGGCTTCGGCTTGTGTACAAATGCCATCTTTAGAAGCGATTGATTTAATGCAGGCTGAATGCGGTATTCCGGTGACTTCGGCAGCAGTGTGTACCACTTATGAAATGATGAAAAAACTCGGTATCGAGGCCAAGTCAACCATTGGTGGCGAACTGCTCAGCGGAAAATATTAGTAACCCTTAAACAAACAAACTATGAAACGAAAAGCAACAGCCGTTTGGAATGGTTCCGGAAAAGACGGCAAGGGACATTTAACGACGCAAAGCACGGTGCTCAATCAAACGCAGTATTCTTTTGGCTCTCGTTTTGAAAGTGGCGTTGGAACCAACCCTGAAGAACTTATTGGTGCTGCCCATGCGGGCTGTTTCTCCATGAAATTGGCGTTTAACTTGCAAGCGGCCGGATTTACGGCAACTGAACTCAAAACCGATTGTGAGATTGTTTTTGAAGACGGCAGTATTGTCGAATCAAATTTGACTTTAACTGCCCAAGTTGATGGTATTGATGCTGCAAAATTTGATGAATTGGTCAAAGATGCCGAGGCTAATTGTCCGATATCCAAATTGCTCAACACCAAGATTTCTGTTACTTATCAGTTGAATTAATCGAGTTTTTATTAAAAAAAAGCTTCCTTATTTCGGGAAGCTTTTTTGTTTTATCTCTTAAGCGAAAAATGCGATTTAAAGGTTTTTCGCGTTCCTTTTTCGTTATACTCAACTGTAAACCAATAATCGGTTGAAGGCATGCGTTCACCATTATAGGTTCCATCCCAACCTGGGCCTTTTGGGCTAATTTGTTTAATCAGTTTTCCATATCGGTCAAAGATTGAAATGACACAACCATCCTGATCGCTAAGTCCGTCAATATTCCATGTGTCATTGTAATTGTCTTCATTTGGTGTAAAGAATTTGGGATAATTTACTACCAATACCTGATCGGTTAATGAACTCGAACATCCATTGGCATCAATTACTTTAATCGTATGAATACCCGGGCTTACATTTTGGAAAACATTTTCTTCTTGCGGAGGTCCGTAATCGAGTTGGTATAAATAGTTGCCGGCACTGGTAGCTAGTATGGTTATGATTTGATTTTCATCAAAATAATTGGTTACAAAACCATCAATCGAGGTCAATGTATATTGGTTTATGGTAACATTAATGGTTCTGCTGGTAGCGCATTGACCAATATCTGGAGTAAACACATAACTACCATTAACAATATTATCAACCACAGGTGGATTCCAACTTCCAGTAATTCCATTAGCTGAAACTTGACTCAATATTGGTGGTGTTGAACCTACACAAACTCCAAAATCACTAAAATCAGGTACAGTCGGTTCGGTAATAGTTACGGTCAAGGTTTGTGGATTCGCACACTGAGTAGCATCGGGTGTGAAAATATAATCAAAATCTCCACTAATGGTATTGTCTATGACCGACGGAAACCAAGTTCCTGTAACTCCGTTTGGTGACATCAAACCGAGAGTTGGCGCCGGAGTATCTTTACAAAATGCTGGTATAGCTGCAAAATCAGGGTTGATTTTTCGAGTGATGGTCATGCTAAGTGTTTGTGTATTGGCGCATTGTCCCGAAGTAGGAGTGAAAGTATAGTTTTGATCTTGGGTATTACTTACTGTTGCTGGTGACCAGGTTCCTGAAATTCCATTAGGAGAGGTATTTCCTAAAACTGGTGCCGTATCTCCCTCGCAAATTGGTGCCAATGCCGGGAAATCAGGGGTAACTATAGGTAAAACCGTAACCATCAATCGTGTTGGTGATGAAGTCACGACACACTGTCCTGGATCTGGTATGAAAGTATACATGTTTGAGCCGATGGTGGTCGTACTGACAGTTGGAGGTGACCAAGTACCGGTTACAGGTGGTGTGTTGTTGGAAGCTGTTGGTAAAACGGGCGCGGTTGATCCCAAACATACCGGCGCCACCAAATCAAATAATGGAGTTACAGGTATATCAATTGTAATGCTATGTTGTGTAAAAACTGCACACTGACCTGAAGTTGGCGTAAATGTATAGTTTGTATCGTGCATGTTATCTGGTGCAGGTGCCCAAGTTCCGGTAATACCGTTTGTTGATATAGTAGGAAAAGCTGGAATTGTCTCTCCCTGACAAATATGGGTAATGAGATTAAAAGTCGGAGTAATGTTAGGATTTACGGTCAAGGTTCGGGTGGCTGTTACATTATTACAACCACCGGTTCCGGCAACTGTATAGGTCATGGTTACTTGACCGGCGGTTACGCCACCAATTACCCCTGTGTTTGCATCTATAGTTGCTATGGCCGGATTTGAGGATGACCAAGTTCCTCCACTGACACTAGATCCAAAGGTTGTAACTTGACCTTGACATATCGTTTGAGTTCCTGTTAAAAGACCTGGGCTCGGGTTGGCAGATACTGTTACATTTCGAGTGGCTGTACCATTAGCACAACCATTGGTTCCGTTTACTGTATAGGTGATAACGGAGTTTCCAGCACTAACTCCAATGACTACTCCCAAAGCATTTACACTGGCAATAGCAGGGTTTGAAGACGACCAAGTTCCACCGGTTACGCTTGACGAAAAATTAGTCGAGAAACCGATACAAACATTTTGGGTTCCGCTCAGCGTTCCGGCACTTGGAACAGCTGCTACTGACACAGTTCTGGTTACAGTAGCATTAGGACAACCCCCACTGCCCGTCACGGTGTAGGTTATTGTTGCGTTTCCGGCAGCTATTCCGGTAATTAAACCTGTACTGTTAACAGTAGCAAAAGCAGTATTTGAGGATGACCAAGTTCCCCCGCTAATAGTTGGAACAAAAGTGGTAGTATTGCCCACACAAATGTTTTGATTTCCACTCAAAGTTCCCGCAGATACTGGGCTTGTTACGGTAATAGATCTTGAAACAGTAGCTGATGGGCAGCCTCCAGTACCGGCTACTGTATAATCTATATTAGTAGTACCGCTACTAACTCCGGTGATTACTCCGGTTGAAGCATTCACGGTAGCAATTGAAGGGGTTGCAGATGACCAAGTTCCACCGGTAACTGTTGGTATAAACGATGCGGTCGATCCTACACATATACTTTGATTTCCACTCAATGTTCCGGCGGTTGGAGGTGCTGAAACGGTAATGTTTCTTGAAACTGTAGCATTGGCGCATCCACCACTACCAGAAACGGTGTATACAATTGCGGTTGTTCCGGCAGTAACAGCAGTAATAACTCCTGATGCACTTACGGTTGCTATGGACGGATTCGAAGAAGACCAAGTTCCGCCAGTTACACTAGTTATAAAAGAGGCGGTTTGTCCGATGCAAATATTTTGCCCTCCACTTAAAGTTCCTGCGTTTGGAGCAGCCGTTACCGTTACGGTCAAATTGTTTGTTGCTGCAGGACATCCTCCGGTTCCGTTGACAGTGTAGGTAATAATTGAACTTCCAGCAGAAATTCCCGATACAGTTCCGTTACTAGCATTAACAGTGGCTACGGCTGTGTTACTTGAACTCCAAGTTCCGCCACTAACAGTTGATGAAAAAGTTGTTGTTGTTCCAGAGCAAATATTAAGAGTTCCATTCAGAGTTCCTGCTGTAGGCGGAGTGGCAATCGTTATTGATTTAGTAAAATTATTGGCGCATGGATTAATTGTTCTGTCTGGTGTAAAAATATAATTTCCGTTTGTTGTGTTGCTTACCACTGATGGATTCCATGTTCCCGGAATTCCATTGTCAGAAGTTGTGGGTAATGTTGGCGGGGTTGAACCGTTACAGATACTTGAAGGAAGTGTAAATGTTGGCGTTGTAGTTGTTACACAATTCCCGCAGGTGCTGCTCACCGGATTGATACACGGATAACCATTAGCAGATAAAATGGTAAAAACGACACTTTGTCCCGGAGCAACACCAAATACTTCATAACTCGAAATATTTGTACTACCCGTGACTGCCGGGCCTCCGTTGATCGAGTACGAATAATTATAAACTGGCGGCCCCGGAATGTTAGCCCAGTCAAAAAACACGGATGTTGGAGGGGTAGTTGTTATTTGGCTAGGGTCGCAAACTACATTCAGTTGTGCACCTACATAAACTTTAATTTCTTGTCTTAAACTTTCACATCCTCCTATGGTTTGACTCACATAATAAGAAGTAATTCCATTTGCTAGCGTAGTGGGCGTTGGAGCTCCAGGAAGAACAGTTCCGCCGCTTGCTACAGTATACCAATTAAGTGTGGCACCAGCCGCAGCGGTCGCAGTCAGTGGTACCGCAACACTGCCCACGCAGTAACGAACCGGAGATGTTACCGTTGGTTTAGGCACAGAACTACCGTTTACAATACTCACATTTACTGGTTTAATTACTGAACAACTTCCTAAAGTACTTTTGATATAATAAGTTCCACTAGTTGTAATGGCTTGTGCAGTAGCCAATGGAAGCGCATTTGTTCCGGCTGCATTGGTCCAGTAAGTAAAAGTTGTTCCTGTTGTACTTCCGACTCCAATTACAGATGGAGCGGTAATATTAACTGTGCCCGGAGCACAAACTGCCGGTGGATCCACAATATTTAATACAATCGAATTGGTGACTGTAATCGTAATTGATTTGGATAAGTTACAATTGTTTGTTCTTGAAAAAGTGATATCATCAATGGCAAAATCATTTCCAGCAGCAGAAGTCGTTAAATCATAAAAACAAATGTTTGCTGTAGTATTGGCTCCTGAATTCCAATTGATGGCCGGAGCTTGACTCCAAGTACAAGTAGTGCCGGAAGTACTAGAATTACCTCCTACTGCTACTCCGTTAATTTTGACTTGTATACTTGCGTTTGCCGGAGTTGCTAAAGCCTGTAAATAATAGGTTAACGAATAATTTTGGCCAGGGGTTACTGGTACAGTCTGACACCAAAAAGCGTCATTTCCAGCATTGACTGTAGATCCATCAACTACCAACATTTTACTTCCGGCGCTCCCGGTATGTTCGGTACAACTAGCAAAAGCGCTTTCCCATGAATTTGAGTTGGCTACCACACCATAAGCTTTTTGTGCTAATGAAGGATTGTTCGGATTGTAGTATGTGTAGTCTGAAGTAAATCCAACATTACCCAAGAAAAAATCACCGTTATAAATTAAATTATCAGAACGAACCGAAGTACTTGTAACTGTGTAAGTTGTTGTTTGTGTGGGGCTAACGGTTTGTGGAGAGCCTGTTGCTGCCATAGTCGCGTCAGGTATGTCAGAAGTCCAATTGTAGGTGGTCATTCCTCCACTAGCGGTAATGGTCGTACTGGCACCGGCACAAATGGTAGTTTGCGTAGCCGATAAACTCATATCAGGCGCATTGGGAATAACGATTCCGTTTTGTGTCTTGGTTCCGCCGTTGCTGTCAGTGACGGTTACACTATAATTTCCTGGAGCTAATCCTGTGAATTGACCCGTCGCGCTGGTCGGAATATTAACCGGCCCTGATAGCGCATAATTGGTGTATGGTGGAGTTCCTCCAATACCATAACCAAATATAGTTGCATTGGTATTGGTGGGACAAGTTGGATTTGTGATAGAATAAGTTAACGAAAGAGGCTGTGGTGGAGCCAAAACCATTACATCATCCATGGCAAAGTCATTTCCGGCTAAACTTGTATTGTTGTCATACATTTCAATATTGACACAGGCATTGGTAGGAACAAAAGTATAGACTACTTGCTGCCATCCTATTGCAGGAAGCGGAACTAAAACATCTCCAGAGCCTGTAGTTAAGTTGGTAGATGTTCGGGTTACGTTGTTTGCGTTATTCCATTGTATATTGATTTGCGCTTGTGTGGCTTGATTAACAACTGTAGTCGAGGCTGATCGAATCCAAAAACTAAAAGTATAGGTTGTTCCAACAGTCAAGCCACAAATACCGCCGCCGCTATTACCCGCTCTCCAAAAACGTTGTTGCCCGCCGGTATTGGTTCCATCAACAACCAACATATTACCGCTGCCGGTAGTATGATCCCCAAAAGATAAAAATATAGTGGGATTCATGGGTTGCGGATTATTGGTCACTGCATAATTTCCCGCTGATGTTGATCCTGAAAATGGTGGGGTAATTTGATTGTAGCAGCAACTATTAATGTTGAAACCTACACCGTTTCCACCACTTTCGAAGTTTCCGTTAGATAAAAGATTTTGAGCAAATCCGGTTGATGAAACCAGAAGTATAAAAAGAACAAACAGATTTTTAAACTGATGTGTCATTACAAGCATTTTTTTTACAGTAAACAAGCCGTAAATATAACAATTATTGCCTAACCCAAAGCTTGTAATCGGACTAAATTTTGCATTTGAAAATAATAAAAAAAAAGCGACTTAATCGGTCGCTCTTTTGCATTTTTATTAGTAATTATTAGTACTTAATCAATTTAAGTAAAGCATCTTCAAATCGTTCTCTAGGCAAAAATTGATCTTCTAATGCTTTGGTAAACGGAATCGGACTGTCCAAACTGGCCACACGCTTAACCGGACCATCTAAATATTCAAAACAATCTTCCATGATCATCGAGCAGATATCGCTGGCAATTCCGCCAAAAAGGGTGTCTTCTTGCAAAATAATTGCCTTGTTGGTTTTCTTGACCGAGGCATAAATAGTTTCTTTATCGAGTGGCTGAAGCGTCCGCAAATCAATCAAATCAGCCGACACATCCGGATGTTTGTCTAAAGTTTCCATCGCCCAATGTACAGAAGCGCCAAAAGCAATAACGGTAATATCTTTTCCTTCGCGCAACAAGGCCGCTTGTCCGAACGGAAGTGTGTAATAATCTTTTGGAACATCTTGATAAATACTTCTGTACAACAATTTATGTTCAAAGAATAAAACCGGATTCGGATCATTAATCGCGGTTGCCAACAAACCTTTTGCATCATAAGGAAAAGCCGGATAAACCACTTTTAATCCCGGCGTTTTGGTAAACCAAGCCTCGTTGGTTTGCGAGTGAAACGGACCGGCTTGGGTTCCGCCGCCGCAAGGCATTCTAACCACTACATCAGCTTTTTCTTGCCAACGATAATGGACTTTTGCCAGATAATTGACAATTGGATTGAATCCGGTGGAAACAAAATCGGCAAATTGCATTTCAACAATCGCTTTGTATCCGTTGATCGATAAACCCATTCCGGCCGAAACCACAGCGCTTTCACAAATCGGCGTGTTGATGATGCGATGTTTGCCGAATTCTTTCACGAATCCATCGGTTATTTTAAAAGCACCGCCATATTCGGCAATGTCTTGTCCCATGATCACCAGTTCCGGATGACGCTGTAACGATTGTTTCAATCCTTGTGAAATTGCATCAATCAAACGGATATTTTCAGTTTCATTATTAGAAGGATTAACTTCTTCAAAATCATACGGCTTGTATACATCTTTTAATTCGCCTTCGTAAGTCGGAACAATCTCCGGTTCGGTGTTGGCCATGAGCCAATGTTCGTCTATTTCTTTTTTGATTTCTTCGCGCCAAGCTTCATCTTGTGATTCAGAAATCACGTGTTGTTTGATTAGATAACGTTTGTAGGTTTCAATCGGATCTTTCTCGGCCCACATATCCATGAGCTCTTTCGGAACGTATTTAGTACCACTCGCCTCTTCATGTCCGCGCATTCTGAAGGTTTTAAATTCTATCAGAACCGGTCTGGGGTTGGTGCGCATCGAGGCAACTATTTCAGTAAGTTCTTCGTAAACCTCGAGAATGTTGTTTCCGTCAATAATGTGACTTTCCATACCATAACCCACCCCTTTATCGGCCAAATTTTCGCAGCGATATTGTTCGTTGGTTGGGGTTGATAGACCGTAACCATTGTTCTCAATCACGAAAATAACCGGCAAATCCCAGACAGAAGCAATATTTAAGGCTTCATGAAAATCACCTTCGCTGGTGGCGCCTTCTCCGGTAAAAACTGCGGTGACTTTTCCGTTCTTTTTGAGTTTATTGGCTAAAGCAATTCCATCGGCGACTCCTAATTGAGGGCCAAGGTGCGAAATCATGCCGATAATTTTATATTCTTGAGTTCCGAAGTGAAAACTGCGATCGCGTCCCTTGGTGAATCCGTTGGCTTTTCCTTGCCATTGCGAGAACAATCTATTGAGAGGAATATTTCGCCCGGTAAATACACCTAAGTTTCGATGCATCGGCAATATGTATTCATCCGGTTCTAAAACGGCGGTAATACCCACAGAAATGGCTTCTTGACCGATTCCGGAGAACCATTTAGAAACTTTTCCCTGACGAATCAGGATGAGCATTTTTTCTTCAATCAAGCGCGGTTTAAGCAATCTCTTATAGAGGTCTATAAGCTGTTCGTCTGTGAGTTGTCTTCTTTCGAAATTCATTATAACAGATTGGGTGAATTTTGTATATGGCACCAAAAGTATAAAAAAATAACAGCTTCACCTTGAATTGCCGTGTTTTTTTAAATTGTTGATAACTTTTAAAATTTCGTTTTAATTTTATTATTTACATTTGTGATAACAAGGGTTTACGAACTTTTAGTTATTAACAAAAAAATTTTAGTATGCAAAACATTCCAAGTGTGGACTTGCGTGATTTCCTATCGGGTGACCCGGTACGTAAACAAAAATTTGTAAATGAAATCGGAAAAGCATACGAAGATATTGGCTTCGTAGCATTAAAAGGTCATTTCCTTGATGACCAACTTGTAGACGAACTTTATGGTGAAGTGAGAAACTTTTTCAACCTTCCGTTAGAGGTCAAATCCAAATACGAAATTCCCGGCATCGGTGGCCAACGAGGCTATGTTTCTTTTGGTAAAGAACACGCCAAAGGTAGATCAGCCGGAGATTTAAAAGAGTTTTGGCATTTTGGACAATATGTTTCAGAAGGTTCAAAATATGCCGGTGAATACCCGGACAATGTGACGGTAACCGAGTTGCCAAAATTCAATGAAGTGGGTCGTGAAGCTTATCAAATGCTCGAAAAGACCGGCGTTTATGTGCTTAGAGCATTGGCTTTATTCTTAGGATTAGACGAATTCTATTTTGACAATTATATCAAAGACGGAAATAGTATTTTAAGACCTATCCACTACCCGCCTATTACCGACGAGCCCAAAGACGGTGCGGTTCGTGCGGCGGCACATGGCGACATTAATTTGATTACTTTATTGATGGGTGCACAAGGAAAAGGCCTTCAAGTACAAAACCACGACGGACAATGGATTGATGCCATGGCCCAGCCGGATGAATTGGTAATCAATGTAGGTGATATGCTTTCGCGTCATACCAACAACCGCTTGAAATCAACAATTCATCAAGTGGTCAATCCACCCAGAGAATTATGGGGAACATCGCGTTACTCTATTCCGTTCTTTATGCATCCGGTGAGCGATATGAAACTCAACTGTCTTGAGAATTGTATCGATGCTGACCATCCTAAATTATACGATGACATTACCGCCGGGGAATTCCTCGACGAAAGACTCGTAGAATTAGGCTTGAAAAAATAACCCTTTAATTTCCAATAACCCGAATTCCAAATTCTGCTCACCCGGAATTTGGAATTTATTTTTTTGAATATGGATTTACACGACCAACTCAAAAAGCTCTTTCCAGATCACGAGCCGGATAATTCACCTGAACCCGAAATCACTCAAGTCGATGATACCCTTTGGGTTCAAAAAGATCCGATGATTTGCAAATACGAAAAGCGCAACGGAAAACCCACCACCATTATTGAAGGATACACCGGTCATGCCGACGATTTTAAAAAGCTGGCCAAAATCCTGAAAACCAAACTCAGCGTGGGCGGAACCGTCAAAGACGAATCCATTATTCTACAAGGCGATTATCGCGATAAGATCATGAAAATCTTACAAGAAATCGGATTTAAAGTCAAGCGTGTTGGCGGATAAATTCTAAAATAAGCCCTACATTTACCGCTTCAAAAAATTCAAACAACTCAGTAGCTCAGCTGCTCAGAAACTCAAAAAAAATGATAGCATCCTCAGAACTTATACTCAATCCCGATGGCAGTGTTTACCATCTGAACCTCAAACCGGAACACATCGCACAAGACATCATTTTTGTTGGCGATCAAAATCGTGTAGAAAAAATCACTCAGTTTTTCGATTCGATTGAATTCTCCACCCAAAAGCGCGAATTCAAAACCCAAACCGGGACTTTCAAAGGCAAACGCATCACTGTCATGTCTACCGGAATTGGTCCGGACAATATTGACATTGTCATGAACGAACTCGATGCATTGGTCAATATTGATTTAACAACGCGTGAAATCAAACCTGAACTCACTTCGCTCAACATTGTGCGCATCGGAACTTCCGGTTCATTGCAAGCAGATATTCCGTGTGACAGTTTTGTGATGAGTCAATACGGCTTAGGCCTCGACAATATGTTGCGCTCATATCTCATCGACGAGGTTTCTGAGAAAAATCTCGAAGATGCCTTTATCGCGCAAACCAATTGGGATATGCAAAAAGGCCGTCCTTATGTGATTAAAGGAAGCGAAATTCTTGAAAAACGCATCGAGAGCAATCAAATTCACAAAGGATTCACCGGAACCGCCGGCGGATTCTACGGACCACAAGGTCGCGTGTTGCGTCTGAACATTCAAGATCCTGAGCTCAATGCCAAAATGGACAAATTCGAGTACAACGGCATCAAAATGACCAATCTTGAAATGGAAACCGGTGCCATTTACGGACTCGGAAAACTGCTCGGGCATCAGTGTTTGTCGCTCAATGCCATCATTGCCAACCGCGCTACGGGCACCTTTAGCGATGATCCGTATAAAGCCGTCGATGCGCTCATTGCCTACACTTTAGAGAAATTGGCCGAGTAATTTTTTTGAGAAGCTATTTCCCGCTATTCGCTTTTATCTTGGCCGGCGAACCCCGCCAACCAAGGATAACCGCTTCTATCGGGGCTAATGAAATTCTGTATATGAGCCAACCTTTGTTTACTTTAGAAACCGAGCGTTTGTTGTTGCGTCCGTTAAAAATGTCTGATGCCGAGGCCATGTTTGCTATGGATCACAATCCCAATGTACACAAGTACCTTTGGAGAAACCCAACACAAACCATCAACGAAACAGTAAAGATCATTGAATATATTCATGCGCAATACCAGCGCAACAACATCGGTCGCTATGCAACAATACTCAAAGAAACCGGTGCTTTCATCGGTTGGACCGGTATTAAATACATCGATGACCACGTCGAGAACGGCAACACCAACTTTTTTGATTACGGTTATCGCCTGGCCGAAGAATATTGGGGCCAAGGCTATGCTACCGAAGCCACCAAAGCATGGTTAGATTATGGATTCAACCAAATGAACATTCAAAATATGAATGCGTATACGCACCACGAAAACGGCGCGTCCAACCATATTTTGCGCAAAGCCGGTTTTGAGTTTATGCAAGAATACACCGCCGAAGATGGCATCCGTTGGAATTGGTGGCAGTTTTTAAAATCAAATTATCAAGCGCAATAAATATGCAAACCCTCAAAGTTGTTGGCGTTCCGGAACATTTTAATTATCCATGGCAACAAGCCATAAATTATGGTTTGTTTACCGCCACCGGCATTGATTTGCAATGGACTGATGTGCCCGAAGGAACCGGAAAAATGTGTCAACTTTTGCGCGAAGGCTCAGCCGATATGGCTATTATCCTCACTGAAGGGATTGTTCGCGACATATTGCACGGAAATCCATCGCGCATCATACAAGAATATGTAGCTTCACCACTTTTGTGGGGTATTCATGTAGGTACTGCTTCTAAGTATGAAAAAATAGAGGATTTAAAAAATGCCAAAGTGGCCATTTCGCGCATGGGTTCTGGTTCACACTTAATGGCTTGTGTACATGCTGAGCAACAAGGTTGGGACGCGCAAAATTTATCGTTTGAAATCGTGCATACCATCGATGGCGCTGTGGATGCTTTGACCCAAGAAACCGCAGATTACTTCATGTGGGAGCATTTCATGACCAAACCACTAGTCGATAAAGGCATCTTCAGACATTTAGGCGACTGCCCTACTCCGTGGCCGTGTTTTGTGATGGCTGTTCGTGAAGAAGTTTTACAAAATTATTCTTCGGTTATTTCACAAACCCTAAGCATCATCAATGAGCAAACACAAAAATTCAAATCGCAACCAAATCTCGATGTGACTTTGGCCGAAAAATACCGCCAAAAACCAGAAGATATTTCTCAGTGGTTGACACTTACTGAATGGTCACAAAAAAACATTTCGCCCGAGGTACTCAACCAAGTGCAAAATCAATTATGGGCGCTTGGGCTTATTGATAAAAAAGGTACTTTTGCAGACATAGTTGCCTCTGTGTAGTTGGCCGCTAGGGATTTATGGTAAAAAGTACAATTCAGTCGATACAAAAACTCAAGCAAAAGCTTCAGATTCGAAAGCCTTGGGACAATGTCATCATTTTTGCGCTCAATGTACTGATTGCTATTCCGGTTTTTATCATCTTTCATCAAAACTTAATTGACCCGAATTGGTATTTTCAACTCGATAGAATCTTGTTGTTTATAGCCATTTTAGCGGTAATTCAACTCATTTTACGCCTGATGCGCACGGTGATTATCATTTGCATCGGATTGTATATGATTGCCTTGGTCTACGGAAGTTTTTCAGGAAAATACGGCTTTAAAAGTGTCATCGAAGATTATCAATACATGATTTACTCGATGAGCGACAGTCCCAATCCACAGGACATCATCATTTCAAAGCTGTTGCCTTTTCCGAACAAATCCAAAATCATCAATGCTGTTGAATTCGAGAATCCGCGCGTACGCGATTTTGCGCTGATGGCCACGACCAAAGATTTCAAAAACATTCGCGGTTTTTCAAATTACCGAACTACTATTCAATGTTTTGCGGTTTTTAAAGAAATCAACTCACGTTGGAACTATGTCAGCGATCCCAAAGGCAAAGATTACATCGCTAAAGCTTCAGAATCGCTGCGCTTTTTTTCCGGTGATTGCGACGATCATTCTATATTGATGGCGGCTTGCATTAAATCCATTGGCGGAACTCCTCGGCTGATCCACACCGGCGGACATATTTATCCCGAAATGCTCATTGGTAACAAAAATGATTTAGAAACCGTAAACTTCTTGATTAAAAAAATTCTTTTTCCGGAAGAAAGCAAAGGCAATCGCATTCATTACCACATCGACGAGCGCGGACAAATCTGGCTCAACCTTGATTATACCGCAACTTATCCGGGCGGACCGTTTATGTCTGAAGAAATCCTCGGGGCGCTCACATTTTAAAAGGACAGTGTCAAATCGTTTTGTATATTCGCCTATCAATATTTCATTTATGAAGAAATTTCTCTTCCTACTCGGATTTATCGCACCATCGCTTTGGGCGCAATCAGATCTTGAAAAAAAGCACAATGAAGTGCGTGTTGAATTAGTGTCAGCCATCGCATCTTCAAAAGCTAATTTAACTTACGAACGTTTTTTAAGTCGACGGTTTTCAGCAGGTTTAACTATGAGTTATGCCAATAGCAAAAAAGTCAACGATGATTTTGATGAAGGTAACCGAAACACAATTCCGAAATATGAAGTTGTGCCGTTTGCTCGTTACAACTTATCCAATGGCCAGCGCAGTTTTTATTTTGCTGAAGTTTTTATCTCGGCCAATGGCGGGGATTTTCGCGAAACGGTGCTCAAAACTGACAACCTCGGACATGATTATTACGTGATTGAAAAAAGTAAATATTCAGACGTTGCAGCCGGTGCCGGCGTAGGATATAAATACTACATCAAAGATAAATTTGGCATTGAGTTTTTGGTCGGATTTGGCTCAAATATGTTCAACAAAGACAAAAGCCCAGATATTATTTCACGCGTCGGACTTAGTTTCGGTTATCGCTTTTAATCACAGGTTATGAAAACATTGCAATATTTCTTTTTTATGGCCTTGGGCACGGTGCTCATGGCGGCTGATTGTTCAAACAAAGACAGCGAATTTTACAACGATGTTTTTGTGAATTCACCTGACTTAGTTTCAGTATATACCGATGACTCGCTTCCAACTGATCCAACCATTACAGTTGAAGCGGATATTGATCGATTGCTCACAATTCCCGGAAAAACAAATCCACTTGATATTTTTAAAACCACTGGCGGTGCTACTAAATTGGAGTTTTCGTATGAAATTGAAAAACTCAGCGGAACCGAATGGATTCCGATTTCGATTCAAGACAGCCAACTCGAAATTGACCGCGGAGAAGCTTATGGCGGTGATTTTGTTTTGGGTAAATGTGTCTATAATAGCGCTACTGATTTATACGAATATAAAGTTAGCCTAAGTGGTTTAACTTCTGGAAGTTATCGGCTGAGCTTTGGTTACAACAGTTTGTCAAACACTGATGTCGAGTTTCGTTCTGAAAGCACTGGCAATAATTTGTTTCTAAACCTGAACTCGCGTTATTCAGGATTAGATGCCAGCGGATATTATCCGTTTACGATTGATTAATTACCAATTAATGGGTTGTTTTCCGACAGCGGTTAAGTATTTGTTGGCTTGACTAAAATGCCGGTTTTCAAACCAATGACCTTTATTGGCGCTCAGTGGTGACGGATGCCCTGATTCTAAAACCAAATGTTTCTTTCGGTCAATACCTGAACCTTTTTTCTTGGCAAATCCGCCCCAAAGCATAAAGACAATTTGTTCTTTTTGAGCCGATAATTTTTGGATAACCGCATCGGTAAAAGTTTCCCAACCGCGATTTTGATGGCTTGCAGCCTGTCCTTGCCGAACAGTTAAAGTAGCGTTCAGTAGCAACACGCCTTGGTCTGCCCAGCGTTCTAAGTTGCCTGAAGTAGGAATCGGTTGCTGCAAATCGGTTTGAATTTCTTTAAAAATATTCACCAATGATGGTGGAAACGCAATGCCGTCATACACCGAAAAACACAATCCATTGGCTTGACCGGGGCCGTGATAAGGATCTTGCCCAATAATGACTACTTTGGTTTGGTTTAACGGACAATGATCAAAAGCTGAAAAGATAAGCGGCCCGGGCGGAAAGCATTTGAATTCTTTAGAACTGTATTCGGTTTTAACAAACGAAATCAAATCGGTGAAATATGGCTTTTCAAATTCATCGGCCAATAATGATTTCCAACTGCTTTCAATTTTAATATCCATCAGAAAAAATTTGCTCAAATATAACCATTCCGCTTGCTATTTTGACGCGATTTCCAAGTGATTTTTCGTTAAGTTTGCAGGATTAAAACCCAATCTTGATTGATGATTTCAGTTACTGATAAAACCTTACAAGACTTACAATTTCCGACTGTTTTAGAAGCGGTTGCCGAGAAATGTGTGACCGATTTGGGCAAAGAAAAAGCCTTGTCGATTCGTCCGTTTCACAATCAAGACGAGCTCATGAATGCGCTTTGGCAAACATCAGAATATTTGTCGTCTTTTCAGAACAACAACGCTATTCCGAATCACGGTTTTGAAAGCATTGCGCACGAACTTAAATTTCTGGCTATTGACGGTAGTTTTTTAGAAGCCGGTGGGTTTAGAAAAATCCGCGCGATTTCTGAGACAAGTAATGTACTTATTCAGTTTCTCAAAAAGTTTGAAGAATATTATCCGAAGTTGTATTTGCGCGCTTCGTCGGTGGTGCTTACCAAAGATATCATCAATGCGATTGATGCCGTTTTGGATAAATATGGAGAAGTTAAAGACAGCGCATCACCTGACTTGACCGATATTCGTCGCAGAATGAATACGGTGCGTGGCAAAGTCAACCAAAGTTTTGGACAAGCGATGGCGCATTACAATTCGTTGGGTTATTTGGATGAAATCAAAGAGAGTTTTGTACAAAATCGACGCGTATTGGCGGTTATGGCCATGTATCGCCGCAAGGTAAAAGGCTCTGTGGCCGGAACTTCAAAAACCGGAAGCATTGTTTTTATTGAGCCCGAAGCGACTTTTCAGTATGCGCGTGAATTGAGCAATTTAGAGTTTGAAGAAAAAGAAGAAATTGTGCGCATTCTCAAATGGCTCACCAATAATATTCGACCAAATCTTGAGCTGATTGTTGCTTATCAGGAATTGCTTTCAGATTTAGATGTCATTGCTGCCAAAGCTCGTTATGCCTATAAGATGAATGCTTTGTTGCCCAAAATTACTACTGAAAGGCGAATGTATTTGCGCGATGCTTATCATCCGATTTTGCTTTTGACAAACAATCAAAAGAAAGAAGTCACGCATCCGCAAACTTTTGAATTGCATCAAAAACGTCGAATCGTCGTGATTTCAGGTCCGAATGCCGGCGGAAAAACCATCTCGCTCAAAACGGTGGGATTGCTGCAATTGATGTTGCAATCGGGTTTGCTGATTCCGGTACACGAACGCAGTGAAACGTTTTTGTTTGATCGAATTCTGACCGATATTGGAGATAATCAATCTATTGAAAATCATCTAAGTACCTATAGTTACCGTTTAAAGAACATGAATTATTTCTTAAAGAAATGCAACAGCAAAACCATGTTCTTAATTGACGAATTCGGAACCGGTTCCGATCCGGAATTGGGTGGCGCTTTGGCCGAAGTTTTCTTAGAAGAATTCTATCATCGCGAAGCTTTTGGTATCATCACCACACATTATTCTAACTTGAAGATTTTGGCAGACGAACTTGAATTTGCTACCAACGCTAATATGCTTTTTGACGAAAAATCACTTGAACCGATTTATAAATTGGTTTTGGGTCAAGCCGGAAGTTCGTTTACTTTTGAAGTAGCCCAGAAAAACGGCATTCCTTATGGACTCATCAACCGCGCCAAAAAACGCGTTGAAGTAGGTAAAGTGAGATTCGACAAAACCATTGCCAATTTGCAAAAAGAGCGTTCAAAGCTTGAAAAAACATCGCAAACGCTCAAAGAAGAAGAATCAAAAGCTCGTGAAGAAAGCAAAAGGATGGAAACCATCAACCAAAAAATCAAACAAAAACTCGAGAACTATCAAGAGTTGTATGACAGCAATCAGCGACTGATCTACATTGGACAAAAAATAGACGATATCTCGAGCAAATACTTCAACAACAAAGACAAAAAAGAGCTCATCGGCGAGTTTTTAAAAATGGTGGAAATCGAGAATTCTAAACGCAAAAAAGCTTCTGCCAAAGAAGTTAAAGCCAAAGAAGTCAAGCAAAAAGCGATTGTTCAAGAAGTTCAGGTTCAGGTCGAGAAAATCCGCAAAGAGAAAAAAGAAAAAAAGCTCAAAGCTGCAATCATTCCTGAAAAGCCTAAACGCGAACTCAAGGTGGGCGACCGCGTGCGCATGCAAGATGGTCAAGCCATTGGCGCCATCGAAAAGATTGAAAAAAACAAAGCCATTGTTAATTACGGTTTGTTTACATCAACCGTAAGTTTGGAAGTTTTGGAATATGTTGATCCAATCAAAAAATAAGTATGGAATTTCCAAAAGGTAAAAAAATCATTCTCTTTGACGGATTTTGTAATCTGTGCGATTCATTGGTTCAGTTTGTCATCCGGCACGATCAGCAAGATCAGTTTCGGTTTGTGGCGCTTCAATCTGAATTGGGTCAAAAAATAATTTCGCATATTGGTATTGGCCATAAGAATATTGATAGTGTGGTTCTGTATATTCCGGGGAAAGCGTATTACACCAAATCAAATGCGGCTATTCAAATAGCTAAGAATTTGGGTGGATTCTTTCATCTGGGAACGATATTCAGAATCTTGCCCACCCCACTGCGCAATTGGGTGTATGATTATGTAGCTGCAAAACGCTATCATTGGTACGGAAAAAAGGAAGTCTGTTTGATTCCGACTGCTGAACTGGCTTCAAAATTTTTGACATAAAAAAAACTCTCCGCTTTGGGAGAGTTTTTTATAACAATAAAACTGTAATTTATTTTTTCACAATCTTAACTGTTCCGTTTCCTTTGCTGGTAACCATGCTCATCATGTAAACACCTGCTGAAAGGTCTGAAATGTTAAGTTCAGTTTTGGCGATGTTATCAAAAGATAAATTCTTAACCACGCGTCCATTCATGTCGGTCATAGAAATGGAAGAAATTGTAGCGTTATTTTTGCTTGAAATATTAATAACATCATTTACTGGATTTGGTCCAACCATAAACTGAGATGTTATAAAGTTTTGTGTAGACAAAGTTTCCTGAGTAAGCAATACATCATCAAGGTACAACAAATCTTGATCTGTACAGTCGTGGTGTCTGAAAACGATTTTTACGCTTTGACCGTTATAAGCAGTAACATCAACAGAAAATACATCAGCTGTAGTTGCGTTGGCAGCAGTCAATGTGTATGTAAATACCGGAGTCAAAGCAGAAATCAAAGCAGCAGTATTAGCTGAAGCTGGTGCAAGATATACAGAAATATGCTCAGCAGGGAAATCAACATCATTGGTTCCAAGTTTGAAGCTAAGAGTTGTAGTTCCGAAAGTGTCAGGAATAGCAACTTCAGGAGTTAAGAGGTAGTTGTCAGGTGTCAATGCACCAGGAGGTGTTCCTGTAGAAGGATTCCATGATCTTGAACCTGCGAAGTTTCCAGTTAATCCCCAACCAGCTGTTGTAGCGTTTCCAGAGTAAAGTCCCCAATTGGCAGTATCTCCATCAGCATCAATAATAGATAAACCGGTAGAAGCAGTAAAGTCTTGTGAGTAAATGGTGGTAGTTTGTGCCTTTACACCAGTAAAGAAGGCAAGGAAAGCCCCTGCTAAAAGTAATTTTGTTTTCATAATTTAATTTTTGATTTGAAGTCACAAAACTAAAAAAAAAACCTAACCTGAATGCATTAATGTTCTTAAGTTTTTCTAAAAAGGTTCAATACTTTCAAAGAAGTCAATATTAAAGTATTAAAATAGCATTTCACTTCTGAGGTTATTCCTTTTCCCATTTACCTACCACCGAAGTTGCCAAAGCATTTCCTAAAACATTGGTGGCGCTTCTGAACATATCGCAAAAGTGGTCAATCGGTAAAATGAGGGCAATTCCTTCGACTGGAATTTTGAACATTCCACAAGTCGCGGCAACTACTACCAAACTAGCGCGCGGAACTCCGGCAATTCCTTTGCTGGTGAGCATCAAAACCAAAAGCATGGTGAGTTGCGTGCCGATTTCTAGGTTAATTCCGTAGGCTTGCGCTATAAAAATACTGGCAAAAGTCATATACATCATACTTCCGTCTAAGTTAAAAGAATAACCCAGCGGCAACATAAACGACACGATTTTGTCTTTGATGCCAAAGCGTTCTAATTCTTCAGTCAGTTTCGGAAAAACCGCTTCGCTACTGGTCGTTCCGAAAGCAATAATCAGTGGACTGACAATGTGTTTGAGCAAAGTGCGCATTTGACTTTTGAGGAATAAGAACCCAATCAAGAGTAAGATGACCCATAGCGAGCTAATGCCCACCAAGAACGAACCGAAAAACTTTGCATAAGTAAGCGCCAATTCACCAAAATCACGTACCGAAAACACGCCAGCAATCGCGCCGAAAACACCAATCGGTGCAAACTTCATGACGTAATTGACCATTTTTAAAATAATATGCGAAGTCTTGTCTAAAGCCGAAACCACCGGTTTGGCATAATCGCCAATAGATGCGGCAGCCAATCCGAAGAAAATAGAGAAAATCACAATTTGCAGGATTTCATTGGTTGCCATAGCTTCAACGATGCTTTTCGGAATGATGTGCTCGACAAAATTCTGAGCCGAGAAATTCTGAGTTTTATCGGTCACTTCGGCAGCGGTTGATATATCTACAGACGGTAAATTAAGTCCAACGCCAGGCTCTAAAACATTCACCCAAAACATCCCGATGAGCAATGAAATAAACGAAGCAGTAAAAAACCAACCCAATGCCTTCCCCCCGATTCTGCCCACCGCTTTGATATCTCCGAGTTTGGCAATGCCCACAACTAAGGTGGTAAAAACTAGTGGAGAAATAATCATTTGCACCAATCGAATAAAAATCGTTGCCAGCATTTTGATGTAGCCGCTGAATTCTTTTGCCGCATCTTCAGTCCATGAGTTGTGAATAAAAATACCCAAGGCAATGCCTAGCAACATAGCGATGAGAATTTGGGTGGTAAGATTTGAGAAAATTGATTTTGAAGTATTTTCGGTTGAATTCATCTTTAAATATTAGAGTTGATTGGTTTTTTGAAGTAAATAAAAATCAGCCAAAACCATTGCGGCCATCGCTTCGACAATCGGAACGGCTCTGGGAACCACACACGGATCGTGTCGGCCTTTGCCTTGAACTTCCACAATTTCACCTTCGCGATTGAGCATCGGTTGCTTTTGAATCAAAGTGGCAACCGGTTTAAAAGCCACTCTGAAATATATATCCATGCCGTTTGAAATACCGCCTTGAATACCTCCGGATAAATTGCTTTTAGTTGTGCCGTCTGAGTTTTGCAAATCGTTGTGCTCGCTGCCTTTCATACGTGCGCCACAAAAACCGCTGCCGTATTCAAATCCTTTTACCGCATTGATGGACAACATCGCTTTGCCCAATTGCGCATGTAATTTGTCAAAAACTGGTTCGCCCCAACCAACGGGCACATTTTGTATCACACAAGTAATCGTTCCGCCAATAGTATCGCCTTGAGCGCGCACTTCGCGAATAAGCGTTTCCATCTTTTCGGCCGTCGCTGCATCCGGACAGCGCACAGGATTGCTGTCGGTTTTTGAAAAATCTAAAGCTTGGTATGGTTTGTCGATAAAAATATCACCGACCGACGATACAAAAGCGTTGATTTTGACATTCGGAATCATTTGTTTGGCTAGAGCGCCCGCAACCACTCTGGCTGCTGTTTCTCTGGCAGAACTTCTTCCGCCACCGCGATAATCACGCAGACCGTATTTTTGCTCATACACATAATCGGCATGACTTGGGCGAAAAGTGTCTTTTACGTGACTATAATCTTCTGATTTTTGATTGGTATTGGCAATGGTAAAACCAATCGGTGTTCCGGTGGTTTGGCCTTCAAAAATACCCGACAAGAACGAAACCAAATCTGATTCTTTGCGTTGGGTAACGATGGCTGATTGGCCAGGTTTTCTTCGGTTTAATTCGGTTTGAATTGCATCAAAATCAACTTTTAATCCCGCTGGGCAACCTTCGATGATTCCACCAATAGCTTCTCCATGAGATTCACCGAATGAAGTTAGTTTGAATAAAGTCCCGAAACTATTTCCTGCCATTTTTCTGATGTTTTAAACAAATGTAGGCTTTTTGAGTTAAGTTCAAAACAAAGTCAATGTTGAGAGCTTCAATTTTAATTCGTACAATAAATTCTACACAATAAAGTTTTAATAAGTACAAACTTTTGTGCAAATACGCTTATGTTTGCAACAAATAAATCAAACAGATTATGAAAAAACTATTTTTTACGACATTAATTGCTATTGGATTTGCTGTGAGCGGTCAAGCTCAGAAAATTTCTGAAAACGCTTTAGGTATTCGTATCGGAGACAACAACGGATTTGGTTCTGAAATTTCGTATCAAAGAGCCTTAGGAAGTTCTAATCGTTTAGAAGCTGATTTGGGTTGGCGCACGAAAGATCATGTGGGCGCTGTTAAATTAGCAGGTTTGTATCAATGGGTTTGGAACATTGATGGTGGATTCAACTGGTACGCAGGTGCTGGAGGTGGATTAGGTTCATGGCGATACAGTCACGATGGTGCTTCAGACAGCGGCAGCTTTTTCTTTGTTGCGGGTGATGTAGGTATCGAATATGACTTTGATGCGCCGATTATGATTTCACTTGATTTCCGTCCGGAATTTGGCAGCGGCGATTACTACAAAGATCACTACGGGTCAGACATTGGTTTGAGTGTGCGCTATCAGTTTTAATAAATAATAATTCACAAAAAGAAAGTCCATCTTAATCGATGGACTTTTTTATTCTATAACAATTTCTTTTTTCGAGTTGATCTTGACAATGCTGTGCGGATAATAATATACATCTTTGTCTGGTGTTGCTTTTGTTTTGGGCTCGTGGTCTTCAATGGTAATAATAATTTTATCGGCGGTTTCCACAACTTTCTTGACTTCAATCGTATAACCGAGCGTTTCTTTTTCGCCCATATTCAGGATGACAAAGTTCGATTCATTGACATCAGAGGCTGATATTTTACCTTTGAGTTCTTCGTCATTTTGCAACATTTTGATTTCACGCGATTCAGAAAGAATTTCAAAAAAACGAATGTTGGCTCCACCATCGTCTTTGACCAATAAAACTTCATATAATGGTTTGGTTGTAGTAACCGGTTTACTTCCGCCACAACTGTAAAGTATCAGAGCAATAACCGAAAGGAAAAGTATTTTTTTCATAATCAATGTGCATAAGCACTCAGTGCGCGTTGATAAAGTTCTTCGTACAAAGGTAAAATTTGATGAATGTCAAACTTGCGTGCAGTTTCGAGCGCTTGTTGTTTGAATTTTTCTAAAACGGCAGGTTCGCGAATGATTTTCAGTGCGTTGTTCGCCATATCGTCAACATCACCAACATTGCTCAAATAACCAGAAATTCCGTTGAAATTAACTTCAGGCAATCCTCCGGAATTACTTGAAATCACCGGAACGCTCATCGCCATCGCTTCTAAAGCGGCCAAACCAAAACTTTCGGTTTCTGAAGGCAATAAAAACAAATCGCTGTAACTCAAGATGCGATCGACTTCGTTGCTGTTGCCAAAGAAAATTACTTTGTCTTGAATGCCTAATTCTTCACACAAAATCTCTGCTTTTTCTTTTTCTGGTCCGTCGCCCACCATCATGAGTTTGGCCGGAATTTGCTGCTGAATTTTATAAAAAATCTTGACAACATCGGCTATACGTTTAACTTTTCTGAAGTTACTAATGTGCGTAATGACACGTTCTTCTTTTTGAGCAATAACCGATCGATAACACGGAATGCTTTGATTATCAATATTTTTATCGAGTTCAATAAAATTCGGAATTACCTCGATTTCATTGGTAATTTGGAACAATTTGAGTGTTTCGTCCTTTAAACTTTGAGAAACCGAAGTTACAATGTCAGATTTATTAATGCTAAAAGTAACCGCCGGTTTGTAAAACGGATGATTTCCGACCAAAGTAATGTCGGTTCCGTGCAGCGTCGTCACCATCGGCAAATCAATGCCTTCTTCTTTGAGCATTTGTTTGGCCATATAACCGGCATATGCATGCGGAATCGCGTAATGCACATGCAGCAATTCAATTTTGTGTAATTTGACCATGTCGACCAGTTTGCTTGAAAGCGCTAGTTCATAGGGTTGATAATGAAAAAGCGGATATTCGGGCACATTGACTTCGTGGTAATGAACATTGGCGCTAATCAAGGCCAAGCGCACCGGCTGACGATACGTTATAAAGTGAATTTCGTGTCCGCGGCGAGCAAGTTCTAGACCTAATTCAGTGGCAACAACGCCGCTTCCTCCGAAAGTTGGATAACAAACAATGGCTATTTTCATGGGTGCATTTTGAAGCAACGAATTTAGCAAATCCACACGCCGCTTTTAGAAAAAGTTAAGTTAAATAAAAATCAAAAAGCTTTATTGATCATGCAAATTGAGCCAAGCGTCAATTTGTTCGGCCGAAATAGGTTTTACTTGAATGGTGTTTTGGGCATCGAGCAAATATATTGTTGGCGTTCCAAAAACACAGTAATCTGTCACCGTTGAACTGTCCCAACTTTTGAAATCACATATTGAAATCCACGCGAAGTTTTTGATGAAATCCTCATAAGCTTGTTTTTGGGTGTCGAGTGAAATAAATACAATTTCTAGGTTGTGCTTTTCTTTCCAACGGTTATAAAATTGAGCTAGTTGAGGAATTTCATCTACGCATTTTTGACACCAACTCGCACCGAAAACCACCAATTTGTATTTGTTTTTCAAATCGAATAAGCTCTGATTTTTGGGCAATTGAATGTTGGGTGCTGATTTTCCGTTGGCCATTTTTCGATATTGTTCAAAAAGCGCTTTGTGTTTGATGTCTAATGAACAATTTTGATCGTTGAGCACTTGTAAAGCCAAATGTTCCGAGGCTTCAAACAGACTTTTCTTTTCGTAGATTTTAAATAAATATTCACCAATATTTTGTTTGAGTTCTGGGTTTTTGCTCAGGCTTTTCAGAACAAGATCGGTTGCCTGATTGAGTGATAAATAATGATCATCTCTATCTGCTGCTGCATTAATGTAACTCTGCAATAAATCTTCATACAACCCAGAGTGAATCATTTTTGAGTCGTTAAAATCAAGCTGTAGAAACTGATTTTTAAGTTCAGGTATACGTTCAGGATATCGCTTTAAACTCAACTGAAAATCAGCAATTAAGAATCTTAACTTCAAATAATAAAAAACATAACTTTTGCTCTGAGTTTCACTTAGAAATTTAGGCAAAACCTGATTCAGTTCTTCCAGTTCGGTTTTAAAGAATCTACTTTTTTGCGGTTCGTTTTCGTAATAAGGCAATAAGCTTATAATGCCTGCTTTTTTGGTTTGCGAACTTTGGTATAACGAAAGACCTTTGTCAAAGGTTGTGTTTTCAGGAGAATTTGTAAACTTCAAATTTTTGGTCGAATTCAAATCTGTCCAATCAATCTGAAAATTTTCGCCATTCAAAAGCACTATAATTTTTTTACCTTGATTAATTTCAATCAGCGCTGCGCCTTGATAACTGGATGGATATTCAAAAGTAAATTTTCCTTGTGCATCGGTAGTTGATTTGGCCAGTTCAATTTCATTCAAAGCATCGTATCCTTTTAAAAAAATTTCTTTGTTGATTACACCTTCAAAATGGCCTGACAAAGTAAATTTTTGCGCCCAACAAAATGACGACAGAAACAAAAGAATAAGGTTGAAATATCTCATTGATGAGTGTATTTAACAAAAAAACTTCCTGTTTTGAGCAGGAAGTTTAAGAGTATTTTGAAGTTTAATTTTTAATGCATCGCACTGAAAAGCCACTGGCTCGGGCATTGGCAACACTCGTATAAACGCCTCCAACCTGAATAAGCACATCATATGAATCACCTCCGCTTACTGTTGATGTCCATAAAAAAATATTTTGTCCTTGACCTCTGATAACACCTGAATCAAATGCACGCTCACCCGCTGTTGGAAACTTGTGAATTGAATTGAAAGCAGCTGTTGGACCTGTAATTGAATACGCAGAAATTTCGGCTTGAAACTCAGCTTTAGTCGGAATTCTATATCCTGCTGGACATGGATTGTTGGTTCCACTTACACCTTGCCATAAGTTGTCGTTTTTAGGGCTTCTCCAGTCATATGGCATACTTCCTTGGTCAGCAATGAATAAATCATCAGTTGGATTATCTGTATTAGCCAAAGTAGTAGTAACGCCATTTACCGCAGTTCCAGCTTGATTACCCCAAGCATCATTTTCACCCATCACCCAATTGATACTCGCATGACCATCACTGCCTCTTCCCCATTGATACAAACAACCGTAAGCTTCATAATCTTTAGATGAAGTTGCGGCTCTACTGGCTCCGAGATTTCTGTCCATCCAGATTTTTCCGGTTGATGAAGTAACTGGGACAACTACAGTAGGCTCGCTTCCGTCACAAATTGCATCGCCGCCCACCGGACCATTTGAAGAACTTCCGGTAGTGGTAAAACTGATTTCATTTCCGTAGGCAGTGCCAGTACTATTGATGGCATACGCGCGAACATAATAGGTTGTGTTTGCTGTCAATCCACTGATATCACTGGTAAAAACTCCGGTAGTCCCGGTAGATGGAATAGTATTGTCTGAAGTAGTAGGCATGCTCGTTTCGGCCCAACAAATTCCTCGTGCTGTAATGGCAGTTCCGCCATCGGCTGTTACTTCTCCACCGCTAGAAGCTGTTGTTTCAGTGATTGAAGATGCAGCTGTAGTAACTACAGTTGCCAATCCTCCGGTACTGGTTCCGGTGGTGGTAAAGGTAACTTGAGTTCCGTATCCGGTTCCACCGCTATTGGTTGCGAAGGCGCGCACATAGTAAGTGGTTCCAGCCACCAAATTGGTCAGATTGCTTGTAAAAGTCCCGACCGTTAATGTTGCATCATTAACCACATTATTTGCAATACTCGGATTCGGTGTATCAGCCCAGCAAATTCCTCGGGCTACCAAAGTTCCGCCGCCTGCAGAAGTGACTTCTCCTCCTGTGATTGCAGAAGTTTCCGTAACATCAGTAACCGCAGTAGTTGTAACGGTAGGTAAAGTGATGGTTGTTTCGGTGGTTGTAAATGATTTGACAGCTCCGTAGGCTATTCCTTTGCTGTTTTTGGCAAATGCTCTGTAGAAATATTGTGTAATGGGCTGAAGCCCAACCAATGTACAGTTAAAAGTACCGTTTGCTCCAGGATTGTACACTACATGATCATCAATAGTTGGATTCGAACTTAATGCATAACAAACGCCACGAGCCAATATGGTACTGTGACCGTTTGAAATTAGTTTTCCTCCACAAGTGGCTGTTGTTTTGTTGACTGCTTGCGCCGGATTGGTAACAATACTCGGAACAGAAGCATCCGTCGAGTCTGAATCGTTTTCAGCGGCGCATGAAATAAAAATGTAGTTGATTACTGCTATAAAAAACAGACTAGACCAAAAGTACTTTTTCATAGTATATATTAAATTTTGACAAATCTAGTTGATTTTGTGGAATGTAGAATTTCTTTTTTTATAAAAAACAAAAATTAAAATTCCGTCTCTTTTACTTGTTAATCGCTTCGTAAATTACCTTCTGAATGTCTTCGCGAATGTTTTCTTTTGAAAGCTGATTCACGGTTGCATCCGGAAAAGTTCTATTCGATAAAAAAATGTAAATCAGTTCGGCCTCTGGGTCAGCCCAAGCTATGGTTCCGGTAAATCCGGTGTGACCAAAACTGCTCATCGATGTGCAACCGCAAGTCGGGCCGCTGGTTCCGGGCAATTGTGGTTTGTCTAAGCCCAAGCCGCGACGGTTTCCTTCAGTGCAAAAATGACACGTATTAAAAGTGTCAAAAGTTGTGGTTGAAAAATAATCGCGTCCGCCATAAAAGCCTTTGTTCAGATACAGTTGCATCATCTTGGCCAAATCTATAGCATTTGAAAAAAGCCCGGCATGACCGCCCAAACCGCCTTCCATGGCCGCTTCCATATCGTGCACATAACCTTGAATAATTTGATATCTGAAGTAATGGTCATCTTCGGTAGGTGGTATGTCGCGTTTGTCAAATTTATTCAGCGGATTATAAACCGTATTATTCATGCCCAAAGGCGCGAAGAAAGTCTCAGTAGCGAGCTGATCAATTCTTTTTCCTAATGATTTCTCCAGATAATCGCGCAAAATGATAAAGGTAAAATCGCTGTATTTATATTCTTTTTTCTCCAGCAACGGGCTTTGAACAATTTGCTTCATAATGCTGTCGTGATAATCATTGCGGATAAACAAACTATCGGCCACTTGCTTTGAAAAATCAGTTGTTTTGACTTTACTGTAATATTTGGACAAAGGCTTCTGATTTGCATCTAAAGTAGCTTTATAAAACGGAATCCACGCCTGCAGGCGCGCATAATGCGACAGCAAATCTTTGAGTGGAATGTCTTGTTTGTACGAACCATCAAAAATGGGCAACAAAGTTTTTAATGGCGTTTCTAAATTTATTTTTTGAGTGTCGTATTGCTGCATTACCAGCGGCAGAGTACCGATAATTTTGGTTAGAGAAGCAATATCATAAACAGTATTGTTGTTGATTTTGGGCGCGTCAGCTTCATAAGTTTGGCTGCCGAAAGATTTGTGATAAACAACTTTCCCTTTTCGGGCAACCAAAATCTGCATCCCAGGAGCCATTTTCTTGGTCATGGCGTAACGAGTAAAATTCTCAATTTTGCAGAGCGTAGCCGAGTTCATTCCGACATTTTCAGGCATAGCAAAACCGATGCGATTGAGTTTTTCGGTGTTCATACCTACGCCGGCTTTGAATTGTTCGTTAATGCTAACCGGAAGTTTTCCTTGAGCCGCAATGGCTCCGAAAATAAGTTCAGCCGAGACGGTTTGCGCAATTTCGCTGTTTTGATACGAAACAATTACCGCCTCAATATTGCTAAAATCAGTAATCGCGCTCAATGCGTATGGTCGGGTAAACGCATCCAAAATGACCGTGTTATCTTTGGCAATTTCATTGAGCCAAAGCAGGTCTTTTTCAGACATATTCTGACTTTTCCAGGCTTTGTCTATTTTATGGAAACCAACAATCACTTTAGTAAAACCACGCAATGAATCTTTTAAACATTCAAGATCATCGTCGTTGATTTCGGTCACATCAGTGTATTTTTTGAGCGTATTGACAAAAGTGCTGTTCTGGTCATCGCCCAATTTTACATAGGCTATTTTCTCTTTTTCAAGGGCGCGAATCGGCAGAGTGCTTTCGTGATTTTTGACGACGGTAACTGCATTTTCATACAAATCATATTGCAAGGCATCGCAGCTAGCCGTATTTAAATCTTGATAAAGGTTATTGATTTCAACCGGTTGATAATGATTTAGTCCGGTTTTGTATTTGTATTTGAGAATCTTCTTGACGGAATATGCCAGACGTTCCTCTGAGATCAAACTGTCTTGCATGGCCAAACAGATTTTTTCGGCCGCCACCGGAACATTTTCAGCACAAAGCAAAATATCATTTCCGGCCATAAAAGCTTCTAAATCTATATCGCCCGGTTGACGAAAATTCTTGGCAGCTTTCATGTTGAGCGCATCAGTAAAAATAAGGCCTTTAAAACCGAGTTCATTTTTGAGCACATCGGTGATGATGTTGTGCGAAACTGAAGACGGAACATCTGCTCTGGGTTCTATGCTCGGAACATTCAAATGCGCCACCATCACCGAAGCTAAACCTTCTTGGAAGAGTTTTTTATAAGGATACATTTCAAGCGAATCCAATCGAGCACGCGTAAAATTAATGGTGGGCAAAGCGTTGTGTGAATCCACTTCGGTATCGCCGTGTCCCGGGAAGTGTTTCCCGGTTGAAATGAGCCCCTGACCTTGATAGCCCTTCATGAGTGCCAAAGCGCTTTGGGTAACGTTTTCTTTGTTTTCTCCAAAAGAACGGAAACCGATGATTGGATTTTTGGGATTGGTGTTGATGTCTAAAACGGGCGCAAAATTAAAATGTACGCCGATGCGTTTGTTTTGTTGGCCCATCTGCTCACCTACTTTTTCGATGAGTTTTTTGTTTTCAATCGCGCCCAAAGTCATGTTAAACGGATAGCGATAGGTTGAATCTAAGCGCATGCTCAAGCCCCATTCGGCATCGATTCCGATGAGTAACGGAACTTTAGATGCAGCTTGGTATCGATTGGTGAGTTTGGCTTGGCGTACCGGTCCGCCTTGAAAGAAAATGAGTCCACCGATTTTATTTTCTTGAATGAGTTTATCAATGGATTTGATGTGCAGCGAATCTTTGTTTGAATAAGCCGAAACCATAAACAATTGTCCGATGCGCTCGTCGTATCCCATCGATTGATAAACGCTGTCGACCCATTTTTTTTCGACTAACGAGTCAAAATCTTCTTCGAGTTCGTTGAAAGTTTTAACCACTGGTTTTTCAACCACAGCTGGTGGCGGAACTACTGTTTTTTTGGTCGCACAACCAACAGCCAATATGAATAAGCTGCCCAAAAGGCCAAGGTTTACAAGCGGTTTATTCATGGGTAGTTTTTTAAAAAAAGCGGCTGTGCCAACTCTCGCCGGCAGGAATTTCCCAGTCGTGGTTCAACTCATCAATGGTGTTGACCAAATTATTAAAGACAATGGTTTTTTCAGAAACAGCTTTGTCTTTGACCATTTTTTTAAATTCAATCAAAGGTTTGTAGGCAATGTGCTCGCCTAATTTGAAGGTTACATTCATCTTGTCGAGTAAATCAACCTGATATTTTTGTTCCAGTTCTTGAATAAAAGCTACTGAACGATCAATCGAGCAACCGGTTGCCTGCTGGATTTCTTGGTTTACCGCCAAAATGATAAAGCGATTGTATTTAAGTGCAAACGACGCTTCTAGTGAAGTGCCGTGCGCAGCCCATGAATCGACAAAATCTTTTACGAGGGTTTCAATGGTTGCCCACTCTTCATCCGAAAATTTACGATTGGATTGATAAATCCAAATGCGTGATTCGGGTGGTAAACTTTCAAAGGGAACGTACATGTTTGTTTTTTTATAAATCTTGTGCGTTGGCAATAAGTTCGGCCACGTCCAACACCTTTACTTGGCCTTCTTTTTCTTTGGCTTTTACACCATCAGTCAGCATCGTATTGCAAAACGGACAACCCGCTGCAATGATTTCAGACTGAGTTTCTAGAGCATCTTCGGTGCGCTCAACATTGATGTCTTTGTTACCGTTTTCGGGTTCTTTAAACATCTGGGCCCCGCCGGCTCCACAACACAAACCGTTGGCACGTGAGCGTTTCATCTCGACCAATTCAGCATCGAGTTTTTGAATCAAATCACGCGGTGCTTCATAAACATTGTTTGCACGGCCCAAATAACAAGGATCGTGAAAAGTGATTTTTTTTCCTTTAAATTGGCCGCCTTCAATGGTCAATCTTCCGGCATCGAGTAATTCTTTGAGAAACTCAGTATGGTGCAGCACTTGATAACTTCCGCCCAATTCAGGGTATTCGTTTTTGAGGGTGTTAAAGCAATGCGGACAAGCAGTCACAATTTTTTTAGCTTCATAAGCATTGAGTACTTCAATGTTCATGAGCGCTTGCATTTGGAACAAAAATTCGTTTCCGGCGCGTTTGGCCGGATCTCCGGTACAGCTTTCTTCGGTACCCAAAACCGCAAATTCAACTTGAGCGCGATTGAGAATGCGCACAAAAGCTTTGGTGATTTTTTTGGCTCGGTCGTCAAAACTTCCGGCGCAACCTACCCAAAACAATACTTCAGGTTGTTTGCCTTGCGCCAACATTTCGGCCATCGTCGGTACAATTAATTGCTCCATATCTTTAAAATTGCTGATTTTTATTTTAAGCTTTACAGCTAGTTCACTCTATTCGTGCTTTCCGTCGTCGAATACTTGAATGGTCACTTCTTTCTCGATCAAATCGGTGAATTTTCCACGGTAACGAGTCGCTTTAACTAAGTGATTGTCAATCCAGTGATAGTTGCCGCCGCGCGGTTTTCCGAATAAAATTCCATGGTATTTAAAACCGTGCTTTTTAAGCCAGATTTCAGTGTATTCGCGGTGCGCTTCAGTTCTGGAAGTGAAGAAGAAAATAATGTGTCCTTCATCATACCATTTGTTTAAAGTGACCAATGCATCCGGATAAACTTCTGCTGTGAGCATTCTCTCTGGCTCTTCGTTGGGAATGTCGTCACAGATGGTTCCGTCAATGTCAATGAGGTAATTCTTGATGCCTTCTGGCAAAATCGGACTCAAGTGTTGTCCGTTTTCAGTTACGGTTTGTAAGCTTTTTTCAATGTCTTCCGCTTTCATTTGTTTCCTTTTTTAATGGTTTTCATGTTCATTTGACAAATCCTCAAGCCTCACAAATATGAGTATTCATCGTTTTATTTAATGTAATTAAGATTCATTTTTCCAGTTCAATCGGTCTTGTTGGTTGTATTGCCATGGCGCTCCGTTGTTCTCAATGTTGGTCATCATGGCATTGAGTGACATCGGTGCCGCGCTTTGTTCCATCACCAAATAACGTCGCATATCCATGATGATAGATAATGGACTGATGTTGACCGGACATTCTTCAACACAAGCATTACATGAAGTACACGCCCAAAGCTCTTCTTGGGTAATGTAATCGTTGAGCAATGATTTATTATCCGGAACAAAAACGCCATTGTTGGCATCGAGGTTCTTACCTACTTCTTCTAGACGATCGCGCGTGTCCATCATAATTTTGCGCGGCGAAAGTTTCTTTCCGGTTTGATTGGCCGGACAAGACGAAGTACAACGTCCGCATTCAGTACAGGTATACGCGTTGAGTAATTGTACCCAGTTTAAATCCATTACATCGCTCGCGCCGAATTTAGCCGGAGTCTCAGCAGCATCAGCCGGTGGTGCGGCAAACGGGTCAGCATTGGGATCCATCATGAGTTTGACTTCTTTGGTGACCGATTCAAGGTTGTTGATTTTGCCTTTGGCATTCAAATCGGCGTAAAATGTATTCGGGAACGCCAACAAAATGTGTAAGTGTTTTGAATAATACAAATAGTTCAAGAATATCAGAATGCCGATGATGTGGATCCACCAAAAAGTTCTTTCGAGCATAGCAACTGCGGCATTGTTCATTCCGTCAAAAATCGGAGCTAACCATTGCGAAATCGGGAAAGCACCCGCTTGGTGGTAATGACCAAATCCGCCGGGAACATTCTGCAAATGAAAATCGGCAGCATTCATGAGCAAAAACAACGACATGAGTACGATTTCAAAGTACAAGATATAATTCGCATCGCTTGCCGGCCAGCCTTTGAGGTCAGAACTGATGAATCTTTTGAGTTTAATGACATTTCTGCGAATCAGGAAAGCTATTACAGCAATCAAAACCAACAAAGCCAAAACTTCAAATGAACCGATGAGCACATCGTACAATCCGCCAAGGAATGAGAAAACGCGGTGTGTTCCGAACAATCCGTCAATGACAATCTCTAAAACTTCAATATTGATAATCACAAAACCCACATACACTAATATGTGTAAAAATCCGGCCACCGGACGTTTCACCATTTTAGACTGACCCAAAGCCACGCGGATCATGTTGTTCCAGCGCTCGTTTTTTCGATCGGTTCGGTCAATATCTTGTCCGAGGTTGATGTTTCGAATGAGTTTTTTGACGTTCTTGGTAAAGTAACCAATGCCGGCTACCAATATCAAGGCGAAAAATAGGTTTCCTATAATGCTCATAACCGCTTATTTATTGGGTTGATTTTCTTTGGGCGCTACATAAGGTTTGTTCTTTTTGCCGAACAGCGAAACATTGATATAGCGCGTTGGATTGAGTCGTAAATCTTGCAGCAACAATTCAAGTTCTTTGGTGCTTTTTGAAAGGTTGTTATAGAGTGCTTCGTCTTTGACTAATTTTCCGGCGGTGCCTTTTCCTTGGTTGATTTCAGAAAGCATATCATCCACTTTTTTCATGGTTGATTGCAGGTTTTTAACCGTCTGTCCTAGATTGGCTTGTTGCAACGAGTCAGAAATCTTAGCAAAATTGCCTGAAGTTTTTTTGAAGTCAGTGGTAATAGAATTGATGTTAGCTTTGTTTTGATCCATCATCTGATTGACGCTTTGGGATGTTTTGTGGAATTCAGCAATGGTCGCACTGAGTTCTGAAAGCGATTTTTTCAAATCAGCTTGGCCTTGTTTATCCAGAACATTGTTGATGCCCACCAACATGTGATCAACTTCAGTCAATATTTTATCGAGTTTGGCCTGAAGCGGCGCTACTTTCTCGCCTACTACATCGGTGAGTCCGGGTTTGAGTCCGCCGGTCAAGAAACTACCCGAAGTTGCCAGATTTTTATCAGTGAGATTGGGTTCAATCATGATTTGTTTTCCGGCGATTAAGCCCGGTTCATACATCAAAGCCGTGGAAGATTTTGAAATCGGAAAATCTGATTTTACTTGTAACTCAACAACAAGTTTTCCGGGATGTTCTTCTGAAAAATGAATTCCGTTGACTTTGCCAATCACCAATCCGTTCAAAGTAACCGGAGCGCTTTTGCCCAAGCCTTCAACCGAAGCGTACTCAACATAAAAAGTTTGATACGATTCAAATAAGTCTTTTCCTTTTAAAAAGCTATAACCCCAAATGAATAATGAGATGGATGCAATAACCAATATGGCCGTTTTGATTTCGCGTGTGAGTTTCAAGATATTGATTTTTTTGGCAAATTTATGATAATTAATTCAATCGGGTTTTATTTTAAAGCTTCTTGAACGCTGATTTTTTGACCGTCTTTAAAAGCAATCAAATAGGCTGAAGTGTAGCCTTTTTTCTTGGCTTCTTCCAAATTGCGTTTGGCTGTTTCGTAATCAGAAGTTTCACCATAAGTATATTTATACAAATTCCCGCCATCGGTAGTCATTTGTATGTTTTTCAAACCTTTGAAGTTTGAAGGTGTAGTTTCGATTTTTTTGTTGGCAGCGGCAATTTGAACCTTGAAAATAATACCGGCTTTTTCTGAAGGAGAAGGCTCAATTGTTTTCTCAACCCTTGGTTCTTCTTTGACAGTTGTGGTTGGTGTTTCTTTATTGGTTACCGTTGGCTCTTGTTCCATTTTTTTAGATGGACGATCGATGACATCACCCGAGTTGGCACCGAAATATTCTTTTTTGTAGCTGATAATCGCACGCGCAATCGCCTCGGCAACTTCTTGTTGACCTTCTTCAGAATCTAAATATTCACCTTCTGATGGATTTGAGATAAAACCGGTTTCAATCAATACACGCGGCATATAAGCTTTGTGTAAAACCATAAACGGCGCTTGTTTTACCCCGCGCACTTTTCTGCTGATTTGTCCGAATTCATCCTGAATTTTGCTAGCCAATGAAATACTGTTGTCGAGGTATTCCTCTTGCATTAAGGTAATTCCAATGGTAGAACTCGGATTGTTCGGATCAAAACCTTCGTATTTCTGTTTGTAATCTTTTTCTAAGGTAATAACGGCATTCTCGCTTTTGGCCACGGCTAAGTTCGAAGCATTTTTGTTGAGTCCCATGACGTATGATTCGCTTCCGCAAGCTGCAGGATTTTTGTTGGCGTTGCAGTGAATCGATACAAAAATATTCGCATCGGCACGGTTGGCAATACTTGAGCGCTCTACCAATTCAATAAACACATCGGTTTTGCGGGTGTAGTTGACAATAATGTTCGGATTGGCTTCTAGAATTTTCCCGAGTTTAAGTACAATAGCCAATGTTATATTCTTTTCGATATGACCGTTATAAATCGCGCCATAATCATGCGCACCATGTCCGGCATCAAGGGTAACTTTGAATTTATTATTAGATTGACCCGAGGCCGAAATGCAGAAAAAAGAAACAAATAAAAAGGTTAATAATTTGATTTTATGTAGCTTACGCATGATTAAAAAGGTCGTTAATTTTTATAAAAAGGCTCGGGTTTTAAATGCTATAAATAGTTATTTTTGCCCGAGGATAATTGCTTTGTTTGGCGTGCCAAAAATAAGCCTTATTTTGACAAAAATAGTATTAAAACCTTTGCAGACAAACATATTTCATATCGTTTTATCAGCATTTTTCCTAACAATGGGAATCTGTAAAACCAATGCACAGGAATTAAATAATCGTTCACTTTCTGCTCCCATCCAAAAAAATGCTGACACTACGAAGATTAGCATTCCGGACATTGCTAAAATTGGCGATACCGTCAAAACCGACAGCATCAAACCCAAAAAAGCTATTCTTGAAAGCAAAGTTCGATACAAAGCCGAGCAATATGCCAAAATGGATCAAAAGCGCAAACTCATAACGCTGTATGATAAGGCAGAATTGTATTATGGCGACATTGAATTAAAATCTGGTATCATTGTTTTTAATTACGACAAAAATGAAGTCTACGCCGGGCGTATCAAAGATTCAACCGGAGCTTACACTCAGTTTCCGGTTTTTAAGCAAGGCAGCAATGTAGTCGAACCCGATTCAATTCGATTCAATTATAAAACCAAAAAGGCATTGGTCTGGAATTCAAGGACTGAGCAGGGTGAATTTAAAGTAAAAGCCGAAATTTCTAAGCGCGTCAATGACTCCGTATACTTTTTAAAAGGCGCGCGTTTTACCACAGCGGAAGATATAGAAAACCCCGAATATTATTTTAGAACCAGCCGACTCAAATTTGTACCAGGCAAAAAAGTAGTTACCGGATTGACCAATATGGTCATTGCCGATGTTCCGACTCCGCTTGCTTTGCCTTTTGCTTTTTTTCCGATGACCGAAGAAAGTCAATCAGGCTTGATTATCCCGACCTTCAATGACACCAATACCCGTGGTTATTCGCTTCAGAACGGCGGTTATTATTTGGCACTCAGTAAATATTACGACTTGGCTATTTTGGGCGACTATTACACCAACGGAAGTTATGCTATGCGTTTCGAGTCGAGTTATGCCCGGCGGTATAAATTTAGAGGAAACTTTAACTTTAGATTTGAAAACTTAATCACTAGTGAGCGCGGATTTCCGGATTATTCCAAGACCAATATATACAATATTCAATGGTCGCATTCACAAGACGGAAAAGCTAATCCGAACGGCAGATTTTCAGCTTCTGTTAACTTTGGTAGTAGTAAATATTTCAGACAGTCGGCCAGCCAGATCAATGTGGGTTCTAACCTGAACAACACGCTCAGTTCTTCGATTTCGTATTCGCGAACCTTCAATTCTGTTCCGCAAGTCAATATGTCAATTGCGGCAACTCATTCACAAAATACCAATACCGAATCTATCAACATGACTTTGCCGACCATGCAAGTGAATGTTGATCGCCTATTTCCGTTTGCACCCGAAGGCGACGGACTCAAAAAAGGATTGATTAAAAACATCAATTTGCAATACACTTTCAGAGGTCAAAACAGCATAGCTACAACAGATTCTTTGTTCTTTAAACCTCAGATGTTCAAAGATGCTAAAGTGGGCTTTCAACACAGTATCCCACTGAGTACTAATTTTAAGTTGTTCAAGTATTTTAGTGCGACAACCTCAGTAAACTATAACGAGGTCTGGTATCTAAAAACCATTCGCAAAAGTTTTGATGCGCAAACCAATAAGCAAGTGGTCACTGATGTCAATAAGTTTGATGCGTTTAGAACTTATTCATTTAGTTCGAGTTTGGGAACCACTATTTACGGGACATTTAAATTTGGCGACGATAAAAAAATCCAAGCGATTCGCCATGTGATGCGCCCATCGGTATCTTACAGTTATACGCCAAGTTTTAAACAATATTACGACACTTACGCCACTGACGGTAGCGGAAGAATGGCTGATTATACCCGATTCGAACAAGGAATTTTTGGCGCTCCAGGCAAAAATGTTTCCAATAACGTTGGTTTTAGTTTGAGCAATAATTTTGAAGCCAAAGTCAGAGATCGCGACACGACCAAAGTCGAACCCAAAAAAATCATCTTGCTCAATAATTTGAATTTTTCTACGGCCTATGACATCACCGCCGATTCGCTCCGATGGGCGCCACTTCGCGTGAGCGGCGGAACCAATTTGTTCAAACAAAAAATGAACATTAATTTCGGAATGACACTTAATCCTTATGCGCTGGACAATTCCGGAAGAACCATTGATAAATTCAACATTGACAACGGTGGTAGCTTGTTTCGAATGACCAGTGCCAACATGACACTCAACTATTCGCTTTCAAGCAAAGACGGCCAAGAATCAAACAAAAAGGATAAAAACGAGCAAGGTGTGCGCAACGGTGGTCGCGATGACGATTTGTTCGGAACCAACACCGACTTCAGCGACAGACGAAAGTCTCAATTTGGCAAAGGTGATGACCAAGATAATTTTAAAGGTTTCTATAAGTATGATTTGCCTTGGGACATCAACTTTGCTTATCAGCTTACTTATACCAACATCAAACGCGAGAAACAAATATCTGGCAACTCGGTCATGGTTTCGCTCAATGCAACACCGGCGCCCAAATGGAAAGTCGGCGTTTCATCCGGATATGATTTTGTACAAAAAGGCGTTACTTTTACTCAATTCAGATTTGAGCGTGATTTGATGAGTTGGCGTATGGATTTTAGCTGGACACCTTTTGCAACCAATACCTATTGGAGTTTCTTTATCGGAATCAAATCAAGTGTGCTCAGCGATATCAAATGGGAAAAGCGTTCAATTCCTGATCGCGTATTGCGATAATTAACTAAATCATTATGGAAAAGAAAATCATTTTTACTGATCAAGCTCCGGCGCCCATTGGCCCATATAATCAGGCGGTTTTAGTCGGAAACACGTTGTATACTTCCGGACAAATTGCGCTGCATCCACCGACAGGCGCGCTCATTTTGGACGACATTGAAACCGAAACCCGTCAAGTTATGGAAAACATGAAAGCAGTTTTGGCTGCGGCCGACATGACTTTTGAACATGTGGTTAAAACAACAATTTTCATCATGAATATGGGTGATTTTGCTCGAATCAACAGCGTTTACGGAAGTTACTTTGACGAAAAAAACGCTCCGGCGCGCGAAACGGTTCAAGTGGCTTGTTTGCCTAAAAATGTCAACGTTGAGATTTCGATGGTGGCGATTAAATAGTTTTAAAGCTACTGAGCAACTAATTAATGGAAAACTAAGAGTTTCATTTTTTGGGCGTGCCACCGGCTTCGCTGCGCTGCGCCGCTGTCAGGCTGTACGCTTTAGTCCTCGCCTATTTCTGAACAACATTTGGTTTTAGTTTTTAATTAAACTTTTTCCAATCTTAAACTTTGGGTATGTAATCGGCTGCGGGCTACCGCTGCCATCCTTCACGCGGGTTTTCAATAAATGACTGGTCTAGATTTCATCCATACCCAACAATAACAACTGAGCAGTTGCTTCATTGGTAGCCAGCGGAACATTGTGTACATCGCAAATTCTGATGAGCATATTGATGTCGGGCTCGTGCGGATGACTTGAATTCGGATCTTTAAAAAACAACACCATTTTGGTTTTTCCTTCGGCTACGCGCGCAGCAATTTGCGCGTCACCGCCTTGCGGACCTGACAACATTTTTTTGACTTTAATGCCAACGGCTTCTACTTTACCACCGGTGGTTCCGGTAGCGATGAGTTTGATGTTGGCTTTTTCTAAAATGTGTTTGTTTTTGTTGACAAACTGAACCATGTCGGCTTTTTTTCCGTCATGTGCTATGATAGCGATTTCCATGTTATTGAATGTTTTATTTTTGAATTGTAGAATTGATATACCTGACTGCCACCAGCAGTCCTCTTCTTAATATCAAACGTGGGCTATAATGGCGATCTCCATATAATTTTGTTTTTGGTAAAAATAAAAAAACCACGCTGTTTACGTGGCTTTTTGGTTTTATTTATTTAAGATGTGATACGCAATCAATCCGTCAATCGGGCGACGCAACACATTGCCGATTTTAATTTTGTGTTTGCTAAGAACGGCTTCGAGTTCGTCTTTTAAGTAAAAAGCAATGGATCCTACAAAATGCACCGGAAGTTCGTGGCAATTGTCAAATTGCTTGATGTAATTCTCGACAAAATCTTCCATTTCGGCTAGGATGTATTGCTGACAAAACGGATGATCTTTGTGTGTGATGATGAACTTGGCAAACGTGGCCAAATAAGCATTCGGATTCGGCTCTTTGTACAAATGATGTTTTACATTGTCTGGCTCGATGTTGTATTCTTGCTCAAATTCTTTGGCCAGTTCAGCCGGCATTTTATTGAAGTAATAACCGCGCAACAAATGACGGCCAAAACGGTTGCCCGAACAATCATCCATAGCAATGTAGCCGAGCGATTGCACTTTTTGGTGTAATACTTTACCGTCAAAATAACTACAGTTCGAGCCGGTTCCTAAGATGCAAACAATGGCTTGTTCGTCTTTGGGTGTCGTGGCATAAACTGCGGCATAGGTGTCTTCATGCACAGTGACAGCAGCATGGGTAAAATATTCTTGAAACACTTCGGTCAGGAAGTTTTTCATACGATCGGTTCCACAGCCGGCGCCGTAAAAAAACAAATGGCTGGCTTTGTCTTTGTTGTGCGAAATATCAAAGCGGTCTTCTAAACGCTCAATGATTTCTGCGCGGGTAAGCACTTCGGGGTTGAGTCCTAAACTTTGGGTGGTAAACAATACTTTTCCGGTGTCATCAATGGCAATCCAATCTGCTTTGGTAGAGCCGCTGTCTACGAGTAATTTCATTTTTTGAGAAGCTGAGTTACTGAGTGCGTGAGCGACTGAGTAAGTGGTTAATTATTTGGTTTTTGGTGGTCGGTGATTCATTTGTTTTATGTGGAAGCTGCTGCCCTAGCCCTGATGGAAGTGACAGCTTTTGCAGCCCGCGTTGGGCTGTAAAACTATAACGAACAGCAGGAATTAGCTTCTAAAAAATCAACGAACTAAATATAGAAAAGTCCCGCAGAAAAACATACGGGACTTTGGTTTTATTATTTCAAGCCGGCAATGTGTACCGACAAATCGATGAGTTTGCTTGAATATCCGTACTCGTTGTCATACCAAGAAACCAATTTGAAAAAGGTCGAGTTCAAACCAATTCCGGCTTTCGCATCGACTACCGAAGTTCTTGAATCGCCTACGAAATCTTGTGAAACTACATCGTCTTCAGTAAACCCGAGGATGTCTTTCATTTCGCTTTCTGAAGCTTTTTTCAAAACTGCCATGATTTCGTCATAGGTAGTTTCTTTAGCCAATTTTACCGTCAAATCCACAACTGAAACGTCTACGGTCGGCACGCGGAATGACATTCCGGTAAGTTTGCCGTTGAGCGATGGAATGACTTTTCCAACCGCTTTGGCCGCTCCGGTTGAAGATGGAATGATGTTGACACTCGCAGCGCGTCCGCCTCTCCAATCTTTTCTCGACGGTCCATCTGCGGTCATTTGGGTGGATGTAGTGGCGTGAACCGTGGTCATCAAACCTTCGACAATGCCAAAGTGGTCATTGATGACTTTGGCTAGTGGCGCCAAACAGTTGGTGGTACATGAAGCATTTGATACGACTGTGTCAGTTGCTTTAGCTTCGGTGTGGTTGACACCCATCACGAACATTGGAGCGTCGGCTGATGGCGCAGAAATCACTACTTTTTTAGCGCCGCCAGCAATGTGCGCTTGAGCGGTTTCAAGTGTGGTGAAGAATCCGGTACATTCGGCCACTACGTCTACATCGACGTCTTTGTCGTCCCATTGAATAAGTTTTGGATCTCTCTCGGCAGTCACGCGGATGAATTTATCGTTGACATATAGTTTTCCGTCTTTGACTTCGACTTTTCCGTTGAAACGACCATGAACTGAATCGTATTTTAAAAGGTAAGCCAAATGCTCTACATCGAGCAAATCGTTGATGGCTACTACTTCGACATTATCTCTGTTAAAGGTTTCTCTGAAGACAATTCTTCCGATTCTTCCGAAACCGTTGATTCCTAATTTTACTTTTGACATTTTTTTATTTGCTTGAGGCTTTGCACAATAAGCGGTTTACTTTATGCCAAGCCGGTTAATTTTTAATTCGTAATTCGTAATTTGAAATTCATAATTAATTATGTAGACATGATGTCTGAAACGCGCAACAATTCGCGGTCAATTTCGGTGTGTCCTTTGATGGCTTGTTCGAGCGGTGTTAAGTTGACTTTGTCGTTCATGAGGCCCACCATATAGTTTGATTTTCCGTCCAGAAGCGATTCAACCGCTTTAACGCCCAAACGACTCGCGAGCACACGGTCAAAACACGAAGGCGCTCCGCCGCGTTGCATGTGGCCTAAAACCGATACACGGACATCGTATTCGGGCATATTTTCATCGACGTAATCTTTGAGTTCGAATACGTTTTTACCGATTTTATCACCTTCGGCAATCACCACGATACTCGATGATTTTCCGGAAGCTTTACTTTTCTTGAGCGAATCAACCAAGCGGTCGAGCCCTAAGTCTTCTTCAGGAATGAGAATCTCTTCAGCACCCGCACCAATTCCGGCATTGAGCGCAATATGTCCGGCATCGCGACCCATCACCTCTACAAAAAACAATCGGTTGTGTGAACTGGCCGTATCGCGGATTTTGTCAATGGCTTCGACCACCGTGTTGAGCGCAGTATCAAAACCTAAAGTGTGGCTGGTTCCGAAAATGTCGTTGTCAATCGTTCCGGGAATTCCCATCACCGGGAAACCGTATTCATTGTTGAACACTTCGGCTCCGGTAAAACTTCCGTCTCCGCCAATCACTACCAAAGCTTCAACGCCTGCAGCCACTAAGTGATCATAGGCTTTTTTGCGGCCTTCGGCAGTCATGAATTCTTTGGAACGAGCAGATTTGAGAATAGTTCCGCCTTTGTTGACGATGTTGTTGACGCTTCTTGGGCCCATTTCTTTGAAGTCGCCTTCGATCATTCCTTGATAACCGCGGTAAATTCCAATGCATTCAACCCCGTGATAAGCGCAAGTTCTCACCACAGAACGAATAGCAGCATTCATCCCCGGTGAATCACCACCCGAAGTAAGAACTCCTATTTTTTTTATGTTTTGGCTCATTTTTTTGCAATTTGTAGGGTAAAATTAACAATACCGAACAATCAAAAGTAGCCTTTGAGGATTTCTTTAATAATATTGGTAAATTTCAAACGATTTCGTTGATAAGTTTTTATTTTGATTGATAAAAATCGTTCGGTTTTGAGCAGATTGATAATTAATCAATCATCAGTAGGAACCGCTTCTTGATTTGTTTTCTCAGGTTCGGCCTTTTTCTCTTTTTTATCTTTAAAGTGAATATAATCCGGAACCACCTCTGAATCGTGGACATCTTTGGTGCCGTTTTTTACGACCTCGATTTTTTGGTTTTTGAAGATTTTATACAACAATTGTCTAAACGTGGTAAAGTCAACTTGATAGGTCAAACCCAAACCTTGCGTGTATCCAATTCCTTGTCCGATGTAGTTGATGTCATTTTCTTTGTTGAACATACGCAGGTTGAGCGTTCCGTCTTCGTTCACACGGTATTGAACTTCCACATCGCCTACAACAGTGGATTCATTGACGCCGCCCACCGGAACCCCGAATTTTCCGTTGATGCTGATGCGATCACTGATTTTAGTGCTCACCGTCAAACCTACTCGACCATCGGTTTCGCGTCCAGGGTTTTTATCTGCCGATACCAAAAGAACATCGACGTTGATTTTGTCATCGCTGTTGTTGAGGATGGTTCCGAACAAATCACCCACTTTTTCATATATATTATTGGTCAGTGAAGTTTGACTCAGACCGTCAACGCTCAAGAAACTTCCGGTAGAAAGCAAAATCAGCGCTTGTTTTTGGCGCACATCTTTATCGTCGAGTTTGGTTTGAATCTCGGATTTAAGCACTGAACTCACCGTCGGGAAATTAATTGTAAAGTCAGGACTTGGATTGCTCAAATTACCTTTGATGCCAATCACAACTTCAACATCTACTTTCTTGTTGAACGATGGATTCTCTACCAAAACCGCCGGATTAGCAGATGTTTTATAAACGGCTTCGAGGTTTAAAATAGCCTTCATTGGGTCGCCTTCCCAAGTAACCGAACCACCTTTTTTAATCTTGAATTGTTTGTTGATGATGCCGCCGTATTTAAAATTATAGGTTCCTTCATAGGCCTGGAAATCGCCCCACATATTGAACTTTCCGAGCGTATTGATTTTGAACAACAACGATCCGAATCCTTTGCCTTTCATTCCATGCCCAGAATTTCGGTCGAGGATGATTTCAACTTCAGCCTCAGGAGTAATATCAAAGTCAAATTCAAGTTCAACTCCGTCGTATTTTTTTTCTTTTTTTTCGGTACCACTTTGGATATTAAACTTTTCCTTTTTGGTAATGAATCGAATGTAATTGTTATCGCCAACGCTTTCGGCATCATTGATGGGAATTTTGATTTGCGTTCCCTTTTCAGATTTTCCGGTTACATTGATAAAGAGTTTGTTGATTGGTCCGGTAATGGTAGCCTCGCCGTCCATATATGCGGTTCCAAAATAAGCGGCATCTTCGCTGTCTTTGGTATCTAGGGCCAATATGCGTCGCGAACTTAGGTTCAAATCCAGATTCCAATCAGAAAAATTGGTGTGCCCGATGCTGCCAAAAAGTTGGCCTTTGGTTTTGTATTTGGTATCGGTTACATCGGTATCGCGAATGATGAATTTCTTTTCGGTTACGTCTACAATCGTTCCGTCTTCAACCTGATAATCGACGTTTAAGTACGGAACTTTGAGTCCGGCTCCGTTGACAAACAGTCTTCCGTTGATGTCTAAATCGTCAAAAGTTCCGGCGATATTGGCGCGCCCCGAGGCATTTCCGCGTATATCCGAAATAACATCTTTGGCAATGTTACCCAAAACGCCCAAGTTGAATTGCTCAAAATTTAAATCGAGGTTGAGTTTGGTTTTTTGGTCAACAATGTCCAGATATCCGTCGGCGGTAAATGATTTGAGGTTTTCATTTTCAACCGATGAATTCAAGTAGAATTTCTGTAATGAGTTATCGCCCGTAACATCGAGTTTCATAGTTCCTAAGGCAATATCGTTGAGTTTGAGTTGCTCAATTTTGACCGAAGACGTAGGCTGATATACCGAATTGGTTTGTTTTACATGAACCGAACCGTTAAGATTTCCGGCAATTTTGAATTCTTCAATCACGGGCAATAGTCGTTCGAGTTGCACTTCTTTAAAGAGCAAATTCAAATCTTTGTTTTGATTTCCGTTGAGCGTTCCGTTGAGGCGAACTTGTTGGTTTTCGTGGCTCAGCGCAATATCATCAACGGTAAAATTCTGAAGTTTTTTGTCAAAAATAATTTTGTTGTCGGCCTCTTCATGTTCGTTGAGATACCACATAAAATCATTGTATTTCAATTCAGATTTTTGAACACCCACAACGTTGTTTCGCTGAGCATCAATGGTATGGTATAAGTTTAAACTATACGCATCATCGCCTTTTTCGCCGCCTCTGAACTCAGAACGCAGATATAAAGTGTCTTTGGTGGTGACGTTAATCAGACTAAAATCGCGGATTTTGTAATTCTTGGTTTTAATTGAATCGAGCGAAACATACGTATTAAACAACGGGTTTTTGTTGTCAATGTCAATGCGGATGTTATCGAGTGTGTTTTCGTAAGCCGTGATTTGAGGCGATGTAAAATTAAACTTGAAATCGTCGGTATCTGAATCAATACTGCCGCGCAAATGCGTGTTTTTTCCGATGCCGATGCCCGGATAAAAAACCTCGACAATTTTGTTGTAAATGGCAAAATCAAATTTAAGATACTGCCCTTTTTTGACTTGGTTTCTACTGTAATTGGCATACAAGCTTCCGGCTGAATTTTCAAGCATTTTGCGCAATGAAGCAATTTCAAATTTGCCGACGATTTTTCCGTCAATGATGTCTGGCGATTGCACTGAAATGGTTCGTTCGTTGTTATCGTCAAAGCTTGAATGCAACGAAAAATCCTCAAAATAATATCGATCCTTGTTGTTTTGATAAGCGGTTTGTGTAAAGTGAATATCGCCTTTCAAATCGTCGAGCGAATTGCCGATAACATTGACCTTGATGCCGCCTTTGAACACCGCCACTGAATCTTTCTTGACAAAATTGAGTTTTTTGAGATTGGCGTAATCAACTTGTGTTTGGAAATTATACGCAATTTCTTTGCGGCCTAAGTTGGCTGAACCGTTAAAGTCCAAAAACAAATTCGGGTCGTTGATGTATACTTTTCCTTTAAAAACCGGATTCTTAAAGTTTCCGTCGACGATGACTTTGCTGTAGTTGTAGCCGTTGTATTGCAGTCGGTAAATATCGCCCGAAAAAGTTGTGTTCAGATACTTTTGTATAAAACCTTGTCCGTCTACATCAATGTTCAAGCTGACTTTGCCTAAATCTTTTTTGCCGAGAAAATTGCCCAAATCAAAGGTTTCTAAAATGATGTTTCCCTTGTATTTGGCATTATCAATGTTGTCAATATCATACATCTGCAAGCTCGATTCAACGTTGCCCAAAGCTGTGGTCATGTAAAAATCGGTAATGAGCTTTTGTGTGGTGACATCTACTTGTCCGTGCATATTGAACAAACCAATTTTTTTGAGTGAAGTCGGCAATTTTGAGCCCAAAACATTCGGTAATAATTTGACCAAATGCTGATAATCTGACATTACTTTTTTGAAAGTTCCTTTCATTTCAAAAGGCTGATGCGCTTTGCCAAACAAATTTTTAAAGTTGACATCACCGGCTATATGCGTGCATTTGCTGTCGGTGAGATTAAGCTTGCGCGCGGTCAAGTTGTTGAGTGTTCCGGTTACATGCGATTTGAGCGTAAAGTTCTGGCCTTTTCCGATTTCTTTGTAAAAATACCAAACATCACTTGTGGACAACGAAGCCTGATCAACCAAAATATTAAAGTTGACTTTGTTGTTGAAATCGGCAAAATCTTCTCGTTTGTAGTTGAGTGCGACATTGCCTTTAAAAAGAGAATGCGCTGTAATCAAATCGACATTGCGCATCAGAATTTGCTTTTTGGTATACGAGAATTTCGATTCCAAATTGCGCACATACAGCCCGCGATGGTCCAAAAATGACATACGAGTAATATCGGTGTTTACATTCGGTCCGTGGATTTCAAAATTTTCTAAAACCGCATTGAGTTTTGAAAAATCAGCATCTTTGGGTATTTCTCGGTTGTAATCAGTTAAGATAAAATGACTTCGATTTACCGTGATTTGGTTGGCAGTAAACAAAAATTTTCCCGATGAAGGTTTGCCATCGTCAAAAGCAGCAATGAAGCGGTCGAGGTTAGTGTCTTTTTCGCCTTTGTAGGTTTTCATGTCGAGCAGTAAACCATCGACACTGATGTTGCCAAAAAGCAAATCGCCATCAATGAGTCGTTTGACATCTAGAACATTGGTATTGATTCTGTTGGCGTAAATGAGCGTATCTTTTTTGTGGTCGCGCACCAAAACCTGCTTGAGTTTTACCGTGCCGAAGGAAGTAACTGAAACCTGCCCGATTTGAATGTCAGTTTTATAAGTTTCATTGAGCCATTGCGTCAGACGTTGACCGATGCGCGTTTGAACCGAAGGCAATGTCAGTGCAATTCCCATAGCCAACAACAGCAACAATAGGAATAAAAGGGTACGAAAGATTATTTTCTTGGCTCTTTTGATAACAACGCTAATTTAATCCACAATCGATTTTTTAACGAAACGCACCTCGGGTCATTGATAAAAAACGCTAATTTTGGCATCGCTGTAAAAATAAAATATTTTAGTGGATACAGCCCAAAAATACTCTGAAATTTAAAGCTATTTATGCAACCGAAAAGCATCTACATTCTAGCCATTGAAAGTTCTTGTGATGATACTTCGGCAGCGATTCTTCATAACGATAAAGTGCTGTCGAATGTTGTGGCCAATCAACTCGTTCATGAGCAATATGGCGGTGTGGTTCCCGAGTTGGCCTCGCGAGCGCACCAACAAAATATTGTTCCGGTAGTGGATGCAGCCATCAAACGCGCCGGAATTAGCCGCGAAGATCTTTCAGCCATAGCTTTTACCCAAGGTCCGGGACTGATGGGTTCGCTGTTGGTGGGTGGTTCGTTTGCTAAGTCGATGTCTTTGGCATTGAATATTCCGCTGATATCCGTGCATCACATGCAAGCGCACATATTGGCCCATTTTATTGATGAAGAAGGTTTTGACAAGCCCCAGTTTCCGTTTTTGGCTTTGACTATTTCGGGCGGACACACACAAATTGTGCGTGTAGACGATTTTTTCAAAATGGAAATTATAGGTGAAACTACGGATGATGCAGTGGGCGAAGCTTTTGATAAGTCTGCCAAAATTCTCGGTTTGCCATATCCGGGCGGTCCGTTGGTGGACAAATTGGCTCAAGAAGGCAATCCGAAAGCATTTACTTTTAGCAAGCCCAAAATTCCGGGATTAGATTTTAGTTTCTCGGGTCTGAAAACTTCAATTTTATATTTTATTCAGAAGCAAGTTGCCGAAAATCCAGATTTTATTGAGCAAAATAAATCCGATTTGTGCGCGTCGATTCAGCAAACCATCATTGAGATTATTATGGATAAACTCAAAATGGCTGTAGCCGAAACCGGAATTACGCAAGTGGCTATTGGCGGTGGTGTTTCGGCCAATTCAGGAATCAGAAAAACGCTCAAAGAGACCGAAGTTTTGTATGGCTGGAAGACTTTTATTCCGAAGTTTGAATACACCACTGACAACGCTGCGATGATTGGTATTACGGGCTATCAGAAATTTTTAACCGGAAACTTTGAAAATGCTTCGGTAGTTTCAAAAGCGCGAATTTCTTTTTAAGATGCAGTTGTTTTACAATCCGAATATTGTATCCGAGCAAGAAACTTTCTCCTTTGATAAAGAAGAAAGTCGGCATATAGTTAAAGTACTCAGAAAAAAAGAAGGCGATAAACTTTTTGTGACCAATGGTTTAGGTTTTTTATTTGAAACAGAGATTGTTCTGGCAACCGACCACAAATGCCAAGTTAGAACGGTTTCTGTTGTTCAGGAAGAACCCAAAAAATATCACTTGCATTTAGCCGTGGCGCCTACCAAAATGAATGATCGTTATGAATGGTTTTTAGAAAAAGCCACCGAAATTGGGATTGATCAAATTACGCCTATTTTTTGTGAGCATTCTGAACGTAAAAATTTCAATCATGAGCGCATGGAGAAAATTCTCATTTCGGCGCTCAAACAATCCAATCAATACACTTTGCCGAAACTCAATCCGGCCATTAGCTTTAAAGAATTCATGAAACAAAAATATGATGGATTGAATTTCATTGCCCATTGCGAAGAAACCAACCGAAAATCACTAAAAGAATTGTTACTGCCCCACACCGATGTGACTTTGCTGATTGGTCCGGAAGGCGATTTTTCGACGCAAGAAATTGAAATGGCTTTGAAGGCCGGATATATTCCGGTAACTTTGGGACAAACCCGATTGCGCACCGAAACAGCTGCCATTGTAGCTTGTCATAGTGTGGTTTTTTATAACGAACAAACAAACTAAACTCATGAAAAAGAAATTATTAATCATTGCTTTGTTTTGTTTTGCTTTAATGCAAGCTCAAGATACGCCCTTAGTCGGTATCAATATACCAGATGCGCAAATGGTTTGTAATCCAGGAGACTGTACAGTCTTGAACGTGGTGAATCAATACATGCCCAAAAGTACTGATAGTTATACAGTTCAAGGTATTAATTACAATCCTTTATTTCCGTTTACAGGCGGAACCGTTTTGGACAATTCAAATGATGATGTTTGGTCACAATTGGTAAACTTGCCGTTTAATTTTTGTTTTTACGGAAACAGTTACAACAGACTTATAGTTGGCAGTAATGGTGTAGTTTCGTTCAATACAACAGTTACAGGAGATTGTCCTTGGGAATTTACTCAGACTATTCCCAATGCTTCTTTTCCGATTCGAAATGCTATTTATGGTGTTTATCAAGATACCAACATTCAATCACCACCGGTAACCAATTCGCTGGTGCAAAATGTCAATTATTACATAGTTGACACCGGAATCTACACGGCTCCTAATCGTGCTTTTGTTGTTAATTTTAATGAATTGCCCTTATATAATTGTGGCGGTAGTCTTGGTTATCAAACCTCGCAAATTGTCATTCATGAAGGTACAAACATCATAGAAGTTTTTGTAAAAAGCAGAACTTCTTGCAGCAGTTGGAATAACGGTTCAGGGTTGATTGGCGTTCAGAATCAAAGCGGAACTTCAGCTATTACACCTTCCACCAGAAACACTGGAACCTGGAGCGCTACGAATGAAGCTTGGCGATTTACACCTAATGGAATTTCATTACCGATTACTTACCAATGGTTTATTGATGACTTTTTAGTTCCGGGTGCCAATTCTGATAGCTTTGTGGTTTGCCCAACAGATAACCAAACTGCCTACAGGGTTCAAGCTAGTTTTGAGAATTGTGGAAGTTCTTTTGTGTTAAGCAATCAATATGGCTATGATTTATTGGCTACCTATCCGCTGCTTGAACCGACTAACCTATCTGTCTGTAGCAATGATACTGGAATGTACACCGTCAATATAGATCAGTCAGCTTATGTTTTGAACGGAGCCAATCCGGCAGAATATGATTTTAAATATTATGATAACCTTACAGACGCCGAGAATGTAACCAACAATTTTATTTCAAATATCTTTAATTACAGTTTTACTCAAAACCAAACGCTTTACTTGGTGATTGAAAGCAATATTTCGGTATCAGGTTGTCATTGGGCTAGACCTTTTGCATTGAACATCAATCCGCCAGTTTCGCCGCCAACCGGAGACGCCAATCAAACCTACAATCCGGGGCAAACTTTGAATGATTTAATGGTTCAAGGGCAAAACATTCAGTGGTATGATTCGGCTGTGGGCGGAAACTTATTGTCAGGCACAACCGTCTTACAAAACGATACTACTTATTACGCTTCTCAAACCGTCAATAATTGCGAAAGTCGAATGTCAAATCCGGTGCGTTTAGCGGTTCATGTTTATGATGCAACCATGAGTAATCAAGGTTTTGCCAAATCTGATTTTAAAGTTTATCCGAACCCAACCCACCAATTTTTGAATATTTCAAATCTTGAGGAAATTAAAGAAGTTATTTTGAGTAATTCACTTGGGCAGAAAGTTTTAGAATTCTATCCAAATCAGGTAGAATATATTGTAAATATGACTCAATTATCAGCCGGTGTTTATATGTTGAATCTCAAAACCGAAACACAATCACAAACGCTTAAAGTGGTTAAAAACTAAACAATGAAAAAGTTTTTTTGCTTTTTGATATTTTTTTCTTGGACGATTCAAGCGCAAGAAATTGCTTTGCTCAAATACAGTGGTGGCGGCGATTGGTATGCCAACCCGACTTCGCTGACCAATTTGATTAAGTTTTGCAATCAGAATATCAATACGCGCTTAAAACCCAAAGCGGCTGTGGTGGAACCTTCAAGTCCGGAGTTGTTTTCGTATCCGTTTGTGCACATGACCGGACACGGCAATGTGGTTTTTAGCAACAACGATGCGACCAACTTGCGCGCTTATTTAAGCTCAGGTGGGTTTTTGCATATTGACGATAACTATGGTATGGATCAATACATCCGCAAAGAGCTCAAAAAGCTTTTACCCGATGAAGATTTGGTCGAACTTCCCGCGAGTCATGCCATTTTTCAAAAGCCTTATTCTTTTCCGGGTGGAATTCCGAAAATTCACGAACACGACGGCAAACGTCCGCAGGCTTTTGGTATTTTCATAGACGGAAGACTGGCGGTTTTGTATACGTATGAAACTGATTTGGGCGATGGTTGGGAAGATCCCGATGTGCACAACGATCCGATTGAAGTGCGCACCAAGGCCTTAAAAATGGGCGCCAACATCATCAATTATATCTTTAATAATTAATCGAATCGGTTTAAATTGTACCTTTCGGTGTAAATGATTGCATTATGGTGAATTCAAAAATCATTGCCGGTGGAATTTTGCGTGCAGTTGCGGTACTCATAGGTGTCGGACTTCTCCTCTATTTTCTGTATGCCATTCAAACCGTTTTGTTGTATTTGGTGATTGCGCTTATTTTATCTCTGATTGGCCGTCCGATTCAACGATTTTTCAGAACCAAACTCAAATTCAAACAAACCGCGTCAAGCGCGATGGTGATTGTTTTTTACTTGTTGCTCATGCTTGGATTTCTGTCGATGTTTGTTCCGCTGATTGCCAGTCAAGGACAAAATTTATCTTTGCTCAACACCGCTGCGATTGAAAAAAATACGCTCGAATTAATCCAGCAATTGTCGGTTTGGCTTGAAAGTCACCATATTGATGCCGAGGCCATTTTTAAAAACCAGAAAATTGCTTCTCTAATCGATGTTGATTTTATTCCTAATTTGCTCAACGCGATGGTCGGCGCCATTAGTGGTTTTGGCGTTGGATTGGTTTCGGTGTTGTTTATTACTTTTTTCTTTCTCAATGACCGAAAACAACTCATCGCCGGAGCTAAATTGCTCATTCCCGACAGCCATGAAGAGCAAATTCTCAATTCGATTGAAAAGATCAATGAATTACTTTCGCGCTATTTCATTGGGCTTTTGCTGCAATTATTTATTGTTTGTGTTTTGTATCTGATTGTCTTGTTGATTTTTGGGGTTGACAATGCACTGGTGATTGCTTTCTTGTGCGGATTGCTGAATATTGTTCCGTACATCGGACCGCTGATTGCATCGGTTATGGCGGCTGCGCTGACAATGTTGGGCAATTTAGGACAAGATTTTCAAACCGAAATTTTGCCGACTACTTTGTATGTGATGATTGGTTTTGCTGTGGTTCAGATGATTGACAACAATGTGTCGCAGCCACTGATATTCTCTAAAAGCGTGAGTTCGCATCCGCTTGAAATTTTCTTGGTGATTCTCTCAGCCGGTTTTTTATTTGGAATTGCCGGTATGATCATCGCCGTTCCGCTGTATACAATTCTCAAAGTTATTGGCAAAGAATTCTTTCCGGACAATTCGTTTATTCAGTTTCTTACCAAAAATATCTAGCCTTGTCAGCGATTGATTTCCCTGCGCCTATTCGTGACTTTATCGTTGAAAATACTTCAGCTGATGTAGTTCAGTTGGCCTTGCAAAAAAATCCTTTTCCTGAATTTTCATGGACCGAAATCCTCGAACAAATTTCAGGTCGAAAAAAAGCGCAAGACAAATTGCCCACATGGTTTGCTTGCGAACAAGTGGTTTATCCTTCCAAGATTTCGGTGGAACAAACTTCTTCTGAAAGCACAGCGCATTACAAAGCTTCCTTGATTTCAGGAAATTCTTTGATTGATTTAACCGGCGGTTTTGGGGTTGATGCGTACTATTTTGCTCAAAAGTTCAAACAAGTGATTCATTGTGAATACCAACCGGAACTCTCAGAAATTGTCGGTTATAACTTCCGGCAATTAAAAGCTCTAAATGTCGAATGTTTGTGCGGCGACGGGCTGGAAATCCTCCAAAAAAAGAACCAAAAATTTGATTGGATTTATCTGGATCCGGTGCGCAGAAGCGATCGAAAAGGCAAGGTTTTTATGCTTGAAGATTGTACGCCCAATGTGGTTGCGCTTTTGCCGGAATACTTTGAATTCTCAAATCATATGCTCATCAAAACCGCACCCATTCTGGATATTCAAGCGGGTTTGAAAGATTTGCAATTTGTCAAAAACATTCACATTGTGGCGATTGAGAATGAAGTCAAAGAATTGCTTTGGGAAATAGAGCTAGGTTTTAAAGAGGAAGTCAGCGTCATTTCTGTAAATATCATGTCCAAACGGATTCAAGAATTTTCTTTTAAACTTAATGATGAAGCTTTTTCACGTTTTGATTTACCGCAAAAATACTTATACGAACCCAATGCGGCCATTATGAAATCGGGTGGTTTTGCGCAAATTGGGCAGCGTTATGGTTTGTCAAAATTGCAATTGAATTCTCATTTGTATACTTCTGAAAAATGGATTGATTTTCCGGGACGCTGTTTTGAAATTCTTCAGCAGATTCCCTATCAAAAAAGCGAAATGAAGCAATATTTACAAGAAAAACAAGCGCATGTTACGGTTCGTAATTTTCCGGAAACCGTTGAGGAAATTCGCAAAAAATGGAAAATCAAAAGCGGCGGAGATTCATACTGTTTTTTTACGACCGATATGAATAATCGCAAAATAGTTTTACTTTGCGCCAAAATTTAAAATCAGCATGAAACAGTTGTTTTTCGGATGTATCGGGTTGTTGTCTTTAATCGCTCAAGCGCAACGTCCGTGCGAGTTTACTACCGACGTGAAAGATTCCCTCGGAAGTTATAAATCAACCAAAGAATATTTGGTTTATGAAAAAAACTTTGGCGGAAATTCAAGCTATATTTTTTATTCAATTTTAATTACTGACGGCACGCCCGTGTTACAAGTTCAATTGCTCGAAAAAAGCTCAGATTTTATCAAGGCCAAATGCTTTGATAAAAATTCTAAGATTTATCTACAACTCAACAACAACAAAATTGTGACGCTCTTGCATACCAATGACGAGAGTTGTGGTTCGATGTTGCGCGATGATAAAGGAATTAACAACCGAATTTTATCGGGCTATTTTATGTTCCGAAAAGAAGATTATGAAGATTTAAAAAAATCTGAATTGTCGTTTATTCGAATTAAGTTTGGCGCAGAAAGCGCTGATTATATGATGCGTAAAGCTTTTAAATCTGAACTCGATGGCCTGATTTACGAGCCTGAAAGTTACTTTTTAAATTATTTTCACTGCCTAGAAGCAAAGCCTTAATCACAAATCCATTGAAAGTTTGAAATGGGTTCTCGGCGTGCATTTTTTAAGTTGTAATGCCACCATTCACTTTCGAAAATCCGAAAACCTGCGCGAATCATGGTGTTGCGCAACAGCTTTCTGTTTTCAAGTACTGATTCAGGCAGATTTTCATAATCTTGTGCAGCTTCAGGGCCAAAATGATCAAAACCGGTTCCCATGTCGAGTTCGTTTCCGTTTATATCCGCCAATGAAATATCTACCGCGCCGCCTCGATTGTGTATAGAACCCTTTTTTGGGTCGGCCACATAACTCGGATTGGGCACAATTTGCCACATTTTTTTTTGAATATCCAGCGGTCTGTAACAGTCAAACAACACAATTCTGTAGCCTTTTTTCATGAACTTTTCTTGTGCTTTGAGTAAAGCTTTTACCGTTTTGTAGCGCAAATAGCAGGCTTCACAATTATAAACTTTGGTTTTGAGAAAATTATCTTCAGAAGCATACTTCATTTTGTATATAAAATCGTGGCTGTAATCATAAAGGTTCACAAACGTTGAGTCATCAACTACCAGTGCTGAAACATTTTCATTTTTGACAACTTTAATAACTTCAGAAGATGGAATTGAGGCTTTAGAAATCATTGCCTTTTTGGATTCAGGAACTTCAATGGTTTGGGTTGGACGAAGGGTTTTTGAGGTACTGCACGCCCACATCAAAAAAGAAATAGTAAAAGCTAAAAAAAACCTCATTTACAAAAGTAATACATGGGATAAAGATAGAAATTAAGGTCAGAAGTAAAACAAAAAAAGCCTCAAAACAGAGGCTTTCATGTGATCCAGTCAGGATTCGAACCTGAGACCTACTGCTTAGAAGGCAGTTGCTCTATCCAGCTGAGCTACTGGACCTTAATATGTCGGGGTGGCAGGATTCGAACCTGCGACCTCCTGGTCCCAAACCAGGCGCGATAACCGGGCTACGCTACACCCCGAGTGCGGAGAGTAAGGGATTCGAACCCTTGGTACAGTTTCCCATACGCATGTTTAGCAAACATGTCCTTTCGGCCTCTCAGGCAACTCTCCTGTTAAAACGATTAAGAACGTACTCTTGTGTTTTAAGCGGTTGCAAATGTAATGTTCAATTCTAAATTTTACAAATAAAAATGAACGTTTTTTTTCAAGCAATTGCAAAATCGTTAACAATCAAACTTATAGAATCAACAATAGTTTTGGTTTAGTTGTCAAAATACTAATTTTAGCGGTGTTCATGGGTAAATATTGTCAAAAACCTACCCAGCGATTGCCTTAAATTGATTAAATTCGCAACCAAATAATAAAACACAGCATTTATGAACAAAAAAGTAGTAATCGTATCAGCAGCCAGAACGCCTATCGGTAGTTTTATGGGCGCTTTATCTTCTATGACTGCCCCGCAATTAGGCGCTGTTGCCATTAAAGGAGCACGGGACAAAATGTTGATCCGAATTTGGTGGATGAAGCGGATTATGGGTAATGTAATTCAAGCCGAGTTGGACAAGCACCTGCTCGTCAAGCTGCTTTGTTTGCCGGATTGCCTAATTCTGTGATTGCTACGACTGTTAATAAAGTATGCTTCAGGAATGAAAGCTGCTGTGCAAGCGTGCTCGCCATCATCGCCGGCGATGCCGAAATCATTGTGGCCGGTGGTATGGAGAGCATGAGCATGATTCCATTATGTGCATATGCGCAACGGAGTTAAATTTCCACCAACCTAACTCATCGACGGCATGCAAAAAGACGGTTTGCAAGATGCTTATGACCACAATGCCATGGGGGTAAGTGCCGATTTGTGCGTATTCGGAATATAAAATATCGCGTGAAGCACAAGATGCTTTTGCGATTCAATCATACGAGCGTTCGGCAAAAGCTTGGGAAGCCGGGAAATTCAATAATGAAGAAGTTCCGGTAGCTGTTCCACAAAGACGTGGTGAACCAATCATGGTGACACGCGATGAAGAATATACCAATGTAAAACTCGATAAAATTCCAACACTTAGTGCCGTTTTTACCAAAGAAGGAACCGTAACTGCTGCCAATGCATCGACCATTAATGATGGTGCGGGTGCGGTTGTTTTGATGAGCGAAGAAAAAGCGCAATCTTTGGGCTTAAAGCCACTTGCTTACATTCGCAGTTATGCTGATGCGGCTCAAGAACCTAAATGGTTTACGACCGCTCCGGCCAAAGCATTGCCAAAAGCTTTAGACAAAGCCGGTTTGACAGTAAACGATGTTGATTTTTTTGAATTTAACGAAGCTTTCTCAGTAGTTGGTTTGGCCAATGCACAGATTCTCGGCTTAGACAATGACAAAGTGAATGTCAACGGTGGTGCGGTTTCATTAGGGCATCCGCTGGGTTGTTCGGGTGTGCGCATCATTGTTACGCTTATCAATGTTTTAGAACAAAACAATGCCAAGATTGGCGCAGCTGCTATTTGTAACGGCGGTGGCGGTGCTTCGGCGATTGTGATTGAACGCGCTTAAGGAAATAGTTTAATAAGTTACCACTGCCCTAGCCCCGATAGCAATGAAAATCCTTTTTAGGATGTGCTGAAGCAAAGCGGAAGTTACCCTAAAAAGATTGTAATGAATAGCGGGAAATAGCTCCTGAAAATAAATAAGATGTTCGGAATTTGTAATCTAGCCATTATTCCTCTGCGTGCCGAGGCCAGCGACAAAAGCGAAATTGTATCGCAGGTGTTGTTTGGCGAGCATTTCAAAGTGCTCGAACGTCAGAAGCAATGGGCCAAAATTCAGTTGCAATACGACGCTTATGAAGGTTGGGTGGATTCAAAACAGTTTCAGGAAATTTCTGAGCAGCAATTTTCACAATTAAGCAACGACGCCATTGTACTCAATTCAGATTTGGTTGAATATATAACTTCACCGAATCATTTGCTGATGCCGATACCACTTGGTGCTTCGTTATCGTTTTTGAATCATGCTGATATCAATTCATCAGGATTTACTTTTGAAGGTTTGCGCATTAGCGGTGTGAAACCCAAAGCCAATTTGATCAATATGGCTTTTATGTATTTGAATGCTCCGTATTTGTGGGGCGGAAAAACACCTTTTGGAATTGATTGTTCGGGCTTTACGCAAATGGTATACAAACTCAATGGTTATTTTTTACAACGCGATGCCTCACAACAAGCTACCCAAGGCGATGCGCTGAGTTTTATTGAAGAAAGCGAGCCCGGTGATTTGGCTTTTTTTGACAATGAAGAAGGCAACATCATTCATGTGGGCATCATTATGGATGACAATTACATCATTCACGCGAGCGGAAAAGTTCGTATTGACCGACTGGATCACTTGGGCATTTTTAATGCTGAAAGTAACAGGCATACGCATAAACTCAGAGTGATTAAAAAGATTATATAAACAAAAAAAGCCTGTCGATTGAGACAGGCTTTTTTTATGTTTTATTTGAAATTACTTCCCAAGTTTGGCTTTAAGCGCTTTTTTCTTGTCCATCATTTCAAGAGCACCATATACATTTAAAAGGGTGTTGGCAACATCAACGTTTTTGTCATCGAGTTCATATGCCTTTTCTAAATAAGGTAAAGTCGAAGTAAACATTTCGTTGCGTTGTTTTTTGAGTGCTTCATAACGTTTGTTATCCTTTTCAGAATTGCCCAATTTATTCATTTCATCCACAAATTTCTTATCAGCATCTAGTTTTAGAATCGCTAAATTCAAATAGGCATTGATATATTTTGGATCAATTTCAATGGCTTTTTTGTAATAACTTTCAGCTTCAGCTTCGTTTGTTTTTGAGGCAATTACCCCCATATTGTATACCAAATCAGCATCATTGGGGCTTTTGGCTAAAAGCTCACCTGCAAGTTTTTTATAAGTTGCCTGATCATTTAACTCAAGATATAAGTTGGCTTCGGTCAGCATAATCGAAGTGTCATCAGGATTGGCTGCTTTGGCTTCGGCTAATGCTTTTTTTGCTTCATCTGGCTTTTTTTGCTGTACCAAAATGAGCGCAATGTTTTTGTAAATTTCACCTCGTTTTGATGGAACTTTTTCATCGCGCGGATTGCTGTACAATTTCAAACGAACTTTAGTATCGCGATCGGTTTTAGCAGCTGCATTGTTTCCGAAATATTCTTCTTGTTCGTTGAGTGCATTTTTAGCGTAATAATTGGTTCCTTCACCTGAATAGTTTAGTTTTTTTAATTCACCGTAGTACTCAAGAGCTTTATCAAATTGTTCTGCATTGGTGGCATAATTTCCGGCGTAGTACAATTTTTCTAAATCTGTTTTGTCCGCTTGATAAGCAGCATAAAGTAAATCGGAAGCTAATCCATTATTTTTAGCATTTCCGGCATCAATCGCTGCATTAATCAATTGATTTCTCGAATCGGCTAAAGCATTTTTGGCATCTTCAGAATATTTTGATTTTCCTGAAGCCTTTTCAATAGCCATTACTTGCTGATAAGCGGCAGCGGCGGCTGAAAGGTTTTTAGCTACTTCTGCTTTTTTGGCAGCCAAAGCCTTGTGTGCGTTACCTTTTACAAAATAAAATTGAGCTTTTTCAGCTTCTGTTGCAGCACCTAGTGATGATTCTGCTTGTCCAAGTGAAGCTAGAGCCTCGGTTGGGTTTTCGTTTTTAAGTGCTTTTTCGGCCGCTTTGATTTGGTCTTTTTGAGCAAAACTTCCCAAGGAAAGCATCAAAGCCGATGCGACTATGAAATGTTTATTTTTCATTTTTATAGACATTAGTGATTATTCTTGCGTTTCGTTGATTTCGTCTGTAGATAAATCTGCATCCGGAGTTTCACCATCGATGTCTTGATCTTCAGCTTCTTCGTCTTCTTTCATTACTTTGGTTACCGCAGCAATCGAGTCATTCCCTTTAATATTAATCAAGCGAACACCTTGCGTAGCGCGACCCATAACTCTAAGGCTTGAAACTTCCATTCTGATGGTCAATCCAGATTTGTTGATGATCATCAAATCATCTTCGTCGGTAACATCGCTAATCGAAATAAGTTGTCCGGTTTTCTCAGTAATGTTGAGCGTTTTGACACCTTTTCCTCCGCGGTTGGTAATGCGGTATACATCTTCGCCATCGTCATCAACAAGTTTGGTGCGTTTACCGTAACCGTTTTCAGTGACCACAAGTAATTGTGTTTCATTAACTTCTTTTTCGTCAATAGCCACCATGCCGATAACTTCGTCTTTTTCGTCTGCTAAAGTAATTCCGCGGACTCCTGAGGCTGTACGGCCCATCGGACGAGTTTTGCTTTCTTCAAAGCGAACCAATTTACCCGATTTTACCGCTACCAAAACTTGGCTGTTTCCGGTGGTGAGTTTTGCGCCGATGAGTTCGTCGTCTTCACGAATGGTAATCGCATTAATCCCATTTTGACGCGGACGAGAATATTGCTCCAGTGGAGTTTTTTTGACTTGACCTTGTTTGGTGGCCATAATCACAAAATGGTTGTTGATGTATTCTTCGTCTTTGAGGTCTTTGGTACAAATAAACGCTTTGACCTTGTCGTCGTTCTCGATGTTGATGAGATTTTGAATCGCGCGACCTTTACTGGCTTTGGAGCCTTCAGGAATTTCATACACGCGCATCCAGAAACATTTTCCTTTTTGGGTAAAGAACAACAAATATTGGTGGTTGGTGGCTACAAATAAATGTTCTAAGAAATCTTGATCTCGAGTAGCAGCGCTCTTCTGCCCTACGCCACCGCGGTTTTGTGTTTTGTATTCTGATAGCGAAGTACGTTTGATGTAACCCGCATGCGATATGGTAATGACCACATTTTCATCGGCAATCAAATCTTCAATGCTTACGTCACCACCTGAATATTCAATGGTTGAGCGTCTTTCGTCGCCGTATTTTTCTTTGACTTCGAGCAATTCTTTTTTGATGAGTTCCATACGAAGTTCTTTGCTCGCCAATAAATCTTTCAATTCCTGGATGAGTTTCATGATGTCTTCGTATTCTGCACGCAATTTGTCTTGCTCGAGTCCGGTCAATTGACGCAAACGCATCTCGACAATGGCACGAGATTGAATATCGGTCAAGCTAAAGCGTTCCATCAATTTCTCACGCGCTTCATCGGTATTTTTAGATCCGCGGATAATGGCAATTACTTCATCAATGTTATCCGAAGCAATAATCAAACCTTCTAAAATGTGCGCGCGTTCTTCAGCTTTGCGCAACTCAAATTGAGCACGACGCACCACTACATCGTGGCGGTGGTCCACAAAATGCAGAATCAAATCTTTTAAGTTCAACAACTGCGGACGGCCATTGACTAGCGCAATATTGTTGACGCTAAACGACGATTGAAGTTGGGTATATTTAAATAAGGTATTCAAAACTACGTTCGGAACCGCATCGCGTTTGAGAATATAAACGATGCGCATACCGTTTCTGTCCGATTCGTCGCGGATGTTTGATATGCCCTCGATTTTTTTGTCGTTGATTAAGTCAGCCGTTTTTCTAATCATTTCGGCTTTGTTGACTTGATATGGAATTTCAGTCACCACAATTGATTCGCGACCTTCAACTTCTTCAAAGTTAACTTTGGCACGCATCACGATTCTTCCGCGTCCGGTTTTGAACGCTTCGCGAACCCCTTCGTAACCATAAATGACACCGCCGGTCGGGAAATCTGGCGCTTTGATGTAGTTGATGAGTTCGTCAACTTCAATATCGTTGTTGTCAATATAAGCCAAAGTTCCGTCCACTACTTCTGAAAGGTTGTGCGGAGCCATATTGGTAGCCATCCCTACCGCGATTCCAGACGCACCGTTGATGAGCAAATTCGGAATGCGCGTCGGCATTACTTTAGGTTCGTATAAGGTATCGTCAAAGTTGAGTTGAAAATCAACGGTTTCTTTGTCGATGTCAGCCATAATATCTTCTGACAATTTTTTGAGACGTGCCTCGGTATAGCGCATCGCGGCCGGACTGTCTCCGTCTATCGATCCGAAGTTACCTTGTCCGTCTACCATTAAATAGCGCAAACTCCATTCTTGGGCCATACGCACCATGGCATCATAAACCGAAGTATCTCCGTGTGGGTGATATTTACCTAAAACTTCTCCGACAATTCTCGCGGATTTTTTGTGTGGGCGGTTAGAAAATACACCGAGGTCATACATTCCATACAAAACGCGTCGGTGTACAGGTTTGAGTCCGTCTCTAACATCTGGAAGCGCACGCGATACAATAACTGACATCGAATAATCGATGTAAGCTGATTTCATTTCGTCTTCGATGTTAATCGGGATTAACTTTTCTCCGTCTGACATATACTAAATGGGTTTAAATTATTCTGTTTTTAAAATCCCGCTAATATAACCTTTCTCTCCTATTTATAGGTTATAAAACCATCTTAAATTTCCTCTATTTATTAACAAAAACGGGCTGTTTTTCGGTTAATAAGTTCATATTGGAGCGCTGTTTTTTTTTGAATATTTTTTGTCAATTAGCTGACAGTAGTTCTGACAGGAATAGTTTTTGTCATTAGGGCGCAGAATGATTAAATTTACAAGACCAAACCTTACAATTTATGGATGATAATTTTTCACCAAGAGTTAAAGATGTGATTACCTATAGTAAAGAAGAAGCCTTGCGTTTAGGCCACGACTTTATTGGTACTGAGCATCTGATGCTGGGAATTTTAAGAGACGGAAACGGGAAAGCCATCAACATATTAAACAATCTGTCGGTTGACTTAGATCATTTGCGCCGAAAAGTTGAAATCCTCAGCCCTGCCAACCCTAATGCGGTGGCTACTAACGAAAAGAAAAACCTGCATTTAACACGTCAAGCCGAGCGCGCTTTGAAGACTACTTTTTTAGAAGCGAAAGTTTTTCAGAGTTCCTCAATCAGCACAGCGCATTTGTTGTTGTGTATTTTACGCAACGAAAATGACCCGACGACCAAGCTTCTCAATAAGCTAAAAATTGATTATGATTCAGCCAAAGAACAATATTTAAATATGACACCAAACGAAGATAATTTTATAGAAAATCTGCCAAAAAACGAATCTTATAACGATGATTCGGGACAAGATGACAGTTTTAAAGAGAGTAGTTTTAACAATCCGGCCAATAAATCAAATAAAAAATCTAAAACGCCTGTACTCGACAATTTTGGTCGCGATTTGACCGAAATGGCCGAAGAAGGAAAACTTGATCCGGTGGTGGGTCGCGAAAAAGAAATTGAGCGTGTTTCACAAATTTTGAGTCGTCGCAAAAAGAACAATCCTTTGCTTATTGGTGAACCGGGTGTTGGTAAATCTGCGATTGCTGAAGGTTTAGCGCTTAGAATTACCCAGAAGAAAGTATCGCGCATTTTGTTTAACAAACGTGTAGTTACCCTTGATTTGGCAAGCCTCGTGGCCGGAACCAAATACCGTGGTCAGTTTGAAGAGCGAATGAAAGCCGTGATGAACGAGCTCGAAAAAAACGATGATATTATTTTGTTTATTGATGAAATTCACACGATTGTAGGAGCCGGCGGAGCAACAGGTTCGCTCGATGCCTCAAATATGTTCAAACCTGCTTTGGCGCGTGGAGAAATTCAATGCATTGGTGCTACCACACTAGATGAATACCGTCAATATATCGAAAAAGATGGCGCTTTAGAAAGACGTTTCCAAAAGATTATTGTAGAACCTACTTCGGTAGAAGAAACCATCATGATTCTCAATAATGTTAAAAATAAATACGAAGATCATCACAATGTAATTTATACACCAGAAGCCGTTGAAGCTTGTGTGAAACTCACTAATCGCTACATGTCTGAACGTTTCTTACCGGACAAAGCCATTGATGCTTTAGACGAAGCAGGTTCACGCGTTCACATTACCAATATTGAAGTTCCAAAACAAATTCTTGAGTTAGAGCGTCAGTTAGAAGAAGTTCGTGAAACCAAGAATTCTGTAGTTAAAAAACAGAAATATGAAGAAGCGGCCAAGTTGCGCGACGATGAAAAACGCATTGAAAAAGATTTGGCTATTGCGCAAGAACAGTGGGAAGAAGAATCCAAAAACAACCGTATTGTGGTTACCGAAGAAAACGTAGCCGATGTAGTTTCTATGATGACCGGAATTCCCGTCAATCGCATTGCGCAAACCGAAAGCAATAAACTAGCTAATCTTCCAGAACTTATTGAAAACAAAGTTATTGGTCAAAAAGATGCGGTTTTAAAAATTGCTCGTTCCATTCAAAGAAATCGCGCTGGTTTAAAAGATCCTAACAAACCCATTGGTTCTTTTATTTTCTTGGGTCAAACCGGAGTTGGTAAAACTCAATTGGCCAAAGTTTTAGCGCGCGAATTGTTTGATTCAGAAGATGCACTAGTGCGTATAGATATGAGCGAATACATGGAGAAATTCTCAATTTCGCGATTGGTCGGCGCGCCTCCGGGTTATGTCGGTTATGAAGAAGGCGGTCAACTTACTGAAAAAGTTCGCAGAAAACCATATTGCGTGGTCTTACTCGATGAAATTGAAAAAGCACATCCAGACGTATTTAATATGTTGTTGCAAGTTCTAGATGATGGTTATTTGACCGATAGCTTAGGTAGAAAAATCGATTTTAAAAACACGATTATAATCATGACTTCGAATGTCGGAGCCCGTCAACTCAAAGATTTTGGTCAAGGTGTCGGATTCGGAACCGCTGCTAAAACTGCTCAAGCCGATGAAAATTCTAAGAGTATAATTGAAAACGCACTCAAGAAAACTTTTGCTCCTGAGTTCTTGAACCGTATTGATGATGTCATTGTATTCAACGCACTTGAAAAGGCAGATATCGATTTGATTATTGAAATTGAATTGAAGAAATTGTATGCGCGCGTTGCCGATTTAGGATACGGACTCAAGTTGTCAGAGCCAGCCAAAGCTTTTATTGCCGAAAAAGGATTTGACAAACAATTTGGAGCGCGTCCGCTTAAGAGAGCCATTCAAAAATATGTCGAAGATGTTTTGGCTGAAGAAATCATCACTTCAAAAATTGCATCGGGCGACGAAATCTTCTTAGATATCGAAGAAGGAGCTCAGGAACTCAATGTCAAAATCAACAAAGCCGAGAAACCGGCCAAATAATTTTATTTATTCCGTTTAAAAGCCACGAATTGTTTATAATAACATTCGTGGTTTTTTGTTTTTTTAAAACGCTGCTTTTACCTTAATTAATCTGACTATATTTGTGCCTTACAAGTCAAAAACTTTATGAAAACTACCGAAGATATCCTTGAAATTAACAAGCGTCAAAAAGAATTTTACAATACCGATGGTCGCGCGAAAACCAACTTTGCAACCACGCTTTGGTCAAACATGCGCAACGGATTACTGAGTGATTTCAGAAAGAAATTTGATATCAAAGACCGCGTGTACAATGAGCATAAAATTTGGATGGGCGATTTGAGCGACAAAAAAATTCTCGATTTAGGTTGTTTACGCGGAAATGCGCTGTCTTTATATATGGCTGAAAATGCCAAAGAATACATCGGAATTGATTTGAGCGATGTGGCGATTGCCAGTTTGCAAAAAAGAATTGATGAGCGCAATTGCCCCAAAGCCAAAGCAGTAGCGATTGATTTTTTCTCACCTGATTTTACAGATACCGATTTCGATATTGTATATGCTTACGGTGTTTTGCATCATTTTGAAAATTTTGATTTGCTTATTGAACGCATCAAAGAAAAGCTCAAACCCGGCGGAATCATTGTGTCTTATGATCCGCTAGAAACGAGTCTTCCTATTAAATTACTTCGCGCAGCTTATCGTCCGTTTCAAAGTGATAAAGATTGGGAATGGCCGTTTACAAAGGCCGTCCTCAAAAAGCTAGACACAAATTTTAAAATTGAAGAAATGCGCGGAGTTTTAGGCAAAAGTAAATACGGAATTGCCCTAAACATGTTGCCGCTGAGCAATGCTTACAAAACCAGAGTAATCGCTTCGATGGTTGAAAAAGACTGGAACATTCAGCGTTTAGAAGATATTTATCCGTGTATGCACACCACGATGCTTTTGCGCAGAAACTAATGAATTTTTGGGCAACATACCCGTTTTTAGATATAGTTGTTCGCAGCTTGGCGGTCTATTTTTTTATGATTTTGGCCTTGCGCGTTTTTGGTAAAAAAGAACTTTCTCAGCTCAATATTGCGGATATTATATTGGTATTGCTGATTAGTAATGCCGTTCAAAATGCGATGGTGGGTAGCGATACTTCGCTGTCAGGCGGACTTATAGCGGCCGGTTCTTTATTCTTGATTAATATGATTTTTAAACGCGTGATGGCGCAATCAACTTGGATTAAAAAGTTAGTTCAAGACAAACCTGAAATTCTGATTCACGACGGAAAAGTTGAATATAAAACGCTCGCCAAACTCGGAATCAGTTCTGAAGAATTAGATGAAGCCATGCGCGAACACGGTATTGAACATCATAAAAATGTCAAATTGGCCATGTTTGAAATCGACGGAAATATCAGCATAATTTCAGGGGATGATTCGCTCAGACAAACGCGTCACAAAAGAAAAATCCACAAAACACTCGGCAATATAGGTAGTTAATTTTGGCGCCAAAGCCCTAGCCCGGATGGAAGTAGAAATCCTTTTGCGCTATGGTTTACTTCGTCGGTTCGCCCCGGTTGTGTGGCGCAAAAGATTGTAACGGACAGCCGGATCAGCTTCTAAAAAAGCAATTACTCAAAGATACTTTCGTCAAGCATAAAGCTATTCAAGAATGAAATTGAATTTTCAATGTCATAATGAAGAATGCGGTCTTCATTAACCAGCGGAACTTCTGAGCGGAATGACTTCAAAAACGATTCGATAAATTCACTCGATTGTAGCGGTCTTCTATATTCAATAGCTTGTGAAGCGTTCATGAGTTCGATGGCCAAAATGCGCTCTAAGTTTTCAGCAATTTTCAAACATTTAGTGGCCGAATTCGCGCCCATGCTCACGTGATCTTCTTGTCCGTTGCTCGATACTATGCTGTCAATACTGGCCGGAGTGGCTAATTGTTTGTTTTGACTCACAATGCTCGCAGCGGTATATTGCGGAATCATAAAGCCAGAATTCAAGCCCGGATTGTCTACTAAAAATGCTGGTAATCCGCGCAAACCCGAAATGAGTTGATAAGTTCTGCGCTCAGATATATTGCCCAGTTCAGCCAATGCTATTCCTAAAAAATCTAAGGCCAAAGCCAAAGGTTGCCCATGAAAATTTCCGCCGGAAACAATGACATCGCTTTCAATAAAAATATTCGGATTGTCAGTCACAGAATTGATTTCGGTTTTGAAAACCTTTTTGGCATAATCAATCGCGTCTTTCGATGCGCCGTGCACTTGCGGAATGCATCTAAACGAATATGGATCCTGCACATGTTTTTTAGGTTGCGCGACAATTTGACTTTCTTCTAAAAATTCAAGCATGCGCTGCGCCGTGATGATTTGTCCTTTGTGCGGTCGAATCAGATGAATGAGTTCATTGAACGGATCTTTGCGACCGTCAAATCCTTCTAAAGAAACTGCACCAATCAAATCGGCAAACCACGATAGTTTCATGGCTTTGATCAAAACAAAAACACCATACGAACTCATAAATTGGGTTCCGTTGAGCAGCGCCAAACCTTCTTTGGATTGTAAGGTAATTGGCTCCCACTCCATTTGTTTTAGAACATTTGCGGCTTGTTGACGTTGGCCTTCAAAATACACTTCGCCTTCGGCAATGAGCGGCAGACACAAATGCGCCAACGGAGCCAAATCGCCTGAAGCTCCCAAAGAACCTTGCGTATAAACCACCGGCAAAACATCGTGGTTGTAAAAATCAATCAAACGCTCTACGGTTTTGAGTTGAACACCCGAATAACCATAACTCAGCGATTGAATTTTAAGCAACAACATGATTTTGACAATCTCATGCGGGACTTCATCACCGGTGCCACAAGCATGCGACTTCATCAGATTTTCTTGCAGCTTCGTTAAGTTTTCAGATGAAATTTTGACGTTGTATAACGAGCCAAATCCAGTGTTGATGCCGTAAACCGGATCGTCGTTGGCAGCCATTTTTTGATCGAGGTATTCGCGACATTTGTCAATGTTGAGTTGCGCTTCTTCAGAAAGTGCCAGCTTGGTTTGGTTGCTGATGATTTGTTGAATGAGTTCTATCGAGAGTACATCGGATGTGATGTAATGCGTGTTTTCCATGATGAAGTAAAGCAAATTAATGCTTCAAAATTCTGTAAACGCTTGTTAAAAAGCAAGGTTTGTTGATAAGATTCAACAATTATTTAATGAATCATTATTTTTCATACTCGAATCTTTCATATAAGTCAATCTGTTAAAATCATGAAGCATTCAAAATGAATAATTCGTAAAAATGAATATCAGCTTTCAATCTTAACTAAATTCTTATACATTTGGAATTCTTAACTCATCAAATATGATGTACTCTAGCAGACATACTACTTTGTTTTTGACCGCAACATCAGCGGTTACTACTGCTACATCAACCACTACGACCCCTTTGGGGTAATTATTTCTACATATTAGCTTTGGATTGTTTTTTCGGATGAAAAAATTCAATCACGTTGTAAAATCATTAAAAAATTAAATGCAAATTATATGAATGTTCTCAAGTTTGGCGGTACCTCAGTAGCCAATGCACAAAATATATCTTTAGTTCTTAAGATTGTGGGCAATTATGCTCAGAATGATCAATTAGCGGTGGTGGTTTCAGCGTTTAGCGGTGTGACCGATATGCTCGTGAGTGCAGGTGTTAAAGCTTCGGGCAAAGACAGAACGTATAAAGACATCATCAATACGATTGAGCAAAAACACAAAGAAGCGATTGATGAGCTGATTCCACTTTCAGAACAAGCCGATTTAATTGATGTGATCAATGCTGATATTAATCAACTCAAAACGCTATTGGATGGTTGTTATTTGCTCGGAGAATTGTCGAGCAGAACTTCAGATGCCATCTTAAGTTTTGGTGAGTTGTTGTCTTCACGCATCATCGCCAAAGCTTATCAACAAAAAGATGACAAAGCCGTTTATAAAGACAGCCGTGAAGTGATTAAAACTAACAATCATTTCGGAAAAGCCGTCGTCGATTTTGATTTAACCAACCAACTGATTACTGATTTCTTTAAATCTTCACAAAACTCAGTGACTATATTTCCGGGGTTTATTGCTTCGTCTACCGACGGGCATACCACAACACTCGGTCGCGGCGGATCAGATTATACCGCAGCTATTCTTGCAGGCGCCTTGCATTCGAGTCAATTAGAAATTTGGACCGACGTCAACGGAATGTTTACCGCCAACCCGAAAATTGTTCCGCAAGCCCAACCCATTGAAGTGATTTCTTATCAAGAAGCCATGGAGTTGTCGCATTTTGGTGCGAAGGTTTTGTATCCGCCAACGATTCAGCCAGTGCTCAAAAAGAACATTCCGATTCTGATCAAAAACACTTTTGAACCGGATGCCGCCGGAACCTTGATTACTTCAAACGTTGCTGCCAAAGACAATCCGATTAAAGGAATTTCGCATATTGACAAAATTTCTCTTTTGACTTTAGAAGGTTCGGGAATGATTGGTGTAGCCGGTTCTTCAAAACGACTGTTTGAAGTGCTTTCAGCGGAATCCATCAACGTTATTTTTATCACCCAAGCATCTTCAGAGCATTCTATTTGCATTGGAATTCTCAATGCCGATGCCGACAAAGCGCAATCCGCCGTTAACAAAGCTTTTGAAATTGAAATTGCCCAAAACAAAATTGATCCGTGTATTCTTGAAAAAGATTTGTGTATTGTAGCGCTCGTGGGTGAAAACATGAAAAATCACCAAGGCATCAGCGGGAAAATGTTCAGTACTTTGGGCAAAAACAACGTCAACATTCGAGCCATTGCGCAAGGTGCTTCTGAGCGAAATATCTCGGTCGTTATCAATGAACGAGATGTTAAAAAAGCACTCAATACCTTACACGAACGCTTTTTTGAAGACAATACCAAACAGCTCAATTTGTTTGTGATGGGTGTGGGTAATGTTGGTGAAAAGTTTATCGATCAAATCCACCAACAAACGCAATTTCTTAAAGAAAATCTCAAGCTCAATGTGCGGGTGATTGCCTTATCAAATTCGAGAAAAATGCTCTTCAATGAAGAAGGAATCGCGCTCAACGATTGGAAAAATCTACTTGAAAGTCATGGTCAAGTTGCCAGCAGAGAAGCCTTTGTCGAGCAAACTCAAGCACTCAATTTGCGCAACAGTATTTTTGTAGATAATACGGCTAATTCAGAAGTAGCAACGCTTTACAAGCAATTTTTGAGTAAAAGTATTGCCGTGGTGACTTGCAACAAAATTGCGTGTTCGTCGGCTTATGAAAACTACAGCCATCTCAAACAATTATCCCGAAAATACAATGCTCCATTCTTGTTTGAAACCAATGTGGGCGCCGGTTTGCCGATTATTGATACACTCAAGCATTTAATCGCTTCAGGTGATAAAGTGCATAAAATTCAAGCGGTTTTATCCGGAAGTTTGAACTTTATCTTCAATAATTTCAGTCCGACTTATTCTTTTCACGATGTAGTCAAAGAAGCAGGTGTTCAAGGATTTACAGAACCCGATCCGAAAATTGATTTAAGTGGTGTGGACGTAGCCAGAAAGATTTTGATTCTCATTCGCGAAAGTGGCTATCAAATGGAAATGGATGGTATTGTCAACAATTCATTCTTGCCGAAAGAATGCATGGACACCACCAACAACGATGACTTTTTTAAGTCGCTGATCAAACATGCAGCTCATTTTGAAAAACTCTTGGCTGATGCCGTCGCCCAAGACAGTCGTTTGAAGTTTGTGGCGCAATTCGAAAACGGAAAAGCCCAAGTGGGTTTGCAAATGATTCCGAAAGATCACCCTTTTTATAACCTTGAAGGCAAGGACAATATCGTTTTGTTTTATACCGACCGATATGTAGATCAGCCGCTACTGATCAAAGGCGCCGGCGCCGGAGCAGCAGTAACCGCTTCGGGCATTTTTGCCGATGTGATTCGAATTGGAAATGTATAAAAGACTATGAACTGCCGACATACTAAGCAGCTGAAATTAATGAAGTGTGTAATTAATATTCCTCGTTTGTCTGAACTCTCTGTCTCAGGTACTCAGGTACTCAGGTACTCATGAATGAAATAAAACTCTTTTGTCCGGCCACCATTGCCAATCTCTCCTGTGGGTTTGACGTCATGGGCGCTTGTTTGGATTATGTGGGCGATGAAATGATTGTGCGCAAATCAACCCAAAAAGGCATTCGCATCACTAAAATTACAGGGGCTGATTTACCGCTTGAAGTTGAGAAAAATGTAGCCGGAGTAGCTGGTTTAGCACTCCTAGAACAGCTCGATCTTGATTTTGGTTTTGAGATTGAAATCTATAAAAAAATAAAAGCCGGCAGCGGAATCGGAAGCAGTTCAGCCAGTGCGGCCGGCGCGGTATTCGGCATCAATGAATTGGCTGGAAAACCTTTTACCCGAAATCAATTGGTGGCTTTTGCCATGCAAGGGGAAGTTTTGGCCAGCGGCAGTGCACATGCTGACAATGTTGCTCCTGCCCTTTGCGGTGGTTTTACCATTGTGCGCGGATATGAGCCGTTGGATGTGATTGAAATTAAAAGTCCAAATGAACTTTACGCAACAGTGATTCACCCACAAATTGAACTCAAAACTTCAGAAATGCGCGCCGTACTTAAACCTGAAGTATCGCTCAAAAGTGCCATTACGCAATGGGGCAATGTAGGTGGTTTGGTAGCCGGTTTGTGTATGTCAGACTACCATTTGATTGGACGTTCATTACAAGATATAATTGTTGAACCTTTGCGCGGACCATTTATTCCTAAATTTGCAGAATTAAAATCAGCTGCGATACAAGCAGGAGCATTAGGCTCAGGCATTTCGGGTTCAGGCCCTTCGATATTTGCGCTGAGTCACGGCGAAGAAACTGCGCACAAAGTAGCGATGGCTTTTGAGCAAACTTTTGCAAGCACACAAATTCCTTTTGAAATTCACCTATCAAAAATTAGCGCTCAAGGCGTTCGCATCATATGAAATACTACAGTTTAAACAAACAAGTGTCTGAAGTAGGTTTTGAACAAGCAGTCATTCAAGGATTGGCACCAGATAAAGGGCTTTATTTTCCGACAGAAATCAAACCATTACCCTCGGCTTTTTTTGAAAAAATAGATCATTTGAGCAATGAAACCATTGCTTTTGAAGCCATCAAACAATTTGTAGGTGATGAAATCCCAGAAGATGAACTCAAAAAAATCATAGCTGAAACTTTGTGTTTTGATTTTCCGACGGTTCAGGTCGAAGAGAATATTTATGCGCTTGAATTGTACCACGGACCAACCATGGCTTTTAAAGATGTGGGCGCGCGCTTTATGTCGCGTTGTTTGGCCTACTTCAATAAGAATAAACCCCATCAAAAAAACACCGTTTTGGTAGCCACTTCTGGAGATACAGGTGGCGCTGTGGCTAGTGGTTTTTTGGGCGTTCCTGGTGTAGATGTGGTTATCTTGTATCCATCCGGAAAAGTCAGTGATATCCAAGAAAGACAGCTCACAACGCTTGGTCAAAATGTACGCGCTTTAGAAGTAGACGGCGTTTTTGACGATTGTCAAGACATGGTCAAGAAGGCATTTTTGGATGAATCGTTGACGCACAAAAACTTAACTTCTGCCAATTCAATCAATATTGCTCGTTGGTTACCGCAAATGTTTTACTTTATTTTCGCTTATAAACAATTGCGCAATGTAGGAAAGCCATTGGTAGTTTCGTGTCCGAGTGGCAATTTCGGAAATATTTGTGCAGGAATTATGGCCAAAAAATTAGGCTTGCCGATTTTACATTTTGTAGCGGCCACCAACGTCAACGATACGGTGCCGGAGTTTTTAAAAACTGGAAAATACGAGCCTAAACCTTCCAAAGCGACACTATCCAACGCGATGGATGTGGGCAATCCGAGTAATTTTATCAGAATCCGAGCACTGTACAACGATGATTTAGAGCAATTTAAAAAAGATTTTACTTCATTTTCTTATACTGATGCGCAAACGGTGGATGCGATGAAACAAGTTTACCAGCAAACCGGCTACATTGCCGAACCGCACGGCGCTGTGGGTTATTTAGGTCTCAAAGAAGAACTCAAAGGTTACCGACATGCGGTGGGCGTATTTTTAGAAACCGCGCATCCGATTAAGTTTTTAGATACGGTAGAAAAAGAACTCAACATTCAATTGCCGATTCCTGAGCAAATTCAATCGGTGATGAACAAAGAAAAAGTTTCGACCAAAATCAAAAACTATGATGAGCTCAAGGCTTTTTTGAACGGAATTTCTTAATCCAAACTCATAAAGGCTTTGCCCAAATAAGCAATAACCTCTGTGGCGGTAAATGCTTGAGAACCTATTTCTGGCGTAGCCATATCGGCTGTTTTTCCGTGTAGATAAACCCCTAAAATAGCAGCTTCGAGCGGTGAATAATTCTGAGCCAACAAACTTGTTATGATGCCCGTGAGCACATCGCCGCTACCCGCGGTGGCCAAGGCTACGTTTCCGGTGGTGTTCCTATATATTTGGTTGTCAAAAATAATGTTTGTTGGCGCGCCCTTTACCACGACAATCACTTGATGTTGCTCTGAAAACTGAGTTACTTTTTGCAGCATTTCTTCATGCGTTTTCCAGGAACCAATGATTCTTTCGAGTTCTTTGGGATGTGGTGTCAAGATACTTTGCGCCGGAACAAAATGCAGCCAATCTTTATTTTGAGAAAGTATATTGAGCGCATCGGCATCGATAACCAAAGGTTTGTTTTGTTGCATCAGCCAATGGTGAAAAGCTTTTTGGGTTTCGGGCTCCTGCCCTATGCCCGGACCGATTCCGATGGTTGAAGGTGCTAAGTTATATTGAATGTCGGTAATGATTTTGTCATGTGTATCGGTTTGTACCATAACTTCAGGAACGTACGTTTGTAGAATATTGTAACCGCACTGCGGGATAAAAGCCGTCACCAAACCACAGCCGCTTTTGAGTGCTGCTTTGGCCGACAAGCAAACGGCGCCGATTTTTCCGTGGCTGCCGCCGATAATCAGCGCATGCCCCAACATACCTTTGTGCGCAGTTGCTGTGGGTTTTTTATAAATCTGAGCAATGATTTCTCGAGTAATGAATTGCGGCGTTTTCATAAGGAAAATTTACTTTAAAAGTACTAAATAATCGGTTCGTAAGCCAGGCTTATTTTGGATACTTGTGCCCTAGCCCGGATGGTAGCGGCAGCTTTTGTGCGCTTTCTTTTGGCGCGCAAAACTATAGCGGACAGCCGGAAAAAGCTACTGAAAAATCTGTGACAAAACAGCCTGCAAAATCGATAAAATTTGAATACATTAGCGGCTCAAAATTAAATACCCACAACTTATGAAAGATACTCCGCTCAAGCACGTTCACGAGCAACTCGGTGCCAAAATTCTTCCGTTTGCCGGATTCAATATGCCTATTTTATATGAAGGTGTTAATGTAGAACACGAAACCGTGCGCAATGGCGTTGGCGTTTTTGATGTGTCACATATGGGTGAATTTTTTCTGAGTGGTCCGGGCGCTTTGCCGCTGATTCAGAAAGTAACCTCAAACGATGCCTCGACTTTGATCATAGGCCGTGCGCAATATTCGTGTTTGCCCAATAATGATGGCGGAATTGTAGACGATTTGATTGTGTACAGAATGGCTGAAGAAGAATATTTACTCGTGGTAAACGCCTCGAATATTGACAAAGATTGGGCTTGGATTTCATCGCACAACGATACCGGAGCGGTGATGAAAAACGCATCTGATGATTATGCGTTGCTCGCTATTCAAGGCCCGAAAGCGGTTGAGGCGATGCAATCATTGACTTCGGTTGATTTGGCTTCGATTGCTTATTATCATTTTGCAGTGGGCAATTTTGCAGGATTTGACGATGTGATTATCTCGGCTACCGGATATACCGGCTCAGGCGGATTTGAAATTTATTGTAAAAACAATCAGGTGGAAGCGATTTGGAACCGCGTTTTTGAGGCTGGTAAAGATTTCGGAATTCAGCCGATTGGACTCGCAGCACGCGATACTTTGCGTTTAGAAATGGGCTTTTGCTTGTACGGAAATGACATCGATGATACAACCTCGCCAATCGAAGCCGGTTTGGGATGGATTACCAAATTCACCAAAGATTTTGTTAATGCTGACGGTTTGAAAGCACAAAAAGAAAACGGTGTAACCAGAAAATTGGTGGCTTTTGAAATGCAAGAGCGCGCAGTTCCGCGTCAGGATTATGAAATAGTCGACTCTGCCGGTGATGTAATCGGAAAAGTAACTTCGGGCACCATGTCGCCGAGTATGAACAAAGGAATTGGTTTGGGCTATGTGACAACTGCCCACAGCGCTTTGGAGAGCGATATTTTCATCAGAATTCGCAAGAACGATGTTCCGGCCAAAGTAGTCAAATTGCCATTTTACAAGAAATAAAAAAATCCGCTGAAAGGCGGATTTTTCTTTTTACATCTATATATTTTAAAGTACAAACACACCTCCAACATTGATTGAGTTGTAAAGATTAGTGGCTGTTGGCTGACTAATATTATTTCGGCTACTTTTAAGGACATTAGATAAACCGCTCATTCCTTGAAAATCCAACAATAATCCAAAATGATCATTGATATGAAAGGTGTAACCAATTCCGTAATTCAAACCATATTGGGTAGTATTGATGAATTTTTTGACATCTTCTCCGTTGGAAGTTGCTGAACTCAAAAAACCCAGACAAAATCCAACGTTTAAGTTCCAGTTGCGCATAGCGCCAAAATGCCAATTGATATCCATTGGTACTGTAAGATAATTTAGTTTTTCGGTATAAAAATTACCACTTCTGTATTGAGTACCCATGGTCTGATATAACAATCCGCTTCTGGCGCTCCAGCTATCATTAAAATAATAATCCGCATATGACCCAAAACTCACCGTAGTTACAGGATCGGTGTTGGTTTTTTGACTGCTCTGATAATTTGAGTTGGCTACACCAATTACTGGTGTGATTTCAAAAGTTCCCTTAATGTTTTGAGAAAATCCCATCAAACTACATAGTAATAGGCCGATGCAAAAATATTTTTTCATAATCGAGTATATTATCATTCAAATCTAATTAAAAATGTCTTTTAAAAAAAACTGTAAACATTTTTAAAAATTTACTGTAATTACTAAGTTTGCAGCCTAATAAAATAATCAGAAATGGGAAGAGCGTTTGAATTCCGCAAAGGAAGAAAAATGAAGCGTTGGGCTGCGATGGCCAAGGCTTTTACCAGAATCGGGAAAGATATTGTTATGGCCGTTAAAGATGGTGGACCTAATCCGGAAGCCAATTCTAGATTGCGTGCCGTAATTCAAAATGCTAAGGCAGCCAATATGCCCAAAGAAAATATTGAGCGCGCCATCAAAAAGGCTACCGAAAAAGATACAGCCAATTATAAAGAAGTTCTGTTCGAAGGATATGCTCCGCACGGAATTGCGATACTCATTGAAACAGCAACGGATAACAACAACAGAACCGTGGCCAACATTCGCAGTTACTTTAATAAATGCAACGGAACTTTAGGAACACAAGGTTCGGTTGAGTTTATGTTTGATCATACCTGCAACTTCAGAATTGCCAAAGCCGGACTTGATCCAGAAGAATTAGAACTCGAATTGATTGATTTCGGAGCGGAAGAAGTTTTTGAAGATGAAGACGGAATTTTGATTTATGCTCCGTTTGAAAGCTTTGGTGCGATTCAAAAAGAATTAGAGAACCGCAAAATTGAAATTCTTTCATCCGGTTTTGAACGTATTCCACAAGTGACCAAAGCATTGACAGCAGAACAGGTTGCCGATGTTGAAAAGTTACTCGAGAAAATCGAAGAAGATGATGACGTGCAAAACGTTTATCACACGATGGAAGAAAGTGAATAATTGTTAGTATTAAAAATTTAAAAAAGCCTTGGTGAAAACTGAGGCTTTTTGTTTTTGTGTAACTTTCTGAACAATTGTTCGTAGAATGCAATTGTCAAAGCAATCATAAAATGTATCAAGTGTTTCTTAGCGCTATTTTTCAATTGAAAGCATTCTGTTTACTTTTCTCTGATTTTTTGAAATCATTTATCATCGTTGTTTCATTAATTTATTTATCATGACATCAATTTTATCTTTTTGGTGGCTGATACTTCTTGTATTGGCTATTATTCTTTACAAATTTGTACTTCGAGTATTTTTCGGGATGGTGATTGTTCCCGAAGATAAAATCGGATTGGTCACCAAGAAGTTTGTTCTTTTTGGCGTTGACAAATCGCTTCCGGATAGCAGAATAATTGCAACCAAAGGCGAAGCCGGTTTTCAAGCCCAAACATTGGCTCCCGGTTTATACTGGGGAAAATGGATTTGGCAATATGCTATTGACATGACACCGTTTACCATTATTCCCGAAGGAAAAGTCGGATTGGTTTTAAGTAAAGACGGAAAAGAAATTCCCACCGGACGAATTTTAGCACGAAGAGTTGAAAGCGATAACTTTCAAGATGCCAAAGCTTTCTTAGATAACGGTGGACAAAAAGGTCGTCAAACGGCTTTTATCACGAGTGGTTCGTACCGCATCAATACTTATTTATTTGAAATTATCATCATTGATCAAGTAAAGATTTATGAAAATATGATTGGAATTGTAACCGCTCTTGACGGAGAACCGATTCCGATTGGACAAATTGCGGGCAAGTTTGTCGATGGGCACAACAACTTTCAGGATTGCGATCGATTTTTAGAAAATGGCGGTAATCGTGGTTTACAACCGCAAGTAATGTTGGCGGGTTCGTATTACATCAATACTTGGGCGATTCAAATTGAACAAAACCCGATGACCGATGTTCCGATTGGGCATGTAGGTGTTGTGATATCCTATATTGGTGAAGACGGTCAAGATGTAACCGGAGAGAATTTTAAACACGGAAACATTGTCACCAAAGGTCAACGCGGCGTATGGATGGAGCCACTGGGCCCGGGTAAATATGCCTTGAATAAATACACCACGAAACTCGAACTTGTTCCTACCACCAATTTAGTTTTGAACTGGGCCAACGCTCGAAGTGAATCGCATGATTTAGATAAGAATTTGTCAACAATAACGGTGCGTTCAAAAGACGGCTTTCCATTTAATTTAGATGTTTCGCAGATTATTCATGTACCGGCTAATGAAGCGCCAAAAGTTATTGCGCGTTTCGGAAGCATGACCAATTTAGTTTCGCAAGTTCTTGAACCAACCATTGGAAACTATTTCAGAAACTCAGCTCAAGATAGTGATGTGATTTCGTTCTTAAGTACACGTAAAGAAAGACAGGAATCTGCTAAAGTGCATATCAAAACAGTTTTAGATGAATACAATGTCAATGCGGTGGATACTTTGATTGGAGACATCACACCTCCAGAATCATTAATGAAAACTTTAACCGATAGAAAAATAGCCGAAGAAGAGCAAAAAACCTATCAAACACAGAAAATGGCGCAAGAGCAACGTCAAGGAGTTGAAAAGGAAACCGCTATTGCCGACATGCAAAAAGAAATTGTTCGCGCAGCACAAAGTGTTGAAATTGCACAGCGAACCGCAGATGCAACTGTTAAAAAAGCCGAAGGTGATGCGACAAGTTTAAAATTAAACGTAAACGCTGAGGCCGAAGCTACCAAAATGCGTGCGCAAGCCGAAGCTGAAGCAACCAAAGCCAGAGCTGGAGCACAAGCCGAAGCTACTAGACTCAATGCGAGTGCTGAGGCCGAGAAGATTTCAAAAACAGGTTTGGCTGAAGCGGAGAAAATCATGGCCATTGGTAAATCAACAGCGGAATCTTATCAATTACAAGTATCAGCCATGGGCGGTGATAATTTTACCAAATACAAAATCACAGAAGAATTAGCCAAAGGCAATGTTAAAATTATTCCTGATGTTTTGATCTCTGGACAAAATGGTTCCGAAGGCGGAATTAGCGGTTTACTTGGAATGAAACTTATGGAAATGATGGATACAAAATCCGAAAGCGATTCCAACAAGAAAAAGTAACTCACAAAAAAGCCTCAGAATTTCCGAGGCTTTTTTTATTTTTAGTCTTATTTTATTTAATAATTTCTACTTTCTGAGCATCTTCTGCATTGATGCTGTCAAAGAAACCTTGATCACTCATCCAATCGTCGCTGAACACTTTGCTCATATATCTAGAACCGTGATCCGGGAAAATGGCAATCACGCAACTGTGTTCATCAAACTCGCCGTCTTGAGCATATTGACGGATGGCTTGCATTACTGCGCCAGAGGTATATCCAACAAACAAACCTTCTGTTTTGGCAATTTCACGTGTTAGGTGCGCGCTGTCTTCATCTGAAACTTTGGTGAATTTGTCAATAAGATCAAAATCAGTTGCGGTCGGAATCAAGTTTTTGCCCAAACCTTCTATGCGATACGGATAAATTTCATCGGTATCAAACTCTTTGGTTTCGTGGTATTTTTTGAGTACAGAACCAAAAGCATCTACGCCTAAAATTCTGATGTTCGGATTTTTTTCTTTGAGGAATTTAGCAGTTCCCGAAATGGTTCCTCCGGTTCCGCTACAAGCTACTAAATGTGTAATTTTTCCTGCGGTTTGATTCCAAATTTCAGGGCCGGTAGATTGGTAATGCGCATCAATATTGAGTTGATTAAAATATTGATTGATATACACCGAACCTTTGATTTCTTCGTGTAAACGCTTCGCAACGCTGTAATAAGAGCGATCGTCATCGGCTGAAACGTGTGCCGGACAAACATATACTTTAGCGCCTAAACTGCGCAACATATCAATTTTATCTTTTGAAGATTTTGAGCTAACAGCCAAAATACAGTTGTAACCTTTGATGATACTCACCATAGCCAAACTAAAACCTGTATTTCCAGAGGTTGTTTCGATGATGGTATCGCCTGGATTCAAGATGCCGCGTCTTTCAGCTTCTTCAATAATGTATAAGGCAATTCTATCTTTTGTCGAGTGACCCGGATTGAAAGCTTCTACCTTAGCGTAAAAGTTACCCGTGAGATTTGCGGTAACCTTATTGAGCTTGATAAGGGGTGTGTTTCCTATCAGTTCAAGTACACTATTGTAGGCTTTTATTTCTTCTTTCATAAAAAAATAATTAGTCAAGGTGTGCCATGCAGCGCGACCACAAAACCCTGCAAATCTAAAAAAAATATTCGAATTACTTTTGAATTTTTTCTAAATCTAATAAAAAAGCAAACTCTTTTGCCAGCTCTTTCAAAGCTTCAAATCTTCCAGAAGCACCGCCATGTCCGGCATCCATATTGGTATCTAAAAACAATTGCTTGTGGTTGGTTTTCATCACGCGCAATTTGGCCACCCATTTGGCTGGTTCCCAATACTGAACCTGTGAATCATGCAATCCGGTAGAAACGTACATATGCGGATAATCTTGTGCTTTGACATTGTCATATGGCGAATACGAGCGCATATAATCGTAGTATTCTTTTTCATTCGGATTGCCCCATTCATCATATTCACCGGTAGTCAGCGGAATCGAATCATCCAACATCGTCGTCATGACATCCACAAACGGAACTTGCGCAATCATACCATTGTATAATTCCGGAGCCATATTGGCCACAGCGCCCATGAGCAATCCACCAGCAGAACCGCCTTCGGCATACAAATGTTCGGGCGAAGTCCATTTTTCGGAAACCAAATATTTAGAGCAATCTATAAAATCGGTAAACGTGTTTTTCTTATTAAGCAATTTTCCGTCTTCATACCACTGACGGCCCAAATCCTCGCCGCCGCGAATATGCGCAATCACATACACAAAACCGCGATCAAGCAACGATAAACGCGTGGTTGAAAAATACGGATCCATCGACATTCCATACGAACCGTAGGCATATTGCAACAACGGATTTTTTCCGTCTTTCTGAATGCCTTTTCGATATACAACTGACATTGGAATCATCGTTCCATCAGTGGCTTTAGCCCAAAGTCTTTCTTCGATGTAGTTGTTCTTGTCAAATTTTCCGCCCAAAACCTGTTGCTCTTTTTTGATTTCTTTGGTTTTGGTTTTCATATTGAAATCAATCACCGAAGATGGTGTGGCCATCGATTGATATCCGTAGCGCAAAATATCGGTGTCAAAATCTACATTGGTGGTTGTGTAAGCCGTATATGTTTCAATATCAAAAGGCAAATAATAAGCCTCTGCCCCGCTCCACGGCATGATTTTGATTTTGTTGAGTCCGTTGCTGCGCTCAGAAATCACTAAATAATCTTTAAAAATATCAATGCCTTCAATCAGCACATCTTCTCTGTGCGGAATCAAATCTTTCCAGTTTGCTTTTTCGGTTGCATTTTCAACGGTTTTCATCAATTTAAAATTGATGGCATCATCGGCATTGGTTACGATGTAAAAACTGTCGCCGTAATGTGAAATGCTGTATTCCAATCCGCGGATGCGCTCTTGAAAAGTCTTAAACTCCGCATCAGGATTGTCTGCCGGAATAAATCGGTATTCATCAGTAAGCGTACTCGAGATATTAATGGTGATGTATTTTTTAGATTTTCCGCGCGAAACCGATACATTAAACGTATCGTCGGCTTCAAAATAAACGAGTTTGTCCGCAGCAGCATCCGTTCCTAAAATATGTTTGTATACTTTGTCAGAACGCAAGGTTTTTTCGTCTTGACGCGTGTAGAAAAATGTTTTGTTGTCGTTGGCCCAAGCAACGTTTCCGGTGCAGTTGGTAATTTTATCCGAGAGGATTTCTCCGGTTTGTAAATCTTTGATTTGAATGGTATAAATGCGTCTTCCGATGACATCTACCGAGAAAATTGCATAGCGATTGTCGTTGCTGATGCTGATGCCGCTGAGCTGAAAAAACTTGTGTCCTTTGGCCATTTCATTGCCGTTGAACATGATTTCTTCAGGCGCGTCTAAACTTCCTTTTTTACGGGCATAAATCGGATAATCTTGTCCTTTTTCAAAGCGTGTGATGTAATAATAACCGTTGTACAAATACGGAACCGACTCATCATCTTCTTTGATGCGACTTTTCATTTCTTTAAAAAGATCTTTCTGAAATTGAGCTGTGTGCGCGGTTGCGGCTTGATAATATTGGTTTTCTTGGTTGAGATAATCAATAACTTCAGGATTTTCTCGGTCGTTGAGCCAGAAATAATCATCGATTCTGATATCTGAAAACTTCTCTAATTTATGAGGTTTGACAGCCGCGCGTGGCGGTTGAATATTCTTTGTCATCTTAACTTTTTTAGGTTGTGCAAAAGCAGGTGCAAAAATAACAGAAAGCAGAAATATTCGCAGTAGTTTTTTCATCTGTTTTTTTAAATGATAGTCAAGCCAAAGTAGTATTTTTACCGCATTATTATCATAAAAATTATCAACATGTTTTCAGATATGATGGGAATGATGGGCAAACTCAAAGAAACCCAGCAAAAAATAGAAGAAACCAAAAAACGACTCGATACGGTTCTGGTAGATGAGCAAAGCCAGGATGGATTGCTCAAAACCACGCTCACTGCCAACCGCAAAATCAAATCGATTGAAATAGACGACAGCTTGCTCGCTGATAAAGAACAACTCGAAGATTACTTGATTTTGGTGCTCAATAAAGCCATTGAAAAAGCCACGAATGTCAACGAAGCTGAATTAGCTGCAGTGGCCAAACAAGGCATGCCGAACATTCCGGGTTTGGATATGTTTAAATAAAATGAGTTTTAGCTACGGTTTTTTATTTTGGGCGCTGATCGCCGAAATCATCGGAACCATCGGTGGTTTTGGTTCGTCTGTGTTTTTTGTTCCGATTGGGAATTTCTATTTTGATTTCTATTCGGTTTTGGGCATGACTGCTGTTTTTCATTTGTCGAGTAACTTGAGTAAGATCGCTTTATTTCGCAAAGGATTAGATAAGAATATGTTGCTGAATATTGGCCTTCCTTCGGTAGTTTTTGTCATCATCGGAGCGCATTATTCGGGCAAAATCGATCCAAAAATATTAGAAGTTTTATTGGGAATTTTCTTGGTAGGATTGAGTTTATTTTTCTTGATTAGAAAAGACTTTTCCTTCGCTCCCACGCGTGACAATGCTGTGACTGGAGGAATCTTATCGGGTTTTTCAGCAGGCTTGCTCGGAACCGGCGGCGCCATTCGCGGACTGACGATGGCTGCGTTCAATATGGAAAAAAGTGCTTTTATTGCCACTTCGGCCGCTATTGATTTAATGATTGACTTGACCCGAACGGTGGTTTATTACGACCAAGGATATGTGCATGAAAATCAAATGATTTACGTCCCTTTTTTATTTGCCATTGGTCTGATTGGCTCTTATATTGGCAAACGTATCCTCAATCATATTCCGCAAGAGAAGTTTAAGAAAATCTCATTGCTACTCATTTTGCTCATCGGTTTGATCAGTATTGTCAAGCAATTCAGTGTCTAAAAAGTAATTCTTTGCAAATGCTCGATGACATATTCGTGCATGACTTGTCGGTAATCTAAATGGGTTACCATCCGCAATTTTCCGTGGCCCATGGAACTGATCAGGATGCCTTTGGATTTGAGTTTTTCAATGACTGTTTTTTCGTCTAATGGTGATTTTACTGAGAAGATTAGAATATTTGTTTCGGGCTTTTCTACCGATTCTACCCAGGAAAGTTTTGATAGAATTTCACTGAGCTCAAAAGCTCTGCGGTGATCTTCGGTCAAACGAGCGATGTTGTTTTTGAGCGCATACAAACCAGCCGCAGCCAAATAACCCGACTGTCGCATATTGCCACCAAAAATTTTACGGATGCGCAACGCGCGCTTCATGGTTTCGGCATCGCCTAAAAGTACCGAGCCAATCGGTGCGCCCAGTCCTTTTGAAAAACAAACCGAAATGGTGTCAAATAGTTCGCCGTATTGTTTGGGATGTTCATTTTTGACCACAAGCGCATTCCACAAACGAGCGCCATCAAGGTGATATTTTAAGTTGTGTTCTTGGCAAACTGTTTTGATTTTTTTGAGTTCTTCTATATCGTAACATGCGCCACCTCCGCGATTGGTGGTGTTTTCGATGCTGACCATTTGTGTTTTGGGCGCATGATAAAACTCTGGATCGTTGATGCCGCTTTTGACTTGCTCGGCGGTAATCATTCCGCGGGTGCCGTCAAGTAAATTAAAATTGACGCCGCTGTTGAACGAGGCGCCACCGGCTTCATATAAATGTATGTGCGACCATTTATCGCAAATAATTTGATCTCCGGGTTGGGTATTGAGTTTAATCGCGGTTTGGTTGGCCATGGTGCCCGACGGAAAAAACAGCGCCGCTTCTTTGCCAAACCAATCAGCGACTGCTTTTTCAAAAGCATTGACCGTTGGATCTTGCTTAAAAACGTCATCGCCTACTTGGGCTTTGAACATTTCTTGCAGCATTTCGGGACTCGGTTTGGTAACGGTATCGCTGATTAAATTTATTTCCATATGAATTGGGGATAACTTACTTTTGTGTTCGAAATTGATATTCGTGAACCAGATGCCCTAGCCCCGATAGTAGTGAAAATCCTTTTGTGCCAGTGTTGGGCACGAAAGATTGCAACGGATAGCGGGATTGGCTACTAAAAATCACGGCCAAAAATAATTATAATTTATGACAACTACCGAACAAATCAAAGGTATTGTAGAACGCCTGGGTGCGTTGAGGAGGTATCTTTGACATCGATGCCAAAAACATTGAAATTACCAACGAAGAAGAGAAAACTTTAGCACCCGGATTTTGGGACAACGCCAAAGAAGCCGAAGCCATTATTCGCAATTTGCGCTCGAAGAAAAAATGGGTCGAAGATTACAACAAAGCGACCGTTTTGACTGATGAACTTCAGTTGGCTTTTGAATTCTACAAAGAAGGTGAACTTACTGTAGATGAGTTAGATGGACAATATCATTTGGCCATTGCATTTATTGAAGATATAGAATTCAAAAACATGCTTTCGGACGAAGGTGATTCGCTTAGTGCGGTATTGCAAATTACGGCCGGAGCCGGCGGAACCGAGAGCTGCGATTGGGCTTCGATGCTCATGCGCATGTACATGATGTGGGGCGAAAAGTTTGGCTGTAAAATCAAAGAGCTCAACTTTCAAGAAGGTGATGTAGCAGGTATTAAAACCGTCACTTTGGAATTCGAAGGCGAATATGCTTTTGGCTATCTTAAAGGTGAAAATGGCGTACACAGATTGGTGCGCATCTCGCCTTTTGACAGCAATGCCAAACGACATACATCGTTTGTTTCGGTATATGTTTATCCGCTCGTGGATGACAGTATTGAAATTGATATTAATCCTGCGGATATTGAAATTACAACGTCGCGTTCGAGCGGTGCCGGTGGCCAAAATGTGAACAAAGTCGAAACCAAAGTTCAATTGGTACACAAACCCACTGGAATTCAAATTCAGTGTTCTGAAACGCGCTCGCAACAAGACAACCGCCAAAGAGCTTTGCAGATGCTTCGTTCACAGTTATATGAAATCGAACTCAAAAAACGCCAAGCCCAACGCGCCGATATTGAAGCCGGAAAGATGAAGATTGAATGGGGTTCGCAGATTCGAAACTATGTCATGCATCCGTATAAATTGGTCAAAGATGTGCGCACCGGTTATGAAACCAGCGATGTTGAAGGCGTGATGGATGGAGAAATTGACTCGTTTTTAAAGGCTTATTTGATGATGATGGGTCAAAAAGTAGAAGAATAGATGAAAACTTATATAGCATTATTGCGCGGAATCAACGTCAGTGGGCAAAAACTCATCAAGATGGAACGATTGCGCGAAGTACTGAGTCTTGAAGGTTTGGCCAATGTTCGAACGTATATTCAAAGCGGAAACATTATTTTTCAGTCTCAAGAAGCCAACGAACAACAGCTTGAAACACAAATTTCAGAAGCTATTTTGACGCATTTCGGATTTGAAGTTCCGGTACGCATTACTTCATTAGAAGAATTAGAAATGGTGCGCGATGCTAATCCATTTGTAGCTGAAAATGCTGCTGACCCGACGCAGCCGTACATTGCTTTTTTGTCTGACATTCCACAATCCGAAAAACAAAATGATTTTGAACAATTGACTTTCGCCCAAGATCGGTTTGTTTTTTTGGAGCGCGTCATTTATTTGTGGTATGCCGATTCTGCAGCCAACACCAAACTCACCAACAACGTAATCGAAAGCAAACTCAAACTAAAAGCCACGAGCCGCAATTTTAAAACTTTGCTCAAATTGATTGAATTGGCAAAATCTTAAATGCCGATTTCGACCTGAAAGCGCAAATACCAATTGTTTTTGGTGGTTCCGTTGAAGTATTGTAGCTCATCAAAAGTGAGTTCGCTTTGCAATTTAAAAGTATGCTCCCAGAGATATTTGGTTACCCCAAAAGTATATTCTCGTGTATTGGGCGCCAACGCTCTGATATCTTCAGAGGTATTTTGAATAGAATATCTTCCGATAAACTCATAGTTTTTCTTGGTATTATAACTCAACTGATAGTCAAATCCGTTACCGGTATATACATATTTGGTTTTGGTTGGATCAGTTGCATCAACCGTTACAGCATTATCAGGCGTCATGCGCGACATATAGCTGGCCATCGCCGCCCAACCGTTGTATTTAAACATCGCATCGAGCAAAACTGATTTCATAGTTCGGGTTTCGTACAAATCGTCGCCCAATTGTCCTTGTGTTCGTCGGGCGTGGTTGTTTTGCTGAAAAGCACCGGAGATCATGAGTTTGGGCTTTTTCTCGCGAATGACATCGCCTTCAAAATAAGTTCCGTCTTTGGCAAAAGCACCAAAAGGCAAAAGCTCAATCTTTCCGGTAAATGCTACGCCATCATCAGGTTTATCGGTTGAATTACGGCCTTCGCCTGTGCTCACCGCAGCTTTAAAATTGTATGAGAATTTGTCTTTGAATTCATTGAGGTTGTGGATCTGAAAACCAAAATCGCGATCAATGGTAAACTTTGCATTATTGATGGTTCGATCGGTCAATTGCAATCCGCCTGATGAGTTCACACGCTGACGATTTCCGGGTAATTTGGTTTGCCCAAAACTAAAGTTCCAATGTTTGTTGGGACGATAGATAAAAACCGCATCTCGGATGATGTTTAAATTTTCGCCTTCTTTCACTTCGCCCACATCACCGGGCGCAAAGGATAATTGAATTGCGTACAAAAATTTAGGATTGACTACAAAACCATCAAAGCGTAGACGCAATCTGCGAATTTCAGCGCCGTAAGCACCTCGTTCGCCATCATTTTTAAAATAGGTTGCTCTGTTTTGCATCCTAAATCGAATGTTGAATTGAAACAAACTGTCTGGTGACGTTATGCCAATACCTTTTCCGTAGCTATAATAGGGCAAGGTTGAAAGTCGAATGTCATTGTCGTGGTGATTGTTTTCTGGTTTAACCTGAGCATTTGAGGTAATGCAAATAATTAAACTTAAGGTTAAGAAAAGACGTTTCATGGTTAAATAAAATAAAAACTCCCAATGTTAATCGGGAGTTTATTTGATTATAAGAATATTTTTAAAAGATAATAAGTCAAAGCCGCAATAGCTGCTGAAACCGGAATGGTCAATGCCCAAGCCCATAATAAATTGACGGTGACGCCCCAACGAACCGCCGAAATACGTTTGGTTACCCCTACACCAATAATAGAACCAGTGATGGTATGTGTAGTAGACACCGGAATTTTAAAGTGTTCAGTAGTGAATAAAGTAAGCGCACCGGCTGATTCGGCAACCACGCCTTCAAACGCATTTACTTTGGTAATTTTGGACCCCATGGTTTTGACAATTTTCCAACCGCCGCTTAAAGTTCCGAGTGCGATGACGGTGTAACAAGTCAGTGGAATCCAACCAGGCATTTGGCCTTCGATTTTAACTCCGTCTTTCTCAGAAGGTAAAACCACATTTAAATCAAGCCAACCGAAAGTCATGTGGGCATTGGGATGCGTGTTGAGATAAACAGCCACTGCTGCAGCAATGATTCCCATGACTTTTTGTGAGTCGTTTCCACCGTGGCCCAAACTAAAAGAAGCCGAAGAAATCAACTGCATTTTTTTAAGAATGGTCTCAGATTTAGCGGTTGAAAAACTACTGAAGAATAAGTTGAAAATGGCCAAAGTATAAAAGATGATGGCCACCAAAAACCATTTGATGTTTCCGGGTTCGCACATAAAAGCCCAAAATTCGCTTTCAAATCTTGGTTTTTTGATGTCTTCATAAGGTGTGAGCACTGTAGATAAAAACCAAGCAACAGCTAACATCAGCGCGATGGTGAACAATTTAGGATAGATACTTTTGCGTGAGGAATACATCAGCCAAAGTGACACAAAATACGAGATGATCATTCCGATGAGCGGAGCCAATACAATAAAAGCAATTACTACCAATACGCCGGACGGAAACAAATCGCCTTCTTTGGCGGGTTTGAACCAGTTGACTACATTAAATCCGGCATGGGCAATCGCTGCTCCGGCAAATCCTCCGATAAGTGTGTGGGATGATGATGAAGGAATTCCTTTCCACCAAGTGAATAAGTTCCAGATAATCGCTGCAATGATTCCGGCTAAAATGACGACCAAATCAATGTTTTCGGTTTTGGCGGTTTTCGCTACCGTATCGGCCACACCAAATCCAAAAACCCAATAAGCCAAAAAGTTAAAGAAAGCAGCCCAAAGTACGGCCTGAAAAGGTGTCAAAACTTTGGTAGCTACAATCGTAGCAATTGAATTGGCGGCATCGTGAAATCCGTTGATGTAGTCAAAAAACAGCGCCAATACAATGATGATGATGAGTAAAGTCATTGCTCAGCCAAGTTATGAATGTTTAACAGAAATTTGCTCCATGACGTTGGCTACGCTCTTACATTTGTCAGAGGCAATTTCCAAAGCCGAAAGTACTTCTTTGTATTTGATGATGTTTTTAACATCGGTTTCGTTCTCAAAAATATCAGCCACCGCTTTGTCAAAAACATTGTCGGCTTTGCTTTCAAGCTTGTTGATTTTTTTGCAAGTATCCTTGATGGATTTAACGTTTTTTAAATCTTTTAACTCTTTGATTCCAACACCAATAAGTTGACAAGCCTCTAGATTAATTTCAGTTAATTTTCTGATGGATTTCGTAATTTTTTCAACCTGATACATACGCATTCTGCTGGCAGCACCGTGGATGTTTCCGGCCACATTGTCAATTGATTTGAACAAAGAATAAATATCTTCGCGATCAAAAGGTGTTATGAAGTTGCGACTGAGTTCTAAGTGTGCTTTGTGGGTAATCTCTTCAATCACCGCCTCGAGTTCTTCAATTTTTTTGAAATACTCTTCTCTTTCTCCTTTCGGAGCATTTACAGCTTCATGCAAGGTTTCGGCCAAGGCAATCAGATTAGTCGAAGCCATCTCGAACAAAGGAAAAAATTTGGTGTCTTTCGGAACCAAAAATTGAAAAATACGATTTAAGTTCATGATAAATTGGATTTTAGATGCGCCAAAAGTAAATGCTTAATGTTAAATTAATATTAAGTCAACAATAAGATGCGGTTATATCTTTAACATTTTATTAAAGTTCAATTAATGTTAGCTTTTAAATTTGGTAACATTAATTCAAACGATTTCGTACTTTAGCAAAGCCAAAAAAAGGCGCAATAATCCTCTAGCACAATTACTATAGAAAAACTTTTTTATGGATTTAAACTTCAATAAAAACGAAGATTACAACAAATTACTTCTTTCAGATCTCAAACAAAAATTTGCTAAAGTAAAACTCGGCGGCGGTCAAAAACGTATCGAAAAATTGCATGCCGAAGGCAAAATGACTGCGCGTGAGCGCATCGATTATTTATTAGACAAAGACGCTTCTAGCATTGAAATTGGCGCTTTTGCCGGCGATGGTATGTATGAAGAACACGGTGGATGTCCATCGGGCGGTGTGGTTGTCAAGATTGGTTATATCCAAGGAAAGCAATGCATCGTCGTGGCCAATGACGCTACAGTAAAAGCCGGAGCCTGGTTTCCGATCACCGGAAAGAAAAACTTGCGCGCCCAAGAAATATCCATTGAAAACAGATTACCAATTATATATTTAGTTGACAGCGCCGGAGTTTATTTGCCAATGCAAGACGAAATCTTCCCCGATAAAGAACACTTCGGACGCATTTTCAGAAACAACGCCATCATGTCGAGCATGGGTATTACCCAAATTGCAGCCGTGATGGGCAGCTGTGTGGCCGGTGGCGCATATTTGCCGATCATGAGCGATGAGGCGCTGATTGTAGACAAAACCGGAAGCATCTTTTTGGCCGGAAGTTATTTGGTTAAAGCGGCCATTGGTGAAACCATTGACAACGAAACTTTGGGCGGAGCAACCACACATTGCGAAATTTCTGGTGTGACTGATTACAAAGCCAAAGACGATAAAGATGCGCTCGACCGAATTAAAAGTGTGGTGAGCAAAATCGGCGATTATGAAAAAGCCGGATACAACCGAATCAAAGCTGAAAAACCTGCGCTCGATATGCAAGAGATTTTCGGAATATTGCCCAAACAACGCAGCGAGCAATACGATATGTATGAAATTATCAAACGCTTGGTAGATAACTCTGAGTTTGATGAATATAAAGCCGGTTATGGACAAACGCTTATCACAGCGTATGCGCGTATTGATGGCTGGGCGGTGGGCATCATTGCCAACCAACGCAAAGTCGTGAAATCCAAAAAAGGTGAAATGCAATTTGGCGGAGTGATTTACTCAGATTCTGCGGATAAGGCTACGCGATTTATTGCCAATTGCAACCAAAAGAAAATTCCGTTGGTGTTTTTGCAAGATGTGACCGGATTTATGGTCGGTTCAAAATCAGAACATGGCGGCATTATTAAGGATGGAGCCAAAATGGTCAATGCCGTTTCGAATTCTGTTGTGCCTAAATTTACGGTCGTGGTCGGTAATTCTTATGGCGCCGGAAACTATGCCATGTGCGGAAAAGCCTATGATCCACGACTCATTTTTGCTTGGCCCAGTGCTGAATTGGCTGTGATGGGCGGAGCACAAGCGGCCAAAGTACTCATGCAAATTGAAGCGGCCTCGCTCAAAGCCAAAGGCGAAGTGGTTGACGCGCAAAAAGAACAAGAATTGTTTGATAAAATAAAAGCGCGTTATGATGCGCAGGTTTCACCGTATTATGCCGCTGCTCGTTTGTGGACCGATGCTATTATAGATCCGATGGAAACCCGCACTTGGATATCGATGGGCATTGAAGCAGCCAACCACGCTCCTATTGAGAAGAAATTCAACCTCGGAGTTTTGCAAGTTTAAGCGACATTTTCTGGGAAACGTTTGCGTGAGCGATTGCAGTGAAAAGCCCGCAGCGCAGCGAGGACTTGTAGCGAAAAGCGCGACCCGCAGGGGCACGCCCCAATGATGAAAATTTAAAATCGACAAAAATGGTTCGAAGTCTTTACCTTTTTGCTTTGCTTTTGGGTGTTTTGAAGATGCAAGCGCAAGAAAATTTTACCCGAAAAGATTCGCTCTTTGGCGGAATGCGCTTTGAGCGCAGTTGTTACAACGTGCTGCGATATGATTTGAATTTAATGGTGAAACCTGCTGAGAAATCACTGTCGGGCTACAACCAAATTACGTTTAAAGTAGTCGAAGATACGCCTAAAATCCAACTGGATTTGTTTGAAAATATGCGGATTGACAGTATTGTTTTGGCTGGAAAACCACTCAAATTTCAGCGTGAATACAATGCGGTTTTTGTCAAGTTTGATCAACCTTTGCTCCAAGGTTCAGAGCACGAACTCAAGTTTTATTATTCCGGTGCGCCGCTCGTGGCCAAACACGCTCCGTGGGATGGCGGTTTTGTGTATACCAAAGACGCTTCGGGCAAAGATTGGATGGGCGTAGCTGTGCAAGGAACCGGCGCGAGTTTGTGGTTTCCGTGCAAGGATTCGCAAACCGATGAACCAGATTTGGGTTGCAGCATTAAAGTGGCAGTGCCCAACGGACTCATGAATGTTTCCAACGGTCGATTTATGGGCAGCACCAACTTGAATAATGGTTTTACCCGCTGGGATTGGGAAGTGAAAAACCCGATTAACAACTACGATATTACACTCAATATTGGCGATTACGTTTTGTTTGGAGAAACTTACAAAGGCCTTGACTTGGATTATTACGTATTGCGCGCCAACGAAGAAAAAGCCAAAATTCAGTTTGCTCAAGTCAAGCCGATGATGGATTGTTTTCAGAGTAAATTCGGCCCGTATCCGTTTGCGGAAGACGGATATAAATTGGTAGAAACGCCTTATTTAGGTATGGAGCATCAAAGCGCGGTGGCTTACGGAAATCATTACATGAACGGATATTTGGGCAATGATTTATCAGGAACCGATGTAGGTTTATTGTTTGATTTTATCATCATTCACGAAAGCGGACACGAATGGTTTGGCAACAGCATCACCTCGAAAGATGTGGCCGATATGTGGATTCACGAAGGATTTACCTGCTATTCTGAAAGCGTTTATTTGGAGTGTTTATACGGATATGACAAAGCACAAACCTACATCAACGGTTTAAAACGCAATGTTCAAAACGACAAACCTATTATTGGGTCATACGGCGTAGGCAATGAAGGTTCGAGCGATATGTATTACAAGGGAGCGCTCATGCTCAATACCATGCGACACATCATCAACGACGATGCAAAATGGTGGGCTTTGATTTTAAAATACAGCACAACTTTTAAGCATCAAATCATTGATACGCCTGCGGTCATTGATTTTTTCAACCAAGAAACCGGGCTTAATTTGACGGCTGTTTTCAATCAATATCTTAAACACAAAGAACTACCAATTTTGGAAGTTCGGCTTGATGCTGCAAAAAAAAATCAACTTCGCTGGAAGACCAATGAATCATATTTTCAGCTTCCGGTAGAAGTTACTATCAACGGTAAAACCAAAAGATTTTTAGTTGGAAATGATTGGTTATCGACTTCTGCAAAAACCAAAGGAAAATTATCCGAAAGCAACTTCAACAGCCAAAAGTTCTTTTATAAATTAAGTATCTTGCGTTAAATGGTTGGTAAAATTGTTAAAAGTTTATGCTAAAGTAAAACAGCATTGCGTTTATAGTGAGTAACTTAGTGTTGAATTCTAAACTTATTCGCTATGAACACAACGGTAAAAAGTTTGAACAAATGGGCCAACGCCCACACCAACTATGGTTTAGACACGCTACGCATCGCTTTTGGATTGTTTTTGATTTACAAAGGCGCTTCGTTCATTACACACAGCAGAGCTTTTGAAGATTTGATTGCTCCGGTGAGTAATTTCATGGGCGGCATGCTCACGTTTCACTACATTGCCGCGGCGCATATTATGGGTGGCATCATGATTATCTTTGGCTTATTGACGCGCTGGGCTATCATCGCGCAACTTCCGATTTTTATAGGTGCCATTGTCTTGAATTTTGCCGGAAACATGAATGCGAGCAACCTTTTGACAGCAACCGCGGTTTTTGCTTTGGCGGTTTTCTTTTTGTTTTATGGCTCCGGAAAACACTCAGCTGATTATTATTTTAAAATGGAAAAGTAAATTTCAAAAATCAAAAAAAGCGCTTCGATTGTGAAGCGCTTTTTTTATATCATTTCCAAAGTTTCTTGCCGAATGATTTTGCCGGTTTCGGTTTCTTTGAACTTGGATACAAAATAAATTTCCTTGGGTTTTTCGTATTTGCCGAGTTCTGAAAAAATGTCCTTGTTGATTTCTTTCTTTTCACCTTCAACAATCAAAACCAATTTTTCGCCGAGTTTGTCATCGGGTAAACCGGCTACAAAAAAACGTTCGGCTATTTGCGATTTGAGTTTGTGTTCGATTTGTTCCGGAATCAGCTTTATTCCGCCACTGTTGATTACATTGTCAAATCGACCCAGAAAAACAAATTGATTTTCATTGACGAGTTCCACCAAATCGTTGGTCACAATCACTTCGTCAGAAATGCGCGGAGCGTGAATGACCAAACAGTTGTTTTCGTTGTATGATACGGTTACACCTGGCAAAACGGTAAAAGCCTTCTCGCCTACTTTTTTGGCAGCAATGTGCGTAATGGTTTCGGTCATGCCATAGGTTTCGTAGGATTCGGTTTTGAGTTTGATCAATTGTTTTTCGAGATTCGGATGTAGGCTTGCGCCGCCTACAATCATCTTTTTGACATGTTTGAGTTGCTTGAGCGAATTTTGTGCTTGTAGCGGGACCATAGCCACAAAATCATAGTCGTATTCAATTTTTTCTAGCGGATGAGCACTCGGAGCTACAAAATCCATATCTAATCCTAAAATAAAACCGCGCACAAACATCATCTTTCCGGCAATGAATTGAACCGGCAAACAATGCAGTACTTTTTGGCCGGGTTCGAGCCCGAAAAAATCTCCGGTAGCCAAAGCAGATTCGACCATGGCTTGTTTGTCAACGCGAATAATTTTAGGTTTTCCGGTGGTTCCCGAAGTGCGCATTTCAATAAACGGTCGGTCATCAAACCAATCTAAAATAAAACTGCCTACGGGTTTTTCGTGCGCTTCGCCTTCTTTGATAAAGCTGTAAGCAACACGGCATAAGTCTTCTCGATTCAGATGAAATCCATCGAGTTTAAAATGATTGTGTACGTTGTGATAAGTCGGTGTGTTCATGTTGTGTAGTTATGTTGCCGGTAAGTTTTTCTTTCCAATCGTTCCATTGGTATTTTTTGCTGAATACCCAAAGCAAAATGGGATAAACCACGACCACCGGAATAATTACATCAATACCGGCAGAAGGTTCAGAAATATCTTTTAGAATCGAATTAGTTTGTAAAGCGGACCAATCAGAGGTCACCAGCAAAGCACCGATGAGATTGTTGGCAGCGTGAAATCCGAGTGAAAGCTCCATGCCTTCATCCATCAAAGTCATGATGCCGAGCATGAGTCCGGTTCCGATGTAATAAATCAAGATGATGTAGCCCATTTTTTCGACTTCAGGATTGTAGATGTGCATACTGCCAAAAATAACCGAAGTCATCAAAAGCGGAAACCATTTATTCATCGATAAATTTCCAAAACCTTGCATGAGATAACCGCGAAAAACCAATTCTTCACAAGTGGTTTGAATCGGAATCAGCAAAGTGGCAATGACCAGTAATCCCAGAAAGGGCAACAGTTGAAAATTAATCACAAAATCTTGTGGACTGTCAAAATACATCAATACAGTTGAGACAATGCTCAACAAAGCCCAAATGGTGAACGAAAATACAATTCGCTTCCAATCTATTTTTTTGCGCGAAGTAATGATGCTCAGTAGGGTTTGTTTGTGAAGATTTCGAATCACTAAATAAATTCCACCGACCGCAAATACAAACGAAATCATAATCAGAAACAAAGCCATATTCGGATCAAACATTTTTATCAAATCATTTTCGTTATTGGGCATTATTTTGCCACTACCAATTGTCTTGAGCATGACCCCCACCAACAGCGGAAGTTGCCCCATAAACGATGCGCCAATAATGAGTATCGATCCGAGTAGATATTTCCAGAATTTATTTTCGCTGCGAATGCCTTGTTCTATAAACATAAAATAATGATTGTATGTTCTAAATTTAGAAATTTAATTGGTTCATTTGTAAAAAAAAGTGATGATTGTTTACCACAACCCTAAATGCAGTAAATCAAGAGAATGCTTGTTGCAACTCGAGCAAATGCCTCATCAATTTGAAGTGATAAAATATCTTGAAACGCCTTTAAATATTGACCAACTCAAAGAATTAATTCAAAAACTCAATATCAAACCCATTGAATTGGTGCGTCAAAAAGAAAGTATTTGGATCGAAAAATACAAAGACAAAAAAATGACATCGCTAGCGATTATCAAAGCTATGGTAAAGCATCCGATTTTGATTGAAAGACCGATTGTGGTCAACGGAAATAAGGCAATTATTGCCCGACCGTGGGAGCGCATTCATGAGATTATTTAACGACTGCTTTAACGTAAGATTATGATTTTGTCTGAAATGCAAAACTTAATTTTACGGCTTAAAATCTAATCATGTCCAAACACCATTTTCTTAGACTGCTTTTTGTTCTATTCGCCGCTTCTCACCTTCAGGCACAAAATCGTCCTCGACCTGAAACCCCAAAAATTAAAATCACCGGAATTATTGTTGAAAAAAGCAACAAACATCCGCTTGAATACGCGACCATTACCTTTTTTAATACAGCCAATCCAAAACTTATTGGCGGCGGAATTACCAATGCCAAAGGCGAATTTGAAGTGATGCTTGTGCCCGGAAATTACACTGCCAAAGCTGAATTTATTTCATTCAAACCGCTCGAAATTAAAGCCAAAGATTATCAAAGCGACCAGTTTATTGGGATGATTCCGCTGGATGAAGATGCCGTTCAATTAGAGCAAGTTGAAGTGCGCGCCGAGAAAAGCACTGTCGATATTAAGCTTGACAAAAAAGTCTACAATGTGGGTCAGGATTTAATGGTCAAAGGCGGAACCGTAAGCGATGTTTTGGGCAATATTCCGTCGGTGAGTTTGGATGCTGAAGGAAATGTGCTATTGCGTGGCAATGATAATGTCAAGATTTTGATCGATGGTCGTCCGTCGAATGCGATTAATATAACCGAAGCGCTCAAACAAATTTCGGCTGATGCGATTGATAAAGTCGAGATTATTACCAATCCGTCAGCGCGTTATGATGCTGAAGGTTCAGGTGGAATCATCA
>JAXLVE010000020.1:0-47871 GCA_046329175.1 Flavobacteriaceae bacterium
TAAAGTAGTTGAAAAAATTCCTTTATACCGATAAGACAACTCATAATTATTGGCAAACGAAGGATTCAAATACGGATTTCCGGCATAAAACGTAAACTTATCCAACGGGCTTACAAATGGATTTAAATCTTGAAAATATGGTCGGTTGATGCGACGCCCGTAATTGACCGAAATTAAATGATTTCCTATAGAATCCAACTGATATTGCACATACGCAGTAGGAAACAAATTGGTGTAATCACGCTTAAAAGTTGATGCTGGCTTCAATACATTTCCGAGTTGATTTCCTTTTGAATAAGTATGTTCTAAGCGCAAGCCTGTCTGAAAAGTAAATCGCTTGTAGGTTGTATTGTAATTGAGGTAAACCGCATTGATCATTTCGTCATACTTAAAATGATTGCTGGTGTCATAATTCGGAATTTCCGTGCCGGCAACCACATCGCGGTAATCGGCCTGATTATCGGTTTTTGAGTAACTGATTTTGTATCCGGCTTCAAAACTTCCGTTGTTTTTGAGTGGTTTGGCAAAGTCAGTTTTAAAAGAATAAATATTGATTTTGGTCGGCAAATATCCGCGCAATTCATCCTGACTACTTTGTGAACCATCGGGCTGATAAACAAAATTTTTAAATGTTTGATCGGTAGATGTATCGTAATTGAGGTAATCAAAATCAGCAGTTACTTTTTGTCCCAACGTGTCCAAATCATGACGAAAATTCAAGTTCAATCCCAAATTGCCAAATCGTTCTTTTTCGCGATTATTGGCCACGATGGTTGAATCAACTACGCCTGCAGGATTGGTCAACCGACTGTTCACTTGATTTTTTTGCAGATTTGATTTGAGCAAACCCGAAACACCAACGCCCAAAGTTGTTCGCTTTGAAAGATAATAATCCATGCCTACTTTAGCATTAGCCGTTTGCGTTTTGTTGTTTAAATAACTGTCTTGATAAAACAAGCTTTTGGCGGTTCCATCCGGATTTTTAAACCTTCTAAAAATAAACAAATCATTGACAGGATTCATATAAGCATAACCCACATTTCCAAATATTCTGACTTTCTCATTGGCGTAATTAAGGTTGATTCCTTGACGCGTCGATGGGCGTTTACCCTGTGAATAGCGCGAAGTCACACTGCCGTTAAAACCTCTGTTTTTGCTTCTTTTGCTAACGATGTTGATGACACCGGCGCTACCCGCAGCATCATATTTGGCCGGCGGATTGGTCATGAGTTCAATTTTATCTAAAGTGCTGGCCGGCAATGATTTTAGATAAGCTTCCAACTCTGAACCTGAAAGATAAGTCGGCTTGTCATCGATGAATACTTGAACGCCTGACTTTCCTTTAAAAGTAATGGTGCCGTTTTGGTCAACAATAATGCCAGGAGATTTTTCTAAAACATCCATTGCATCACCACCGGCAGTGGTCATCATGGCCTCGACATTCACGACGGTTCGGTCAATTTTATTTTCAATCAGGGCTTTTTTCTTAGTGATGACTACTTCAGATAATTGCTGAGTTGAAGCAGAAGTCATAACAATATCCGGCAAAGTCAAATCTTCTTGATTGACCTGAAAAACTTCGCTCCAATAGGCTTGATAGCCCGGAAAATCAATCGATAATTTGTAGTTTTTACTGGGAATTTGCACAAATTCAAAAGTTCCGTTGGCACTGGGAACTTCAATTTTTACGAGCGTTAGTCCGTCTTCAAGATACAACGAAACCAAGGCTTGTTGATGATCTTTAAGCTCTTTCACTAGAACTTTCCCTTGAATCTTATGGAGATTTTGTGCCGAAACTGAACCAAAAATCAATAAACACAAAAACAGGATTGAGCGAATTTTATTTCTCATTTCAAAAGCAATTTGAGCATAAGTAAGCCAAATCCTTTCAAATGTTACACTTTGCAATCATAAAAAAAGCTGCCTTTTCAGACAGCCTTCGTTATTATGTTCATTGAATTTTCTAGAAAACAAACATCGGTCGCTCGCTCATCATTTCGTTAACTTCATCGGCCACTTGCTCGATGATTTCTTCGTTGTTGATGTTCATCAAAACGCGATCAATCAAATCAACTACGGTTTCCATATCGGCTTCAACCAAACCACGGGTAGTAATCGCCGGTGTACCGACTCTGATGCCCGAAGTCACAAACGGAGATTTATCATCAAACGGAACCATATTTTTATTTACTGTAATCTCGGCGCGAACCAATGCGTTCTCAGCTTCTTTACCGGTAATGCCTTTGTTGCGCAAGTCAATGAGCATCATGTGGTTGTCGGTTCCGCCAGAAATCAAATCATATCCGCGTTTTACAAATGCTGCTGCCATGGCTTTGGCATTTTTTTGTACTTGCATCGAATATCTAAAGAACTCATCTGACAAACACTCGCCAAAAGCCACCGCTTTCGCTGCGATGATGTGCATCAGCGGTCCGCCTTGATTGCCCGGAAACACGGCCATATCGAGTAAGTTCGACATCATTTTAACTTCGCCTTTTGGTGTGGTATAGCCCCACGGATTTTCAAAATCTTTACCCATCATAATCATCCCGCCACGAGGTCCGCGCAATGTTTTGTGAGTCGTGGTAGTTACAATATGACAATGCGGAATAGGATCATTCATAAGTCCTTTGGCTATCAATCCGGCTGGATGCGAAATATCCGCCAATAGCAAAGCACCCACGCTGTCGGCAATTTGTCTGAAGCGAGCAAAATCCATATCGCGGGTGTAGGCCGAAGCTCCGGCAATAATCATCTTTGGCTTTTCGCGCTCGGCAATTTCTTGAATTTTATCGTAATTAAATTGACCGGTTTCTTTTTCAACTCCGTAAAAAACCGGGCTGTATAAACGCCCAGAAAAGTTTACCGGAGAACCATGCGTTAAATGCCCACCATGCGATAGGTCAAAACCTAGAATTTTATCTCCGGGTTGCAAACAAGCGGCATATACCGCCGTATTGGCTTGCGAACCTGAATGCGGTTGAACGTTGACATATTCAGCTCCGAACAAAGCTTTGGCGCGATCAATAGCAATTTGCTCTACCACATCTACCACTTCGCAACCACCGTAATAACGTCTGCCCGGATAACCTTCTGCATATTTGTTGGTCAAACAAGAACCGGCCGCTTCCATGACTTGGTCGCTAACAAAGTTCTCAGAGGCAATGAGTTCAATACCGTGAATTTGTCTGTCTTGTTCTTCTAGGATAAGGTCAAAAATTTGCTGATCGTGTTGCATAATGTTTATTTGTTAAAAACTGAGCAAAATTAATCAATTCGGTTTGTTAAATTGACATATAATAATATATTTGGTAGCAGAATTTTCAACAACAAATCAACACGCACATGCCCACATTCGCAAATAATCCTAAGAGAAAATCATGGCTCTCAGTTCCTGAAGACTCAGACTTCCCGATTCAAAATATTCCGTTTGGTGTTTTTATTACCAAAGACGATGTGATTACCATTGGTTCACGCATTGGCGATCATGCCATTGACTTGGGCGCTTTGCAACAATTGGGTTATTTTGAAGGCATCGAGCTCACCGATGATATGTTCATGCAAGATACTTTGAACGATTTTATCTCGGACGGAAAAAAAACTTGGCGTTTGGTGCGCGATCGCATCGCCCAAATTTTTGATGAAGAAAACCCGAAATTACGCGATAATAAAGCACACAGAGATGTCGTGGTTTGTCCAGTGAATGAAGTCGAGATGCAACTTCCGGTGTTGATTGGCGATTATACCGATTTTTATTCGAGTAAAGAACACGCAACCAACGTAGGTATGATGTTTCGCGATCCGGCGAATGCTTTGCTCCCGAACTGGTTGCACATTCCGGTGGGTTATCACGGCAGAAGTTCAACGATTGTGCCTTCGGGCATTCCGGTGCATCGACCGATGGGACAAACTTTGCCCAATGGCGAGTCTACTCCGGTTTTTGGACCTTCGCGATCGATTGATTTTGAATTAGAAATGGCTTTCATTACGACCGATGCCAACATTATGGGCGAGAACATTCCGGTGCATGAAGCCGAAGATTATATTTTTGGAATGGTTTTGCTCAACGATTGGAGTGCGCGTGATATTCAGAAATGGGAATATGTTCCGCTGGGACCATTTTTGGCGAAAAACTTTGCGAGTTCAATTTCGCCGTGGATTGTCACCATGGATGCTTTGGAACCTTTTAGAACCAAAGGCCCGAAACAAGATCCGAACCCACTGCCCTATTTACAGCAAAAAGGAAAACATGCTTATGATATTCACTTAGAAGTTTCGATTGCACCTGAGAATGTTGCGCCAACGGTGGTTTCACAATCCAACTTTAAATATATGTATTGGTCGATGAGCCAGCAACTCGCGCATCATACCTCAAATGGTTGCCGAGTAAATTCAGGCGATATGATGGGTTCAGGAACCATTTCCGGGCCAACACCCGACAGCTACGGTTCGATGCTTGAACTTACTTGGAACGGTAAAAACCCGATCAAGATGCAAGACGGAACCGAGCGAAAATTCATCAATGACAACGATACGGTCATCATGAAAGGATACTGTAAAAACAACGAAGTGCGCATTGGTTTTGGTGAAGTTTCAAGCAAACTATTGCCGCCATTTGTACGCAAATAATCTACAAACTCTGATGCCCTAGCCCTGATGGCAGTGACAGCCTTGTGCGCCCGGGTTGGGCGTGCAAGCTAAAACGAACAGCAGGATCAGCTTCAAAAAAAATATGAAAACAAGGTTCCTATTATTTATATCGGCCCTAGCACTCACTGCTTGCGGAGTCAAACAAACCCGCGAGGCCGTAGCGACCGGAAATTACGACGACGCCATATACACCGCCGTTGACAAGTTGCGCGCAAACAAAAACGCCAAAGGAAAACAAGACTATGTTTTGCTGCTCGAAGAAGCTTTTGCCAAAGCCAAAGAACGCGATCAGCGCAATATTGCCGCTTGGTTTGCCGATTCGAATCCGGCGAATTTAGAATCTGTATATAATACGTACAAACAGCTCAACGATCGTCAAGAATTGATTCGTCCGCTGTTGCCCTTGCGCGTGTTGAAAGAAAATCGCGAAGCTAAATTTGCTTTTGAAGATTATACCGAACAAATCATCAGCAGTAAAAACGCGCTGTCCAAACACTTATATCTCACTTCGGTAGCCGCACTGATGAATGGTGATAAAATGGCTTGCCGCCGTGCTTATGACGATTTGGTTTACTTGAATCAGATCAATCCGGGCTACAAAGATGTGAACAAACTCATCAAAGACGCGCAGTTCAAAGGCACTGACTTTGTGTTGGTCAGCACAGCCAATCAAACGCAAATGGTGATTCCGAAGAGATTGCAAGACGATTTGCTCGACTTCAGTACTTTAGGCCTGAACGACAAATGGACAACTTTTCACAGCAACAAACAAAAAGGCTTTGATTATGTTTACGGCGTTTCAATTGATTTTAGACAAATCAACATTTCGCCCGAGCGCATTACTGAAAGAGAAATCATCAAAGAAAAACAAATCAAAGACGGCGTGAAAAAGTTGCTCGACAACCGCGGACGCGAAGTCAAAGACAGTCTTGGGCGCCCAATTTATGTTGACAACATGAAAACCATTCGCGCCTATGTTTATGAATCGACGCAAACCAAATCGGTACAAGTCACCGCCAAAATTGATTATACCGATTTAAAAAACAAGCAGTTGTTGCAAACTTATCCGCTGGCGAGTGAATTTGTATTTCAGCATGTGTATGCGCGCTACAAAGGTGACAAACGTGCTTGTGACCAAGATTATCTGCCGAATTTTGACCGCCGCGAAGTGCCGTTTCCGAGCAATGAGCAAATGGTGTACGACTGCGGCGAAGATTTAAAGGCCAAACTCAAAGACATCATCCGAAACCACAAAATAACCCAATAACTCATTTATATTTCCCACACAAAAATGCGCTTGTTACTTCAATAAGCGCATTTTTTTTATGCCGCAAAGTCTATATTTATAGGAGGTTCAAAATTTTAACATCTAAATCGTTGAAAATCAGTTAGGGTATTGTTTCTTTGTACTGTTTTAGATTCGTGTTGCCCCACGACTACTACCCCTATTTTAAAAACTTAACCCATTTTAAAACACTGATACTATGCACCCCGATCACCAAAACCCGCGGAGCGACACCAGCCTCTATTGCAACTGGTTTGGCCACCGACTCAGATTACACAGAAAAGTTACTTTGCATTTTGAAGAATATCAATGTAAAACCTGTAAGAAGCAATTCACGCGCGACTTGCACGGAAAAATCGTTACTCTGACGCCTTTGCTCAGAGAGGTCAATGATACCGTTGCCCATTTGTATCAAAGGCGCAATCAATACCGAGCCAATCTTTAGTTATAAACACAAAGCCACGGAACAGAACATTCAGTGGCTTTTTTATTTTTGGGGCGTTGCTTAACAGCCGGGCTTTCGGCTGCACTCGGTGCTTGCCTCTATCCCTAACGCATATGCAGTATTCGCTGAGTGGTTGCTGCATCAATCAAACTATGCGACGCGTCATAAACCGATTGACCGCCGCGCAAAACCAACACCTGCGGCGACTGATGCACCACGCCCAGTTTTTCGGCTATGGCATTCGAAACCTCACGGTGTTCGAGCAAATCCAACAAGTATAAATGGTCTTGGTGATTTTTTGGGTATTCTTTTTCAAATTGACGCAGCGCCATTTTACTCACGCCACAACGTGTGCTGTGCTTGAAAATCACTACCGGATGCTCTGCAGATTCTTGAATAATCGCATCAAGCGTTGCTATATCTTCAAGTGCATTCCAATGAAACTTTGAAGCCTCATCTGCTTGGTTTGAACCTGATAAAAATGAGAATATGCCCATAATGTCTGATTTAAAGTCAAATTGTCTGTAAATCAAGCGTTGCAACCGACACTTTGTCTGCTTTGCTGCGTTGGAACAACAATTGACAACCAAAGCAAAAATAATTTAAATCAACACACAAAACCCCAAAAAATTAATATGAACACAAACAAATTAACTATTAAATCGCAAGAAGCCTTGCAACAAGCACAACTGCTCGCTCAAAGTTATGACCACGCCCAAATTGAGAACGAACATTTGTTCAAAGCCATTTTAGAAACCGATGAAAATGTCGCGCCGTTTTTGCTCAAAAAACTCAACGTCAATGTGGGTTTGTTTCAACAAATTCTAAACAGCACTTTACAGAGTTTTGCCAAAGTTTCGGGTTCCGAGGTGATGCTTTCACGCACCACCGCCAACACGCTTAACGAGGCCGAAATCATTGCCCGCAAACGCAACGATGAATACATTGCCATTGAACATCTCATCTTAGCCTTGTTTGCTTCAAAAAGCAAAGTGGCCCAAATTTTAAAAGACCAAGGTGTTACCGAAAAAGCGCTTACGGCTGCCGTAGATGAATTGCGCAAAGGCGAACGCGTAACATCCGCCTCGGCCGAAGAAACGTATAATTCACTGAACAAATATGCCAAAAACCTCAATGAACTGGCGCAAACCGGCAAACTTGACCCGGTTATTGGACGCGATGAAGAAATTCGTCGTGTGCTGCAAATCTTAACACGCAGAACCAAAAACAATCCGATGCTCGTGGGTGAACCCGGCGTGGGTAAAACCGCCATTGCCGAAGGTTTAGCACATAGAATTGTCGATGGCGACGTACCTGAAAACCTCAAAGACAAAATAGTTTATTCACTTGATATGGGTGCGCTCATTGCCGGCGCGAAATACAAAGGTGAGTTTGAAGAACGATTAAAATCAGTCGTCAAAGAAGTAACTTCAGCCGAGGGTGATATTGTTCTGTTTATTGACGAAATCCATACACTTGTTGGTGCCGGCGGTGGCGAAGGTGCCATGGACGCTGCCAATATACTCAAACCGGCTTTAGCGCGTGGTGAACTCAGAGCCATTGGTGCCACCACACTCGATGAATACCAAAAATACTTCGAAAAAGACAAAGCGCTCGAGCGTCGTTTTCAGAAAGTAATGGTCGACGAACCAGACACCGAAAGTGCCATTTCAATTTTGCGCGGTATCAAAGAAAAATACGAAACGCATCACAAAGTACAAATCAAAGACGAGGCGATTATTGCGGCAGTGGAACTTTCACAGCGGTATATCACCAATCGTTTCTTGCCGGATAAAGCCATTGATTTGATGGATGAAGCTGCGTCAAAATTGCGCATGGAAATCAATTCAAAACCCGAAGAACTCGACGTGCTCGATCGAAAAATCATGCAACTTGAAATTGAAATTGAAGCCATCAAACGAGAAAAAGACGAAAGCAAACTCAAATCACTCGGATTAGAATTGGCCAACCTCAAAGAAAGTCGCAACGAGATTTTTGCCAAATGGAAATCTGAAAAAGACATTGTTGACAACATTCAATCGGTCAAACAAGAAATTGAAGATTTTAAATTTGAAGCCGAACGCGCCGAAAAAGAAGGCGATTACGGAAAAGTAGCCGAGATTCGCTACGGAAAAATAAAAGATGCACAAGAGCGCTTGGATGGTTGGCAAAAACAACTCGCCGAAAACCAAGCCGGAAATTCGCTGATTAAAGAAGAAGTAACCCGCGAGGATATTGCTGAAGTTGTTGCCAAATGGACCGGAATTCCCGTAACCAAAATGTTGCAAGGTGAGCGCGAAAAATTGCTCAAACTCGAGAGTGAATTACACAAACGCGTCGTGGGTCAAGAAGAAGCTATTACCGCTGTAAGCGATGCCGTTCGCCGCAGCAGAGCCGGATTACAAGACATGAAAAAACCCATTGGAACTTTCTTGTTTTTGGGAACCACCGGTGTGGGTAAAACCGAATTAGCCAAAGCACTTGCCGAATATTTATTCGACGATGAAAACGCCCTGACGCGCATCGATATGAGCGAATATCAAGAACGCCACAGTGTAAGCCGTTTGGTAGGCGCGCCTCCGGGTTATGTAGGTTACGACGAAGGCGGTCAGCTCACTGAGGCTGTGCGCAGAAAACCATACTCTGTAATTTTGCTCGATGAGATTGAAAAAGCACATCCGGATACTTTCAATATATTATTGCAAGTTTTAGATGAGGGTCGACTTACCGATAACAAAGGTCGCTTGGCGGATTTTAAAAACACCATCATCATCATGACCTCAAACATGGGTAGTCAAATTATACAAGAGAAATTTGAAAACCTTAAAGGTGGTATTGAAGCTGCCACCGAAGCAGCTAAGACTGAAGTTTTGGGTTTGCTCAAACAAACCGTTCGTCCAGAGTTTATCAACCGTATCGATGAGATAGTGATGTTTACGCCGTTAACCAACAAAGACATCGCACAAATTGTTGGATTACAACTCAAAAGTGTAATCAAAATGTTGGCGCAGCAAGGCATTACACTCGATGCTACACCGGAAGCGATTGAATATTTATCCGAAAAGGGCTTTGATGCCCAATTCGGAGCCAGACCGGTCAAACGCGTGATTCAAAGAGAAGTGCTCAACGAATTATCGAAAGAAATTCTCGCCGGAAAAATCAGTGCTGACAGCATTGTTTTAATTGATGCCTTTGACGGAAAACTCGTCTTTAGAAATCAAGCTGAACTGGTTAAATAACATAACTTAAATTTTGAATAAAAACCCTGTTTGAAAGAACGGGGTTTCTTTTTTGGTGGATTTTTCAAAAAAAAGCGTCCGTTCAATTTTAATTATTTATTTTTGATTCGCTTACAAAACAAAACATGAAAAAATTACTCCTTCTGTGCTTGAGTATTGGGCTTCAGGCGACTGCTCAAGTGGCTTCAAGCGATGCATCCGCACCTACAGAAACTGAAAAAACCTATCGTTCGACCGAAGTTGATTTAAAACCTCAGGTCAAAGACGGAAACTATACTTTATCGATGTTTATTAGTGAAAATTTTAAATTTCCACCGGCGATTAAAAACAAAAAAATTACCATTTTCACGAGTTTTATCATTGACAAAGACGGAAATATGTCTGACATCAAGGCATTTCACATCAATGTAAAAGATTACATTGTGACTGATAAAGTAAAAATCGCTACTCAAGACCAAAAAATTGAAGAAGCGGATCAAATTGAAATGATGAAAGCCGAAGCCGCGCGCGTGCTGAAATTATTTGGTAAAACTTGGCAACCGGCTGTTAAAAACGGACAACCGGTGCGTTGTTTATACAACTATCCAATTCATTTTAATGTGGAATAAATCCGTTAGATGTTAGCGGTTCTTAAAAAATATAAAGAGAGCATGGGCTTCGGAATTTCGATAGCAGTGCTCTTTTTTATTTTGCGTTGGTTTGAAATTCGCTATCTCATTTTTAGCCAACAATACGATATTTTCTTTGGACTAATTGCTTTGATATTTACTTTTCTGGGTATTTGGCTGGCTCGCCAACTCAGTCAACCAAAAACAGTTTGGGTTGAAAAAGAAATCGTAGTACAATCATCCGAAACCAAAATGATTGATCGCAAAAGAATTGACGAACTGCAAATCAGCAAACGCGAACTCGAAGTTTTAAACTTATTGGCCACCGGAAAAAGCAACGACGAAATTGCCCAGGCGCTTTTTGTATCGCGTAATACGATTAAAACCCACATAGCTAATTTGTATCAGAAATTAGAGGTGAAACGCCGAACACAAGCGGTGGAAAAAGCCAAACATTTGGGCATTTTACAATAATACTTTCGGGTGAAAAATCAAAAATCACCCAAAAGGATGAAGCCATTTTCATAGAATCAAAACAATTTCGCAACTAATCTAAACACAAAAAACATGAAAAAACTTATTCTTACCAACGGAGTCATTGCGGGCATCATTGTATCGATTATGATGGTGATTTCGACAGTGGTGTACAAATGCGATCCCAACATGGAACCCAGCATGGTCATCGGCTATGTCGGAATGCTCATTGCTTTTAGTTTTGTTTTTATTGGCATCCGAAATTACCGCAACAAACAAAATGCAGGCATTCTCAATTTTGGGCAAGCTTTTAAAATTGGTATTTTGATTTCGCTTATCGCCTCTACTTTTTATGTGGTGAGTTGGCTGATTGAATATTATTGCTTCTTTCCGGATTTTATGGAAAAATACAGCGCTATGGCCATCAAGAAAATTGAAAGCGACCCACATATAACTTCTGCCGAATTAGCCGCCCAAGTCGATCAGATTAAAAGTATGAAAGAAATGTACAAAAACCCGATTTGGGTGATTTTGTTTACTTATGCCGAAATTTTGCCATTAGGCATTGTCATATCGCTCATCAGCGCTTTGATTCTGAAAAAGAAAGCAGCTTAAATAAAAAACTCCAACGGTTTCGGTTGGAGTTTTTTAATTTTATTTTTCTCTGGTCAAGACTATTTCGCCACCTTGAATGAGTTTGGCTTCGGTTTTGGCTTCATTAAACTGAATCACAATTCCGTAAGCCTCGTGTTTGAATCGGTCTTTCCCGTCCGGTTCTAAAGGCAGGGTTCCTTGACCAACAGCGGTGGCTTTAAGCACTCCGTCTTCTTCTTCAAAAATAACTTTTACAGGAAAACTTTTACTCGAGAAAGTCCCTACATACGGGTCGAGAATAACATCTTCTTCGAGTTTGTCTTTGCCTGCAGTCCAAGTATTGTTAGCCGGATTAAAATCAGGTAATTTCTGAGCCGGATCTAATCGAATGCTTTCGAGCTCTTCGTTTACGTTGGCCTTAAACGTCCATGAACTGTTGCGCATCCAAATTTCTACTGGTAAATTCATGACAGATGTTTTGCCTGATTTGGTTTTGAATTGAACCGTGACCGGCATCGGCATTTTCTCTAAGTTGTCAATGGTGACCAAAATACCTTTGGTTGGATCGTTTTTAATGTATTTTACTTTGCTGATGCCCTGATCTAAACGCCAATTATTTAGATACCAGCTGCGCCAGAACCAATTTAAATCTTCGCCAGCTACGTTTTCAATGGTTCTAAAAAAGTCATCCGGTGTTGGATGTTTGAACGCCCAACGATTGATATAGGTTTTAAAAGCTTGATCAAATCGTTCTTCACCCAAAATTTGTTCGCGCAACAAAGTAAGTCCTTCGCCCGGTTTCATATAGCAAAGCAATCCTATGTTGTCTTCTTTCATCGCATCCGGAGTTACCATGATGGGCTCTAATTCAGGGTTGGTTAAAAACGCGCCTGCTTGATTCATATTTTGATCCGGTTCTTTGTATTCTCCGTTGTTAAAATCTCTTCCGCTGATGGAATTGATAAACGTATTGAAACCTTCGTCCATCCATGCAAAAATGCGTTCGTTTGAACCCACAATCATCGGAAACCAAGTATGCCCGAACTCGTGATCAGTTACGCCCCAAAGCCCCGCTCCTTTTGAGGTCCATTCGCAGAAAACAATACCGGGATATTCCATACCGCCTTCATTTCCGGCTACATTAGTGGCTGCGGGATAAGGGTATTCATACCATCTTTTTGAGTAGTTTTCGATACAAGCTTTGGTATATTCAGTTGATCGACCCCAAGCTTTATCGCCAGCACTTTCAACAGGATAAGCACTGATGGCCAGTGATTTCTTTCCGCTCGGCAAATTGATTCTGGCCGCATCAATAATAAAAGAGGCGGATGATGCCCATGATAAGTCACGAGCGTTTTTGATTTTAAACTTCCAAGTCAAAGTAGCTTTTTCTTGCGGACGCGAACTTGGATTAGTTACTTCTTCAGCAGTTCTGATGGCGATCGTTTTTTCGCTGTTTTTGGCTTCAGTCCAACGTTTTTGCTGTTCAGCGGTATATACTTCGGCAGGATTCTGCAATTCGCCTGAACAAACTACTATATGATTGGATGGAGCTGTAATGGCTACGTCAAAATCTCCGTATTCTAAATAAAACTCGGCACCGATATATGGATTAGTATTCCAACCATGCACATCATCGTAAACACTCATGCGAGGATACCACTGAGCAATAGTGAAGATTTTTCCATTTTTGGTATCGAGCACACCGGTTCTATCTGAACCATATTTAGGTGAAATATAAGAAAACGAAATCTTGATTCTAGCTTTGGCTCCGTTGGCTTTGAGTTCTTGCGGCAACTGAATTTGCATACGAGTATCCGTGATGGTATACTTTACCTGCTTTTCAGTCGTTTTTGCACCGACGGTTTCAAGTAAGGATACCGATTTAATATTAAAACCGCCGTCCAAAATTTCACCTTTGGTTCCTCCTCTACTACCGCGTGGTCCGATTACCGCAGCTCCGCGAGAATCTTTCTTAAAGGCGTTTTGCTCCAAATTCATCCATAAAAAAGAAAGATTATCAGAACTATTATTGGTGTAAGTTAACACCTCGGTTCCAATAATCTCGTTGGAAGATTCATTCAATTGCGCTGTTAATTGGTAGTCAGCTCTGTTTTGCCAATACTTAGCACCTGGTTGGCCACTGGCTGAGCGCGTTTCCGTTCCGTTTTTGGTATAAAACAAAGGAGAAAAAGCTTGTTTATAATCATAGTTGGACACGGGCGGATTTTGTTGCGCAAAGCCTGTTAAAGCAGGAAACATCAATGCAACTAAAACCCACCGTTTAATGGTTTGGTTCATAAAATTGAATTTTAAATTAATAATCCGGCCACATCAGTCTTTTATTTCCGGATTTGTTACAGATGAAATGTCAGCTGAATCTTTCAAAAGGTTTTTGCGTTTTCGAGCCGACAATAAGAATTGTTGCTTTGAAGTCAAACCAAAAAAAGAAATGTCCTGTAACATCTGATTGATGAAATATGCACCAATAATTGACGCAGGAATGACAATGATTAAACTAAAGATTGATCCCATGGTTTAAGGTATTAAGAAGATTTGGCATAACAAATATAAAAAATGATTGATAAGTGGTGCATAATTTTTTTGAAAACCCACCGTTGAAAAGTGTTAAATTGGCAACATAAAACTTCAAACGAATGAATCCGATAAAAATTCTCTGGGTCGACGACGAAATCGATTTGCTCAAACCACATATTCTCTTTTTAGAAAAAAAAGATTATCAAGTAACTACCTGCAACAACGGTCGGGATGCTTTAGATATATTTGAGTCTGGAAATTTTGACATCGTTTTCCTAGATGAGAATATGCCAGGCATGAGCGGTTTAGAAACTCTATCCGAAATGAAAGAAAAAAAATCTTCGACTCCGGTGATTATGATTACCAAAAGCGAAGAAGAATACATTATGGAAGAAGCCATCGGTTCAAAAATTGCCGATTATCTCATCAAGCCCGTCAATCCGAATCAGATTTTGCTGAGCATCAAAAAAAATCTCGATCATACCCGATTGGTTTCAGAAAAAACCACTTTGGATTATCAGAAAGAATTTCGAAAAATTGCTATGGAAATGGCGATGGTCAATTCATATGAAGAATGGGTTGAATGCTATAAAAAATTGTTGTTTTGGGAACTTGAGCTCGAGAACATTCAAGATCAAAGCATGATTGAAATTCTCGAATCGCAAAAGGTTGAAGCCAATATGCAATTCGGAAAATTCATCGAAAAAAACTACGAAGATTGGTTTGAAGCCACCGCGCAAGGTTCAAAAAATACCAAAATTGACAGACCTATTTTGTCGCATACTTTGTTCAGAGAATTGGTGGTTCCGGAAATCACCAAAAAAGACCGTCCGATTTTGTTTGTCGTCATTGACAATATGCGCTACGACCAATGGAAATCTATTGAAAGCACCGTAACCAATTTGTATAAGCTCGAAAAAGAAATTCCTTATTACGCCATTTTACCAACAGCCACTCAATATGCTCGAAATGCGATTTTCTCGGGCTTATTACCAATTGAAATGGAGAAGCAATTTCCGCAATATTGGAAGAACGATGTTGACGAAGGCGGCAAAAATTTATTTGAAGCAGAATTTCTAACCGCGCATCTTAAACGTCTGGGATTAAACATCAAACAAGAATATTTTAAAATCACGAGTTTGTCCGGCGGGAAAAAATTAGCCGAGAATTTCAAAGCCTATAAAGACAACCAACTCATCACCGTGGTTTATAATTTTGTCGATATGCTCTCGCATGCCAAAACCGAAATGGAAGTGATTAAAGAATTAGCTTCAGACGACAAAGCTTATCGATCACTGACTTCGAGTTGGTTTAAGAATTCTCCTCTGCTCGAAATCATTCAACAAGCACAAAAATTAGGTTTCAAGCTCATCATCACTACCGACCACGGAACCATCAATGTTAAAAATCCTTCAAAAGTAATAGGTGACAAAAACACCAGTTTGAACCTCAGATACAAAACCGGCCGTAGCCTTACTTATGAAGATAAAGATGTGTACGCGGTGCGCGACCCTAAGAGAATCGGACTTCCGGCGATTAACATGAGCAGTTCATACATATTTGCCAAGAATGACTTATTTTTGGCCTATGTGAACAACTTTAATCACTATGTGAGTTACTACCGAAATACTTATCAACACGGTGGAATTTCATTAGAAGAAATGATTGTTCCCTTTTTGGTTTTCAATCCGAAATAGACTTATGATTATTACTTTTTCATTAGACGAAATACAACAAACTGCTCAAAAAATACTAGAACAAAACCCTCAAAAAGTAATTCTTTTTTTGGGTGAAATGGGTGCTGGCAAAACTACCTTTATCAAAGCATTAACCAAAAAATTGGGTGTCGAAAATACCACGAGCAGCCCAACTTTTTCGTTGGTAAATGAATATCAAGACGGCAACGGAAACCCGCTTTATCACTTTGATGTATATCGACTCAAAACCGAAACCGAAGCCTATGATATGGGCATTGATGAATATCTCTATTCAGGTCATTGGTGTTTGATTGAATGGCCCGAAAAAATTCCGACGCTTATTCCTAACGAGCACAGTGTGATTAAAATTAAAGCACTCTCAGATGGTCGTCGAGAATTAGAATTTAGATAAAATTTGCTTGGGCTGCTGCTATCTTTTTTATAACTTAGACCGGCATTATTGAACACAACACATCATGGCGTTAACTCCGTTTACTAAACAACAACTGCTTCCACAAGAAGAAAAACTTGAAATTGCCCGTCACAAAAGCGAACTTTTTATCGGAATCCCAAAAGAAACCAGCTATCAAGAACGTCGAATTTGCCTTACACCTGATGCCGTAAATTCACTTACTTCGCACGGTCATCGAGTCATGATGGAAGCCGGAGCCGGGCTCAATTCAAGTTACACTGATCAAGAATACAGCGACGCCGGAGCCGAGATTACCAATGATACTCAGAAAGTTTTGGGTTGTCCGATGTTGCTCAAAGTAGAGCCACTGACGATGGATGAAATCAAAATGGTCAATCCGCAAACCATTGTTATATCGGCCATACAGCTTAAAACCCGCAAAAAAGAATACTTCGAAGAACTCACTAAAAAGAAGATTACCGCGCTGGCTTTTGAATTCATCAAAGACGAAGACGGTTCGTATCCGGCAGTAAAATCACTCAGCGAAATTGCTGGAACATCCTCGATATTAGTGGCTGCCGAACTCATGATTGGCAAAGGTTTACTCTTTGGAAACATTACCGGAGTGCCGCCTACGGATGTGGTCATTTTAGGCGCTGGAACTGTCGGAGAGTTTGCTGCCAAAACTGCGCTCGGACTCGGAGCCAATGTCAAGGTTTTTGACAATTCCATCACCAAACTTCGCCGTTTGCAAAACAACTTGAACCAACGCATTTTCACCTCGACCATTCAACCCAAATCCTTGCTCAAGGCGCTCCGCAGATGTGACGCGGCCATAGGAGCCATGCGAGGAAAAGACCGCTGTCCGGTAGTGGTGACCGAAACCATGGTCGAGCATATGAAAAAAGGTGCAGTTATTGTCGATGTAAGTATTGATACGGGTGGTTGCTTTGAAACCTCTGAAATCACCACGCACGAAAAACCCACTTTTGTTAAAAATGGGGTGATTCATTATTGCGTGCCCAATATTCCTTCGCGCTATTCAAAAACGGCTTCGCTTTCTATTAGCAATATCATTACGCCTTATTTACTTCAAATTGCCGAAGACGGAGGAATCGAGAGTTCAATTCGCTGCAACAAAGGCCTTAAAAATGGCGTTTATCTCTACCACGGAATCTTGACCAATCAGGCCATTGGCGATTGGTTTAATTTGCCTGACAGCGACATAAATTTAATTGTTTTCTAAAGAAGCTTTACGTTACCTTTGCCAAAAAATTCCACATGAGATTTCGTTATCGCTTTGCTTATTATTTGATCGGTTTTACCTTGGGCTTATTTTTTGTTACCGCAGTTTTTATAGGCAAAGATACGCGTTGCAACTACTTTCCGAATGCCCGCGTACTCAATAACCTGCGCACCAAACCTTTTGAATTTTCGCCCAAAGCCATCGAGCAAATGAAGCAATGTCAAGTTGATTCAACCGATATTAAAAACTCGCTGACTTATGGCGATGTCGATTTTGATAAAAGCAATATCGCGGTTGAAAAAGGTGGAAAAAAATACATCATCGAAGGCAGAAATGGAAAACAACAAACCATTACCCTTGAAGTAATTAACTATGAGACCCGTGCAGTGCTCACCCAAGTTACAAAACCCTAAATTTTGAGCAAATTATCAGTAGTTCGTAAAATTCTCGTATTTTCTGCAATCAAACCCTTGCCTAAAAATTCTGTTTTGCTCATTCCGAATAAATAATTGTTTTGTATTGATTTACGAAATAATCGTTTAAATTTGAATTCCTTATTCAAGATAAATCAATTAATTATCCTTTTTAGGCTATGAAAAAAAAATTAGGTCTATTGGCGGGCATTTTTTTTCTATCATTTCAAATGGTAAAAGCTCAAAACTTACTCAACAACGGCGATTTTGAAAGCGGCGGTAATGGCGTCGGATTCAGCATCAACAGCAGTTTTTACAACAACATCAATCCGCCTTATTCAGGAAACACCTCACCCGGAAATTATTCGGTAACCACCAATCCGCAACCGATGAACACCGCTTTTTTTATCTCGGGCGGAGATCACACGACCGGAACGGGTAACATGTTGGTGGTTGACGGAACCACTACAGGCGGACAACAAAGATTTTGGCGCGCTGGCAACAACGGTGGCGGTGTCTGTAATTTAACGGTCGGGACCAATTATACATTTCATTATTGGATCAAATCGGTTTCGACACAAGTAACCAATTCAAGCAATCAAGCGAATATCGGTTATCAAATTATCGGTGCTAACAATATAACGCTTATCTCCGGAAGTGCTACTGCTCCACTGCCCGCTGAGGGTTGGCAAGAAGTTGTGTATACCTTTACCGCCACAAACAATTGTGTGAACATTGAATTATGGGACAACAATACAACTGCGGTTGGAAACGATTTCGCTGTAGATGATTTTGCGTTGTTTGGGCCACCAGCTCCTTTCAATCTTGAATATTCAACCATCAATCCGAGTTGCGTAGGTGCTTCTGATGGTTCGATTATCGGTTATGGCTCCGGAGCCAATCCACCTTATTTTTATTGGATTACCGGAACTGTATCGGCCAACAACGGTACGGGTATTTTTACCGGATTGCCCGCTGGAACTTATTCATTAAATATTCTTGAAGGTGCCGATGGCGAGATTCACATCAACAACATTGTTTTGAGCGAACCACAAGATTTGACCATCAGCAGTCCGACGACCATTTGCCCAAATGCATCCGCTACCATTTCAATCAGCGGAAGTAATTCGGGCTATCAATGGACTTCGAATCCTATCGATAACAACCTAAATCCCACCGCAGCCAGTCAACAAGTGAGCCCGGCAGTGACCACAACTTATACGGTGACTTCGAATGTAGGCAGCAACAGAAATCTGATTTTCAACCATGACTTTTCTCAAGGTGATAAAGGATTTGTAACAGATTATGTTTACTATTCACCCAACAATCCAAACGGAAATCAACGAGCTTATGGCATCGTTTCAAACCCGCAAAGTTGGGAAAGCGGATTTGCTTCATTTACAGACCACAGCGGCAACGGTTTGATGTTGGTTGTTGACGGCTCACCACAAAATTCAGGCAATGACAAAGTTTGGTCGCAATCGGTTCCGGTAACACCCAACCAAAATTACACTTTTAGCTATTGGGTCAGAACAGCCGCTTTGCCTAGCCCAGCTAATTTAGAAGTTATCATCAACGGCAATTCTGTCGGAATCGACGCAGCGCCCAACAATACGCTTTCTTGGGTTAATCATACCTACACCTGGAATTCAGGCAGCAATACAGTGGCTCATATTATCTTGTATGATCGCAACACAGTGCTTACCGGTAATGATTTTGCCTTAGACGATTTGTCATTTGTAGGCCCGACTACGCAATGTGTCTTGACCAAATCAGTAACGATTACCGTCAACAATTCAATCGTTCCCGATTTTCCGACTTCGCTCGCCATTTGCAGCGGCGCAAATGCTCCAACGCTGGTCAATACTTCACCCAACGGAATAACCGGAACATGGTCACCGGCAATAGTAAGCAATACAACTTCTGCAGTGTATACCTTTACACCCAATGCAGGTCAATGTGCCAGCCCGGTTCAGTTTTCGGTAACGGTAAATAATGGTAATGTGGTTCCAACTTTCCCGCAAATTGGACCTTTTTGTTCCGGAGTAATTATGACCGATCCTCCGCTTCCTCAGATTTCGAGCAATGGTATTACGGGGCAATGGACACCTAATTTTAACAACACACAAACCACTACATACACCTTTACTCCTGATGCAGGGCAATGCGCCAGCAGCACTACCCTTGAAGTGGTTATCAATCCGAACATCATTCCTACTTTTTCACAAGTAGGTCCGTTTTGCGCAGGTGAAAACATCAGTGATCCGTTATCCTTATTATCTGAAAATGGAATTTTAGGTCACTGGACACCCGTTTTTAACAACAACCAAACCACCACCTATACTTTTATTCCCAATGTTGGTCAATGTGCCACTACCACTACTCTTGAAATAATCATCAATCAAAAAAGAACTCCCACCTTTAACCCAGTAGGCCCCTATTGCTCAGGGCAAATCTTGAACAATCCATTACCCGTCACCTCTATTGAAGGTATTGCCGGAAGCTGGACGCCGGCCTTCAACAACACAGCAACTACCACTTATACTTTTACGCCTAATGATGGTCAATGCGCCAATACCACAACGGCTGAAGTTGTCATTGTTGAAAATAACATAATCCCAATTTTCAGCTTTGATCCTTATACAACGGCTTGTTATCGTCCGGTTGATGAAGTTCCTCCGGCCATTTTACCAAACATTTCGGATAATGGTATTTACGGCAGTTGGTCTCCGGCCTACATCAATTATTCAACTTTAGGAGAAACCGTTTACACTTTTACTCCTTTGGTCAATACTTGTGCGAGCAATTTTACATTCACTGTCAATGTTATAGATGTTCCAGATTTTGTAGTCAACTCTGATTGTGTCAATGAGAAGCTTGTCTTAAGCGTCACGCTTTTTGAAGTGGTTGAAGACAGTCATTTTACTTGGTACAATGCGCAAAATGAAATCATCAGTACTGAGTCTTCAGTCATTATTACCGAAAAAGGAACTTATAAAGTAGTCAAAGAAATCAACGGATGCACTAAAGAGCAAACGGTTATTGTTTCGAGTGTTAATTGTATGATTCCCAAAGGAATTTCACCAAACGACGACACTTTGAATGATGCTTTTGATTTGAGTAACCTCGATGTTAAACGTTTAGAAATTTTTAATCGCTATGGCACTGAGGTATATTCAAAAAGTAATTACAAAAAAGAGTGGACCGGCAAAGATTATAACGATCATTACCTGCCCGACGGAACCTATTTTTATGTTATTGATTTTAATTCCGGAAAAAGCAAAACCGGTTGGGTCTATTTGATTAGAGAATACTAAGTAAAAAAAGAAAAATATTTAAACCCTATCAATCATTTTGGTAGGGTTTATTTTTTGGAAACTGTTTTTAAAATAAGTCTGAAATAAAGCAACTTAACTACCTAAATTTGATAACTTTGCTGCCAAATTCTTTCCTCAAAAAACATAATTAATATGAAAGCTAAACTACTCGTGGTGTTTTTGTTAACATCAATTATTTCCTTAGCTCAAAACCCTATCTGGAACAAAACCAATGCTTCAGATTACAATTCAAAAGCTTTAGAAAACAAAAAAAATCTAACTAAGTTTCAGTTGTACAACTTAGATTTCAACGCGCTGCAAAATGCCTTGAAGAATTCTCCTAAACGATTTGAGGCAGCGCAACAAAAGGGAATCACTGTTGAAATACCCAATGCTGATGGGCAATTAGAGCGTTTTTCGTTTTACCAATTTTCAAATATGGATCCGGTTTTGGCAGAGAAATATCCCGAAATCAAATCGTATGTTGGCCAAAGCATTGACAATCCCGGCTCAGTGATTTATTGTAGCTTATCACCTTTGGGATTTCAAAGTATGATGCTCAAGGCCGATCGTTCTGCCGTTTTTATTGAACCTTACACCGCTGATTTAAGTGCTTATGCGGTATATAACAAAAAAGACAAAATTGAAGGCTTGAATAAGTTTGAATGTCGCATGGTGCAAAATATGCCCGAGCAAACCATCAGAACTTCATCTTTGGCGGCTAGACCAAATGCCGATGACGGTATTTTGAGAAACTTCAGATTGGCCTTATCGGTAACTGGCGAATACACCACCTTCTTCGGAGGAACTAAAGCCTTGGCCTTGGCCGGAATGAACGCCACCATGACCCGCGTGAACGGTGTTTTTGAAATGGATTTTAATTCGCACATGAATCTCATCGCCAATAACGATGTACTGATTTATACCAATGCAGCTACCGATCCGTATTCAGCAGCAGCTACCGGTTCTGGCGGCGCTTGGAATACTGAACTTCAGAACAACTTAACCAACACCATTGGCAATGCTGCTTATGATATCGGACACTTATTCGGAGCTAGCGGCGGCGGCGGGAATGCCGGTTGTATCGGTTGTATTTGCGTTGATGATACTGCCAGCACGACTGATGAAAACAAAGGAAGCGGGTTTACTTCGCCGGGCGATGCTATTCCGCAAGGTGATAATTTTGACATCGATTATGTAGCACATGAAATGGGTCACCAATTCGGAGCTAACCACACCTGGACACACGGTGGAAATGAAGGAACCGGAGCACAAATGGAGCCGGGATCTGGATCGACCATCATGGGTTATGCCGGAATCACAGCCATGGATGTTCAACCGCATTCTGATGCCTATTTTCATGCCATCAGTATTCAGCAAGTGACTAATAACATCAAAACCAAAACTTGTTCAACCAACATCAATACTGGCAATGCAATTCCGACCGCAAATGCAGGTTTAGATTACACTGTTCCGAAAAGCACACCGTTTTTACTTACCGGAACTGGAACTGATGCCAACGGCGATACGCTTACTTATTGCTGGGAACAATTTGACAATCAAACAACTACAACCGCTCCGAGTGCCACTAAAACTTCTGGGGTAAACTTTAGATCTTATAATCCATCAACCAATCCGAGCAGATCCTTTCCGATTTTAGCCTCTGTTTTGGCCGGTGCAACCACAACTGCCGGAACCGAAATTACCGTTGAAGCACTTCCATCGGTAGCCAGAACGCTTAATTTCAGATTGACGGTACGCGACAACAAAGCCAATGGAGGAGCAAACAACAGTGATGATATGGTGGTTACGGTAAATGCAACGGCCGGTCCGTTTGCCATCACCGCACCAAACACAGTAGTTTCTTATGTGGGAAATACAAGTCAAACCATTACTTGGAACGTGGCCGGAACCACAGCCAACGGTGTGAATTGTGCCAACGTAGATATTTTACTTTCGACTAATGGAGGAACTTCGTTTCCAATTGTTTTGGCATCAGCCACGCCGAACGACGGAACGCAGGCCATCACGATTCCTAACATCGCCGGAACAACCAACCGAATTATGATCCGCGGAACGAATCACATTTTCTACGATATATCCAATACCAACTTTACGATTACTGCCGGAACAGCCGATACAACTCCGCCAACTGCTCCGACTCTAGCAGCTTCCAATACAACATCAACCACTACACAACTTTCATGGTCCGGAGCAACTGACAATGTAGCTGTAACTAATTATGAAATCTACAAAAACGGTGTCTTGTTAACCACGACTCAAAATACCACATATACCGTTACCGGATTAACGGCTGCTACAGCATATACTTTCAATGTAAAAGCCAAAGATGCCGACGGAAATGTATCGCCTCTGAGCAATACTGTGAATGTTACAACCGGAGCTCCGGATACTACACCACCAACGGCTCCAACGCTCACCGCTACTGGCACAACCATGACTGCCACTACCTTGAATTGGTCTGGCGCTACGGATAATACAGCGGTGACCAGTTATGATGTGTATCAAGGAGCAACGCTTTTGGGCAACACTACTTTTACCACTTATAATGTTACCGGACTAACCGCAGCGACAACTTATACTTTTACCGTAAAAGCCAAAGATGCAGCCGGAAATGCTTCAGTTGCCAGTAATGCAGTGAACGTGACAACGCAAGCACCCGACACCACTGCTCCAACAGCACCTACTTTAACCGGCACCAACATCACCAGTACCGGTTTATTGTTGACTTGGTCTGGGGCCACAGATAATGTGGGTGTAACTTCTTATGACGTATATCAAGGAGCAACATTACTGGGTAACACACCCAACAGCAATTATACCGTTACCGGACTAACACCACTGACTTCTTATAGTTTTACTGTAAAAGCAAAAGATGCCGCCGGAAACACATCGGTTGCCAGTAATGTATATACAGTAACAACAGCACAATTTACTTATTGCACTTCACAAGGAAACAGTGTAGCCGATGAATACATTGGTCGTGTTCAATTTGGTACTATTGACAACGTTTCAGGAGGTGGATCAGGTTATACCGATTTTACCAATCTTTCGACTAATGTTACTTTAGGTTCAAGCCAAACCATCACCATAACTCCTACTTGGACCGGATCGACTTTCAGTGAAGGTTATGCTGTGTTTATTGATTATAATCGTGATGGCGATTTTGCCGATGCAGGTGAAACTGTCTATACCCGAGCAGCTTCAACTACCACGCCGATTGTAGGAACATTTACCATTCCGACCACAGCAACTACCGGTGTTACCAGAATGCGCGTATCTTTAAAATACAATGCTATACCAACCGCCTGTGAAACTTTTTCATTCGGCCAGGTTGAAGATTATTCGGTGCAAATATTGGCAGCGATCAATACATTAAATTTAAAGGCTTATATCGAAGGTTTTTATAATACTTCTTCACATAATATGCAACCTGTTCAATTGAATCAAGGAACCAGCGTCTCCACTACAGATGTAGATAATATTGAGGTTGAACTGCGAAATTCATCAACCTATGCATTGGTAGCAACTTCGCAAACGATGCTCAAAACTGATGGTACTGCGGCAGTTACATTTAGTCCGGCTCAAATTGGTTCATTTTATGTCGTTTTTAAATACAGAAATTGTATACAAACTTGGAGTTCCAGCCCGGTTACACTGAGTGCAACAACAACCAGTTATGACTTTAGTACTGCTGCCAACAAAGCATTTGGTTCAAATATGAAAGAATTGGAGAACGGTGTTTGGGGGATTTATGTTGGTGACTTGAACCAAGATGGGTTTGTAGATTCTTCAGACTATGTTATTTGGGAAGAAGATTATAATAATTTTGGTTTTGGTGATTTTGCAACCGATTTCAACGGAGATGGTTTTGTTGATTCTACTGACTATGTTTTATGGGAAGAGAATTACAATAATTTCATTTTCTCAGCTACACCTTAAACGCAAAATTGAACTATATAAAAAAAGCAGTCCAAATAAGACTGCTTTTTTGTTTGTGGGCGATGAGGGGTTCGAACCCCCGACCCCCTCGGTGTAAACGAGGTGCTCTGAACCAGCTGAGCTAATCGCCCTTTCAAAGGTGGTGCAAATATACATTTACAATTCATATCTGCAAGGAATGTAACCAAAAAAAATGCTGCTAAATATTTGTTAATTCTTACCCAGCTGTACGCAAGGATTTTGTGGTTAAAAAAACTCTGGCTTACTTTTGAAGCAAATTATATTTTATGGCCCGTTTCAAAGAAAACGATTTACCCAAATCTAAAATTACCACAACTGCTCTACAAAAAGCAGCTCTCATTTTTAAATATTCAGGAGCTCACAAATGGAAATTTTTTGTGGGTTTAATTTTTTTAATACTGACTGGTGCTACGGCCCTCGCCTTTCCTAAACTCATGGGAATGCTCGTTGATTGCGTTAAAAACCACGATACAAAACTAGCCAATAACATCGCTTTGGGTTTAGTCGGCATTTTATTTTTGCAATCATTTTTCTCTTTTTTCAGACTTTCACTTTTTGTCAATTTTACCGAAAACACTTTGGCCAATCTGCGATTAGCGCTCTATGGAAACCTAATCAAATTGCCGATGACGTTTTTCTCTCACAAACGCGTGGGCGAACTCAATAGCCGCATCAGCGCTGATATTTCACAAATTCAAGACACGCTTACCTCTACCATTGCAGAATTCTTGCGCCAATTTATTTTGATTATTGGCGGGATTATTCTTTTGGCCAGTGAAAGCTTCAAATTGACATTGCTCATGCTTGCCGTGGTTCCGCTGGTAGCCATTGCTGCAGTTATCTTCGGCAGATTTATTCGCAAATATTCAAAAAAAGTACAAGATCAAGTTGCCGAAAGCCAAGTCATAGTCGAAGAAACCTTGCAAGGCATCAGCATCGTCAAAGCCTTTGCCAACGAAGCCTACGAAATTGCGCGCTACACCACCAAAGTGCGCGAAGTTGTCAATCTGGCCATCAAAGGCGGAAAATACCGAGGCTATTTTGCTTCGTTTATCATCTTTTGTTTGTTCGGATCCATTGTAGCGGTGGTTTGGTATGGCGTACAATTGAGCATCAGCGGAGAAATGAGCGTCGGACAACTGATTTCATTTGTGTTGTATTCAACTTTTGTAGGCGCTTCTTTTGGCGGAATTGCTGAGCTTTATGCCCAAATTCAAAAAGCCATCGGAGCTACTGAACGCGTATTTGAATTGCTCGAAGAAACCCCAGAAAAAATTGGACAAACCGAGCAAGAATATAAAATCAACGGAAATGTCAGCTTTCAGAAGGTAGCTTTCAGTTATCCGTCACGCAAAGAAGTTCAGGTTTTAAAAGACGTGAGTTTCGAGGCCAAACACGGTCAAAAAATAGCCATCGTCGGCCCAAGTGGCGTCGGAAAATCAACCATTGCTTCGCTGCTTTTGAAGTTTTATGACATCGATGGTGGAAGCATTCAAATTGACGGCAAAGACATCGGCAATTATCCTTTAGAAATTTTACGTGGACACATGAGCATTGTTCCTCAAGATGTTATTTTGTTTGGTGGAACCATCCGCGAGAACATAGCCTACGGAAAACCCGGTGCAACCGAAGCCGAAATTATGAAAGCTGCCCAGCAAGCCAACGCGCTCAATTTTATTGAAGGTTTCCCTGAAAAAATGGAAACGATTGTAGGCGAGCGCGGTATCAAACTCTCGGGCGGTCAACGCCAACGCATTGCGATTGCACGCGCGCTGCTCAAAAATCCGAGCATTTTGATTTTGGATGAAGCGACCTCTTCACTCGACAGTGAAAGTGAAAAACTAGTGCAAGAAGCGCTCGAAATATTGATGGAAGGACGCACGAGCATCATCATCGCGCATCGACTTTCGACGATTCGTTCGGCTGATTCGATTATCGTTCTCGACCAGGGAAAAATCACCGAACAAGGCACGCATGCACAATTGATGGAAATTGAAAACGGAACCTATAAAAACCTCAGTCAGCTTCAGTTTAGTCATTCATAAAATCATATCTATGAAGAAAATTAGCCTTATTGTACTATTGGGAATTTCACTTATTTCTGTGGCGCAAACCAAAAACGCAAAACCTTTCGTATTGGGTTACACCGAAGAACTTGAATCAAAAATTCTATCTGAAAAACGAACCATCAATATCTATTTGCCTGAAGGATACAAGACTAATGACACCATTCATTATCCGGTGATTTACTTGCTTGATGGCGGCGCTGATGAAGATTTTATCCACACAGTCGGATTGGTGCAATACAATAATTTTTCTTGGATCAATCGCGTTCCGCCCAGTATTGTTGTTGGGATTGCCAACACCGACCGCAAACGCGACTTTACTTATCCAAGCCAAGTTGAAGCTGAGAAAAAGCGCTATCCGAGCAGCGGTGGTTCGGCTAAGTTTATTGAATTTATCGAAAAAGAATTACAGCCGTATGTCGAAAAAAACTATAAATCCACAAAAGGCAAAACGCTGATCGGGCAATCGTTGGGCGGATTACTGGCTACAGAAATTCTGTTTAAAAAACCACAACTTTTTGATCAATACATCATCATCAGCCCAAGTTTGTGGTGGAATGACGGTTCATTGCTCAAAGAAAACCCGGTATGGTTCAACGAGAATTTTATCACTAAAAAGAAGATTTACATAGGCGTGGGCAAAGAAGGAATCTGGGCCTCAACGCCAACTACTCCGCATGTTATGGAGGTAGATGCCAATTTATTAGCCGACAAACTTCGTGCTGCCAAAAACAAAAACCTCACAATATATTTTGATTATATGCCCGAAGAAGATCATGCCACCTCGTCACATCCGGCCGTATTTAATGCTTTCAGGCTTTTGTATCCGAAAAAGTAATCTAGCGTTTGAGTGAAAAATGCGCTTTGAACACTTTTGAGACATTGTTTTCTATATAATCAACTGTAAACCAATAATCGGTTGATGGCAATTCATAACCGTTATAAGTTCCGTCCCAGCCTTTTCCTGAGGGGCTGATTTGTTTGAGCAATTTTCCGTAGCGGTCAAAAATATAAATCACGGATTGCTTTTGATCGGCTAAATCATCAATGTTCCAGGTATCGTTATAACCATCGTTGTTGGGCGTGAAAAACTTCGGATAACTGATTACGAGAATTTCTTCAGAGAGCTGTGTACAACCTTCTTCATCCACCACATAAACAGTATGAATACCTGAAGGAACATTGTAAAATACATTTGAATATTGAATTGGTCCATGATCTAATTGATACATATAAGTTCCGGGGCCGTTGACATTGACCACCACCATTGGGTTATCAGTAAAGGCATCATAACCATAAGTGCTCATGGTCTGCGCAGCATAAGTAGCTGTAATATTAGCCTGAACAGGTGCCGAAACACAACCTGTAAAACTATTGGTAGCCACAACTTCATAAGTTCCGGCTTGCGTGGCTTGATATGTTGAACTCGTGGCATTCGGAATCACAGCAGTATTATAACTCCAAACAAAGTCATAAATCGCATCATTCAAATAAGTATTCAGGATAAATGGCCTGGTGAGCGTGTTTGTTATATTATTAATACAAATCACTCCATCAACCGGCACAGGCTCTGGTAGTGGATTTACCCGAACCGTAACAACAATCGGAAGTCCGTCACAGCCATCTGCTTTGGGTGTAACTGTGTAATAAACAGTTCCCGGAGAGCCGTTGACTGTAGTCAAGGTTTCTGAAAGTACACTCCCACTACCCGGATTTGAGCCATTTACATTTGAGGCCAACCGCACCCAACTAAAGGTAGTATTAGGTAAGGAGCTACTCAAGTTTACGGTAAAAGTATCACCAGAACAAATCGTTACATTTTGGCTCGAAGCAGTTGCAATGGGTAATGCTTTAATGACAATATTTGTTGAAGTAGTTTGTGCTGCACAACCCGCTGCTGCCGGCATAGTATATACAACTTGATAAGCGCCCGGCGAGCTTGCATTGGGCACTATCGCTCCAGAATTCGGATTGATATTTAAACCACTCGGAATGGAACTAAAAGTTCCACCTTGAGTTCCGGTTCGAATTACATTTAAAATAATAGCTTCAGAATTACAATATGAGACGGATGGATAAGCAATAGTTGCTGTAGGTATCTCTGTAATCGTAACCGGAGTGGTTGCCGTTTGCACAGGACATCCGCCCGATGCAGCCATCGTATAGGTTACTAGATAATTACCCGCTATACTTGTACTCGGGGTAATCGCTCCGTTAGCAGCATTGATGGTCAATCCCGCCGGAGTGGCACTAAATGTTCCGCCGCCTGTACCGGTTCTGACAACTACTTGTGCGGTGGTCAATGATTTACAATAAGGGGTTGATGGATAACTGATTGTAGCCGACGGTAAAGTCGTAATCACCACATTGGTCGTGGTCGTTTGCGCCGCACAACCCGCTGCGGCCGGCATCGTATAAGTAACCATATAAGGACCTGATAAACTCGTACTCGGGGTAATAGCACCCGTAATAGCATTCAGGGTCAATCCGGCCGGAGTAGCACTGTAACTTCCGCCGGCTGTTCCGGTTCGGGTAACCGCTTGTGCAGTTGTGAGCGAATTACAAAACGGAGTAGCATAGCTAATCGTCGCTGTAGGTATCTCTGTAATCGTAACCAGAGTGGTTGCCGTTTGCACAGGACATCCGCCCGATGCAGCCATCGTATAGGTTACTATATAATTACCCGCTAAACTTGTACTCGGAGTAATCGATCCGTTAGCAGCATTAATCGTCAATCCCGCCGGAGTGGCACTAAATGTTCCACCGCCTGTACCGGTTCTGACAACTACTTGTGCGGTGGTCAATGATTTACAATAAGGGGTTGATGGATAACTAATCGTAGCCGACGGTAAAGTCGTAATCACCACATTGGTCGTGGTCGTTTGCGCCGCACAACCCGCTGCGGCCGGCATCGTATAAGTAACCACATAAGGACCTGATAAACTTGTACTCGGGGTAATAGCACCCGTAGTAGCATTCAGGGTCAATCCGGCCGGAGTAGCACTGTAACTTCCACCGGCTGTTCCGGTTCGGGTAACCGCTTGTGCAGTTGTGAGCGAATTACAAAACGGAGTAGCATAGCTAATCGTCGCTGTAGGTATCTCTGTAATCGTAACCGGAGTGGTTGCCGTTTGACAGGACATCCGCCCGATGCAGCCATCGTATAGGTTACTATATAATTACCCGCTAAACTTGTACTCGGAGTAATCGATCCGTTAGCAGCATTAATCGTCAATCCCGCCGGAGTGGCACTAAATGTTCCACCGCCTGTACCGGTTCTGACAACTACTTGTGCGGTGGTCAATGATTTACAATAAGGGGTTGATGGATAACTAATCGTAGCCGCCGGTAAAGTCGTAATCACCACATTGGTCGTGGTCGTTTGCGCCGCACAACCCGCTGCGGCCGGCATCGTATAAGTAACCACATAAGGACCTGATAAACTTGTACTCGGGGTAATAGCACCCGTAGTAGCATTCAGGGTCAATCCGGCCGGAGTAGCACTGTAACTTCCACCGGCTGTTCCGGTTCGGGTAACCGCTTGTGCAGTTGTGAGCGAATTACAAAACGGAGTAGCATAGCTAATCGTCGCTGTAGGTATCTCTGTAATCGTAACCAGAGTGGTTGCCGTTTGCACAGGACATCCGCCCGATGCAGCCATCGTATAGGTTACTATATAATTACCCGCTAAACTTGTACTCGGAGTAATCGATCCGTTAGCAGCATTAATCGTCAATCCCGCCGGAGTGGCACTAAATGTTCCACCGCCTGTACCGGTTCTGACAACTACTTGTGCGGTGGTCAATGATTTACAATAAGGGGTTGATGGATAACTAATCGTAGCCGCCGGAAGTATGCTTATGACCAAAGTTCCGTTTAAAGTAGCATTCGGCGAACATCCGCCTGAGGTTGTTACTACATAATTAAAAGTCCCTGATTGAGTAGGTATTCCGCTGATGGTTAAAACACCTGCAGCAAAAGAAGCATTTATACCATTGGGTAAACCGGTAACAGATGCTGATGTTGCACTTCCGCCAATAGCATATTTAATTGTGGTAATTGACGTGTTTTCGCAAATACTTTGGTTATCTGTTCCAACAGACGAAGTTAATGTAAGTGATGGATCTGGAATGATGGTAACCGTTTTAGTCAGAGTTATTGGCACAGTACAAGCGGCTCCGGTAGAAACTGAAACCGTAGTCAGCGTGATATTGGTGGTTGCAGCATTGACCGATACAGTTCTGGTTCCAGTGGGGCTTAAAGTTGTCACCTGATTTGCACCATTATTGATATTGTAAGTAATAAATGAATTAGGCGTACCGCTCAGGGTAAACACTACCTGACTTCCTGAACAAACCGATGAGGTTGCCGTAACTGAGGTAATGGTCGGAACCACTGAAGCCAAAGTTACGCTCGAAGGAGTGTTGCAACCAGTAACATCCGTGAGTATGTTGGTATAATTACCTGCATTCAAGCCGGAGATGGTTGCCTGACCGTTGGCATTTCCGGTCAATGAAATAGATACCGGTATACCATCGTCTAAATAAGTAATCTGATGCGTAGCATTGGCACCCAAACCTGATACACGAATAGAACCATTACTACCACCACAAGTTGGATTTATTCCACTAAAAGTTGGGCATACAATAGAGCAATCAGTACTTCCGGCACCAGGTTGACCTGCATTGGTTTGTTGCATGGTGATAAACCCGGGATCTCCATTGTAATTGGTAATCAAAACCATATATACTTCACCGACCAACGCATTGGGAATAGTTGCATTTTCAGTTCCAGCGGTTGAATAACTACAATCAACAACATTTCCCGAACAATTGTGATCACCATTGCAATCACCAAGTGTAAAGTCATTACAAGCAGACAATGGATCCGGAAAAGGTCCCCAAATAGCAAAGTCAACATCTAATGCAGTTCCGGTATTATTTGGACCAGTTGATTGTTTAATTTCTATGTCAATAACGCCGGCTAAACCAATCGATAAATAATACCAAGCCGGATTAGGTGCAGTATTGAGACAAGTGTTATCAGTTATTACTTGTGGTGCGTCTGGAACATTATCACAATCACTCAGATTCGGAAACTGCAAACCAGAGTTCGCACAAAACGGATTAGCACCTGAACAAACTGAATTGGTGGGTGCTCCTAAATTGCCCGGAAGGCTACTGCAAGAAATAGTAGCTTCCCAACCGGCGCGTTGATTACTGTTGTTAGACGAAAAAACGACGGTGATACAACCCGATGGGTCACTTGAAATAATACTCCCACCACTACAATTTGTAGGGGATGAATTGTAATAATTGGCTATGATGGTTCCGGTAGTTCCCGTACCGTTGTATATAATCATATAATCGCGAAGATTATTCCCTTGCTCTATATTAAAAGCCGTAAACTGCAACGAAATATAAGTTCCCGGCGTACTAGGGCAAAAAGTAATTTCATAATCTTCGTTGGCACTATAATTTGCTGCGGCACCGCCTGAATCATAAAAAGTTCCCGAGCAAGTCGTAAAAGAGCCATTCTGCATCAGATAAGTTTGACTTTGTGCCGAAATAAAAACGAAAAAAAACAGTAGTAATAATCTCTCTTTCATACGACTGCTAATTAATAATGACGAGGTTCAATGATGATCGCGTAATCAGTGTCATCCACCTTAATAATGGAGCGTGACTTGCTGAACATATCAAAATCGTACTTGAGCGGATTGAAGGTTTTAGGGTCAAAAACAGCTTCTCTTGTCAGGCCAGGATTGTAATCATTGATCAACGAAATACTCGACAACGAAGGCAGTTTTGTCGCTTTATATTTAGCATCTTTAACGATATAAACCCGTTGCAAAAAATTAGTAGTCAGTTTGAGTCGCGTAGAATTTGGTTTAAAAAAAAGCGATTCTGCAGCATCAGCATAAACTTCTCTGATGAATTGCTCGATTTGCTCTTTTGAATACGATTCGGTTTGTAATCTGGAAGGTGAATAGGTGTCAAAAGACGAATGACACAAAAACAAAAATCCCAAAAAAATGGATAATCCAATTTTTTTCATAGCTCTTTTTTAATTAAAAATGTGCAAACTTGGGACAATCTTGCTCAGTGGTAAATAACATGCAGCCAAAAAAAAACCCTACCAAAATTGATAGAGTTTTTTAATTAATCGTTAATTTATTGTTTAGTTCTTGTTTTTTCGACGATCGCGTTCCGTTTTTAACAAAGTTAGTTCACGGCTTGTTTGTCCGGCTACCGAAGTATTTTCTTCAGCTCGTCTAATCAAATACGGCATCACATCGCGCACCGGTCCAAAAGGCAAATATTTGGCTACGTTATAACCGTGTGCGGCCAAATTATAACTGATGTTGTCGCTCATTCCATACAACTGTCCAAACCAAATGCGCGCATCGTTTTTAGCAATGCCTTTTTCTTGCATGAGTTGCATCAAACGATACGAACTTTCTTCGTTGTGTGTGCCGGCAAAAATGGCCATGCGGTCTAAATGCTCGACCATATAATCTACCGACGCATTGTAATTGTCATCGGTGGCTTGTTTTGAAATACAAATCGGAGAAATATAATTACGCTCTTCGGCTCGGGCGTTTTCTTTTTCCATATACGCACCTCGGACGAGTTTCATTCCGATATAAAAACCTTCAACTTTGGCTTGCTCGTGAAGTTTTTTGAGATAATCCATTCGGTCCCAACGATACATTTGCAACGTATTAAACACAATTGCTTTTTCTTTATTGTAAGTGCGCATCATTTCAGCTACCAAATCATCGGCCGCATCTTGCATCCAGGTTTCTTCGGCATCAATCAAAAGCGCCACATCACGCTGGTGCGCTTCTTTACAAACCGTATGAAAACGCTCTACTACTCTAGCCCACTCGGCTTGTTCAGCCTCAGTCAAAGTTTGTTTTGAACCTACTTTCTCATACAAATCAATACGTCCAAAACCGGTGGGTTTAAATACCGCAAACGGAATCGCCTCGCGCTCGGCAGCAAAAACCACAGTCTTTAAAGTCATGGCCAGAGCCGCATCAAACTGGGCTTCTTCTTCTTTGCCTTCAACCGAATAATCCAACACCGATGAAACGCCTTTGGTAAACATTTTATCAACCACTGGCAAACAATCGTCTTCATTCACACCGCCGCAAAAATGATCAAAAACCGTAGCGCGAATCAAGCCTTCAACCGGCAAATGCGCTTTGATGGCAAAGTTGGTCACAGCCGTTCCGATACGCACCAAAGGTTGGCTGTCAATGAGTTTAAACAAAAAATAAGCGCGTTCGAGTTCGGTGTCGCTTTTGAGTGAAAAGGCTATTTGGGTGTTGTTGAAAATCGGTTCCATAGGGGTTTTAATACTTGGGCAAATATAGAGAGTATCGCATAATAATTCATCAAAAATCCCTTAATTTGCAGCGCAATTTTTTAGAATTCTTATGACCCCAATCCAGGCCAACGGTTACCAAGTATATTTTCACGAATCCGGATACAAAGCGCTCGTGCAACTGCTCCAGCAAGCAAATTATTCGGGCATTTTTATATTGGTAGACGAAGGCTCACACGAATATTGTTTGCCGAGTTTTTTGGCCAATTTACCCACCGAAATACCGATTGAAATCATCGAATTCGAATCAGGCGAAGCACATAAAAATCTGCATACTTGCCTTGAAGTTTGGAACGCGCTTTCAGAGCTGGGCGCTGACCGAAAAAGTGTCATCATCAATCTCGGTGGCGGTGTGGTCACTGATTTGGGCGGATTTGTCGCTTCGGCCTTTAAAAGAGGAATCGATTTTATCAACGTTCCTACCACGCTTTTGGCCATGGTCGATGCCTCGATTGGCGGCAAAAACGGAGTAGATTTGGGCGCGCTCAAAAACCAAATTGGCGTGATCAATGCTCCTAAAATGGTTTTGATAGAACCTACATTTTTAGAAACCTTGCCGCAAAACGAAATGCGCTCAGGCTTGGCCGAAATGCTCAAACACGGACTTATTTACGATCGCGCGTATTGGCAGGAGTTTCTTGATTTGAGCGCTTTAGATTTTGACGAACTCACGCGCTTGATTTATCGTTCCATTGAAATCAAAAATGAAATTGTTCTGCAAGATCCCACCGAAAACGGCATCAGAAAAGCACTGAATTTTGGGCATACCATTGGCCACGCCATTGAGAGTTATTTTTTGGAGCATCCGCAAAAACCAACTTTATTGCACGGCGAAGCCATTGCTGCCGGTATGATCATCGAAGGCTTTATGGCTTGGCGCAAAAACTTGATTTCTCCAACCGAACTCAACGAAATCAAAGCCGTTATTTCAGACTTGTTCGAGCCTTTGCCTATTGAAGCCGAAGACGTTTTGCCCATCATGGATTTGCTCATTCACGACAAAAAAAATGAATATGGACAAGTTCAGTTTGCACTCATTGAAGGCATTGGTCAAGTAATCATCAATCAAACCGCTGAAAAAGAAGAAATTAAAGAAGCATTTGCCTTCTACAGAACTTAATATTTTTTTCACACAAAACGTTGCACAGCAAATTTTTATTTTTTTACATTTGCGCTGTAATGAAAAAACAAACCCCTCATCCCACAGCATCAATCAACAGTGGTGTCAGCCCGTTTTTTAGGTTTCTGAAAAATGCCGACAAATCCATTCTTTTGTTGACGATTCTGAGTTTGGGTATTTTGGGTCAGTATGGCGAAGAACTTCAAATTATTTACGCCAACATTAGAGTATGAATTTAGATAAAATTTGGTCTTCTTATTTTTAATCTAAAATCATCCATCGCTAATGAATACTAAATATTACGACTTAATCAACCAAACGTTCTATTTTCCGCAAGAAGAATTTTCGCTGAACAAAGACAATCTGTTGTTTCACAACATTGATTTGATGCATTTGGTTGAGAAATACGGAACGCCGCTTAAGTTTACATACTTGCCGCAAATTTCAACCAACATCAACAAAGCCAAAGGTTGGTTTAGAAAAGGCATGGAAAAAATAGGCTACGAAGGCAAATACTACTATTGCTATTGTACCAAAAGCTCGCACTTTCAGTTCATCATGAACGAGGCCTTCAAAAACAACATCCACATCGAGACATCATCGGCTTTTGACATCAACATTGTCGAGAAATTGCTCGAAAACGGAAAAATCAACAAAAATACTTATGTTGTTTGCAACGGATTCAAACGCGACGGCTATATCGAAAATATTGCGCGGCTCATCAACAATGGCCACAACAAAACCATTCCGGTGATTGACAACTACGAAGAACTCGATTTGCTTCAGGAAAAAATCAAAGGAAAATTCAAAATCGGTATCCGCATTGCCGCCGAAGAAGAACCTAAATTTGAGTTTTATACTTCGCGTTTGGGCATTGGTTATAAAGACATCGTTCCGTTTTACAGAAAACAAATCCAAGAAAACAAAAAAGTCGAGCTCAAAATGCTTCACTTTTTTATCAATACCGGCATTCGCGACACGGCCTATTACTGGAACGAATTGCTCAAATGTATGAAGGTCTACATCGCCCTTAAAAAAGAATGTCCAACACTTGACAGCTTGAACATTGGCGGTGGTTTCCCAATTAAAAATTCGTTGGCTTTTGAGTATGACTACCAATATATGGTGGATGAAATTCTGAATCAAATCAAGATTGCTTGTGATGATGCCGAGGTAGAAGTTCCGCATATCTTTACTGAATTTGGTTCGTTTACCGTGGGCGAAAGCGGCGGCGCGATTTATCAGGTTTTGTATCAGAAAAAACAAAACGACCGCGAGAACTGGAACATGATTGACAGCTCGTTCATCACGACTTTACCCGATACTTGGGCCATCAACAAACGCTTTGTGATGCTTGCCGTCAACCGTTGGAACGATACTTATGAGCGTGTTTTGCTGGGCGGAATGACCTGCGACAGCGACGATTATTACAACTCTGAACAGCACATGAACGCTGTTTATTTACCAAAATACAACAAAGAAAAGCCTCTGTATATCGGATTTTTCAACACCGGAGCCTATCAAGAAACCATTGGCGGATTTGGCGGATTACACCACTGTTTGATCCCGCAGCCCAAACATATCTTGATTGATCGCGACGAGAATGGAATCTTGGCTACAGAAGTTTATTCGGAACAACAAACCTCTGAAGAAGTATTGGCCATTCTCGGATACAATAAATAATTTGAGAAGTTTTGCCGATTTCAAAAAAAATATTTTCTTTGGAAAGTCAACCTATTAATATAAGACAAGCATAAAATGAGCAAAGGACCGATCAGTCAGTTTATCGAAAAACATTATCTTCATTTCAACGCAGCCGCTTTGGTTGATGCTGCCAAAGGTTATGAAGCCCACTTATTAGAAAACGGGAAAATGATGATTACCTTGGCCGGTGCCATGAGTACCGCCGAGTTGGGTAAATCACTGGCTGAAATGATTCGCCAAGACAAAGTGCACATCATCTCGTGTACAGGCGCAAACCTCGAAGAAGACATCATGAATTTGGTGGCGCACAATTCGTACAAACGCGTACCAAATTACCGCGATTTAAGCCCGCAAGAAGAATGGGACTTACTCGAGAATCACTACAATCGCGTGACCGATACGTGTATTCCCGAAGAAGAAGCTTTCCGCAGATTGCAATCGCATTTATACGATATTTGGAACAATGCCGATACCAAAGGCGAACGTTATTTTCCGCATGAATTCATGTATCAAATGATCAATTCAGGCGTATTAAAACAATACTACGAAATTGACCCAAAAGATTCATGGATGGTAGCCGCGGCAGAGAAAAACTTGCCGATTGTGGTTCCGGGCTGGGAAGACAGCACCATGGGCAACATCTTTGCCTCTTATTGCATCAAAGGTCAATTCAAACCAACCACCATGAAAAGTGGTATTGAATATATGATGTGGTTGGCCGATTGGTATACTAAAAACTGTGCAGGCAAAGGTGTTGGATTCTTCCAAATTGGTGGAGGAATCGCCGGTGACTTCCCGATTTGCGTGGTGCCGATGTTGTATCAAGACATGGAAATGCACGATGTTCCGTTCTGGAGTTACTTCTGCCAAATCTCTGACTCGACCACGAGTTATGGATCGTATTCAGGAGCCGTTCCGAATGAAAAAATCACTTGGGGAAAACTCGACATCACCACCCCAAAATTTATTGTTGAATCTGATGCTACAATCGTGGCACCTCTTATATTTGCATATCTACTAGACCAATAAAATTATACTTAACCTATGAAACGAATCATTGTAGACTATTCAAAACTCACCAATGAAATCCTCAATCTTTTGATGGAAAAATTTCCGGACGGATATGACGATTCCAACATCATCCGTTTTAGAAATGCCCAAAACGAATTGATTGAGGCCGTAGAAGTTCGCACTGAAGACACCATTTATTTAGTAAAAGTAAGCACCAAATTGGCCAGCCGTCTCGAAAAATTTGAAGAAGAAGACGATTTGGATGATATTGTAGAACCAATTGATGTAATCAAAGACATCGAAATGGAAGACGATGCCACTGCTTCTGAAGATGAAGACGAAGAAGAAGTAGATGTCACCAAAGATCCGGGTGGTTCTGACGATGACGAAGACGATGAAGATGACGACTTTGAAACCAGCGATAACTTCGACGACGAAGACGACGAAGATGAAGAATAAAAAACAGGAACCTCTCGGGGTTCCTTTTTGTTTGCCATGAAATTAGAGAGCTTTCTTCCGATTATTAATACGCAAGCACGCATTTTAATTCTGGGTACCATGCCTGGAGTAGCTTCATTGACCCAAGGAGAATACTATGCCCACAAGCAAAATAAATTCTGGAACATCATCTGTTCAATTTATAACCAAGGGGTAGTTCCTGAAAATTTTGCCGAAAAAAAAGCACTGATACTCAATAATCGTTTGGCTTTATGGGATGTGCTCAAACATTGTGAACGCGCCGGAAGCCTAGACAGCAACATCAAGAATCCTGAAGAAAATGATTTGATTGGATTATTGCAGCAGCATCCAAATATTCAAAAAATCATCTTCAACGGACAAGAAAGTCACCGATTGTTTGACAAAAAATTTGGAGGAATCATCCAGCTAGAAAAACACATTCTACCTTCGACTAGTCCGGCGCATACTCTAAAATTTGAACACAAATTAGCGGCTTGGCAAAAGGCACTTATTGATTGAGGTATCTTTCTTCAAAAACTCGCTGATGGTGGTTTTGATGCCCAATAATCACAAAACCCAGAGCCCGCACCGACATCGGTTGCCCCGAAGCTTGCCCGATTTGTAATAAATCTTCTTCTGAAAAAGTCTTGAACAAAGCCAAAGTGGCTTGACGAACGGTGGCCAATTCCGATAACAAATCTTGAATATTTCGCTGATTTGCACCGGCTGAAATCACATAAGCATCTTCGTCAAAACTAGCCAGAGGTGTCCTATCACGACGCGCAAAACGCAAAGCTCTGTAGGCAAAAATGCGCTCGGCATCTATCAAATGCAACAAAATATCTTTGATGGTCCATTTGCCTTCAGCATAACGATAATCAAACTTATCCATCGGAATATTTTGTACAAATTTAATGAGTCGGTGCACCGAGATTTCGAGTTCTTCAATTAATGAATATTCGTCTGATACTGCGTTGATATAATTCGCGTAATAAGCCGCGTATTCATCTGAAGTAATTTGTTTGATGTTCATTTTATGCCGAATTTCTACTCGCGTTGGTATTGCCAAAAAGCGAGCGTGTTACTAATTTTTGATATTTTTCAATGAGTTCAATGTTGGTTGGCTGCTCTTTTTGCAACTGCGCAATGCGCATCAGAGCATACTGCTGAATCACAAGTAGCGGCTTAACAATTTGCTCGCGCAAAGCAATCGAAGCTTTTCCATCAGGGTAATTTTCCATGAGTTCGCGATGACCGGCTATTTTTAACAGCAGTCGTTTGGTCAACTGATACTCGCCATAAATAATCTGCCAAAAAGTGCCAAACTCAGCGTCGTCTTTCATATAAGCCGTCAGCGCAAAAAATGATTTGGCCAACGACATCATACTGTTCTCGAGTAAGGTTTTAAAGAATAAAGATGAATCATATAGCGATTGAACTTCATCCCAACGACCGTTTTCTTCAAAATATTTCAAAGCCGAACCGACGCCGAAAAACCCCGGAACATTTTGTTTGAGCTGACTCCAAGAGCCCACAAACGGAATGGCGCGCAGTTCAGAAAACTCGAGTTGTTCACTGCTTTTGCGTTTGGCAGGTCGGCTGCCGATGTTGGTTTTGGCGTAATAATTCAGCGTACTCATTTTTTCAAGGTACGGAATAAACTTCGGGTGTTCTTTAAAACGAATATATGCGTCATAGCCCAACTGAGCCAATTCATCCAATGTGTTTTTTTGTTCAGAACTCAATGATGACTTGGGCTCAGAAAACACTTGATTGGCCGCACCGGCACTGAGTAAATTTTCTAAATTATACCGGCAAGAATCCAGCGTTCCAAAATTTGAACTAATCGTTTGCCCTTGCACTGTTACTTGAATTTGCTGGCTCTCAATCGCAGTGCCCATCGAGGCGTAAAATTTATGTGTTTTGCCACCGCCACGTGCCGGAGGTCCGCCGCGACCATCAAAGAAAATCACTTCAATACCGTATCGACGTGACACTTCGGTAATGTTTTCTTTAGCCTTATAAATGCTCCAATTTGCCATCAAATAACCACCGTCTTTGGTTCCATCCGAGAAACCGAGCATCACCGTTTGCTGCTGGTTACGACTGGCCAAGTGCGCACGATAAGCCGCACACTGATAGAGTTGCTCCATGATGAGATGCGCGTTTTTCAAATCGTCTATAATCTCAAAAAGCGGAACTATATCAGCATTAGGCCGTTCCCAACCCGTGAGTCGCATCAGCGCATAAACCTGTAGCACTTGTTCGGCACTTTCGCAATTGCTAATGATGTAACGATGCGCGCCCAAAGCTCCGTTTTGTTCTTGAATGGTCTGCATGGCCAACATCGAATCCAGCGTTGTCGAAACTTGCTCATCAGTAAAATCAGTGGGTTTTAATTGGGCTTTGAGCTCAGCCAGAAAATCGAGTTTTTCAGCGGTTGACTTCTGAGCGTAATTGGCCGGATATAACTGCAAGGTTCTAAATACGGCCTCGTGTATTTTGCTGTTCTGACGAATGTCGAGTGAGGCAAAATAAAAACCAAACAAAGTAACTTTGTTGATGAGTTCATTGATTTGATCCAAATAGAGCGACTGATGCTCATCTACCACAATTTGTCGGATGGCCAATAATTGACTTTTAAATTCTTCACAGCTCAAATACAATTCACCGCGCGAATAAAAAACCGAGCGATAAATCTTAGATTCCAAGTCAGACAAAAGCGCATCCACTTGTCGAAACGTTAGCTTGCGTTTGAGATTTCTGATGTCTTTATAATAGCACTTCAATATCGATGATCGAAGACGACTGGCCACTTCGAGCGTTATTTGAGTCGTAACAAACGGATTGCCGTCGCGATCGCCACCGGGCCAAAATCCTAATTGTATCGGTGGATGATTCATGGCAGCACCCGCAAAAACATTCTTTTGCAAATATGACATCATCTCGCCGGCGGTTTGATAAAAGACGTTTTCTAAATACCACGTCAAACTCACGGCTTCATCGTATGGTGTTGGTTTTTCTTTTTTGATGAATGGTGTCTTGCCCAGCTGCGCCAATAGTTGCTTGATCAAAACCAAATCATCTTCTCGGATGGCTTGGGTCAAATCAGTAATAATACCCAAAACGCTGCCCGGATAAAACTGCGTCGGATGTGCCGTGAGTACCGGTCGAACCTGAAAGGTATCGAGAAATTTTCTATACTCTAAAAGCAAACCACGCGCTTCGGCTGTGTCTTTGGTATCGCGCAGAGAGCCTTTGCCTTCGAGGTTGTTCACCAGCGAAAAGGCGGCATCTTCAATGGCATCAAAAAGCACAATCTGCCGTTCTACAAACTGAATAAACCGAAATAGCAAACCTATACGCTCAGCCTCTGAAGGCGAATCTAAATACTTTTGTGTAAAAAAAGCCACGATGTCTAGCGGCGTTTCGTTTTTTTCAAATCCGCGATCGCAAACCTCTGAAAACAAAGGCAATAAAACACCTGTATTATCAACCGTATCAAACGGAAGCGTCAAAAAAACACTGTTGTACACATAGTATTTCGAGCGTACATGCTGGTCAAATCGTTCGGTTTTGGTCAGTGCATACATAGTAAAAAACGGTCAAGTCCAACAAATAAAAAACCCCAAGCATGCACTTGAGGTTCTAGTATAATAAGGAGTTCAAGTGATTACATATTCTTGAAAATCGTGTGCATCAAACGCTTTTTGTCGTTGATACTTTCTTCAAGTGAAATCATGGTTTCAGTTCTGTAAACACCTTCAATATCATCAATCATATAAATCACTTCTTTGGCGTGTTTGGTATCGCGTGCACGGATTTTACAGAAAATATTGAATTTACCTGTAGTCACCGAAGCAACCGTAATGTATGGAATTTCGTTGATGCGCTCCAAAACAAATTTGGTTTGCGAGGTGTTGTTCAAGAAAACGCCAATATAAGCTATAAACGAATAGCCCAATTTATCGTAATCCAACACCAACGATGAGCCTTGAATAATTCCGGCATCTTCCATTTTTTTCACACGGACATGAACAGTTCCGGCTGAAATCAACAATTTTTTTGCAATATCAGTAAAAGGAATTCTGGTATTGTCAATTAACATGTCTAAGATTTGGTGGTCTACTTCATCGAGTCGAAACTTGCTCATAAATTATTCTTGTTTGTTTTTAATGTCTTTCTACTATTCTGATATTGCTATTTATTTAACAGATGCTTCAAATTTATAAATTTTTCGGAAGCCCGTTAACAATTTCAGTGTTTTTTCCTAAACAAAAATCAGCTTTTGATTCTAATTTCGGAATATTTGTTTGATTGTCAGAATATAATTCGCCTCGAGCGTCAAACTCTTGGTGACCGTAGAAACCTTCTAAAGCTCCGATTTGAGCAAAAAAAGCATTCCAATGAATCTGATTCTCAAACAATTCTTCGGTAAATTGTATCGCGAAATTCGTATTTTTTTCAATACCATCATAATTTATTTTGACATTTTTATAAACAATATCAAAAAAAGCCACTTTATTTTGAGGAATATTTAAGTAATCTTGCGTTTTATTGCTAACTACAACGTTTTCGTAAATATACTGTACTGCTAAAAAAAGCGACATACACATCCACTTTCTGGTCACCTCACGTTGGTAATCATTCGGATGATGACCCGCTTCAAACAAAATGGTCGGCACCCCGGCCGCCTGAAAAGTATCGCCCACACAATTCAAATTAAACGCATCGTCAAAACGGCCTACTTGCCCGGGAATATACTTCTGCAATTCATCGTTCATAGCTGCAATAACATTGATGGCTTGCAAGCGTGTGTTGTTAATTTCACGGTCAAAATTATAAGCCGGTGCCAAAAACGAAACGGTAGCCGGTTGATGGGTATCGCCCACCGCATAAATGGTGCGCTGGTCGTGCAGGTTAAAGCAGTAGTGTGGTTCAAATTGCTCAAAACAACTGCGCAGAGCCCTGCTCTCGGGTTGTGTGAGTGCTTGTGCGTCGCGGTTCAAGTCAATGCCTAAAGCATTTTCGCGCGTGTAGGCCCGCGAACCATCCGGATTGAGCATCGGCAAACACATCAGTGTAAAATGTTCCAACCAACGTTTCGCACGTGGTTCGTCGCTGGTCAAAAAATTAAAAAAGTCAAACAAGGCTTTGGTTGTCGTGCTCTCGTTGCCGTGCATTTGCGACCACATCAAAATGCGCGTAGCGCCCTTGCCAAGTGTAACCGCATAAATAGGTTGCTGTTGAACCGAACTACCAAGCGTAGTTACCGAGCCCGAAGGCAATCGCTGCAATAACGGCTCTAAATGTTCTAAAGTAATGTATCGTCCTGAAAGAGATGGTTCGCGATACTGATCGGCGTAGAAAGCTGTATCCATATATTATAGTAAATCGTCTGTTGGAATGTCAAAATCATACTCCGGTTTTTTACCCGAAGCATTTTTGAAATGAGGCAACAGTATTTTTAAGTCTTGCTCGTAATTTCCGGTAGGCATAAAAGGTTGTCCCCAACGAATTTCTTTGTTTTTATAATCAAAAGCCACCGGAATAATCGGAACGCCTGCTTTGAGCGCAATATAATAAAACCCCGATTTGAGCTCAGTAACTTTCTTGCGCGTGCCTTCGGGCGAAATACCCAACCTAAAAACTGCTTTGCGCTTGAAGATTTCAGCAATGGCATCCACTTTATTGAGTCCACCAGAACGATCGAGCGGTGCGCCGCCCATCCATCTAAAATAAGCGCCAAACGGAAAACGAAACAGTTCTTTCTTGCCCACAAAGTGCATTTCTAAACCCGAAATTCCTCGGGCAAAAAGCCCTAAATAGAAGTCATGCCAACTGGTATGCGGCAGAATCATAAACACGCATTGCTGTATTTTTTCATCCACACCACCGATGATTTTCCAGCCCATCAGCTTGCAGAAAACAAAACGGTACAAGGCTTTTTTCATGAACAACTATTTCTGTAAAATTAGCATTAATCTGTTATTTTTGAGAAAATTTTTCAAATGCTCAAAAAGTGGCTTAGCTATATTGTTCCGATTAAAATTCATCAGAAAAAATCTGCATTGAGCAAAAACCTCGAGGTTACTTGGGCCAACGGGCAACTCGTATTAGATTCTAAAAACACCAACTACTCCTACGGCAGCTTGCAACGTGTGCTCAGAAAAGGCCTAAAAAAAATTGGCTTCAACCACATCCGCAACATGCAAGATGTATTGATTTTAGGCGTGGCCGGCGGTAGCGTCATCAAAACCCTTACCGACGAAATCAAATTTACCGGCAAAATCACTGGTGTTGAAATTGACCCCGAAGTCATCAAATTGGCCAATGAATATTTTGGACTCCATCAAATCCCGAATCTAAAAATGGTCGTAGGCGACGCCTTTGATTATGTGTTGCGCTGTCCGTTTCAATACGATTTGATTGTGATTGATGTGTTTCAAGATACCACGATGCCCAACTTTTTATTCGAAAAATTCTTTATGAACAAAATTGGTTCTTTGCTCAAAACCAATGGCTATATTTTGTTTAACACGATGATTTTACACAAAGATGACAATGCACGCAACGATCAATACCACGCACAGTTCAACGACAAACCGTTTAAGGTAATGCGCTTGCCACGCATTGAATCACACAACGAACTCATTTTGATTCACCGCTATCAATAAAAAAAAGGAAGCTTCAAAAATCGAAACTTCCTTTTTCAGTATATAAAAAGCTTGTTTAGCTTTTCGGGGTCACTACTGAATCAATCACGTGAATTACACCGTTGGATTGATTTACATCTTTAATGGTCACGGTAGCAGTATTGCCATTTTCATCCGTGAGCACTAGGGCATTGTTCTTCATCATAGCCACCAAAGTTCCGCCTTGAACGGTCTTGAAAAAAGCCTTTCCTTTGCCTTTGTTGATTTGTGCCATGATTTGCGCAGCACTGAATTTACCCGCCAAAACGTGATACGTCAAAATACTTTGTAGTGTTTTGATGTTTTCGGGTTTGAGTAAAAAATCAACTGTGCCGGCAGGCAGTTTGGCAAAGGCTTCATTGGTGGGCGCAAAAACCGTAAAAGGTCCTTTGCCTTGTAGGGTTTCAACCAAGCCGGCGGCTTTAACTGCTGCAACCAAGGTCGTGTGGTCTTTTGAGTTCACCGCATTCTCAATGATGTTTTTGCTCGGGTACATGGGCGCTCCGCCAACCATCTTTGTTTTTTGAGCATAGGTTTGTGCAGTTGCAAACAGCAAGGTCAAAGCAAATACCGAGGTCATTAATTTGAATGTTTTCATAGTTGTAAGTGTTATGGATTATGACCTCACTTACGCCACGCAAACAGACTTGGTTTTTTATTAAGAATATTTTAACGAATCAACAGCGCGCGTGCACGCTCTAAATCTTCAGGGGTATCAATGCCTACACCCACATGCGTAGTGGTCACCATTTGTATGCGCTTGCCGAATTCTAAATACCGAAGTTGTTCGAGTTTTTCGGCAGACTCAAGCGTTTGCATCGGCCATTGAGCAAAGTCCATGAGCGCTTGTTTGCGAAACGCATAAATACCAATGTGTTGATAATATTTCACCGTCGCATCAGAATCGCGCAAATGCGGAATCACCGAACGCGAAAAATACAATGCTCGTTTGTTGCGGTCAACCACCACTTTTACATTATTAGGATTTTGAATTTCTTCAGGCTGGAGAATCTCGCGCATCAGCGAAGCCAAGTCAATCTGACGTTCAGTGTCTGCTTTAAAAACTTCAATAAGCTGCGCCAATGATTCACGGTCAATAAAAGGCTCGTCGCCTTGTACATTAATCACTACATCAACAGCCAAATCAGCCACCGCCTCAGCAATGCGATCACTCCCTGACTCATGCGTTTTGATACTCATGATGGCTTTTCCGCCCTGAACAACAATTTCATCAAAGATCAACTCCGAATCGGTCACCACAAAAACATCGTCAAACAATTCAGTTTTTACGGCAGCCTCATAGGTTCGGGTGATGACGGTTTTGCCACCCAAATCTTGCATGAGTTTGGCCGGAAATCGAGTTGAGGCATAACGGGCGGGAATAACGGCAATGATTTTCATTTATAAAGCTACTGAGTTTTTAGGTGGGGCTAAGATAAGATTTTTTTGAGAAGCTGAGTTACGGAGTGCCTGAGTACCTGAGTAGCTAGCGCGCACCGAATGAAGCGTTTCATGAGCGATGATGCGTGCAACAGCATGTTGCAACTAAACTTCTTAAACTTCTTAAACTTTTTAACCCTTTTCAACTTCGCTTTGACTTTGAGATACTTTGCGCTCCAAAACTACTCCATGTACCTGAGTACCTGAGAAACTGAGCAGCTGACGCTCACAGAATAAAACATTTCATGAGCGATAATCCGTGCAACAGCATGTTGCAACTAAACTTCCTAAACTTCTTAAACCTTTTCAACTTGTTTTAACTTGTTTTAACTTTGAGCTACTTTGCGCTCCAAAACTACTCCATGTGCCTGAGTACCTGAGATGCTAAGCCTCAATTCATTCCACAAACTCAATTTTTAAACAAATCAATAAATTTTTAAGCCTATATTTGTTACGCTATACCCTTTTAAATCAATCGGCTATGAAAAAACTTTTACTCCTTTCTATATTTTTAATCGTTGTCAGAGCGCAGGCTCAGAGCGTTTGGACAGAATATGCAACCGCACAGCCCGCTGCCTCAACAGGTGTGCGCAGTATTTCAATTGTAGACGAAAATGTTACTTGGCTCAATATGGGCTGCGGAACTCCCGCATGTTCGACCATAAGACGCTTTGCCAAGACAGACAACGGCGGAACGGTCTGGACCACCGGCGCTATTGACTTAGGGCCTAATTCACTGAACCTAGAAATCGCCAACATCCACGGTGTATCTTCTTCGGTAGCCTATGCCTCTGTTTTTCCTCATGTTGCCGGTATTCAAGGAGGCATTTGGCAAACCACTGATGCAGGAGTAACCTGGACACGGCAAGCATCCGCTGCCTTTTCTGATCCAGATTCATTTACTAATTTGGTCTATTTTTGGAATGCCCAAGAAGGAATCGCTGCAGGTGACCCAACCAATGGATATTTTGAAATTTACAAAACCTCTGACGGCGGCACCAACTGGACGCGTATTGCCACGACCCCGGCGCTGATTCCGGTTGACCCTCAAGAATATACTTTGCCCAATAAATTTACCACCA
>JAXLVE010000021.1:0-46322 GCA_046329175.1 Flavobacteriaceae bacterium
GATGGTTCACAAAGTAGTCAGGATGAATTGCGCGGAGATTTACCGACCAAAATCAATATTTATTCTTTTAAAACTGACTTTGCCAAACCACTTAAAAACAACGGAAGTTTTGAAACCGGATACAAAATAAGTTATTCAAAAACTGATAATCAGGCCGATTACCGCGATGTGGTTGCTGGCACAGAAATTCCGAATTATGACACCAGCAATCATTTTAAATACGACGAAATGATCAATGCGGCTTATTTGAACTACAACACTTCGTACAAGCGATTTACTTTTCAGACAGGTTTGCGCTTAGAACACACCTATTCAAAAGGAAATCAACTCGGAAATGTAATGAAGCCAGCATCAACTTTTAAGCGCGATTATACCAATTTGTTCCCGACAGTTTATGTGCAATATCAGTTGGATTCTATAGGAAATCATTTATTTTCGGTCAATTACGGACGTCGCATCAACCGACCCTATTTTCAAGATTTAAATCCATTTGTGAGTCCTTTGGATAAGTTTACGTTTTATGCCGGAAATCCGTATTTGAATCCATCTTTTGCCAATAATTATGAGTTGTCTTATCGATATAAAGGAATTTTTTCAACTACTTTAAGCTACGGAGAAGCGAGTGATGAAATCAACGAAACCATCGAAATCAAAGACGAAATTTACTACAGCCGCCCGGGCAATATTGGTAAAAGTGAGTTTTACAGTTGGAATGCCAATCTAAATGTATCGCCGGTAAAATGGTGGACGACCACGGTGTACAACGAAGTTACTTACACCAAATTTCAGAGCCAATTGTATACAGAAAAACTTAATTCTTCCGGAACATTTTGGTTTTTGATGGTTAATAATAGTTTTAAGTTCGCAAAAGATTGGTCGGCTGAGCTCAACGGAAATTATCAGACGGATATCATTTCGTCTCAATTTGTTCTTTTGTCACGTTCAAATTTAAGTATGGGCATTCAAAAGAAAATTCTTCAAGGCAAAGGAAGTTTGAAACTTACCGGAAACGATTTGCTCTATTCAAACCTAAATAATGGTATTATTAAAAACATCCAAAATACCGATGCCAATTGGCGTAATCGTGCCGATACTCGATTTGTAGCGCTCACTTTCACCTACGGATTTGGCAAAGCGCTTCAGACCAAACAAAGCTATGAAGCCAATGGTGCCGATAGTGAAAAGAACCGTGTTAAAAATTAGCAACGACTCAAATAAAATATTGTATTTTTGAGCTTCCATTAACGTTTAAAATATGTCTACTTTTAGATTGCAATTGCCAACCGATCCGCGTTGGGTGAACATAGTCGAAGAAAACATCGCAGAAATTTTAACCGATCACGCTTGGTGCGAACAAAAAGCGGCTTCAAACGCGATAACAATTGTTACGATTAATTCAGATTACCAAGATTTGGTGACCGATATGTTGGCTTTGGCTAAAGAAGAAATTGAGCATTTTGAACGTGTACACGACATCATCAAAAAACGCGGACTTACTTTGGGCCGCGAACGCAAAGACGAATACGTAAACGAACTTGCTCAATACATGCGCAGCAGCAATAACGGAAGTAGAGTTTCGGGTTTTGTAGAACGAATGTTGTTCTCGGCCATGATTGAAGCCCGAAGCTGCGAACGATTTAAAGTACTCTCTGAAAATATTAAAGATCCGGAATTAGCCGAATTTTACAGAGAACTCATGGAAAGCGAAGCCGGACATTATACCACCTTTATTGGCTATGCCCGCAAATACGGACAAGGCATAGATGTTGAAAAGCGCTGGCGCGAATGGCTTGATTTTGAAGCATCCGTTATTGCCCGCTATGGTAAACGAGAAACGGTTCATGGCTAAGCAGTTCAATATTAATATCATACACGCCACTTAAATTTTTTATCATATGCTCACCACCACACAAGCTACCACGCAAGACATTTCGATTATTCAGCACTTGGCACATGAAACTTGGCCCAGCACTTATCAAACTATTTTGATGTTGGCTCAAGTTCGGTATATGCTCGATTTATTTTACTCTGAACAAGCGCTGTCAAAGAATTTTAAAGATGGGCATGAGTTTTTGCTCATTCATCACAATCAAAATGCTATTGGTTTTGCCGGCTATCAGCACAATTTTCCAGAAACAGGTCAAACCAAACTACATAAATTATATGTTTTGCCCAATGCACAAGGTTTGGGAGCCGGACAGCAATTGCTCAATGAAGTTTTAGAGAAGGCGAAGTCTGCCGGGTCAAAATCATTGACGCTCAATGTAAATCGATTCAATAAAGCATATACTTTCTACCGCAAAAACAAATTTGATGTGCTTCAAGAAATTGACATTCCCATTGGGCAAGGCTATTTGATGCAGGATTATATTCTTGAAAAAAGACTCTAATTACACCTTGATGTGACCCCAGTTTTCACCGCGCTCAATGCGTTTTAAATGCGTTTGACTGATGCCGAATTGTTTGGCAATCATTTTTCCGCGGGTTTTTCCTTTGGGGTTTTTGAGCATTTTTTTGATCAACATCACTTGGGTAGAAGTCAGTTTGGCACCGTCGGATTTAATCTTAGATTCAACGGTTTTGCGTCTACCTTCAATAACTTTTGGATTGCTGTTGTAGTGATTCATTTTTTCTTCATAAGTAGCCCAACGCAAGTTTCTGACATCATCATTATCTCGAACATAATCCAAATGCAAGACATGAACTTGATCTTCAGATGTTTTGGGGATAAAATACTCGGCAACCAATCTGTAAACAAAAAAAGATTCCGTTTTGAACTTTAATTCGGCTCGTTCTTCAGGGGTTCTTCTGCGTTTGAAAACTCTGTATCCATCTGAGGTGGTTCCTTTGATTAATTGCCCATCTTCAAATGATTCCATGAAACTCATTAGTCTTCCTTTGTTTGAAACGGCATAACGCTTTTTCATCGGGAATTTAAGTTCAATTTCTTTGAACTCTTCGTTCGGTAATAATCTGAACATCTTTAAATTTAAAAAAGTGAAACAAGGTGGTGGGTTTTCAGAAAAATTGGCATTGAAGAAGGCAGGAAAGTAGGGGCTTATACTTTTTGAAAACCTGTTAACGCTTCAAATGTAAAAAAAACCAGCAAATAACAACGCATTGTTATCTTTTTTTAAAGAAATGTTTAGCTATCAACGATGATAACGTCATATTTTTCCAATAATCCTTTGGCATTTGGAAGACTAAATTGAGCTCCTTTGAGTTTGGTTTTCTCTGGGTTGATGCTATAATTTCGGCTGGTTCTAAAATCAGAATGATATAGTTTTGCCAGTTCGAATTCGGCTTTATACAAATCACAACCATCAAAAACGGCCTTGGATAAATCGGTTTGCATAAAATCTACCGAGATTAAACTGCAATTTTCAAAAAGAGTTTCTTTGAGTTGCAAGGCGTAAAATTTAGAGAAATCGAGCCTGCAGTCAATAAAACGAATTTCAAAAATGAGTTTATCGCTCATGGCAAAATTTACGTCAATTATAGAGCATTCTTGAAATTCAACGGTACGCCAAGCTGTGTGGTTAATTTTGGCTTGGTCAAAATGACAATTTTTAAAAAAACAATCAACAAAAGTAATTCCGATAAAATTGGCCTCTGAGAATCGGCAATTCTGAAAAGTGCATTTTTCAAATTCTTTGAGGTTGAGCCAATCGCTCTCAAAGTTTTGGTTGGTGAATTCTTGTTGAAAAAGGTATTGCGTCATTGATTTTTTCGTTGTTGAAAGATAAGAATTTTGTTTTATTGAAGAATTTGGTTGGTGAAATGTTGATGTGTATTGGTTGTTTTGATTTGAAGATTTATTCGGATTGTGCTGCGCACATCCTGCAATGCTCCACTTTGAAAATCCTCTAAAAACAAAAAAACGCTCAAGTGAACTTGGCGTTTTTTTGATGTTTAGAGTATTTATTCGTGACCTCGACTGGATTCAAACCAGTAACCTTCTGAGCCGTAATCAGATGCGCTATTCAGTTGCGCCACGAGGCCGATTTTGTGGCTGCAAATATAGGTATTAATAACTATTATGCAAATCAATTTTTAAAAAATATCAAGTGTTTTTAGTCTAAATTTCTTAAGCGTCTAATGCACGGCTAGTTACATAATAACGCCAAGCTATAATGGCCAGTTGCCATTTCTTGGCTTTAGACATATCGAGTTGTTGTTTGGTAAAACTCGGCAGAATGAACTTATTGAGGTGCGCTAGAATCTTAAACATTCAATCAATTTGGTCAAAGATAAAAAAGACTGCTCAATGGCAGTCTTTTAGGATTATTTTTTCTTTTTGCTTTCGGCTCTGAGTTTTTCAAGCTCGGCTCTGGATTTTTCTATTTCCAGACGCGCTTGTTTGATTTCTTCACGAGCCGCTTCGATTTCTTTTTTGGCCTGAGCTAAATCTTGCTCAGAAGCTTCACGATCATCCATCGATTTTCTCATCTCAACTCTTGATCGTTTCATAGCATCGCGTGCTTGTCTCATAGCGTCGCGGGTAATTTTATTGATATCTTTTGAATCAATATCTACTCGAATATCGCCAACATCCGAAAGTGATTTAATGATGATTGGATCTAATTCGGCAATGATTTTTTCCGGATCAACATCAATTCTTTCGCCATTGACAATCACACGCATACCGGCTTTATCTTTTTTATCGCCTTTGATGATAATTTTCTTGCTGATTTTGGCTGGTGGAGCGGGCGGATTTGGAACATCTGCTGACTCCGGAAGTTCTGCTGCCTCTGGCGCTTCGGGCGCTTCAGGAGCTTCAGGTGCCTCGATTTCAACTACCACATCTTCGTTGTCCTCATCGTTTAATTCGTCTAAATTTCCATCCTCATTGATGTGGTATGCATAGGCATAACGGTGCTCAGTTTTGCCATTGCCCATAGAGAAACCGCCTTTTTCATTTTGATAAATGTGAATCGGTTCAATGGCTTCATCACCGTTGTATTGCGAGGTTCCTTTGGATCCTTTACCATCGTTGTATTCAACCTTAATACAGGTAATTTCGCCGGCAGCGTTGCGTTTTACTTTTGAAAATTTAAGCTTTACGTTGTGCTCTTTTTTGAGTCTTTCCGCTTCTTTTTTCAGTTGTTCGTCCGAGGTGTTTTTGTCAATAACTACGGATACTTTTGGCTCGCCTTTGCTGATAGTGGTTTGCTTTTCTTGTGCTACAATCTTGGTCTGAAAATAAAGCAAGAAGGCCAAAAGCGCCGGAATTACTACGAAATACTTCCAAGAATTTCTCTTTTTTGATTGATTTGTGTTTAACATAACGATTCGTTTTTTGATTAATGATTGATAAAAAGGGTTGGTAATCGACACACAACTGTTCTGTGTCGTAACTTTTAACAAAGTAAATTGATATGATTTTTTAGCGTCAGAATTGGTTGACGGTGTAATCGATTTGAGCGCCTCACTATCAGCAATGAATTCTAAATTCTGCATCATCGCTTTTTTATACAACCAAATCAGCGGATGATACCAAAAAGCAATACAAAACAATCTGGCTAACAATACGTCAAATGAGTGTTTCTCGCGACAATGCACGCGTTCATGCGCCAAAATATTCTGCAATTCAGAGGCATCAAACAAGGCTGTATTATAGACGATGTAATTAAAATACGAAAAAGGAGCCACCGCTTCAGAAACTTCTACATACTTAAATCCGGCTTCTTTGCGAATGGTTTTTCCGGTCAGTAATGCGCGCAAATGTTTAAAATCAAACAACAACTGAAAAAATAAAATCAAAATGCCCAAACCATAAATGGCTGCAGCCACCATCCACCAATTGATTTCAAAACTTGGTTCTGATAATGTTTGAGCAACTGTATAATTAACCGGATGTTCAACAGTTTCAATCTGATTTAAAATAGGCTCAGCAACTACTTGAGGCGTTACCCATACTACTTTCGTGAAGGTAATCAGCGGCAAAACCACCGAAGTCACCAAACCCAACAACAAAAACCAACGATTGCTGCCAAAGAACGTTTCTTTGCGCAAAAACAACCAATATGCACCATAAAATAAGGTGATGAGCGCGCTCACTTTGAGTAAATATACCGCCAGATTTTCCATAAGACTTATTGTTTGTTGTTTTCAATCATCGCCAGAATTTCTCTTAATTCATCTGCCGAAATTTTCTCTTCTTGTGCAAAATGCGACACCATACTTTTATACGAACTATTAAAAAACGCATCAATCGCAGTGGTCATAAATTTCTTGCGGTAGTCGTCTTTGCTTATAATAGGGTAGTATTGGTGTGTATTTCCAAAGGCATTGTGCGCTACAAAACCTTTTTCTTCCAAATTCCTGATAATGGTTGACAATGTGTTGTAATGCGGCTGTTCATCGGTGATTTCGGCCATTACTTCTTTGACAAATGCCTTCTCTAATTTCCAGAGAATGTGCATGATTTCTTCTTCTTTGTTGGTCAACTTTTGCATCGATCTGTATTTTTTTTGGTTTTGGCGTTGCTTCCAGCCCGGGCTTTCGGCACTCGCTGCGCCTTGCAGTCGCGAGCTCAAACAAAGCCTCAATCCCTAACGCATCGAAGCTCTGCAACGCGATTCAAACATACAACTATAAATTTAGTTGCACAACTAAAAAAATAGTTATTTAACTAAAATTTAAGTTTTACTCAGACTTGTTCGCGAAAATTATTCTTTAGATTTTATATACAAAGTAGTGAGTGTTCTGGCCCAATAGCGCGGAACCTCAAATTCACTTTGCAAGTAAGCCACTACATCATTTGATTTTTTATCAGCCGCATGAAAAGCATCCAAAATAACCAACCAGTCGGCAATAACTTTTCCGGTTTTGTCCATGAGTTGCTCATCTGAAACTTCCCAATATTCTTTTTTCATTGTTATATTCCGTTTACTTTAGCAGCATAAAAATACAGTTTAAATGTCTTCTAAATACAACCGCCACAATTTTCACAAGCATACCTACTGCGTTTTTGAACAGGTTGGGCAAGAGGCACTTGAAAATCTAAACTTATCCTATCAAAGCGCATCCGGAAGTCAATATTATTTTACGGATTTAGGTGTCTACAGAAGGTCAAATCACTGGGGACGCGCTGCCAATTGCAAGTGGCGTTTGCAATCTGATGAAAATTTAACCGAAAGTAGAACCAAAATTGGATATGCGCGCTGGGATGCTTTTTATCGCGACAATGATGTTGAAAAACTTTACTTCATTGTTTATGATGCGCAAAACCAAAAAGTAAATTATGCGCACAAAGACAGCCCTGAATATCAACCGGAGTTTGTTTTGCGCACTGCAGCACAAACCACGCAAATCATCAAAAGTATCCGTCAAATGTTGATTACAGAGGCTTGGGCCAAGTATTTAAATTTTGAAGATATTGATTTGCTCAGAAGTCAAATCATCAATCAGCTCATCACCACCGATTTGAGCTTGACTGAAATTAAAAGACAGTTTTTATGAACTAAGACTGCGTTCCAAGGCCACTTGTTTTTGCAACCAAACACAACACAATACGCCGGTAATTCCCAAACTTCCCATGAGCCACCAATTGGCAGTATAACCAAAATGGCTAATGGTTTCCATACCGGTTTTTGAACTCATGATGTGGGCCAGGCTAAAACTCATGGTATAAAATGCCATGTATCTGCCTTCGTGTCCTTTGGGCGCTCGACTCAGCGCAAATGAATTCGAGAACGGAAAAATAAACATTTCGCCAAAAGTCATAAACAAAATACTGATGATGAGCACGCCCGCCCATTGGTCATACAACAACACGAAAAAACTACAAGCCATCATGATAGAACCCCAAAAAATGATTTGTAGTTTGTCAATTTGCTTGCGCTCAAAAATAGTCACCGTGGGCATTTCAAGAAAGAAAATAATCAAACCATTGAGCGTCATCAGCAAGCCGGTTTGAAACTCTGTAAGCCCAAATTGCTCGTGGTGATAAAGCGGAAGCGTGGTAAACAGCTGAAAGAAAATCATCGCCGTTACAAAACACACAAAAATAAACACCCAAAAAATTCGGTCTTTAAATACAGAGTTGGGTAAATGGTCATCAGCGCTAGCGGTATTTAAATCCTCTGGTTTCTTTTTCTCTTTGACGAGTAAAGCAAAAGCGGTAATGGCTATGATACAGGTGGCTCCGTCTGCCCAAAACAATCCTTTATACCCAATACCCATAATAATGAGCCCGCCCAAAGCCGGTCCAACTGAAAACCCCAAATTAACCGCTAAACGAACGAGTGTCAGCGCACGGGTTCTATTTTCGGGTTTGGCATAAGCGCCCAAAGAAACAAACATCGCCGGTCGGAACATATCGGCAATAACCATAATCAAAAACATCCCCAAGCAAAGCCCGTAAAATGAGGTGATGAATTGCAAAATAAAAAATGCACATCCGCTGGTAAACAAACTGAAAATCATTATTTTATAAAAGCCTATTTTATCGGATAGTTTTCCTCCGAGCCATGAGCCCAACATCGAGCCCAAACCAAAACAGACCATTACCCAACCCACTTGGGCATAACTAAAATTCAAGTCTTCTTTGAGATACTTAGACAAAAAAGGCAAAACCATTGTTCCGGCGCGGTTGATAAAAGTAATGATTGCCAGTATCCAAACTTCGCGTCTGAAACCTTTAAAATTGTCTAAATACCTTTGAAATGCTTTGAAAATCATAACTAGGAAAGTTGGCGCAAAGGTAAAGTTTTGAAGCGCTTTGTTGACCGGATCAGTTTATTTTTAGCTTATTTTTGTGAAAATTTTTTTGATGAAAAAGCTATTCGTTTTTGTTTTGTTTTTAAACTTGGCCAGTCTTTCAGCACAAAACTGGACGGCTGATGATGCCAAAACTTTTCAACTCAACCTCAATGCTGAGTTTGCTGATGCCAAGCAAAGCCCGCTTGAGACTTCAGATTTGAAAAAATTTAACGGCCTTGATTTTTATCCGGTTTCGGCCAAATATGCGGTCAAAGCGCGTTTTGTGCGTACTGAAAATCAAAAACCTTTTGGGATGAAAACCTCTACTTCGCGTTTGCCGATGTACGTTAAATACGGCGAATTATATTTTGAATTAGACGGAAAAAAATGCAAACTCAATTTATACCAAAACCAAGAATTAATCAAAAAGCCGGGTTATGAAGATCATTTGTTCTTGCCTTTTTCAGATCTAACCAGCGGAAAAGAAACCTACATCGGCGGCCGCTACATCGACATGAAAAAGCCTAAATCTTCTGATGTGCTCATTGATTTCAACACGGCGTATAATCCGTATTGCGCCTACAACCACAAATATTCTTGCCCGATTGTGCCGCTTGAGAACGATCTTTCGGTGGCTATTGAAGCCGGTGTCAAAAAGTTTCACGATTAATGCAGTATTTCAATTTACATACGCATCAATTTTCGGCACAAGAAGAAATTCTTGAATTGGTCAATCAATATCCGCTTGAATTTAATGAAGCCATTCCGTGGTATTCTATCGGCATTCATCCTTGGAAAATCAACTCAGAAACACTTGCATCTGAATTAGATATTATTGCCGAAAAATTACTCATGCCCAATTGTTTAGTACTCGGAGAATGTGGTTTAGATAAGCGTATTGAAACTCCACTTGATTTGCAGGTTCAGGTATTTGAGCAGCAATTGCTCTTAGCCGAAAAATTTCGAAAACCGGTCGTGATTCATTGCGTGGCAGCTTATTCAGAATTGATTCAAATCAAGAAAAAACTACAGATTTCTGTACCGATGATTCTTCACGGATTCTCGAAAAATGCAGCTACGGCACAGCAACTTTTGGAGCATGGATTTTATCTGTCGTTCGGGAAATACTTGCTCAGAAACCCCGAACTCAGCGAAGTTTTTAAAAATATTCCCGACCAATGCTTTTTTTTGGAAACCGATACTATTGAGGAAAGCATAACCGATGTATATTTGCGCGCTGCCGATTGCAAGTCGTATTCGGTGACACAAATCCAGCAAATCATCGCTGAGAATTTTGAAAAAGTATTTATACAAACAACCTAAAAGTATTATAAAATATGGCCATTTGGACCGAAAGAGCCGAATTACTATTTAAAAAAGAAGGGCTCGAAAAACTTAAAAAAGCGCATGTATTGGTGGTTGGATTGGGCGGAGTTGGCTCGTTTGCAGCCGAATTTATTGCCCGTGCTGGTGTCGGAACGATGACTATTGTTGATGGTGATGTTGTGGATATTACCAACATCAATCGTCAGTTGCCTGCCTTACATTCAACCGTCGGGAAACCTAAAGTTGATATCATGGGCGATCGCTTGATGGACATCAATCCGGAGTTAAAACTCACGCGCCTCAAAGAATTTCTTTCGCCTGAACGCGCAACAAGTATTGTGACTCCGGAGTATGATTATGTATTGGATTGTATCGACAGCTTAACGCCAAAACTCAATTTAGTTGCTTCGGCCAAACGCCAAAAAATCAAAGTCATTAGCAATATGGGCGCGGGCGGAAAATTTGAAGCCTCTAAAGTGATGGTCACTGATATCAAGAAAACCAAATATTGTCCGCTGGCAAAAAATGTGCGCAAAAGACTCAAGAAAATGGGCATTTCTTCAGGTATTAAAGTGGTTTATTCTTATGAAAAACCCGATGAAGAAAGCATCAAAATGACCGATGGAACCAACTTCAAGAAATCGTTTTATGGCACCAACAGCTGGATGCCGGCCTTGTTCGGTTTGCATGCCGCCGAAACAGTGATTTGTCATTTGCTCGAAAGAGAATCATGATGCAAACGGTCATTTTTGATATGGACGGTGTCTTGGTTGATACCGAACCGGTGCATCATTTGGCTTATGAGCGTCAATTTCAAGAACTTCAAATTTCGGTAGACGAGGAGATTTATGCTTCTTTTACGGGCAATTCGACGCCGAATATTTTCATGAAACTCAAAGAGATGTTTGGCTTATCCCAAAGCGTTGATGAATTAACAGCCACCAAACTTAAATATTTTAATGAAGCTTTTGAATCGCATGCTGATTTGCAACTCATGCCCGGTGTTTTACCCTTGATTAAAAATTTGCATCACAATGGCATTCAATTGCTTATTGCATCATCTTCTGCGCCAAATACGATTGAGCGCGTGGTCAATCGGTTTGCGCTTCAGCCTTATTTTTCGCATTTAATTTCGGGCGAAGAATTTCCGAAATCCAAACCTGATCCGGCCATTTTTTTACGAGCGGTTGCATTATCAAAAACGCCTAAAGAAAATTGTCTAATCGTTGAAGACAGTACCAACGGAATCAAAGCGGCGCGCGCAGCTGGTGTTTTTTGTATTGGTTATGCCAATCGTGGGCAGAATCCACAGGATATTTCTGCGGCTAATATGAAGATTGACGATTTTTCAGAACTCAGTTTTGACCGACTTCAGGATTTGATTTAATCCCGATTGGGCAGCGTGTGCTTTTGCAAAATTCTTCGGCTGTCGGTTTGTACCAACTCATTTTTGCGGAAGTTCCAAAAGAAATCAGTGGCCTTTTTTTGTGCTTGTTCTAAATGAACAATCGGAAGCGGATACTGAACGCCCGGTTTAAATTCATAGAGCATTTGTTCAATAATGGTCAGCTTCCATGGTTCATGGATAAATTCATTAGGAACGGAAGCGAGTTCAGGAACCCATTTTCTGATAAAGCTTCCGTCTGCGTCATGTTCTTGAGAATTTTTGACCGGATTGTAAATGCGAATCATATTCACGCCTGTAACGCCGGCTTGCATTTGCAGTTGCGGATAGTGAATTCCGGGTTCAAAATCCAGAAATTGTCGCGCCAGATGCGAGCTACAGTTTTGCCAAGGCTGCATCAGATGATGTGTGTAAAACGAAACGACCATCGCACGCATTCTAAAATTCAAATAGCCGGTGGTATTCAGGCAACGCATGCAAGCATCGACAATTGGAATTCCCGTTTGTCCGGCACACCAAGCTCGGTGGAATGATTCATTGACAGGCAATTTCATTTTTAGATAACCTTTGTTGACCGGCTCAAATTCCATCGAACATTCCATTTCAAATTTTTGAATAAAATGCGCCTGCCAACGAAGTCTAGAAGCAAAATTGTCAATGGATCGTTTGAATTTTCCTTTAGCTCGGGCAGCCCAAGTTCGTTGATAAATTTCTCTGACCGAGAAAACGCCCCAAGCAATGTAGGGTGAAAGTCGACTGCAACCTTTGCGCGACCATTCGGGTTTTGAAATGTGTCGCGTGTAATTTTCGACGCGTTCTTCAAAAAAGGTTCTGAGATATCGTTCACCCATTGAGCGACCGCCTTTTTGAAAAGGAGTATTTTGTTGGGTTTCAAGCGACACCAAGGTAAAGTGGTTTTCGAGTTTTTCGATTTCGGAATATTTCACAAAAGTCCTTCCGTTGGCCAAAAACGGAAAGCAAGGTTTTTCCATGAAATCATACCAATCTTCTTTCCAAGTTTGTCGGTTGCGCAAACCGCGAATCACACCATTTGTAATGTATTCATGCCAAGGAATATTCTTGGATTTTAGCCATTTCGCTACGGATTGATCGCGCTCAAAAGTCAGTTGAATTCCGGTTTCTTGATGCGAGAAAACAGCTGAGACAGAACTGATTTCTGTGAGTTTTTGAAACACATTGATCACTTCGTCTTGAACAACCAAAATCTGCGTGTGATACGGAAGTAGTGCTTTTTGAAGTTCAGCTAAAGATTGTTTGATAAAATCAAAATGGCGTTGGCTGTAATGAACATCCTTCATGAGTGAAGGCTCAAATATGTACAACAGTAAAACTTTTTCTTTGGTTTCAATAGCTCGAAACAAAGCCTCGTGGTCTTGCAGTCGTAAATCTCTTTTGAACCAAACAACTTTCATAGCTTTTGTATTTAACCAACGGCTGTTTTGTATACTCTCAGACAGCGTTCACGCGCTTCTTTGTGGTCAACAATGGGTTTTGGATAGGCAGATGTTTCAACTTCTGGAACCCACTTTTTGATGTATTTCCAATCAGAATCAAACTTGCGAATTTGTTCGGTTGGGTTGAAAATCCTAAAATACGGCGCTGCATCCACACCGCTTCCGGCCGCCCATTGCCAGTTTCCGATGTTGCTGGCTTGTTCGTAATCCAGTAGTTTTAGCGCAAAATAAGCTTCACCCCAACGCCAATCAATGAGCAAATGTTTGCACAGAAAACTAGCCACCACCATACGCACACGATTGTGCATATAACCGGTAGCATTGAGCTCGCGCATGCCGGCATCAACCATCGGGTAACCGGTTTTGCCTTCGCACCAACGTTTGAAATCTTCTTCGTTGTTGTTCCACTTTATGTTGTCATAAGCCGGTTTGAAACTTTTCTGAACCGTATGCGGAAAATGCCATAGAATCTGCATAAAAAACTCGCGCCAAATAAGCTCGTTCAAAAAAGTCGGATTGTTTGATTGCAAAGCTTCTTGAACCAAATGTCTGATCGAAACTGTTCCGAAGCGCAAATGCGGACTCAAGTTTGAAGTGCCTTCAATCGCCGGAAAATTGCGCGTTTCTTGATAATTGTTGATGAGTTTTTTAGAAATATTATAAGGCTTCACCGCGATGCTCGATTTTTCAAATCCGATTTCATTCAATGACAAAAACCGATATGAATGCGCTGCTACATTTTGTAATAAAGTTTCAGATGGATGATGCGTCAACAGAGATTCTGAAAAATTTTCTTTCCATTTTTTGCTAAACGGAGTATACACCACATACGGCGAACCATCGTCTTTGACAATTTGACTTTTCTCAAAAATGACTTGGTCTTTACTGGTTCTGAACTCAATTTGATGTTGCTCAAGCAAGCGAAATATCTCCAGATCACGTTTTCGAGCAGACGGTTCATAATCGTGGTTGGTATATACGGTATGAATTTGATTTTCAGCAACGAGTTTTTGGAAGATATCGATCGGATTTCCGTGAAAAACAGCCAACGAATTGCCATGTTTTTGGAGTTCGGTTTGGATCGAGCTCAATTGTGCATGAATAAAACTCACCCGAGCATCGTCCGCAGGTAGCTGTTCTAAAATTGCTGCATCAAAAATAAAAATAGGCAAGACTTTTTGACCGCTGTTCAATGCGTGAAAAAGGCCTACATTGTCCTCGAGTCTTAAATCTCGTCTAAACCAGAAAATGTTGATCATACGTTGATAGATAAGTTGGACATACCGCCGTCGACTGGCAAAATTTGTCCGGTGATCCAATTGCTTGAATTACCTAATAAGAACAAAGTTGCTTGGGCAATATCTTCAGGCGTTCCGACTTTTTTCATCGGATTGCGCAAAGCGGCTTTTTCTTTTTTCTCGTCCGAATTTAAGAATTTATCAGCCAAAGGCGTATCGGTGAGCGAAGGGGCAATGACATTCATACGAATCTTGGGTGCGTATTCTGCGGCGAATGCTCTGGCAAAACCTTCAATGGCTCCTTTGGATGCGGCCACTGAAGTGTGAAACGGCATCCCCAACTGAACCGCTACCGTACTATATAACACAATGCTGGATTGTTCGGCGGCGGTAAGTTTAGATAGTAAACTCTGCACGACTTTGACCATGCTCAAAAAGTTGATTTGCCAATCGGCTTCAAAAGTTTCGGGTTTGATTCCTTTAAAAGGACGAAGGTTAATGCTGCCCGGTAAATAAACCAAGCCGTCAATTTGATCGGGAAGAAGAGACAAATCTAAAGTATCAGTGAGCGCGTCAAAAGGAATGTGTGTAGCTCTGAGTTCAAGCGAAGCATCAAAACTTCGGGAAGCGATATACAAATTACTTTCATATTGCAACGCTTGAGCGATGGCTAGTCCGATTCCGTAGGAACCACCAATGAGGACAATATTTTTCATGATTGTTGCGGATTAAAAGGGCCGAAAAGTTCAATGAGTTTTTGATATCTGAATGAGAAAATTTCTTCAAGTCTGGGTTTGACTAAAATAGGATGGAAGAGCTGTCCTAAAATTCCCATGGGCAATTTATAATCAACAATGTCTTCCATTTCAACACCTCCGGGAATTTCGCGCAAGAAATGTTTGTGATGCCACAACGCATAAGGCCCGAAGCGTTGCTCATCCACAAAATATTTGTTTTCAACCACATGGGTTATTTCGGTCACCCAATTCATTTTGATGCCCAAAAGAGGAGCTACTTCATATTGTATGATTTGCCCGGGGTACATTTTTCGATCGGCTCCTGACAAAGTTACAAAGCCCATGTTGTCAGGCGTTATTTTATTGAGATTCATCGGATCGGAAAAGAAATCCCAAGCTTCTTGAAGGCTGATGGGTAAATTTTGTTTGACGTGAATTTGATATAGACTCATTTCAGATTCTTTTTGTGTAAAAGTACATTTGTTTAATTTATTATCAAAAAGATTAAACAAAATAATTTCTTTTTTAAGTTTACCTTAACAATATCAGGCCAGTGAATTTGTACTTTTGGAAACACTAAATCAAAACAATTATGAAAAAATTACTCTTATCACTTGCCGTTTTATCAGCAGTTCAGCTATCACAAGCCCAAGTCAAAACTCCGCAACCCAGCCCAAAATCAAGTTTAGAACAAACCGTAGGTCTTACTCAAGTGAGCATTGAATATTCAAGACCAAGCATGAAAGGCAGAACCATTTTTGGCGATTTGGTTCCGTTTGGTAAAACCTGGAGAACCGGTGCGAATCAAAACACAACTGTATCTTTTTCTGATGATGTAATAATCGACGGAAAAACACTCAAAAAAGGAAAATATGCTTTGTACACGATTCCCAAAGCAGAAGCTTGGGATGTGATTTTTTATTCTGATTCAGACAATTGGGGAACACCTGAGAATTGGGATGAAACCAAAGTAGCTTTGAAAACCTCTGCCAAAGCCATTATGTTGAGCAAGCCGGTTGAAACCTTTACGATTTCGGTTGGTGGCTTAGACAACAATTTTGCTAGTTTAGACTTGTCTTGGGAGCGCACGATGGTTTCAGTTCGATTTGATGTTCCAACGCAAAAAACAGCCATGGCTAGTATTGATAAAACCTTGGCAGGACCGTCAGCCAGTGATTATTTTTCATCGGCTCAGTATTTTTATCAATCGAATGGCGATATGAACAAAGCGCTTGAATACATCAACAAAGCGCTCGAACTCAACAAAGAAAAACCATTTTGGTATACGCGTCAAAAATCGTTGATTCAAGCCAAATTGGGCGATAAAAAAGGAGCGATTGAGACGGCGAAGATTTCGTTAGCAGCAGCCACAGCAGCCAAAAATGATGATTATGTAAAAATGAACAACGATAGTATTGCCGAGTGGAGCAAGAAATAAAAACCATTTGACTTCAAATAGAATCCGCTTTCTTGGCGGATTTTTTTATGCTTCTATTTTGCTTGGTTTCTGTATAAATTGAAAGAGTAACGAAAGTAAAACGGTCAGCATCGCGCCGATAAAATTGAGCCATAAGAAGCTTACTTTGTCTAGGTAAAAGATATAAAATATGGCCAACTGACTGATGATTGCTCCTAAGAATATTGCGTTGGCCTTGACATATTTTAGGTAAAAACCAACCAAGAAAATACCCAATACAGTTCCGTAGAAAATAGATCCTACGATGTTGACCAGTTGAATTAAGTTTTCAAATAAAGTGCCCACACACGCAAATAAAATGGCAACGATGCCCCAAAGCAGCGTAAAAAAACGCGAAGCATTGACAAAATGTTTTTCTGACTTTTCACTTTTTACATTGCGTTTATAGATATCGATAGCAGTTGTTGAGGCTAATGCATTGAGCCCTGAAGCCGTTGATGACATGGCTGCCGAGAGAATCACTGCCAACAGCAAACCAATCAACCCTTTGGGTAAATAATTCAAAATAAAATGAATAAAAACATAGTCTTTGTCATTGGTTTCGGCCTTTGGGTCGGCCTTGGCAATAACTTCACGCGCTTGATCGCGCAAATCATTTTCTTTACTTGAAATAGCGACGAGCTCTCTTCTGAGAATCGGATTGTCGTAGTTTTGGTTTAAGTGGTCAATATATATAAGGTTGATTTCTTTTTTCTCTTCAGACAATTTTGCGAGTTTTTGTTCTAGATCGTGGTATTCATTTTTGTATTTAGAATTTTCAATCATTGCTTTGTTGTTTGGATTGAAATTCAACGGCACCGGATTGAACTGAAAAAAAACAAAAACCATCACACCAATCAACAAGATAAAGAATTGCATTGGAACTTTTAAGAAGCCGTTCATAATGAGTCCCATTTGGCTCTCGCGGATGGATTTTCCGGAGAGATATCTTCCTACTTGTGATTGATCGGTTCCAAAATAAGACAGCGCCAAAAAGAAACCACCGGTGATGCCGCTCCAAAAGGTGTAACGTTCTTCCGGATCAATAGAAAAATCAACAATGTCCATTTTGTGATTGGCTCCGGCTATGTGCAACGCATTGCTAAATGTCATATCGTTGGGCAACAAATGCAGTATCAAAAAAAACGTGATAAACATACCGCTCATAATAACAAACATCTGTTGTTTTTGCGTAACATTAACCGCTTTGGTTCCGCCGACAAAAGTGTAAATAATGACCAAAACGCCAATAATGACATTCATCCAAGTCAGGTTCCAACCCAACAAGGCCGAGAGGATAATCGCCGGTGCGTAAATTGTTAATCCGGTGCCCAATCCGCGCTGAATGAGAAATAAAATGGCCGCTAAGGATCGGGTTTTTAAGTCAAATCTTTGCTCGAGATATTCATAGGCGGTAAATACTTTGAGTCGGTGATAAATCGGAATAAAAGTGACGCAAATGACCACCATGGCAATGGGTAAGCCAAAGTAAAATTGCACAAAACCCATTCCGTCGTGATAGGCTTGGCCGGGTGTAGAGAGAAACGTAATCGCACTGGCTTGCGTAGCCATTACCGATAAACCTACTACATACCAAGGAGTTTGATTGTTGCCAAGAATGTATTCTTCAACATTTTTACTACCGCGTGTTTTCAAGACGCCGTAAAAAACGATAAACAATAAGGTAGCCGAAAGTACAATCCAATCTAACTGTTGCATACTAAGAAAAAATAAGCATCATCAAACAAAACAACAAGATATACACAGCATTGGCAATCAACACCCAAGTGTAGCTTTTTTTCCAAGCATTTAATTTTTCTTCGCTCATATTACTTCAATGAAATCATGTTGGCTACTAATCGGTAGGCTCCTGAAACTCCTTCCGGCAATTCTCTAAAGAAACTCAAGCCTGTGTAAATATAATGTCCTTTACCGAGCTGAGCTACCAGAATGGCTCCATTTTTTGGTGTTTCGCCTTGATCGTGCGCGCTGATGATTGGTTTGAAGGCAGCGTCCCATTCACTTGGGTAATACAAACCTTGTTCTTGTTTCCAACCCGAAAAATCTTTAGCGGTAATTGTATTGGGTTTATTCAAAATTGGATGTTGCGGAGCCAAAAAACTAACTTCGGCGTTTTCTTCTGTTACGCGATCGCGCGAAATTTTTAAAGGATAGGGCGACATATTGGGCGTGACCAAATCATCTAAAGTGTTGTATTGCACAATCATGGTGTGTCCTTGTTTGACAAAATCAAGTAATACGGATTGCTTATAGGCCAAGGCTTGAATCGTGTTGTACGCGCGAATACCGGTCATCACTACATCAAATGAGGCGAGTTTTTCAGCGGTAATTTCTTCAGGTTTTACAATGCTTACTTCATATCCCATTTGCTTGAGATATTTTGGAACTTCATCACCAGCGCCCATGATGTAGGCAATTTTTTCATCGCCGGTTTTGATATCGAGTTTGATGAGTCGCGCTTGGGCATTTTTGAGTACTTGTTGCTGGGCAATATGCGGATATCGAATGTTGATTTGTTCTTTTGTGAATTGCTTTTCATTGACCGTAGCTATTGATTTTACAACAACTTCGCCAGGAGTTTTGGGTGGAGTTACCTCAAAAGTAAAAGATTGTTCGGCTCCTTTTTGAGCTAAATCAAAACTAAAATGAGCTGGAGAAATTTTCCAATCTGCCGGAACATCCAACCTTAACTGCCCCTTTACTTGATCGCGACCGGCTTTGATTTTGACTTCGATTTCTTGTGCTCTGTGTTTGTTAAACAACAGCACATTGTTGGCTATGGTTGTACTGACTTCAGGAACAATATCAAAGGGTTGATAAACTTCGCCGCGCACATCGTCGTTGTATTTGTAAACCACATTTCGTTCAAACGGAATATGGACGCCCAAAATATTTAGTTCAAAGTTTACTTCGACTTCGCGAATTATATCCGGAAGACCGATTTTTTTCTGATCGTCAACGCGATACATACCCACCGAACCTTCTGATGCGAGCCAATAGGGTTGCGTGTACGTAGTTTTATCCGGGATTGTAAAGGCAACTTCCTCGGTGATGTCTTTGTTGTTTTTTAATGAAAAAGTTTCGGATTGTATCGGCCTGAGAAAGGTTTGCGCATCAATTTCGGTAGCAGGTAATAATGAATAAGATGGCCAATTGATAGTGATGTCACTGCGGTTGATGGCTTCAAGTTTTATTTTAATTTTGCTGCCCGGAGTGGCATCCGCCGAAGAGGCAACGGCTTCTAAATACAAACCGGCGCAAGCCGCGATGATGTTTTTGATTTCTTCAGATTTGATGTTTTTCCAGTGCGTATCTTCTAGCGATTGAATCATTGCATAGGCTTTGACCAAATCAGAAACGCTTGCGGCTGGATTTTTAAAATCATAGTTTTTTTCCACTTGAGCCAGCAATTCACCGATAGCTTTTCCGCCTTTGACTCGGTTCCAAGTTGTATCAATGCCTTCAAAAAGATTGTTCGTATTTTGTGGCATATCGCCTTTGAGCAATTCGAGATATTCGGTTTCTTCGCCACGAGTTCCGGTGCTCCCGAAACCTTGCGATTGGTGCCGACTTCGGCTAAGTGCTGCAATTTCTTGATTTGATTTTCCAACCGCCGGATAATAAACACCGATGTTGAGTGCAGTAAGCTTTGATTTGTCAGCTTTTTCAAATTTCTCTTTGCTGCCGTAAAACCACCAAGATGTATTAAAATAAACGCGTTTAGGTTGCCAAGTTGATACAAGATTCAATTGTTCCGGGCAGACATTTACTTGATTGGTTTTGTCAAACGCTTCAAGACTAAGCAGGGCAGAAGCGGTGTGATGTCCGTGGGTAGTTCCGGGTGTTCTGGCATCAAATCGGTTGATGATGATATCTGGTTGGAATTTTCGGATGTTGTAAATTACATCGCTCAGTACGGCATCTTTATCCCAAATCTGTAGGGTTTCAGTAGGTGTTTTTGAAAAACCAAAATCGTTGGCGCGTGAAAAAAATTGTTCTCCGCCGTCAATTTTTCGGGCTTCGATGAGCTCTTGAGTTCTGATGACGCCCAATAATTCGCGCAATTCGGAGCCAATCAAATTTTGACCGCCATCGCCACGAGTAAGCGATAAATAGCCGGTTCTGGCATTTTTTTCATTGGCCAAATAAGTAATTAATCGAGTGTTTTCATCATCGGGATGGGCAGCTATGTAAAGCACTGAACCCAAAAAGTTCAACTTTTGAATTTGATGATAAATGCTTACTGAATTGGGCTTGTCCGGTTGTTGTGCCCAAATGCTTTGAAAACAACCTATGGTTAAGAAAAAGTAATAACGATAAAGCTTATGCATGAGTTGATTTTTGCAATAGCTTCAAAAGTAACGATAAATTAAAAAGCGGCACAAAGCCTAAGAAGATTTTAACAACCGTTATTGTTTAGAGAGCATCAGTTTGAGCGCTCTGTCGTTGTTAATATAAGGATATTTTTTTCGGTGTATTTCAATAAATTGACACGGGTCTTCATCGTCGTAATCATTGATGAATACATTTACTTTGTTGTAAATTGAATATCCGCGATAGCCATCTGGAATTTCTTCGGCAGTAACCCATTGCCCATCTTGTTTGAAATAATAAATTCTTTTCTGGGTATCAAAATAAGCTTCAATATTCGGGAAGTAATAATACCTCAATTGACAATTAGTATGAGGGTCAACTAAAGGCGCTCCTCCAGTTTTTTGAGGATCAATTTGTGCATGCGATACATGAGCTAAGATAATTAATGTCAAGAATGTAAGTACGAATCTTTTCATAATCAAAACAATTGGCAATTCAGTGTCATATACGGAATTGCTATTATCTGGGTGTAAAAGTAATAATAAATTTTTATCAAAATCAGATTAAATGCATAAAATAATCGATAAAATGCATTATTTAACTTTTTTTGTAAGATAAATATTTCTAAATATTGTGTTTTTTAAGGTAATCATAAACCAAATCTACCGGTAATCCCATTACATTGGTATAGGTACCGTTAATTGAAGCTACACCAATATTGCCTATCCAATCTTGAATTCCATAACTACCCGCCTTGTCAAAAGGAGCAAATTTATCTAGGTAGTATTTTATTTCTTCCGTTGATATAAGGTGCAAAGTTACTTCAGTTTTGGCAGTAATCACATCAAAAGTTGAAATTGTTTTAAAGCAAACCGCTGTATATACTATATGTGTTTTGCCAGAAAGTGAATTCAGCATCGCCACCGCATCGTCATAATCTACCGGTTTTCCGAGCGCTTTACCTTCATGCCAAACAATGGTGTCACTGGTGATAAGCATTTCACGATTATTTAATTCACCGTCAAAGGCTGTACTTTTAAGTCGGGCTAAATATTCCGGAATGGCCACGCCCTGTAATTCTTCTGGATAAATTTCATCAACTTCTTTGAGGCGAATTTCAAAATCTATGTCTAAATCCCTCAAAAACTGTTGTCTTCTAGGCGAGCCAGAAGCGAGAATAATCTTATAATCTTTATATTTTTCTCTAAGCATGATGATGAATATTATAGGTAACCACAGCAATTGAAATAATGCCAAACAATAAAATAATCTTTAAAATACTGCTTAAATGCGCAAAATCTTTTTTCTTTTTGGCCGAGAAAATTTTGATACTGAAGTAGATCAAAGGCGCTACAACCGTGCATAAAGCATATCCTGCAGAAATCCATAAATTATTGTTGATGAAGTATTGATTAATGTAGTACAGAATCATTCCAATAGGAACAAAACTCAAAACAAAAACAACTTGCGTAGTTCTTTTTACGCCCAAGGCAATAGGCAAAGTAGTCATGCCTTGATTGTAATCGCCATTGACATCTTCGAGATCTTTGACAATTTCGCGCAAAAAATTCACCACAAAAGCAAACACCGCATAATCAATCATAATCGAAAACAAAACGCGCATTTGCGGTTGATTTTCAGAATTTGTCACCGGATACAATTCAAAAACACCAATAATTAAAACGCTTACCGAGAGTAAGGCTGCAATGATGATGTTGCCAATCAGTAAGTTCTGTTTCAAATTTGATGCATACAAATACAAAGTAGCCGCGATTAAAATAAATAAAGTAGCAAAACTCGGTTTGTTGATCACATTGGATAAATAAAATCCAAGCCCGACGCCCAAGGTTGTGCAGGCTACATATATATTATAGGCAGTGCTTTCAGAAAATGCCTGACCGATAAAAACCTTGTGCGGTTTGTTTTCGGCATCAGTCGATTGATCAAAAATATCGTTGATGACATAACCACCGGCGGCAATAAAAATCGTCGACAATACCAGCAAAACATATTGAAAATCACACAAGGCCAACGGAACATCTTGCCAAATCAGAAAAGTATAACGAAACAAAAATTGCATCAGCGCAATCATCAGTAAATTGCGGTAGCGAATAAGTTTAAAAAAATCTAGGATCATTTATCGGAATAAAATTAATCGTGTTGACCATTGTAATACGTATGCCATTTTCCTTGAACGCGCATCACTTGTTCAATCACTTCGCGCACTGCACCACGCCCGCCATTTTTGTGAGAAATGTATTTTGAAATGGCTTTAATTTCTGGGCTTGCATCTTGCGGACAAGTGGGCAAACCTACTAATTGCATCACGTGATAATCCGGAATATCATCGCCCATATACAAAACTTGTTCGGGTTTGATTTGATACAACTCGATGTATTCTTTAAAAGTTTCCACTTTATCCGGCGAGGCCAAATGGATGTCGGTAATGCCTAAATTTCTCAGGCGAATGCGCACACCTTCATTGTTTCCGCCCGAGATGATACAGACATTATAGCCGCTCTCAAGTGCCGCTTTCATCGCAAAACCATCGCGGATGTTCATGATGCGGAGCATTTCACCTGTTGGGCTAACGTGCACTGAACCATCAGTCAACACGCCGTCTACGTCCAAAATAAAGGTCGTAATTTGATTCATAATTTCTTTGTAGCTTTTACTCATATTTTTGAATGGATTGGGTCAGTAAAGCGTAAATATTTTTTTGTTCTTGTTCTGTAAGCATGGCCAAATGCGCTTCTATGGTTTGATGATCTCGACGAATCGCCGGTCCGGTTTGCGCTTCTTTGGGCGATAAGACTTCAATCTTTGCGGCAGTTTCTGCAATCAAAGGTTTTAATAAATCAAACGGCATTTGGTGTTCACGGCAAATTTCTTCCCCTAAAACATACATATGATTGACAAAATTGCACACAAAAACAGCCGCTACATGTAAGGCTTTGCGCTGTTGTGAGTTGATGTAATAAATATGTTCCGATATACTTTTGGCCACCGTTTCTAATAACTGACGATCATCAGAATGAGCGGTTTCAATAACAATCGGCACTTTTTTAAAATCAACCGTTTTGTTTTTCGAAAAGGTTTGCAACGGATAAAACACTGCGCTTCTGGCTTGTGACAAAACCTCTAAAGCCATGCTTCCGGAAGTATGCGCGACTATACAATTTTTAAGTTTAATTTGTTGGCTTACAGTATTTATAGCATGGTCACTTACGGCGATGATACACAAATCAATGGGGTGCAAATCGGCTATGTTGGTAATGATTTTAGAAGTATCAATCACATCTTGCAAAGCCAGTGGTTGTCTTGCCACTACTTGAACCAGTTCAATACCTTCAGCTTTTTGAAAGGCCCGAATCAGATGATGCGCCACATTACCAGAACCGATAATTCCAATTTTTATCATGCCGCAAAATTATTGAAAAACTGCGGATAAAACCACGATTGACTGATTTTAAAATCGTGAAAAATTTGGCGGATAATTAACAATTAAAACCAAACGAAAAGCCATCATCCAATGAACAATTTTATCTACTTTTGCGTGTCGTTTCACTAATCCTATTTTGATGGAAAAAAAGATACTTTCCTTCTTGTTTTCAACCCGACTCATGGCGTTTTTATTCATAGCTTATGCTGTTGCCATGGCCACCGGAACCTTTATCGAAAGCACCTACAACACTGATACTGCGCGCATACTGATTTACAACACCAAATGGTTTGAAGCGATTCATTTGTTCTTCTTGATTAATTTCATCGGAAACATCCCACGTTATCGACTGCTGCGAAAAGAAAAATGGGCTACTTTGTTATTGCATTTGTCCTTCATTTTCATCATCATCGGAGCGGCTATCACGAGGTATATTAGCTATGAAGGCATGATGCCAATTCGCGAACAAGCCACCGAAAATAAGGTTTATTCTGACCGAACTTTCCTCACACTTTTTGTCGATGGCGACTACAAAGGAAGCATGAAACGCCGCATTTTTGAAAAACCATTGCTGCTTTCGCCGGTAACTAATAACGATTTTGACATCCAAGGTGATTTTGCAGATATTCCGTTTCAAGTAAGCTATAAAAATTACTTGATGGGCGCCACTGAAACCATTCGTGAAGACGCAAAGGGAACTTTATACATGAAAATGGTTGAGTCCGGTGATGGCTCTCGTCACGAGCATTATCTCAAAGAAGGCGAGGTACAGAACATTCACAATATGTTGTTCTCGCTCAATAAGTTTGTACAAGGCGCCATCAACATCAACACCACCGGAAATGTCTACACCATTCAAGCGCCTTTTGACGGTCAATACATGCGCATGGCAGACAGAGCACAAGGGCAATTGGTCAAAAATGCCACACAACCTTTAATGTTGCGCTCCTTATACCGAGTGGGCGGAACGCAGTTTGTGTTTCCGGAACCAGCCAAAAAAGGATTCAAAACGTTCACAGCCAAAAACGATTTTAAATCAAAAAAACACGAAGATGCGCTGATTGTTACCGTTGCATCACAAGGGCAAACCAAAGAAATTACGTTGCTCGGAACCAAAGGCAGCGCCGGAGCACCGGAAATGTTCAAACTCGGTAAACTCGATTTTACGTTGAGTTTTGGTAGCAAAGTATATGAGTTGCCGTTTCAAATTAAACTCAATGATTTTATCGCACAAAAATATCCGGGCACCGAGAAAAGTTATGCCGCTTTTGAAAGCAAAGTAACCGTGATTGACGGCAACCAAAAACAAGATGCGCGCATTTATATGAACCACATTTTGGATTATAAAGGATATCGCTTTTTTCAATCTTCGTTTGATCCGGATGAGCAAGGAACGGTACTTTCGGTCAACCACGATTATTGGGGCACGATGATAACCTACATGGGATATTTCTTGTTGTTCTTCTCGCTTATGGCCATCATGTTTACCAAACATTCGCGTTTTGCAGAAGTCAAACGCAAATTGGAAGTGGTCAAGCAGAAAAAAGCTCAATTGCTTTCGGTGGTATTTCTATTTTTGAGCTTACAGTTGTTTTCACAAAGCCATATACATCAGCAAGCACCCAAATTACAACAGATAGATTCACTGATTAATCGCTATAAAGCATCCGATGAACACGCGGCTAAATTTGGTCGGTTGATTGTGCAAGACGAAGGCGGACGTATGAAACCCATCAATACGTTTTCATCAGAATTGTTGCGCAAAGTCAGCAAAAGTGATACGTATAAAGAACTCAACTCTGACCAAGTGTTTTTGTCGATGACACAGTTTCCGAGGTTGTGGTTTGAAGTGCCGCTTATTTACCTCAAATCAGGCAATGACAGCATTCGCAAAATCATCGGTGTTGATGCGAAACAAAAATATGCTCCGTTTATTAAATTCTTTGACAACGACGGAAACTACAAGCTTTCTCCTTATTTAGAAGAAGCCTATAAAGCGGCTGTTCCCGATCAATTTCAGAAAGATTTTATCGAGACTGATCGCAAAGTCAACTTGCTCAATTCGGCGCTCAGCGGAAGCATTTTGCGCATTTATCCGATTCCGAATGACAAAAACAACAAATGGGTTTCTTATCTAGAACTTGACAAAGCCAACATTCACGGGATTGATTCTACTTTTGCCAAAAATATTTTGCCATTATATATGCAAGCGTTGGACAGCGCTGAAATCAAAGGCAAATATGTCAATGCCAATTTCTTTTTGCAAAGCATCGAGAATTATCAGAAAAAGTTTGGCGCCGCGGTGCGTCCGAGCGAGGATAAAATCGACTCTGAAATCACGTATAACAAGTACGATATTTTCAAAAAACTCTACTATTTATACATGCTTACCGGCGTGTTAATGTTGCTGGTGACGATTTTGAACATCTTTTTTGAGAAGAAATTTCTACGCTATACCATCAATGCTTTCCATATTTTAATTGGTTTGTTGTTTTTACTCCATACCGCCGGATTGGCTGCGCGTTGGTATATTTCAGGCCATGCACCTTGGAGCGATGCGTATGAAAGTATGATATATGTGGCTTGGGCAACGATGTTCTTTACGTTGGCTTTTGATATCAAATCCAAATTGACGGTGGCTTCGGGCACTTTTGTGGCTTCCATGATATTGATGATTGCGCATTGGAACTGGATGGATCCGTCCATTGCCAACTTGCAACCGGTGCTCAATTCTTATTGGCTCATGATTCACGTGGCAGTGATTGTGGCCAGTTACGGACCATTTACTCTTGGAATGGTACTCGGGGTGGTTTCATTATTGCTCATGATTTTTACCAATGAAAAGAACAAAGCCAAAATGGAGCTCAACATCCAAGAAATCACCTATATCAATGAAATGGCGCTCACCATCGGACTCATCATGCTCACCATCGGAAACTTTTTGGGCGGACAATGGGCCAATGAGAGTTGGGGACGCTATTGGGGTTGGGACCCGAAAGAAACCTGGGCACTCATCAGTATTATGATTTATGCCTTTGTGATTCACGCGCGATTTGTACCGAGTTTGCGCGGTCGTTGGGTTTTTAACCTGATGAGTGTCGTGGCTTTTTATTCGATTTTGATGACGTATTTTGGTGTGAATTTTTACCTCACCGGGATGCATTCATACGCCAGCGGTGACAAAGTGGTTACGCCTTCATTTGTGTATTATTCTGTGGCTTGCGTGGCTGTTTTGGGAATTGTATCATATATTTTTTATCGTAAATACTACAAAAAATAAATGAGCGACCTCTGGACCCAGCGTTGGGATGAACGATACAAAGCCGAGGAATTTGCTTACGGTGAAAATCCGAATGAATTTCTTAAAGAACAACTGGACTTATTAGCTCCGGGCAAAATTTTATTTCCGGCCGAAGGCGAAGGTCGAAATGCCGTTTATGCCGCCCGAAAAGGATGGAAAACTTCAGCTTTTGACATCAGTAGTGAAGGTCAAAAAAAAGCATTTGCGTTGGCGGACAAAAACAAAGTGACTATTGATTATCGCGTGGGTTTGCTCGAAACGCTCGGTTATCAAACCGAAGAATTTGACGCAATGGCTTTGATTTATGCGCATTTTCCGGCTGAGATTAAATCGCAATTGCATCGTTTGCTTAATCAATACATCCGCAAAGACGGTTATGTCATTTTTGAAGCCTTTAGCAAAAAACATCTCGATTATATCGCGCGCAACGAAAAAGTAGGCGGCCCAAGAGATTTAGCTTCGTTGTTTTCAATCGAAGAAATTCAAGAAGATTTTTCTGATTATGAAGTGATTTTACTCGAAGAAAAAGAAATTGAGCTCAGCGAAGGTTTGTATCACAACGGATTGGGCAGTGTGATTCGATTTGTTGGGTGCAAAAAATAACCGCCCATTTCTGAGCGGTTCTTAGTTGTTTTTGTTTGATTTAAACTTTTCCGAGCGTGTACAATTGCTCTAAAGTTGGGCTTTTGCTTCCGCCGGCCGGTTCTAAAGTGATTCCAAAAGCTTCGGCACCTGTGGCTTTGTCTACAGCAAAAAGCTTAGGTCCATCACCTTTAAAATCTGCCAACAAACCAATACTCGTTGGTGTGAGCGGATTGAGTTTGAGCGCCCAAACCTGATATACTTTTCCTTCCGGAGGTTCTGGCAATCCTGAGGCATCTACATAAACCGTTTGTGTGTTTTTATTGTAAAAAACCCGAGCCGATGCTTGTGGCGCTGCGGCTTGTCCCGCTAAAGAAATTACACTATTATTTTTATCTAGAATGACGGTGAGTTTGTCTTCGGCCTGTTGGTATTTGATTTCGCTGTTGACCAAACTTTCTTCGAGTTTTATTTTCTCGTTCTGAATCGTGGCTACTTCCAATTGTGTTTGGTTCAAGCGCATGAATTCATATCCGGTAGCCAGTAAAAGAACCGCTGCAGCCGCCCAACCCCAATATTTGTTTGTGTTTGAAGTTGGTGTCATCGAGATGGTTTTTCCGTGTTTCAATGCGAGTTTCTCTTGTATAGCTTCAAAATTTCTGAGGGATAAGATAGGCGAGAAGCTCGATGATAAATCGATGATGGCTTTTTCGATTTCGATTATTTCTTGGTTTACTTCGGAATTTTCACGAGCCAATTGTGCGATGGTTTGGTTTTCAGATTCGCTGAGCAAACCATATACATAAAGTTCTAAAATTCCTGAACTGATATATTCTGATGATGTCATGGGGCAATTTTTAAATAGTTTCTCAAATCATTGATACAACTTCTGTTTTGCGTTTTTACAGTTCCCAACGGAAGTTCTAGTTCGTCAGCTGCTTCTTGTTGGGTATAACCTTTAAAGAATAGCAATTCAATGAGCGCAATACATTTCGGTTTTAGTTTTTTGACAAATTCCTGAATTCCAATCGTATCAATTTTGTGATTTGTTCTGCTATTGTCGTCAAGCAGATGTACGAAATTATCAGCTGAGAGGTTTTTTTGACTGTTCTTGTGGCCTTTCGATCTTAGTTTGTCTATGGCTGAATTTCTGGCGATGTTGAGCATCCAAGTATAAAAACGTCCTTTGGATTCACTATACGAATCAATGTTTTTCCATACTTTGACAAATACTTCTTGCAAAACATCTTCTGCCTCTTCTTTGTCTTTGATTAGATTACTGATTACGGCAAACAAACTTTTCGAATACATATCATACAGCAGTGTAAAGCCACGGCTTTCTTGCGCCCTAATCAAAGGTAATAAGTCATCTTGTGTCATAACGGATTGGATTGGTTTCTACAAATCTAACAACAAATATCAAATCTGAAAACCTAAAACCTAATTAAAAACCAAAGCTTTTCTTTTTACGTAATTGATTTCAAGAAAATTGCTAAGCAGTTTTGTTGTTTGTTTTAATTGTGTTGGTAGAAAGCCCGTTGAATTAGGTTTGCGGGCTTTCTTATTTTTGATAACTTTATGATTCGTTTTTATTATGCTTTCTGGCATAATAGATAAATTAGCCTAAAATAATTCTCATGAAAACAACTTTGACTTTATTGTTTTGCCTGATGTTGACGACCAACTTTTGGGCTCAGAAAAAAAATCCAACTTCCAAAAAAATACCTATGGAATCGCAAACCATTTACTCGTTTAAAGTAACCGATTTATCCGGTAAAACCTTTGATTTCTCATCGCTCAAAGGCAAAAAAATCATGGTAGTCAACACGGCTTCAAAATGTGGACTCACGCCTCAATACAAAGATTTAGAAGCTCTATACAAAAAATACAAAAGCCAAGGTTTGGTGATTGTGGGTTTCCCGGCCAATAATTTTGGTGCGCAAGAACCCGGAACCAATGCCGAAATTAGTCAATTCTGCGAACTTAATTACGGAGTAACTTTTCCGATGATGTCAAAAATTTCTGTAAAAGGAAGTGATATGCATCCGATTTATCAGTTTCTGACTCAAAAAGCCAAAAACGGCTATAAAGATTCCGAAGTTGAGTGGAATTTCCAAAAATACCTTATTGATGAAAAAGGTCATTTGGTCAAAGTAGTTGCACCGCAAACGCTGCCAAGCGATGCTGAAATCCTCAATTGGATCAAATCATAATCAAAGCATCAACTGCACAAATTGCAAATCGAGCCAGCGGTCAAACTTAAAGGCCGCTTGCTTGATGAGTCCCACTTTCGTAAAACCAAACTTTTCGTGAAAGGCTATGCTGTACTCGTTTTCAGCGTCGATTCCGCCAATCATGGTGTGATAACCTTCTGATTTGGCCAATTCAATAAGCGCTGTAAGCAATTTTGAACCGATGCCTTTTCCAATCCATTCGGGCGCTACATAAACTGAATGTTCGACCGTAAATCGATACCCGATTTTTTCTCGAAAAGTTCCATAAGAGGCAAATCCAATCACTTGATTATTTTCTTCGGCCACCAATACCGGAAAGTTTTTGGTTTGTTTGTCGTTCCACCATTTTTGTTGATCGGCCAAAGTTTGTGCTTCATACAAATAGTTAGCAGTCGTATATAAAATCGCGTGGTTCACAATTGACAAAATTGCCGGTACATCTTCGGCTGTGGCTTTTCTAATCATTTTATGGGTCAATTTTTAGTACCGATTTGAGACAAAATTTCATCGGCTTCGGCGGTTTTCCACCCAAAAGCAGCATTCTTGGCTTTGGCTTTTTCGGCCCATTCTTGCGCCATTTTTTTGTCTTTGTTTTTCAGATACAATCGCGCGAGCAATATTTCGGCATCATAAGTTTCGTTGAGAGAAATTGCTCGTTGCGTCCATTTAATCGCATCGAGTAGCGCAGTTGACTCAACAATATTTTTCTGGTAATTTCCGGCAATGTCTAAAAGCGTTTTGGCATCGTTCCACACAAATTTTTCTGTGTTGGCTGCGGTAGCTTTTCGATAATTTTTCCAGTTGTTGACTTTGACGGCTAATTGTGTATCAAATCCAAAAAGCAGCGAATCAACGCGGCGCATGTTAATGGTTTGGGCAATTGCTCGTCGTTTGTGATACGTTAATGTATCGCTGAGTTCAACCGCCGGAGATAGAAATTCATTAACGGTATTCTCGATTTTGCGCTGAACGCGTTTGGCCGAGGATACTCCTTCAAATTCTTTGATATGACCGAGCACATACTGAAATTCTCGCGATTGAATATCGGTCACACCGTTGGCGATGATTTTCCAGTTGTTGGCACTAATGAGTTGTTCGTCTTTTTGGGTGGCGAGATATTTGGCAGCAATAGGCGAGAGCAGTTGACGGTCGCGGCCTTTGTTGAGCGCTGATAAGTAAGCCAAACATTTGTCGGCATTGCTCACATCGGCATTGAATTGGGCCTCGAGATAAGGCAATTGTTTTTCTGGAATAAGCGCGTTTTTGGCTTCGGTTACAAATTCAGCCGGTTTGAATTCGCCGCTGATGTTGTAGAGTTCTTTTCCGTTTTCATCAAAGAAAATAAAAGTTGGGAAAAACTTGATGCCGAATTTCTTTTTAAACATTTCGCCTTCGCCTTTTTCAATGTCTTGCCACGCGCTGATGTAGTGTTTGTTGATGAAGTTGCTCACCAGCGTATCGGTAAAAACTTCTTGTTTCATTTTGTTGCAATGCGCGCACCAAGTAGCATAAAGCATATAAAAAACAGGTTTGTGTTCTTTTTTGGCGCGTTGCATCACTGAGTTATATCCGGAACTGTCAAAGTCAATTTTACCTTGAGCTGTTAGGTTCAAAGAAAGTAAGCCGCACAAAATAATGAAAAGCCTCAGGTTCATAGATAGGAATTTTACCAAACTCAGACAAATATATTGGGTTTTCAGACAAATTAACTGCTAACGGTCTGCTAAATTAAATGGTTGTTGTAAATTTGCGACACATTTTTAAAAGATGAATTACCCCAGAATACCTTTAGCGCAAAGCATCATTCAGATTTGTCTGGCTAAAGGTGTTACGCATATTGTGATCTCGCCCGGATCGCGTAATGCTCCGTTAACACTGGGCTTTACGGCCAATCCGCAGTTTCATTGTTACAGCATTGCCGATGAACGTTCGGCTGGTTTTTTTGCTTTAGGCATCGCGCAACAAATCAAAAAACCGGTGGCTTTGGTCTGTACTTCGGGCTCGGCTTTGCTCAATTACTATCCGGCTTTTGCCGAGGCTTTTTATAGTCAAATTCCGTTGATTGTGATTTCGGCTGATCGACCGCAAAACAAAATTGACATTGGTGACGGACAAACGATTCGTCAGGTGAATGTTTTTGAAAATCATTCGCTCTACAACGCCAATTTGACCGAAGGCGAAAGTTATGAAAACGACTACAAAATCAACGAAGCCATCACAGTTGCCCATACGAAAAAAGGCCCCACACACATTAATGCTCCGTTTGAAGAACCTTTGTATTTGATGTCGCGCAAACTTTCGGTTGACCCAACTATTTCGGGCTTTGCTAAGGTTTTTAAGAATATTTCAATTGAAGATATCATTGCTTGTACCAACATTTGGAATTCTGCCCAAAAGAAACTCATATTGGTCGGCACACTTGATCCGAATGAAATTGATGCGGAAATCATCGAATGGTGGGCTTCAGATCCGTCGATAGTGGTGATGACAGAGGCAAGTTCGAATTTGCATCATCCGTCTTTTTTGAATCACATTGACTCGATTATTACACCGTTTAAAGACCGAGATATTGCGCAATTCAGACCTGAAGTGTTGATTGCTTTTGGCGGAATGATTGTTTCAAAACGCATCAAGGCTTTACTGCGCAACCATCGTCCGGAACATCATTGGCATGTTGATCCGCTCAGAGCTTACAATACTTTTGGCGCTTTGGCGCATCATTTTGAAGCGCAACCCAATGAATTTTTTCATCAGATTTTGCCGTTTACCAAAATGGTGCCGAGCGAATACACAGCGCAAATGCGAGAAATTCAAATCCAACGCGAGCGCAAGCACAGAGCATATTTGAGTAAAGTTCCGTTTTCAGATTTAAAAGTTTTTGAGACTATTCTTTCAAGATTGCCTCAAAAAGCGATGTTGCAAATCAGCAATAGCTCGGCCATTCGCTATGCGCAATTGTTTGATATAGCTTCAGAGGTTTCAGTGTTTTGCAATCGTGGAACCAGTGGCATTGACGGCAGTACTTCAACCGCAATTGGAGCTGCCACCCAACGCCAAGAGCCGACGGTTTTGATTACCGGCGACATCAGTTTTTTGTATGACAGCAATGCGCTTTGGAATAATTACATTCCCAAAAACTTCAAAATCATTCTGATCAACAATGGCGGCGGCGGTATTTTTAGAATTTTGCCCGGGCATCAAGAGAACAAGGTTTTTCACACTTATTTTGAAACCGAACATCAACTGACCGGTGAGCATTTAGCCAAGATGTTTGGATTCAAATATCTGACAGCTCACACTGAAAATGAGTTGATTGTTCAAACCAAGCAACTTTTTAATCAAAATGAAAAACCAACCATTTTAGAAGTTTTTACTCCGGCGCACGAAAATGACAAAATTCTGTTGCAGTACTTTAAAGAACTCGCTTAATTTTTACAGAGTTTTAGCGTAATTCCTGAATCGGTTTTGAGTAAATAAGTTCCGTTTGCTACATCAGAAATGTCAATCCCAGAATCTCGGTTGCTCAATTCTTTGATTTTTTGACCGAGTAAATTGTAAAGAGTCAGTGTTTTTATTTGGTTAGAATTCAAGTAAAATTGATTGTTTACCGGGTTGGGATAAATCGAAACAGCCGATGAATTTTGTTCAGAAACACTGAGTAAAGTCGGATTTAACTTCGCTAAAAACGGACTGTATAATGATGTTCCAGCAAAGGGAATGGAATCAAACTGAAAAGAACCGCTGCCCATGCCGCTTAGATAAATATTTCCGTTAGCATCAACACTTACGCTGTCAAATCGGTCATATCCGCTACCACCAACTGATTTGGTTAGAACCACATCGCCCTGCGGATTGTATTTGAGTAACAAAGCATCTCTAAATCCGTTGGACTGCGATTGAAATTGGCTGTTCCAGCTGATGTTTTCAGAAAAACTGCCTACAAAATAGATGTTTCCTTGTGTGTCGAGATTTAAAAAGTTTCGATGGCCGAGATAAGCTCTTCCATTTCCAATAATTTCACGCATCCACTGAAACTGACCTTCTGCATTGAGTTTGGTCAGAAAAAAATCACTCATAAAGTTCAAACCTGGACCTTCAACAGCAAGATTATCAAAAGCAAAATTGCCGTTTAATTCAGAGCAAAAATACACTTCATCGGGTGCATTGGCCACTACTTGCGGAGTCGGGCAGGTAATATCTTCGACATATTTTACCCACTGAAAACCGCCCAAAGAATTGTATTTACTAATATAGCTGTTGTATTGAAAAGAAGCTGGAGCTGTTGTTCCATTAAAATTTGCATCAAAACGAGCGCAAGAACCGGCTGCATAAATATTTCCTTGATTGTCCACACTTACTGACGAAATTAAACTTACGTTGTTTTGGGTGATGGTCATTAAAGAATTTCCTTCAGGGCTGAGTTTTTCAATATAGGAATTGCCAAAATCGTCATACCCGATGTAAATATTGTCTTGAGCGTCAACCACTAATGATTTAAAATAAACATCGGCAAATTCATTGATTTCAATTTGCTGGTTCCATACAAGCGAACCATCCGGAGAAAATTTCAATACAATAGCCTGAACACCTTGTTCGGTGGTGTTGAGCTGCTGGTTGCCCAAATTCAAATTCCCAATGAATGCGGCACAAACAAGAATGTTTTTTTGACTATCGGTAACCATTTTGTAGACCTGACCTTTTCCGGAAAAGGATTTATCCCAAAGTAGATTTCCGGCTGAGTCATATTTTTTCAAAAATAAATCTCCAAAAATATCGGTGTAAATGTAATTGTTATCAACAAAGCCGCATAAATAGACATCATTATCATGGTCAGTAGCGGTTACATAACCAATCATATCCGGATTGGCATTGAAATTTATAGCGGGTGATTTGACCCATTCAAAGGTTTGCGCCTGAACTTCTGATAAAAAGCACAAGGCAGCAAGAAGGAATAATTTTTTCATAGGATTTGCTCTTTGAATCAAAAGTATAAAATTTAATTTTCTGGCCTGGGAAACATAGGTAGATTTGAGGTAGACATGAATGTTAGCACCTTAAAATTCGTATCTTCGCGCTTTAAAATTACTATGATTGACATCGGACAATATCACCAACTCAGCATTCTCAGAAGTACCGGCGTAGGTTTGTTTTTGGGAAACCCATCTTCAGACGATGAAATACTTTTGCCCAATAAATATGTTCCCAAGCAATATAAAATTGGTGACGAGTTGCGTGTTTTTGTTTATCTCGATCAGCAAGAAAGACCGGTCGCTACTACGCTTGATCCCTATATTCACCTCAATGATTTTGCGTTGTTGCGTGTGAATTACGTCAATCAATTGGGCGCTTTTCTCGACTGGGGTTTAGAGAAAGATTTGTTTGTTCCGTTTAAAGAACAAGCCCGCAAAATGGAGCAAGGCAAACGCTATTTGGTGTATTTATACCTGGACGAAAAAACGCAGCGATTGGTAGCTTCAAGCAAAACGAATCAGTTTTTAAGTAACGATGATATCAAACTTGAGAAAGGTCAAGAAGTTGATTTGATTGTTTCGCACAACACTGAACTTGGGCTCAATGTCATTGTCAACCAAAAGCACAAAGGCTTGATTTATAAAGATGAGATTTTTGACGATAGGATTCGTTTAGGCGATCGATTAAAAGGTTTTGTCAAAGCTGTCCGACCGGATCATAAACTGGATATTTCATTGCAACCGCAAGGTTTTGATCATATTGAAGCCAGCGCGGTTCAAATTTTAGAGAAATTGCGTTCGGGTAAAGGTTATCTCAAGTTGCACGACAACAGCCATCCGGATGATATCAAAGTTTTGTTGAACATGAGCAAGAAAGCCTTTAAAAGAGCAATAGGCGTGCTGTATCGCGAACGATTGATTGAGCTCAAAGAAGATGGAATTTATCTCATCGATTAATTTTCGACTACTTCAATATTAGGGTTGATTTTGAGCAATTCCGACAAGAAAATTTCACGTTTAGCAGGTGATACATAGACATCGTCGTATTGATTATAGGTAATGATAAAGCCTTTAGTATCCAGCGCGGGTTTCATGGTTACCGGAACATACAAACCCGAAAAATATTTGATTTTCTTGATTTTTTCTATGTCAATTCTACCGCGATAAGGCCCAGAACGATACAGCAAAAAGTGTCTTTTAATAACGTAACGCGTATCGAGTAATATCCACAAAATCAATATAATGACAGCTGATAAAACGACTACAGGAAAGAACGGAACATGTTCTTTTTCAAGGCCGATGTAGAGCAAAAATACCATCCCCAAAACCAAAGCCCAAAGGATGCCCACAGTATAAAAATTCTTAGTCGATAAAAAACGGTTCATAGCTTTTTGGTTTGTTCAAAAATAAATCAGATTCGAGGATTTTCTTGAGGCCGAAAATATAAAAAATGCCTTATTTTTACGCTAAATTAATACAATTACTGATATGATTGACTGGATTACCGCAAAAGAATTTGAAGATATTACCTATAAAAAATCCAATGGTGTTGCCCGAATTGCTTTTAATAGACCTAATGTGCGCAATGCCTTTCGTCCTAAAACCACCGCCGAATTACTCGAAGCTTTTCACGATGCACAAGAAGACACTTCTATCGGAGTCGTTTTACTTTCAGCCGAAGGTCCGTCTACCAAAGACGGGATTTGGTCTTTTTGTTCTGGCGGCGATCAAAATGCCCGCGGTCATCAAGGTTATGTGGGCGAAGATGGTTATCACAGACTCAATATTCTCGATGTGCAAAGGCTCATTCGCTTTATGCCTAAAGTAGTTATAGCCGTGGTTCCGGGCTGGGCCGTAGGTGGTGGTCACAGTTTGCATGTGGTTTGCGATTTGACTTTGGCGAGTAAAGAGCACGCCATTTTTAAACAAACCGATGCTGATGTAACCAGTTTTGACGCCGGTTATGGATCGGCTTATCTTGCCAAAATGGTCGGTCAAAAAAAAGCCCGTGAAATTTTCTTTTTAGGCCGAAATTACTCAGCACAAGATGCGTTGGATATGGGCATGGTCAATGCAGTCATACCGCACGCTGAGCTTGAAGATACTGCTTATGAATGGGCGCAGGAGATTTTAGCCAAATCGCCAACTTCGATTAAGATGCTCAAGTTTGCCATGAATCTCACCGATGACGGCATGGTCGGGCAACAAGTATTTGCCGGTGAAGCCACGCGTTTGGCCTATATGACTGACGAAGCCAAAGAAGGTCGCAATGCTTTTTTAGAAAAACGCAAACCTAATTTCGGCAAGAACAAATGGTTGCCTTAAATTGAATGATTATGGAGAATTTCACCAACGAAACTTTAGATATTAATCAGCTTCCCCGCTATGAAACCGTTCAATTTACGGCTTTGCATCCATCGTATTGGAGAATCGTTTTGCTGCAACTTTTGATTGTTTTATGCTTGATTTTGGCTGTGATTGCCTATGTTGCTTTGATGCAAACTGAGCTCATTCCGTACATGGGATTTTTAACCGGAACTTGGGTTTTAGGAGTTTTTTTGGCGCGCATCAGTTTTAAGAAAAAAGCTTTTGCTTTCAGAGAGCATGATGTTTTATACAGAAGTGGCGTGATTGCAACCAACACGATTGTGATTCCTTACAACCGAATTCAACACGTTGCGCTGCATGAAGGTGTTTTTTCAAGAATGTTTGGTTTGGCCAAAATTGAAATCTTCACTGCCGGCGGAAATTCCGGAGATATTGAAATTCCCGGTATTGAAAAAATACAAGCCGAAAACATCAAGCAATTGCTCATGGGCAAAATTCAAAAAGAGCTTTCATGACCACTAATTTTGATCAACCGCAAAAACAGTCGCCTGTGGGTGTTTTGGTCATGTTTGCCGATACACTGCAGGAATATGCGCGTGCTTTTTTGCCGGTTTTGGCCATTACACTTTTTAAGGCCAAAGAGTTCAGTATGTTGTATTTTGTGCTGATTTTGGCGGCAACGATACTGGTCATTGGTGTGATTGCTTATTTGCGATTTATCAATTTTACTTTTTATCTCGATTCGAAAAATCAAGAATTTGTGATTCAAGAAGGCATCCTGAGCAAAACCAAAACTACGGTTCAGCTGCACAAAATTCAGCAAGTCAACATTACACAATCACTGATTCAGAGGGTTATTGACGTTTATGGTTTAGAGGTCGATACCGCCGGAAGCAATTCAAAAGAAGGAAAAATCAAAGCCATCTCACACAACTTGGCTTTGGCTTTAAAAACAGAGTTGTTGAACAACCAAAAAGCTACTGAAAATGCCAATGACGGGCTTCAAAATAATAAAATTTTAGAAACTGAAAATCAACCGTTTATCCGCATTGGTTTGCCTAGTTTGATTAAAGTTGGCATCACCTCCAATTACGTCAAAAGCTTTTCGTTGTTGCTGGTATTCTTTTTTACTATGCTCGATTACATTGAGAAGTTTTTCGGTAACCAAGTTTTTGAATCTGATCGATACGACCATATGGTTGAAGGGCGTTCGATGGCGATGGCTTTACTGTTTTTAGTTGTTTTTGTTTTTTTTGTAGTCGTAGTAATCAATTTGGTTCGAACCATCATTCGCTACTTTGATTATAAAATCACCCGTCAGAAAGGCTCATTGCTTTTGTCATTTGGTCTGATTAATACCAAGAGTACGATTCTTAAACCCGAGAAAGTTCAAATTTTGTCCATAACTCAGAATTATTTCCAGAAAAAACTCGATGTGCTTCAGCTCAAAATCAAGCAAACCGCACACAGCGAGCACGAAGAAAAAAACACGCATATTGAAATTCCCGGTTGCAATGCTACTGAAAAAGACGCCATCCTGAATTTATTATATCAGAAAAATCCTCAAAAAGGAGTTATGTTGCGCCCCAATTTTCGCAAATTCGGTTTTGCTGTTTTCTTGACTGTTGTATTGCCACTCGTGGGTTATTTCTTTTTCAGACAATATCAAAATCCAGGGTCGATGTTTGATTTTGCTGCACTCATTTATGTTATTTTTGTAGGGCTGATTCAATATTTTAAATACAGAAACCATCGATTGTTTGTGCACGATGATTTTATCATCAAACAAAGCGGCGCTTGGGATATTACCCACGAAATTATTGAGCCCGGAAAAATTCAAGGCATCGCCATATCGCAGTTGTTTTGGCACAAAAGCATCGGAATTGGCTCATTGATATTGTACACGGCCGGCGGAAATATTCGCATAGATTTAGGACAAATGAATCTTATTCAGCCTTATGTGAATAAATGGTTGTACGAACTCGAGAAAACCGATGTCAATTGGATGTAATACTAAAAATGAAAATCAAAATCAATGAAACACTGGATTCAAGCCGCTAGACTCAGAACTTTACCACTTTCGGTCTCAGGCATTATTGTCGGAAGTTTTTACGCCATGTCGCAATCAATGTTCAACTGGAAGATTGTGCTCTTTGCACTTTCAACCACTTTGGGCTTGCAAATACTTTCCAATTTTGCCAACGATTACGGCGACGGAGTCAAAGGAACCGACAACGAAGATCGCATCGGTCCTAAACGCGCCATTCAAAGCGGAGTAATTACCCCGAAAGCGATGAAACGCGCTATGTTGTTTACATCAGTGCTCACCATGTTTTCGGCTTGTTTGCTCATTTATTGTTCCTTCAAAACCTACCATTTTGGTTATTCGCTGTTCTTTTTTGTTTTGGGATTATTAGCTGTCGCATCAGCAATTCGTTACACAGTGGGCAATTCTGCTTATGGCTATCGAGGTTATGGCGATTTATTCGTCTTTATTTTCTTCGGATTAGTGAGCACCATGGGTATTTATTTTATGTTTGCTAAATCTCTCGAAGACGGATATTTACTTCTTTTACCAGCCACGGCTATTGGTTTTTTGAGTGTCGGGGTTTTGAATCTGAACAATATGCGCGACGAAGCCTCAGACAGAAAATCAGGCAAGCAAACCTTGGTTGTGCGCATGGGCGGAGCCAATGCCAAAAAGTATCATTATTTCTTAGTCATCGGAGCCATGTTGCTCGTGATTTTATTTGCCGTGCTCAACGATTTTCACTTTGATCAATATCTGTTTTTAATCGCATATATTCCGATGATCAAACATTTAAAAACCGTGCGCAACAACACCAATCCGCGCGATTTAGATCCGGAACTCAAAAAGCTCGCGTTGAGCACTTTTATGTTGTCAGTGTTACTTTCACTTTGCCTCATTTATTTTCTTTCAGATATTTTAGTCAACAACGCATAAATCAACACCTATGAAAATTACATTTTACGGCCATGCTTCACTCGGAATCGAAGTATCAGGCAAATTCATTTTGGTCGATCCTTTTATTTCAGGTAATCCCAAAGCGGCGCACATCAATATTGAATCGCTCAAACCCGATTATGTCTTTTTAACGCACGCGCACCAAGACCACACGCTTGATGTTGAATTCATCATGTCGCGCAATCCCGAAGCCGTGATTGTTTCCAATGCCGAAATCGTCACGCACTATGCAGCCAAAGGCTTCAAAGGTCATATGATGAATCACGGCGGAAGCTGGAAATTTGAATTTGGCGTTGTCAAATATGTCAACGCGATTCATTCAAGTTCTTTTGCCGACGGCAGTTACGGCGGAAATCCGGGCGGTTTTGTCATCGAAGGCGAGCACAAAAACATCTACATTGCTGGCGATACCGCGCTTACAATGGATATGAAACTCATTCCGATGCGCACCAAGCTGGATTTGGCCATTTTGCCGGTAGGCAGCAACTTTACCATGGATGTTGACGATGCCATCATCGCCTCAGATTTCTTGGATTGCGACAAAATCATGGGTTATCACTACGATACTTTTGGTTATATCGAAATTGACCACGACCAAGCCAAACGCAAGTTTTTTGATCAAGGCAAAGACCTGATGTTGCTCGAAATCGGTCAAAGCATCGAATTGTAAATTTTTAGAAGCTCATTCCCGCTTTTCGCTTTTATCTTTTTCGCTTACCAAGCTCAAAAGGATAACCGCTTCAATCGGGGCTAGGGCATTAGTAATAGCTCAAAACCTGTTATGAAATTAAGCTTTTTGTGGTTGCTGATATTTCCGTTTGCGGTGTTTTCGCAAGCCGATGGCTATTGGGACAAAGCGCGCGCTACCACGCGGCAAATCACGGTTTCGGCGCGTGACCGAATCATCGTTCCGATCGAAGAATTGCCCACCGGCACTACTGAAATTGTTTTCAGAGTCACTTTGCTCGACGAAAATCAAAAAATGTCTTCAAGTTTGGTCTCGTTGCTCAAAGCCATTCCCGATCCCACCGGAATCAGTGCGGGTTCGGCAGGCGCAGTATTTTTGTTGTCTAAAATTTCCGGTGATGATCAATGTCGCTACGGACTTTTTACCAGTTCTGAAGCCGCTTTGGCTTATCAAAAAGAAGGCACTACCACACAAGCATGCTTTTATCAATCTGAGCCCGTAAGCCAAGATGCGCGCAGACTTTCCGCTGAAAGTTCTGCCTGTCTTAAAAACAAAATCATTTGGTTTGGCTTTGAAAGCAAAAACTGGATTCTTAAAGAACGCATTGTTTTAGAAGTAGTTCCGTGGGTTGATTACAAACTCAGCCGCGGTTGGACCGCCGATAAACGCAAATCACTCATCGATATTTGCAAAACCACCGAGTTGTCACAAAAATTGCCCGATGCCGATGATTATTGTATTTGCGTATCGAACAAAATTCAAAAGCAATACAAACACAATGAGTTTCAGAAGTTATTAGCCGCTGAAAAAACCAAAGCCTTTCGCGACAATGGTTTGGCTTGTTACAAAGAATCCAGAGCTTCGAGTATTTTGTATGACAAACAGCGCGCAGAGGCTTCACAACTCATCGAAAAAAATAAATTCGGCGAAGCGATTAAAGTGCTTTTACCGGTGGTCAATGATGCTCCGCGCTCAACCGATTATGGCCTCATAGGTTGGTGTTACCTCAATACCAAACAATACGATAAAGCACTCAAATACCTTGAAGCCGGCCAAAAAGCCGATGCAACCGACTTGCTCACCCAGCTCAGATTGTCGCATGCGTATTTGCTCAAAGGCCATTATTCAGAGGCGAAAGCTTTATACAAAAAATTTCGTACGCAGAATGTCACCGACAGCACCAGTTGGGCACAACAAGCGCAAAGCGATATTCAAAACTTTCAAAAATTAGGCATTACTCATCCTGATTTTGAACGAATTCTAAAGCAATTAGAATAAGATGCAAGCACGTTATCATCGATATTTGTTAGATTTTAAAAAACCGGCCGGAACCTCTCGCGGAGTTTTGCATCAAAAAGAAACTTGGTTCATCATACTCGAAAACGAAGGTAAAACCGGCATAGGCGAATGTGGAATTTTGCGCGGTCTGAGCGCAGATGATCGACCCGATTACGAAGAAAAACTGCGCTGGGCTTGCCAAAATATTCATCTAGGATTAGCGGTTTTGTATCGAGAATTGATTGAGTTTCCGTCGATTCAGTTTGGTTTGGAAATGGCTTTTCAATCGCTAGCTGCTGAACATCCTTTCGAGTTATTTCCTTCTGAGTTTACCCAACATCAAAAAGGAATTTCCATCAATGGTTTGATTTGGATGGGCGATAAAACTTCGATGCTGGCACAAATTGAAGAAAAATTACAGTGTGATTTCAACTGCATCAAACTCAAAATTGGCGCGATTGATTTTAAAAAAGAACTCGAACTTTTGGCATTTATTCGCGCGCATTATTCAGCTGAACAAATAGAAATTCGAGTTGATGCCAACGGTGCTTTTTTATCAAATGATGTTTTAGATAAACTCAATCAACTCGCTGAATTTAAAATTCATAGTATTGAACAACCTATTGCCAAAGGACAGATTCCTGAGATGAAAAAAGTCTGTGCTGCGAGCCCGATTCCCGTGGCGTTGGATGAAGAACTCATCGGTGTTTTTTCTGCATCAGAACAAAAAAATTTACTCGAACAAATTCGCCCGCAGTATATCATTTTAAAACCCAGTTTTGTGGGCGGTTTCAAAGGCTCAGCCCAATGGATTGAACTCGCCCAAAAAATGAATATAGGTTGGTGGGCAACTTCTGCTTTAGAGAGCAATGTCGGGCTCAATGCGATTGCTCAGTGGACTTTTTTGCAAAACAATCCCATGCCGCAAGGTTTGGGTACGGGCGCTTTATATACCAACAACTTTGATTCGCCTTTAGAAGTTAAAAACGGCCAATTGTTCTACACCGAATCGCCCTGGAATTTTAAGCTTTGATGCACTGTAAAATCCGTAAAAAAAGATTATTTTTAGCCAGTTATACCAGAAAATTCATGATTACCGAAGCGCAATTTCAAAACGAACTCCAACTGATCATTAACAACGGAATCCGCGAGGATATTGGCCCGGGCGATTACAGTTCGCTGGCGTGTATTCCCGCTGAAGCAACCGGCAAAGCAAAACTTTTGGTGAAAGACCAAGGCATCATCGCTGGGGTTTCATTTGCGGAAATGATTTTTAAAACCGTCGATTCCTCGTTAGAAATTGAAGTTTTTATCCAAGACGGAAGCGCTGTCCAATACGGAGATGTGGTTTTTCATGTACGTGGAAGATCGCAATCGATTCTCAAAGCCGAACGCTTGGTGCTCAACTCGATGCAGCGCATGTCGGCCATAGCGACCAAAACGAACCAATATGTGCAATTGCTTACGGGCACCCAAACCAAAATTCTCGATACGCGCAAAACGACACCCGGATTCAGAGCTACTGAGAAATGGGCGGTGAAAATTGGTGGTGGCGAAAACCATCGTTTCGCACTGTACGACATGATTATGCTCAAAGACAACCACATTGATTTTGCCGGCGGAATTACTCAGGCCATTGCCAAAACGCAACAGTATTTATCCGAAAACAACCTCGATTTAAAGATCATTGTTGAGGCCAGAAATTTAGATGAAATCAAAGAAATTCTTCAAAGCGACGGTGTTCATCGCATTTTAATAGATAATTTTAATTTTGATGATACGCGAACCGCAGTAACGCTCATAGGCAACCAATGTCAGAGCGAATCTTCGGGCAACATCAACGAGAAAACCATCCGACAATATGCCGAGTGCGGTGTAGATTATATTTCATCGGGAGCGCTCACGCATTCGGTTTACAATATGGATTTGAGCCTAAAAGCTTTTTAATTATGAGCGAGCAAATTGAAAACGTCATTAATAGAATACCGGTTGCGCGTAATTTGATGCGTGTAACACAGCGCGTGCCATTGCCTTGGTTACACGGTTTGTCTTTGTATGATTTGCTCGAATTGTATATTTTGGGTGTGGCTGAAGGCGCTTTATCTTACCGTGCTGCTGCGATTGCCTTTAGCTTTTTCATGGCTTTGTTTCCGTTTGCGCTGTTTATTTTGAACTTAATTCCCTACATTCCGATTGAAGGTTTTCAAGGCGACTTTATGCGATTTGTGTCTGAAAGTGTTCCACCTAAAACCTATGACGCGGTGGCTTCGATCATCAGCGATATTCTCAACAACAGTCATTCGGGTTTGCTTTCAACAGGTTTCTTGATGGCCATTTTGTTGATGGCTAATGGTCTGAATGCCATTTTAGGTGGATTTGAAACTTCGCAACACGTCATCATCAGACGCGGATTTTTTAGACAGTATTTTGTGGCTTTAGGCATTTCACTTGTGTTGTCATTTTTGCTTTTGTTTACCGTGGCCATGATTGTTGTTTTTGAAGTATTTATTCAGAAAACCATTATTCAGGATGTACTGAGTGATCGCATTCCGCTGATTATTATGGGACGATATGCTTTTGTGATTTTGATGATTCTTTTGACTACTTCGGTTTTGTTCCGCTTTGGTGTAAGTCACGATCGTCGGCGTTCCTTTATATCCATCGGTTCTGTTTTTACGACAATTTTAATCATCATTTCATCGTATGGTTTTGGTATTTGGGTGGTTAAATTTTCTAAATACAACGAACTTTACGGTTCCATCGGAACTTTGCTCATTATGATGTTTTACATTTGGCTCAACTGTATGATTTTGCTCATGGGCTTTGAGCTTGATGCACTGATTAATAAGCTTAAGCGCGAAAAAGAACTTTCCAGTTAATTGATATGAAACAGTTTTGCGGCCTAGTTTTTTTGTTTTTTGCAATGTGCTCATGGGCGCAACATCACTCGGTTATCGGAAAGTGGAAAACCATTGATGACGAGACCGGAAAACCTGTTTCTGTCATTGAAATTTTTGAAAAACAAAACAAAATTTACGGTAAGGTTTTAGAGATTTTTAACCCAAAAACCAAAGTTCCGCGTTGTGAAAAGTGCGAGGGCGAAGATAAAAATAAACCTATTGTCGGGTTGATTGTTATTAAAGGTTTGGTCAAGGATAAAGAAGAATACACCCACGGAAAGATTTTGGATCCCAAACACGGAAAATTGTACAAATGTTCTTTATCGCTGGAAAGCCGCGATCGACTCAAAGTGCGCGGTTACATAGGAATCAATTTGCTCGGTCGAACTCAAATTTGGGAACGCGTTAAATAAATTCTAGGCCAATGCTATTTTTTGCTGAAGTTATTTTGCCGTTGGCTTTGTCCAAAACCTTTACTTATCAGGTTTCTGAAGCTGAATATCATTTCTTGAAAAAAGGAATGCGAGTGGTGGTTCCGTTTGGTAAAAACAAATTGTATACAGCTTTGGTGCTTGAGTTGCATCAAAATCAACCTTTGTTATACCAAGCCAAAGAAATTGATCAAATCTTGGATGAGCATCCAATGGTTAGTGTCATTCAAATCGAGCATTGGCAATGGATGGCGCAATATTATATGTGTAGTTTGGGCGAGGTTTATCGCGGAGCCATGCCCAGTTCGTTGTTGCTTGAAAGCGAAACTATGGTGACTCGAAATACCGAACGTTATTTTGAATCTTCTGAACTTTCTGACGAAGAATACTTGGTTTATCAGGCTTTGCAACATCAGTCGTCTTTGCGCATCGTTGATATAGTCGCGATTTTAAACAAGAAAAAAGTGTTTCCTGTCTTGCATCGATTGATCGAGAAACAAGTGT
>JAXLVE010000022.1:0-46200 GCA_046329175.1 Flavobacteriaceae bacterium
ATTGTTGAAGAAGGCGAACAGTGCGACGGAACGCCCGGTTGCACCAATAGCTGCACTTTAATTCCCGCCGGAACTTTTTTTGTTGAACCTACCTATGGAGTTCGTTACGTTGTTCCAGCTGACAACACTCTAAAAGCTTCTAACAGAAGTATCAAGCTAGATCCAGAAACCAATGAGTTTTGGATCGCATCAAACTACAATACAAACGGAGGATCAACCTCATATGGAGGTTCCAGTTTTGTGGATGCCAATGGTTTGAATAACAATCAAAGTTATGTTGACTACCCGGCCAATACTCCTCTAGACAGGGAATATCCATTGCCTATTGCCGGAAATTATTTTGTTGGGAACTTAAAAGGCGGGGGCTTAATCAACGGAAATCTGGGGGTTGCCATCAGAGATTTAAGCAATCCAACAGCGGGTGTCAGAAGAATTGAGTGTACCGAAGTGGGTGAGAATGATTTAAAAATATTTGCAGCCGCGATGCAGCCCGACGGAAAACTTCTTTTAGCAGGAAGATGCCTATTCTCACAAGGAAGAATCATTGTAATCAGGCTCAACCAAGATTTGAGTTTTGACACGAGTTTCTTTACGGTTGGATATCGAAAGTTCAGTTTCGGAAGCGATTGTCAAGCGCGAGCCATAGGTTTGCAATCTGATGGAAAAATTGTGGTGGCCGGTCATAGAGTAGCACCGGGTTCTATAGGAATTGTTCTCAGATTAAACACCGACGGAACCTTAGATACCACTTTTGCCGGTGGCGGAACCAAGACGTTTAATTATCAAGTTGAAACCCAGAATAATTCATTTGTACTCACGGATATATCAGAGGTTTATTCGATGTACATAGATATGTTTGATCGCATTTATTTGTGTGGCAAAGGAAGCACTCAGAATTTATGGGCCGGAAAAAACATCCCAGCTTTGTGCGCTATGTTGCCTAATGGTGCAGATTGGTTAATCATGCGAGACACGGATCATACCACTCAAAATTCTATTTTAAACGTCGGAGGAACTGCTTACAAAATTTGTTATTCAGAAACCACCGGAATGATTTATTTGGCGGGTTACTCTGTAAATGGTGTGGCAGATGTTGGACTATATATACAGCGATTTGATTCTGTTGCCAATGTAGACTCAAGCTTTAGTTTTCAGACCGAATCCCAGGCTGGTTATTACAATTTAAGTCCCGGGGCAGATGTTGTTTATGATATGGCGTTGCAAAACGATGGCAAAATAATTTTGGTGGGCACTAGTAACGAACAAGGATTCTATACCCGATTGATGGATAGTGCGCTTGCCAACAACACTTTTCAAACCCCAAAAAATCAAGTAACACTCTGGCCCAATCCGGTAAAAAATAATCTTCATCTTGATTTCGAAAAACCGTTGTCTACCAACATTCAAATTTCGATCATTGATGTTTATGGCAAAGAAGTTTACAAACTTTCTAAGTCGAATGTCAATCAACAAAATCGCATGGATATGGATCATTTAGACGAATTATCCGCCGGAATTTATTTGCTTAAAATTCAATCTGAATCAGAAACCCGCCAGCTAAAATTTATAAAAGAGTAGTTAAGTAGTTTTTTTCGCAGCCACATCTTTTTAGTCGAGATGTGGTTGCTTTTTAATTTTTTTGATATGAAAAAAATAATTGTTTTGTTTGGTCTTCTTTTTTTGTGTCCTCATTCAAAGGCGCAAAATAAATGGTTCACGGTTTATCAAGATTCGATTGCTCTGGTAAAAGAGGCTGACAAAATTGCTGAAAAGTTCAAGAAAGCGGTAGCTCGACTGAGAACAGATAAAAAATTTGAAACCCAAACGGTTTTAAACACCACTCCGTATTTAATTTACTATGATGGCCAAAAGAATACGGTTAATATTCCATTATGGAGCCAGGTTTTGCCCGAATTGAAAGCCTTTACCCAAACCGTTACGGGCAGCGAAGCCGAGGGACAGCGCATGTTTGGTTTGTTTTTTAATGGATTTTATCTCATCCATGAATACGGACATGCGTATCAATACACTTATGATCCTGCGCACAGTCAGATGGGTTATGCTAACGAACTTTTGGCCAATCAGATTGCTTTTTTGTACTGGAAAAAAATAGGGAGACAAAAAGAGTTAGAGCAATGTTATTCGTTGGCCAAAAAGATGTTTTCTCAATTAAAAAATCCGGTTCCGGAAGGCTCTACAATCGAAGCTTATTTTACTAAAAACTACGAGGCTGCAACTCAGGATCCATTTGTATACGCTTATATGCAATTCGGGCAATTTATTGCGGTTTATGAAGATCAATCGTTACCCGGTTTTGATGACTTTATGAAAGCAAATTTTAAAAAGTAATGTATTCATATCTTCAAAAAATCGTATGCGTTTGCCTTTATTTGCTTTCATTTCAGATGCAGGCACAAGTGGGTATTAATACCACCAGCCCGAATGCCCAACTCGAAATTAAAGCCACTGATGCCGGAAACCCTGATCCCACAGATGGTATACTCATACCCAAAGTAGATGTTTTTCCGGCCGTCAATCCTACCGCGGCACAACAAGGAATGTTGGTTTATTTGACCACTGTATCAGGAATCAACCCGCCGGGATTTTATTATTGGGACGATACAACGGCTGCTTGGATTGCGCTTTCAAAAGACAGCAAAGCTTGGTCGGTCGACGGAAATTCAGGAACTTCTTCAGCTACAAACTTCATCGGAACCACAGACAACAGCGATGTCATCTTCAAACGCAACAACATCAGTTCGGGACTGCTTTCTAATTTCAATTCCGCTTTTGGGGTAGACTCGCTCAACAAGACTACCAGCACAGGTGCATTCAATTCGGCTTTCGGGAGTTGGACGCTGAAAAGCAATACCACCGGAGCATACAACACAGCGATGGGCGAAACGGCTTTGGCAAGCAATACCACCGGAAATTATAATACCGCCTTGGGGCTTTCTGCGCTGAGTGAGAATGTCAGCGGCAGCGATAATGTGGCCTTGGGCGCCTATGCCTTGTTGCAAAATATCCACGGAAACGAAAATGTGGGTGTTGGAAGTCTGGCACTGTCGAACAATGTTAGTGGCTCTAACCTCACTGCATTGGGCAGCAAAACCTTAGTCAATAACAATACGGGAAATCAAAATACGGCTGTTGGATTCGAGTCAATGTGGTCTAATATCTTCGGGAGTTTCAATACAGCCACGGGAACTTCTTCTCTGAGTAATAATACAACAGGAAGTGAAAATACGGCTCATGGTGCATATGCATTATATGCCAATACCTGGGCAAGTTACAATGCGGCTTTTGGGGCGAATGCATTGCGATTAAACACTTCAGGGGCCGAAAACACCGGTCTTGGAGCCTATGCCATGTATAACAATACAACGGGTAATAACAATACCGCTTTGGGAACCAGTGCGCTAAGGTCCAGTAGCTTAGGGAATAACAATGTGGCGGTGGGACGCCAAGCCATGTTCTCAAACCTCATCGGAAACAATAATACGGCAGTTGGTCTTAGTTCTTTGTATTGGAATACGCTTGGAGATTCCAATACTGCAATAGGAGCTTATAGTTTGCTCAGTAATAATACCGGGTTCGAAAATGTCGCTGTAGGAAGCCAATCTTTAGTATTCAATCAGACGGGGAGCTATAATACAGCTGTAGGAGTTCGGGCCGGATTTAATATTCCCACTACAAATCAAAATACTATTTGTATAGGTAATGGGGTGGGCTGGGCTTCTACCGGAAGCAATAATGTCAATATTGGCAATTTCTCTATGACCTCCATCGGTGGCCAGGTCAATTGGGCCACTTACTCAGATGAGCGCGTAAAAAAAGATGTTCAGGAAAATGTGCCTGGGCTCAATTTTATAAAACAATTAAAACCGGTGACGTATCATTTAGATATCCGCAAGCAATATGAAATTGCCAATTTAGGAAAACCCGATAACTCTTCTGATTATCCTGAAAAATACGACATCGAAAAAATCACGCAAAGCGGTTTCTTAGCGCAAGAAGTAGAGGAGGCAGCTCAAAAATCAGGATACCTTTTTAGCGGTGTTGAAGCGCCAAAAGACGGAAAAGGATTGTACAAATTGCGTTATGCAGAATTTGTCGTTCCCCTGGTCAAAGCTGTTCAAGAACAACAGGAACTCATTGAAAAACAACAAACTAAAATTAAAAATTTAGAAAATCGGCTTCAAGCGCTTGAAGTTTTGTTAAACAAATAAAATCTACCGGGCCAGAACCAACTTTTACTATCTTTGGCTTCATGGTACAAATCGAACAACAAAAAGAGCTCATCTCCGGATTTAAACATTTAGAATTGCTCGCGCATCAAGTGGTGGAAGGCTTTATATCGGGCATGCATAAATCGCCTTTTCACGGATTTTCTGCCGAATTTGCCGAACACAAAGTCTACAATACCGGTGAAAGCACCAAACACATTGACTGGAAACTGTACGCCAAAACCGATCGTTTGTACACCAAAAATTTTGAAGAAGAAACCAATTTACGTTGTCATTTAATCGTTGACAATTCTTCGTCGATGCATTATCCAAAACTCAAAGATGGGCAACCGTTCTACGAAAGCAAAATCGGGTTTTCAGTTTTAGCCTCGGCGGTGCTCATGAATTTGCTCAAAAAACAACGCGATGCGGTCGGGCTTAGTGTTTATTCAAATGCCTACGAATACTACGCGCCCGAAAAAGGCAGCGATCGTCACCACCGAATGATTCTCGACCAACTCGAAACGATTTTGCAAAAACCGGCAACCACCAAAACCACCGACACGGTTACTTATTTGCATCAGATTGCCGAGAAAATCCACCGACGTTCGATGATTGTTTTGTTTACCGATATGTTTCAAGGCGGCGATGATACCGCACTTTTCAATGCGTTGCAACATTTGCGACACGACAAACACCGCGTGGTGCTTTTTCACGTGATTGATCACAAAACCGAAGTTCAGTTTCAGTATGACAATGCACCGCGCAAGTTTATTGACCTCGAAAGTGGTGATGAAGTGACTCTTTTTTCAAACAATATTCAAGAACAATACGAAGCCGGCGTGCAGGAATACTTTAAAAAAGTCGCGCAAACCTGTATGCAGAACAAAATCAAATACGTTCCGGTGAATGTGGGCGCCGATTTCGAAAAAATCCTCACAACTTACCTGATTGAAAAACAATCTTTTAGATAATAAAAAACAAATAAGTCAAATATTTTTTCAGAATCTCTTGCAGGTTTAGATTTCTGTAGTATATTTGCATCCGCATTACAGCGAGGTCTGGTAGTTCAGTTGGTTAGAATGCCGCCCTGTCACGGCGGAGGTCGCGGGTTCGAGTCCCGTCCAGACCGCGAAATCGGTTAAAGGTTTTCGGAAACGAAAACCTTTTTTTCCGAAAAAGCATTTAAGACAGTTGTGTTGTTTTCGATACACTTCTAACAGAGTGTATCAGGTTTAGTAGTTAGACCAATGAAAAGCTTTCCACTTTTTGTGGATAGCTTTTTTCTTTTTAAGGTCATGGCTCTGCCCAAATCCAAACGATTATTTTGAAGTTTTAAATTAAAATAAAATTGTATTTTTAGTCCGGTTTTAAAACATGGGCCAACACTAAGCATGAAAAATACAAGTTTAACGCTTTTACTGCTTTTACTGACCTTGACTTCGTGTCAATACTTCAACCGTCAGGTGCCCGATGCTGATACGCTTTTAGAAAAAGAACTCAAATCCATCAATTGGAACCAAGTTGACGAATGGCCGAGCTTTGACCGCTGCGATTCACTCACAGACAAAACCCAGAAAAACGAGTGCTTTCTCCAACAGCTCAATTTGCTCATTCAAGAAAAACTCAATACTGACACACTCGCGGTGCTGTATCCCGAAATCGATACACTGCAACTCAAAGTCACCGTATTGCCCAATGCTACTTTTGAATTCAGCACGCAATCGGCGCAAACCAATCTCTACAACACAACGGCTTTAGACAGCATTTTCAAAGCGCGCTTGGTTGATTTTCCCCAGGTGCATCCGGCCATCAAACGCGGCCTTCCGGTCAAAACACAATTTGTGGTACCGGTGGTGCTGAATGTTGAAAACAAGTAAGACTTTCATTTATTTCAGAAGCTAATCCGGCTGTACATTTTATCTTTTGCGCTGAACCACAGCACAAAAGGATGCCATTCCCATCCGGGCTAGGGCAGCAGTCACACCGAGTAAGTTCGGCCTTTCCAGCGGTATTTTCCGGTGAGTGAAGTCAAAGCAACCACCGAGGCAAACAACGGATACAACACACTGGCCGGAATCCAAAACCACATGCTTTTTCCGGTTAAAAAACCATGCGCTGGAGTTGTCATGGCGTAATCGGTTGCTACTTTTACAAGCCAAATAGCGGCCGTTATTTCAAGTGAAATCCAACCGAAACAACCCAAAACAGCGGCCAACAATAAAGTCAAATTCGCTGCAAAAGTCATCAGCGCCAAATCGCGCCCAAAAATGCTTTTATAATCGGTTGCTTTGGCGGCCCAGCGAATTCTTTGGCTCAGGAGTTTGCTCCAACTTTGCTCGGTTTGGGTTTTGACAATGGCTTGTTTTGCTTTGAGATAATGTATTTTTTCCGGACATTGCGCTACAGCTTTTTGCAACAAAAACACATCGTCGCCACCCGGCTGACTCAGCGAACCTTCAAAACCACCCAACTGCTGAAACAGATTTTTGGTATAACCCAAATTGGCAGCATTGGCCATAAAACCTAAGCCCAAACCAAAACTGCCCATCGTAACGGCTTGCAAACTCACCAAATCCAATTGCTGAAACTGCCCCAAAAATCCTCGGGCTCGCTCATAAATCACCGGCGCTGCAATCATTTCGGGTTGCTCTTTCTGAATATAATCGTCTAAAGTCATCAGCCATTCTTGCGGTAAAATGCAATCGGCATCGGTGGTCAAAATCCAACTGCCTTTTGCAATGGGAACTGCGCGGCCAATCGCATCTTTTTTGGGTGAACCCGAACGGCGAATGTTCTCGAGCAAAGTCACATGATACAAACCGTGGTTCATACGCCACTGATAAACGATTTGCTGCGAGGCATCATCTGAAGCATCATCCACCAAAATAATTTCAAATAATTCCAACGGATAATTGAGCTCGTGTACGCTTTGCAATAGACGCGGCAAGTTTTCGGCTTCGTTTCTGAACGGAACCACAATTGAAAAATGCGTTTTGGGCGTTGTTTTTTGCGGGTGAAAAGTCTTGATTTTTTGGTAACCGCCGATGAGTTGCCACAGCGTCACCGAATAAATCAGAACAACAATCAACAAGACAATACTCATGGTTTGGTTTTAAAATTCAACACAAAATAACTTCCAATCACCACCGGAATTACCACGTTCAAAAACCACATCAGTGCGGTAATGAACACCGGAATCCAATCGTTGATGCCCAAAGGTCCGAAAAACAAAACGGCCATACTGCCTTTGAGCGCAAAATCCAAAAACTGAAAACTCGGCAGCGACGAGGCCAAAAAATAGACGCTCGTAATGCCCGACATGAGCAACCAATAGGGCTGCTGAACGTCAAAAACCAAAAATAAGAAATAGTATTGATGCGAGAAAACCAGATAGCGACCCAAACCTAGCAGCAAGTTTTTTTGGTGAATTTCTCGCGAAATTTCGTTGATTTTTTCTAGTAATTTTTGAATCGAATAACCGCGAATGGTGAAGCTTCGGCTCAGAAATAAAGCTGCAAAAACCGCTATCAATCCAGCTAAAAATCCGCCGACAATCCCATTTGAAACTACCCCAAAATAGGCGTTAAAACACAGCAAACCCAACAATCCGAAACCAATGGTGTAAAGCATCTGAACGCCGTTGCAAATCAAGTTCAAGAAAACAATTCTTTTGGTTTGCGTTTTTGGATAAAACAAAGCTTTTCCGGCATATTCGCCCAAACCATTCGGTGTAAAAATTCCGGCCGTTAAAGCGCCCAACACTTGTGCAGCAGCTTGTGTGATCGTTATTTTTTGAAATGAACTTACTAGCGTTTGCCATTTGAGAATCTCAAAAAAACGATTCAGAAAACTCAGCAAAATCAAAAATAAAATACCCGTCCAAGTCAGATTTTGAGTCCATAATTGCTGCACATTTTCAAGGCTTAAAGCCGAATTTTGTTGTAGTTGCCGGACAATAAAATAAAAGGCTGCGCTCACAATCAAAACTTTGATGGTGAAGACCAAGAATTGTTTAGCTTTGTGAGCAATTGCCGTCATGGGCGCAAAAGTAAACATTTTACACTGCCTTTGACTTTTTAAATCATCCATCGTGTCCAACGAGCGCATCATATTAGGAATTGACCCCGGAACCACCATTATGGGTTTTGGACTCATCAAGGTCGTCAACAAAAAAATGGAATTCATCCAACTCAACGAATTGCTCTTGAGTCAATACGACGATCATTATCTCAAACTCAAGAAAATTTTTGAACGCACCATCGAACTCATCGAAACCTACAATCCGGATGAAATTGCTATTGAAGCGCCCTTTTTTGGCAAAAATGTACAGTCAATGCTCAAACTCGGTCGTGCTCAAGGTGTAGCGATGGCGGCCGGATTATCGCGTCAGATTCCCATTACCGAATACGAGCCCAAAAAAATAAAAATGGCGATTACCGGCAACGGAAATGCAAGCAAAGAACAAGTGGCCAAAATGCTCCAACAATTACTTGGACTTAAAACTTTGCCCAAAAATCTCGATTCAACCGATGGTTTGGCGGCGGCGGTTTGCCATTTTTTTAATTCAGGAAAAGTAGTAGGCGGAAAAAGTTATTCGGGTTGGGATGCTTTTGTCAAACAAAATGAAAATAGAATTCAGAAATAAAATACCTTTATATTTGCCATAAATTAAACTCGTTTTATGAAAATTAAATATTTACTCACTTTGCTTGTGTCGGCTGTTTTATTGTTTTCGTGTTCGCCTGAAAGCAGTTTTTCCTCATCATCTTCGACCTCAAATAATACTGGAAATTTTTCTGTTGACGGAGTTGCCGCCACCTCGCCAACTACAACAGCTAAAATTACAGACAACTTAATGTCGGTCAATTTAAAAACCAGCGCTGGTGATCAGGTAGATGTTGTGTTTAATACGAATGGGAATTTAGCATCTGCTACACTCGTTACAGCCGATGGGACTACTTATAAGAACTATAAGTTTTATGCGGCCAATTATTTTACTTTTCACCTCGATTCTTACAACGAGAGTTCAAGAAGAGTCAAAGTGAGTTTTTCAGGAAAATTATATTTAGACAATGAAAGTTTAACCTCAGAATTCAAAAATATTAGCGGTAGTTTTGAAGCTACTTGCCGAAATATTGCCCCATTAGTCGGAGGTTTAGAGATAAAATGCAAAATCAACAATACACAATGGTATCAAACCAATGCTTGGTATAACGGTAGCGATGCAACCTATCGATGGGTTAGTGATAATGAGTATCTGATTATTACCACCGTTAATTCTACTTCGATGATTGGCGAATATACCTTTAGCCCAGGAAGCAGCAACAAATTTGAATTGGCAAAATTTGACACCAATGATTTGCAGTATAAAGTGTACAATTGCACCGGAAGCTATTCAGTAACCGGAAATCAAGTCTACAATGAATTTTTGGGCCAAAATATCGTTTCTGGAACGTACAGTTTTACAGCGGTTAACCCTGCAAACCTTTCTGAACAAATAACAGTTTCAGACGGAGTATTTAAACAAATCTTTACCCAAGAATAGATATATTTGCCGGACTATGTCGGGCATTTACATTCATATTCCTTTTTGCAAGCAGGCTTGTCATTATTGCGATTTTCATTTTTCGACCACTTTGAAAAAGAAAGACGAAATGATTCAAGCTTTGGCGCGTGAAATTGAATTGCGAAAATCTGAATTGAATGGTCAGACGGTTGAAACTATTTATTTTGGTGGCGGCACACCGAGTATCTTAACCCCTGATGATATTCGGTTTTTGATGGATACGGTTGCCCAACATTATCCTATTTCAGAAAACCCCGAAATCACGCTCGAAGCCAATCCGGATGATTTGTCTCAGGAAACTTTAGTCGCCTATAAAAGCATTGGCATTAATCGGCTCAGTATTGGTGTTCAATCTTTTTTTGAAGATGATTTACAGTTGATGAACCGCGCGCATTCAGCGGCAGAATCGTTGGCTTGTTTACAAATGGCACGCGCTCTTTTTGACAACATCACCATTGATTTGATATATGGAATTCCGGGATTGACCCTTGAGAAATGGCAAAAAAATGTACAAATTGCTTTATCGTTAGATATTCCACACATCTCGAGTTATGCACTCACGGTCGAACCCAAAACGGCTTTGCACAAAATGGTTTCATCCGGAAAAGTTGCACAACCCAGCGACCAAGAAGCCAGCGAACATTTTTTGTATTTGACCGATACGCTTCAAGCGGCTGGTTATATTCATTACGAAGTGTCGAATTTTGCAAGAGAAGGATATTTCTCGAAGAACAATTCGGCCTATTGGTTGGGTAAAACCTATCTTGGCATCGGCCCGTCGGCGCACAGTTACAACGGACATGAGCGCAGTTGGAACATCGCCAATAACAGTTTGTATCTCAATGCAATGATGCAAGGAAATTTGCCCTCAGAATCTGAAACGCTCACGTTTGAAGACCGATACAACGAAGCCGTCATGACCGGATTGCGCACGATTTGGGGTGTTTCGCTTGCGCGGATAGAAGCTGAGTTTGGCCATCAAACGCTCGGACATCTGCAACTTCATGCCCAAAAATATCTCGACAACGGCTGGCTCGAAATTAATAATGAACATCTCATCACTACGCGCGTCGGGAAGTTTATGGCCGACGGAATTGCCTCCGATTTATTTTTGCTACATTTGACGTAAAACCATTGTTTTGAAAACCATTATTCAATACCTCGGGACTACCTTTCAAGCTGATTTGTCTCGGCCAATTGATATTTCTATTCCGCTGACCAATACCGATGAAAATCCGATTGCTTGGTATATTGAAAAACCGGTGATTGAGCCGGTACGCTTTGGCGATTGGGTCGGAAAAGTCTCAGAAGGCAGTTCGTCTACCAATTTCAATAACATTCAATTCAATCCACACGGACACGGAACGCATACCGAATGCTTGGGCCATATTACGCGTGATTTTTACAGCGTGAATCAAGCACTCAAAACCTTTTTCTTTGTAGCCGAACTCATTTCTGTACAGCCCATAACACAAGGCGAAGATTTAGTCATTACACGCGCTCAGATTCAAGAAGCACTCAAAGGAAAAACACCCGAAGCCATGGTGATTCGCACTTTGCCCAATGCTGAAGATAAAAAACATCTCAAATACTCGCACACCAATCCGCCGTATTTGTTAGAAGAAGCCGCTTTGTTTTTGTGTGAAATCGGCGTGAAGCATTTGCTCATTGATTTGCCGAGTGTGGATCGTGAAAGTGACCAAGGAAAACTCTTGGCGCACAAAGCTTTTTGGAATGTTCAAAATGTTGCAGCACTGAATGCCGATGCGCGCCACGATTGTACGATTACCGAAATGATTTACGTGCCCAACTCTGTTGTTGACGGAAGTTATTTACTCAATTTGCAAATCGCTTCATTTGAGAACGACGCTTCGCCGTCTAAACCTGTTTTGTATTTACTTGAATCACAAAATTTGTAGTAATGCTTACTGTATCTACCGATAAAACCAAGCTAGATGTAGCTTTTATTCAGAACTTTCTGAAAGATATTTATTGGGCGGCCGGACGCACCGTTGAAGAAGTTCAATGCACGATTGATCATTCGATTTGTTTTGGTTTGTATTTGAATGATCAGCAAATTGGTTTTGCGCGCGTGATTACCGATTATGTCGTTTTTGCTTATGTGATGGATGTTTTTGTGGATGAGCAACACCGGGGGAGAGGTTATTCTTCAAAACTCATTGAAGCCATGATGAATGAACCTCAATTGCAGCAAGTCAAAATTTGGCGATTGGCTTCGCGCGATGCCCATTTTTTATATGAGAAATTCGGGTTCACACCGCTGGCTTACCCAGAAAGAATGATGGAAAAAATAATCAAATGAAAACAATTATTAAACTCGAAGAATTGGGGTTGTTCTGTTTGGGAATCTACTTTTTCAATCAGTTGGATTATTCATACGGGTGGTTTTTGGCGTTGATTTTAGCCCCTGATATCAGCATGCTCGGATATCTGTTCGGCAACAAAACGGGTGCTTGGAGTTATAACGTTTTTCACCATCGCGGGCTGGCGATTCTGGTTTATTTTGTTGGAATATACAACCAAAGTTCTCTAGCGCAACTCATCGGAATTATACTGTTCGTCCACGCTTCAATGGACCGGCTTTTTGGCTACGGACTCAAATACGAAAGCGGATTTAAATTCACTCATTTAGGCTCGTTAGAAAAAAATAATCCATCATGAATCTAGAAACCTATTACCAATATTGCTTGGCCAAAAAAGGCGTTACTGAACATTTTCCGTTTGATGAAGATACCTTGGTTTTTAAAGTATCCGGAAAAATGTTTGCCCTCACTTCACTCAAAGAATGGGAAGCCGGAAATCCTGCGCTCAACCTCAAAAGCGACCCTGATTACGGAGCAGAATTACGCGCCGAATATGACGATATTCAACCGGGTTACCACATGAGTAAAATTCATTGGAACACCATAAAAGTCAATGCCGGCGTGCCCGATCAACTCCTTAAAGAACTCATTACACATTCGTATGAGCAAGTGGTCAAAGGTTTGACCAAAAAACAACGCGAAGAACTTCTCAATTTAAATGACTAAATAAAAACCCGGGTGATGTACCGGGTTGTTTTTTTATAGAGCCTTTTTCTGTTTTTCAACAAATCCATGCGCTTGAAGTTCTAATAATTCTGTGGCTTTTTTGCGCTGTAAGTCATACATTTTTTTGTCTTTAGCGATGTCGGCATATACTTGATTGTGCATGCTGGCGCTGGTGCTGACCAATAATTGTCGCTGATGTTGGTCTTGAGCGAGTGTACTTTTGAGCGCGGCTTCAATATCTTCTAATTTGATATCGTATTCACCTTTACCCGACATGAGTTTGGCTAAAATTGGTGCAGTTTCAATGGCCAAGAACAAGAGCATGATGAACAAAGAAGGCAGTAAAGGTAGTTTATTCAAAGCGTTGATGCGCGCCATCAATCCGTCAAAACCATCAATCACAGGTTGGGTTAGCGCCACTTTTTGATCTTGCTGAGTTTGCAGTGTTTTGATTTTTTGTTCGTTTTGGGCGATGCGACTGAGGTTGTTTTTACGCAAAGTGTCGAGCTCAGATTTGGCTAGATTGTGCTTGGCGATTTTTTCTTTAAAAACCGGGCCTTTGCCGATTTTTAGGGTGCCTTTAGTGCCTTCAGCCTCGGCGATGTAGGTGTCATAGAGCGCGTTGACTTCTTTTTCTTTGGCGGTAATTTCAGCTTGATAGCGCTCAATTTCTTTTTTGTTTTTATCAATATCCGTCTGAAAATAACCTGAAATTTCCTTTTTGTTGTTGAGCGTCATCGCGTTTTTCTCGCGCAGCAAAACCGTATTGATTTCTTTTTCAAAAATCTTGATTTCGAGCGGTTTTGAAATGACCACCGCAATAATCATGGCCAAGATAATACGAGGAGAAGCCTGTTTGAATTCGGCCCAAAAATCATCACGTTTACGCAAAGTTGATACAATAAAACGGTCAAGGTTAAAAATAAGCAATCCCCAAACTAAGCCAAAAGCAGCAGCCGTGTAGGGATTGTCAAAAACGGTGTACAACGCATAAGCAGCGGCCAAAAAAGCCATCACAGCGGTAAAAAAAACGGTGGCGCCAATTCCGGCAAATTTGGTTTGTTCGCCCGCAGAACAGTCTTTTAATAACTGACGGTCTGCCCCCGAACACAGGAGGAAGAAAGATTGTAACATGATGATTGATTTGTGGCCGCGGCATGCCGAAGCCTGATTTTGATGATGATGGTTACAAAGTTAACGCCAAAAATTATACGTTGGTATAAATCAGGAATTTATTTTAGAACGCTGCGCTGAAAGTTGTAATTTCGGGGCGAAGAATCATGAAACAAAAACGTCAACTACTCATCATTGGCCTGGTTTGGCCTGAGCCGCAATCTTCAGCGGCTGGTTGGCGCATGCAACAATTGATTGATTTTTTTTTACGCGAAAATTACCAAATTACCTTTGCCAGCGCGGCAGCACAAAGTCCGTTTAGTTTGGATTTAACAAAATTGGGAGTACAAACAGCGGAAATTTTGCTCAATGATGCAAGCTTTGACGATTTTTTGCAACAGCTTCAGCCCGATGTGGTTTTGTTTGACCGATTTATGATTGAAGAACAATTCGGCTGGCGCGTGGCCGAACATTGCCCGCAAGCTTTACGCATTTTAGACACAGAAGACTTACATTTTTTACGTATCGCAAGACAAAAAGCCTCAGAACAAAACCGCAAATTTGAAGCAGACGATTTGTATTCAGAAACAGCCAAACGCGAACTTGCCAGTATTTTGCGCTGTGATGTATCACTGATGATTTCAGAATTTGAATGTGATTTACTCACCCAACAGTTCGGTATTAGTTCTGACTTGTTGTGTTATGTACCTTTTTTGGTCGATGAAATTTCTGAGAATGAAAAAAACGCCCAACCGAGTTTTGAGATACGAACAGATTTTGTGTTCATCGGCAATTTGATGCATCCGCCCAATTGGGATGCGGTGCTCGCGCTTAAAGAAGATGTTTGGCCTTTGCTCAGCAAACAATTGCCCGAAGCATCTTTAAAAATCTACGGAGCCTACACACCGCCCAAAGCGCAGCAACAGCACAAGCCATCTGAGCGATTTTACATCATGGGACGAGCCGATTCGGCGTTGGAAGCTATTGGCCAAGCCCGCGTGATGTTGGCGCCAATTCGTTTTGGTGCGGGCGTTAAAGGCAAATTGCTCGAAGCGATGCAAGTCGGAACTCCGAGTATAACGACAACTGTTGGCGCTGAAGCCATGCACATTAACGGCGCATGGAATGGACTGATTGCTGACGCACCGGAAGAATTTGTTTCGGCAGCGATTCGTTTGTATACCGACAAAGCGCTTTGGGAAGAAGCCCAAAAAACCGGCTTCGAAATACTCGAGCAACGCTACGATAAAAAGAAATTCGAATCGATTTTAAGCCAAAGAATTGAAGCTTTGCTTTTGAGCTTGAAAGCGCACCGACAAAAACACTTTTTAGGGCAAATCTTGCATCACCACACGCTGGGCAGCACGCGTTATATGGCCAAATGGATCGAAGCCAAAAATAAAAACAACTGATTTTCTGTGCAGCTGATTTTGCGTTAAGGATGGCAGCGATATCCTCGTGCGCAGCGCGAGATAAAGCGAACAGCCTGACCGCCGCCCGATTGAATTTTCGGTTTTGAAGTTGCTTTCGGTGGCGGAAACGCCCACAAAAAAATCCGCCACGGTGGACGGATTGAGGTTTATTTGGACATTTCGGTGAAATACTTGTAAAACAACGGAATCGTTTCGATGCCTTTTAAGAAATTGAAGATGCCGTAATGCTCGTTGGGCGAGTGGATGGCGTCGCTGTCAAGCCCGAAGCCCATGAGGATGGTTTTGGCTTTGAGTTCTTTTTCGAACAAGGCAACAATCGGAATGCTTCCGCCTGAGCGCACCGGTATGGCCGGAACGCCAAAGGTTTCGGTGTAGGCTTTGTTGGCCGCTTGGTATCCGATGCTGTCAATAGGCGTGACATAACCTTGTCCGCCGTGGTGCGGTTTGACTTGGACGCGAACCCCAGCTGGAGCAATGCTTTCAAAGTGTTTGGTGAACAATTCGGTGATTTCTTCCCAATTTTGGTGTGGCACGAGGCGCATCGATATTTTAGCGTAGGCTTTGCTGGCAATGACCGTTTTGGCGCCTTCGCCGGTGTAGCCGCCCCAGATGCCGTTGACGTCTAGAGTTGGACGAATCGAGTTGCGTTCGTTGGTAACATATCCGGCCTCGCCATACACATCGTTCAGGTCAAGCGCTTTTTTGTATTTTTCTATATCAAACGGAGCTTTGGCCATTTCGGCTCTTTCGGCTGCTGAGAGTTCTTCAACTTTATCGTAAAAGCCGGGAATGGTAATGTGGTTGTTTTCGTCGTGCAATGAGGCAATCATTTTGGCCAGAATATTAATTGGGTTGGCCACAGCGCCTCCGTACAAACCTGAGTGTAAATCGCGGTTCGGACCGGTCACTTCGACTTCGACATAGCTCAAGCCGCGTAATCCGGTTGTAATAGAGGGTTGTTGGTTAGATATCATTCCGGTATCAGATATCAAAATGACATCGCATTTGAGTTTTTCTTGGTTGCGCTCGACAAACCAACCGAGGCTTTTGCTGCCGACTTCTTCTTCGCCTTCAATCATAAACTTGACATTGCAAGGAAGTTGGTTGTTGCGTACCATATATTCCAACGCTTTGACATGCATATACATTTGGCCTTTGTCATCACAGGCTCCACGGGCAAAAATGGCGCCTTCAGGATGCAGCTCGGTTTTTTTAATCACCGGTTCAAAAGGCGGCGCATCCCATAAATCAATCGGATCCGGTGGTTGTACATCGTAATGTCCGTAAACCAAAACAGTGGGCAAGTTCGGATTGATTGTTTTTTCAGCGTAAACAATTGGGTAGCCCGGAGTGTCGCAAATTTCGACATGATCACAACCGGCAGCTTCGAGGCTTGCTTTGACGGCGTCAGCAGTATCGATGACGTCTTGAGCATACGCCGGATCGGCACTGACCGATGGTATTTTTAAAAGTTCAATGAGTTCGTTGATGAAGCGTTCTTGGTGTTGTTGAACGTAACTTTTTATTGAGTCCATGGATGGTTGAATGTGTTTAGGTCAAATATACAAATATTCAAAAATGAGCCCATTAAATTTTATAAACAACCCCGGTGTTTTTGCGTCAAAAACAATTCTGAATTGTCTGGTGAAATAGTTTTGTTTTTTAAAATATATATCTATATTTGCAGCCACAATTGCCGCGGGTGTGGCGAAATTGGTAGACGTGCCAGACTTAGGATCTGGTGCCGCAAGGCGTGTAGGTTCGAGTCCTATCACCCGCACAGAGCCTCTCAGAAATGAGGGGCTTTTTTTATGAGCCGTGATAAACGCGTGAGAAAACGATTTTTCCGTTTTTGATTTCTAATACTTCAGCCACCAGCATGTTGGGGTCGCCCTCGGCCATGCGCGTGTATTCCATAAAAACGCGCTCATCATTGCTTGTGAGCGTATTTACTTGATATTGCAACGACGGAATTCTATCAAAAGCATCTTGCCACCAAGCGCGTAAAGCATTTTTGCCTTGGATGAGACCATCGGTTTCTGGTTGCCGAACTTTGAGTTTTGGGCTGAAGTGTTGCGCTTGCTCGTCATACAAACTCAAAAGTTGCTCGAGATTGTGTGTGTTGAAGGCTTCAAACCACTGCAAAGCAATGCTTTCGTTGGGATGCATTTATGAATTTTTGAGGTTAATGATTTCTTGTTGGGTCAAAAAGCGCCAGTTGCCGCGCGGGAGATTTTTCTTGGTCAATCCGGCAAAAGCCACGCGATCTACTTTGAGCACATTGTATTTAAATTGTTCAAAAATGGCTCTGACCACTTTGACGTTAGAAGTTCTGAGCTTGAGGCCGATTTCAGTTTTGGGTTGGTTGTCGATGTAGCTGATTTCCTCTACATACAAACGATGGTTGTCCAAGGTTACGCCCGAAGCAATTTTTTCTAAATCTTCGAACTTTAAATTTTTATCTAAAGAAACCTGGTAAATCTTGATTGACTTTTGGTTGGGTTGATTGAATTTGACAATCAAATCGTTGTCATTGGTAAGCACCAGCAAACCGGTGGTGTTTTTGTCCATACGGCCAATCGGCGATAAGACAGCGTTGGTAGCTGAGCGAACCAAATCTAAAACATTGCGGTTCTCGCCGCTTTCATCTGCCGATGTTGTGAAGTTTTTCGGCTTATTGAGCAAAAGATATTCTTTTTTACCCGGAGTGAGTTGGGTTCCGTCAAAAATCACTGTATCGCTCGGTTTTACTTGATAGCCCATTTCGGTAATTACTTCGCCATTGACCTTTACATTGCCTGATTGGATATAAACATCGGCCTCTCGACGTGAGCAAACCCCTGCATTGGCAATATATTTATTGAGTCTGATGGCATCAGAATCTTTGCTTTTTGCTTTAGGGGCTTCTGCTTTTGGAGCTGTGTTCACTTTTTTCTGTGAACGTTTTTCCATCGGTGGTTTTGGCGAATTGTAAGCAGGCTTGTTCGGTCGTTTACTTGGGCGTTTGTCTGAGCGATTGTTTTGATTCATGACGAAATTTTCGGCAAAGATAGCTTTTATTTCGGGGCGGGTTTACATTAAATAGTTTGCAGCAGTCTTTTTCCGTGGATGAGCACCATCGGATCAATCAGCACAATACAACAAACGCCGGCCACAATCAAAAATTTGAGCAGGTTGTGCAAGAGTAAATAATCTTCGCGGTGTTGGCTTTTCCAGAGTTTTAAGCAAAAGAAAATCATCACCATAAAACCGGCGTAGAAATACAAATCCATATAGCCAACATCAAAAACATTCACTAGAAAATATACCGGAACAACGGTCAACATCAATAGCAAAGTGATGCCGATTTTAGAAGTTCTTTCGCCAAAAAGCACCGGAATGGTTCTGTAACCGTTGGCCAAATCGCCTTTGATGTTTTCGAGGTCTTTGATCATTTCACGAATCAGCAACAATAAAAACAAAAATACCGCATGACTGAAAATAACTGCTAAATCGTTGCGATGATTTTCAAGTTCGTCGAGCGGAAGTCGGTAGTAATAAAAAAGAAGAATGCCGAAAAAAGGATAAACAGCCAAGAACGAGGCAATCAAGTTCGAGAACATTGCGTATTTCTTGCGTTTGTGCGAGTAGAGCCAAATCATAAAAATATAACTCGCAAAAAACAGACTTGCGCGCCATGAAACCAAAAATGCCAACAAAACCGAGAGAAAATTGAGCGAAAAATAAACTTGCAATTTGGTTTTTTGACTCACCAATCGATCGAGCATGGATTTGTTCGGACGGTTAATCAAATCTTTTTGACTGTCGTAAAAACTATTGATGATGTAGCCCGATGCTATCGCCATCGACGAAGCCAAAACGACTACAAACAATCGATAATCCAACAAAATGGAGAGTGCGCTTTTGCCCGGAGCCAAAATAAAAATGGCCGAAAGATATTGCGCCACCACAATAATTGGTATGTTATAACCGCGTACCACCGAAAATAAACTGACGATTTTCATCAGAAACAATCGTTTTTTTCGGCTGAGCATAAAAAGGGTTTTTCAGGGATTGATTTTAGAACTGATAAACAACTTCTAATTTGTAATCTTTGAGCGAAGCTTTGGCTTTTTCTAAATCTTCGGTAAAACCAAGAATATAACCGCCGCCGCCTGATCCGCAAAGCTTTAAGTAATAATCATTGGTATCAATGCCTTTTTGCCAAATGCCGTGAAACTCTTCAGGAATCATCGGTTTGAAATGGTTGAGCACTACTTTGGATAGTTTTTTGGTGTTCGAGAAAAGCGATTTCAGGTCGCCACCCAAAAAGTTCTCAACGCAAGCGTCGGTGTATTTGACAAACTGATTTTTGAGCATACTTCTGAAGCCTTGATCTTTGAGGTTTTCCATAAAGATGTTGACCATCGGAGCCGTTTCGCCCACAATGCCCGAGTCGAGCAAAAACACGGCGCCTTTTCCGGTGCGGCTTTGCGTTGGGATGCCAGTGGCTTCGATGTTGTCTTTAGAATTAATCAGAATCGGAATGCTCAAATAGCTGTTGAGCGGATCTAGTCCGGAACTTTTCCCGTGGAAGAACGATTCCATTTGACCAAAAATATTTTTGAGTTGCAAAAGTTTTTCGCGGGTGAGGTTTTCAAGTACCGTGATTTTATTCTGCGCGTATTTATCGTAAACCGCTGCTACCAATGCGCCACTACTGCCCACACCGTAACCTTGCGGAATGCTTGAATCGAAGTACATGCCTTGAGCAATGTCATTCTTTAAAGCCTGAATGTCAAATTGAACCAAATCGGGTTGCTCCGTTTGCAAGGTTTCTAAATGCGCTGCAAATCGCTTGAGATTTTCATTCGAACGAACTGCCTCAGCCGAAGTGTTTCCGTCTGATTTAAGCGCTCCGTTGTAAAAATTGTACGGAATGGATAAACCTTTTGAATCTTTGATGATTCCGTATTCTCCGAACAGGAGGATTTTTGAGTAGAAAAGTGGTCCTTTCATGTAATTAACAATGTAGCATTAACAGTGTAATTAATTCTTTTTTTGGTTTAACGCTGCAGTTACAATAATGTTGTGCGCAAAATTAGGGGTTGATTTGCTGACTACCATCGCCAACAACGTCACAAATATACTGACCATTTTGACAATAGCCAACTAATTCGTTCTGAATAAATTGTAAAACTTCTTCGCGAACGTTTTCGGGGTATAAAATGTGTACATTCGCTCCGGCATCAAGCGTAAAACCAACCGGAATTTTGGTTTCATTTCTAAAGTTCCAAATGTGATTAATGACTTCTAAAGTATTGGGATGCATCAAAATAAAATACGGAACCGAGGTCATCATCATGGCATGCAAAGTCAGCGCTTCGTTTTCCATAAGGGTGATAAACGATTCTAAATCGCCATTTTGTAAAACACTTTTGAGCTGAGATAAATTTCGGTGCGCTTGGGCAAATCGCTCTTGTGCAAACGGATGCTGATGCATCAAATCGTGACCGGCCGTACTCGATACTTTTTTCTCGCCGCGGTCCACCAGCAAGATGGTGTCTTGATAGTTTTTAAAATTCGGATGAATAGCCTCTGAAAAAGCCACGCCAAACAAATCTGAACTGTCTTTGATTTTCTTGTGCTGGCCCCAAACGACGGCATTTCCGCGGATGCTTCGGCACGCACTTCCCGAACCCAATCGCGCTAAAAACGAGGCTTTTTGTTCAAAATATTCTAGACTCATCTCCGGATGCAACGCGCTCTCTAAACTCATGATGTTCATTGCCAAAGCGGCCATACCAGAAGCTGAAGACGCTATACCCGAACTATGCGGAAAAGTATTTTGGGTGTCGATGCTCAAATGAAAATCTTTGAGGTACGGACAATAGATTTCAATGCGTTCAAAGAATTTTTGAATTTTGGGTTTGAATTCTTCTTTGGGTTGCCCTTCAAAAAGCAAATCAAACGAGAAATTTCCGTCAGGATTTTTGCTTTCAAAATTTACCGAAGTAATCGTTTTGCAGTTGCTCAAAGTAAAACTCAACGACGGATTGGCCGGAATCTGGCTCATGAGCAAACCCTCTGCATCGGTGTGATTTTCTAATTTACCCCAATATTTGACCAGCGCAATATTGCTGGGAGCGCTCCAACAAAAAGCCGCAGAATCAACTTTGTGTGTACTGGGTTTTGCAATAAAATCCTTTTGGGTAAGCATACAGAAATTTTTGCCAAAGATACTTTTTTTCACAAGGCAAAAAACCAACAAGTGAGTTGTTTTAAATCTGTATTTTTGAAAAAAAATCTCATGAATCGATTTCTGAAAATAGCCGTTTTTGTAGCCACTTGTTTAACCGTAGGATATTTTTCTGGTATGGCCACTCGCAGCTCTGTGAATACTTGGTATCCGCTTTTAGAAAAGCCTTTTTTTAACCCACCGGCCTGGCTTTTCGCGCCAGTTTGGAGTTTACTTTATACCATCATGGGTGTGGCAGCCGGACGTATTTGGCAAAGAATTGACTTTGAAAAAGAAGCGGTTCAAAAAGCACTTTTGTTTTTCTGGATTCAGTTGGCTTTAAATGCGCTTTGGTCAGTTTTGTTTTTCTATATGCAAAACCCTTTATTGGCTTTGCTCGAGTTGGTTTTGTTTTGGCTGATGATTTACGAAACCTATCTTAAATTCAAAGGCATTGATAAAGTTTCAGGTTATTTGATGTTGCCTTATCTAGCTTGGGTTTCATTTGCTGGATTGCTCAACGCTGCTATTTGGTGGCTCAATAAATAAAAAAAGCCCCATCTTTTCGGATGAGACTTTGAGACTTATTTAATTAAAAGTTTCTTGACTTGCTTGAGGTTGTTTTGCGTGGTAATACTAAGCAAATACATTCCTTTGGATAAACTTGAAACATCTAAAGTTTGTTGATTTGTTTTGAGTCCATCAACTTTGAACACCGTTTTGCCTAACAAATCGTTAACTTCAATGTTTTTGATTAATTCATTGGTTTGCGCTAACTCAATTTGTATTTGTTGATTGGCCGGATTTGGATATATAGACCAGTTTTCTTCAGTAAATTGATGGTTTGCTAAAGTATTTACAAAAGTAGTTTTTGCTTCTTCGGTAACAATCGGCGGATTGGTGTCAAAGAAAATACTGGCCACATTGCTAATAGTTGTATTCACCTGATAACCTGGGCGGGGTTTAATCAAGAAAACCAATTGACCTTTGCTGAGTTCTTCATTTTGTACTTTTGGTTTGAGTTGGATGTTGTTAAAGCTCCAAACCAACTGATTGTTGATTCTTTGTAGTGTATAATTGTGGGTTGCACTCACCATACGGATGCTTTGCTCGTCGAGTAATTCGCTTAAAATATCCACAATTCTCACATTGATGGCATTGGCCGTTCCGGTGTTTTGAAAACGAATGGTGTATTGAAGATAATCAGAGTTATCAAAATCCGAAATCAAAATCTGACCACCGTGTATTTCCATTTTATCGTTCGGATCGTAGGATGCAACCACCGCTTCGGTCAAAGTTTGTGCATTATTGTTTAGATTGACATCTGCTGAGGCAGTAGTTAATTCTACTGAGTTGGTCACAAAATCCCAGATGTTGATGTTGGGAATCACCGGAACAGCTAACGAAACATCGATGAATTTGGTTTGAAAAGGTGCCAAATCGGTAAAGTTATAAGTAAATCCTGTAGCTGTGCTGGTTGCTCCAGCCTCACTCACTGAACTTATGGTCAACAATGGATCTTTTGTAAAAGTAATGGTTCCCGAAACCATTGTATTTCCGTCATTTTTGTAGGCGATTCTCGTGTGATAAGTCATGCCCGGGGCCGGCGGATTAACCGAAGAAATAGAAACCATTGGGTCATAAAAAGCGCCATTGACCGGAACTACCGGAAAATAGACAACTTCAACCCCTTGATCAACCCCTACACTTAAGTTGCTGTAGGTAGTGGTACATCCATAATGATTCGTAAATTCGGGATATACATGATAGCTGAAATCATAACTGTTGGCCGGATTGCCATCGAACAAATCGTATCTTCCGGTGGGCGTATCCACATGAACAACTTCGGCGGTGTCGTTTATTTGATAATCAAAAGTTCCATACGGGAAATTAAATTCGTTAGCGTCTTTGATTCCGTCGGCATTCAAGTCAACAAAAGCAACTAATTGCAATTTATCGGCACATGCGGTTCTTCCGGAACCAGGTTGGTCATAATTGGTTTGCACTAATTTTATGTAGCCGCTTTGTCCGTTAAAATTAGTAATTAAAAGTTTGTAATACTGACCTGCAGTTGCATTGGGAATGCTCAAGGTTTCTGTATAACTTGAGCTGTAACTACAATCAACAATATTCCCAAAAGGATAGAATGTATTATAAGGAGGTGTAAAATTATCAAATGGACATGTTGGACAATCAGCAAAGGCAATGTCGTTACAGTTTTCGCCGCTGGTAAATGGTCCCCAAGCCACAAAATCAACATCCATAAAGGTCCCTGTCGGATTACCGCCAACATCAAAGTTTGAACTTTGCATAATTTGATATTGCAGAGGCCCCGTTTCAGTTACTTTTAGTGTAATGTATCTTGGATTGGGTATACTTCCTAAACAAGCCACCTGACCCGATGAAGGTACCCCAATAACATTTTCAAAAATGTAGGGGTCATTAGCATTAGAGCCACAAAAAAGCTCACCATGCGCACAATCAGCTACTGATTTTATACACAAATCAAAGGCGATTAATTGCGCAGAAGTAACGCTGCTCCAAACACGTACAAAATATTCATTTCCAATTACATATGAATTATAATCAAAACCATTCAGACCATTAGTAGCACATCCAATATAATTCAAACTTCCGTTCGAGCCAGAATATACAGCCATTGAAATGATGTTGGAGTTTATTGAATTGATGACGTGTCTGGTTTCTGTTGCCGTAAATTTATACCAGATGTCATTTCCGAGGGTGTTGACGCAAGCAGGTATCGGAATGTTTGAAGGCGTTCCTCCGGCGAGCACGCATGAATTTATATTGTTGCACAGAATACCTGTGTTGACTGCTAAATCAATTGCTTGGGTAGGTTCGTCATTGGTAGATTGACTATAAAAAGTAGAAATGCTCGCTCCCAAAGCCCAATTACTTTTACTTCCGTCAGCACAAACCGAACGAACATAAAAGTAGTAAGGATGACCCGCTTCTAAATTAGCGGCAATATAATTTTGCGATTGAACTGTTGTTGCCGCAGCATCTAATGCCGGAGTTGACATGGTATTCTGAACCACAACCTCCCAAGTTGTAGCGTTATTATCTGACCAAGTTAGCAGTATGTCATTGCTGCCAACATAAGAATAGTTAAAAGCACTTGGAGGCGAACAAAGCAAAGAGCTATGCGCGGAAGATGAATAATTAGGACTTTTTGCTTGTAAAGATGACAAGAAAGTCAGGCTCAAAAGCAAGGTTAAGAGTAATCGGTTTTTCATAGCGGTTGGTTTTAGTCAACCAAATATATTGATTTTTAAATAACTAAATCAAATATTTTTAGCGATGATAAAACCGCCGGTCCACGCATTCTGAAAGTTAAATCCTCCGGTAATTGCATCAATATTGAGGATTTCGCCCGCAAAGAATAAGTCATTGTGAAGTTTGCTTTGCATGGTTTTAAAGTTCACTTCGCGCAAATCGATTCCGCCAGCAGTCACAAATTCTTCTTTAAAAGTGCTTTTTCCGTTTACCTGAAATATCCCACAACAAAGCTCTTGGGTGAGTTTTTGAATTTGATTTTTATTGAGATCGGCCCATTTTTCATCGGGTTGAATTCCGGCAGCAACCGTTAATTTTTCCCACAAACGATTCGGGATTTTTATCTCTAAGGGAAGGTCTTGCGCTAAAGCAAAAGGCGATTGTTTGCCTACTATTTTTTTGCCAAAAGCGGATTTAAAAGTTTTGAGTAAATCTTCTGTTGATGCCGCATCAAGTCCGTTGAGCCAGTTGACTTCGAGTGCAAACTGATAATTTTTTTCAGCCAAAAGGCGTGCGCCCCAAGCCGAAAGTCGCAAAATTCCGGGCCCGCTCATACCCCAATGTGTAATCAACAATGGGCCAAAAGCTTCGAGTTGCGTGCCTTTTACTTTGAGATGCGCCAATGATGAAAGTCCCATCAAATCTTTGATGCGCGGATCTTTGATGTTAAAGGTAAAAAGAGACGGAACCGGCGCTACAATAGTATGTCCCATTTGTTGGAGTAATTCCCAGATTTTCGGGTTGCTTCCGGTAGCCATCACCAGTTGATGACAACTGAAATTTTGTGTTGGTGTATCTATTTTCCAGTGCTTTTCAGATTTAAAAATCGATTGTACACTTTGTCCGGTTAAAATATCGATTTTATGTTTCTGCGCCGCTTGTAAAAAACAGTCGATGATGGTTTGTGATGAATCGCTCACCGGAAACATCCGACCGTCTTCCTCTATTTTTAAAGTTACGCCGTGTTTTTCAAACCATTCAATGGTATCGCCGGTGCAAAATTGATGGAATGGTCCGCGCAATTCTTTTTCGCCCCGCGGATAAAACTGAGTTAATTCATCGGGAACAAAACAAGCATGGGTAACATTGCAACGTCCGCCGCCGGAAATGCGCACTTTTTCGAGTACATTTTTGCCGCGTTCTAAAATGGCTATTTTGAGTTGCGGTTTTAGCTCGGCAATATTAATGGCCGTAAAAAAACCCGCTGCACCGCCGCCCACAATGATGATGTCGTAATGTGATTTCATATTCTATCCGGAAAATCGCTGATAATGGCATCTACCTTTAAGGCTTTCATACGTTCGATATCAGCGGGTTCATTGACGGTCCAAGTGTGAATTTCAAAGCCGTTTTCTTTGATGAACTGGTTATTTTCAGCATCCAAATGTCGAAAGTTAGGATGGATGCTTTTGGCTTGAATTTTACGCCCCATAACAATTGCATCCTCAATGTGCTTTTCAGTTAAAACGCCCAGCGGAATATGCCCATTGACGGTTCGGATAAATTCGAGTACGCTCCAATCAAAACTTGAAACCAAAAAATTCGAATAATGCTTGCCGGATTTTATTTGCGCTGAAATGAGTTGAACCACCGCTTCGGTAGCTTTCGCATCTTTGATTTCAACATTAATCAGTACATCATTCGTGCACTCATTAAAAACTTCTTCTAAGGTTGGAATGGGATGAATTTTGTCAATCAATAGCTTTTTTGCATCGCTCAAATGGCAATGATTTACCAAGCCTGAGCCGTTGGTTGTTCTATCGAGTGTATCATCGTGCAACACCAAAACCTGACCGTCGGCACTAAGATGAACATCGAGTTCAATACCGTGTGCCCCCAGCTCGAAAGCTTTTTTAAACGAAGCCAAGGTGTTTTCGGCTATATGTCCGGAGGCTCCGCGATGTCCGATAATCCGTGGTGATTTCATACATTTAAATGAGCGGTAAAACTAAAAAACGCCTTTGAAATGAAAGGCGTTTTTGAAAGTTTATTTTTGAGCTTCGAGCAACAATAACTCATACTCGGTATTGATTTTTACTTTACCGTCTTGTACAACTGCAGTTTTCCCGGAATAGGCATCTCTAACCTTGCTTCCGTTTTTAAAAACATTCCCGACGGATATTTGTTTTTCACCTGCATTGAGTTCAAGTCCCACAACTACTTGGTCCTGATAATTGTCTTTGTTGTAGATTCTTGAAAAGGTATAAGGTCTTTGGGTAATTTGGGCATGAATTCCCGCCCCAACTGCCGGATGATTTTTTCTGAATTGTCCGAGTTTTTGCCAATGATTCAGGATTTTTTTCGTCTCTGGGTTTGAAGCCACATCTTCCCAATTCATAAATGAGCGCAAAGTTGCATCGCCTTCGGTACCCGGAACCACCAGCGAGCGAGCGGTTTCGTCTCCGTAATAAATCTGAGAAATTCCAGGTGAAAGCAACAACAAGGTTCCGCTTTCATATGGCTTTTCACGAGCAGCATCAAACGGTTTGCCGTCGTCATGAGATGATATATAATTTAAAACGCTGTGTCCTTTTAAGGTTTCCTGAAGTTGGATGCTGTATTTTGTGAACAATTTATCAAAGTTAAGCTGGGCGGCATTCCATTTAAATTCAAAATTGATTAAACTATTAAATCCATGCTGAAAATAATTGACTTTTTTATTGCCGAAATCAAAATCTTGACCGCCGCTGATGCCGTAGTTGTATACCTCACCAATGGTATAAAACGGATTTTCATCGAGAACTTTTGTTGGATTGTTTTTTTTCCACTGAGCAAAAGCGTAATCACATTGCGTTTTGAATTCTGTCCAAACATTTTCTTCGACATGTTTTACGGTGTCAACACGGTAGCCATCGATTCCGAATTCTGCTATGTAATCAGTAAGCCATTTGATGATGTAATTTCGAGGTGTACGCGGAAGTTCAGTTCTTTTAAAGAAGGCATCGAGTGAAATTACTTCTTGTCTCTCACGACCTTCAGCTTTCCATTTTTCAATTAAAAAACCGGGCAATTCAACTTCTTTTTCGCTTTCGGTGAGTACATCTGGAAGGTTTTTGACCAAAGTGCAAGCGGTAGTATTTTTATAGTTGTCATACTTACACTGAGGTTCAGTACGCACCCAATCCGAAGGCCAAACGGTATCTACTTCGGTAACCGGTCCGGTGTGGTTGACAACACCATCGAGCATGATTCGGATTCCCTTTGCATGAGCTTTTTCAACTAGTTCGGCCAAATCTTTTTTGGTGCCGAAATTCGGGTCAAGTGCCGTCCAATCGCGCGTCCAATAGCCGTGAAAACCATAAGTGAGCCCGGTGCCTTCATCTACACCATCGTGAATTTGCTCGACAATAGGCGTAAACCAAATCACATTGACACCCAATAGGTCAAAGTAACCTTCATCTATTTTTTGAATGATGCCACGCAGGTTGCCGCCTTCAAAACCGCGGAGTTTTGCAGTGGGTTTGGTTCGGTTGAAATAGATTTCTTTTTTTGGATTTCCGTTGCAAAAGCGATCGGTCATCAAGAAATACAAATTGGCGCCTTCCCATACAAATGGAGTTTTAGAATTAGATTCTTTTTTATTTTTGGATTGCGCTGTACTGATTATAGGAAGCATAAAAATGAGCCCGATTAATACGAGATTGATTTTTTTCTTTATCATGTTAAAACTGAATTTGAATTTCTTTAGTCATTCCTTTGCCCCAAAGCATCTGAATTTCGGCCTTGTGTCCAGACATCTTGACCGAAACTTCTTGACCATCTACTGTGATTTTTTTGACATTCATGGGCATATTATGTACAACTAATGTAGCTTTTTTATCTGAAGATTGATAATTTTTTCCTACTTCGTCGCTCATAGAAATTTTAATGGTTTGACTTGAGTTTTTGGCTATAAACTTCAATTTTTCATAAGCACCTTTTTCAAAAGCATGGGGTGTTTTTCCGTCGTCGTTGTAGGCTAGTCCTTCTGAATTAGGAACTGTTTCGTCGTAATAATAATGAACAATTACATCGCTAAACGCATATTGTGCTGAATTGCTGAAAGTTCGGGTCATCGGCACAAAGCTGCCGCCAGCCACAAAAACCGGAATGTGATCGGTTGCTACCGAAACGGTTTCAGTGCTGTTGCCATTGTATTTTTGTTCGGTATAGAAATCAAACCAAGAGCGCTTTTCATTCGGGAATGAAATCTGTGTGCTCGTTACACCGGCTTGACTAATAGGCGTGACCATAAACGCATTACCCCAAAAATAGCTTTTGCTTGAAATGCTTTGTCTGTGATTTTCCGAATTTTCAATCATCACCGGACGCATGAGCGGCATACCCGTTTGGTTGTTTTCAAAAGCCAAAGTGTAGTTATACGGCATGAGTTGGTAGCGCAATTCGACCAGTTTTTTGGCTTGTGCCATGGTGGCCACATCTTTGCGCGCTACTTCTGAAGCGACATCTTCTTGGGCATGCGGTCTGAAAATCGGTTGAAAAACGCCGTATTGCAACCAGCGCAAATAGAGTTCGTTGTCAAAATAATCACCGGCAAAACCGCCCAAATCAGAGTGCATGTAGCCCAAACCTTGTAAGCCCATTTGCAGTGAAATTTCCATTTGGCTTTGCAATCCGCCCCACGAACGGCTGACATCGCCGCTCCACGGAATCATTCCAAAACGTTGCGAACCTGAATAACCTGCGCGCATCAATATAAAAGGTCGCTGCTCCGGAAAATCTTTCTGATAACCTTCGGCAATGAGTTTGGCCCATTGATGACCGTAAACATTGTGCACGACATCGGCTTTTCCGGCAGCAGTAATGGCCTTAGACGGGAATACTTCGGGCTCGCCCAAATCGCCCCACATACCGCCAACGCCTTGTTTGATGAGTCGTTTGTAGACATTCCAAAACCAGTCTTTTCCTTCGGGTTTGAAGACATCCACCAGCGAAGTATTGCCAAAATAAAAATCCCAAGTGCACGGTTTTCCGGATTTGTCGGTGACCAAGATTTTTTTATCTACCGCCTCGCGCCATTTCGATGAAGTGGTCAAGATAAACGGCTCGGTGATGAGAATCGTTTTGATGCCTTGGTTGGATAAATCAGTCATCATTTTTTCGGGATTCGGAAAGTTGTCTTTGTCCCAATCGAGGTTGCCCATCGTGCCTTGAACCGTTTTGCCGAACCAATACAAATCCAGAATAATTCCGTCGACGGGAATTTGATTTTCTTGGAATTTCTTAATGGTGTTCTCGACTTCATTTTGGTTGTGATAGCCAAAACGCGACGATAAATTTCCGAGTGCCCAACGCGGCGGAAGCGGCTGTTTTCCGGTCAAGTCGGTGTATTTTTGCGTGAGTTCGGTCAAACTATTGCCCACGATCACTTGATAGGTTTTTCGGCCTGTGATGGTTTCATAGGTGAGCGTATTGTTCTTTTTGCTGTCTAAATCAAGATAGCCAATGGCTGAATTGTCAAAATGTACCGCATAATATCGGTTGTTGCTTTTCGAAGCCAGCACCAGCGGAATACAAAAATTCATGAGTTCGGCTCGCGTTTCATAACCGTAATGCGCTCGGTTGTATAGCGGCAAGCGATTCCCGCGACGGTTCATGCCCAAAGCACGAGCGCCTCCGCCATATAATTCATCCTCGGAATCAATGTTAAATGAAAGCGTTTGGGTGGAGTCATTGACTTTGGTGAAACCTTCTTTTTCAGACAAAATTTTCGAATCGCTCAGTAAATATTGAATTTGAAACGGCGCTTTGTCAATTTCAAGATTCAGCAGGCCGCATTGTAAATACAGTTTGTTTTTGTTTTCGGAAAACTTGACTTTTAATCCTGTTTTTTTGGCAGATGTAACCACCGCGTAGGAAGCACTTTCGTATCGTTCGCCATTGGGAATAAAGGAAGTTTCAACCGTGCTTTCAGAATATGGCTCAATGCGATAAGCACCGTCCGAGGTTTTGATTTCAAGTATATTTTGTTTGTAGGTGTGCGAAAGGTATTTGCGCGAGGCATTTTGCGCCCAAGTCACGCAAGAAATCAGTAAAAAGAAAAATATTTTTTTCATAGTAAATTATTTCAACTCAAGAATTAAAACCGATTTGGCATCAAGGCTTATTTCAGAAGGTAAAGGATATCTTTTTTGACTCAAAACCTCATAAACGGCTTCGTGATTTTGAATGCTTTCGGCAAAGCGATTGGTTTTGATGTTTTGTTTTTGGTTGCTGTTGTTGATGAGCACCATCACTGATTGATCATCGGTATAACGGAAATACACATAAACATTATTGTCCGGTAAATAGTGTTTCATTTTCCCGAAGTGAACTGCTGCATTTTTTTTGCGCCAGTTCAAAAGTTTTGAAGTAAAATCAAAGAATTTATTTTGTTCGGCAGTACGCCCAGAAGCGGAAAAAGCATTGTTGGCATCGCCTTTCCAACCACCGGGAAAATCGCGGCGAATATCTGCATCGCCTTTGCCTTTGTCTCCGCTCATGCCAATTTCAGACCCGTAATAAATTTGCGGAATTCCGCGTACGGTAGCCATAATGGTGAGCGCCATTTGATATTTCTGAAAATCGTTCTTATAGAGTTCATTAAAACGCGTGGTGTCGTGGTTCTCTATAAATGTTAAGATGTTATCGGGATTCGGATACAAGAAGTCATTGGTGAAATTGTTGTAAACTCGAATAAGCCCTTTGTCCCAGGTAGCTTGGTCTTCATTGAGTACCGATGATAGAACGTCTTGCAGGGTAAAATCCATCACGCTCGGCAAATAAGAATTGAAACTTTCAATCGCGCCAATTTTGCTGTCTTTTTGCCAATAAGCCATTTGCGCTTGGCTGTACATCCAAACTTCGCCTACTATGTTAAAATACGGATATTCATCGGTGAGCGCTTTGGTCCACTGAGCAATGCCTTGTTTGTCGTTGTACGAATATGTATCTACGCGGAAACCGTCTAAATCGGCATATTCAATCCACCAAAGAGCATTTTGAGTAAGATAATTGAGCACGAGCGGATTCGACTGATTCAAATCGGGCATGCTGCGCACAAACCAACCGTCGACACAGAGTTTTTTGTCAATTTCAGAAACATTCGTGTCAAATTGCGAAGTCATGCGGTAATTGCATTGGGCAAAACCCGGGAACTGATGAAACCAATCATAAGTGGGCAAATCTTTGTACATCCAATGTTCGGCGCCCCAGTGATTGGTCACATAATCCATGATGAGTTTGATGCCTTTTTCGTGCGCAGCTTTGGATAGCGCGACGTATTCTTCGTTGGTGCCGAAGCGCGCATCTATTTTATAAACGTCTGATTGGCCATAGGTGTGATACGAATATTTGGCGTCGTTGTCTTCGCACAGCGGCGTAGGCCAAAGCGCGGTAACGCCCAATTGCTGCAAATAATCTAAATGATCGATCATGCCTTGAACATCGCCACCGTGACGTCCGCCGGGATTGGCGCGATCGGCTTTTTCGGTGAGCGATGGGTTGGAATCGTTGGCCGGATTTCCGTTGGCAAATCGATCAGACATGATCAGATAAACCACATCAGAGGCATCGAAACCTTTGCGCAGGCGAGAGTTTTCGCGGCGCTTTTTAAGCTCATAACTTTGCGTGAAAGCTGGCTTCTTAGAATCGACGGCAGTAAAATTTAAATCAAAGGTTTGTGGTGGAAGATTTTTAGTGTCAACCGTGACAAACAAATAATTCGGATTTTCGGTTTTTTGGATGTTTTTGATGATGACGCCACCCGAAGCGCTCACTTTGTATTGGGCCACATTGGGCGCGTAACACATGATTTGCAGATCAGAGTGTTGCATGCCGGCATACCAAAACGGAGGTTCTATTTTTTGCAGTTGTGCTTGGGCCGTTGCAGCAACCAACAAAAGGAAAAGGATTTTTTTCATAGAAGTTTTATTGATTTTTAGTGTGCTGCTTTTTTTGAAAAAGGCTGCCGCGTCAGGGATGGAAGCGATATCCTTTTGATGCCGCTTTTGGGGCGGCATCAAGAAGATAAAGCGGACAGCCCGGCCCGCAGGGAGACGCCCTAAACGGTTACCAAACCATTGGGCTCGACGGTTACTTCGCGTCCGTTGACCACCACGGTAATTTCGCGGTCGCCTTCGAGGGCAAATTTGGTCTGGTTTTGCTGTACCGACACCTCTAAAATTTGGTGGCGGAAGTTAATTTTAAATGAGTAGCCGTTCCATTCTTTGGGAATGCGCGGGCTGAAATGCAATTGGTTGTTTTTGACGCGCATACCGCCAAAACCTTCGACGATGCTCATCCAAGTACCGGCCATCGAAGTAATGTGTAAACCTTCTTTGACTTCTTTGTTGTAATCGTCCAAATCAAGACGCGAAGTTCTGAGGTAGAAGGTATAGGCCATATCCATTTTGCCCAAAATCGCTGCTTGAATCGAGTGAACGCAAGGCGAAAGCGAACTTTCATGCACCGTAAACGGTTCGTAAAAGTTGAAGTGTCTTTCGAGCTCGTCCATCGTGAAGTGATCTTCAAAGAAATAGAAACCTTGGAGCACATCGGCTTGCTTGATATAAGGCGAACGCAGGATTTTATCCCAAGACCATTTCTGGTTAATAGGTCTTTGTTTTGGGTCTAAATCGGCTACGCGCACGAGTTCTTTGTCTAAGAAACCGTCTTGCTGCAAATACACTTGATGCTCTTCGCTGTAAGGGAAATACATGTTTTGAGCGACTTTTTCCCAAGCTTGCAATTCGGTTTCTGAAATGTTGGTTTTTTGCGCAATGCGACTGTAATCTGAAGCATATTCAGCAGCTACTTTGCGCACTTGCTCGGCGGTGTATTGCAAACACCATTTGGCGATGTAATTTGTGTAGAAGTTATTGTTGACGTTGTTCTCGTATTCATTCGGGCCGGTTACACCCAACATCACGTATTGGTTTTTGGCCGATGAAAAATTGACGCGTTGGTGCCAGAAGCGCGCAATACCAATCAAGACTTCGAGTCCTTTTTCAGGGATGTATGAATAATCGCCGGTGTAGCGATGATAGTTGTATATGGCGAAGGCAATGGCACCGTTTCGGTGGATTTCTTCGAAGGTGATTTCCCATTCGTTGTGGCATTCTTCGCCGTTCATGGTCACCATCGGATAAAGCGCTGCGCCATTGGTAAAGCCCAGTTTTTCGGCATTTTCAATGGCTCTGCCGAGTTGGTTGTAGCGATACGTCAGCAAATTACGCGCAACTTCTTGATCTTTGGTCGCCATATAAAACGGAATGCAATACGCCTCGGTATCCCAATAAGTTGAACCGCCGTATTTTTCACCGGTGAATCCTTTTGGACCAATGTTCAGGCGCGAATCTTTTCCGGAATAGGTTTGGTTGAGTTGGAAGATGTTGAAGCGAATTCCTTGTTGTGCTTTGACATCGCCATCGATGGTAATATCTGACATTTCCCAGATTTTGCTCCAAGATTCGATTTGTTCCGAAAGCAAAGCATCAAACCCTTTAGACAAAGCAGCAGCGATGATTTTTTCGGCAGCGGCTTGGGTATTTTCGTGGTTCATCGAAGCGGTATAACCTCCGATTTTCTCAATCGATGCCGTAGCGCCTTGCGCCGCTTGCAGGGTATATTGAAATTGTATTTTTTCGTTGTTGGCCTCGACGATTTCAGAGGCGTTGTTGGTCGCATTTCCGTTCAAGAAAACGCGGTTGTTCATAAACGTGGTGGCGATGAAATGCGTCTTGAAAGTTCTGGCCGTTACAAAAGCTGAGTCGCCTTGGTGTTTTACTTCGAGCGGTTCCCAGAATTTTTCTTCCCAGTTGGCGTCTTCATTGGTGACCCCGGCATCGAGATACGGTTTGAAAACAATGTTAGCTGCTTGGTTGAGCGGCGTAATTTCATAGCGAATCAGTCCGGCTTCGTCTAAGGTTTGCGACAAAAAGCGGCGAACGTTTACCGCGACTTCAACACCGTTTTTGAGCGTGGCATCAAACGAACGGAGATACCAACCTTCTTTCATGTTGAGTTCGCGTCGGAAGCGTTTTACTTCTTTGCATTGATTTAAATCAAGCGTTTCACCGTTAATCGAAATGTCAATCCCAATCCAGTTGGGCGCGTTGAGGACTTTGGCAAAATATTCCGGATAGCCGTTTTTCCACCAGCCCACTTTGGTTTTGTCTGGGTAATATACGCCTCCGATATAACTTCCTTGAAAGGTGGCTCCTGAGTAGGTTTCTTCAAAATTGGCTCGCTGTCCCATGGTGCCGTTGCCTAGACTGAAAAGACTTTCAGACGATTCTACTTGGGCGGCATCAAATCCTTCTTCAATAATGGACCAATTATCTGGTTGAATGTAATCCTGATTCATTTTCTCTTCTCTTTTTGTTTTTGCTTGTGGTTTGTTTTTGGGTGTCGATGATGAGTCGACGGTTATTTTTTGATTAATGATTCTATAAAACTCAAATCCATATAGGTAAAGTCTTTAAAAGTGTATTGTGCTTCGTGCAAAATACTCGCCTCGCCAATGCCCACGCTGGTCATACCAGCAATGTTGGCCGCTTGAACACCCGCCACAGAATCTTCAAAAACGATTGATTGTTCATTAGCGATGCCCAGTTTGCGTGCGGCTTGTAAGAAAACTTCCGGATCGGGTTTGGCATTGCTCACGTCGTTGCCGTCAATGATGACGTCAAAATATTCCATGATGCCTGTTTTTTCAAGAATCGGGCGTGCATTTTTACTGGCTGAACCCAAGGCGATGGCCTGATTTTGTTCTTTTAAATATTGCAAAACCGGCATGACTCCCGGCAAAATTTCGCTGTAGTTCATGTTCACGAGATACGATAAATAATCTTCGTTTTTTTGAATTAGCCAGCGATCTTTATCGGCCTGTGAGGCTTCGATTTTTCCGAGTTCAAGAATTAAGTCTAACGATCGGACTCGGCTCACGCCTTTGAGGTGTTCATTGTGTTCTGGGGTAAATTCTATTCCGAGCTCGGCGGCAATTTTCTGCCAAGCCAGAAAGTGATATTTGGCTGTGTCGACAATCACGCCGTCGAGGTCAAATATGAAAGCTTTTTTATTCATTTTTTGGGGTTTATCCTTTAATAACTTTTGGGTCGGTAATCAAGAAGTTGCACAATCCGCCAATAACCAGCGATGAACCAGCTAGTAACATTGGCGCGATGGCTCCGTCACCGAATATTTTTGAAAATAAATTCACACCGCCCAAGGCTGCAATGATTTGCGGAATCACGATGAACATATTGAACAAGCCCATCATGAGTCCCATTTTGTCTTCGTCAACCGAACTTGAAAGCATCGCGTACGGCATCGACAAAATACTGCCCCATGAAAATCCAATTAATATAAAGGACAAATTCAAATACGACGGATTGGGTAAAAAGCTCATACTTAAAAAGCCTACACCTCCGGCAATAAGCGAAAACATGTGTACGTATTTTCGGTTGATTTTTAATCGTGAAGAGTAGAAGGTAAGCAACAAGGCAAACGCCATCGATGAAAGTCCGTACAATCCCATGGCTGAACCAACCGAATCAGAAGCCGATTGATAGGCTGCGTTGAGCTCGTCAAATTTAATTTTCTGCGCAGCATCAGCCAAATTGAAATGATCTTGCATCGGAGCGGGCGCTTTGAAAACATGCTCAGTTAAAGCCGGAGTGGCCATACTCCACATGGTGAAGAAGGCAAACCAACTAAAAAACTGAATCACGCCCAATTTAAGCATGACTCCCGACATGGATTGGTAGGCTTCTTTAATATCTGAAAAGAAAGTATTTTTCTGTTTTTTGGTCTTGAATTGCTCAAGATCTTTGGGCGGATATTCTTTTGTGGTTAATACCGTATACAGAATACTGATGAGAAAAACCAATGCCCCAATGCCAAAAGCAACTTTGACATTCTCAGGGATTTCTCCGACGTTAGACGATTCGGAAAAGCCTAATTTTTTGACCATCCACGGAAGGTTTGAGGCCACCCAAGTTCCGATACCGATGATAAGCGTTTGCAAGATAAATCCGTAAGAACGTTGCTCGTCTGGGAGTTTATCGGCTACCAAAGCTCGGAACGGTTCCATACTGATGTTGATCGATGCATCGAGTATCCACAAGAAACCGGCAGCAATCCACAAAACAGAAGAATACGGAACAAAAAATAAAGCGAATGAACTCAAAATGGCACCCAAAAGAAAATAGGGTTTTCGACGACCAAATCTCGGTGACCAAGTGTGATCACTTAAATAGCCAATAATGGGCTGTACGATGAGTCCTGTGAGAGGAGCGGCTATCCAAAGGCCGGGAATGTCGTGCGGTTCAGCACCCAAGGTTTGAAAAATTCTGGACATATATCCACCTTGAAGAGCAAATCCGAACTGGATGCCGAGAAAGCCGAAACTCATGTTCCAGATTTCCCAGAAACTTAATCTACGCTTTTCCATATCGTAATTTAAAAATTAACGATAAGCGCTGGGCTTATCAAACTTGTTTTAGTTTCGAAGTAAAGTACAAGTTTTGATAGCGGGTGTAAATATAAATTATATTTTGATTACTGGAAACAAAAGTTAAAAATTAACGCGCTCAAATTCAGTTGCGTTGTTTTTTATTTTAGCGCAGGTGTTGATTCGCGTTGCACCAAATGGGTTTCAATAACTTCGGTTTTGTAGTGTTCTTCTTCGTCTTCAGATTCCAAACGTTCAATGAGCATTTGCGCTGCTTTGTTGCCCATTTTGATTCCGTTTTGACTTACGGTTGTGATGCTTGGTGATGAATAAGTTGAGATGATTCCGTCGGTAAAACCAATCACGGCCAGCTCTTCAGGAACTTTGATGTTGAGCTTTTTAGCAGCTTTAATCGCGGTGACGGCAAAGAGTTCATTGACCGCAAAAATAGCTTCGGGTTTCTGATTTGCAATGAGTTCTTCAATAGGCTCAGTACAGTTTTCGATGTCTTCTATTTTTATAATCAAATTTTCATCGATTTTAATGTCATTGTTTTTGAGTGCTTTTAGATAGCCGTCGGTACGCAATTTTCCAACACTGACATAATCAACAGTGGTAATGAGGCCGATTTTTTTGTAGTCATTGTTGATGAGATCGTGCACCGCGTTGTAGGCAGCCAGATTGTCGTCAATAATGACTTTGTCACATAAAATATCGTTGGTCACTCGGTCAAACATCACCACCGGCATACCTTGATTGATGACTTCGGTGATGTGGTGAAAGTCTTTTTTGAGTTGGGTTTCTTTTGAGAGCGACATGATAAAACCATCGATGCTTCCGTTGGCGAGCATCTCCATATTGATGACTTCTTTGTCAAAAGATTCGTCTGAAAGACAAACAATTACATTGTAGCCTCGTTCGTTGGCAATGTGCTCGATTCCGCTGATAACTGTGGCAAAAAAGTGATGCACGATTTCAGGAATAATGATGCCAATGGTCTTGGTCTTTTTGTTTTTCAGACTCAGGGCAATCAAGTTGGGTTTGTAGTTGTATAGTTTGGCAAAAGCCTGAACTTTTTGACGGGTATCTTCGCTAATTTCTGGGCTGTCGCGCAGTGATTTTGAAACGGTAGAAATTGAAACGTCGAGTTCTTTGGCGATTTGTTTCAGGGTAACTTTTCTCTTCATAAAGGCTTTTTATGTGCTAATGTTGTTTTGTGAATAAAGGTATATTTAATTTTGAGTTATCGAAATTTTATCCTTAAAAAATTGAGCTAACCCGAAAGTTTTCAACACGAAAACGTTTTCGACCAGACAATTAACAGCTGTGCGGAAAGGCAATCGAAAATTTTACTTAAATTTAACGTTTCGAAGTAAAGTGCAAGCTTTAAAAACTAATTCTAACTTAAACAAAATGTATGAAAACAATTTACACTAAGTTGTTATTTTTTACGCTTTTGCTTCCGCTGAGTGTCTTTGCACAGAGCACACTTGAAGGGGTTGTAACCGATAAGGTTTCAAAACAGCCCATGCCGGGAGTAAATGTAACCGTTCAGGGGACGCAGAACGGTACCCAAACTGATTTTGACGGGAAATATAAACTCGTAAAAATCAAAGCCGGAGACAAAATTAATTTCTCTTACATTGGGTACAAATCACAAACTGTAACCTATAATGGGTTAGGTGACCTGAACGTAGCTATTGAAGAAGAATCAAATCAATTACAAGAAGTGGTGGTTCAGGTAGGTTATGGTACTGCCAAGAAAAAAGATGCAACCGGTTCAGTAGCTTTAGTAACTTCTAAAGATTTTAATAAAGGGGCCATTGTCTCTACCGATCAATTGTTGGCTGGTAAAGCAGCTGGGGTGAGAATTACCAGTGATGGAGGTTCACCTGATTCGGCTCCAAATATTCGTATTCGAGGCGGCGGATCTTTAAATGCAAGCAATAATCCATTAATTGTTATTGATGGTGTTCCGATTAGTGACTTAAACCCTGCTGGGGTGAGCAACCCTTTTACATTGATTAATCCGAATGATGTTGAGAGTTTTTCGATTTTGAAAGATGCGTCAGCAACGGCCATATATGGGGTTCGTGCTTCGAACGGGGTTATTTTGATTACGACCAAAAAAGGTACTTCGGGTGCGCCACAATTTAGTTACTCGGCCACGGTTTCGGTTTCTAAAGTAACTAAAATGTTAGATGTCATGAATGCTTCTGATTTTACACGTTTTGTAAGAAACCAAAAGTATGTGCCTCTTGTCATCAAAGAAGATGGTTCAACTTTTTCGTATACCAATTATTTGGGAATTGATGACCCTACAACTGATATTCAGGATGATTTGGATACACCTCAGATTGAAGGGCGTATCTTATACAATACTAATTGGCAAAAAGAAATTATGCGTACGGCAATATCAACCGACCATACTTTTAGTGTTCGGGCTAATTTATACAAAAAAGTTCCGTTTAGATTTTCGTTAGGCTACAACAATACCCAAGGGGTAGTTAAAACGAGCGATTATCAGAGATTTTCATATTCGTTTAAGCTAACCCCTAAATTCTTGAATGATGATTTGAAAGTAGACATTAATGCTAAAGGAACTTATTCAGATAAAAATGCGATTGATGAAAATGGCTCAATCGGAAATACTTTGTCTATGGATCCGACCAAACCAATATATGGCACTCCGCTAGGAGATAGATTTGGCGGGTATTATCAAGCTACATATGAAGATTTTAAAAATAAAGGCACCGCAAGTCAGACATCAACCTATAAGCTTTCTGGAGCATACAATCCGGTTGCTTTATTAAATCAACGTAGAAGACCTGAACGCGTTACTCGTTTTTTAGGTAATGCTGAATTTGATTATAAAATGTGGTTTTTGAAAGATTTGAGAGCCGTAGTTAACTTAGGTTTAGACGCCTCAATATCAAGAATTGCAGAAATATATAGCGATAGAGCTTTAGCAACATATCAAAATTTGTATGTGACAGACCCAAATTCACCTAGTTCATATGTTTTCAATCCGGGGTTGAACTATGGGGAAAACCAGACTAATACAAACAAAACTATGGATGCTTATTTGGTGTATACTAAAAATTTAACCGGATTTGTTACTCGTATTGATGCTCAAGCGGGTTATTCGTATCAAAATTTTATATCTGAAGGTAACAAACAACAATTTATATATGATTCAGCAACTGGATTGCGAACTCCTGAGGTTGATTCTGAGAATCGTGATCGTAGTTACTACAATCCACTTAATTTGCAAGCTTTTTTTGGTCGTGCCAATATTGACTTTAGAAATAGATATTTGTTGACCGCCACCTTTAGAGCAGATGGGACTTCTTTGTTTTTGCCTAACAAACGTTGGGGTTATTTTCCAGCAATTGGTTTGGCCTGGAAAGTCAAAGAAGAATCTTTCTTAAAAGATGTTGACTTTGTTCAAGATTTTAAACTGCGTGCCAGCTGGGGTAAAACTGGTCAAGCTGGAATTACAGATGCTGTTGGATATTTTCCTACCAGACCATTTTTTGAAATTGGAACAAATACTGGGCAATATTTACCAGGATACACTACCTATACTGCCAGACCTTACAATCCAGATATCACCTGGGAAAAAACTACAACCTACAATTTAGGTTTGGATTTTGAAATTTTTAAACGAGGAATTCTTTCAGGGTCAGTGGATGTATTCAAGCGCAAAACAGATGATTTGTTAGCAACTGTTCCTGTGTTGCCGGGTCAAAGTACGGCTTCTTCAGAATTTATCAGCAACGTAGGTTCTATTGAAGGTGAAGGTTTTGAAACTGCACTTAACGTTAAGATTTTTCAAAAAGAAAAATTTACTTGGGCTATCGGAGGAAATATAGCATACAGTTATAATACCGTCAAAAGCCTTGAAGGAGTTTCTCAAGTTCAAGACAAAGGCTCTGGATTGAATCAGACCGGAGTATACTTAGCACAATCAGCCGTGGGGCATCAGCCTTATTCCGCATGGGTTTATGAACAAGTTTATGATGCCAATGGACAACCAATTGTAGGAGCCTATGTTGATCGCAACAACGATGGTAAAATTACCAATGATGACCGTTACTATGCTGCTATAAGACCAAATTGGACTTTTGGTTTTAATACTACTGTGACTGTTGGTGATTTTGATTTTGCTGCCAATTTCAGAGGTCAAATCGGAGGTCAGATATATAACTTAAAAACCTTGACCAATGGATCTTTATCAAGTGTTACTCCTCAAACACCGGGTTATTTAAATAACGTTTTAGATTTTTACAGCGGCGCTGCTAATCCTCTTTTTAAAGATTTTCTCGGTAATGCAACATTTAGCGATTATTTGTTGCAGGACGCTACTTTCCTGAGATGTGACAACATTTCTGCAGGTTATAAAATCAAAAAATTTGTAGAAAAATCGACATTACGAATCTCTGCTTCGGTTAACAACGTATTTATTTTGACCAAATATACCGGTCAAGACCCAGAGAATTTCAATGGTATAGACAGAACTTTCTACCCAAGACCAAGAACATTTACATTAGGTGTTAATCTTGATTTTTAATAAAATAGCATTATGAAAAAATTTAAAATAATTACAGGACTATTTTTTGCGGTGTTGCTCTTGAACAGTTGTACCGATGATTTGACTACCGAACCTGAAAATGGATTGACTTTAGAAGAATTATTAACCCGTGACCCAAATGCGGTTCAAGGATTGGTTTCTAAAATATATGGTTCATTTGCTTTGTCAGGTGCTAATGGCCCGGGAAGTACTGATACACCTGGGGATGATGCCGGAGAATCACCATTTTTACGCGGCATTATCAACTTAGAAGATTTTACCGCTGACGACATGAAAAATCGTTGGGGTGATAATGGATTAGATCAGTTAACCACAGCTACAGACTGGGATGAGAACAATAAGTTTTTTAGATATTTATACAATCGCGTATACTACACGGTTCCTCAATGCAATAACCTGATTTCTGTATTAGGAAACGTTAGTTTAGATAATAAAGAACAATATATAGCCGAGTTGCGTTTTTTACGTTCATTAGCTTATTATTATCTCATTGATTGTTTTGGGAAAGGTGTTTTGGTTACCGAAGACACATCCAATTCAGTTCCTGCTCCGCAAGCTAATCGTCAACAGTTATTTGCTTTTGTAGAGTCTGAATTGCTAGCGATTCAAGGAGCTTTACCACAAACCAATGAATATGGACGCGCCAATAAAGCGGTTGCCAGAATGTTATTGGCTAAATTATATTTAAATGCTGAGGTCTACACTGGAACACCAAAATATGCTGAAGCTTTAGCTCAGGTTAAGAAAGTGATTGACGAGGGAGGTTATTCATTAACTCCAAATTTTATAAGCCTTTTTTCTGCAGACAATAATGTTAGTTCTGCTAAAACAGAAATTATTTTCCCATTAATTGCAGACCCGTTAACCAGCCAGAGTTATGGTAATACTACATATTTGGTTAGTGGTAGTTTGAGTGGCGATACAATGTCGTTGGGTGATTATGGTGCTACTGAAGGATGGGGAGGTCATCGAGCTACTAGTGCGTGGTATGGTCTCTTTGGAGCCAGTGCTGCTGATTTAGCTGCATCTTCTGATGACCGTGCACATTTGTTTTGGACAACAGGACACAATTATACAATGAATAATTATAAAACATGGATTGATGGTTATCCGTCAATAAAATTCCGAAACACTAATGCAGAAATACCTCTTGCTTCTGCAACAAAATTTTCAGGTACTGATTTCCCGTTATTCAGATTGGCGGATGCTTATTTGATTTATGCAGAATGTGTGCTCAGAGGTGGTGGAGGTTCTACTACAGAAGCGCTTGGATATGTTAATGATGTCCGCAACCGTTCACACGCAACACCAATCAATGCAGGTCAATTGACATTAGATTTTATCTTAGATGAGAGAGCAAGAGAACTCAACTTTGAAGGGCACAGACGTACAGATTTGATTCGTTTCGGCAAATTTACTGGAGGGTCTTATCTTTGGCCTTGGAAAGGTGGTGTAGCTGCAGGAACAGCTATTCCAAATCATTATAATGTATTTCCTATTCCGCTCAAAGCGATGCAAGCTAATCCAAACCTTACCCAAAACCCTGGTTATTAATATTTAAATTTCGCATGATGAAAAAAATATCAATTATTTCAGTTTTCGCGGGCTTACTCATCGGATTAGTCTCGTGCGAGAACGATACGGATCCTGTAGCAAGTGCACAAGGTCTTCAATTGAGCAAAGATGCTGCGGTGGTAACTCCTTCAGAGTTAAATACTGGAATTGACGCAAACAATTGTATCAAACTTGATTGGGGGCAAGCTAATAATGGTGTTTCCTCGGTATCTACCTATCAGATTATTATATCAGATCACGATGTGCCTTTCGTTCCTGACGGAGACGAGAAGAATGTTGTTGAATTCAATTGGGTGACGCCTGAAAACCCAAATAACAGAACCTATACTGCCTTGAATTCAGAAGTCAACACATGGATGAATAAATTGCCATCGTTCAACTGTGGCACTATGAATATTGATTTTAGAATTCGTTCATTGTTAGGTAATAATCCAAATAATAGCAATAATCTTGTTCAGTATTCTAATCCAATTACCGTGTCTATCAAAGGCTATCCAAAAAGCCAAAAAATTCTAGCTTTGGTCAAAGATGGTTCAAACGCTGCAGATGCCCCACAAATCAAATCGAGTGCTAGTTCATCAGATAGCGATTATGAAGGCTACATGTATTTAGAGGCAGGTAATTACAAATTTTATCAACCTGACGGGTGTGGTTCTTTTGCTAATCCAACGATTTATGGAATTAATGCAGGCACCTTAACTGAAGGTAGTTCTGATACATTCAATGTTACGACGGCAGGTTATTATTCTGTAAAAGCCAATTTAGCCGGAACCACAAAAACATGTGCGATTAAATACTACAGAGCTTTTGGAGTTATAGGCAAAGGAGTCAAATCACTTGGTTTTGACAATATGGTGCCCATGGATGCAGGAGATCAACCTAATATCTGGAAAATTACTCTTGATTTGTTCAAAGGAAGAAAAATCAGATTTAGATCCAGCGATTGGACGGGTAATTTGACGGGTACTCCACCTTCAGTACCATCAACGGCTACTTTGGTAACTATATTAGGTAAAGCAACCTCTATTGGTGTGTTAACTGATGTTACCGGAACAACAAGTGGTGATATCACTGTTCCAGGAACTGATGATGGTACTAAGCAAAAATATTACATCACGATTGATGTGAGAAACCCAAGAGATTATAAATACACCTTACAAGCGGTTAATAATTAAAAAAATACAAAGAAGGCTGTCATCTGGCAGCCTCTTTTTAACTTAATACATATGAAATCACCACTAATAGAAGTTTGTTGTAAAAAAACACCTATGATTAAAAAGGCGATATCATAATGTTACCAATGAAAAATATAATTTAAACATATGAAAAAGAAAATTTTATTCACCTGGTTGCTCGGTTTTTTCACGATGGTGATGTCGGCGCAGGTAACTATTTCACCGGCTTCATTCAATGTAACTGATCAAATTACCATTACAGTGTCATTTGCTAGTGCGACATGCAATACCATGGGAACCAACCCAGCTAAGGTATACATGCACGCCGGAATCGGAAACGATGCTAATGCGTTTGGTTTTGCGGTAGTTGGTAACTGGGGACAAGACGATGGCGTTGGACTTATGACCAACAACGGCAACGGAACTTGGAGTATGACCCTTACACCGAGTACATATTTTAACCTCAGTGCTGCCCAACAATCTGGAGCTACCAAATTGGGAATGGTATTCAGAAATGCAACGGGTACTCAATACCTGAAAAAGCCAACTGCTTGTTCGGATTTTATTTTCAATGTAGGTATTTTTCAATCTACTTTGATTTCACCGGCACTCAACAGCGCAACCATCTTGAATTCGGGCTCTAGTCTTTCTATTCAAGCTTCCAACACCAATGGTGCGGCCAGTTATAATTTAAAGGCCAATGGTGTGAGTATCTCCACAGCCCCTAGCACTTCTTTCTTTTCATACAACCACACAGGGATTACCCAAAATCAAAACTACGAGCTTGAAGTAACCCAAGGCACTTATATTCAAACCAAGAAGTTTTCAGTCATTATTAATCCAGGAACCATCTCCGAGGCTATGCCTTCAGGCTCGCTTGAAGACGGAATTAATTACGATCCGGCCGATGCTACCAAGGCAACGTTAGTGCTCAACGCACCATTCAAAGATTTTGTTTATGTGGCCGGAAGTTTTAATAACTGGCAACCCGACGGAACTTACGCTATGAAAAAAGATCCAACCTCTGGAAAATTCTGGTTGCAGTTGAATGGTTTGACACCTAATCAAGCCTATAGTTTTCAGTATTGGGTATGCGATGTAACGAGTCGTCCAGCTAATTCACCGGCTATTGTAAAAACAGCTGATCCTTTTTCAACTTTGGTATTGTCGCCATTTGATGATCCGGAAATTGCTTCTTTAGGCGTTTATCCGGGGCTTCCGACTTATCCAGCCGGGCAAGAGCGCGAAGTTTCAGTTTTGCAAACCGGACCCAATGCTTATTATCAGTACAATTGGAGCAGTGCTACCACCAACTTCGTAAAACCACAAAAGAAAGACTTAGTGATTTATGAAGTGCTGGTTCGCGATTTTGATGCCAACCGCAGCTATCAAGATTTAATCAACCGTATAGATTACTTTAAAAATCTCAAAGTCAATGCAATTCAGCTGATGCCAGTCATGGAATTTGAAGGCAATATGAGCTGGGGTTACAACAGTGTTTATCACATGGCGCTTGAC
>JAXLVE010000023.1:0-43359 GCA_046329175.1 Flavobacteriaceae bacterium
CCGTACGTCTGCTCCTCAAGCTCTGCAGCCAACTTGCGCCAGGAACCGGTTGCGGCATCGAAATCTGTGCCTAAATGAAATCCCTGCGCCGCAACCTAAAACTTCCACAAGCTGTGTTACATAATGTTGCATTATAGGCGCTGTTGCTGCATAAAGCTCCAAAAAAAAATTGGCGAGCACCTATAATAACACTATGTAAAACAGCCACGCACATCCAACTACCTGAACGCAGGCCGTCGCTCCAGGGCAACTTTTCGGATGGATTCCATCGCACCGGCACACCATCCAAAAACCACCCTTCGCGCCGGCCAATGTTTTCGCATCAACAGTCGGTCTAAATTAAAACTATCTCCTCCGCACAATGTTTTTATCTGAGCAACTTTGCCAGATCCGTAAGAACAACCACCTTTATAGGTTTTAAAAAGGTTTTTGCAAAATACCGGTCGGTAGCAAGTGCTGCTTCGTACCGCTTTAATGTTACCGTATATCTTTTACCCTTATTCTTCCGCACATTAATTCGCAGCACCCGCTGCCTTATAAAACCCGTCAAGAGTGCCGCTATTTTAGCTCCATTACAAAACATGGTAAAACCAAACACGGCACACTTGCCCCACGCATCCCAACGCACTATATCTTCCAAAAAGCCTTTTTAAGCGTTCATGACCCCGACATTACGTCAACCGGGAAGTAGCTCCAAACGCATAGCGCTTAAGTTTCCTAGTTCATCTCGACTATCTGATTTTCGGTACAAACCATATTGATTTTATTGCCAGCAGTTTTAAAACAAAAAGTGATAAAAAGAAAGAAAAGGTCAGCTTCGGTTTTTAAAAAAACAAGTTCAAGCCCTTTGGGTTTTCAAAAAAATCTCCACCCGCTAGGGGTCGTATTTATTTTGAAAAAACTTGCTTTTTAAAAAACCTACGCTGCGTTTGAAGGCTTTCTTTTTCTCTTTTTTCTTTTAAAAATGTGTGCTGTTTCGCCACGCAAAAAAATTAAAGCCATGCAAAACCTGATGATTAAATCCCACAAACCAAACAAAATGTATTTAGGTAACTACATTTTCATTCTCAATAAAGGCCTTAACAGCGGAAAACCAATGCACGAGCCATGCCCGAACTGTTTTGTACTTATTTTCCAAACTGCCGAAGAAAAAGAATCCTACTACTGGCTGTCATATAGCCTCTGGAAAGCCAAGTTTTGGCATTTACATCTTGTGGGCTCTGTCATTCCTTTTCTGCGCATCTGCGATTTCAAAAAAGAATTCGATGCCAAGACCCGAGCAATGATGCAGCAAAAAGATGAGCACATAAAAAGCTTAAAAGCGTTGCAATTGCTCGAACAAAAGGAAGCTCAGTTCCATAAGAATTTGGCGCTTATCAATGATATGAAACGCGCAATTCTGCATCGGTACATCTACAAATAACAATCTAAAATCATTAGCCATGACACTATTTATTCTATACCAAACAGACTATCTGAAAACAAAATCATCAAGAGTTTTTTTCGGCGTCTTTGACAGTCGCGCCAAAGCACAAGACTGCGCCAAATACAATCAGTTAGAATTAAGCAATTCCAAAATCGTAATCGAAGAAGTTACACTCAATCAATGCTCAAAACCTTAAAAATCTATACGCCATGAAAAATTTAGCAAAACTTCTAACTGCACAGCAAAGCGCTGACAAAAAAAGACGGTTACAATTGATTAAAAAAGTAAATAGCCTCAATACAAGTGAGCTCGATTGGGCATTACGTTCGCTACTGTCAAAATCCAAGAAAAACTACATTTTCAATCGTATGTCAAATCTTAAAACCTATCTCATTGACCGATTGGAAATAGAAAGTAATAACCAATTAGAGAATTCTCTATCAAAGCTAAACTTCAGTGAAAATTTATTGCCAATTACCGAAATCATTATAACGGTCGAATACAAAAAATCGAAGAAGTGGGGAAGTAACCCGACCGCCGAAACCTATGTAAACGGAATAGGATTTTTGACAAGCGGTTCAATCGGTGGGTGTGGTTACGATAAGCAAAGTACTGCGGTCGCTATGGTTCTAAACCAAATCCCGCAATTCATGCAATCAATGTATGCGTTGAAAAGTAAGAACGTCAGAATTCGAAATCACGAGCTATTCGGTTTCGGGTCCGGTTATGGGATACTACCAGAATTTGAGGGCGGTGTTGGTGTTTCCTGCTATGATAAGATATTTAATGCTATAGGCTATCTATTTAGTACGGTAACATACGGTAAGAGTTTTACTGTGTTTTCAGTAAAGAAAATAGAAAATCAAACCCAGAAGCAAAAATCACATAAGTAAACGCCATGATAACAACCGACCCATTCAAAGAAGCCATTGCAAATTATCTGCGTGAACTCGCCCACAGCGATAAACAATTCGCAAATACGCTCATCAAGCCAAACAAAAACATCCACGACTGCGCCACGTACATCCTCAACGAAGTAAAGAAAAGTGGACGTCAAGGCTTCGACGATGACGAAATCTACAAGATGGCCATTCATTACTATGACCAGGACAGCATTGAAATTGGCTTGCCGATTTCGGCACGTGTGGTGGTAAACCATGCACTTGCTGCGCCTGTCTCAAAATCCTTTACACCAGTTAAATCGTCTACAAAAACAGTAAACCTCAACCAAACTTCATTATTCTAAAATATACGCCATGAAACCGAGAACTGCAACAGAAATCAGTATTGTTGAATCAAGCAATGCTTTACCCGCCATTACAAAAAGTCAATACCAATACGGATTTACAAAATGCTTTGGCAAATATGCCGTACAATCCCGAAAAACCTTGTTTTGCCTCGAATGTGGGCATACTTGGAGATTGCACGATAATAAAGAAATCAAAAAAGTGAAATGCCATAATTGTGCTAAAGCGATAACCGTAACCAATCAATACAACAAAGGCCTACAGGAAACCGATTATTTCCAAATCATCACTACATCCGGAAACTTTCAGGTAATCAGAACGATTTGCGTAAAAAAGACCATGAAGAAGAATTGTAAGCCGTCCTACTTCGGGCACGAAGTGATGCAGATTTTCATTGATGAACATGGGAAAGCCCAGACAATGGCAAAAAATGTCATGGCAATGTCTCGCTATTTCGACCAATGGATTGTCAGCAGTGAGCTAACATTAAAACACAACGACAGAAATCGGTTTTATCTTCGGGGCGTTATCCATCCAAACAAGAAAGTTTTGCCCATCATCAAAAGGAACGGCTTTAACGGAAGCTGCTATGGAATTCCCCCACAGCAATTGTTTTGCGAAATCCTAACCGATAACATCGCTGAAACGCTGTTAAAGACAAATCAGTACAGCCTGCTGTATTTTCATATCAGGGATACAAAGTTAACTGCGTCTAGCGGTCATTGGAACGCCTTAAAAATCTGTATCCGAAATTCTTATCAGATAAAAGATGCAAAACTTTGGATTGATTATATTGATTTGCTCGAACATTTTGGTAAGGATTTGAGAAACCCAAAATTTGTCTGTCCAATAGATTTAGGAGCAGTACACAATCAGCTAATGGCCAAAAAGCAAGACCAAACGATTAAAAGCACATTTGAAGAAAAGAAAAAGCAAATTGCCAAAAACCAAAAGCGGTATTTCAAAACCAAAAAGCACTTCTTCGGGTTGTTTTTTTCAAATGCACACATTTCTATTAACGTAATTGAAACAGTAAAGGAGTTTCTCGAAGAGGGCTGTATCCACAAGCATTGTGTCTTTACCAATGAATATTACAAAAAAGACAATTCCTTAATTCTGTCAGCGAAAGTAAAAGGGGTTCATATCGAAACCGTACAAGTCTCATTAGAAAATTTTGAGATACTTCAATCACGTGGCAGGGGCAATAAGCCAACAAAATACCATAATGACATTATCGACTTAGTCAGCAGAAATATGCACCAAATTGGGGCGAGGATGAATCAAGCAACCTAAAGACAGAAAAGCCTGATCTTCACAGACCAGGCTTTTCGTTTTCACTTTGCCGACGCTTATTTCCTTTTGGATTTCGTCAACCATTTCAGCAATAAGGTAACCACAAAGCTTGAAGCCGCCCCAATGATTGCCAACAATATGGTTTTGACAATATCCTCCGAAAGAATGTTGGGCATGACACTCAACAAAGTTCCGGTGGCGGTTCCGGTTTTTACAGAAAAATCGCTATTCAGTTGAATAACATTCATAACCCAAAATTTAGATTACAAAAGATCTCGGTGCGGGTTGACCATTCGCTCCACCCCCAATCTCTGAAGAAGAAAAAATTAATTTTGGTTCCGTCAATTGAGCGCTAAGAACATCCACAGAGCTCTTCCCCGCAGAAAATTCAACCACTTTTGCTCTGGGTGGAAACTGCCCATTACCCCCTATCGACATTCGTTCGGCCATAAACGGTCGCGGAGCACCACCCCCACCAATGTCATGCAGTCCATTGGGTGCAGTTTGCGCAATATCTTGATTAGTGTTTACAAACAACACGCCCTCCAGAATACTTTTATTAGGCATTTCTTTTACAATCTGCGGTTCAAAAAAACTGCCCATTTTGATAGGATAGTCCAAATATCGGCGTTCCTGTCCCCCTCCTCCGCCAATGTCTCGGGTCGATACAGAGGGAATCGGGACATTCACACCATCAAAACACGGTTGAGAATTCTCCAAAAATATTTCTTGGTCGGCATTCATCGAGTTATTTATGACTTGGCCTGCAGGTATCAAGAATTCCTCACAACAAGGTTGCGAAACACACTGTACCTCTTCAGATTTTGGTTCACTAGAAACGCTATTACAAGAACCCAAGAAAAATAGTGTCAATAGCCCCAGTAAAGGCAAGGTCGATTTTTTAAAAACCGATAAAATTGAGCTCGAGGCTCGATTGATTGTTTTCATAATGATTAATGATTAAAAATTGATTGATGATTAAAACTTTGTTTTAAAAAGTCTCCCGTCCGGCTGATTAGGCCATCTGGGAGCCTTCTGTCAGCCATTAAAGTCCGCTGACCTGGACAAGTGCTAATGGGTTAAAGGCACCATTTTTGAGCGAATACATCTGCCCGTTGACTTCCTGATAGAACTCGATACCGAGTGCCAAAAACAAAGGTTTCGTGCTGGCTGCTGTCACCGCATTGGTTTGCGCCACGGCAACTGAAGGAGCTGCATCCCAGGGCAAAATCGCTGTTGCCGAATCCGAAACCACAAACACTTCATTCTCAAAATCAATTTCCGCTCCCGCAGAAATAATCTTGTAGTGTGTAGTACCCGAAGGCGCAACAATCATATTGGCCGGAATAAAAGATGGGATATCCACAGTCATTTCACCGCTAACACGATCAATCGCTGCTGTGTAAGGTGCAAACAAACTTGTACCCAACTTACCACGGATGTTAAACTCAAATCCCGCAAGCAATTCAGCTTCGCCATCAATGACGTTGCGCAAGCCACGTTCATTGACCGCATCAGCTTGGATGACCAAAATCATTTGGCGCGTCAATCGACTTGCCATCCTTGGGTCTGCTGAATTAATCAGTACAGCGCGCAGGGCAGTTCGAAGCATCTTACCTGCTCGTCCGGCACGTCCAAACTCGGCCCCATTCTCACGAGTCCGCTGAAATGCCGGGTCGCTCATAATCCTGCTTTTCTCAATTCCTCCTTTCTCTCGGGCCAGGTGCCCGTCCAGTGAAGTCTTGTAAAAAGTAATACCACCAATGGTACCTTTGAGCTTAATTATGCCTTTCTGTCTTGCCATAATCTTGACTTTTTTTGATTAATAATTCACGTTGTTACTCCATCATTTTCAGAATCGTTGCAACTAATTTTTTGAATGATTAAATCAAAGTTTTCAGCAATAGCATGAGATTTCAAAGGGCATGCATCAACAACCAACCATAATCGACCATAATCATTGAAATTTATCATTAGTTCAAATTAAAAAATCAATAAATTTGACTTGTAACCAATGCACGTCATCGGTACAGCAAAAGCATAGTTAAAGTATAGAACTGTAATATCTTGATACCACGCAACGGCAAAGTGTGCATGTATCCAAAAGATGTGCAGCGGGTCATGGGCAAAACATATACACAGGCCAGATTGTATTTAAAGAAGATCAAACAACATCTCAATAAAGAAGATCACCAGCTCATTTCAATTCAGGAATTCTGCAATTATTCCGGATTACCAATTGAAGAAGTAACCCGCAGTATCGGAGGATAAACCAAAAGCCAAAAAGTGCTTTAAAACCCAATCCAACTCAACAGAAACTAGTTCATTTTTTAGTCTATTTATCCAAAAAAATCCTTTCTAGCCTGGTTATTTTTTGTACCTTTATAATATCAAAAGGCAAACCTTTTATGCCAAAGGGGTATAAATCGGGGTACTTAATTTGAAGAATTTGTAAAGACCCTTATTTTATTGGGCTCAGGAAGATTGGTTCGAATCTGATCGTGAAACTATCTAGTAAAATTTCTTTCTCAATAGCTATATTTAAACAAAAACAATATTGAAGATGGCCGTCAGGCAATCTAATCGTCAATCTATCGATTAAGATTTCTTTCCCTCGATAATTCTATATCAAACCATCCTTTAAAATAGAAACTTTGAAGATGGTCGTCAGGCAATCTGATCGTCAATGTATCGATTAAAATTTCTTCCCCTACGATAATTCAATATCAAACCATTCTTTAAAATAGAAACCTTGATGATGATGGTCAAACAAACTATTTATTTCATTTTAAGAAATAAAATTCTAAAACTCAAAAATCTATAATTGAGCTCCTAAAAAAAGCCCTTGTAGTTGTGGTGCGTATATAAAACGCAAAAATTAACAACCCTTTTCGTTTGAGCAATACAATTTTGTTTATTTTTGTTTAACTTTTTTTAAATAAAGATGAACAACATAAAAACCATATTGAGTATCAAAGACCTAGAAAACCTTTCAGGAATCAAGGCGCACACCATTCGCATCTGGGAAAAAAGATATAATTTACTAGAACCTCTCAGAACCGATACCAACATACGAACTTATGACGTATCGGCTTTGACTAAACTTTTGAATGTTACTTTATTGCTCAATCACGGTTATAAAATTTCTAAGATTTCGCAACATAATTCAGAGCAAATTGCAAATCTAGTCAAAGAAATTACCTCCAAAATCAATAGCAACAGTCATGCGGTTTCGGCTTTTAAAACATCGATGATGCATTTTGATCAATCTATGTTTTTTAGAACCTACGATGAATTATTGTCTAAAAAAAGTTTTCGAGATGTTTTTTATCAAGTATTCATTCCGCTTATAGAAGAAATAGGTCTACTCTGGCAAACCAACACCATAACGCCGGCACACGAGCATTTCATAAGTTACTTAATCAAACAAAAAATCTTAGTAAACACCGCTGAAATACAAGTGCGAATGCCCACAAAAAAAGACACTGTATTTGTGCTTTTTTTACCCATGCACGAAATTCACGAACTAGGCTTGATGTACCTCAACTATGAATTTTTGTCAATGGGATATCAAACCATTTTCCTTGGAGAAAGCCTACCGACCGAAAATTTAAAAGAGTTTACCGAAATATTTGACCATGTCACCTTTGTATCTTATTTCACGGTCGAGCCGAATCCGGAAGAAATTGACTACTATGTAGAAAAAATTGATCAAAACATCCTCAATCCCAACACTCGCTTTTGGATAACCGGACGACTTTCATCATCCGTAAAAACAGAAAAAACTAAAAACGAAATCAGAACTTTCAGCTCAATAGCTGAAATCATTAACGAAATTTCATGAGAAAAAACATCCAAATAATAGGCTCAGGATTTTCGTCAATGGCGGCCGCTTGCTATTTGGCACAAGCCGGGCATCAAGTAACTGTGCATGAAAAAAACAATACCGTTGGTGGCCGAGCTCGACAGCTCAAACGCAACGGTTTCACTTTTGATATTGGCCCGACTTGGTATTGGATGCCCGACATATTTGAACGTTTTTTTGCAGATTTTGGCAAGAAACCAACCGATTATTACGGCTTAAAAAAATTAGCTCCAGCCTACAGTGTTTATTTTAGCGATGGCACTCAGGTAACCATATCTGATTCCTTAGAAGAAATAGCGCGCACTTTTGAAGCCATTGAATCCGGCAGCGGTGCCAAACTCAAGAAATTCATTGAATCGGCCAGAGAAAACTACGATATCGCCATTGGTGATTTGGTCTATCGCCCCGGGCAATCATTTACCGAACTCATTACATGGGAAACCTTCAAAAAATGTAGTTTATTCTTAAAAAACATCAGCTCCGAAATGCGCAAACAATTCAAAGATGAAAAACTCATTCGCATTTTGGAATTTCCGGTTTTGTTTCTCGGAGCTAAACCATCCGATACGCCTTATTTCTACAATTTTATGAATTATGCTGATTTCGGATTGGGCACTTGGCATCCTGAAAATGGAATGTACGGCGTGGTTCAAGCCATGGAAAAATTAGCGCGTGAACTCGAAGTTCAATTTGAATGCAACAGCAAAGTTTCAGAAATTGTTGTTGAAAATAATCAAGCAGTTGGATTGGTCGCGAATGGCCGTTTCATTGCAAGCGATGTGGTTTTGAGTGGAGCCGATTATCATCATACCGAAACATTGCTTCCAGAGAACAATCGTCAATTCAGCGAAAATTATTGGGACAAGAAAACTTTTGCTCCTTCATCATTGTTATTTTATGTAGGATTTGACAAAAAAATCAAAAACGTCGAGCATCATACCTTGTTTTTTGATGCTGATTTTGATGCGCATGCATCGGCTATTTATGATCGCCCAGAATGGCCTGAGGACCCGATGTTTTATGCGAGTTTTCCATCGATTACCGATGCACACGTTGCACCTGAAGGTTGCGAGGCGGCTATCTTTTTAATTCCGTTGGCACCCGGTTTGGAAGACAGCAAACAAATGCGCGAACACTATTTTAATTTGCTTCTGGATCGATTAGAAATCAACACCCAACAATCACTCAAAAAACACGTCTTGTTTAAAGAATCGTTTGGCATCAACGATTTTAAAGAACAATACAATTCCTATAAAGGAAACGCTTACGGTCTGGCCAACACATTGCTACAAACCGCCTTTTTAAGGCCGGGACTCAAAAGCAAAAAAATCAATCAACTCTATTTTACCGGACAGCTCACAGTGCCCGGACCCGGTGTTCCTCCTGCCCTAATTTCAGGAAAGCTAGCCGCCGGTTTAATCCAAAAAATCAATAATCATGAAAGCACTATTCGACACCGTTTCTAATCAATGCAGCAGAACTGTAACCAAAGCTTACAGTACCTCTTTTTCAACAGCGGTGCAGTTATTAGCACCCAGCATTCGCCAAGATATTTACAATATTTATGGATTTGTGCGTTTGGCCGATGAAATCGTAGACAGTTTTCACGATTACGATAAATCAGCCTTGTTCGCTCAATTTGAAGTTGATCTAGAAAGTGCGATGCAGCAAAAAATCAGTTTGAATCCTGTACTCAATGCATTTCAGCATACGGTGCACAAATATCAAATTCCACATGAACTTATCGACGCTTTTATGAAAAGTATGAAGGCCGATTTGACTAAAACAATGTATCACTCGCAAGCGGAATATGAAGATTATATTTATGGTTCGGCCGATGTGGTTGGTTTGATGTGTCTAAAGGTTTTTGTCAAAGGAAACGATGAGAAATATCAAGAGCTCAAAGGTGCGGCGATGAAACTCGGTTCAGCGTTTCAGAAAGTCAATTTCTTGCGTGACCTCAAAGCCGATTTTGAACAACTCAACCGAACCTATTTTCCGAATACAGATTTAAACGAGCTAAACGAAAGTGCCAAAGAACAAATCATTCGTGAAATCGAAGCCGATTTTAAAGCCGGTTATGAAGGCATTGTTCTACTGCCGCTTGAAGCCAAATTAGGGGTTTATACGGCTTATGTTTATTATAAAAAATTATTAGCTAAACTCAAACAAACGCCGTCGACACAAATCAAACAAACGCGCATCAGAGTTCCAGATTACGAAAAATATGGCCTGTTCGCCAAATGCTATTTAAGCTATAAACTCAAATTTATTTAATCGCAATGATGACTTTTCAGATTTTGGCTTTTTTACTAACTTTTTGCCTGATGGAATTCATGGCTTGGTTTAGTCACAAATACATCATGCATGGGTTTTTGTGGTACTTGCACGCTGATCATCACAAAAAAGACCACGACTCTTGGTTTGAGCGCAATGATGCCTTTTTTATCTTTTATGCAGTAGTAAGTGTTGGCTTTTTTCTGTTGTGGCAATACGATATTTTGTCTGTAGGGTTAGCGATTGGCTTAGGTATTTTTGCTTATGGTTGTGCGTATTTTTTGGTGCACGATATCTTTATTCATCAGCGCATTAAATGGTTTAGAAACGCCAACAACCGCTATGCAAAAGCCGTCAGACGCGCGCACAAAATGCATCACAAACACATTGGCAAAGAAGATGGTGAATGTTTTGGAATGCTCGTGGTTCCGTTTAAATATTTCAAAAATTGATATAAAAAAAGCCTTCTGACATTTGGAAGGCTTTTTTATTTGATTGATGATTTTATTTTTTATGGAGTCATCATCGATTGAAGCGGTTTGAGTTGCTCCAAATCAATGTTGGCATTTTTAAGTACTGAAATCATATTGAGAATCGCATTCGGATTCATGTCTTTGCCCAAAACACGCACAATGGCAAATCCGTTTTCGGATCGATTGGCATAAATCACAAATTCTTCAATGTGATCATCCGGACCAACATAACTCACCGAAGCGCCGTCTTTTCCGGAACCAACTTTAATCAACTCTTGATATTTGGCATCTTTTAAAATGGTTTTAACCTGAGCGCGCTCGGCTTCGAATTGCTTTTCATTTTCAGGATTTCGTTTAAAAGCCAAAACGTTGATTTTCTCAAAAGAAGACAATGCAGAACGCTGTTCTTTAGTTAATTTGGCCTTGTCGACGTTCAAAATATTGGGCGAAACATCCAAAGAAATAAAGTCTTTCTTTTCTGCATTTTCAACAAAATATTTTTGCAAACTCGGGTTTTGGTCGCAGCTCACCAACAAGATAAACCACCCAAAAAGTGTAAAGGCTAAAATATTTTTCATCTTACTTTGGGCCTTTCGGACCTTTCGGGCCTTTGGTTGCTTTTTTGAGTTCATTTCCGCCCGGAAATCTCATTTTGTCTGTCAAAAGAGAAATTTCGTCCAAGTCAAAATCACCGGTCAGCGACATCAAAACCGTGTCTTCGTTTTTACCACCGCCTTCAATAAACATCAAAAGTTCACGAATTTGGGTATCCTTCGCACCTGATTTTACCAAGATTTTAATGTTTCTTCCGGCATCATTCACGCGCATCAATTCTTCTAGATTAGCTGATTTGACGTATTGATTGGCCGCTGCGCGCATTTCATTTTCAACGCGCGTGCTTTTGGTAGTAAACACTTTTAAGTTGTCTAATTTTTTGATGAGATTTAGATATTGCTGCGCTTCTTTATCGCTGGCATCCATTTTTACTTTGCCCATCAGGTCAAACATTTTTTTGTTGACAATGATCGAAGTTACATCGTCTTGTCCGTCAAATTTGTCAAAAGCATTTTGAGCGAACATCGTTGCTGAAAACACAACGGCACATAGAGTAATGAGAATTTTTTTCATGATTTTAAAATTTTGATTGATTTATAATTAATTGATGATTGATTACTCGGTGATGAAAATTTTGTCTTTGGTTTCTTCGTAGGTTTCAATGTATTGAATGCTGTTCACGCCTACATTCACATGGCCTGAAAGCAATTCTAATGCTTTGCGGGTTTCTCTAAAAGCAACTTCGGGGTCGTCATAAGTTCCGTAAGCCGTTTTTACGGATGTTGCATTAGAAAATGGCTGAATTGTAAAATAACCCACACCCAACAAAACCGTTACAGATGCAGCTGCCAGATATATCTTCCACGTTTTTTTAGCCGTGGTAAATTCTTGATTTAAAACCAGCGTTTGCTCTTTTTCTCGATTGAAATAAGCAAACATCGGTTGGTATGCTTTGAGGTGTTCGGCCACCAAATCAGACGAAAAATAGGCACGCAATTCTTGTTCTTGCGCGAGCGTAGTTTCGCCCTCAAAGTACTTTTCTAATAGTTGTTCAATTACTGCTGATTCCATACTGATGGGTTTTGGTCATATATTCGCGAATAGCTTTGCGTCCGCGCGAAAGTGCCACTCGAATAGCGGTTTCATTCATGTCGAGGATTTCGGCAATTTCTGAAAATTCGTATTGTTCTACTTCACGCAACTGAATGATGAGCTTTTGTTGCTCAGGTAAAAAATTCAATCCGCGCTCTATCCATTGTAAATCATCGTTAGCTTCAATATGTCTGAGCACACCGGCTTGTTTATCAGCGTATTGATTGTGGGCAATGGTCAGTTGCGAAGCGCGTTTTGATTTGAGTTGATCCAAACAATAATTCTTGGTGATGGTCATAGCCAAAGCCTCAACGCTATTGTATTGCTGCAGGATTTCATTTTTTTTCCAGAGGCGCATCATGACTTCTTGCGTAGCATCTTCGGCTTCCTCTGCACTGACGAGCAATCGCTTGGCCAGGCGGTAAACTTTATCCTTAAACGGATGAATAAGATGTACAAACTCTTGAGAATTCATTCAAAATGGTTTAGTCAACTTGGTCAAGACGAACCTCCAATAGTTTTGTTACAAGACCATAAAAAATTATCTGAATTTAAGTAAATTTACGCGGTTGACACTTGATAAATGATGAAAAAAACACGGCTCTTTTTATTATTAATGATTTTAACGGCTTTGGCTATTGGTTGTGAAGTTCAAGACGACAATGAAGTGCCCAAAGAAATCGAAGTCCAGAATTTTGTTTGGAAAGGTCTTAACTTGTATTATCTCTGGCAAAAAGATGTTCCGGATTTGGCGGACAACCGATTTGCCAATCAATCAGATTTGAATTCTTTTTTGTCACAATATTCCGACCCAAAAGTTTTGTTTCAAAATTTACTCAACAAACCCGTAAGTCAATATCCGACGCCCGGTGAAGCCATTGACCGATTCAGCGTTATTTTTTCAGATTATACCCAACTCGAAGGTATACTGTCGGGTACCACGCTAAACAATGGTGCCGAAATTGGCTTATATTACAAAGATAATACACAAACTGCCGTTTTCGGAGTTGTTCGTTATGTGTTGGCCGGTTCAGACGCAGCGCTCAAGAATGTTCGTCGCGGAGATATATTTTACGCCATTGATGGGACTGAACTCAATGCATCCAATTATAGAACTTTGCTGGCTCCCAACAGTTATACACTTAACTTAGCCAATTATGACGGCGGCAACATCACACCCAGCGGTCAAAGTGTTTTGCTGACCAAATCTGTGATTTCTGAAAATCCGGTACATATTACTTCAGTGATTGAATCCGGAGCACACCGCATTGGCTATTTGATGTACAACGGTTTTTATCCGAATTATGAATCGACACTCAACCAAGCTTTTGCGCAACTTAAATCTGCCGGCATTACCGAATTGGTTTTGGATTTGCGCTACAATTCCGGTGGTTCTATTGCTACCGCAACACGATTGGCCAGTATGATCACCGGGCAATTCAACGGGCAGGTTTTTGCCAAAGAACAATGGAACGCCAAAGTAGAATCATACTACAACAGCCACGGATGGAGCAATCAATTCTACAATCGTTTTACGACAACTCTTGACAATAGCGAGATTATTCAGAGCTCACGACTTAACAAAATCTGGATACTGACTTCAAAAGCCACCGCCTCAGCCAGCGAATTAGTTATAAATGGATTAAAACCCTACATACAAGTAAACCAGATTGGCGATTGGACGGTAGGTAAAAATGTCGGTTCTATTACGCTGTATGATTCACCAAATTTTAGTAAAACCGGTATCAATTCGCATCATCGTTATGCCATGCAACCGTTGGTCTTAAAAATTGTCAACAAAGACGGTTTTGGCGATTACATCAATGGTCTTGAACCAGATATTCAATACAAAGAAAATTTAGGTCAAATGGGAATTTTGGGCCAAGCCGACGAGCCTTTATTGCAAAAAGCCATTCAAAATATTACGGGTGCCGGTCGATTGATTTCGATTCCTTCGGGCAATCACAAAGCGGTAAAAGATCAAAGAATAGAAGTTCAATTGCAATCAGAAATGTACAAAGACAACTTTAAAATTCCATAAAAAGGCCCTGTTTCCAGAGCCTTGATTTTATAAGTTAAAGTAGAATCCGTTGGGAATAACATCAGTTTCAATGGTTCTAAGCAAAGTGCCAATAGCGACTCCTCCATCACCCGATGAATAAATCAAAGCTTGACCATTCTCATTATAACTTTTGGCATCAGCTATATAAATTCGATTGTTTCTCACAGCAAATCCATAAATACTTTGTGCGGATGAAGTAAATGCTTTTGTTGTAGGCAAGTCAGTCGCTGTGAGCGGCATTTTGAAGACATCTTTCCCAACGGTATAAAATAGGTTGTTGCCATACACTGAAAAATTATCCACATGCAAGGTATTTTCACTCAATGTAAAAGTTTTTAGAACCGTTTGACTTGACAAATCAATTTTCACAATCTTACCTGCGTTTTCATCGGCGGCTACCGGATAACTTGATTTACCGTTACACGATACCCATAAAAAACCACTGTCATCCACTTGCATCATATCAGGTCTATCGCCAACAGCAATGGAACCGCTCACTGATAGACTCGTCGGATCAATAACTGTAATACTATTTCCTAGCTGTCCCAAATCATTGTGCGCTACATAAAGTTTACCGTTTTGTTCTATAATTTTATTGGGATTATCTGCTACCGTAATAGTACTTTCAACCGAATTACTGGCTAAATTAATAACCGACACATATCCAGAACCACCAAATTGCGAGTTCCAATTGGTCACGAAAGCTTTCCCGTTGGCAAAAGCAATGTAACGCGGAAAACTAAGCCCGCTGTTAATAGAACCAACCTTCTTAAAGGTATACCGATTCACTACTTCAATTTTATTGGAGTTATTGACTACGATATAAGCCAAATCTCCATTAAATCCAATGCTTTGCGCAACATCTCCAAGCTCTTGTGTTGGGTTTTCAGTTTTAAAAATTTCATGATTCACCTCACTCAAATCAAATGATAAATAAGTTACCTCGGCATCGTTGTCATCAGAAAATTTGCCTTCATTAAGCACCAAAATACCGCTGTCATAATCGCCTTTCGGAGTGTAACTGTTAGATTCGATATCGTTAGAACATGAAGCCAGCGAAAATATTCCGGCAATCGCTAAAAAAAATAGTTTGTTGATTTTCATAATTATAATTTAAGATTTAGTTGAATTTGATAATTTCTGCCCGGCATCGGACAACCCGGTACACTTTGATATAATTCGTTGGTGATATTTTGAATTTGAACTCCAAAACTACCCTCGACAATTGATTTAAATTGATAAAAAACACCCGCATTCGCCACAGCGTAATGAGTTAAAGCAGCGTTGTGATCAGCCAGCGTGTACACTTTTCCCGAATAAACCAACTGACCAAAACAGCGGAATCCTTTGTATACATAGGCCAAACCTGTTGTAAGCTTGTGCATCGGAACATAAGTGAGTTGCAATTTTCGCTTTTGATCTTCAGAAACGGTATATCCGTAATTTGCTTGCAATTCTATTTGATGTTTTTTGAATACAAATCGGTTTTTGAGCGAAGATTCAATGCCATAAGCCTTGACCGAAGCAACATTCATCGGACTCCAAATCGATCCGTTTATGGGTTGCCACTGAATCAAATCTTGCATTTGGTTGTGATAAGCCGTCAAGGTAAATTGCATTTTTTTATAGCTAAACTCTTGACCTAATTCAACCTGAAAAGATTCTTCAGCCTTTAAATTCGGATTGCCGCCGGGCTGCCAAAACAAATCATTAAATGTGGGCATTCTAAAATTGCGCGATGCATTCGACCGAATTACATACTCTTTGAACGGCTGATAAACGGCTCCGACCGAAAATAAAAACGGGCTTTTGTAGGCTGATGTTTGCTCTTGACGAATGCTGGTTTCGGTTAAAAATTTCGAACTCCAATTGATTTTAGCCAACAAAGTTCCTGCACCAATCGGACGCTTTGACGAGCCAATATTAGCCCCATCTGCCTGTGTTTCAGTGAAGGAAACAACTGATTGCAATTCTACTTTTTTACTGATTTGATAAGACAACTCTGATTGAACCAAATAAGTTTGTGCTCGTGATGATGAAGCATTCGGCAAGTGAAAATCAAAATAATATTGATATTGCTCAGATAAAAATGCGCCTTTGAAACGGCTTTTAAATCGTGCTTTTTCATAATGCCACGAAAGCAAACTTCGCTGATTTAAGTCACGGTACATACTCTTGGGCGACGAACCAACAGGGCCAGTAAAATGTCTTTGACCGTCATAAGTTTGTGTATAAAATTGAATCGAATGATGGGTGTTGAATTGATAACCGAGCTGGGCATTCAAGCTCAAATTCTGAAATTGACCATTTTGGTTTTTAAGCCCAGAAGTTCCCAAAAGCGGATAATCATTATCGGATTTATTCATCGAAATTGAACCACCGACCGACCAATTTTTGTCACCGGTCGAAAGTTTATAATTAAGCCCAGATGCCCCAAAACTTCCGTAATTCAACTGTAGGATTTGTTTGAAATGTTGCTTAAAAAATAATTCGTTGTTCAAATGCACACTTCCGCCAATGGCACTGCTTCCGTAGGCCACACTTCCACCTCCAGCACGAATGACCACTTGATCAAAATTCCATGAATTGATCGTATTGAAATCAGTTTGCCCGTTGAATTGTGAATTGATATTGACTCCGTTCCAAATTACCGCTGTTTGTTGAGCAGTCGTTCCTCTAAAGGTGGGCGAAGATACCATTCCGTAGCCGTTTTGCTTGAACGAAATAAGCGTATTGAATTGCAATAATTGTGTGAGTGAAGCCGGTTGCAATGCTATAACCGAATCATTGAGTTTTTGTTTTGAAAGCGCTTGGGTATTGGTCCAAAATCGCGCATCTGAAACCACGACTTCGCGCAATTTCACAATGCTGTCGTTCTGCGCCCAAACTAATGAACACAAAAGCAAAAATGCTAATGATATAATTTTCTTTATCCTCATAATTTTCTGAATCTTTTTTCCCGAAGATTCGAAACTTTAATCGAACAAAGGCAGGTCTCCTGGCTTGCGTCTTGTTGTGTACCTTCCCATCACTTATGACAGTGGCTTTGTAGATTACAACAAGCTTGATAGCTTACAGTTGCGGGTACAGCTCAGGTTTTGAACCTGATTCCCTTTTAATGCGTCGGAACTTTCAACGCAACCTTATTCAGTGGCAAAGATAGCCTGATAAATCAGATAAAAAAATAAATTTTGCGATTTAAAAAGCAATCCGCATAACTTTGCATCGGCTAACTTCGACCTATGAAAACAACGCGCATTTATTTATTTCTCATCGCTTTGAGCTTGTTTTTGGTTGCTTGCCAACCCGCGAAAAAATCAGAGACTACCGCGCTGGATCTCAGCAACAGCATCAAATATGCTCAGGGTTTGTCCATTCAAAAAGGCAAAGGCTATTCGGTGGTTAAAATCTCCAATCCTTGGCCCAATGCAAAAGAAACTTTTACTTATATCCTCAAAGAAAAAAACGCAATAATTCCTGAATCTTTAAGAAAGTTTACCCAAATTCGAGTTCCGATTCAAACCATCGTGGTCACTTCAACTACGCATATCCCGTCGCTTGAAATGCTGGGTGTCGAAAAAACTTTGGCCGGTTTTCCGCAGCTTGATTATATTTCATCAACAAAAGTGCGCGCCTTAATTGATGCGCATAAAATCAAAGAATTGGGCACCAATCAAAACCTCAACACCGAAGCCTTGCTCGATTTACAGCCCGATTTAATTGTTGGTTACGGAATTGACGGCGTTCATCCGAGTTTAGATATATTGCAAAAAAGCGGCCTCAAAGTCATGTTCAACGGCGATTGGAATGAAACAACCCCGCTGGGCAAAGCCGAATGGATCAAGTTTTTTGGCGCTTTATACGGTAAAGAAAAATTAGCTGAACAAATATTCTCAACCATCGAAAAAAGCTACTTAGAAACACTAAAAAAAGTGCAAAAAACCAAAATAAGACCAACGGTTTTAGCCGGTGCGCTCTATGAAAACCAATGGTATTTACCGCACGGAAACAGCTGGGGTTCCCTATTTATCAAAGATGCCGGAGCGCATTATTTATGGGCTGATTCCAAAGGCACCGGAAGTTTATCGCTGTCGTTTGAAACCGTACTCGAAAAAGCGGTCCATGCTGATTTCTGGATTGGTCCTTCGCAATATACCTCGCTGGCCGAAATGCAAAAAGACCAACCACATTATGCCGAATTCAAAGCTTTTAAGAACAAACAAGTTTATTCTTACAGCAATAAAAAAGGGGCAACCGGCGGACTGATTTTTTACGAATGGGCACCCAACCGCCCTGATTGGGTTTTGCAAGATATGGTCAAGATTTTTCACCCGGAATTGATGCCCAATTACGAATTTCACTTTTTTGAACAACTCAAATAAAATGTTTCAAAAGCGTTCGCAAAGATTGATGCTGTTGCTGCTGATTCTAACTTTAGGATTGGTTTTGGCCGATTTGAGTCTGGGGCCTGTAGTGATTCCGGCATCAGATATATGGAACAGTCTTTCGGGGCAAGGCGCCTCAAAAACAACTTGGGAATACATCGTTTTGAACTACAGATTGCCCAAAACCATCATGGCTATTTTAACCGGTGCCGGACTTTCGGTTTGTGGATTGCTCATGCAAACATTGTTCAGAAATCCACTGGCCGGGCCTTATGTATTAGGGTTGAGTTCAGGTTCAAGTTTGGGTGTGGCTTTGGTGATACTCGGCGCTACTTGGTTGCCGCAAACCGATTTTTTTTGGACTGAAATCAGTTTGGTGGTGGCTTCGCTCATTGGAAGCATGCTTGTCTTGTTGGCGGTTTTATTGGTCAGTCAGAAATTGCGCGACACCATGTCTATTTTGATTGTCGGATTGATGTTTGGCAGTTTTACGAGCGCTTTTGTGAGTGTGCTGACGTATTTTAGTTCGGCTGAGCAATTACAAAAGTTCACCTTTTGGTCGATGGGCAGCTTGGGCAATTTATCCTGGAATGCACTCGCGATTCTGGCTATTTTGGTTTTGCTCGGATTGTTGTTGGCAGGTTATTGCATCAAATCGCTTGACGCCTTGCTCTTGGGCGAAAATTACGCGCGCAGCTTGGGCATCAACTATGCAAAAACGCAGCGGATTATCATCATATCGGCGAGTATTCTGACCGGAAGCATTACGGCTTTTGCCGGCCCGATTGCCTTTGTGGGATTGGCTGTTCCGCATATAGCGCGTTTGGTTTTTAAAACCAGCAATCATCGAATTTTATTTGTAGCCACACTCCTTTTGGGTGCTATGCTGATGCTTTTCTGTGATATTTTATCACAACCTCCGGGTACCGATTTAATGTTGCCCATTAATGCGATCACTTCAATTATTGGCGCTCCGGTGGTGATTTGGCTTTTGCTTCAACCGTCAAAATATCGAAAATCATGAGTCAAGATATTTTACATACACAGCAACTCAGCGTTGGTTACATAAGCAAAAAAAGTACTTTGCGGGTAGCATCATCCATTGAAATATCGCTTCAAAAAGGGCAACTCATCTCGATGGTCGGTGTTAATGGCGTTGGCAAATCAACTTTAATGAGAACGCTGGCCGGATTACAAAAACCACTGTCGGGTTCGGTCATGATTGACGGTAAAAACATCACCGAATACACCGCAACGCAACTCGCTCAAAAACTGAGTTTGGTTTTGACCGAAAAGCTTCCGCCGAGTCAACTCAGTGTTTATGAACTGATTGCTTTAGGAAGACAACCGTACACCAATTGGCTCGGAGATTTGTCACAAGACGATGTTCAGAAAATTGAACAAGCTATTGAACTGACGCAAATCAATCATTTACGCAACAAAAAGTATTTCGAAATCAGCGATGGACAATTGCAAACCGTCATGATTGCGCGGGCTTTGGCTCAAGATACCCATTTGATTATTTTAGACGAACCGACCACACATTTAGATTGGTTGCACAAAATTTCACTGATGCAGTTGCTCAAAAAACTGAGTCATGAAACCGGAAAATGCATTTTATTTTCGACACACGACTTAGACATGGCGCTCGAATACAGTGATCAAATGGTGGTTATTACTTCAGAAAAATGCTGGCAAAACACGCCTGAACAACTCATTGCCGAAGGAGTTTTTTCAGAGTTATTCCCGAAAGATCAAGTGAAGTTTGATGTTATTGGAAAACGGTTTATACTGATAACATAAATTACCAACCAATTTGTCGTTTGGCTTCGCCGATGATAAAGGCACAAGCATTGGCCAAATTATAACTGCGAACTTGTGGTGAAATCGGAATTTTAAGATGATGATCAAATTGAGCCATGACTTCGACGCTCAAACCGACGCTTTCTTTGCCAAAAACCAGCCAGTCACCATCGCGGAATTCTTGTTCATGGTAGAACTTTTGCGCATGTGAACTCATCAAAAAAACTCTGCTTTTGTCTTGAATTTGTATAGCCCATTGCTCAAAATTATCGTATTCTTTCCAGTCGAGATGCACCCAATAATCAAGTCCGGAACGCTTGAGATGCTTGTCAGAAATTTCAAAACCATACGGCTTAATGAGATGCAATCGGCTTTGGGTTCCGACGCACAAACGTCCAATGTTTCCGGTATTGTTGGGAATTTCGGGTTCTACAAGAACAATGTTGAGCATAGCAATTATGTTAATTTTGAAACTTCTTTTACGGTTGCGCCTTCAAGACTATCAAGTGAAATATTTCCGATGCGAACCCGCACCAATCGCAACACCGGAAACCCAACAGCCGAGAGCATTTTGCGCACTTGCCTGAATTTGCCTTCGTTAACGGTTACCGAAACCCAAGAAGTTGGGCCGTGGCGTTCATCGCGGATCTTTTTGGCGCGCGCTGGAAAATTCGGAGCTTCTCCAATCAATCGAGCTTGGCAAGGCAAGGTTTGATAGCGAATGCCCTCAAATCCAATTTCAACTCCGTTTTGCAATTGATCAACGGCTTGAGGTGTAATGATTCCATCTACTTGCAAATAATATTCTTTTTCGATGCCACTGCTGCAGATAAAATCGCTGAGTTTTCCGTCGGTGGTGAGCATGAGCAATCCTTCGGAATCTTCGTCTAATCGGCCGACAGCCATAGTTCCGGGCGGAAAATCATATAACTCGCCTAAGAGTTTTTTGGGTCGTTTGAGTTCATATTTAAACTGGCTCAAATACCCATAAGGTTTGAATAATATAAAGTAACGATGGTTCATTTGCTATGGGCAAAAATAAGAAGACCATTCAAATGAATGGCCTTATTTTTATTGTCTGCTCTGAACATAATCAGACAAATCATCTACATTATTGCTGAATTTAAAAATGCCGTTTAGCTTAAAATAATTTCTGGGTTCAGTGCAATAATCATATGCGTATTTAGCAAAATCAAGTTTGTTGTCTTCAAAATCAAATGTATTGGCTATCTGCATAATCTGATCAACATTCAAACAATTGGCTGTTATTACTTGTTTGGCTGTTTTGAGGCGAGTGTCTTCAAAAGCTTGTTTTTTAATGGTTGACAAAGCCGCATTAAAGTTTCCATTATTCATACAGCCTCTACCAGAACAACCTCTGATATCATCAGAATGCTCTTCATGTCTGGTCCCGCCTACATGTGAAGATGATGAAGTTGTTGTGGTTGTCGTGGTTTGTGAAACTGAACCACCGCCCATATTGTCATTGATTGTAATGCCCATATTGACACCGCCTACATTCATTCCGACACCAATAGTTGCTCCTTCGTTAACCGTGGTTGTGGTTGTAGTAGTTTGCGAAACATGTCCAGATTGATGTGCTACTTGTTGTGGTTGCGGTTCATGTCCATAATGAATTACGTGAACATTTGAAGGTGGGATAAAATCAGGTCTCACCGGAATCGCCGAAAAATAGTTCATCTTCATTTTGGTTTTGTTGTTTTTATCGCGCTTGATTTTGTAGGTAACATCACTATAAACACCATCAACATCGGTTAGCATCAAATTATTTTTCGTAATGTCAGCCAAGGTAGTGTTCTCGAACTTGATTTTGGCACTGTAATACGGTTGATTCAAATCTTCAACTCGTAAATTTGTTTGCGGAGTATCATTGATAACTTCTCCGTTGAGAATTAATGTAAATTTATCTCCGTCTTCAGAAAAAATGGTCAGGTGCCCAACAGGCCCACCCGGCTGCGCATGCGTAATCAAACAAGTAAATAAAGCCAATAAAAGGAAAAAGCTCTTCTTCATAAGTGAAAATTTATTTTTAGTTCATTTGTAAAAACGTTGCCAATATTAAAACATTTTTTCAAAACAACATCAAAAATTTGCCCTTGTTAACTATATTTAGGCACTCAAGAATTATATAAAATATGACCTCTTTTTTGACACTCACTTTTGTACTGTTGGCCTTTTTGATTGGCTTTTATATTGGAAAATCTGTGATGGTTGCCAATTCTAAAACTAGTACTGCTTCGCTTGAAGAAAGGATAAAAGGCTTGCTTGAAAATCTTGAGCAATTAAAAAAGCAATTGAATCAAACAATTCAGGAACGCGAACAGATACGAACCGAAAAAGAAACAATAAACATAGAACTTACCAAAAGAGAAGTCGATTTTCAAAATTTGTGGGAAAGAAATAAAGAACAAAAACAAGAAACCGAGCAACTTCAAGAAAAATTCACCAAAGAATTTGAAAATCTGGCCAACAAAATTCTCGAAGAAAAAACCAACAAATTTACCGAACAAAACAAAGAAAATCTCAAAACCATTTTGCTTCCGCTGCAGGATAAAATTCAACTTTTTGAAAAGAAAGTCGAAGACACGCACAAAGAAAGCATCGATTATCACGCTGCGTTGCGCCAACAAATTCTGGGCTTGCGCGAGATGAACGAACAAATGAGTAAAGAAACCGTCAATCTGACCAAAGCGCTCAAAGGCGACAGCAAAATGCAAGGAAATTGGGGTGAATTGGTGCTCGAGCGCGTTCTGGAAAAATCAGGTTTAGAAAAAGGGCGTGAATACGATGTACAAACCGCACACGAATCGGCCGAGGGTCAGCGCGTTTTTCCGGATGTGGTGATTCATTTGCCCGACGGAAAAAAGATGATTGTCGATTCAAAAGTGTCGCTCACGTCCTATGAAAAATGGATCAACGAAGAAAATGAAACACTCAAAAGTAGCTATTTAAAAGAGCATGTCAATTCAATCAAACGCCATGTCGATCAGCTCGGAGAGAAGAACTATCAGGATTTATATCAGATAGAAAGCCCGGATTTTGTGTTGTTGTTTATTCCGCTTGAACCGGCTTTTGCCATTGCGCTACAAGACGATGCAACCTTATACAACAAAGCTTTTGAACGCAACATTGTGATTGTAACCCCGACGACGCTTTTGGCCACGCTGCGTACTATTGACAGTATGTGGACCAATCAAAAACAACAAGAAAATGCCTTTGAAATTGCGCGTCAAGCCGGCGCTTTGTATGACAAATTTGAAGGTTTTGTGTCTGATTTGATCAAAGTGGGCAACAAAATCAAAGATTCAAAAACCGAATATGATGCCGCCATGAATAAATTGGTTGAAGGCAAAGGCAATTTGGTAACGAGCATTGAGCGGCTCAAAAAAATGGGCGCCAAAGCCAAAAAATCACTTCCTGAAAGTTTACTCAAAAGAGCCGAAACAGAAGATCAAGAATAAATTTATTTTGCTTGAATTTTCATACAACCTCAATCTACGGGCTTCAACGCTGTAGTACTGCAAATTAAGCCAATCAACCGCGCTTTAACTATTGTTTTTTTGGTTTTTTTTAATACATTTGGGTCGCTGTTGAATATCTGAGAATTTTTAAGCCAAATTTTAAGCGATTTACAGCAAAAAAAAATTGAACCAATAAAAAAAGATTGCATGAAAAAAATTACTTCCCTCTTTGCGTTATGCCTTAGTTTTTGGGCAACTGCACAGAATGATTGTTCTAGTCCGCAAGTCATTACAGCCGGATTAACCAGTGTTGGTCAAATTACTGGAACCAACATTACGACTTCTTGCTCTACACAAGCAACACTCGCTAACTGGTATAGCTACACACCTGGGCAAAACCTGACTGTAACTATCTCGTCAGATTTAACCCAGAACATTTGTAAAGACACTCGCGTGAGTATTTACACTGGAATTTGCGGAGAATTGGTGTGCGTTGCCAGCGATGATGATTCAGGAAACATAACTTGTAGTTCTGGAACTTCTTATTTGTCAACGGTTACATTCAATGTAAATGCTGGCGCAACTTATATCATTGCTTGGGACAACCGCTGGAGTTCAACCGGTTTTGATTTTGAATTAACTGAAGCGCCAATTGTAGTTTCACCAATTAATTTTACCCAACAAACCTTTGCCGGAAGTTCAACTATTTGTTGCGTAACTGATATGGATGGTGATTACTTAGATGATATAGTAACGGTTGATTCTAACCAGATCAATGTATTTGCTCAAAAAGCGGATGGCAACGGTTTTACGACACACAATTATCCACTGACGGTTAATTATACACCAGGTTGGAGTATTGCTGCCGGGGATTTTGACCACAATGGCTTTAACGATTTAGCTTTAGGAAACGGAAGTCGTGTGAGTGTAGTAAAAGCAGCTGCGCAAGGAGCTGGCTACACCATTATTGAATATCCACAAAGTATCTTTACCCAAAGAACAAATTTTGTCGATATTGATAACGATGGAAATCTTGACCTGTGGGCTTGTCATGACGTAGCGCAAAGTCACGCTTATCGCAACGATGGAAACGGAAATTTACTCTTTGATATTTCATTGATGAGCACATTGCCCGTTGGAGGAAATTACCAATCACAATGGGCAGATTTAAACAACGATGGCAAAATTGATATGTATTTGTCAAAATGTCGTGGAAGTGCTCCTGCCGGAGACCCGCAACGCATCAACCTATACTATAAAAACAACGGCGGAGGAGCATTTGCTGAAGAAGGAGCTGTTGCCGGAATAAACGATGGCGCTCAATCATGGGCTTCAGCTATTGAAGATTATGACAACGATGGTGATATGGATATTATGTTATCAAACATTTCAGACACCAATAAATTCTATCGCAACAATGGCGACGGGACTTTTACAGATATTTATCCTGCATCTGGCATTGCTCCACAAGTAGGTTCATGGGAAATCCAAGCCGGAGATTTTAACAATGATGGTTGGATTGACTTTTTCTGGCAAAATGCTAAAGAAATGTACCTTAACAACGGAGACATGACTTTTACGGGATATGATTTGCCATTTAATGAGGGCGCAGTGGGTGACTTAAACCACGACGGCTTTTTGGATGTGCAGTTCATGAATAGTGTTTATTTGAATGTTCCGAATCAAAATAATTGGATTACCATTAATTTAGAGGGAATTCAAAGTAATTATAACGGTATTGGTGCTCGCGTTGAACTATATGGTAGCTGGGGCAAACAAATTCGCGACATCAAAAGCGGACACGGATTCAGCCACCAAAGCACTATGAACGCTCATTTTGGTATTGGAACCGCCGATATAATTGACAAAGTAGTCATTAAATGGCCTTCTGGAATTGAAGATACAATTAACAATCCAGCCAAAAATGCTGCATTAAAAGTAACTGAAGGTTCAACTTTGGCTGTAAATCAGTTTACTCAAGCTGGTTTTGAAACCTATCCGGTTCCGGCTCAAAATGTTTTGAACTTCAAAGTGCAAAATACCATGGAACTCAAATCTGCAAAAATATTTGATATCAATGGTCGTTTGTTGATGCAAAACTCAATCATCAACAATAGCATGAATGTTGAAAAACTTTCAACTGGCACCTACTTATTGTTGGTTCAAGACGCTCAAGGTAAAGATCATATGCAAAAATTCATCAAAGCATAAATTAATCACATCAGGTCAGGAAAATTTCTTGACCTGATTTTTTTCAACAGCTATGAAAAGATTTTATTTAATATTCACTGCCATTGCGGCTTTGATTCTAGTAACTTATGCCTGTTCTCAGGATGAAAGTTCTGATTATTCAGATGTAAATGGAAAAGCCTCCAATCCGGTGGGTAGTCCCATAAAAATCGATTTGAGTTTGGTGCCATATCCCAAGTTGTCGGATTATCAACTATTTGTTGGACCGCTCAAAGATCACAAACCGAATTATATGGTAATTCCTTATAAACCGGCGAGTGCCTTGTTTACCGATTATGCTCATAAAAAGAGATTTATTTGGTTGCCCAGAGGAACCAAAGCTTCTTATAATGGAGATGGCAATGTTTTGGAATTTCCGGTCGGTACCGTCATTTCAAAAACGTTTTATTACGATCATGTTCAACCCAATGATGTCACCAAACTTATTGAGACACGCTTGTTGGTGAGAAAAACAGATGGTTGGAAACTCTATGATTATATCTGGAACGAAGAGCAAACTGAGGCATATTTGGACACCAATCAAAACGGATATTTCGTGCCCATTACTTGGACTGACAATGGAGTTACCAGAAGCATTACCTATAAAATTCCATCACAAACCGAATGTGTAACTTGTCATAAAATCAATCCGTTACAAGTTGAAGGCGGTGAGCGCAACACGCCCATTGGGCCAAAGCCTCAAAACCTCAATACGATGTACAATTACGGAAATGCTACGCGCAATCAGTTACAATATTGGAAAAATCTAGGGTACATAAACAATACGCTGCCTGCTCTATCGGCCATCCATTCAGCCGTCGATTGGGAAGACACAAGCAAACCACTTGAACTCAGAGCTCGTTCATATATTGATATCAATTGTGCGCATTGCCACAGAACCGGTGGCCATTGTGCTTATGTGCCGCAAAGATTTGATTTTGCCAATAATGATTTATACACTTTTGGCGTTTGCTTACCGCCTTTGTTTACGATACCGAATCAACCCTATGTGATTAATGGCCGAGATCCGGATCATTCAGAAATTATCTACCGAATGAATACCAATGCCGCCGCCGAAATGATGCCAATGATTGGGCGAAGTATCGTTCACGAGGAAGGTGTGCAACTCATGCGAGATTACATCAATTCACTACAAGGTTGTCATTAAAATTTATCAGAAATAAAAAAGCCTGCTTAGTTGAGCAGGCTTTTTTTATTATTTTTTCACTAGGGTAACTTGATCCATTTCGTATTCTTGCATCAAGTCATCATAACCAACGTATCGGCCTTTTACAGTGACTTTTTGTTTTTCTTTGAGTTCAGCTGGCAGAATTGAATCTTTAAAAACGACCACCATATTTTCGTCGATATCCGCCGAATGTGTTTTGGCAATCAATCGACTAATTACACCCGTGTATTCAATGGTTTTGTCAATATACTTTGCATTGGCCAGAGAATCATTTTGCTCATAATCTTTGTCGAGATCTTGCTTGGTGATTTTAAAAGCAGCTTCTTCAGAGGCCACATCTCTGGCGGGCTGATGGAGGTACATATATACTCCTGCAGCGCCGAGTCCGAGGATAGCCAGCGCAATAATCCATTTTTTCTTTTTCATAATTTGTTTGTTTTAGTTTGTTTTATAACTGTATTTCTTTAAAACTATTGAGCTTGTTCAAATGCAAAACGGTTCGGCTGTCGTCTTCACTGTCTGAATACATCATTTCGAATTTGGCGCCATAAACAATTTCATCAAAAGTATATGACGTACTAACCGACACCGTTGTGCTGTACATATCATCAAAAGATTTGACATATACGATGAGTTCACCATCAATAGATTTAAAATCATCAGGTGTAAAACCAAAAAGCGGGCTATTTTCAGTAATCGGATGTACCAAAGTCCAGCTCAAAGTGAGTGAATTCACCTCAGAAAGTTCTAAATCCAACGAATAAAATTTATTGACCATTTGACCATTTTCTTCGAGTATCATTCCCAAGGTAATTTTGGCTTGAGCATCGGTCAATTGGGTATTTTTGTGTGGGGCCATACGCAACATCAGCGCTTTTTGATTGTTTCTATAAGGCGATATAAGTGCGTTGTGTGAAAATTTCAAATAAGCGCGCGGTCGACTGAATCTTCCAAAAAATAAACCAGTCGCAATGGCAAAACTCAGCAAACCAACCAAGGCTTCAGTGGCTGCAACAGCACTGGTCAGAAAGCCGTTCGGGCTAATGTGACCGTAACCAACAGTAGTAAAAGTTTGTGCGCTAAAAAAATAAGCCTTGCCGAATTTTACCCACTCCGGACCGCTAGCGTCGATTCCATCTAGATAGCGAACACCGATTAAATAATATACTGAAGCAAAAATAAAATTGACCACGGTGTAAAAAGCAAACAAAACCGCGATGAACTTCAGCCTCGGCATCTTGAGCATAGTATGATACCAACTGATTCTGTCAAACCATGAAAGCCCGCGTTTTTGAATATTGGCCGAGCCATCTTTGTTGACAAAACGTCCGCCATAGCTAGACGCACTGCTTCCGAAACCCGTATTAAAATCGGCTTTGGCTTTGGTGTTGATTTTTTTGAGTAAACCCATGAATAATACTTTGCCCTTTGGCTCAAAAGTAACCAATCAGTCCTAATTAAAAAACATAAAATTTACAACCCGAAAAACCCAAGGCAGAAATTAAATTAATTACTTTTGAAACAAAAAAATAGTATGCATTCAAGGTTTGCCTTGCTGATTTTTCTGATTTTAACTGCTTGTAGTTCAATCCAAAAAACTGCTACCACTGCTGAATCTACCCAAGAAAAGTCAATCGAATCCAAAATAGTATTCGCTAGTTTTTTAATCAGCAAACAACCTGAAAAAGAAAGCAAAATTGAACTGATTTCAGTAACCGAAAGTAAAGGAAAACTCAAGAAAAATACAGAATCTAAAAATTCCTCAGAAAATTATTTAACGCTGGAAATCATCAGTTCTGAAGCGCCCAAACAAATCATCCGTATAGAGCATCCACTCTATAAAATTGTTGAATATGTAAATGACCAGCACAAGCTGACCGCTCAATATGTTGAAACCGACCAAGCAGATTTTTTCATCCGATTCCAAAAAACCGGAAACACCCAAATCAAAGTTTCTGAAACCCGAAAAAAACAAACAAAAGAATTAAAAACCTTTAAAATATAAGTTGTGAAAATTCGCTTTACTTTACTGATTTTATTTTTTGGCATATCGCTGCAGGCCCAAACATTTGAAGTGGTTCCGATCCTTGACAACGGAAACCCCGACAAACACCTGAATTTGGTCATCATGGGCGACGGTTATACTGAGACCGAACAAGATGCTTTTGTCAACACGGCGCAAACCATCAGCAATTATTTGTTCTCTATTTCACCTTGGAGCGAGTATAAAAATTATTTCAATGTTTTTGCCATTAAAGTCATCGCAACCCAAAGCGGCGTAAAACATGCCAACACAGCGGGTGACTGTGCTGGATATTTTACCGAAGTTTCAAATCCGACCAATTATTTCGGAACCAAATTCGATGGTTATGGAATTCATCGCTTAACAGTTGTGACCAGCAATGTAAAAGTGGCCAATGTTTTATCGGCAAATTTTCCGAATTACGATTTGGTATTTATTGTCGGGAATTCGAATCAATATGGCGGCAGCGGCGGATCGTATGCTGTTTTTACTGCGGATGAAGCTTCGAGCGAAATTGCGGCGCATGAAATCGGTCATACTTTCGGTCGTTTAGCTGATGAATACTACGCTGGCGACCAATATTTTCAAGAAAAAATCAACATGACCCAAGAAGCTAATCCCAATTTGGTCAAATGGAAAAACTGGCTCACCGAAGAAACCAACATAGGCATTGCGCCTTATTGCTGCGGTGGAAATTCTTCATTGTGGTTCAAACCTGTGAGCGGTGAATGCAAAATGGAACAGCTCAATTTGCCTTATTGCTCTGTGTGCAAAGAAGGTATTGTTGAGCGCATTCACACGTTGATTAATCCGATTGAATCATACACTCCGAGCAATGCAACAGTCATCAATGTAAATTCTGACTCAGTTGATTTTGCGCTGACTTCACTGATAAGACCCATTCCGAATACTTTGCAAATTCAGTGGCAACTCGACGGAAATCTCTTGAGCGATGCAGAAAATTACACGCTCAACCCGGCATCGCTAACCGACGGCGACCACATCCTCACGGCGACGGTTACCGATCCGACCACACTTGTCAGAACCGACAATCATGCAAGCATTCACTTCAATACCGTTGCTTGGAATTTGAATAAATCAAACTTAGGTCTGCACGCCCAACCGCATGAAAACAGTATTGAGCTCAAATTATATCCAAACCCAACCAATAATGAGGTGAATATTAAGCTTGACTTATTGGCTCCTGCTAAAGTAGCGATTGATTTGGTAGATAATACCGGAAAAATTGTTCGTCAAACTTCAGAGCGAATGGCTCCTTCAGGAACTTCTGAAATTACTTTAACCACCAACGATTTGGCGACGGGCATTTATATCGCTGTAATCAAAATTGACGGGGCTTCATACAGACAAACGCTGATTAAAGAATAAATTCAAACCTGGCAAATAATAATTCAAAAGGCATAAATAATAATTGACTCAAATTACCGCACAGACATACGCTACATTTGTTACGATAACTTAAATCACAGAAGTTTTGAAACGTACACTTCACATCGTATGTCTGATTTTTACTCGGTTGCCGGACAATTGAGTTATGGACAAAACCTAAATATAAAACAACTTACCAATCAACTCAATTATACAAAGACTGACACTGCTCAGGTTAACCTTTACAATAAAATTGCGGATTATTACAAAGCCAGCCAACCCGATTCGCTGAAATACTTTGCCCAAAAAGCTCAATTATTAGCAACAAAAATTCAATACTCATTTGGGTTAAGCCAAGCCGACATCAACTTGGGGAATCACGCCTTGGTAATCGGAAATTACCCTCAAGCATTAACCTATTTTCATCGAGCAGAATTCAAATTAAATAAGCTACTCGAAAACTCCTCAAATAAGTTTGTACAAAACACAAAAGCCAGAGCATTGGCCAGTATAGGTGTGGTATATACACAACAGAGCAATTACTACAAAGCGCTCGAATATTACCAAAAAGCATTAGAAATTTATCAGCAAACCAGAGACAGCATCAATATTTCTAAAGCGCTCAACAACATCGGAATTGTCTATAAATCTCAATCAGACCTTCCAAAAGCCACCAAATACCTCAAACAAGCGGCTGCGATCCAGGAGCAAATCAAAGAACCCAATGCTGCCATGACGCTCATCAACATTGGCGTGATTTATTTTGAACGCGCTCAATATGCTCAAGCAAAACAATACTATGAACATGCCGAACAATTGTTAGATCAAAACAACAATCCGCTCAGCAGTGCTTTATTGGCCAATTATTGGGGTGATTATTTCATGAAAAAGCAACAATTGCAGCAGGCATTGAGCGCGTATCAAAAAGCTTTAAATATTTATGAATCGATGCAAAACAAATTTGGCGCTTCATTGGCCTTGTATAACATCGGAAAATTTTACGCTGATCAAAACCTGCCGCAACAAGCCTTACCTTATGCGCAAAAATCGTTGGAATATGCACAATCTATCGGTGTTCTTGACCAAACTTATCACTCAGAAAAATTACTCAGCGAAATTTACGCTGCCTTAAATCAAACCCAGGCTTCGTTTACACATTATCGGAACTATATTGCCGCAAGAGACAGCATCAACAATCTCGAAAACAGTAAAAAATTCGCTCAAGCCGAGATGAATTTTGAATATCAAAAAAAAGAGGCTTTGCTCATAGAACAAAGTAAACGTGAGCGACTTATTACTTTTTTGATAATTCTGGGCGCTGTGTTTTTGGTAGTGGTTATCATACTTCTATACAACAAAAGACAGGTCAAACGCAGGCTAACCTTACAAAAAGAAGTGGCCGAGTATGAACAAAAAGCGCTGCATTTACAAATGAATCCGCACTTTGTATTTAATTGCTTGGGCGCGATATCGAGTTTTATTGTGCAAAACGGAACCGATTCGGCATTAAAATATTTATCGAAATTCTCCAAACTCATGCGCTTGACGTTGGAATATTCAAAAGGTTCACTGATTCCGATTGACAAAGAAATTGAAAGCTTGCAGAATTACCTTGAGCTCGAACAATTGCGCTTTCACCACAAATTTGAATTCATCATTACTTCAAGTCCGAACGTAGAATTCAACATGGGAATTCCGCCGTTGCTGATTCAACCTTTTGTAGAAAACGCCATCCTACACGGCATGGTTCCTAAAGACGGGAATGGCAAAATTGAAATTGCTTTTGATGTGATGGACCAACAGTTTGTTTGCACTGTAACCGATGATGGTGTCGGAATTTCAGAATCGAAAATCCTCAAAGAAAATTCGGTAACCGCACACAAATCAATGGCTTTGGAAATCACCAAAAAACGACTCGAAATCATGGAATCGATTACGTCAAAATCAGCCCAAATTGAAATAGAAGAATTAGAAAATGAGCAACAAAAAGCCGGTACGCGCGTCACTTTGCGATTGCCCATTCAATACATCCCTTAAAATTTAAAAAAATGATTACAGCTTTATTAGTAGACGACGACCAACATTTACGCACCGGACTCAAAGCGCTTTTAGACCGCTACACCAACGACATCGCGATAGTCGGTGAAGCCGAAAGCGTCAAAACGGGCATCGCTGCCATTGAAAAACTTCAGCCGCAAGTCATTTTTTTGGATATCCATTTGAGTGACGGAACAGGTTTCGATATTTTGGAACAACTGGCGCAAAAACAAGGAAAAATCAAAGCGCACATTGTGTTCATTACCGCTCATGAACAATATGCGGTCAAGGCTTTCCAATTTAGCGCGCTGGATTTTCTGCTCAAACCGGTTGATTTTGAAGAATTGCAAGACACGATGGCCAAAATCAAAGCAGCCACCGGAAAAGACAATTCATTTGAACACATTGATTTGTTGCTCGAGAACATTCGCAAAAAAGTCGATAACTACAAGCGAATTGCCCTTTCAACCAGCGATGGAATTCATCTTTTTGAAGTTTCGGATATTATTCGCTGCGAAGCCAAAGCCAATTACACTCAGTTTTACATCAAAAACCACAAACCTGTTTTGATTTCAAAAACGCTCAAAGAATACGAAGAATTGCTCAGTGAACACGGATTTGAACGCGTACATCAATCCCACTTGATCAATCTGGCTTATCTAAAATCATATATCAAAAATGACGGCGGTTATGTGATTATGGCAGATCAGTCGAGTATTCCGATTGCTCAGAGCAAAAAAGAAAAATTACAGGAATTGATCAAAGCACTCTAAAACAAAACCATTATGAAAACATACATACATATCAACCAATCGATGAAAAAAATCACGCTGTTGATGTTGCTTTTTACGAGCTTCATTCAAGCACAAATCGTGAATATTCCCGATGCAAATTTCAAAGCTAAATTACTCGCTGCTGATGCTTCCAACAATATTGCCTCGAGTTTTACAGGTCAATCCAAGGTCGATACCAACAACAACGGTGAGATTGAGGTAAGTGAAGCGGCCAATATCACAATTCTCAATGTGAATGCTTCCGGAATTGCCGATTTAACCGGCATTGAAGCGTTCACAAGTTTACAAATTTTGCACTGTGAAAACAATCAACTAACTTCATTAGACGCGAGCAATTTGTTTTCGTTGATGGTGCTCATTTGTTCGGACAATCAAATAAGCGCACTCAATGTGACCGGTTTGTTTAATCTTGAGATGTTGGAATGCTCAAATAACCAACTGACAACTCTAAATTTGAGTGGTTTGGGCTTGTCTAGTTTGCGTGGTTTGAGCTGCGGGAACAATCAATTGACAACGATAAATATCGCCGGAATCACCAGTCTTGAAAACCTCAACTTATCAGACAATTTACTAACGTCATTAAGTGTAAGCGGTTTGGGCAATCTAAAATCGATTCAATGTTCTGGAAACCAATTAACAACCCTCAACATTGCAAGTCTTTCGCATTTAGAGATTTTATGGTGTTATGACAATCAGCTCACGAGTTTGAATATTACCGGAGCGATGACAAGTCTGGTTGACTTAAATTGCTCACAAAACCAACTGACAACACTGAACATTCCAACACTGATCAACTTGTCCCAATTGCGTTGCAACAACAACCAATTGACGACCGTAAATACCACCAACCTGCTCAATCTGAAAACGTATGATTGCTCTAACAATCAGATGACCAGCCTTGACGCAAGCGGTTTGCCTCTGTTAGAATATTTGAGTTGCAACTACAATCAATTAACTTCATTAACGGTTAGCAATTTAGCAAATTTAAAAAGCTTGGGTTGCAACAACAATTTGCTGACTTCTATTGATTTTACAGGGTTAAGCAGCATAACAGGTATTGATTTTTCATATAATTCTTTTCCGACAGCCGATTTAAGCGGAATGTCAACTTTAAAAAATATTTCTGCGCAAAACAATCAACTGACCTCGCTCACTGTAACAGGTTTGACACAATTAGAACAATTGTTTTGTATGAATAATCTATTAACCTCGTTGAATTTAACTGGACTTACGACGCTTAAAATATTATGGTGTGACTACAATCAATTAACTGCATTAGATCTTACCGGATTGATTAACTTAGAGCAATTAACTTGCGGGTATAATCAGATTCCGTCTCTAAATTTGAGCGGCATGAATGCACTGATTCATTTGTATTGCCCTTTTAATCCGATTCCTGAACTAAATGTCAATGGGTTGACAAATTTGATAGGTTTATTTTGTAACAATACCTTATTAACAACTTTAGATGTGAGCGGTTTAACCAGTCTACAAAATTTACAATGCGGTTTCAATTCAATTCCGAATTTGAACGTTTCAGGATTGACGAATCTAGTATATTTATATTGCGATAACAATCAGATTACATCGCTTGATTTGACAGGAATGGTCAATTTGAAACAATTAAATTGCTCCAATAATCAACTAACAACTCTGGATACTAGCGATTGTATTAATATGATAATGGGCACTTCTTGTCAAGACAATAATCTAAGCACTTTGTTTATTAAAAACGGAGTCGATGAAAGTGTAGCCTTTTATGGCAATCCTAACCTACAATTCATTTGTGCCGATGAAACAGAAATAGCTGACATACAAACTAGTGCTCAAATCAATAATCCTAGCACTATTGTAAGTTCTTATTGTTCATTTACACCCGGCGGGCATTACAACAGCGTTACCGGAACAGCTCATTTTGACTTGAATAATGATGGTTGTGACAGCAATGATCTTTTAGCCAACAACATTCGATTTGACATGACCGATGGAACCATCAGCAGTGGAACTTTTTTGAATGATACTGGAATCTATACTTTGTATGCTGACATTGGAACCTATACCCTGAATGCACATTTAGAAAATCCGGCTTACTTTCACCTGACTCCGGTTACGACCACACATGTTTTTCCGGAACTCAACAGCACGGTCGTCAACCAAGATTTTTGTATGACAGCGAATGGTGTTCACAACGATGCAGAAATTGTTTTATATCCTTCTGGAGTGGCGCGCCCAGGTTTTGATGCACATTATGTTTTGTTGATCAAAAACAAAGGAAATCAAACTTTATCAGGCAATATCCAACTGGCTTTTGAAGATGCTCTGCTAGATTTCATCTCGGCCTCTGTCGCTCCTGATAATACAGCAATCAGCACTTTAACTTGGAATTATTCCGATTTAAAACCCTTTGAAACCAGAACCATTGAGCTTGTTTTCAATGTCAATTCACCGATAGAAACACCACCAGTCAATTCAGGTGATTTGATCCATTTTACGGCAACTATTAATCCGATAATTGGTGATGAAATGGCTGAAGACAATGTCTTTGAACTGCCACAATATATTGTAAATTCGATGGATCCCAACGACATCACTTGTCTGGAAGGCCCAACGGTAGCGCCCACAGAAATTGGGAAATATCTACATTATGTAGCCCGTTTTGAAAATACCGGAAACTTTGCTGCCGAGAACATTGTGGTCAAAATGGTCATTGATCCGGATAAATACAATTTAGATTCGCTTCAATTGCTTGACGCATCACATGAATCTACCACCAATATCCATGGCAATGTAGTTGAGTTCATTTTTAGAAACATCAACTTAGCAGCCAGCGCGGGCGATCCTCCGGTTGGCGGTCACGGTACGATTATGTTTAAAATAAAATCAGCTGCAACTCTAGCTGCGGGCGATCAAGTTAGCAACAAAGCCAACATTTATTTTGATTACAACGCACCTATTGAAACCAATCCGGCGCAAACCGTTTTTGCCTTGTTAAATCAAGCTGATTTCAATATTGATTCTAGCATCAATACCTATCCAAATCCTGCCAAAGATTGGGTTCGCATAGATTGTAATAGTTTGATTAAATCAGTTGAATTGTATGATGTTCAGGGAAGAATTTTACAGACTTCACTCGAAAAACAGAAAACAACTCAACTAGACATTTCAAACAAACCAAACGGAATTTATTTCTTGAAAATTAACACCGAAAAAGGAATCAAAATAGAAAAGTTAGTTAAAAAGTAAGTATAAAAGCCTCAAGAAATTGGGGCTTTTTTTATGCTCTTTTGCGACGATGAAACAACAGCCATCGATATTTCAAGAAATCATACACAATGGTACTGATCAAAACTACAGCGGCCAGAATCAAAACTTTAAGCTGAATATAACTGTAGAAAACACCTCCGGTGAGTCCGCCCAAAAAGAAAAAGCAGATAATCGTGAGTCTGAGTTTGACCGACGAGCGCAATTGCTTTTGTTGTTCAGGCAATTTGTAGAAAAACAGTTGTGACAGTTCAATACCCAAATCTGTGAACAAGCCCGTTAAATGTGTGGTTCGCACAGTTGCTTTCGAGATTTTGGTCACTAGCGCATTTTGCAATCCCATCGAAAACAACAAAGTAAACGCCAAAGCATTGGGGTTTTCTCGAATAATTTCTGTACCGAATACAGCCAGGACAAACAAGATGAAACTCTCTAAAAAAACCGGAATTTGGTAGCTGATTTTTGAGTGTTTACGGGTGGCGATTTCAATGAGTAAATTCGAGGTGAATGAACCCAGAAAAAAGAAAAAGATATACAGAAAATACACCAAGCCTTGCCACCACTCGAGTTTAAAAACCTCATCTATCAAATAGGCGAAATGACCGGTGATGTTGGTGGTGAGTTTCTGAACGGCCAAAAATCCTGCTACATTGACCAAGCCCGCCACAAAAGACAATAGCGAAGCAATGCCTAAATTGTGTTTGAAGTTGCGCGTTTTTCCTTCGTGACGAAACATGGTTTTTCAGTTTTATCTGCTCAAATACATTTTGCGTCTTGAGTACAATTCGTAGAACTGATCGTCTTTGAGATCATCAATAAACAAAATACTCTCACCAGTTGATTTCATCTCGGGGCCGAGCGCTTTGTTGACATTCGGGAATTTGCTAAACGAAAACACCGGTTGTTTGATGGCGTATCCTTTGAGCTTGGGTTGAAACGTAAAATCGGTGACTTTGTTTTCGCCGAGCATAATCTTGGCCGCATAGTTCACATAAGGCTCGCCATACGCTTTGGCAATAAACGGCACGGTTCGCGAGGCACGCGGATTGGCTTCGATGATATACACCGTATCGTCTTTAATCGCAAATTGAATATTGATGAGTCCAACCGTTTGCAAGGCTTTGGCAATGCGTACCGTGTGATCTTTGATTTGTTGCATCACGAATTCGCCCAAATTAAACGGCGGCAATGTAGCATTCGAATCGCCTGAGTGAATGCCACAAGGTTCAATGTGTTCCATGATGCCGATGATGTAGACGTTTTCACCATCGCAAATCGCATCGGCTTCGGCTTCAATCGCACCATCGAGGTAATGATCGAGCAATAATTTATTACCCGGAATATTCTTGAGCAAGTCAATTACATGCTCTTCGAGTTCTTGTTTGTTGATGACGATTTTCATGCCCTGACCGCCCAATACATAAGACGGACGCACCAAAAGCGGAAAATCTAAAACATCGGCTAGTGCGCTGGCCTGATCGGCATTTTCTGCCACACCAAATTTCGGGTACGGAATCTTAAGTTCAGCCAAAAGCTTCGAGAAACGTCCGCGATCTTCAGCCAAATCAAGCGCATTGTAACTGGTTCCGAAAATTTTAATGCCGTATCGATCGAGCTTTTCGGCTAGTTTGAGCGCGGTTTGTCCGCCCAATTGTACAATGACTCCGTCGGGTTTTTCATGGCGAATGATGTCGTAGATATGTTCCCAGAAAACAGGCTCAAAATAGAGTTTATCGGCCGTGTCAAAATCGGTCGAAACCGTCTCGGGATTACAATTGATCATGATGGTTTCATAACCGCACTCTTTGGCCGCCAAAACACCGTGTACGCAGGAATAATCAAACTCAATTCCTTGACCAATGCGGTTGGGTCCGGAACCTAAAACAATCACTTTTTTACGATCAGAAACTACACTTTCATTGGCTACATAAGTAGTTCCGTTGGCAGTTTGAATTTCAGCTTCAAAAGTAGAGTAATAATAAGGTGTTTGTGCTTTGAACTCAGCGGCACAGGTATCGACGAGTTTATAAACGCGTTTGATATTCATGGTTTCGCGCAGTTTATAGACTTGGCTTTCTAGGCAGCGAAGCATGTGCGCAATCTGACGATCACCGTAGCCTTTTTGTTTGGCTTCGAGCAAAAGTTCGCGCGGTAAAGTATCAATATTATACTCTGAAATAGCTTTTTCAATTTGATAAAGTTCTTCGTATTGTTTGAGGAACCACATATCAATGCGCGTGATTTCATGGATGCGGCTCAGCGGAATGCCCATTTGAATAGCATCATAAATCACAAAAACGCGGTCCCAACTGGCATGAGTAAGTTTGTCAATGATTTGTTCGTAATTTCGATAGCTTTTTCCGTCGGCGCCCAAACCGTTGCGTTTGATTTCGAGCGATTGTGTGGCTTTGTGCAAGGCTTCTTGAAACGAACGACCAATACCCATGACCTCGCCTACTGATTTCATTTGCAAACCGAGAGTTCTGTCGGCACCTTCAAATTTGTCGAAGTTCCAACGCGGAATCTTGACAATCACATAATCTAAAGTCGGCTCAAAAAGCGCCGAGGTTGACTTGGTGATTTGGTTTTGCAATTCATCCAAATGATAACCCAAGGCTAATTTGCTGGCAATTTTCGCAATCGGATAACCCGTCGCTTTGGATGCTAATGCTGATGATCGCGACACACGCGGATTGATTTCAATGGCCACGATGTCTTCGCGCTCATCGGGCGAAACGGCAAATTGTACGTTGCAACCGCCGGCAAAATTCCCGATGGAACGCATCATCAAAATGGCCATGTCGCGCATTTTTTGAAAAGTCGTATCAGAAAGCGTCATCGCTGGAGCTACCGTAATAGAATCACCTGTGTGGATGCCCATCGGATCCATATTTTCAATCGAACAAATGATGACGACATTGTCATTTTTGTCGCGCAAAAGTTCGAGTTCATATTCTTTCCAACCGAACAAGGCCTTGTCAATCAAGACTTCGTGAATAGGCGAAGCTTCGAGTCCGCGGGTGAGCAATTCGTCAAAATCTTCTTTGTGATGTACAAAAGCGGCACCAGTTCCGCCTAAAGTAAACGACGGACGAATCACCAGCGGAAAGCCAAATTCCTGCGCGATTTCTTTGCCTTTGAGAAACGAATTGGCCGTTTTGGCCGGAGCCGCCGGAACGCCAATTTTTTCAAGCAATTGCTTGAATTGTTCACGGTCTTCAGTAATGTTGATGGCATTGATATCGACCCCAATCAGTCGTACATTAAAATCTTCCCAAATGCCTTTTTCGTCGGCTTCTAAACAAAGGTTGAGCGCGGTTTGTCCGCCCATCGTAGGCAAGACGGCATCAATTTGCGGATGCGCTTTGAGAATTTCAACGATGGATTTGGTGGTGAGTGGTTTGAGATAGACATGGTCAGCCATGGCCGGATCGGTCATGATCGTGGCCGGATTGGAATTGATGAGGATGACTTCGATGCCTTCTTCGCGCAAGGAACGCGCAGCTTGTGAACCGGCATAGTCAAACTCGCAGGCTTGACCGATGACAATCGGACCTGAGCCAATGATGAGCACTGATTTGATGGAAGTGTCTTTGGGCATATGTTGTGTTGTTGTGGTTGTTGTTTTTGGGTAATAAATTTTGTTGTTTATACCGAATGTTGCCGTTTTGAGGAATGCCCTAGCCCGGATGGGAGCAAGCTACCGCGTAGCGCGGACAGCCGGAAATAGCTTCAAAAAAACCTGCAACAAGGTATAAAAAAAAGGCGCTACTAATTGAAGTAACGCCTTTATTTTGAATGCTCGTAAACATTATTTTTTGTGTCTTGGCTCAGAAGAAACAGTCAATTTATGTCTTCCTTTCGCTCTACGACGCGCAAGCACTTTTCTTCCATTTGCAGAAGCCATTCTGTCCATAAAACCGTGCTTATTTCTTCTTTTTCTTTTCGATGGTTGAAACGTTCTCTTGCTCATTGCTTGATATCTTTAAAACTTAATATAATCTTTGTGCGATTGGTTTATTTGTAAAACCGGCTGCAAATATAGGAAGTTTTTTTTTGTTGACAAGTGCTTTTGAAAATATTTTTTTGAGTGTTAAGAATTGCTTATCAGAGTACATTTTTTCTGATTTTTTTGATGCAAATTCAGCGGGAATTCTTTGGGCGCAATCAGAAGAAATGATACCTTTGGCGCCGTAAAAACGCGAAGTATGTTTCACAGATTTATTAAATTGATTTTGGCTGCTCTTATGATAGTTGCAGCTATTTGGCAGATGACCGAAGGATATATTGGCAATGGAATTTTCTTGTTGTTCTTGTCAATTTTACCGATAATATTATACTACAGAAACGAATTTATTCTATTGGCTTTCTTGCGTATGCGTAAACAAGATTTTGCCGGAGCTCAAAAATGGCTTTCGTATATCAAAAATCCAGAAACGGCTTTGGTAAAAAAACAACAGGGCTATTTCAACTATTTACACGGCATTATGCTTTCGCAAACCAACTTGCTTCAGGCCGAGAAATATTTCAAAAAAGCCATCGAACTCGGTTTGAACATGGATATGGATTTGGCGGTGGCTAAATTGAACCTTGCCGGAGTTGCGCTCACACGTCGTCGTAAACTTGAAGCGACCAACTTGCTTAACGAAGCCAAAAAACTCGATAAACAAGGTATGCTCAAAGATCAAATCACGATGATGAAAGAGCAATTGAAACGCATCTAATTTTTCAGTTACCAACAATTTTTCGCAGGTTTTCAACAAGTTATTTAAAATAGTTTGTTGAAAACTTTTATATGTCAATTTTTCTTTGCTATTTTGGGGCATTATTAATCAATAATTCTCTGGAGTGATGCGATTAATTACAACTAAACTTATGCTCTTGCTGGCCCTGACTTCGGGTTTCAGCCAAAACGACGAAACGGTAACTTTTGCCTCAGCCATTCAGACAAACCTCAAAAAATACAATAGCCAAAGCGATCTTGCTTTTGAACGCGGCGATGTTGAACAAGCCAATACTTTATTTGATTCATTAGTTCAGAATCATTTGGTCGGCGCTCGATTTGAAGATTACACTTTAAAGTCAGTCAAAGGTCGAAAAGTAAGATTGGGCAAAATCAAAAAGCCTATTTTTTTAATCACCTATTCTTCTTGGTGTGTTATGAACAAAGGCGAAATTCAGGCACTGAACAAATTGGCCCACAAATACGAAGACGACCTTCAAATAGTGGTTTTGTTTTGGGACATCAAAATGGACGCTCGAAAAGCAGCCGGTCCGTTTACTGGCAAAATAAAAGTTTGTTATGCGCATGAATCGTATCGAAACGACGAAAATGTAGTAGCCACGCTCAAACATACGCTTGGATTTCCGACTTCGTATTACTTAAATAAAGATTTAGAAGTGGTCGACATTAAACGCGGCGGTGTAGTCATTCCGCCCAAAACGCCAACCATGAAAGCCTTTGAACTCAACTATGAAGTTTTTGACGAGCGCGCCATTGGCTTCCTGGAAAAACAAGGCCGCATCAAACCTTTATATCAAAGCCACAACGGTCGCGGCCGACTGACACAAAACGAATAAAAAAAGCGCCCAGATAAGCGCTTTTTGTTTTAATATCCACTGAGTGGAATTTCGAGTTCGTATTTCTTTTTGCTCGGGTTGAGCAACTTCTTATCGCGCAACCAAGGATTGTGGATTTTGAGAATTTTATAGTTGATGCCTTGATCTTTGGCAAAAGTGGCCAAATCGGTAATGCTGCTATCAATGGATATTTTTTTGCTCGGTAAACTCTTGTATAAATCTTGTTCGTTAAAAGTAAAACCAAACTTGGCAGGTTCTTTCATGATTTCTTTGAGTGCCAAAATGCGAAAAACATAACGCGAAGTTTCATCGTTGAGCAACAAATCATAATAATTGGTCACCTTCTGCATTTCAATTTGTTTGGTTACGCCAGTCATTCCACCGTTGTAAGAAGCGGCTGCCAAAGTCCAGTTACCGAATTTAGCTTTGGCATCGAGTAAATATTTACAAGCGGCTTCAGTGGATTTTTCTAAGTGATAACGCTCATCAACTAAATCGTTGACTTCCATGCCCATTTCACGCGCTGTGCTGGGCATAAACTGCCAAACGCCTCGTGCTCCGGCCGGAGAAACCGCATTGACCAAACCACTTTCAATCACGGCCAAATATTTAAAATCATCGGGCACATTATACTTCTGCAAAATGGGTTCAATAATCGGAAAAACGCGATTCGCCCTTTTGATAATAAGCAAAGTTGTCGCGTCTAAATTGGCGTTGATGAGCAATTCGCGATCGAGTCTTTCACGTACATCGGCAATTTGCAACGGTGCTTCTTCGCCAGCAAAATCAATGCTCGTCGGAAAAAACATCGCTGAACCTTCGTGTGTAATTTTGTTTTTGTCTTCGGTAGACACGCCGTATACCAAAGCGCCACTAACCAGAACAACCGCTCCAATC